>JACKPC010000001.1:0-1200000 GCA_024233835.1 Leptospiraceae bacterium
AGAATACCTTTTATCCCGGTAAAAAATAAAAACTAATAAATATATTTTTTCTTTTTCCAAATAATCAATAGCTACTCAAAAGATTATTTTTCTTATAGAATATTTTTTAATAAAAATAGCGAGTTGTTTTACTAAATTATCAGAGTCAATTTATTAGAAAATTCAGACTATTGAATATTCTTTAAATGGAATGTTACACATGAAATTACCAGTTATATTAAACTCTTTCATTTCAGGACATAGCTTCGCCGGGTGAGTCCCATAAAGCTTAAAAACCTTACGTTCAATTCTTACTATATTTTGAACAAACCTTTAGTGTCAATTCTTTTATATCTACATTTCCTCATCCAGGGCTTTTTTTACCTGGGATATAAACTCAGCTATAAAGACCAGAACAAAGCCAATGATAAGACTTGCAATCAAAGAAACAGCCACATATAGAACCCTCTTATCTTTTTCTTCTGTTTCTTCCGCCAGGCCCAGAAGCTGTCCGGATTTCAAGAAAGAGGATTCCTCTTCCAATTTTAGAACCCTTTCTCCAAGAGAAGAAATTCGGTTCTGGTAACTACTCATTAACTCTTTTGATGTTGCATTCTTACTGGCCTTTTCAACCTCTTTAAGTTCCTGGTTCAATTTTTCGATTTGTTTCGTGTAATAATCCTTCCTGCTTGTATATAGTTTTTCTTGATTACTGGAAAGAAAACTCAGCAGTTCCTTATGAATCACTTTGACTTCCTCTCTTTTCGCTTCCGCAGCTTTACTTAAAATACTAATATAGTTACTATCTTTTTCGAATTCAGGTTTTATAATAAAAGGAAACTTCGTAGTATTATGTTTCTTCTTATATCCATTTATATACTGCTTTATATAAAGAGACTCAAACTTATCCGATACGATTGACACAGGTTCCATGGTAGCTACCTTCCCCTCTCTACTTTCCGTGGGTAGTTGGTAAAAGGAACGGTACTCTATGATTTTTGGTCTTGTTAAGGAAAAAGCCATCCCCAGTAAAAAGACAGATAAATTACCAATATAAAACCATTTTCGTCTTTTTACGAAGATCTTGGCCAGATCGACCAGTGATATTTCATCTTCTACCCAATAAGGTGCTGTAGATTGTGGAGGTAATTGTTGCATTTTCATCCTACTTTTTTATAATTTTTATAATATGTCTTACAGGTTCCGTTACTTTCCAGCTATTTGAAGAATAAACAGCTTTAAGTTCTTCCTCTTTTTGTCTAAGTTCTTCTTCTTTTTGTCTAAGTTCCTGTTCTTTTTGCAATAGCTTTTGCTCTGCCTGTTCAGGTAAAATTCGCTCTCTTAAACAACGATTCTTTACATACAATATATGCTCTTCAGGCTCATCTATTCCACTTAAGTCAGAAATGATCTGCCTATCTCTTTTTTCATACTCTAACAAACTTTCTTTACTTAAATCAAAACCAAGGTATAACATTATCCGATATATAATTTCTAACACATTCAGACTCTGCCCCTGCACAGGAGAAGAAACATCAGTAACCCGTATAAAGCTAATAAATAACCCATGCCAGAGCACTAAACCTAAATCAATTTGTTTCAAACCGGTCCATTCCAGATCAAAGAAACACAAATCTCCCTTCTCATCAAGGATCGCATTAAATGGTGTAGCATCCCAGTATTTACTTTCAACAGCTGCTGTAAGTGTAATGTTTTCCGACAATCCCAGTTCTTTTAGCAGAGCATCATACCAGACTTTTGTCCAGGATACAATTTCTTCGATAGACCAACCCGGTCGATTCAGGATATTTAAGAGTTTTTTAAAATACGATTCTCCCTGTATAAACTCTTCTATACTGCTTGAATTTCCATGATAGGCTTTGATGACAACTCCTTCATCTTCAAGAAACTCTAATCGCTTCAGATAATCTATTTTTCTCGCATCGGAAAAATAATAAGCCAGAATATTTGAAAACTCCGATTTTTCTCCTTTGTAACAGGAAAACAGAAAAGAATTGGCTAAGTCCTGAGCCAGGCCATTCTTCCACACCGGTATATAGGCATTCTCTAATGAAAGAAAAGAGTAAGGACTTCTCTGTGCATCTTCTTTTACAGACTCTAACGCGAGGCTACACATTTCGTCCGGATATTTTTGCCAGCCGAGAGGTGTTACTATAGATACGGGTAATTTGTAATCCGGTAAGGGAATATACTGCTCTAAAGTATCAAAACCTGCATCAAGAAGTAAATCTTCCAATACTTTTCTTCCGAAAGTAACAAATTCTCCTTCAGTATAAGAATTATTAATTCCATACATAGGAATTCCTGCATGATCCTCAGGATAACCGGCAAAGTATTTAAGTCCAAGTTGGTTTTCTATAGCTAAAATCAATAGTCCTTCAGGTTTCAACTGCCGGTATATGGATTTTAATAGAAGTTCGGGACCTTCAGGGCCTAAAAATTTCGGAGAATATTCTAATACACCAATTAATAGAACTACATCAAATTCTCCATATTCAGGAAGTTTATCACTACTTCCGCATATAATCGTTACATTAGATAGCTCTTTGCATCTCTCTCTGGCACTTTTAGCTCTTCGGAAACTACCTTCTATAGAATAAACCTCCGCACCAAGTTCTCCAATATACCGAGTAATGGCTCCGCATCCACAGCCGATTTCTAATATTTTTTTATTCTTTAGTATTTCTTCAAAGGGACGAAGCAAATTGGATCTTCTTCGACTCAAGTGATAAAGACTCGGCCAATCTTTAATGGATTTTCTCAGTTCTTCAGAATAAATACTTTTATCTTTCGCATTTTGCAAAACTTCTAAAAGGTAATTTTCGTTTTCATCTCCATCACTATAATCAAATCTCTTAAGTTCTTTTAGTGTCCAGATCCCGGTTTCCGGGTCCTGAAGAAATTCACTCGTTTGTAATAGTTCTAACATTTAATATACTTTCATCTCCATATCCAGATCAACTAATCCGAAAAAATGCGTAACAGGCTCAACAACTATATGAATAGAGTCATATCGCCTATCATGAGGAATTATTTCTTGTTCTTCATTCTTAGAAACCAAGCCGAGAGAAAGGAAATAATCTCCTGTAAATAATTTAATAGGCATACTAATTTCTAATATTCGTTCTTCTCCAATTGAAAGAAGCTCCAGACTTTTCAAACCTTGCATGTCTGAATTTGTATTATATACCGTAATACCTTCTTTGGTTTTAACAGCAAATCCGAATATAACATTTTTAAGATCTCTCTTTGCTACAAATCGAAATTTCAGAAAAAAAGGTATGCCAGCCTGCATAGCCGAGGGAAATAATCTATCATCCTGATACGCTACAAAATCAATAATCTCCGCTTCTCTATCTCCCCATCGATATTCAGACGGATTATAATAAGGACGTTTTTCGAACTGAGAATTTAAGTCTTCTGTAAAGGTACTCTTTTCTGACTTATCATCTTCCTTTATATTTTTGAGTTTTTTAGTTTTCGTATCCTTTTTCTTTCCAAAGAGTAAGTCAAGATAGGTATTGACTACTGTTTTCGGCTCTCCGGACGTATATATTCTTCCTTTCTCTAAAAGAATGGCATGATTGCAATGAGTAATAATTTGTTCGGTAGAATGACTTACAAATAAAATGGTAACACCGGCCTTCATAAGTTTGGACAATTTCGAAAAGCACTTGGCCTGAAATTTGGCATCGCCTACTGATAAGGCTTCATCAATGATCAGTATATCCGGTTCTACATGTATAGCACAGGCAAAAGCAAGACGCACAAACATACCACTCGAATAAGATTTGACAGGTTGATAGATAAAATCTCCAATATCAGCAAAAGAACAGATACTCTCAACCCTTTCTTCAATTTGCTCTTTATATAAGCCCTGAATAGCTCCATAAAAATAAATATTCTCCATTCCATTTAGTTCCGGATTAAATCCGGTACCTAATTCTAAGAGTGAAGATATGGTTCCATTTACACTAAGAGTTCCGGAAGTCTGAGTCAAAACACCCGTAATAATTTTAAGTAAGGTGGACTTTCCGCTTCCATTTTGTCCGAGAATTCCAACCGTATCTCCTTTTTTTATCTCAAAGTTTATATCCTGAAGAGCGTTAAATTTTGTATGATACGTTTTTCGGAGCGGATGTAGAGTCTCTTTTAGCCGGTCAATGGGTTTCTTATAAAGAGGATAAATTTTTCTAATATTTTTTGCTGAAATGGCAATCATAAAATTATAAACATTTTCTCACAAACTCTTTTGCTATCTGCAAAGCTTCATCAATAACATGGTGCATGTCCATATAACGATATGTAGCAAGCCTTCCTAAAAAGGTAAAATCTTTTAATGCGTATACTTCCTTTTCATAGAGCTCATACTTATCCATATCTTCTTTCAAGCGGATAGGGTAATAAGGAGTATCGTTTTCTTCGGTAGCTTTGCTATATTCTTCAAAGTATACTGTCTTTTCATGTGTTTCCCAGGGCGTAAAATGCTTATGCTCATGTACCCTTGTATAGGGAATTGTTTCATCAGCATAATTAATCACCGCGTTTCCCTGGTAATCGCCTAAAGCTTCATAGCGCTTGAAATAAACCGTTCTATAACGCAACTTCCCATGTTTATATTTAAAAAAAGCATCAACAGGACCGGTGTAAAACACATGATCATAGTCTTTATACTTTTCATTATCAGGGCTGAATTTCGTATTTAAGTGTACCTCTATATTTGAATGATTTAACATTTTTTCAACTATCGCTGTATATCCTTCTTCCGGAATTCCCTGGTAAACATCATTATAATAATTGTCATCGTAATTAAAACGGACAGGTAAGCGTTTTAGAATAGAAGCCGGAAGTTCTTTGGGTTCGCAACCCCATTGTTTTCTTGTATAACCATAAAAGAAAGCCCGGTATAACTCTTCTCCCACAAACTTCTTGGCCTGTTCTTCAAAGGTTTTCGCTTCTTCGATACTCACATCCCCTTTTTTTTCAATAAACTCTCTTGCTTCCTTAGGATCCAAAGAAAGGCCAAAAAACTGGTTGATAGTATGAAGATTTATAGGAAGAGAATAAACTTGTTTTTGATACACTGCTTTTACTCGGTTTATAAAAGGTATAAACTTCACAAAAGAATTCACATAATCCCAGACTTCTTTATTACTGGTATGGAAAATATGCGGACCGTATTTATGCACCATAACGCCAGTTTCAACTTCTCTTTCTGTATGGCAATTTCCTGCAATATGATTTCTTTCATCCAATACAATAACTTTACAATCTAATTCCCTGGCCAGTGTGTTTGCAAGCACCGCACCGGAAAACCCCGCACCTACTACCAAATATTTTTTCATTTATCACCTCATCTCTTTCTGGACTATAACAATACTTCTTCTATTTTTTTTCATATCTTTAGATGCAATTCTATTATTGGAAAGCTTCATAATACATCTGCAAAATGGGGTCTGAGTCTTCGAAAGAGGAAAGCTCCACCAAAAAAACAAACAGAAACAAAGCCCCAGAAATAAAGTGTTAAAAAAGGCTTTTCCCAGAACCAGTGTTGATACAAAAGAGCATCTCTGTAACCTTCCACAATATAAAAAGCCGGATTTAGCTTGATAAAGAAAAGATATTTTTCGGGAACCATTTTTATAGGCCAAAAAATTGGAGTCAACCAGAAACCAAATTGTAGGGCAATAGCGATTACCTGTCCGAGATCTCGAAAAAAAACAACTACTGCCGAAGTAGCCCAGCTAAGCCCCAGACTCAAAAAAGATATGGCTAATACATAGTATAGAATTTGAATGGCGTGCAGTCCCGGATAATATCCATAACCGATAAACATTCCGAAGAGAATACAAAGAAAAAACAGGTGTAAAAATTGAGCCACCAGAAGTTTAATAATAGGTAAGGTGCTTACCCGAAACACTACTTTTTTCACAAGATACGGTTTATCTAATATTGAATTACTCCCGGTCATAATGGCTTCCGAAATAAAAAACCAGGGAAACATTCCGGACATAAGCCATAATACAAAGGGATACTCTTCTACCTTACTGGCCCGAAAACCTACCTGGAATACAAACCACATAATCAAGACATTGATTAAAGGCCCGGCAAAAGCCCAGAGAATTCCAAAATAGTTTCCCAAAAATCTCTGCTTGAAGTCCTGCCTGGCAAGAGATAAAATGAGAATTCTACTTCGATATAGGTCGACAAAAAAGAATAGAAATTGTTTAAATAAATATATAAGCTTACTCATGAATTGTTATTTTAAATAAATTTTTTGAGAATAAACTAATTGATAAGAATCATTTTCTTTAGCAAGATAGCAGAAATTTTTTCCATTTACTTCGTTTTTGTGAGCCTTAAAAAAAATCCAACTAAGTACTTTGTTTATGCTCGAAACCTGTAAAGCATTAATATAATACGGAGGAACTCCACCCGAATATCCATTCACTACCCTTGTATTTGTCCGAAGTCCGGCCCACATAGCATCAATCTCATCTATATAACTATTTTCTACTTTCAAATAACTTATCTGGCAGGAATATTTTTCTATCCTCTCAACAAGTCTTGAAATTCTAAGTTCTACAGGCTTTATGGGAAAAGAAGGAGATTTATAATAACTCTCTAAAATAATAAAACTGAATAAAAGAAGAAAGAGGGGAAGAGCATAAGAAATAGTAATATTTTTGAAAATCCGATTCAATAATAAGGCAGAACTTATAACAAGAAAAAAGTTCATTATCAAATGAATTCTGGTTACGGCTCGAATCCCTTTCCCTCCGGGAAAATTAGAATGAATTAATTTCCATAGACTAAATTTTCCCACTTTTAAGCTAAATAGAAAAATCATAAAATAAAGTAGGAGAAAAATCTTTATTAGTGTTTTCTCTTTCTTTAAATAAAAATTCTTTTTGCACAACATTCCTACTGAAAGTAAAGCACTTACATATAAAAACAGGCCCGGGAACATATAGTGTTCTGCTAATAAATGATTTTTATCAAAACTGTTCAAAATAGTATTAAAAAATCCGGAATAAAACAGATGCTCCTTTGGAAAGAAAAAATAGGAGCTTAAGCGGGGAAGCATGAATTCTACTTCAAAAAAATTTCTTCCTCCTACTAACTTATTTATTTCGAGGTAAGGCTTAAATGTTAAGAACATCATAATGCCAAAACATCCAATACTCAATAAGATATAAGCCAATTTCTTTGAAAAAAGATTACGCATAAAAACCAATCTATATTTCCGAGAAATAAATAGCAGAGGTATCATTATAAAAAGGGCAAGCAGTAAAAACCAGCCGAGGTATATACTCGCCAAAAACTGAAGGTAAGCAAATATCAGAAAAGCATAAAAATACCTTATCTTATCATAATCAAAAAACCTGAATAAGAAGAGAAAAGACAGGGGAGTATAAAACTGCGGCATTAAATGCTGATGCCCTATCTGAATTAATCTCGGAAGATTAAAAGCAAATAAATAAGAAAACATTATCAAAACAAATATATTTCGTATATTAAAATATCTCAATAAACTAAACATCGAAAGATAATTCAATAAAAATATGAAGCATAGCCAGAACTGATAAGATAGGCTCGGTTCCAAAAAAAATCGAAGTGCCCAATAAAAAGGTGCTGCCCCCAATAAGTTCTCAGAAAGAGCTAAAGCATTTCGAAATGGATAATAAAACCCCGGAGACCATAACTCAAATTGATAGGACTCACTAAAAATAAAACGATACGAATGTTCCATAAAATAGTGAACAATTCTCGTATCCCCCGGATCGGTCTGTAGATTTTGAAAATTAGAGGAAAACGTGGGTTCAAACGATATATAAATACCTAATAAAGCAAAACCTAAAAAGAAAGATAAGTAAATACTCTTTCTTCTTAAATTTCTAAAAAGCAACATATACCGTGTAGTGTTAAACACTTTCAAATTCTATTAACTCATCGATTTCGATCTGCTGATTTTTAGCGTCTTCTACCAGTTCCTCAAGTTCTTTTTTGATATCTTCGTATTCCTGCATTTTTATACGAATATAATCAATGGTAAGTCTGGCTTTAAGCTCAATCCCCCCCGGAGTCAGGATATAGGAATAAGCAGTTTTATTCTGGCTATTGCGAAAGTTATTTACTTTCACCCAGCCCTTTTGTATCACTGATTTCAGGCAATAGTTCACCTTACCGAGACTGATTCCCAGTTTTTCAGCTAATTCTCTCTGACTTATTTCAGGGTTCTGGTGCAAAAGATTTAAAATTTTTCTGCGGATTGTATCATCCATATTAATTGAAAGACACAGCTTCGCCGGGTAAGTCCCAGTGACCGTTCAAAGTTCAGTTTTTTTTGAACACTAAACATGTCAAGAACTTATCTTTTTCAGGGTGAATTTAAAAGACCGGCGCTCTGTTTGAAAAGTACCTGCTCTTTTCTTGACAGAATCTCTCAATTTCAGAGTCTTGAATCCTGACCGAAAGGAATCATAATTCATGCTTAAAACCTTCAGACGTCTTTTAGCTTATTCTTTACGATATCGAGCGAAAATCTTAGCCGGTGTTCTCTTTGCACTCCTTACCGCGCTTTTGAATGCTTCTTCTATCACTGCTCTCATTCCCCTTTTTGATTCCCTCGGTGCTGAGAAAAAATATCGTTTTCAATTTGAACTTACCGGACCGGAGAAAATCATCCTCTACAAAGAGCAGATTTTCGGAAAAGATTCTCTGGATGGTCTTCAAAGGATACAGAAACAGATTATCAGAGCCAAGTTCTGGGTAAACCGACAAACAAAGAATATGGAACCTTTAGAAGTCATCTGGGCCATCTGCAAGCTTATCATTCCACTTTATCTCTTAAAACTCTTTACCTACCTCCTCTCGGTTTACTTTATTGCCAGCACAGGCTATACGGCGGTGAGTGATATACGACAGGAGTTATTTGACAAAGTTCAAAGTCTTCCCCTGAACTACTTCTACAAAGAAAAAAGCGGGATGGTCATGAGTCGGATGATAAATGATATAGAAGTAGTGGCTGCTGTCATTTCCAGTAATTTAAGGGATGCTACCGTTAACTTTTTTTATGTTATTACCCACCTCTTTGTTTTACTCTATTTGAATGCTGAATTACTATTGTTAGCCCTTATCACTGTACCGATCATTATTTACCCCGTAACTCTTTTTACCCATAAAATTACCAAGTCTACCAAAAAATACCAGGAACGAATGGCCGACCTGAACGGAAACATACAGGAAATGATTTCCGGGATAAAGATCATACGCTCCTTTGTTACCGAAAAAGAAGAACTGGGAAAATTCCAGGAAATCAATGATAAAGTCTCCTACAGAAGCTTCAAAGGGCAATTTTACTTACAAATGGCTCCAAACCTCGTGGAACTGACTTCTTCGGTAATCGTACTTTTCTTTTTTGCCTTTGGAGCCAAATTGATCTTTAATGGTCGTTTCACCCAGGGAGAATTCATGGCCTTCTTACTTACCCTGATGTTTTTATTACGACCCTTAACCCAGCTTTCCCAGATGGTAGGAAAAGTTGCCCAGGCCAGTATTGCAGGGGAAAGAGTATTTGAGATTTTGGACATGGAATCAGAAGTAAAAGAAGGAAAGCACCACATCTCTCTGAATGGCCTAAAAGATTCCATCGTATTTCGAGATTTGCATTTTACTTATCCGGGTTCCAACCAGGAAGTGCTCAAAGGCATAAACCTCGAAGTAAAAGTTGGGGAAACAATAGCTCTTGTAGGTTTGAGCGGTAGTGGAAAATCTACCCTGATGGACTTAATACCACGTTTTTATACACCCAATTCCGGTGCTATCGAAATAGACGGAGTCAATATCGAAGAGCTGGACATCTCCCAACTCAGAAAACATATCGGTGTTGTAACCCAGGACATCTTCTTATTTCACGGAACGGTGGAAGAAAATATAGCTTATGGAAGACCCCATTCCACCCGCAAGGAAATAATGAGAGCAGCAAGACTTGCCAATGCTCATGATTTTATCATGGAAATGGAAAACGACTATGATAGTATGTTAGGAATAAGAGGTCTGAACCTATCCGGCGGTCAGAGACAAAGGCTCGTAATAGCCAGAACCCTGCTTCGCAACCCGGAAATTCTCATTCTCGATGAAGCGACCAGTGCTTTGGACTCCCAATCAGAAAAGTTAGTTACAAGGGCCTTAGATCGTTTATTCGAAAACCGTACTACTTTTGTGATTGCTCACAGGCTTTCCACGATTCGTAAAATCAAAAAAATCGTCGTGCTCGATAAAGGTCAGATTGCAGAAATTGGAGACCACGATATGCTTTTAGCACAGAATGGTATCTATGCCCGTCTTTATGAAAATCAATTTGCCGGAGCGGAGGTACAGGTTTAGTGAAAAATTTTCTAACCCCTTTTTTTATATTTCTCTTCTTTCTCGTCGCCTGTGAAAAAGAATTCAATACAAACTTCCCCACTCCTGAGAAAAAGGCAAAAGTTATAGATGTATTCCCCAAAAGTATAGAAAAGCACAAACCGCTTCTAAAAAAACTATCCCTGCCTTTCGGTCTTTCCGGCTTCGAAGGTATTTATGGAGAAACAGATTATATCATCCGCATCATCCTATTTGTGAAACAAGAGTCTTTCAGCCCGAAATCTTATCTCGAACAAATAATCTTTCCGCTCTATAAGACTAAAGGCAAAACAGGACTTAAAAAAGAGGGGGGAGAAAGACAGGTCTCAGCCCGAACTAAGGATGGTAGCTTTTTTTATGCCTGGACAAAGTCAGACTGGCTCATGGAAATTCAGGTGAAAGATGAGAAAAAGCTCGAAATTCTACTAAAAAGCTTCCCTTATCTTTCGAAATGAAATCGTAATAAACCGAATTTTTGGTTACATTTCCGTAAAAATTCCCTGAAAGGTAATTATACCGTAACACAAACGTAACATTCCTATTTTATTACTTTTTCATACGTTTTGAAAGAGAGAAGTTTATGGAGAGTAAAAACACGGAATTCCGTGAACAAGTAAGGTTTTACACACCCGTAGTGGTAGCTACCCTGGTTATTATTATCGGGTACATAATGCAGCTTCCCCTGTATTATCTCGGCTGGATAGCCTTTGCTATATCTGCCTTTTCAGTGGCCGGTAACGACGCCATTCAAACCATTGGAACCTTTCTCGAAAGTAAGAAAGAAATCAGTTGGTTATTAAAAACATTGATTTTCGGTCTAATCCTTGTTCTTGTACACATGTACGGATGGTCACGGGATAATGGCCAGATCCATTTTCATCGTTTAGATTCCTTTGAAGAAACGCAAGATTTCAACATTATCCAGCTTTTAGCCCCGGTTATCCTCGTTATCATCACAAGGATGAAAGCACCCGTATCCACCACATTTCTTATCCTCGGTTTATTCGGAGGAAAGAATATTGAGAAAATGCTAATTAAGTCTTTTGTTGGATATGCACTTGCCTTTACCTCTGCACTTGTGCTTTTCGGAATATTTTGCATGTTCCAAAAACATGAATACGAAGAAGGTTTTACCCCGGATCCGGAATCTGAAAAACGCTGGTCTGTAATGCAATGGATCTCTACCTGCTTTCTCTGGATAACCTGGCTTTTACAGGATACCGCAAATATTGCCGTTTTTCTTCCCAGGAAAATGAATCCAATAGAACTTTTTTTGGCCCTCGGAATTCTGGTTTTCGCCCTCGGAATTATCATGAAATCCAATGGTGGAAGAATCCAGGAAATCGTAAGTGAAAAATCTGATATAAATACAGCCAAGGCTGCTACAATCGTAGATCTTATCTATGGGGTCATTCTTCTTCTTTTTCAGGTCTGGAGTAAAATGCCAATGTCTACTACCTGGGTTTTCTTAGGCTTGCTTGCAGGTAGAGAAATTATCCTTCACCTGATTACCAAAAGAGATACTCCTTATCTCGATACATTTAAAAAAGTAAGTAAAGATGTGTTTTTAGCTGCATTGGGAATTATTATCAGTATTTCCATTTATGTGCTATCGGAAAAACTATTTCCCAAACCTCAAAAACCTGCCCTTCTCCACTTAGAAATGCAGGTAGAAAAATCAGCCTAAAATTAAAAAAGCTAAGCCCGGCAAGGCTTAGCATAAAGGATTGTTTCGTATGGATTATCAAGCTATAGATAAAACATTAAGAAAGTTTAATGTTTTGGTTACAAAATTGTTAATAATTCTCTGCATTGGTTCAGCTCCTTCTCTCTTTGCAGAAGAAATCGAGTTATATGAAGACCCCATAACGGGGCTTGTCTACACCAAACCCGGTCCCGGAAGGAAGAAAATAGGTGCAGAAGAAGTAAAAGATAAGGCCAAAGAAGTAAAGAAACCCAGTAATGAAAAACTCACTATTTCGGGAAGATTACAGGTGAGAGGAATTTCAGCCCAGAAAGACTCCGATTTTTCTAACGGACACAGAGATTATAATTCCTTTGATATGAACTTTCGCCGGGTTCGGTTCGGTTTTAAATATAACGGAGACAAATGGTGGGGAGCCCAGGTACACATTCGTATTGAAAACTTAATCAATCCACCTTATCTCGTAGAATCGAAAAATTCCTCAGGGGCGGTAACCTCAGAAAAAGTAAAAGACAGCCGGGGAGGTCTCCAGGAAGCTAACTTCTGGTTCAATGTTCCCTTAATGAAAACGAAAGTGAAATTTGGTATGGCCAAACATCCTTTCTTACGGGAATGGGGGAGTTCTGTGAACCTCGTTGTAGTAGAACGAGCTTTTGTAAGTAACTTCATCCAACAGTTTGATATTGGAGGTTTTGTTCATACGCATCCTCTTTCTTTAATATCAGAGAAACTCACCCACTACATGCTTTTCTCCTTTTCTTATACCAACGGTAAAGGTGCCGGCCACGAGGGCATAGGTAGACAGAGAGCCCTCACGGAAACTCATTCAGGGAAAGACCCCATGTTCATTTCTCCCATGCTAAGCTGGAGAGTAGAAGTCAATCCTTTCGGTGGCATGATTGTAAATGGCAAAGAAGCCGATTGGGACGAAGGAAATGATGTATTTCAAAGAAATCTAAAAGTTTCCCTCGGAATGGCCGGAGTTACAAACCGAGAACTACGATATGTAAACGGCTATAATCCTCATACGAAAGGAGTAAATAGCATATCTCTTCTAAGCCCCCAGACAAGTGCAACAGGTGGCAATTATGATGTTATGAATGCCAATGCAGGTTATGATTTCAGCACCGGTGCAACCAACCCCTTTACTCCTCAATATGGTTTAAATGCACATACTTATGATATGACTGCTGTCTGGAAAGGACTTTATCTTTCCGGAGCTTACACCTACTTCAGCGGTTCGGCAGCAAAGGACACCAAAACTTACCAGACTACACTTGGATATAATCTACCTGTAGGAGACTATCATGTTATGCCGGTTGTAAGATACGATTACCTCAGGGGAGATTTTGATCGCAATTTAAAAACAGAAAGTTTTGAAAGGTTTAAATCCTACTGGGCCGGTATAAACCTTTACTTAAAAGAAAATAATTTCAAAGTCCAACTATTTTACCAGATCTTGAAAGATAAATTAAAAACGGATTATGTAAGCCGACAGCCAATCGATGCAAACAATAACATGATCTACTTTCAAATGAATATGAATATTGATCTAAATGTAAAACTGGATAAATAAGGAGAAACACATGAAATATTTATTAATTCTAATACTCTTATTCAACCTTTCTTTCTGTGCCGGTAAAAAAGAACCTGAGGCAACAGGTTTACTTCTGGCTCTATTAGAAAATAAAGACACAACTACAACCGAAGATAAGGCTTTATACAAATCCATTTTAACGATGGAAGTGCAGGGCTGGAATAATTTCACCGGAGAATGCCAGGATACATTTTACGGAATATCTGCTTATGATTACTATTCCTTACATTTTAACAGCAAGGGTAATATAGATACTTATAAAACAGGTCGTTCCAAAAAAAGCTGTGCGGACTTAGGATTTTCCGGTGGAATCATCAGTAAATCTAAAGAAGGGTTCCAAATGAGCACCTACCGCTGTGGTTTCAATACAAAAACCTGTTCCTCTAAAGCATCGACTGAACTCGGTTTTAAATAAAATAAAGAATAAAGAAAGCTTTTCAAAAAAAGGCAGGAAAACGAACTTGCATTTATGCAGGCCGAGCTTCATACTTTACAGGAAAAGTTTTCTTACAAATCATTTCTTCCCGGTCAAAAAGAAGCACTGGATGCACTTTTTTCCGGGAGAGATGTTCTGGCCATTTTTCCAACAGGTGCCGGAAAATCTCTACTCTACCAGTATCCCAGTCTAATTCGAAAATTAGGAATCACTCTTATTATATCTCCCCTGATCGCCCTGATGAAAGATCAGTCAGAACATCTTAGTAAGCTTGGCATAGAAAATGCGGTTTATAATTCCAGTATAGATGAACTTGAACAAATGAAAGCTTTAAGCCGTGCTGTGACCGGAAAACTCAAAGCTTTATTTCTATCCCCCGAACGACTGTTAAATCCATATTTTATTAGGATGTCCAGGGAAATGGATATTCAACTTCTGGTAGTAGATGAAGCGCATTGTATATCCCGCTGGGGACATGATTTCCGTCCTGAATACAGAAGAATCAGGGAGTTTGTTCAAGGCCTAAAAAAGAAGCCCCAAATCCTCTCTCTAACTGCCAGTGCTACCGAAAAAGTAGAAAAAGAAATTATAAATTTTAGCGGTATGAAAAATACAGAAGTTATACGGCAAAGCACCTTTCGAAGTAATTTGGTATATTCAGTAGAGTTTTTCGAAAAGGAAGAAGATCGCTTCGAAAAGCTTCATCATAAAATTCAAGAATCAAAATCGGGAAAAGTTCTTATATACTGTGCTACAAGAAAGAAGACCGAGGAAGTGAACAAGTTTTTAAAGGCACAGGGTTTTAAGTCTGAGTTTTATCATGCGGGAAAAAATACGGAGAAGAGGGAGAAGATACAGGAAAATTTCACAAAAGGAAAGTTCCACATCCTTGTTGCCAGCATTGCTTTCGGCATGGGGATTGATATCCCCGATATTCGATACGTTATCCACTTTCAGGCACCTTCTTCTATAGAAGCCTATTTACAGGAAAGCGGAAGAGCCGGAAGAGATGGGAAAAAGTCCCAGTGTATTTTATTTTTCCGAAATACAGATACCTCAGTACAAAAAAAACTCATATCTTCTAAGATCAATCTAAAAGAAGAAGAAAGTTTATTAGAAAACCTGCAAAACTACATTTTTACAGATGAATGCAGACAAAAATATATTTCAAATTATTTTGATCAAGAAGAAATTGCAGACTGCGGAACCTGCGATACCTGTCGGGATAAGGTTAATAAACAAAGCCGAATTCTTCTCCAAAAAGAAATGGAGCAAAAAAAAGAAAGTTATAAGCATAATTTTACCGAACAGGAAGAAAACCTCATGATAGAAACGGTAAAAACGTTTAACGGAAAATTTGGAAAAACTCTAATAGCAGATTTTCTAAAAGGGAAAGAAAGTATCAGGGTTAAAAAATATCATATTCAAAATATACAGGGTTTTGGTTCTTTACAGAATATTAGCCTTATTGATCTTACAAAGAAATTTGATGAACTTTTAGAAGAAAATAAGCTACAGGTAAGGGGGAAAAAATATCCGAGATTAATCATTCCTGCGACGCGTAAAACCAAAGAGGAATCTACAGTGATACAAAAACAGGTTCGAGAAAAAACCCTTTTCGCAAGCCTTCGTGCCTACCGTGATAAAAAAGCAAAGCAACTCGGCTGGAAAAAATTCATGGTTCTGCAAAATAAAGTATTACAAAGTATCTCTAAAAGTAAACCCGATAGCCTGGAAGCACTAAGAAACATACAGGGAATGGGAGATGCAAAAGTCGAGTCTTACGGAAAAGATATATTAGAGATTATTAAAAATTTTACATAAGGACATCCTAATATATTTAAATATCCTCATATTCCATAAGCTTCCCAAAATTTTCTATTTGGTCTTTTATGATCTCCTTCTTGTGAGTATTCTTCTTTTAGCCCATTTACATAAAACATTCTTACCATACCTTTATTCTTAGCCGGAACTTTTCCCCGGTATTCACAATCAAAAAATTCATTTACTAAGTCATAAGTAGCTCCGCTAATATTGATACGCCCCGTAGTACCACTCGACTCCATGCGGCTGGCCGTATTAACCGTATCACCCCAGACATCATAAGCAAACTTCTTTTCTCCAATCACCCCGGCAACCAATGGCCCTGAATGAATTCCGAGTCGAAGTTCCCAGTAGGGAAAGCCCATTTCTTCTTTTAAACTTTTCATCATATTCATAAAATCCTGTATTTCAAGGGCAGCTAATACACAATCAAGGGCATGAGTCTTATTTCTCCTCGGAATTCCTCCGGCACACATGTAGCTATCACCTATAGTTTTCAATTTTTCTAAATTGAATCTTTCACATATTTTATCGAACTGTACAAAACATGCATCCAAATCTTTTATGAGTTCCTTAGGTGAAAGGGTCTCGGCAATTTTAGTAAAACCTTTAAAATCGGTGAACATTACACTTACACCATCAAATAATATCGGTTCAGAAACACCTTTTTCTTTCAACTCCCTGGCCACATCTTTTGGTAAAATATTCAATAAAAGCTTTTCTGATTTTTGACGTTCTCTCTCTGTCAGCTCGTAAAGGTGGGAATTATTTACAGCAATGGCTAACTGTTCGCAGAGTCTTTCTGTAAATTTTATTTCTTCCTTGCTCAGCTTCCTCAGTCCGCCTAATTTATTTACATGAAAAATTCCTACAACATTATCCTTTACAATTAAAGGAATTTGAAAGGTTGTTGTTGTATTCAAGTTTTCTACATAAACTCTATCATAACTGGAGAGGTTTTCCATCGGGGCTGTCGAAGTTCTTAAATATAAGGTTCGCTTTTTAGAATACACTAAATAAGAAGAACCTGATTTGTCATTTAAAGATACTCTAAAATTGTAAACTATCTTCAATGTTTCATTTGCTAATTCTCCGGAAAAGCATCTTGTAAACAATTCATGTTTCTCCTCATCTAATAATTGTAACAAAAATACATCAGCTCCCAATCTACTATATAGCTGCATTGCTGCTTCTTTAAAAATTTCATCCAGATGATTCGAGGAATTAATTATCCGCGAAAAGTCATTAAAAAACTCTACCTCTTCTTTTGCCCTTAAAGCTTCTTTCTGGGCAAGTAATGCTTTCTCTTTCTCCTCCTTTACTTCCAGCAGAAGACGTGCCGTTTCCATAACACCGGAAATCTGGTTACACAAATTGTCCAGACTACGAATTTCTTTTTTAGAAAGCTTCATCTCAGCTCTAAGATTAGAAAAACCATAGATTCCTATCGTTTTATTCTTGCTTAAAAGGGGGATAAGAAGAAGTGTCCTCATAGTAAGATTTTCAAGGATTCCTTTATCTGCCTTAAATGTAGGTTTGGGGATTCGAGGTAAGTATAGAGGTTTTTGTCGTTTGAATGTTAAATACAGAATACCTCCCTCTTCAGAAAGAGGAACTTCTAAGTTCATCATATTCCTATATTTATCTTCTGGAACTTTATCGTAGCTATAGACTTTATAAGCATTTAAATTCTTTTCATTCTTATCCGGTAAAAAAAGCCAGCTTGCCAGTATATGATACTTTTCATATACATGCTTGGATATTTCTGTAAAAATAGCATCCAGATTAGAGATGGAATTAATAAGCCTGGTAAAATGGTTTAATGCTTCTACTTCAGACTTGGCTTCCGCCAACTCTTCGGTTCTTTCAAAAACTTTCATTTCCAGTTCTTCACTCATTTTTATAAGCTCTTCTGTAGCTTCTTTAAGCTCACTAATATCTTCAATAGCTCCATCTATCCATTTAAGATCTCCATTGCTATCATATTGAACCCTGGCATTCAAGGCTGCCCAAAAAAGAGAACCATCTTTACGTTTTAGCTGTAGTTCAAAACCCTTACACTCTCCATTTCTTTTAAGCATAGAGACAAACCTTGCCCTTTCTTCAGGATTTGCATATAGGTCTGAGACATTGAGTTTCATAAAATCTTCAAGTCTATCATAGGCAAACATTTTTGCCATCATCGGATTAGCTTGTAAAAATTCACCTTTCCTTCCACCTGTATTCCTGTAAATTCCTACATTCAAATTATCTAATAAAGTTCTATATTCCTGTTCTTTAAAACTCAGTTCATCCTGTATTCTTTTATTCTTTTGAGTCATCATATTAAAAGCAGATGAAATACTCCCTAATTCATCATTAAAAATTGCGGTAACCTGATAAGTCAAATCACCATGACTAATACGTTCAATTCCTTTTAATAAATTGTATAGGGGAATTTTGAGGATAATATAATTCAAGACAAACATAGTTAATAAACTTAACAAACTGATAGAAAGAACCAGTATAATAAAACTATTTCTGGCTTCTTCTATGGATTGATAAATATCTTTTATCTCTATTTGGGTTAAAATAATCCAATCCCAGGGCCAGTAATATTGTGCAAATAATAGTTGTTTTTCATAATGAATAGAAGAATATTTTGTTTGTCCCATATACTCCAGGTGAGCATAGGTATCCCTTTGAGCTGCAATGAGGAGGTCGTAAAATTCCTTTCCACTTTTTGAATCCAATAAACTCCTATAGCTTATATTTTCCTTTTCAGGTTTACTCGGATGTAGAATAATTTTTCCGCTACCATCTATAATGAAGAAAAATTCATTTTTATTATAACGCAGGTCGCGTAATATCCGGAGTACTGCATTTTTAGCTTCTTTTATATTTTGGGGAAATTTAGGATCCTTTAAATAAGCCTGACTTCGTAATTGTTTTTCGTATATGGAAAGGATAGAGGATATTATTTCCGTTGTTGTTTTTAATTTATTTTTCCTTTCTTCCAGTTTTTCATCTTTTAGCATAGGAAGATATAAGGCAAAGAAGCTGAAAGAAAACAGGATAATAGATAGTAAACTCCCAAGTGTAATCTTTTTAATAAGAGAAAATTTTCGAAAAGAATGGAAATGACTTTTGAAAAAATAATTCGGAAACACACCTTTTATTTTTTTAATCACACTCATTGATTTTAACAAATTCTATTTGCTTATTTGAAAAAAAATCTATTTTTTTTCAAAATATATTTTCAAAACTTAAAAAATCTTTTGCTCCTATCTGTGCTCATGCATTATATCCAACATTTCCCTTTCTTTTCTAAAAGAAGCTTGCTCTCTATTCTCTTTTTTCATATAATTTATATGAGGGGGATACCGATGGAAAAGGAACTACAGACCTTTCAAGTATTTGGTGCTAAAGCAATCATTCTTCAGTTCACAGCTATTTTGAAAGAAATCAAGGGTGTAAAAAAAGCAAAAGACATCGAATACGTACACAGAATGCGTGTGGCCTCAAGACGTTTGCGTAGAAACTTGATTGTATTCGAAGATATAATCGGGAAAGACGCGACAATCGCACGAAAAAAAATCAAGAAGCTAACCCAAACCCTCGGAAATGCAAGGGATTATGATGTGCAAATCGAATTTTTGGAGCGTTTCAAATCTAAACTTCCTTCAGAAGACTATATTCCGGGGATTACAAATCTTCAATTAAATCTACAAGATAAACGTAAGAAGGAGCAGAAAAAAATTGTCCGCTTTTTAGATAATTTGCTAAAAGATAAAAAGCTGAAAAAAAATTTAAGAAATATAAATAAACTAAAAAATAAAAAAGCCAACCTCGATGAACAGGCGAGAATTTTTATACAGAGTAATGTAAATGCAAGAATTCTTTCCCTGCTAAACCAGATTCTCTCAAAAGAAGATTATCTTTATGATCCTTCTGCCAAGAAAGAACTGCACGAAACCAGAATTTTATTTAAATTTTTACGCTATGAACTGGAAATATTTCAGGATATTTATCCCGAAAAAATAAAGAGCTATATTGATACAACCAAAGAATTTCAAGCCTTATTGGGATGTATTCATGATTGTGATGTCTGGATTGATTCTCTTCCTGAGTTTATCCGTAAAATGCAGAAGGATAATAAAAACGATGAACAGAGGGCCCATTACGAAAGGTTAAAAACCGGCCTTGTTTTTCTTTCCGAAGATAGAGAAAAAGAAAGAGAAAGATTGTATATGGAGTTCATGAATCTCTGGAAAAAAAGCAAAGACAACCATCTTTCCACGCAATTTCAAGAGATCCTTTATTTAAAATAAACCCTCATTTTTTCCGGGAACCCAGCGAGCCATCAGTGGCTCGCCTACTACGATTAAATAATTATTTCTATCTTTTTTATACCCCCATTTTCATTTCTCTTCCGATAATCAAAACGCAAACTTATTTAAAAGTCAGGTAAATTTCTGTTTTCCTTGCTATCCAAGGAAAACTTTAAAACATGGAATACGGAGGGGTAAGATTCAAAATATGGACATTCGGCTAAACATCATTTCTTTAATAGGAGTATTTTTCCTTTGTTTTGTGGCCTGGATCTTTTCTGAAAATAAACGAGCGGTGCCCTGGCATATCGTCAAATGGGGGATTGCTCTACAGTTACTACTTGGCTTTTTACTTTTTATTGCTCCCGTAACACGCGACATTGTTTCGAAGGTAAATGACGCAATGAATATACTACTCGATGCTTCCGAAGAAGGAGCACGTTTTGTATTTGGAGACAAATTGGTTCCCAGAAAAGTTACTTTAAAATGCGAATTAAATCCAAATTCTACCGAGCTTACAAACTGCTTCGGAAACGATCCGGTTGCTTTCGTGAAAGGCAATAATGCTATGTATGTAGAAGGTCCCCTGATACCGGAGAAGACCGTAGTGGTTTCTGTTGATCCCGGAAAAGGGAATATTACTTTAAATCAGCCTGTAACGATTAAGTCTAAAACTGTCAGTCCGGTAACCTTCAATGCCGTTTTTTATGGAAGTTCTTACCCTCTGGGCTATATTTTCGCCTTCAGGGCTCTTCCCATGGTAATTTTCTTTTCGGCCCTGATTTCCCTTCTGTATCGATTAAACCTTATTCAGCCGGTTGTGAAAGTTTTTGCAGTTCTCTTTCAAAAGACCATGCGTATCAGTGGAGCTGAATCCCTTTCCGGTGCAGCGAATATTTTCGTAGGAATTGAATCTGCCATCGCCATTAAGCCCTATTTAGCCGGGATGACCCGCTCGGAGCTCTGTGCCATCCTCGCCAGTTGTTTTGGTTCTATTGCCTCTACTGTCCTTGGGGTTTATGTAGCTGCCCTCCGAAGAAACTTCCCTTCAATAACAGGACACCTGATGGCAGCCTCTGTTTTAACCATCCCTGCCTGTTTTGTACTGGCTAAAATCATCATCCCGGAAGACGGGAAACCCCTGACTATGGGTGGCATTCCTGAAGAAAAAGATGATGGAACTCCTAAACCGGGTTATATGGATTCCTTTATAAAAGGTGCGATTGATGGAGTAGGAATGGCGGTTGGAATTTCAGCCGTTCTTATAGGAATGCTGGCCGTTGTGGAAGTGTTAAAAGTAGTAATGAATGGGATTGTAGGAATATTCTATTCCGGTGCATTAAAATATTCCGTTCTACATTATATTTTTGGTGCCATCTTTTTTCCTTTCACTTTCCTCACCGGGATCTCTTTTAATTTGTCTGAGGTCTGGGAAGCATCTGTTCTTATCGGACAGCGTTTTTTCCTGAATGCTATTCCTTCCTATAACGCCTTACCGGCAATGAACAATGCCAATATTATATCTGATAGAACCATGCTGATTACCAGTTATGTGCTCTGCGGTTTTGCCAGTCTCTCATCTGTCGGAATTTTTGTGGGTGGTTTAACCAACCTGATCCCAGATAGAGTGAAAGACATCAGTAGTGTAACCTGGAAGGCTCTTTTTGCGGCTACCCTGGCTACCTTTATGACAGGTTGTATCGCCGGACTTTATGAATTCGGAAACCCGGGCCTCTTAGGAAAATAAAAACTCCTCTCTTATAACAAGCGAGTCACCAATGGCTCGCTTACAATCCTCCCAAATCTCCTAGAATAAAAATTGAATTTAGCGTAAAAAAATTTAACGAAATGTACTATACTTCTCTTTTCTTCGTCTTATGAAATGAATAGAAAAAGTGAAGGAATGAAATTATTATCATACTAGCACCCCCAAAAAAACACTGAGCAACCTGATTCTTTCAGGAGAAGGTTGCATTATTTTTTGTTCTATTAGCACCCCATTGTATTCTCTAAGGCCCGGTGATAAGAAATCCCGGGCTATTTTTTTACACAACGAGTATAAAAGAGATTAGCTTTATAGGAGAAAAATGGTTCTCGATAATTGTCTACCTGTATGTTTAAAGCTTCTTCCGGGTCTTCCTCATTAAGAGTAGAAGTCCAGTATTCACAGCAGGGTTTCTGGAGCCTTGCATCCCGGTTTTCAAGAGCTGCTTTCCATTCCGCAAGAGAAGGAAGCCTCATTCCCTTTTTCTTGCAATAACTGACAGCAGTAGACCAGTTCATCTTTTTTATTCCCAGAGCCTGCCATTCCAGACCGGCCAGCTTAAACAATTCAGCAGACTGGTTTTTATCTTCTTTATTCTCCGGAGGATTGTTTCCATTCTCTTTTGGATCCTTCGGATCAACGGGAGGATCCGTATGTTCCGGAGTAATTAGATCACTGGCAGGTTCCAGTTTGATTATATGTTTGATAGGAATGTCAAGGTCTTCGAGACTAAATTCCAGGCTTTTATCTACATAACCATCCAAATGCAGAGTATACCTGTAAATACCGGTGGAATTTAGTCGGTAGGAAAAAGGAGTTTTCCCTAAATTTTTTCCATTGGAATCGACTACACCCGCACCTGCCGGTTCTGTTTCAATTTGAATATTATCCAATTTCTTAAACAGGAATTTGTAGGTAAAAATACTTCCGAGACCGAGGCTTAAAAGTAAAATAGCCGCTATAAGACCAAAGTTACTGCCGGAACCATTCCCGGTAGTAGTGGTAGAGCGGGTTTGTTTTTCGTTTAATAATTTCTCCAGATCTTCAGAAAAAAGCTGGGCTGTCTGGTATCGCCTTTCTCTTTTTTTAGAACAGGCTTTCTTTATAATATATTCAATTTTACGTAGAGTTCTTTCGTTAGGAATATCAGATTCGTATTCTGAATCTTTTACCTGCAAAGCCAGATCCGGCATTTTTGCATTTACATGTTTACCCATAACCGAAAGACCACTCTCTCCCTTAAAAGGAACATCACCCGTTAAAAGCTCAAATAACATAATTCCAACTGCATATACATCGCTTCGGCCATCAATGTCTTTGGTTCCCCGGCACTGTTCAGGACTCATGTAGTTTGCTGTTCCGAGGGTCATGCGAGTCTGGGTGCGAAATTCTCCGGCAACTTTGGCAATCCCAAAATCGACGATTACCGGCTCCCCCGTGGCTCGAAACATAATATTGTCGGGTTTTATATCCCTGTGAGAACTCAGACGGTTATTATGGCAGTAATCGAGTGCTATCAGAACTTTGGATATGATATATAAAGCATCCCGATGGGGAAAGGCTTTATTCTGAACCTTGTATTCGCTCAGCTTATCGGATAAAGAACCACCGGGAAGATATTCCATAATGTAAAAAGGACGACCTTCATGGATACCCACATCGATGACTTCAACTAAATTGGGGTGCTTAATTCGAGCCGGGGTTCTGGCTTCCTGTAGAAAACGTTCCCGGATTTCATTATCTTCCGAATATTCTTCACTTAGAAGCTTCACCACAATCTTTCTGTCCAGAGCTAATTGTTCTCCGAGGTATACGGTAGCCATCCCTCCCCTTCCAATCTTTTTTTCAATTTTGAATTTGGGGGAAAGAGCACGGTTTAATAGCTCAATTTCTGCTTGAGCAGTAAATGATTTGGCTTTTAAATTATAACCACAAAACTCGCAAACTGTTGCGTCTTCTGGATTTTCCAGCCCACAGGAAGGACAATTAAGCATTCTTACTCCGGATTCGCCTCTATCTTTCTAAAGTGAATAGCACAACCTATTAACAGATTTAGAAGTTTTTTAAAAGAGTTTTTTTATTTTTATCAAAAAAATATATACAGGAGAGAAGAAGCGAACCATCTGAGGTTCGCTTCCTGATTTTTGGGATTAACCCAGCATTTCCTTTACGTCTTCTCTTTCTGAAATTAACTCTTTATGAGTCACATCAAATTTTTCTTTACTGAATTCATTTAAAGGAATGTTTTGGACGATTTCCAGTTTACTTCCATTGGAACGAACCGGATACCCAAAAATCAGTCCTTTCTCTACTCCGTAACTTCCATCCGAGCAAAGAGCTACACTGAACCAGTCTCCTGCCGGAGTAGGATTAACAATGTTCCTGACGGTATCCACTACCGCATTGGCAGCACTCGCAGCGCTGGAAGCTCCCCTTGCCTGGATAATTGCAGCCCCTCTTTTCTGTACAGTAGAAATGAAGTCTCCTTTTAACCATTCATGGTCGGAAATCACGTCCGGAGCCGGTTTTCCATCTATTTTAGCATTATAAAAATCCGGGTATTGTGTAGCTGAGTGGTTTCCCCAGATGGTTACATTGGTAACTTTAGACACTGCAACTCCTGCTTTGGCAGCCAGCTGTGATTTTGCACGGTTTTCATCTAACTTGGTAAGAGCAAACCAGCGGTCATTCGGCATACCTTTAGCATTATTCATTCCAATAAGGGCATTGGTATTACAGGGGTTTCCTACCACAAGAGCTCTTGCATCTCCGGCTGCATTGGCAGCAATAGATTTTCCTTGCTTGGTGAAAATGCCTCCATTGATTTTTAAGAGGTCTCCTCTTTCCATACCGGCTTTACGGGGAACTGAACCTACCAGTAAAGCCCAGTTTACATCTTTAAAAGCTACATCTAAATCAGAAGTAGTGGAAACTTTTTGTAATAGAGGAAAAGCACAGTCATCCAGTTCCATTACGACTCCTTTCAGTGCAGGCAGAGCTGCTTCCAATTCGAGCAGTTGTAATTCAACCGGGGTATCTTTTCCGAACATTTCTCCTGATGCAATCCTAAAAAGTAATGCATATCCTATTTGGCCGGCAGCACCGGTTACAGCAACTTTTACAGTTTTATTCATGTAGATCTATATCTCCTTAGTTTTTTAATTCTTTATCTATGATTTCAACAAATCTTTCAATAGGTTGTGCCCCTTCTAACATGATACCATTGATAAAAAAGGCAGGGGTACCATTGACTCCCAGTTTTCGACCATCCTCCAGATCTACATCGACTTCTTTTGAGGAAGAAGAATCCTGTAGACAGGCATTGAGCCTGGTTTTATCCAAACCGGCTTTTTCTGCCAGAAATAGGACGTTGTTTCTTTCTAAGTCCCCGGTATTTTCAAAAAGTTTGTCAAACACTTCCCAGAACTTCCCCTGCTTATGGCCACAACCGGCAACTTCATGAGCAAATCTTGCATTTTTATGAAAAGGGAGAGGAAAGTCCCTGAATACCCAGCGAATCTTATCTTTGTATTTTTCCCTGAGCTGGCGATTTACCATCTGACTTCTCTGGCAATACGGGCATTCAAAATCTGAAAATTCAATCACAGTAACTTTAGCTTTATCGGGCCCTATTGATGGGTTGCCTTTTTCTTCGACTTTCATGCGTGGAGCGGTAAGTTCGGCAAGTTCAATTTTAACCTTGTATTTCTCTCTAAGTTTTCGGGCAACACCGGCTTTATGCTGTTCTTCTTTCCGGTTTTTTAGAAAGTCAGAAATATCACCACTAACTTCAGGAAGGCTTTTATTTCCTAATTGAGCTTTGTACTGGTTATAAGTCCTTTCAATTTCTTGCTGGCTGGGTTCATAAGCGACTAAGCCTTCTGATAGAACTTTAGATGGCTCCATATTTTTCTCTTTTCCTTCTAATTCCAGCATTTTATCGGAAGCAAATTGACCGAAGGTCTGACCGAGACCTTTGACATACTCCGATTTTACTTTATAGGCCAGACCCGGGGCTTCTTTTTCGACATCATCGATGGTATATTTTTTACCATTTACACTTACAAAGTTTTCCGGATTTAAGGTTTTAAAATAATTTAAAATAGCCGGGATGGTTATAACAATGTAAGCTGCAAAAATAACAGCCAGAATCAGAAACTTTTTATCTGTTCCGGAGTTAATTGCATCAATTTTTTCAGAATTACTTTCCATAAAAATGTTCACTCCACTAATCTGTAACCAAAATATGATTTGTTTCCAGAATGACAAGTCCAAATATATGTATTAATGGTAGAAGATTATTTTCAACAAGAACTGGAAAACATCCAATCAAAAAATCGCTACAGGCGACTGAAAGCGCCGACAGGAATGGATTTCTCCTCGAATGATTACCTCTGCTTATCCCAGCACCCGGAAATCATGGAATCTCTGCACCGGGGGATTAAACTTTTCGGAGCCGGTTCTACAGCTTCAAGACTGATTCGGGGTCACAGGGCTATTTATGAGAAAACAGAAGAAAATTTCTCCGGTTGGGTCTCAGCTACAAGTAGCCTCTACGTTATGAATGGTTATCTTGCGAATCTGGGTCTTCTCGATTGCATCAGTCATAAAGATTCGGAAATATTCTGTGACAGATTAAACCACGCTTCTATACTGGATGGAATCCGTCTTTCCGGCACAAAGGTACGCTACTATCGGCATCTTGACATGTCTCATCTTGAAGAGCTTCTACAGAAGTCTGAAGCTAAAACAAAAATCATTGTATCGGAAACTGTTTTTAGTATGGACGGGGACCTGGCGGATTTACAGGAACTGCTTAGATTAAAACAAAAACATGAGGCAATTCTAATTTTAGATGAAGCTCATGCTCTTGGTGTTTTTGGTAATCGGGGCCAGGGGCTTGCCAATGACAAAGCATTTCTTTCTCCTGATTTATTAGAAAAAGTTGATTTTAGGGTTTATACCTGCGGAAAATCAATGGGGCTTCAGGGAGCCTTCATTTCCTGTTCCCGGAAGGAACATAAGAAGTTTTTAATAAACCGAATGAGGCCCTTTATTTTTTCAACAGCTCCTATGCCCGCCATAGCCTATGCGGTCAATAAATCTATAAACCTGATAAAAAGAAGTAAAGAGCAGAGAACTAAAATTTTAGAAAATGCTGAATTTTTTCGACAGAAGTTGAAAGAGAAAGGGTATAATACCCTGAACTCCAAAAGTCAAATCATCCCTGTTATTTTAAAAGACGAAGAAGAAGCCTTATATAAAGCTGGAATCTGCCAGGAAGAAGGTTTTGATGTTCGAGCCATTCGACCTCCCACAGTAAAACAATCCCGTCTCCGACTCAGCATAAATGCAGGTATACGAATTGAGGATATTAAAAGACTCTTAGGTATCTTATAAATATACCTAAGAGTTTCTCCTCTCTCCGTATTTGTATTTATCACCGTATTTTAATAAACTTTGATTGGAATTAAAAATAACTATTTTCTCTAAAAATTCAAAAAAGACTTGAAAAACGGGCATGACATTCCCGAAAATCAAGTTAGAATGTATTTACATCGGTTTGCAGAAGAAAAATTAAGGCATTTATTCTCGCTTTTTCCTGTAATTTGCATTCAGGGTGCAAGACAGGTAGGAAAATCAACACTTATTGAAAACCTGTTTCCCAAAAAAATTCCGACCATTGTATTTGAACCTACATCGGATGTCTTTGATGCTAGAAAAGATCCGGATTTTTTCCTGCAAAATCATCCTTCACCTCTTTTTTTGGATGAAATCCAATATGCACCGGAGTTGCTACCTGCGATTAAGAAAAAAGTAGATAGGGAAAAAAAGGCAGGAATGTACATTCTCAGTGGTTCTCAAAACTTTAGTGTGCTAAAAAATATTTCTGAATCTCTTGCGGGAAGAGTGATTATTCTGGATCTCTATTCCATGGGTCAAAGAGAACTGGAAGGACAGGCAAAACGAAAATCATTTTTAAACGATTATCTATTTTCCAAAGATTGGCAAATAAATTTAGTTCCTTCTAATATAGGGGAGACTCTGCAACAAAAAATTTGGGATGGATCTACTTTTAGAAATAGATGGGAAACTCTTTCCGATTGAAATCAAAGTAAAAGCAAATCCATCCAAAGAGGATGCGAAAAACTTTCCTTTGTTCCGAAATATTTTTCCCAATGAAAATATCCAAAAAGGCCTGGTAATTTCTTCTACAGAAAATCCAAGGTGGCTTACGGAAGATGTTTTCACTATTCCCTATTGGATGCTGTAAAATCCCCCTTTCTTTTCCGCTTGACGGAACGATCTTTAAACACAAAAATAGCCTTATGAAAATGCTGGATATAGGGAATTCCAATTTTAAAGACATTATCGAGAAAGATTATTATTATATAGATAAATCCTTACTGATTCAGGAGATTCTCGAAGCTCAAAAACAGGTTCTTTTAATTCCCCGCCCCCGTCGTTTTGGAAAAACTCTCAATCTTCTCATGCTCAAATATTTTTTTGAAAAAGAACCGGATAACCAGAAGCTTTTTACCCATTTAAAAATCTGGAACTCTGGAGAAAACATTCTAAAACACCAGGGAAAATATCCGGTAATTTACCTGAGTTTTAAAGATGCGAAAGCTGATAATTGGCACAAAGTTCTGGAGCATGTAAAATCTGAAATTGCTAAAGCTTATGAGAGACATCAATATTTGTTGGATTCTAATATCATTACGGATATTCAAAAAGAACATTACATTTCTATATTAAAATTAACTGCAAATGAAACAATTTATGAAACCAGCCTGAAACAACTGAGTGAATATCTATATCGTTACCACCAGGAGCAGGTAGTGATTCTGGTCGATGAATACGACACACCCATCCAGTCGGGATATAATAAGTTTTATGATGATGTGGTTCCCTTTATGCGAAATTTGCTCAGCGGAGCGTTCAAGGACAACCTTTCTCTTTTCAAAGGAGTAATTACGGGAATCCTTCGTGTTTCGAGAGAAAGTATTTTTAGCGGACTCAATAATCTAAGTGTTTTCTCAATTTTAGATAAGCGAATGGCAGAACATTTTGGATTCACTGAAGATGAAGTGAAAAAGATTCTTTCAGATTTCAAGGTTTCGACTTCCTATCAACAGGTTAAAGAATGGTATGATGGATATATCTTTGGAGACACATCCGATATATATAACCCCTGGTCAATTTTGAATTATGTTGTTGAAAACGAAATTGGTTTCAAACCTTATTGGATAAACACGAGTTCCGACACACTTTTGAAAGAACATATCAAGTCCAAAAATTCAGATGAAGCAAGAGAGTTGATTTTAAAACTCATCAGCGGTGAAACAATAGAGAAACCGATAGAAGAGAATTTTGTATTTCCCGATTTGAACACGAATAGAGACCTGCTCTGGACTCTTCTAACCTTTAGTGGTTATCTTACGATTCACAAAAAACTTAACTTAGGATTATATGAACTTAAAATTCCTAATTATGAAATTAGTTATGTTTTCAAAAATATCATTCTCTATTGGTTTCAATCGGAAGTAAAAATCTATCGTAATCTTTTAGAAGACACCATGCGTGCCCTTGTCGGGAAAAAACCGGAGCAATTTGCAGAAGGATTTCAGAGAATCATAGGAGATACTTTCAGTTATTACGACACGGATAGCACACCCGTGGTTCGATACACCAAACGGGCTACTCAGCAACCTGAGAAGGTGTATCAAGCCTATACACTCGGACTTCTTGCTATATTAAGTGATGATTATATTATTCGTTCGAACCGGGAAAGCGGAAGCGGACGGTATGATATTCTTCTAATACCGCAGGATAAGAAGAAAAACGGAGTGGTTATGGAACTCAAAAGCATTCCCAAAAAGAAGAGTCGTGAAACCAAGAAGAATTTTTCGGAAAGAGTAGACAAGGAAATCAATGAGGCTTTACAACAGATAGAAGAGAAGAAATATTATAGTGAGCTAATAGAGCACAGGACAGCAGGAATCATCAAAGTTTCTGCTGTGTTTGCAGGCAAAGAAGTCTTTGTGAAGATGGTGTAATCTAACATGAAACTCTCCCTCATCACTAAATTATTCAAAGAGGATTTTAAGAGATTCACTCGCTTGCTTCGATTTTACCGAGGATGAGATTTTAGATAATGTAACGTAGTTGAAAAAAGAAGGGAGAAACAATGTTAAAACATTCACCTTTCTCCCTCTATTACGTTCTCAAAGAAAACCTGAATTCGAAAATGGGAAATCCGGAGTCTTTGAAAAAAAGAAAATAAATAATCTACAGACAAGTTTCTAAAGCAGTTCTTTTTTTATCAAATCTTTTTCCGATTTACAGGAAAATCTTTACCTGATAAATTGCTCTTATTCCCACTCAGGAGCTTCAATAAGTTCTCAGGGTTTTGAATATAGCTTTCAACTATGGACCGAGTAGAACTACAAATAGGAGATCTCCACTGGTTAGACCCGGCAAGCGAAGAGGAGGATCTTTGCCTGCACGGCTCTTTTTATGTGAAAATTGGAGAGGAAGTCGTAAGCGACGGAACCGATCCTACCTGGACTATCAGTGCTTCCGTTTTATTCCTGTTTCGAACCCTGGAAAATGGCCATACTCCGGAAAAACCGGTTTCTGAAAATTTAATTCCTTGCTGCGGCTTTTCTATGTACAAACAGGAGGAATCTGAAGACTGCCTTGTCATAGAGTGTCCGAATGGAATCAACTGGACGGTCGAAAAAAAAAAGAACTCTTTTCTGCTAATAACAGAGAATCAAATCAGCGAGGAAGTATCATTCCGTAAGTGGAGAGATTCTATTCTAAGATTGGCCGAGGAAATTGAAGAAATATATCGTATTTCAAAATCAAAAAGAATCCTGGAAGAAGAAAAAGAAGGCTATGACACTTTTTGGGTGGAGTGGAATCGCCGGAAACAAGCAGCCACCAGTATTGGATAATTTTTTTTATATAAAAACTTAAAAAATCCTTTCTTCTGTTGACAAATGTTCTTAAATAAAATATCGTGTTTTATATTAGATGCGATGGTTTATGCATCACTGGTATAGTCTTAAAAATCCTTACTTCCGCTTTTCTTTCCTTTTTTTTAAATCAGGCAAAAAACGGCTTATTGGTAACTCTGCTATATCCCCAGGTCATAAACAGGTTGAATCAATTTTTTTTAGGAGTATAATATGCAACAGGGCATAGTTAAATGGTTTAATGAGAGTAAAGGTTATGGTTTTATCCAAAAAGAAAATGGTGGCGATATTTTCGTACATCATTCCGGTATCCTCAGCGATGGTTTCCGTACTCTAAGAGAAGGTGCTCAAGTAGAATTCAATATTGAAGACACTCAAAAAGGGCCTCGTGCCGTTTCTGTTAGAACTATAGGCTAATCGTCTAATAAGCCTTAAGCTCCCTTTTAATACCAGAGAGGGAGCTTTTTCTCATTTTTCACCATACATCTCTAAGTTTTCGAAGAGCTAAGAAAAGACCCTTCGCTTCATCTGTTTTAATTCCACGAAAAGCTTTTTCAAGGTTGAACTTCATGAAATCAGAAGGTCTGTCACAACGCAGGAAGGTATTAATTTTCCTTTCCATTTCCATATTCAACTGTAAGAACTCAAAATCTTTCTTTAGAGCTTTTATTTCATTCTGAAGCTGTAGAACTGTTTCATTATCCGGTTCTATAAATAAAGAAAAAGCAAGATTATTCTCCAGGTAATCGTGTCCCGGATACAGTACAACTTCATTTTGCAATTTGTAGAAATGCTTATATACCGTTTCAAAAAGTACCTCCGGTTTTCCTCCATTCCTACAGTTTCCCACACCTGCATTAAATAAAGTATCTCCCGAGAAGAGTCCCTTAGCTACACCCTTTTCTTTATACAACAGACAGAGATGAGAAAATGTGTGACCGGGTGTATCCAGAACTTCCAGAGCCTTATCCTTATCTCCTAAGTTCAGGCTATCACCCGCCTTGAGGCCGGTGGTAAAACCCGGAACCTTATCCTTTGCATTGGGATGGGCCAGAACTTCCACGCCCTTATATAAGAATAATAAATCTTCGTTTCCGCAGACATGATCCTGGTGTTCATGGGTGTTTATAATAAACTTTAAGTGTAAGTTTCTTGCCTCTAAGTTTTTCCGGATTTGATCTGCATAAAAGGGATCTATACAAATTGCTTCTCGACTTTGTTCTTCAAAAAGGATATAAGAGAAATTTCTCAAATTGCTATGGGTATAAATCTGTAATATTTGCATTTTCCTCTGTATTGAATCTATTCGAAAACTTTCCGGCAAGAAGAAAAAACAGTTTTCTTTTTTTTATAGAATATTTATACTAAATGCCGGTATGGAAGAAGAAAAAGACGATAAACCCTCACAACTCGTTAAGATATTACGTAAAATGCCCTATCTCGAAGCCCGTTGGATTCTTGCAGATATGGATAAGGATCTTCAATTTGATAGGCATGTTCTTTCTTCAATTGCAAATGGTTTATTTGAACTGAGAACTTTCTTTAAGGATTTCACAGAGTCTACCATGCAGGAAATTCTACCTTCAGTTCCTGATTCGAGCCTTGCCTATATCATCAAGACAGAAGCCCGCTATCAAACGGACGTAAAACGTGTCCTGGGAAAAGACAGGTATTTCCGAATCGAAAAAACCGAAGCGGATGATGAAGAAATCGCTAAAAATAATATTATCTCTGCCATACATACTGCTTTATCAGAAAAACGACTTTCTTACCATTCTATACTTTTGCTCCTGAAAGTAGGTCCCTGTACTAAAAAAGTTTTTTTAAACCGAGAACCGATTCATTTACAGATGCGGGTTCTGAACCAGATGTATAAGCCGGGAGACATGCTCGATGTTCTGATTTATTCTCCGGATCTGGCGGGACAGAAAGCCCAGATTTTCACTCTAAAATCCGACTCAGGGAAAGAAGATAAACGCATAATGTTTCGCTTTGATAAGTCAGGTTTTTATTTTAAGCAAATCCACTCAGGAATTGATCCGATCGGTTTTATCGGTTTATCGGTTCCGTCCCGTGGAGATGCTTTACTACCTCTTCTTGCTGTTTCCGATACCCAGGCTTTATTTACTCCCATACTTGAATCTTATACCTATAAAAATAAAATATATCATATAAAACTTAATTTACACTTTCGCGATGGAGGAAATCTGAAACGGGAAAGTAAAATACGATATATTATATATTGTTTATACTGTGGTTTTCCGCTTTTTATTTCCAATGCAGATAATACTCCTGAAGGAATCGAAATCAAATTTCCTTTGCCGGAAACCGAACCCGAACATAAGGGGGATTATTATTTGCATATTTTTTATGGCGAACACCACTCCGGTGTTACTCTCCCCGCCCTGCATAACCGTTATGTGCCACCTAATCCAATTCAAGGAGAAAAAGAAGTTCCCTACAGTGGTTCTTATCTTCTTCATAGAACCGATGATTTGTTTGAAGCCAAAAGGGTGAATAAATTACTTTTTTCCGGAACCAGTTTCTTTGAACGAAAGGCTCCTGTTACAAATTGGCCGGAATCTCCTCTGGCAATTTCTATCCGTAAAAAAGAAATATTCGCATTTTCTTATCTTCCGAATATTTCTGAGTATAAAGTAAAAAGAAAAAAAGCCCTGCCTGAGAAAAAGGAAGGGGAAGAGAAAGTGATATATTCTTTATATGAACCTCACCACGGGGGTTTCCGTCGTTCAGAGGTTCCTTCTGCAAGCATATTTCATAAAGTTCCTACTACATATAAACGAATTTCTTTTGTACCGGAAGGTTCTCAAACTTCCGGTAAACCTGTAAATGTGAAAACCCTGGTGGGTGAAATTTTTATTCATTATGTATTACCTTTTCCCTATTACCACCCTGCCTGGCTTGTTCTGCAACAATTAGGAAGTATTCTTTTTAAACTGGAACCTGAAGGAAAAGTAAATAACCTGAGCGATATGATTCTTAGTTGTAAAAACGAAGATGGAAAATATGGTTTATTTGGCGGGGAAGGTGCCAGTTGGAAAATCAGTCTGGATCTATATGATGCCTTAAATCTATATTTTAGTTTTCCTATTGTTAAACCCGATCAGAAACTATTAGAACTCTATAAACAACTGGAAGTAAATCTAAAGAAGAAACTCAGCTTCCTTTTTGAACCCAAATATAATCTGAGAGACGTATACAAGATTCTTGCCTATAAAGAAGGGAATATGCTGATCCGGGAAGGTTGTCCTTATCAGCTTCCTACTCTTTGTTTTCACCTTCTTACCAAAATTTCAGATAAAGATGAATTATCCCTTTATCGTAAAACCAAGAAATATCAGAAACCCATAACCGAGGCAGCTTCTCGTTCGATTTTTAAGAAACTGGGGGTTGTAGAAGAAAAATTTGAAACCGTTTATGAGCCTATTTTAGAAAAGTTGGAGAAACCGGTTCAGACTCTTTCTGAATTCAGTCATTTCTATTTGTTACCCGATTTCTATCCGGCTATAGAAAGACTCACAGCGTTTTTATCTTTTTTGAAAAACTTTGGAAACAAAAAATTACAGGGCCAAATCATTGAAGAAAATCTGGAACCTTCACTACCCGTTCAGGGGAAATATCCGGAAAACTCTTTTTTTATATCGAAAAAACTTTTCAATAAGGGAGAGAGAGGACAAATTCAGTGGGAAAAAAACCTCAGAGGTTCTTACCGTATTCTATTTCCTTCTTTTATAGAACTTTTTGAAGATAGTGAATACATCCGTAAAGGTTCCGGGATTTATATCAAACCTGCCCTTTTCAGTCGACCGACTATTTCTTTTCGTTGTAAAGAAAAGGGAGAGGGAGCGATTTTTATATTAGTAGAAAACGATAAATCAGAGGATGGTTTTTATCTCTGGGAGTTAGATACGATATCGGTAGTTTAATTGTACTGCGGATTAAAGACAGTGGAGTAATCCACTGTCTTTATGATGGTTTACTGAACTTTTTGTTTGGGAACAAAACTTTTTGCACCGGTCTTTCTTACTTCTTTTTGAAAGTTAAGTGCATCTTTACGATTTGCAAAATCCCCTATTTGAACACAGAGACCTTCTTTTCTTTTGTAGATAAAAAGTTTTTTGCCCAATCGTTTTTCTAAAGATTTGAAACGGAGAGCATTCTGTTCTTCTTTAAAAATTCCTAATTGAACTGTATAGCCTGAAGGTTTTTCATTCGATATAGCTTTGGGTTCTTCTTTTTTAGGCTCTTCTTTTTTTACCGATTCTTTTTTAGGTTCTTCTTTGGTAGCTGGTTCTTCTTTTGTAGATGGCTGTTCTTTCGTTTCGGAAGTTGCTTTTTTTGTGGATTTCTCTTCTCCACCGGCATCTTCCAGAATATCATCATCTTCATCATCCAGATCGTCTTTCAGGAAGTCATCTAATTCATCTTCAGAACCAATTTCGCTATCTCCACCTTTCACCATTTTGATTCCAACGCGGGTAACTCCATTTTCTTTGAATGCCAATTCTTCTGCGGCTTTTTCAGAAACATCAATTACTCTTCCTTCAGCAAAAGGTCCGCGATCTATAATTTTAACAGTAGTTTCTTTTTTATTTTCAAGATTGGTTACTTTTACCAAGGAACCAAAAGGAAGGGTTCTGTGTGCTGCTGTCAGCTTCTGGTTATCATAGGTTTCACCACTGGCGGTTAATTTCCCCTGGAATTGCTTTCCGTACCAGGAAGAAAGTCCTATTTCATCGTAATTTTTTTCAGTTGTATTGATTTCTTCTACTTTAGCTGCTTCTTTTCCGCTATTATTTGTCGGTACAGATGCTTCCTCAGTCTTTTTTTCTTCCGGAGTACTTGTAGTAGTGGATTTGGTTTCGTCTTTAACAGGTTCTGCCGGTGCTGTTTCTCTATTTGTAACCTGCTCGGTTTCTTTTTCGGGCAAGCTCTGGGTTTGATTGGCCCTTGTGGTACTACAGGAAATTATTGCGATGATTCCGAATAGTCCTAAAAAATGTCTCATTTTAACCTACCTTCTTCTGGGTTATATTACCAATATTCGGCTGAAATCTACTGATACAATTTTAATTTTTTTATTGCCTCCCGCAAGGAAAAGAAAAATAAACCTGCACCAAAAATAACTCTATTTTTATGTGTATCCTATGTTTTGCAAGCGATGGTACCTACTCTTTTTTCTCATCCTGACTGTCTCCTGTACTTCTATTTTAGAACGTTCTATAGGGACAAAATTCCAATCAGAACTGTTATATGACCCTTTTTATATTCTGTATACGGAACAAAGTAGGCAAAATTTCCAGGGTCTTGATTCCGGAGAAGTTTTTGAACTTTTAAAAAAATATTCCCATTATACAAACTATCCCTCTCTGGAGCCCCTGGGAAGGCATGAGAGGCTTTGTAGCAGAGAAAGTGGGGCTTTTTCGTATAAGGAGCTAAATAATCTTGCAGTTTACCAGTTAAAAACAGGAACTATTTTTGCCGCGGAAAGAAATCTTCGCTCTGCCTTTCAACTTAAGAAAGACGAAAGGGTAATCTTTCTAAATCTTCTTCGCCTGTATTATATGGGGGATGCCTATAAAGAAGCCAGGAACTTGAGTACAGAATTTATCCTGCAATTCCGGAAAAATAGAAGCGGAATTTTTTCAGTTCTGAATGAATTTGAAGCCAGTCATCGCATAGAAGAAAGAATTTTATTCCTGGATGGTCTTTCCAAAGCAGAAGGCTTTGAGTTAGATGCCCTATCGGAGATAGGAGAATACCTGCAAAAAAAAGGAGAGTATAATAAGGCCGCCTATTATTATGAGAAAGTCCTGGATCTTAACTCATTTCATAAAAAGGCACTTTTTGGAATGCTTTACATTTCTTTTGTAAAGGAAGAATATGAGAATGCTCTATTATACGGAAAACCTCTATTAGAAATTGGTAACTATCCTGAGTCTACTTTATATTATATTGCAATGTGTGAATATGAGCTGGGAAAATATAAGGAAGCCCTGATTCATTTGAATAAAGCTCCTGAAAAAGAAAAATCTGAGCTGAACTTTCTTATTCTCTGGAAAAATGTAATTTTATCTTCCGGCTTAACAGAAGATTTGCAAAAAATGAAGCCCTATTTGGATAAAATAGGGCAATCCCAAACAAGAAAAGAAATTTCAGAACTTGAGTTTCTTTTGAGCCCCTACGGAAAAGAAATGCGGGAAGATATATTCCGGGGTCATTAGATCACAAAGCTTCTATAATCAGAAGGGTTCTGTCGTCAGTTAAGATTCCGGAAGAGAATACTTCCAATTCTTTGAAGACGGATTCTGTTAATTGCTCAATGGATAAATTTTTGTAACGAGATAAGATTTGTATAAAACCCTCATAACCTAAAATTTCCTGCTGGTAATTCATACTCTCGAAATATCCATCTGAAAAAAAGATTAGCTTATCCCCCTTTTGCAGTTCTATACTCTTTTCTATAAATCTTGGTTTTTCATGAAGAATTAACAGATCCCCTTCAGTTCGGATTACTTCCAAATTTCCGTTCCGAATTTTAACAAAGGGAGGATGCCCGGCACTTACATAGCTCAGCCTCTTTTTTTCTAAATCCAAATGCAAGAAAATAGAACTGATAAAATGCTCACTAACAAATGGTCTAACCGAAGAATGAATGGTTTGTAAGCATTTTGCAGGCTCTTTGGGGTCTAAGTCTAAGTTTTTAAAAATAGCAATTGCCATAGCCGATACCATGGCAGATGAGATTCCGTGGCCGGATACATCTCCCATAAAGATATTTATATAATGTTCATTGATTTTTTTATAACTTAAAAAATCTCCTCCTATCTTTTCCATAGAACGACAATTTGCATAAATTTTCAAATGCGGACTTTGAGGGAATTTATCTTCAATCAATTTTTCCTGTGTTTTTCTTGCGAGTTCCATTTCATAATCAACTCTTTCGCAGAATTGTTCAATGGTAGCTTCCTGCTTTTTTCTCAGGCTTATATCATACATGACACATAAGAATTGTTCTGTATCCGGAACTTCTATAATCGGTAAAGGGATTAGTTTTAAAGTGAAATCTTTTCCTGCATATTGTATTTCATATTCATGAAGCATTGCTGACTCATTATTTTTGAAAAAAGTCGCTACTTCGTTTAATCTGAGCTTTAAATATATATCCTGGGATATTAAAATACGATCATGGAATGAATGATTTAGCTCATCCTGAAATAACTCAATAAACATCTGGTTATAGTATATTACATCTTTTAGCGTATCATCAAAAATAAAAATTGCTTCCGGAGATAAAGAAAGAATTGTTTGAAGAAATCGTTTTTGAAAGTCTTTCGTCTCTAATTTATTTTTTATGATTTCCATTCTTTCAGAAAGGTAACGTTCTTTATCTTTTCCAAATAATAATTTGGCTTTAATTGATTCTAACAATTCCTTTTTCTTAAAGGGTTTTGTAATATAGTCATCTGCATTTAGATTCATTCCCTTTCTAACATCTTCACGAGTTGATTTTGCAGAAAGAAATAAAAAAGGTAGTGTTACCGTACTTTTTTCGGCACGAATTTTATTTAAAAGTTCATAGCCATCCATTACAGGCATCATGATATCACAGATCACAAAATCTACCGTTTCTTTTTGCATCATCTCCCAGGCAAGCTGACCGTTCTCTGCTTGTAGAATTTTGTAACCCTCATCTTCCAACATTTCTGCTATGTTTTCTCGAATTTCCTCTTCATCTTCAACTACCAAAATTACTTCCATATACATTTTCTCCGAGTTTAATAATAAATGTGGTTCCTTTCTGTCTATTGGACCTAAAACTTAAAGTGCCCCTGTGATTTTCGATAAGTTGCTTTGCAATCACAAGTCCTAAACCTGTACCATTAATTCCTCCAGTATTACTGGCACGGTAAAATGTTGTAAATATTTTATCTTTTTCAGTATCCGGTATTCCTATACCATAATCTCTGATTTTTATCAGTATTCCTGAACTCTTAAATTTCAATAATATTTCAGGAGGAGGACAATCTTTGGAATATTTAAAAGCATTTGCAATGAGATTAATTAAAGCATTTCGCATGTTAGATATATCAATAAATACTTCTCTCTCTTTATTTTTTATTATAAGCTTTGCTTTTCTTTTATCTTCCATATCTAAAAAATTTTCTTCTAAAATTTTTTCCAATAAAACGGTCAAATATACTTTTTCCGGCTTAAATGGCATTCTACCTGCTTCAATTCGACCCAGTATCAAAACATCATTGAGTAAGCTTACAATTCTTTCTATCGAACTATTAATTCTTGCAAAGTGCTTATTAAATTTTTCTTCAATCTCTTCGTCATGAATGAAGGGTATCTTATCTGTAAGTATTTCGATACTCGATTGTATGGTAGTTAGAGGGGTTTTGAATTGATGGGAGGCTGTATTTACAAAAGAAGTTTTTAATTCATTTAATTCTTTTTCCTTCCTTAAGGCATCCTTTAATTTTTTCTCGGCTTCTTTCTGCTCGGTAATATCGAAACAGATACTTAAGTATTGAAAGGCCCGGTAATTGTCATCTAAAAATGGAATAATCGTTGCATCTAACCAGGAAAGGGTCCCACTCTTTGCTTTATTACAAATTTCTCCTTTCCATACCTTTCCTTTTTTTATTGTATCCCATAAGTTGGTAAAAAACTCTTTTGAATGTACTCCGGATTTAAACAGGCTCGGAGTTTTACCAATTAAATCTTCCCTGTTGAAACCGAAGGTATGACAGAGTTTATCATTTACATAGGAAATCTCTCCCCTATCATTGGTGTAAAAAACGATGGAAGATTTTTCTATAGCCGTATGGTAGGAGCTTACATTTCGATAGGCACTTTCAAGTTCGAGGACAGCTTTTTTTCTTTCAATAATTTCATTTTCTAATTGTTCATTCTTTGTTTGTAGCTCCAGGGATCTTTCTAAAATTTTTTTTTCTAACTCCTCGTTTAAATCTACTATGGTTTTTTCATAGAGTTTCCGTTTATGAATATCGACTAATGTGCATAACCAGGCGATTTTCTTCTTACTCTTTCTTTGCAAAGGAACGCTGATTAATTGAAAAAATTTTCCTTCCGGGTAGTCTATAGTTTTTATAAGAAGCTCTTCTTCCCACTTCTGTTTTGTTGTTATGGAGGGGATTTTACTTTTTATAATCTGCAATGCTTCTTTTAAATTATTTGCCTGTGAATTAACTTTTATTATATTCAATAATTCATCTATTACGTAATACGCATTTTCTGAGTTTGCCAGAATGGCTTCTTTTAAAATTTTTTCTTCTTCAAATTTCTTTTCAATTCTTACTTTTTCGGTTACATCCCGAATAGTAATCAGAGCCGTATTCGGATTTGTAAAATAGCTCACAATAGGTATAATTCTTATATCATACCAGGCTTCTTCTTTGTCGTCCTTGTATCGAACAATATTTGGACTTTCTCCCAATAAAGCCTGCTCCACAGAAGGCTTTAATAATTCATAAAAATCCTCAGGCCAGATTTCCTGAATTTTCTTTCCTGAAAATTCTCCGATGTTGGAAAATAATCCCGAATTTTTACTCTTCCAGACATTTAAAAATTGGTATTGATTATCTATCTCGAAAACTATATTATCTATTGAACGGATAAGAGCATCCATTCTTAAATTGTTTCTGACAAGCTCCTTTTGTAATTCAGCACTTTCTGAAAATTCAAAACCCAGTCCGAAGATCTCATTTAATTCCCCTTTTTCATTTTGTACGGGACGAAATTCCCAGTTAACCCATTTAATAGAACCTTCCTCCGTTACCATGCGGATGGATAATTGTTCTATAGATACGTTCTCATTCATGAGTTTATTTAAAAGGTATTTAAAAGAAGGCAGGTCATCGGGGTAAACATTGGAAAAAACATTCAGATCCCGATATGTTTTAGAAACAGAAAAGAAACATTGCAAAAATGATGTATTTACTAACTTATAAGTAAAGTTGGTATGAAGTGATATACTAAAAGTGGAAAAAGCAAGGAGAGTTTCGTTTAGCTTTTTTAGGCGATGAATCTCTCCTTCCTTTTGCTCAAGTAATTGTCTGAACTCATCGGGTTCCATATCTCCATATCTACAAACCGAAACTCTAAATTCAAGCTGAATAAATTTTATTTATATCATTGGATAACTTTTCCCCAATCAAAATAAAAAGAATTTAATCAGGGGCAACTTAGTTCCACATTGATCTGCTGACGAACCGGGAATGACGGCACATTAAATTCGGTTTCCCTGATTTTTGTTTCCGGGTAGCCGTCCGCCAGAGAAGTTCCATTGAGTCTTGTGAGATCTCCGAGGCAAAACAATTTATAATCTCCCTCGTGAATATACTTAATTTCACTACTTCCATTTTGAACGGGACTTGCAGCTAAAGGGAGTTGCTTTAAGTATATTTCCGGGTCCACTTCAACTTCTTCTTTTCTGTAAATTGCATAATAATGGGTGCGGGACTTGGTTCCTCCGCTGATGTATAACCTGGCAGCAAACTCCGGATAAATAACCCTGGAACGGATGAGAAGGTTTCCCCCCATATCGAGCTCACCTTTATGTTCTTTTCTCCAGTCACTGAAAGCTACCATCGTTCTGTCTACTCCGAGAGGAGTATTATAAGAATGTACCATTAAATTTTCTTTGATATTCATCCGTATTTCTAAAATGAAAGGGTCATAGCCGGCTCGAATTTCCATATCCTTTTGTCCCGGCTGGAGGGCATAAAAAAGAGGAAACATGGCCGGAGTTCGGCTTTCTTTTTCTGCATCGATGGTGCCGGGGTCATAGTTCGTCCTGTAAATAATATTAGAACCACTTACTTCATAATTGTCGAATCGTTCGTTGGTTAACTGGGCCCCCTGTTCTTTTGCCCAGCCTGTAACAAAAGAGCGAAAGTAAACACCGGCATAATAGTACTGGGTTCCATTAACCTGGTTTATCGTTTCTGCGGTGGGATCGACGGAAGGGTATTTCGCACCGCTGCCATTAAAGAAATCCACAATTTGAAAATACCCGGTCTCTTCACAGCCGGTTTTTCCCAGACCGTAGGGAACATTGCAGTAGACCTGCCTGTAAGGAGCTATGAAATCCCAGAATTTCTTGGATTCACTAATACTGGTAATTCCATCAATCCCGGCAAAACCTTCCCGATATTTGGAAGAAATACGTACTTCACCAATGTCTATAAAGATAGGCAGGTCTTTGGCGTAGGGAAGTTCTCCGAGATCAAAGGCCGGATCCAGACCATCACCGGCATCATCGAGATATAGCTGGCCTGTTCCATTATTGTATTCATCAAAACCGAGGGGGTTGTCACTGGCATAGGTACCCTTTAAAAGGAGTAACATTCTCTGGTTAAAAAGGGTGCTAATGACAGGATAGGGTGTATTACTGGCATTCCCTCCTGTTAAAACCTCACAGTGAAGCTGAAATAATAAAAAAAGAAATAAAAAACTTTTTCTCATAAAACTCTCCTCAAAGAATAAAACTTACCATCAAACCAAAATGAAAAAACTGACCATCCTTCAGGCGATAGTGATTGGGATTTGTTAAACGAAGGTCCTCATAGGGAGATGTATAGGGATACTGCGTGGCAGAGGGAGGAGAAAGATTGATTTTTTCGAAAATATGATGGTAGTCAATTCTCAAACCAATCCGAATTTTTTTACCGGCAACAAAACTAATCTCGGTACCTAAAAAGCCCATAGGATCCCAGCGGGCTGTGTTAGCGGGTCTTGCCAGAACATAAGCGGCTCCTCCACCTGCCTTGAGGAATAGAGAAACCGGGAGTTCTGCCGGAACTTTGTAATCTATGGCTCCAAAGAGAGGGATCGTCGTAAGGGCTCTTTCGGTTCTCGAAAGGTAATTAGAAAGGCTTCCTCCTACTTCTGTGTAGAAGTTCGGGTAGGATCCCCATTGGAATCTACCAAAAAGACCGGCTCCGAGGGTTGTATTCAGGGCTCGACCTGTATCGGTTCCGGGAAACGGATTAGAAGCACCCAACCAGAAGCCAATTTCGGTTTTTGGATTCTCTATCTGGGCATGTATCGAGGAATAAAAAAAAAGGCAGAAGATTATAGGAAACTGTAAATACTTCATTCTATAGAAAACTCTTATACCACAAAAATAGCTTGGTAATTTTCGGCAATGTTTATCTGAAAGCCGAAATTCTCTTCCTGAAGCCTTCTTTTTCTTTACAGCTACATCATAAAGCAAAGCCTTGGGAGAAATGAATAAAGTCGGACTTTTCTTTTTCGTGACTTTCCTTCCTTTAAGTCTGGGTTTTTTAGCAAGGCGACAGGGATTTTTAAAAGAAGAGAGGGGAAAGTTTCTCTTTTTAATAGGTATGATTTTTTTTGAAAGCCCTATAGTAGTCCTGATTCTCTGGAAACTTACATTAAATAGGGATTATTTATATCTTCCTTTATTAGGATTTTCTCTGGTACTATTCGCAGGGCTTACCGGTTTTGGATTTGCAAAGAAACTTTTTCGAGAAAAAAAAGAGCAGGGAGCTATGGTTCTGGCTTCAGCCTTATCGAATCAGGGTTTTTTACTGGGAGGTTTCATCTGTTTCTTGTTTTTCGGTCAGGAAGGGTATGCCTTAAGTGTAGTCTACATCCTCTATTTTCACTTTACGATCTTTTTTATTTGTTTTCCGGTGGCTCGATATTTTTCCAGTTCGGAAACGATTTCCCTTTTGAAAATGATTCGTAATACTTTATTTGATATTCGCTCTCTTCCCATGCTCGCACTTATCTTCGGGGTTTTATTAAATCTATTGAATGTTCCTTTTTCTGAGCAGCTTACCGGAATTTTAGATTTTGTGATTCCCTTTACCACATTTTATTTTATGTTTTCCATAGGCCTACAACTTCGTCTGGAATTCAGCTATTTTTTCCGGAGAGAAGCATATATTATCTGGTTAATCAAATTCATTCTGACTCCTCTATTAGCTTATTTAATTATTTTATATACAGGTATGAAGGGCCTGGTGGCAAAAATAATCTTCATAGAATCTTTTACTCCGGCGGCTGCTTACTCGATTATGATATCAACTCTGTTTGACCTCGATAAAGCTCTTGCCAGCCGTTTATTTGTTACCAGCACCCTATTTTTTCTATTTATTATTTTTCCTATTGTAGTGTTTTTACTAAATGTCCTGACATTTTGAAACGCTTCTTTTGAAAATAATGTTCTTGGCTATCACAAGCCTATAAATGCAGTGGATGTATGAAGCTGGATCATTTACTCACAGTAAGAGCCGGGTTACAGAATTGCCAGGATTGTAAGGGAGTCGGGATTATTCTCGATGAGCTTTTACCGGGAAGTCGATCAGGAGAATTGGCTGCCTGTCACTGTATGACTGATTCCTGTAAAACCTGTTTTTCGAAAGGTAAGGCTCCTTATCTTTCCTATGACTCGGAACGGGACAGAATGGTTCCCTGTGAGTGTCATGAAGCGAGGGTGCATATCAGCCGTTTGAATACGCTTATGGGCAGGGCAAAGATTCCCTCGAAATATCGCTTTCGTTTTTTATCGTCCATCGACTTTGAAGGAGATTCCATGATATCTCTTCTGGCTGCCTGTGATTGGGCCGATGAACTGGTAAATCACTTCCCTGATACGGCTTACTGGAAAAATCGAAAAAAGGGAATGCATCTCTGGGGTGGAACCGGTTCCGGGAAGACACTTCTTGCCTGTGCAATATTGAATGAACTCATTTTTCGCTACGGGATCAAATGCCGGTATGTTAAAATTAATGATTTTCTAAACAGTCTCCGGGAAACCTATCAAAAAACTTCGGAATTTCACGGTCAGGAAAGGTCTATTGGTGAAGAATTTATGAGTGTGGATGTGCTGGTCATCGATGATTTCGGGGTTCAGAAAGATACAGAATGGGCCAATTCCAAGCTCTATGATCTGATAGATTCTCGTTACGAAAGAGAAAAGACAACTCTCTTAACTTCCAATGATTCTCCGGAGGAATGGAAGGAGAGAGGAGAAGGCAGGGTTTATTCGAGGCTCTGTGAAATGACTCAAGATCTACATATTGAATGTCCGGATTACCGCTTGAGGTTCTAATGCCAAAACTTGCCTTTATCAGCATCGGTTCAAATATGGGGGATAGGAATCAATATATTCGACTTTCCTTATGCAATATAAAAGTTCTGCCACAAACCCATCTTCTTAAAGTTTCCCGGATTATGGAAACAAAAGCCCTGGAGGTTGTCGAGCAGCCGGATTTTTTAAACTGCATTGCCAAAATCCAGACCTCCCTCGAACCTCTTGAGCTTTTAAAAGAACTACAAAAAATGGAAGTGGAAATTGGAAGAATCAGACGGTACGACAAAGGCCCCAGGGAAATTGACCTGGATATCCTTTCGTATGGCAGATGCAAAATAGAAGAAGCTATATTAAAGATACCACATCATTCTTTATATACAAGACCCTTTATCCGGGAACTTCTGGAAGAAATGGGAGAAGATGAACCCTATAAGGTGGAATCACGATGAAAGACATTATTACTTTTTTTAAAAAGAAGAAAAGCGAATCAAAGAAAATTTCGGTTCTTACCTGCTATGATTATTCTACAGCCAGGATTTTTTCTGATACGGAACTGGATTGTATTCTTGTAGGAGATTCTCTGGGGATGGTATTTCAGGGACAGGAATCTACCATGCCGGTAAGTCTTGAAGAGATGATTTATCATGCGAAAGCTGTTAAGCGGGGTGCTTCGGCTATCCCGATTATCTGCGATTTGCCCTTTTTGTCCTATCATGTAAGTAAAGAAGAAGGGATTCGTGCCTGCGGAAGAGTCATGCAGGAAACAGGTTCAGCGGCTGTGAAAATAGAGGGAGCAAGTCCGTATATATTGGATTTAGTTTCTCATCTTGTAGAAATCGGTATACCGGTTGTGGGACATCTGGGCTTAACTCCCCAGTCCGCCAGGGTACTCGGAGGACACCGACTACAGGGGAAAAAGCCCGAAGAGGCCCTGAAAATTTTAGAAGGAGCTAAAAACCTGGAGAAAGCAGGTGTATTTTCTATAGTCCTCGAAATGATACCGGAGAGTCTCGGAAAAGAAATCACAGAAACCATTCAGGTTCCCACCATAGGTATTGGTGCAGGAAGGTTTACCGACGGACAGGTTCTGGTGATAAATGACCTCCTTGGAATGAATCCTGATTTTAATCCCAGGTTTTTAAAAAAATACAGGGACCTTTACAGTATCATCCGGGGAGCTGTAGAAGAATACGACAGAGAAGTGAAGTCCTCTGAGTTTCCGGGGGAGAAAAATGTATTTTAGAGCTATGATACGCTTGCTGAAAACAATAATGAATTAAAACACCTTACCCACATCTAATTGAAAGCCTTCGATAGCTTTACTGTAAATTGTATCTCCGGCCCGGGCGGTCTGCTGCTTCCACATTATACCTGCTTTATTATGATAGACTTCTATCCACTCTTCTTCGGGATGAACAATCCAGTATTCCTTAACTAAAAAACGACCATACAAGCCCCTCGTAGAGATGCATTGCAATGAATCTCTACGAGGGGTTGAAAGGATTTCTATGATGAAATCTGGTGCTCCGTGAACTTTCTTCTCTATAATACTGGCACGGCGGATGGAAACGAAAAGAATATCAGGCTGCACTACGTTTTTCTCATCCAGACGAACATCAAGAGGGGCCATAACTGCTTCGCCTATTCCCTCCCTGTTTACAAAAACTCCTATTTCAATATATAATTTCCCCAAAACCTGTTGATGTCTAAAAGATGGTGAATACATAAATATAATTTTTCCTTCGATAAGCTGGTAGGGTGCCATTTCGGGCAACAGTTCGAAATGGTGTTCATTATAGTCTTTCTCAGCAGAAATCGTGGTGATTACAAATTGGCCATTTTCATCCTGAAAGAGAATCTGCTCGTCAATAATTTTAAAGTGCATGCCTCCCAGATCCTGTTCTTCTGTGGCTTTGAGTAGTTCGTGATAGTATTGTGTCTCCATAATAAGCAGGTGTTTAGTTTGAAAGGTTCTATAAAATTTGTAAAGAATTAATTAAAAAATTTGTACATGAGATATTCTTATTCGCTACAGGTGCGGCCTAAAAACCACCCTCTTAATGGCAATCGAAGAAATAGTAAAGTTTATAAAAGGAGCTCTGTGGGAGTAATAGATGGCAAGTCGTTCATCGATCGTAGCCGAAGTACGGTTGTGCCGAGCAAGTGAAGGGCGTTAAAGGGAAGCATCTAAATCAGTAAATATTTCTCCCGAAGACAAAAAATATCTTGCTTCGAAAAATTAAGAAAAAATATCCTAAAAATGGGAAAAAAAAATTCGTCGAGTGTTAAATAAGGATAGGAGGAATAATTATGGGTTCCATATCAACTATTAGCAGCAGGCCGATTCAGTCCGCGGACAATTCCAGTACTCTGTACTATTTCGGGCATGGCAAATTAGAAAGCTCACCCTCTACTTCCTCCATACTGCATGTGCTCTCTCACGAACTGGACCATGTTGCAGAATACCGTGCTAAGGCAGCAAGAGAAAACGCTGTAATTCATTCCCTGGATATTAAGGTCGATTACGAAATCCGAGATGGAATGCTCGTAGCCGTAAGCGGAGAAACCTCCGTAACTATGGATAAGAATCCGAGGGTAAAAAATCCGGTAGACTATTATGAAAAAGCAGGAGAAGATCCGGAAGAAGTCATTCAATTACCGGGAGAAGGAGATGCAAGCCTCAGCACAAAAGGCAAACTCGAAAAACGTATCTTAGAAAAGGCTTTTCAGGCCCAACTGGCAGACAAACTCAAGAAAATAGATACCGAAATCCGCGTTCTGGAAAAAGAAGTGCAATATTCAAATCGAGAATATATAACCCTTATGGACATCAAACTCGATGCCCGTTACGAAAGGCTCAGTAAGATTAAAAATAAAATAGAATTAGAACTCCTGGATAAATCCTCAGCAGTTCCCGTTGTCGGGTAACAGGGTTTTGTATCCGAAGAGTTTTATGAAATATTTATTAGTTTTCTTATATTTCCTTTTGCTTATTTCCTGCGGAGAAAAGAATCAACGTGACATAAGTCCTGATAGTTCCGGTACGGTTTCTTCGACAGAAACTTCCCCGGCTTCCGAATACAACTCAGCTATTATTATTCCCGGCTCTGATGTTGTATTATATCCGATTGGTTCTACAAACCAGCGCTCGAGTAGCCTTCGTTCCGAATACTCCTACCAGGCTTCAACATACTGGAATGTTCTTTTTTTTAACACGGAAACGAAAGAGGCTCATCTTTTAAGTCAGAAGAGTCTCCTAATCTATTCCATACATACTCACATAGGAGATCAGGCCCAGGGAGTTCTTTCTCCCTATATTTTCTATATAATCACTTCAGAAGATTATAATCAAGACGGAAAATTGGATAATAAAGATCCCAGATACCTCTTTGTTTCTGATCTCAAAGGCAATAACCTTCGACAGATAAGTCCTTCCGGTTATAGCATTCATAACTGGCAGGTAATCCATAAAACCAGAAAAGTTCTGATAGAAGCCTTTAAAGATACGAATGGAGACAAAGTTTTTACCGGAGAAGATAAACTTATTCCTCTTATTTATGAGGATGAAACGGGTAAGACAGCAGAAGAAGTGGTTTCCAAAGAAATGCAAAAAAAGCTGGATGAGTTATATAAGAAAATTTGGCTTAAGTAAGAAAGCGAACCATTTACTGGTTCGCATACGGAAAAGTCCTAAAGGCTTTAGGACAGGGAGTAATTCACCTTAAAGGCCTTTTCATCTCCATAAAAGGTTTCGTCTATGGATTCAAAGCTCACTCCCTGAAAATTTTCTACCTTGGATTTGTAGGAACCGGTAACGAGAATTTCGTAGGCTTTTGCTGTATCTTCCCCCAGTTTGCTGGCAAAGTTCACCTGTGAACCAAAAACATCTTTATCTCCAATGCGTAAGATTTTTCCATGACCGAGGCCTATACAGAGTAAGACTTTTTCTTCTTCTATTTTTGTCTGGTTGTATTCATGTAAAGATTTTTGCATTTTTAGAGAAGCTTCGAGTGCATCAAGAGGACTTCTGAATATTACTAAGAAACTATCTCCTTCTGCTTTCAGTAAGATTCCATCCTGTTCTTCTATGATAGGAGTAAGAATTCTTTCAGATTCATAAATGGTTTGTAAGAAATGAATAATTCCAAATTGGGAAGCTCTGCGTGAGAAACCGGAGAGATCGGTGAACATCACACTCCATTCTTCTCCGAAAAGATTCCAGATTCTTTCGTCTATCTTTGCCTTATCTGCTCCATTCTCTAAACGTAGTTGAATGAGTTGTTCTAACCTGTCTTCTGAGGCGCTTGTGTAGATTCTTCTTTTTATCGTCATATAACCCCCTCTTACACAAATTACTGCACTCGGAGTAAATATAGCAAGACTTTTTTCTTATTCGTTTAGCCAGGCTTCTGCAGCTAATAATTCAGAAAACTCTTTCTTTTGAATTTTAGATTTACCATACATTTCCTGAGCGGTAGCCTGACTGATAAATGTATAGGGCATAAGAACAGCCATTTTAGAGATTCCCAGCTCTATGGCTACTGCATGGGCTTTTAAGATTTCTTCAGAAACATCCGGTGGTTGCGGACCGCAGAGTCTTCTGTCTACAATTCCCGTAAAACCTTCTCCGGCCAGTTCGGCGGCTTTTCGTATTCCGGGTGTCAGATCCTTTATAGCTTCTTTGTTGGGTGCAGGAATATCGGTATAAGTTAAATAAACCCGGTGAATACTTGTATCTACTGATATTACAAAATACTCATTTTTTTCTATAAGCCTCATATCCTAAAATTATCAGGAAAAGTTTTTCCTGACAAGCAATAAAAAAGATTTGCTATTCATTCAGGACTTTGAGCAAACTTGATCCGGGTTAGAAAATGGGACTTTTGTTACTTTCAATTTGTTTTTCAGTCTGCTTACTCCTGCTCTTGCTTTTTGTTTATTTTCATTTCCGGAAAATCCGGCAGGTAGATGAAATCCTTGTCGAGTTACAAGAAAAATTCATTAAAATGGAAAAACAGCTCAGACCAGACGGTACTACTACAAGTCGTAATACGGGGGATGTTTCTCCGAGAATGCTTGTAACTATCGAAGTGAAAGATCCTATAGGTCTTGCGCGAAGGGAGTCTTACATAGGAAAAATTGCCAGTGATTGGTTGCCGGATCTGGTAAAACAAAAAGTCTATGAACAGGTGCGCAAAGAAACTATAGAAGAATTGAAGCGGAAAAATGTAGATGCCAAAGTAAACATTATTCAGATTTGAGGATAGATGATGGAACTTACAATATCTTTACTTATCTCTTTTACTCTGCTCATTTCATTGGCTGTGGTTTTATTTTTCAGTTATCGCTCTTTAGGGAACTTGCATCTTCGTGCTCTTAAATTAAAGAAAGAAGCCGGCCACGTTTCTTCTATAGTCAGTCATGAATTCTTACGTAGATTGTCCTTTCGTCAGAAAAAAGAAATGGTAGAAAACCTTGTTTCAAAAAGTACAGAAACTATTGAAAAAGTATCTAACCTGACTTTTGGCATATTAAACAATCTGGCGGATTCACAAAAAGCTTCAAACAGGGCAAAAAGAATCAAAGAAGCCGGAGAGAGAAAAAAGATTGAAGAGAAGCAAAAGTTAGAAGAATCTAAAAAAACTACGGAGAATGAAGGAGGTAGTGGCATTTAGGCATATTTGATTTTTCTAATGTATTGATATTAGTTTAAGTATTTGCAAATTTATTTATATTTTTTCTTTACAGTTTTTTTCATCTCCTTATTATTAACTCTCGCAGGAGAGATATACATTGATAAGGTTTTTATACTTTTTTATAGTTTTCAGTTTTTTTTCTATTTTTGCGGATGGTACAAACAAAACAGTTTATCTGGGGAAATTCGCAGCCTATAATTCAGCAAAAGATCCACAGGTTGAAGATTTAATTTTTTTAAACCTGAAAAAAGAACTTACAGATTCCGGTTATACAGTTCGGGAAGGAGAAGCTGATTTATCAGGCACACCAATCGAAGAAAAATCTCTTGAAAAGAATTCCCATTCTTTCCTGATCGATGGTTATTATAGAAAAGATAAATTTCATAACCTGAATCTTTACATTCAAATTTATGATGCTTCCACCGGTAAAGTTATTGATGCCGTAAACATCAGTCGGGATCTTCCCGAACTGGAAGATTTAAACCTCGATGAAACGGAACTCAAAGAATCTGATTCTGAAGTAATTTCTGATGCGGCTAAAAAAACCCTGATACGAATCAAGGGGAATCCGGATAAGAAAATTATTGATGAACATATAGATAATGAAATTAAAAACCATCCCATCAGTAGCACTTATCGTTTCCCTCTTTCAGAAGCAAATCTTACCCAGAAGACGGAAGAAGTTTTCAAGCTTTTAGGGGAAACAGAAGTTGTCACAGCTTCCAGAACCAAAGAAAGCATTATTGATGTTCCGGCGAGTATTATGGTTGTATCCGAGCAGGATTTCAAAGACAGGGGCTATAGTAGCATGGAAGATATCTTTCGAGACCTTCCCGGTTTTGATTTTATCGGTCTTGGAGGTGCAGATCCAAATGTTCTTTACCAGAGAGGTTATCGTACGCCTTTTACATCCAGAACCTTGCTCATGATAGATGGTATCATCCAGAATGACTTATGGACTCAAGTTGCTACTGTAGATAGAACCTATCCGATATCCAATGTTAAACGGGTAGAAATCATTTACGGCCCCGCTTCTGCGGTATACGGACCCAATGCCTTTCAGGGTATTATAAACATTATTACGAAAACCGCAAAAGATAATGGTAAGCAAACAGTAGCAGGTAAAACAAGTTTTATGTACGGAACCGGGCCGAATTGGACGGTAGATGGTGCAGTCAATGCACAGGTCGGTGAAGTAGGAATCTCTATGTCTGCGAGAACTACTCAGGGACTGGATGAAAATAATAACATCAAGGGTAAAGGGTACCAATCACCTTTCTATATGAATAACCCAAAGGTCTGGGGTCCGGTTCTCTTCTACGGAAATATGGGGAATGCTTACGGAACTTATAAAGATGCTGTAAATGACTGGGGCACCATACTCAGTGTTACCTATAAGACTTTAAAAATTGGAGCACATATTAGTAATAAAGATGAAGCTTATGCAGGAGCCTATCCCGGTGATAAGGCACAAACGAATGACCCCTGGTCCAAGCATCTTGTTAACTTATATGTAGAAAATGTTGCAGAAATTACACCCAGGTTAACTTCTTACTCCCTGGCCCTATATCGGGATACATACACCTATGGAAGTTGGTCGGAAGCAGATGGATATAGTTTAACAGAACCTTCTTATATTAGTATTACCCGTTGGACCAATGCCAGTAAAAGTGCGAGAATCAACCAGAACCTGGAGTATAAGGTAAACGAATACCTGAAAGTAATGGGAGGTATAAAATTAGAATTTAAGAAACTATCAAAATACTATGATATCCCTGGATACTGGTGGAGTTCAACTTACTTTAGTTCGGTAGATGCTTTAAACCCTGCTGTAAATCCGGGTATCAAGGATGACCCCTTGCATCAGAATGGAGGTTATTCGATATACCTGAGTTCGGATCCCTTTATACTGAAAGGGCCTTCCCCCAAGAAAAGAATGCCCGATGAAAATACAATTGCTACTTATGATAGGGGTGGATTTTTACTTACTATCATTGATTGGGGAAAGTTTCGCTTTAGTCCCGGTGTTCGTTATGATGAAAACTCGGTATATGGTAGAGCTTTAAATCCCCGGATTACGGGTATCTATAAAATGAATGATCGCACCGCGGTGAAATTATTATACGGGGAAGCCTTTAACGAACCTCCACCTATGCTGTTATACGGTGGTTTCTCCGGACGAACCGCCGACTTGAATTTAAAACCGGAAAAAGAGAAAACAACGGAATTAATCTTTATGCGTCAGGGAAAACGTATTTCCAATGAGGTTTCCGGTTATTACGCCAGATACGAAGACGTAATTAAAGAATCAGCTAAGAATGCCGGAAGACGAAGAATATATGGTCTTGAATATAAGTTCAGATGGAACTTTTCTAATTTTATAGATAAATCAGCACCTATCAGCTTATATACGTATTATACTTATACAGAAGCTCTGGCCGATACTTATTACGATCATAATATGGGTGAATGGAAAGAAGGAGTTACACCTCTCCGACAATATGAGTATTTATTTCGAGGTCAAAAAGTTGCCGGCCCTTTTGGTTCTTATTACGACGGACCTGCTTCTTTTATTCCGCGTAAACGTGAGTATAAAAACCTCGGAGATATTGCTCCTCATAAGATAAATTTGGGTGCGAACCTTCCCATTCAGGATTTATTTATTTTAAATCTCAGAACTAATTATGTAAGTGCGAGAGAATTTTATTCGAGAAACGCCCTGAGTGATAACGGGCCTTTGAAAGACCCTACTGATGTAGATGCCGTACTGAAAAGAATAGTTCAACAGGAAACTAAAAGACTACCGGCCAATCTAATATTCGATTCCGGTATTACCATGAACTTTAAACACTACGGGTATTTCACTTTCAGGGTAATGAATATTTTCAATACCTATTATGTGCATCCGGGAACCAGCAATGCCAATGCCGGTACTTATTATTATGCTCGATCCAGTGGGTATGACTCTTCATTGTTACCCCAACCCGGACGCTCCTTCATGATGAATTTGACTTTAACGTTTTAAAATGGTTCCAGACGGCTTACTCTTCGGATACACTCAGGGGCCTTTCGGAGATCTCAGCCGGCTGAGAAAGTAAAACGAGCCGAAGCCAGGCTCAGGGAGCAGCCGTATTCATATTTCCATATATACAAATTCTTCCTGTTCTATACCTTTCTTTAAGGCCTGAAGGTATTTTATAAAATAGATATGATCCCCGATGATACTATCTTTTAAGTAGGAATCAGCTTTTAGAAGAGCGGGATTTCCTCTTTCTAATTCAAGAATCAGTTTTTCTGAAAACTCGGATATTGATTCCAAAAGAAAATAAAGATATTCTTTGCGCTTCACATTATCCAGCTCGATTAACTGTAGTCGAATTTTTTCTGAATCATTCGTGATTTCAATCTCTTTAGATTTTCCGATTTTCGAGAATTTTGAGTGACTGAGCCATTCGTAAAAAGATTCAGATACATCTATAGTACAGGATGTATCGTTTTTTGAATAGAGTGTAATGTCTAACATAATAAGGACTCCAAGTTTTTATCTAATATCTTATCTTCGGGTATTCTTTCAATCCAGGATATATTATTTTCCTTAAAAAGTTTTTTTGCATTTTCGGATATCACACCTGTAGTAAGGACAGCTATTATCGACCCTTTAGAAATGATTTTTTTAGCTTCCCCTGAATCAATCCTCTGCTTGGTTTTAATTTCTATGTGTAGCATCTTAATTATAAACTTCCTTTAGTTTTTGCATAAGCCTGTGAACTTTATTTCTATCGCTCACTCTAAAAATAATGATATCACCGTTTGGATCATTATTCCGAGTTCTCTCTGATGAAATTCCCTCTGACTTTAGAAGCTTTAATACTTTTGTTACCAGGTCACGATGAACTCTAAGTTTATAAATTAAACCATCTTCATCAGTTTCAAGATTTAAACCCATGTGTAACTTTGTCTCCTTTTCCTGCTTCTCCGACGCTGAATATGCTTGACTACAGACTCCGAGCGATGGAAAAACTGATTATATTATACAATATATATTCATATATCAATTATAGTCAATTAAAAATATAATAATATCAATCATTTTATGAAAAAAGATCAATTTAATGAATTATTCTCTTACCTCGGTCTCAGCCAGAGGGCCTTTGCAAAAAAATACGATCTCCCGCAACCTACTCTAAGTAATATTGTAAATGGTAAAATGAAAGCCCTGCCGGTTGAGGTTATCTACCGGGTGCATAAGGATTTCGGCATCAGCCTGAAATGGCTCGTCTCCGGGGAAGGGGACATGCTCGAAGCCCAGAACAGCGAAGCCCTGACCGAAGAGGAACAGAAACTCTTCCGGGAAATCCGCAGAGATCCGAGGATGCTTTCTGCAATTAATGGAATATTAGAAAGTCTGAAAAAGATATTTTAGACGGTGCTTCCCAAACCGACTTTCCGAAGTAGGAGGCTTAACCCTCCGGCTTGGGAAAGGGGGTTTTTCACTTGCACTTTTTTATCTCTAAACCGATATTGCAATCATGGAACTAAGCGCGATTCCCAAAAAAGCCTCTAAATTTGTAGAGATTGATTCTGCTGTGAAATTTGACATCCCGGTGTCTCCCGATCACGAATTTTTTACGAACTTTGAGGATGTCCGTGGTGAATTTAATGAGAACCTCATCTACAGTGCTTTAAACGTTTCAGAGGCGCCGGAAACCAGTATTTATACCTATAACGAAACAAATCCTTTTAACAAGTCCCTGGTTTTTTTAGCAGGACACAGGGGTTCGGGCAAGACTTCCGAAATCCAGAAATGGGTGCAAAAACTCGATAACCCGGACTGCTTTTTATGTATCACCTGCAACATTGATAAGGGTCTGGATAAGAACGATGTGGAATATACTGATATTCTAATATTTCAACTGGAGCAACTTTTTAAAAGACTCGAAGAAAAAAATATACTGGTGGAAAGTGATATTCTGGAGGAAATGCAGGCCTGGTATGCAGAAACGATTCGTGAAGTAAATAAGAAGCTTACGAGTAAAATGGAAATCGAAGCGGGACTGGAAACCAAAGCCAGTATTCCTTTTTTATCCAAACTTTTCATGAATTTAAAAGCCGGGATCCTGGGAAGCACGGAAAGAGCGACTGTTATTCGCAGTACTATTAAGAACAATTTTAGTGAGTTTGCTTCGAAATTTAATATGTTTATTTACAGGATAAATGAACTTATTAAGACCCAGAAAGTTGCCCGCGAAGTTTTCTTTGTGGTAGACGGTCTGGAAAAAACCATGAGTACGGAATCGAGACGTAAAATCATTATGGAAGAGTCCAACCGTATCCAGGAAATCAAGGTAAACACCCTATTTACCCTGCCGGTTGAGTTAATGAGTGAACAAAGGCGACTGGAGAATTTTAGCACTATCATTCCCTTTCCTTTTGTAAAACTTATAGAGAGAGATGGTGCAAGGGTTGAAAAAGCAATAGAACGATACAGGCAATTTATTTATAAGCGGGTTTCGAAAGAACTTTTTGATTCCGATGAAACGGTAGAGAAAGTTGTTCTTACCAGTGGTGGTTCTCCACGGGAATTATTAAGAATATTAGAATATACTGCTTTTTATAGTGATAAACAGAAAGGGATTCTAACAAGAGATGCCCTGAACAAAGCAGTAAAACACCTTGCCGCAGATGCCTCCCGTTATCTTACCGATAAGGATATTGAAATTTTAAAAAAAATTAAACTGGCAAATGAAAAAGGGATTCCTATACTTTTTATGGATGGGCTTCAGGACCTATTGGAGAAGTTAATTGTTTTTGAATATAATACCGGCACCTACAAACGTGTGAACCCGGTCATCGAAGAATCGGATATTTATAAATTCTATGTCGCGGGATAAGATTGAAAAGTTTGAAGAGCAATATAGCTTTTTAAGGCGTATTTTAGAAGTCGAAGGCTTTCGTCTTATCTTTTTGGAAACCAATTCGGGTAAGATTATCTCCAAAGCTTTGGAACTGGAACTAAAAAAAGACTATCCTGAAAGAAAACTGAGCTACCTGAAAACGAAGGGGAAAAGTTACCGAGAAATCGTAGATGCCTTCTATGAAGCTTCGGAAGGTTTTGTTTTTATCACAGACTTTTATGAAATCCTGAACAATGAAGAACTGCTTGTAGGCTTTAACCAGAGGCGGGATAAATTCGCCGAGTTTCCGATAGCCCTGTTTTTGTTCCTTCGCAGGGGTGATGTGCCTCTCTGTGTAAAAAAATTGCCCGATTTGTGGTCTTACCGTTCGTATATTATGGATCTGCAATATATTTCAGAAGCCAGGGATTTTAGCTTATCTAAATTAAACTATGATCTCATTGATTTACTGGAAATAGAGAAACCTTCAAAAGAAGAAAAGAAACACTACGAAGCAAAAGTTAAGAATCTCGAAGCAAAGCTTGCTATTTTAAAAGAGAATATACAGGATGATTTCCAGAGAACCATACTTCTACCGGAGCTAATTTCCTATTATGAAAAACTTTCCGATTATGAAAGGGCTTTAGAACACACGGAAAAATTCTGTAGCATTTATGAAAAAACCGGCAAGAAAAATAGAGATTGGGAGAATAAGAAAGAATTCTATAAAGCATTAAAACTTATTTATAATCAAGAAGAAGCTGAAACTGCCAGAGAAATACTTGGCAGGTTGATTGAAAAGGATGAAAATAATTTTTCCCTGTATTATTACAGGGCTATCTGCTTTATAATATTAGGAAATTCAAAGGAAGCAGAAGAGGATATAAAACAGGCTATCAAACTCAATCCGGATTCTCCTCAGAATTATTTTATAAGCGGGATTGCTTATTATAATCAGGGCAAACTTGAGGAAGCGATAGGAGCCTACTCGAAGGCAATAGAAATAAAGCCGGATGAACACGAGGCCTATAACAACCGCGGGATTGCTTATAAGAATCAGGGAAAACTTGAGGAAGCGATAGGGGACTACTCGAAAGCCATAGAGATTAAGCCGGATGACCACGATGCCTATTACAACCGCGGGAATGCTTATGTAAATCAGGGCAAGTATGAGGAAGCTATAGCTGACTACTCGAAAGCCATAGAGATAAAGCCGGATTATGCCAGTGCCTATTATACCCGCGGGCTTGCTTATTTTAATCAGGGCAAATATGAGGAAGCGATAGGGGACTACTCGAAAGCGATAGAGTTAAAGCCGGATTACCACCAGGCCTATTACAACCGCGGGAATGCTTATGATGATTTGGGCAAACTTGAGGAAGCGATTGCCGACTGGACGAAAGCCATAGAAATAAAGCCGGATAAGCACGAGGCCTATAACAACCGCGGGAATGCTTATGCGAAGCAGGAGGGATATGGTAAGGCTTACGAGGATTACAAGAAAGCTCTTGAAATAAAACCGGATTTTGAAAGTGCCTATTACAACCTGGCCTGTCTTTTTGCCCTGCAAAATAAAAAAGAAGAGTCTTACGATTATCTAAAACAGGCTATCGAGCTAAATACAAAGTATAAGCAAATGGCGAAAGAGGACGAGGACTTCAAGCTCTTTTGGGAAGACGAAGAGTTTCGGAGGATGACGGGGTAGAAGCATCGGTACTTCGACTCGCCGTTGGCTCGCTCAGTAACCGACGGCATATTGAAGCCGGAGGAAGGGGAATCATAAATGCAGCGTGAACGAAAATTGATTCGATTGAAAAATTATGATTATTCAACACCGGGTGCATATTTTATAAGCATCTGTGTCCACAATCGTTTATCTGTATTTGGTAATATTATAAATACCCGTATGGAATTAAATTCCTGCGGACAAATTGTAGAACAACAATGGAAATGGTTATTTGATCAATACGATTATTTAAAAATCGATGAATATTGTATCATGCCAAATCATTTTCACGGAATTATTTGGATAAGATCCGAAAACGTCATGGATGATGTAGGGAACGACGTAGGGAACGATGTAGGGAACAGTCGCGACTGTTCCCTACATGGTCGACAAACAAAAATAAAACCAATACCGGAATTGGTCGGTGCATTTAAAACAACGTCATCAAAATTAATTCATTTATCGGGGAATGAATCATTCAAATGGCAGAAATCATTTCATGATAGAATCATCAGAAACGAAACGGAATTATACCGGATTCAAAAATATATCATTGAGAATCCGATTCATTGGAATGAAGATGATTATTATTCTTGAACCGAGGGAAATCTGGTTATTCCTTACCAGAACCTGGTTGTTGAGGCCGGGTGGAATTATGCATTTATAAGAATCTCACCATATTCCTCATAATCTTCAATAAATTCTTTAAAGTCTTTTAAGCGACAAAACCCGGACATATTAATTTTCTTATGTTCTAACCTGGTAAGTTCTCTTAAAAACAGGTGATAATCTAAAACCACATTTTCTGTTTCGTTTAGAAGAATATAATCGAAGGCTCTCTTATTGTCCTGCTGACTTTGTATAAATTCTTCGATTACACTCTCCGGGTTTCTATGAATACAATATAAAATATGGTAGCGTATAATATGTTGACTTATTTTACGTATTCGATTTGCTCTATGAAAGTTTAAATCCTCTTCATCAGATAATCCACCTAAAAGAGAAATGTAGCAATTGATATCTGCATCAAAACGATTCTCTGAAAGGTAATTCAGAATTTCAATATTTTCTACTTTCCTTAGTTTCTTATAGGCTATAATTATTTTACCGGGAACATTCTCAAACTTCATTTTCTTTTGTCATAATTGCTTTGTATAAAACTTACCAGCTCTTTTTGATTTTTAGACTTTGCCGGAAGAGGTTTAAGAATAAAAATAATTCTTTTTATTCCTTTAATAGAAAGAATTATTTCTTCCAACCTCTGGTCTTCTATGCTGATAAAGCGACCATGTATTTTCTCATATAACCAAATACAAACCCTATCATAGAGAGTAAAAGAAGGTTCTGAAACTCTACTAATTGCTTTTGACATCTCTCGATACGTATCAGAGAAATTCTCTCTCGCTTTTATTTTCCTCGTTTCGGGTGTATTGAACAAAAAGGGTTGTTCATCTTTCATTTTTTACCTCATAAACCAAGATACAAATGTTTAGCTTCTACTGCAAGCTTTAATTCATTTTTTTGGGAATCAGAATTGACATTTGTGCTGGGAGGCATAATGTCAGCAAGGGATTTATATCATAGCACAGGCCGGAGGGAAGGAATTGCTGAATGCATCCAGAAAGAAAATTGATTCGATTGAAAAATTATGATTATTCAACACCGGGTGCATATTTTATAAGCATCTGTGTCCACAATCGTTTATCTGTATTTGGCAATATTGTAAATACCCGTATGGAATTAAATTCCTGCGGACAAATTGTAGAACAACAATGGAAATGGTTATTTGAACAATACGATTATTTAAAAATCGATGAATATTGTATCATGCCAAATCATTTTCAAGGAATTATATGGATAAGGTCCGATGACGATATAAACAATGACGACGTAGGGAACAGTCGCGACTGTTCCCTGCATGGTCGTGACTATTCCCTACATGGTTCCATTTTTACATCGCAGTTTTGTAATAAAATTTCAATTGAATAATTTTAAATAATTAAAATAGTTGGAGTTTCGGGTAAGGAGACCGTATTATGAAAAAGTTTTTTCTCGTTTTATTTTTAATTCTGCAAATCCACGTATATTCAGAAGAGGTAATCGATTATGATGCTGACTTTCAAAAAAAAAGTGATAACGCAAAATCTGAAATAGATTCATTGGTCAAATTAAGAAAATTGGAAGTAGACAAACTCAGAAATAAAATCAAAGAACTTGAACTAAAGAATCAGGGAAATCTAAATCAATCTGAGAAAGAAAAATTAGATCTACAAAAAAAGTTAAATGAATGCAAGCAGGCAAAAAATGAACTAGAGAAAAGCTTAGCTAATTTAAAAGAGAGGCTGCAAATTTCCGAAGATCAAAACTCTCAGATAAAGAAAGATTATAACTTGTTAAAAGAAAAAAATAATACATTAGAATCCGAGTTGGAGGATTTAAAAACCGAACAAAAAAAACTTAAGGATTTTTCACAGGGATTATCTTCTTATATAAAAGAGATAAAAACAAAAGAAGATAAAATCAATAAACAATATGAAGATTTAAGAAAGGCTATTACTTCCACTATAAAACCCGAGGAAGGGGAAGTTAATATTACTAAAAATGGAGACTTAACCAGGCTCGTAATCAACCTGAGTGAAGCTGCTTCTTTTAATTCCGGCTCTGTTATTATTAAAAAACAGGGGAAGCCACTTTTAGATTCTATTTTTAAAATAATAACTAAATATCCCGGTTATCATATTTACATAGAAGGCCATACCGATAATGTTCCTATTCATACAGAACAGATTAAGGATAACTGGGAACTGTCTACCAAGAGAGCCTTGAGTGTTCTTGGCTATGTTCTGAAGAAAAATCCGGGCTTAGAACCCAAAAGGTTTTCTGCTTCAGGCTATGGTGAATTCCATCCTCTTGATACCAATACTACCGATGCAGGAAGAAAAAGAAATAGAAGAGTCGATATTATTGTTACCTACTGGTAAACTTGTTTGGGATAACAGATATATTAGAAAATACGTAACTACTCAGTAAAAAAAGACCCTTAATCTAAAAAAAATTGTTTATTCCACTACAGATGTCAATGAAACGGCAATGCGCAATAAGCAAAGCCATATTTCAAACTGTTGAAAAGTTGTATCCCGGGAAAATATTCAAAAGCTCATTCCGTTTTAAAAAGGGAATGAGGCTAAAAATACAGTAAGAAGTGGATTTCATGACATCTATTTCCTGTATAAATGCTATTATAATAGCTTTTTTCGCTTGGATAAATAAAAAAATCGAGTTATGATAAATAACCCCAAAAGTCAAGCGGGAAGTAATTTCATATCCTTCTTTTTAGATAGCCCCTGGTAATGCGGTAAAAAAAGCGGCTGACCAAAAAAAGGTAAAATTAGTCTTTAACACCTTCTTCTTTCTTGACGAAAAGGTGTTTAGGAATAGTATTCTCAACTGAAAAGGCGCCAGTATGAAACAATTTATTTCACTATTTTTTTTATTCATTTTTACTTTTGTTTTACATTCACAACCCCTTCCCAACCCATCCGATACAAAATTCGGCTACCCTCTTAATACTCAAAATGCAGAGTATAACCCGGTAATTAGCCCCAATGCAAGATATATTATCTTTCAGTCCAATCGTCCGGGAGGACAGGGAGGAATGGATCTCTGGCTCTCAGAGAACACCAATTACAGAGACAGGTCGGGTTCTGCACAATGGGCTGAACCGGTAAATTTTCGAGAACTGAACACTCCTGCCTATGAAGGTGCTTTTTCGGTCTGGTTTAATGCCGGGGGAGAACCGGAAGAAATCTACTTCACCTCTTTAAAAGATGAAGAAACCGGAAGGAACGGACTGGATGGTTTAAATATTTATTATACCTCCCGCAACCCCAGAACCAATCGCTGGAAGAAACCGGAGCAGGTTCCGAATATTAACACGAATTTTGATGATAAGATGCCGGCCATTTCTCCCGATGGAAATACCCTGGTCTTCGTTTCCAACAGGCCGGGAGGCTTCGGGCGAAATGACCTCTGGGTAAGTTACCGGGATGAAAAAACCCGTACCTGGTCGACTCCTAAAAATCTCGGACAGGATCTAAATACAGCTTCCAACGAGATTATGCCCTCGTTCCACCACGACGGACTTTCTCTCTTTTTCAGCTCGGATAGAAACGACCCGAATTATAAATTCGATTTCTATACAGCTATTCGTAAGAATGTGGATTACAAAGTTCATATGGGTGGAAAACCGGAAATTGAATTCAAAGTAAAAAAAGCCCTGGTTTTTGAGGATGTTTTTAAACTCGGCCTCCCCTTCAACTCGGATAGCGACGACGAAGGCATCACCCTTTCTTATGATGGACTCTGGGTCTATTATTCTTCGAATCGCTCAGGAGGACAGGGGCAGTTTGATATATATCGCTCGGAAATGCCGGAAGAGCTTCGCAGGCAGTATCCTTTTACCCTGAAAGGTCTGGTTCTGGATGGTTCGGAAGACATCATGATAGGTCTTGATTCCAGTATCCAGGTTTATAACGAAAAAGGTCTGATTAAAACTATTACCTCCAAACGAATCGGAGGGGATTTAATGCGAGAAGATTCGGTAAACTTTCAAACCCGCCTCAGCACGGGTTCTTTCTATAAGTTGAAAGTAGCTTCTCCCGGTTTTCATCCGACCGAAGTCTCTCTTGATTTAAGGGGGAATATAGGAAAGGATAAGTCCCGGTATCTAAAAATTGTCCTGATGCCGGTTCTGCCAATCCAGGATCCCAAAACAGATAACAAAAAAATACCGGATAAAACAGAAAAGAAAATCGAAGACTTTTATGTTGAGCTCAGGGATTATAAAACCAAAGACAGGATCTCGCACGGTAACATCACGATTTTTACAGAGAAGCAAAAAGATGGAAAACCTCTCAGCCGTAAGCGTAACCGTTTTCTCCTGGGAGAACTTCCCAAACTGGACTTTGAAATCCTGGCCAGAGCCAGTGGCTATAAAGATGAAACCCTGACGGTAGACATAAAGAAATACAAACCGGAAAAAAATAAGCTCATTACCCTGTATTTACGCAAGCTTCAGGATTTAGAAAAAGTCTATAAAACGCCTATTTTCTTTGATTTTAACTCCTATCAGCTTACAGAGAAGCACCATAAGCTACTGGATAGGATGGTAAAGCATCTTCTTCTCAACCCCAAAGATAAACTGGAAATCGGGGGACATACGGACAATATTGCCAATAAAGAGTTTAATGTAAGCCTGAGCTTAAAACGAGCCGAAATAGTAAAGGCCTACCTGGTTGGGAAAGGAATTCCGGAAGATAGGCTTATAGTTAAGGCTTACTGGTATTCTCAACCGATTGCAGACAATAAAACAAACGAAGGAAGGGCGAAGAACAGGCGGGTAAGTTTTAAAAAATTAAATTAAGAAGGACAAAATGGAAAGTTCCTTAGAACGAAAGCAACGGGAATGGATCTCAACCAGCGACAGGGATGAGATCCATGTCCGAGTCCTCGAACACGATTTTAAAACGGATGCATTTTGTATTGTAAACGACGAAGACATTTCGGTTCGTTTAAAAAAATATAATGATGATGGCTACCTTGTCTTTGAAGCTCCGAAGGACATTTCTCTTTTTTTAAAGAAAGAGTTATTAGTCTATAAGTTAGAACCTATGTACATGGAGCTTAAGTCGGAAATTTTAGGTATCCGGGACAATCTCATTGCCTGCAAACCTCTTTTGTTTAAGGAAGTAGATAAGCCGAGACGTTTCCCCCGCTATGAGAATTCGAGAGATATAGCTTATGCCAATAATATCGTGTTTTCTCGTTCTTTAGAAGACATGAAAAAAGCTCTGGGCGTAGTGATGGCGGTCTTAATAGAGGAAGCTAACTCGGACTTAAAGCATAAGTACAGCGAAGAAGTCAAGGTAGCGAGTCTTCTGGGCCCCCTTCCCGGTTATGAAGAAGAAATCCTGAAAATGGATAAAAAACCTATCATAATCCTCGATACCTTAAAGATGGAGTCTTCTAAAGAATTGGATTGCAGTGATTTAAAGCAACACCTCGAAGAGGACTTCCAACTTGAGAAAAGAAAGGCTTTTTATCACAAGGAAAAAATTCACTCTTTCATTTATTACCCGATTACCATCGAAATGGAAGAGGGTTCCCTGGTTATTGCCTATTGCTATGCCGATTCGAGAGAAGGAAATGAGATCAATATCCAGAAACTTATCCCGGAATTTGATACTATCAAAGAAACCATCTTAAAAAAAGTTCATGACTACCAGGTCGAAAGAATTAAGAAAAAACAGGCCATTTTGAACTTCTGTGAGGGAGGAGCTCTATTTGAATTTACCCAGCTCAGTGTAATTTCTTCTTTGAACTCCAAGCCCATCTTTACAACCGATATTATTTTTAAAAATCAGCCCAAAATACGACTTACGATGAGAGCCTGTCATGTCTTCGAAGAGGAAAATACTGTGCTGGTTGGAGCAGAAGTAGTTGGCACGAGCACCGATGAAAAATATTTGGATAGGTATAGAAAATTTGTGAAGGCATTTAAAAAGTAAAACTCTTGGAACCAAAAAAGCAAAAACTCTCCACAGCAAATTATAAAGGCACCCGGGACTTCTACCCGGAAGACATGGACTTCCGTAACTGGATGTTCTCCGTAATGAGACAGGTCGTAGAATCCTATGGATACCGCCAGTACGACGCCCCCCTGCTGGAATCTTTTGAATTGTATGCAGCCAAAACCGGGGAAGAAATCGTTGAAAGACAGCTTTATGATTTCATCGATAAAGGGGACAGGCACGTAGCCATCCGCCCTGAAATGACTCCAAGCCTTGCGAGGATGGTAGCAGCCAGATGTAAAGAGCTTCCGAGGCCTATTCGCTGGTTTTCTCTGCCAAACCTCTGGAGATATGAAGCTCCGGGTCACGGAAGGCTGAGAGAGCACTGGCAGTTAAATGTGGATGTTTTTGGAGAAAATAGCTTTCGGGCCGAGTTAGAAATTATACAGCTTGCCTGTGATATTCTCTTTGCATTTGGAGCTCCCAAGGGAAGCTTCCGGGTAAAAATATCCCACCGTAGAATCCTTTCCGACTTCTTTGAGAAAGAACTGGGCTTACAGGAAGAAAAATCTCAACCCCTGGCCAAGCTCTTAGATAAAAAGAATAAGCTGAAAGCAGAGGAGTTTGACGCAGAACTCTTAAAGATTCTCGATAAACCGGAAGAGCAAAAGGCTAAGATAGAAAGATACCTGCTGGCAGATACGAAAACCATCAACGAATTTAAAGGAATTTCAGCGGAAACCCTGAAAGAACTTCAGGAACTATTTTCAACACTCGATGCACTCGGTCTTTCTGAAATTGTGGATTTTGACCCCTCGATTATCCGGGGTTTTGACTATTATACCGGTTTCATCTTTGAGATTTTTGATACCGACCCCAAAAATCGCCGTTCTCTGTACGGTGGAGGAAGATACGACAACCTTATAGGTCTTTTTTCTAAAGAAGAGTTATCAGGTATCGGTTTCGGACTGGGGGATGTAACCCTCGAAAACTTTTTACGCAGCCATAAACTGGTTCCGGATTTGAATCGTTTTAAAACCGTATTTATTCCTCTTCTGGATGAAAAGACTTTTCTCGATACAATAAAGCTGGCTTCCAGCCTACGAAAAGCCGGGATCCAGACGGAAACTATGCTGAATCCGGGTATTAAGTTAGGAAAGCAATTCGGTATAGCTGAGAAAAAGGGATATAAGTACATCCTAATATTAGGTGAAGATGAAATTCGGCAGGGCAAGGTTCAGTGTAAAGATCTGGAGAAGGGAGAACAAAACGAATATAGCATGAGTGAAATTGTCTCTGTCTTGCAGGACAAGTTAAAACTTTGAAACCTATTGAGCAAATTGATCTTGCCTGTTCCCATTTCATCAACCGGAAGATAAAGAATCCAAAACTGAGTTGGGTTCTCGGCAAGATAAACAAGGGGGAGACTCTGGGGATCTTCCTTCTTCCCACCGTGTTTTATCTCCATCCGAATAAAGAAGGCTGGTGGATACTTTTGCATGTGGGTCTCATTACCTTTTTGACGGACAGGCTGGTTTTATTCCTCAAAAAATTTACGGCAAGAAAAAGACCTCTATTAAAGATCCTAGAATCGGAAGATAAGAACCCGGATTTAAAACATTCTTTTCCTTCCGCTCACGCGGCGAATTCCATGGTAGCCTTATTAACTCTTATTATGGGCTACCACTTTCCTTTCTGGTTTATCTTTTTTTCATTCTTTGCCGGAATCGGAAGGCTCTGTACCTTACATCATTTTTTATCGGATGTACTGATGGGCTGGTTTCTGGGTTTTCTTATGTGCTTTGTTGGAATATATGCGAAGACGCTAATTCTTTTTCTCCTCTAAGGAAGCAAAACGAAAATTTTGATAGTAATAACGAAGAATTTCTTTGTAGTCAAATCCTACCTTCGCCATATTATAACTCCCCCATTGACTTAAACCTACCCCGTGACCAAAGCCAAAACCATGAGCTGTATATTCTCTACCATTATTTACGAGATAAAATTTTAAAGAACGAAAATGTCGGGTTCCAAGACTCAGGCGTAATTCTTTTCCTGAAAAGAGAAAGCTCTTTCCTTCACTTTTTGCTTCGAGTTCTAAAACTCTACCGGAAGCACTTGCTTTTGTGATCTGCAAACTCTGCCAGCTTTCTTCTGACTCTTTATCAAATTTTTTTTGTAACTCATTCAAACTAAAAGAATACTTCCAATAAAAAGCTTTGGAAGGATAATCAAATTTAGAAAAACCTGTTTTTACATATTCTAATTTATTTGACCAGACCGACTCTGCATCTTCCGTAATTCCTCCGGCATTGCTATGGTAAAGTGCATCTAAGGGTTCGTTCTTATATAATAAGATAATTCCTTTTGTATCTAAAACAGCCTTCGTGCTGGATTCGTGTTCGGCTTGAATTCCTCCATAGGCCTGGCTATATGTGTTTCCTTCGAGATCATAAGATAAATGAGAAGATGTTAATATAGCACGTAAGGCATAAGTCCTTGCACAAATTGCCTGGGCTTTTAAGGCTTCTATGGGCCAGGAAGCAGGCATTTCCGCAGGAACAACGGAAAGTAAGTAGTTCTCAAAATCTACCAGATTAATGATAAGAAATTTGGCTTCATCGGGTTTGAGTAAAAGCTTTCCCCGGTATTCTTTACCTGAATACTGAAAACGCTCACTTGCAAATTCAAGAATAGTAGTTTTTTCGAGCGGGAAATTTAGATTTAAGTAATCTTTTGTTTTCCAGAGAACCTTACCGGCTTCGTCTCTGGCAGTAATCTTGCCCGAACTGGAGAGATGGAGATACTGACTTTTCGCCAAGAGTACACGGGCGATTAACTTATCATATTTTTTCTTGGGTCTATAGGTTTCTAGCAGTTCTGCATTCGTTCTGCAAGAACTAAAAAAAAGAATAGAGATAAGGAATAAAAGAAAAAAGCTGGTCTTTTGATTCATAAAACCAGAATAATAAAAACAAAGAACAGGACAAGATGGAAAATAGAGAGGAGTTTCAAATTCGCATAGAAAAAGTCTCCGAAACCTTTGAAGGAAGTGGTTACCTGGGAGATAAGAAATACTCCTTTCGGTATGCAAAAGAAAACGATGAAGTTTCAGTCTATTTTACCGGTAAAAGAAAGAAGTATCCCCGGCTTACAGGTATCCAAAAGAACTCCGATCATTCTTCTGTTCGTTGCAGACATTTTGCGGATTGCGGAGGTTGCGCAGCTCAGCATTTTCCTTATGAAGAACAATTCAGAATAAAGACCAACAGACTCTTACAGGTATATCAGGAAAAACTCAATATCTCAATAAAACCTATTCCGGCACAGCTTCAGTACGGACATAGAGGACGGATGGATTTCGCTGTTTATCCAGGTGGAATTATAGGACTCAGAGAAGCCGGAAACTTTCGAAGAATCATCAATATAGAATCCTGTGAAATCCAGTCTAAGTGGGCAAACGATGAACTGAAGGCTCTTCGCAAAGTTTTAGAAGAACATAAAGGTATTGAATTGAACCGAAAAACCTTAGAAGGTTATTTAAAATATATTACTCTCAGGAAATCAAGATTTACAGAAGATAATATAAGTATATTTACTTTTATAGAGCCTTTTTATGATACGGATGTTGAAGAGAAATTTAGAGAAACTGTCTTAGCTTCTTCTACTGCAAGAAACATTGTCTTTTGCTATAACCGTACGAAATCAGAAGTCTCTGCAGAAGGAAAATTTAAAGTCATTCGAGGAACTTCCTTCTATACGGAACATCTAATGGATAAAAAGATTGAGATTCCTTTCGATTCTTTTTTTCAACCGAATATCGAAGGATTCATGCCGGTACTCGAATATACGAACAAATTAATTCAACATTCAAAACAAAAAATTCTTCTCGATATATTTTGCGGAAATGGATTTTTTTCCTTATTATTCGGAGAAACATTTGAGGAATTATACGGTTTTGATATTTCAGAAGCAGCCATAGAAAGGGCCAATCTAAACCTTAAAAAGTATTTTCCCGGTAAGAACATGTCTTTTTTTCAATCCGATCTTTTACAATTAAAAGAGAGCTCTTTTCTAAAAGAACAGGCCGAAAAAAATAGTCTGGCCCTTTTAGACCCACCCAGAAGAGGAATCGGTGATAGAATGATAGAGCTTTTGAATGAAAGCCACCTGGAGGAAATTATATATATATCCTGCAACCCTTATAGCCAGATTGAAGATATTGAAAAGTTGGATAATTATGTGGCCCTTGAAGGAATTCTAACCGATCCATTTCCTCACAGTCCTCACCTCGAATCCGCGGTTTATCTCAGGCGAAGAAATTAATGAACTCCAACTGGCACAATTATTGCTTATTAATTAACAGAAAAGACTTAGCAAAAAGAACTTAAGTATCAGTACGATTTGCTTAAAAAAACAGCATCGGAGGATCGGTAATGATAGTGGAAGAAATAACAAAGAAATATACCATTGATATATCCTGTATACGTAAAGGAAATAACTACCTTTTAAAGCTGAGTGTATCTCAAAATGCAGTGGGAATTATGTATAAAATGTCTGCTGTATTGTTTCGTTATAAGTGGCATATTTTGGAAGCTGTTGCGGAAACTGTATCTGCCGGACTTGTAAAAGATGTTTTCATCATTCACAATAAAGATGACAGGGAAATGGATGATGCCGAGTTAAACCGGATAAAAGCAGATATTCGAGCCTTAATTTCCAATCAAAAAAGCCCTGAGGACTATATGAAGGAAAACGAGATCCGGAATCTCATAGCCAGAGACGATTCAGCTCAGGCTAATATTACAATATTTAATCCTTCCACTATAGACTGCACGGTTCTGGATATAAAGACAGATGTGGTGTCCTGGCATCTTCTGAAGATATCCGAATTCTTATATTACAATAAACTGGATATTATTTCTCTTGTTGTTAAAGCAGAAGAAAACTTTTGCCGGTATTCTTTTTTATTAAAAGAAATAAACGGGGAAAAGCTTTCTCCGGATAGAATGAAATTTTTCGAGAATTCCTTTCCTGAAATTCTTTAGCCGCTTTCTAAGATATGCAATTCCGGATGGTTGATAAGACTATCCAGATTTGCAAGGTATCTTTCCCTATCGGCGGATGTATTGGAAGAACCTGATATACTGATTCCCAGTATCAGGTTTCCTTTTTTATCCTTTGATACGTAACGAATCAATCCATACATGGTCATAGGAGATTGTAATTTATAATAAATATCAAAGGAAAAACCCAGTTGATGGGGTAATTGTTCTATCAGATCCTTATCACTGATTAGAATTCTCACTCCTCCGGCAGACATATCCAAAATAGGAAAGCGCTTGGTGTTCGTCAGGGTGTTAGATTCTCGAATCCTGTCTATCATTTCAAAAGTAAGGGCTTTAGCTTCCATCAACAGGTCGTAAGGAATGGGTTTTGTTTTACTCTGGATATGAACATAGCCAATAGGACTTGCTTCATTGGAGGGATTTAAATAAATCACAGGCATAATGACTTCCGAAATAATTTTATTTTTCTTATATTCGAACATAGCCTTATTTACATCCCCCAATAACTCTTCCGAATAATCCACAAAGTCATCATCTACCGCATGATAACTTTCTTCTTTCTGGGTGTTTTCTATGTAGAGAGTCTTACAGGTCTTTCTTACAATCAAAAATCTCTCGTCCTGACCGGGATGAAACACATCCACTTCGATATAATCAAATTTATGTCGGAGTTTGGACTCATAATCACTGAAATTGATTTTCACATAAGTAGGAATCGTATGCAAACTGGTCTCTAAAGAAACCCTGCTGGTCCGGATATTCGTAACCCAGACATGCTCTCTCGGTGGAATGATGCGTTTATCTATTCTTTCCCTTTTCGCAATATGCAATTCTTCGATTTCCAGTTCAAAATGATGATGGGGGCGAAGTTTTACGACTTTACAGTCTAATTGAACATAGCGAGCTAAGATTTTCGAGAGAGACAAAACCTCACCAGGATTCAAACTGATATATTTATCTGCTTCAATGATAATTCTCTTCCCATCCCGGCTGAACTCTTTTAAACGAACCGTTTTACCGGGTAATTCTTTAATCAGGAGCTCCTGTTTATTCAAATACTTAGAAAGGATGAGAATTCTCTTTTCCGGCTCATGAATGAGTTGAGTCTCTCTCTTTTTTCGATCCAGCGTTTCCATCTTATTTCAAAGCCCCTTTTACTTTAAACTGAAATTATCTTGAAAAGAAACACAAGGTTTTTACCCTGCGATTTAAAGGTAAGTTAATGACTAATACGAATTTATCAACAAATTATTTCTCCAATGACGGTTTAAGTGGAGAAGAACTTTTTAGCATTCCCATAGGACTGACCTATAAAGATTTTCTGGTCCTCCCGGGATTTATCGACTTCAACCCTTCCGATGTGGATCTGGAAACCAGTCTGACTCGAAATATCCGAATCAAACGCCCCTTAATCAGCTCACCGATGGATACAGTTACCGAATACAAAATGGCTATATCCCTTGCCCTACAGGGTGGTATTGGTATTATACACTACAATAACACCATAGAACAACAGGTGGAACATGTAAAGAAAGTTAAACGTTTCGAAAATGGTTTTATTACCGATCCGGTCATCCTATCTCCAAACCACAAAATATCCGATCTTGACTCCATAAAAGAGAAATTCGGATTTACCGGTGTTCCTATTACTGAAGATGGGACTTCTGATACAAAACTTGTAGGTATCGTGACAAATAGAGATATTGACTTTGAAAAAGACAGGACTAAAAAAATTGCAGAAGTCATGACTACCGATCTGGTCACCTGTAAAGCGGGCCTTTCTCTACAGGAAGTAAATAAAGTATTAAAAACTTCAAAAAAAGGGAAATTACCTATCATTAATAACGAAGGAAAGCTGGTTTCCCTGGTAAGTCGCTCCGATCTAAAAAAAAATAAAGAATTTCCGGACTCCTCCAAGGATGAAAATAAAAGGCTACGTGTCGGTGCAGCTGTATCCACCCTGATTGAATCCAGAGATAGAGTAGCAGCTCTGTACGAAGCCGGAGTTGATGTCATTGTTATAGATTCTGCCCAGGGACATTCCAGCTATCAATTGGAGATGATTACTTACATTAAGAAGAACTTTAAAGGCCTTGAAATCATCGGCGGGAATGTCGTCACCATAGAACAGAGTAAAGCTCTTATCGACGCCGGCGTAGATGGTCTGAGAGTAGGTATGGGGCCCGGCTCTATCTGCATTACCCAGGACACTATGGCTGTTGGCAGGGCCCAGGCAAAAGCAGTTTATCAAACAGGTAAATACGCCAACCAATATAATGTCCCGATTATCGCCGATGGAGGGATTACGAATATAGGAGATATTGGCATTGCCCTGGCCATAGGTGCTTCCTGCTGTATGATGGGTTCCATGTTTGCCGGAACCAATGAAGCACCCGGTGAATACTACTATGAAAATGGAATGAGGCTGAAAAAATACAGGGGAATGGCGAGTCTCGAAGCCATGAGTGCCGGTGGTGAAAAGCGTTATGCAACTGAAGCCCAGAAGATTAAGGTAGCCCAGGGGGTTAGTGGTGCCGTCTTAGACAAGGGTTCCGTTACCAATCTCGTTCCTTACCTCGTACAGGGGCTGAAGCAATCCTTTCAGGATATGGGATATCGTTCTATAAGCAGTATACACGAAGCCCTGTACTCCGGTAAATTAAGGTTTGAAAGACGCTCTCAGTCTGCTCAATTACAGGGTTCTGTTCATAATCTCTATTCCTATACTGCTCCCACTATGAGAGGAGAATAGGCACTACTCAGAAAGCAGGGTTTGTTACCAAACCCTGTGTATAAAATTCCCTTCTATCGAAATATGTCTCTTTACAAAAAAACTTTTTTATGAAAAAGTGTTTCTATGAGACATTCTTCCCGAAGAAAAAAAGCTTCTCCAGAAAAAAAGACTCCTTTCAAACAGACGCAAGAGAAAAGAAAACCCTGTAGAGCTCTGGTTATTGTGGATAATAAACCGATTCGTCAGAAAGCGGCTCAAAAAGCCAAGCGAGCCATCAAAGAATTGGAAAAAGCGAACCTCCTCTTAGAAACATTCAATACAAAAGATATACCCGCCTATTCTCGCTGGTTTAATTATAACTTCGGAAAAGAACTTACGAGTATTCGAGAACTTCAGGAAGAACTCCATAAATTGGAATATATTCTTAATGATATTAATTTTATTCGTTTTTCTCGAAAAATGGGCCTGGTAGAAGCCTTCTTATACTACGAGGAACATAAAAACGAAGAAGGTTTCATGGATAAAGAAAGAGCTCGATTTCATCACGAGGAAATGGAAGACGACTGGGACGAAGAGAGTGAATATGATAGGGAAGATGAGGAAGAATTTGATGAAGATGATTGGGAGAGGGAATTTGGGGATTGGGACGAGGAGGAATACGAAGCCCATTTTAATCCGAATAAAACAGATGAGGAACTGAAAGATGAATTTAAAAAATTTATACAGAACGTATTAGGAATTGAAAATCCAAACCTGAACCAGTCTCCTTTTAAAGAAGCCTTTGAAGAATATAGAAGATCTTACAAAGAAGATACAGAAAGATTTTCCCCAAATAAGAAATCCTCCAAAGAAAACAAGGCTGAGAAATTAGAAACCCGTTTAAAAGATAGATACAGAAGCCTGGCACGAATCCTACACCCCGACCTGAGAAAAGATAAGGATTCCAGAAAAGACCAGCTCTGGTATGATACAATAGATGCCTATGAGAAAAAAGACATAGAGAAACTCGATATGGTTCTGGCACTCTGCGATCTATATGACAAAAAGAAATTGGACAATGGAACTTCCATAAGCGATATTTTGAATATAGCAGAAAAGTATAAAACTGATACGAAGCTCCTCCGTTCACAGATCCGTAGAAGTAAAAAGGATCCCGCCTGGGATTTTACAAACCGAAAAGATAAAGTTACACTAAAGCGTGATATTAATTTTAGTTTACGAAAACAAATCCATGAGATGAAAGACCGTAAAGAAGAAATCACAGCCTTCTTCAATGATATTCAAAAAGAAGGAGAACGCTTGAAAAATTGGAAAGCCAGACAGGAAAAAGAAAAGCAAAGAGCAAGGGAAAAAGCAAAGACAAAAAGGGAAGAGAAAAAGAAAAAGTTTGTTCAAAAAGAAACTCTATTTGCCTGAAAACTTTTGAAGAAGAAAGGTCTTATTATTGGAAAGTTTATGCCCATGCACAAAGGGCATATGCACCTGATTGAAAGGGCCGGCCGGGAAGTAAACGAACTCATAGTCCTGGTATGTAGCCTTGCCTCAGAACCCATACCGGGAGAACTCAGGTATAAATGGGTAAAAGAAACTTTTCCCAACATCATAGTCCACCACATGCAGGACGAAAATCCCCAGGAACCCCACGAACACCCTGAATTCTGGGATATCTGGTTGAAGAGTATTCGGAAATTTTGTCCCGATGGTCCCGATGTTCTCTTTTCTTCAGAAGAATATGGCTACAAACTATCGGAAGTTCTTGGATGTATACATAGACCGGTAGATATTCAGAGAACTACATTTCCGATTTCAGGAACAAAAATTCGCCAAAACCCGCATTTATACTGGGACTTTATCCCGGAGTCGGTAAAGCCTTACTTTTTAAAGAAAATTGTTATATACGGTTCCGAGTCTACCGGTAAAACTACTACTGCTTCTTTTCTGGCAAAAGAATTTGATACCATCTGGGTTCCGGAATTTGCCAGAGATTATCTGGAGAAGAAAAATAATATAATAGAAGATTCAGATTTTCCGGTTATTGCCAGAGGACAAATTCAACTGGAAGAAGATTACTCTAAAAAAGCAAGAGGCTTTCTATTTTGTGATACCGACCTCCATACAACGAAAATTTATAGTAATATGTACATCGGCTATTGTGAAAAAGAAATCGAAAATCTGGCCGAATCAAGAAAATATGACCTGTATTTACTCATGGATATTGACATAGATTGGGTTTCTGACCCATTGCGAGATTTTCCGAATGAAAGAAAAGAAATGCACAGACTTTTCTTACAGGAGCTTAAAGCTCGTTCCATTCCCTACATTCTCATAAAAGGACAGGGAAAAGAGAGATTACAAAACGCAAAACAGGCAGTTAAAATTTTCTTCCATATAGATTAAAGTAAACTCCTTGACCGTAAAAGCTAAAAAAGAAGAATGAGAAATGGTTATGGTGCTGGTTGATTATTATTTATTTTTCTCCTCCTTTATTGGTTTAGTAAGCATCGTAAGTGCAATTTTACTAATAAAAGAAAAAGGTAAATTTACTGATGGTTTGAGCATCACCTCCATTTTTGAGTTCATCTGGTTTCCTATCAGCATTCTGGCTCTTATCTTCCTTAACTTTACCTCAACCCAGGTGCTGGTCCCACTCGTCTATATACTTTATGTCATTATTAGCTTTTACTTTAGCTCCAAACTTTTACAGGATCTGGATCCGGAAGTTGATGGAATTGAGTCCATTAATGTCCCCCTGCACTACAGTATAGTAGAGGGATTGTTTGGTGCTTGCTTCTTTGCCCTATCTACCTATTTTCGATATGTTAATTAAGAAAAATCCTCATTTTTCCCGGTCGTTGAGTAAGTAAACCGGTGGCTCTTCTACAAGAAAAAAATATTCTCTGTTTTTTTGAATAGATACTTCTGGTTGACAAATAAAGCCTGAATACTTTCATAAATCTCTGGGGATTTTATGAATAAAAACATACTCGTAACAACTGCTTTGCCATACGCCAATGGTTCGATTCATCTCGGTCACCTTTTAGAAGGCATTCAGGCTGACATCTGGGTGCGATTTCAAAAGGCAATCGGAAATACCTGTTATTTTTTCTGTGCGGATGACACACACGGAACACCTATCATGCTGGCTGCCAGAAACCAGGGAATCAAACCGGAAGAATTAATAGCCAGAGTTTACGAAGAACATTACAGAGACTTAACTGGTTTTTTAATTGAGTACGATAACTATTATTCTACAAACTCGGAAGAAAACCGCTACTTTTCAGAAAGGATTTACAATAGTCTAAAAGAAAAAGGACATATTAACTCCAGAGACATTGAGCAATCTTACTGCGAACATGATGCCATGTTTTTACCGGATAGGTTCATCAAGGGAACCTGTCCAAAATGCGGAGCGCAGGGACAATATGGAGATGGTTGTGAAGTATGCAGCGGAACCTACAGTCCAAAAGATTTAAAAGATGCAGCCTGTTCTATCTGTGGAAATACTCCAAGTCTGAAATCTTCCAAACATATCTTTTTTAAACTCCAGGATTTTAGTGAGTATCTGGATAGCTGGGTAAAGTCAGGAGACAGGTTACAGGAGCCGGTACAAAAGAAACTACAGGAATGGTTTAGTTCAGGGCTTCAGGAGTGGGACATTTCAAGAGACGGTCCTTATTTTGGTTTTAAAATACCGGGTGAAGAAAATAAATACTTTTATGTATGGCTTGATGCACCTATAGGTTACATGGCTTCATCAAAAAATTACTTCTCAAACAATGAAGATAAATTTAATCAATTCTGGTTAGAAAAAAAAGGAGAAGTGATTCATTTTATAGGGAAAGATATTCTATATTTTCATACCCTTTTCTGGCCGGCAATGTTGCATGGAGCTGATTTTTGCACTCCCACAAAAGTACATGTACACGGTTTTATGACGGTAAACGGGGAGAAGATGTCCAAGTCAAGAGGAACCTTCATCAAAGCTTCCACTTACCTGAAACACTTAAACCCCGAACATTTCCGTTTTTATCTTGCCGGGAAGTTAAATGACACCATTGAAGATATGGATTTGAACCTTGATGATTTTGCTGCCAGAGTAAATTCGGATCTTGTTGGAAATCTTGTGAACATCGTATCCAGAGTAGGAACTTCGATTCTCGATAAGCTGAGTCGAAAATTAGGAAAGCTCACAGAAGAATACAGGGTAAAGTTAAACGAAATACTGGAGTTTGAAACCTCTATCAGGGAGGCTTATGAATCCAAAAACTTCCACAAAGCTTTAAAAGATATTACGAAAGCCGGAGACATTGTAAATAAAACGATCAATGATACAGCACCCTGGTTATTGATTAAGGAAGATGAAGAAAAAACAAGAGAAGTAGTTACATTTGCATTGAATGCAGCTCGAATTCTGGCTATTTATTTTTCTCCCATTCTTCCTGACATATCCAAAAAAATATTTAAATTATTGAATGTATCAGAAGCATCAAATTTTCTAAACCTGCAAGATTTCATTGAAAATACTCCTGTTGAGAAATACGAATTTTTAGCCAAACGGGTAGAGAAAAAGGATATAGAGAAGATGGTAGAAGAAAGTAAAGAGAAAGAAGAACCGAAGAAAACAAGTGTTTCGCAGGAAAGTCCTGTTGTGAATGAAGAAGGCTATATTAGTATCGAAGAACTTATGAAAGTGGAACTTCGTGTGGGAGAAATTGTAGAAGCCGGTTCAGTCGAAGGTGCAGATAAGTTAGTAAATGTAAAGGTTAATCTCGGCGAAAAAGGAGTTAAGAATGTATTTGCCGGGATTAAAGCGGCTTATTCACCGGAAGACTTAAAGGGTTTGAAAGTGGTGGTAGTTGCAAATTTAAAACCGAGGAAAATGAAATTTGGTGTTTCGGAGGCAATGTTATTGGCTTCCGGAAAAGATTCAGGACTTTCTCTTTTTATACCTCACAGAAATGCCAGCCCCGGAGATTTATTGAAATAGGAGATACAATGTATTTAAAAATATTAGCTTCTCACAATATTTTAAGATGGTTAATTCTTATGGGTTTTGCCCTTATTCTCATTCGCTCCCTTTCCGGTTGGATACGATCTTCCGTCTGGACAAAGTCTGATGAATTCTGGCTTAAAATAACTGTTATCTTCATGGATATACAGTTATTAATCGGTCTTATTTTATATTTCTTTTTTAGCCCGGTAACCCAGAAAGCTTTTCAGAACATGAAAGCAGCCATGAAAGATTCGACCTTACGGCATTTTGCAGTAGAACATATTTTACTTATGATCGTCGCAGTAGTACTCGCTCATTTCGTAAAAATATTGGCTCGAAGAAAATCTGCTGATGCCAGAAAGCACAGGTTTATACTTTTAAGCTTCCTTCTCATAAGCCTTGTTATCCTTGCAGGAATGCCCTGGTTTCGTCCGTTTATACCCCGGTTTTAACGATTTTCTTTCTCTGCATTACTTACAAGGAATTTCAGAAGAAGCAACAATAAAGGAGCGGAGTGCATAAACAGGTCAAAAATATCAAGGGGCTTTATTAGCTCTCCGTTCTTTAGCATTCTTAATTTTTCTAAAAGGTGAGGTTCCGGAAAAAAGGGAGCCAAACCCAGAAGTAAAGCAGGTAAGAGTAAATGGGAATAGGAAAGTCTATTTAAAAATGAAAGCATAAGGAACTTTTATCAGGAATAGATTTCCTGTCAAGTTAATACCCTATGGGGTATTATGCTATATATTATTTTTTAGAAGAAAACAAAAAAATCTGGCAAGAAAAGTGCTATGTCCTGAGGCTATGAATTATGTTAAAATTAAAACATAAAAATAAAGCGTTCTTAGGAACCTTTCTTGTTTTACTTTTCTTTTGGAATTGTTCAGCTTCCAATTCTATCTCTACAACTTCTACATCACTAAATTCTATATCCAGCATCTCAAACTCACTTACTTCCATCAGCGGTTCTATCAGCACTGCCGTACCTGATTCAAAATACGGCATCGAACCCTATAGTATGGATGTCAGAGATCTAACCATCCTGTATGCACGAAAAGGGCTTGAGGGAGATTTTGAAAAAGATGTTTCAGAAGTAGCCAGAAGAGAAGGAGTTCTGGAATGGAAAAAGAAATCTTTTACCTACGAAGCTATAGGTCAGGGCTTAAAACTTTCAGGTATGGATAATAAAGAATTCCAGAAATTAAAAAAAGAAGTATTTAACAAGAATTCTCAGATCGCTTTTTATCTTCAAAGAGGGTATAACTCTTTGAATTAACGGACCCGGTAGGGAACTTCCGGAAAGTTTATCTTTTCGGAAGTTTTATAAGATATATTAGTTCTTTCTTAATCATTCCGTATGGTTTCTACCGGATCTAATTTGGCAGCCCATCTTGCAGGGAAATATCCGGCCAGACCCGACAATATAGTAGAAGCTGTAGTAACCATGAAGATAAAACTTACATCAATATCAACAGGTATATGATCAAAATAATAAATGTCTTTAGGAACTAATTCCACATTTCTCCAGTGAGAGTCTAATCGGGAACCTACAGCGTTTATGACTTCACTTAAACCATTCGTAAAGGCTTCTAAGTTGGTAGCATAATAGATACCTATAATCCCGCCAATAATCGAAGCGAAAATCCCAATAATCATAGAATTTAGAGTAAAAATAAGCAAAATCTGGGAAGCGGGTAAACCCAGAGCTTTTAGAGTTCCGATGGACTTTCTTTTGGAACGAACCAGGGAGTATACGGTGGCTACCATACCCAGAGCTGCAAGAACGATAAAGAGAAATACGATATTCGAAATAATAGTTTTCTCCATTTTTAGAGCTGCTAGAAAATTTTGCTGCTCTTCTGCAATTGTACGAATCGAAAAACTTCCTGTAGGATTTTCTTTTTCCACCAGGGGAGAACGTATGGTTTGCAAAAGTAGGTCCTTACACTCATCCAGATCATCGAGAGAATGAACCTTTATGCTAATCTGGTTAACCGTGTCTTTCATCTTGAAAAATTTCTGAGCTGTTTTTAAAGACATAAAAATATAACGAGAATCGTAGTGATAATAACCTGTTTTAAAAAAACCGGATACAGAGAACTTGTTTACATTGAGTTCTATTCCCTGACTCACTTTAAAACTCCCCGCCGGTACGGTAAGGGTTACGGTTCTTCCGAGATTTAAGTCATAAAGTCCCGACATTTCCTTTCCTATAACTACATAGTTTTTGTCATTTAACTCTTTTATATCTTCCCGATTATAATACTCAAGTCTTGGAAAATTTGGATCTTTATTTGTAATTAAATCGGTATCACTTTTTACAGGGATGGCCCTGAGCATAATAGGCACAAAATTATTATTATGCTGTAGAAGACCGTGACTTGTAATACTACCTTCGATAGACTGAATCTGTTTTTTTAGCTTTTCGTTTCCCAAAAGCAATTCAATGAGTCTTTCATAATTCTTTATCTCACCGGAATTAATTCGGTTTTCTATGGTAATGTGAGGCCCTCCGTTCCAGAGAGATTCCTTTACCTGCCTTTGGAAACCGTTAAAAATAGAGAGAACCACAATGAGAAGAGAAACTCCAACAGTCATCACGATAAAGGAAAGTCTTGACTTCATCGAAAGCAGACCGAATACGCGGGAACCCCGGATATAGCGAAATGTAATAAGGGAAATGATATTCATATTTTTATCTTTGAAAAATAGTTTACTTGCTAGGTTTATACTTTCCTTAAATTTAGCAATAAAAGTTTTATCATGAAGAGTTTAAGCAGGCTATTTCATGATGAGAGCCTTCTTTCGGGAGAATGGATTTGTGAGAAAAACTAAAAAAATACTCGTTTTATTACTTTTTGTGCTACAATTACCGCTCTGGACCTACGCATTCTACCTTCTTTTTGAGAATTTTCAACTGAATTGCCCGAATAAAGATGTCTTAAGCTGGGACGCTGATTTACGGTATATTACAAGCCTTCAAATGATGGATAACTTACGAAATGGAAATCTGTTTACCTTCCTATTTCAGATCCTCGATTCTCCCACCTGGCCGGTTTTGCGAAACCTGGTTCAGGTTTTTCTTTTTTTGCTTGCAGGTCATTCTACTTATCTTGATGTCTTGATCACTTTTTTTACCGCCGGTATTTTACTTATCAGCCTTGCATACATCCTCTACAAAGAATTTGGTTTGCAAGTTACATTTCCGCTCGGATTCTTTCTGATTAGCTCAATATTTTTTATCTCTTATCCCTTAAATGTTTACAGCCTCAGTGCTATGCTGGAAATACAGGGAGCATTATTTTTTTGTCTGTCCTCTTACTATCTTTCAAAATTCTTAAACGAAGTGGAGGAAAAAAAAGAAAGGAGCTACCTTTTTTTTACAGGGCTTTATTCTTTCGGATTATTCTGGACCAAATATCCCTACGGTTACATGTTTTTATTCAGCGCGATTCTTCTGTATTTTAGCCTATACCCCTTACCCACATTGCTTTTTGGACTCAGGTATCTGGCCTACATCACTCATTTCTTTAAAAAATATTATAAAACCTGGGGTTTTCTTTTCCTTCTCCTGTTAAGTTATCTATTTATTCCGGAAAAAGGAAAACTGAAGCAATATATAAAATACCTAATTGTTCTAATCCTTGTATTTGATTTTTATAATTATTTTTTCAAACAAAAAAAAGAACTTTTTAATCTCGGTTACAGGAAGACAATCGGACTTTTGCAATGGCTTTTACTACCTATTATATCCTGGGTACTTATCAACCCGGATCGTTTTTCCAGTTCCGGCAGCACACTTGCCCATGTACAAATGGAAGGTCACGAAATAGGAAAAACCGTATCCAAAGGCTGGGAGTATTATACTATTTATTTTCGTTCTATAACTCAGGAAGGATTTGGAGATAACCTTCCGGCACTACTCCTACTTCTTCTCCTTCTTCTGTCCTGTTTGATTGCTTACAAAACCTTTCAAAAAGAAAAGAAAATTCTACCATACTATTCTCTTTCTTTTCAAATACTGCTCAGTATACTCGGTATTACCTTTTTAACACCCAATCATCAGGCCAGGCACATCTATCACATGTACCCGGCCATAGGCCTTTCGGCTGTATTATTCTTATTAAGTTTTTCTTATAAACCTTCATCTCTACGATGGTTCCTGATTCTTCTTCTTACTATCGGAATAGTCTATCCTATACAACAACAATTTCAATCCGGTTTTACTAAGAAGGAAGTTTGCTTTACCGGGAAAAATTCGAATGATTACATACTTCCAAGAAATATAAAAAACAATATGCAAAAGGAATTAAATGAAAATGCAATTATTTTAAACCTTATAAACCCCGAACACGTAAACAAAGCCGATACAGAGCTTTTCTTATACCAGATTGCTTATGATAAAAAGTTAAAAATTTACCATAACCCCGGAAAAAGAAAAAAATTTCTGTGGAGAAATTTCCCATACCTGTATATAATAAGTGAAACATGTAAGCTACCCGGCAAAGAAGAAACTATACTGAAAAGCCTGAATATTCCCAAAGAATTCAAGCTACAAGCAGTATCCTCTACCGAAACTAAGCCGGGTTGTATAGAAAAATTTAAGGTACTCAGGTAAGGGGTATGGATATTTTCAAATTGAATGAATTTTTTAAAGACATAGAGAAGAATTTCCAAAAGCTATCCGATGAGTTTTTTTTGAAAACCCTACCGGATTATATTGCAGGCCATCTAAAAGAATTTACTATGTTAGAAGTAGAAGGAATAGAGAATATTCCGAGTCGTGGCCCTGCACTCATCGTTCCAAATCATAGTGGGGTTTTTGGCTGGGATGCAGTAATTTTAAATCATGAGATCTATGAAAAAAGAAGACGAATCCCGAGGACGATGACCCACCCCTTCTGGGAACACAGCCCGCTGATGAAAGATGTAGCGAGTCGTTTTGGACTGTTTAAAAGAGATCTCCGTCATGCTTTGAGATTACTCAAACACAATAACCTGATTCTGATATTTCCGGAAGCGGAAAGGGGAAACTTTAAGCCCTCTATAAAAATGTATCAACTCGTAGATTTTGAAACGGGCTTTGTCGCACTCGCAGCTATGAGTGGTGCTCCTGTTATCCCGGTGGCAATCATCGGAGGGGAAGAAAATTATATAAACCTCGGTACTCTTGATATATTTGAAAAATCACTGGGCTTTAAAATTCCCTTACCCCTAAACCTTTTGCCCTTTCGCTCCAAGTGGAAAATCAAAATTTTAAAACCCATAAGTTTTAAAAAATATGGAAAGAAAGCCATTAAAAACGAAAAATTTCTCTATGAAGCAAGCCAGAATATACGCTTCCGAATTCAGGCCACCATACACAAAGAACTGGTCAGAAAAGGAATATTCAAATTTTAAAGGGAACGAATGACAATGACAAATCTAAGTAGAACCGAGTTATTAAAAAAAGTAAAAGTAACCGAACTCATGACTTCTAATGTAATCACCATAGAACATGACGACCTTGTAGGAAAAGCTTCTCGTATGATGATGGAAAATCGGATTCACAGTATTCTCGTAATGAAGCAAGGAAAGCCGGTTTATATAATATCAACTTTCGATCTTCTAAAACTATCGTATGAAGGTACTTTTAATGAAGACAGTTATGATATGCTACAGACCACTGTTGAAGAATTGGTTCAGGGACAAAAGCTTATCAAGATTAATACAGCTACAACTCTAATAGAAGCTTTACAAATTTTTACTGATTACAGTATTCATTCTATACCGGTTATAGATGGAGAAGAAGTGAAAGGAATTATTACCCTGATGGATCTGGCAATCTGGTATAGAAAAACACACGAGGTTTAATATGAGTTCAGAAATAGACGATTCCTTCATTCCATTTATAACCGAGGAAGAAAAAAACCGCGAACGAAAAAAAGCCAAAGAATTAAAAAACTCAGCCTGGTGGAAAAAGAAAAAATCAGGTGGCGAGTGTTATTACTGTCATAAAAAATTTGAGGTATCTGATTTAACCATGGATCACTTAATTCCCCTGGCCAGGGGAGGAAAATCGATAAAAGCGAACCTGGTTCCTGCCTGTAAAGAATGTAACCATAGAAAGAAACATGGCTTACCTTTTGAATTCATGCAATAGCTAATTTTAGAAGAAAAGAAGGATGTAAAAAATAATAAACCCCTGAACTGATTCCAGATATTCCTTTCTTCAGTTCATGGGGGGAATCTCCTAACTACTAAAATAAAATAACCCCCACAACAGGGGTTATTTTATTGAAAGAGTAGAGAGAATTAAGGAGTGACAGAAATAATTTCGTCTCTATTCACCAGGTCAACGATATATTTGTATTCGATGGACCCTTTTCCGTATTTGAGCTCGGTAGCTCTAAGAAGGTGAACGTTCTTTTTGTATTTGTATTTTTGAATAAGCTCTTCCTGATTTGGCTGATACTTTTTCAGAACATTTTCCTCGAAAGAATAGCAGCTTGCAAGATACTTATGAGCAGGGTATTCTTTTTCGTTATCATCGATTTCGAGGTAAAGTTCAAGAATAGGAATACACTGAGGATAATTTTTAGTGTCATACTCAGACATAATCCATGCTCTGTAGATTGCAGAAAGAAGAGTTTTATATTGGGGTTTTTCTCTCAGGTCAGGGTTAGCAATTTCGTCTAAGTGGTTAATTGCTTTTGTGAAGTAAGTAACCGCAGCGAGTTTTGCTTCCATTTTTTTCCTGTAGATGTAGTTCTCTTCTCTGGCTTTACGATCGACTCTTTGCCAGTACCACTTCTCATCCAGTCTTTTCTTCTCAGCTTGTTCTTTTCTGTATTGATCAACACTGTCTCTCATTTTAAGAATAGTGTTCATACCAGACTGATAAGCGGAAAGAGCGAGCCTATATTTGTTGTTTGCGAATGCTTTAGAAAGCTTATGCAGCTCTGCGAAAGCCTTGTAATAGCCTTTGTAATCCGGGTTTTTCCAGAGCCTTTCATCCCTGAGGATTTTGGGGTCTTTAGATACTGTATCATCATCAGGAACTAATTCTCCACTGATCTTCTCTTCTTTAGCAGCATCTTTTCCAGAAGAAGCAGAGTTGTCTGCACCTGTAGCTGTACCAGTATTGTCCGTTGTAGTGCTAGTGTTATCCTGGGCATATAGCACACTCAGGCTGAACATTACTAGAAGAATGAATATACCTTTAGTTATCTTCATCTTGTATACCTTTTAGTCTCTCTTTCAATATTTTTTAGTTTAGAATAGACTATCCGTCGCTTCTTTGTAGATAATATCGGAAAAAGCATGGTTACGGTCAATCGAATTAAAAAATAATTTTAAATTATCGGAATAAATTTCAAGTTTAAGTGACATAATTTTAAAAAAAAGAGGATTTATCGAACCAAAAAGCTGTCCTCTTTTAAATTGCTTCTTCCTATTTTATCTTTCGGTTGGTACTCTCGATTTTTACAGCGATTTTATCCTTACAGGAAGTTCCTTTTCTTTCTTTACAGGAACAAAAGAGAGAGAAAGTCTGGAAAAGCGAATATGAAATACTACTTTCTGAAAAGAATCTTTCTAATTTTTCCTACGCTTTTGGGGATTACTTTTGTGGTTTTTTTAATTTCGAATCTGGCGCCGGGAGGAGCCCTCGAAATTCAAATAGCAAAACTAAAGAATACTGCGAGTCAGCAGGGCGGAAGCACCAAGCGCATCACCCAGGAAGAAATTGAGAGAATCAAGAAAAAACTTCATCTGGATAAACCCATTCCTATAGCTTACCTGTACTGGCTGAAAGACGTAGTTCGCTTTGAACTCGGGGATTCCCTACTCTATTATAAACCGGTGTCTACCCTGATAACAGAAAAACTTCCTATTTCTCTTACTTTCGGGCTTTCGGGTTTCTTCATCGCCTATATTGTCTGTATTCCCCTCGGTATTGCTAAAGCCATCAAACACGGAGAACGGTTTGATATTGTCACGAGCCTTGTGATCTTTATTACCTATTCTATGCCGGTTTTTGCCCTTGCCGTTCTTCTTTTGTATGTATTCGCTTCGGGAGAAGTATTTGATATTTTTCCCCTCGGACACGAAGTTTCAGATAACTATGAAAGCCTCGGAACCTTAGAGCGCTTAAAAGACAGACTCCATCATATGTTTTTACCGGTTCTTTGCTATGTGTTCCACTCCTTCGCCGTATTAACCCTTCTCATGAAAAACTCTCTCCTCGAAGAAATTAGCAAGGATTATGTAAGAACAGCCGTAGCCAAAGGCTTGAGTTTTAAAGAAGCGGTGTATAAACATGCACTGCGCAATTCCCTTATTCCGATTGCAACCGGCTTTGGAAATAATTTAAGTCTGATTTTTGCCGGTTCTTTAATCATTGAACTGGTATTTAATATCGATGGAATGGGCCTTTTGAGCTTTCAGGCGGTAACAGAAAGAGATACCGTTTTAATGATGGGGCTTTTACTCGTTCAAAGCTTACTCAGTTTAAGTGGAAATATTCTTTCCGATTTTTGTTATGTTTTAATAGATCCAAGGATAAAGTTTGAATAGCCTATGTTGAACCCGGATACAAAACGCAGACTCCTTAAGTTTAGAAACAATAAAAGAGCTTTTTATTCTTTACTCTTTTTACTCAGCACGTATTGCATTTCGCTTTTTGCACCCGTAATTGCGAACAATATCCCGCTTCTGGTGAAATACGAGGGAACTTATTATTTCCCTATTTTTTCCTTTCATTCAGAAGAAACCTTCGGAGGAACCTTAAAAACGATTCCGAATTATAAGAAGCTGGCTAAGGAAGAGCGGTTTCAAAATGGTTCCAACTATATCCTCTTTCCTTTGATTCCATACGGAGTAAATGAAGATAACCTGGCCAGCCTGGAAGCCGGTGTAATTCCTCCTACCGCACCGGATACCAGACACTGGTTCGGTACAGATGATAGGGGACGGGACGTTTTTACCCGCCTTTTTTACGGATACCGAATTTCTTTGACCTTCGGCCTGGTTCTGGTCTTTATTGAATTGTTTTTAGGCACTATAATCGGTGGAATTCAGGGATACTTTGCAGGTCTCGTTGATTTAAGCTTCCAAAGGCTAATTGAAATTATATCTTCCATACCTTTTCTATATCTTATTCTAATCATGGGATCTTTTTTTGGAAGAAGTTTTGGGATCCTGCTTTTTACATACGGTGTAATCAGTTGGATAGGAATCAGCTATTATATGCGGGGAGAATTTTATAAATTACGCTCTTTTCAATTCGTAGATGCAGCCAGGGCCTTCGGAGTTCCGAACTATAAAATCATACTTCGCCACATCATCCCAAATGCCATAACTCCCCTCGTTACCTTTCTTCCCTTTTCATTAATCAGTTCCATTTCAGTTTTATCGGCCCTTGACTTTTTAGGCTACGGAATACCCGCTCCCAATCCATCCTGGGGAGAACTTATCGCACAGGGAAAAGAACGCCTGAGTGCCTGGTGGTTAATTGCCTTTCCTTCACTGGCTCTTTTTACAACCATCCAGCTCACTTCCTTTGTAGGAGAAGGTTTGCGGGATGCTTTTGATTCCAAAGAAAAGGTGGTAATTCATTAATGGGAAACCTCCTTGAAGTAAAGAATCTCTTTTTAGATATTGTTCTACCTCATTCTATTTTACCTGTAATACAGGATGTATCGTTTAACTTAAAAAAAGGAGAAATCCTGTCCCTTGTAGGAGAATCAGGTTGCGGAAAATCAGTTTGCTCCATGTCTTTAACAAGACTTTTACCCGTAAACCTCATTCGATACAAAGAAGGAGAAATCCGCTTCGGAGAGAAGAACCTGATATCTCTTCCCAACGAAGAATTAAGAAAGATTCGGGGAAAAGAAATCGCCTACATTTTTCAGGATCCCTTCACCAGCTTAAACCCTTTAAAAAAAATCAAAGATCAATTAACCGAATCTTACCTGATTCACATTTCTCCTGATAAAAATCAAGCGATAAAAAAGGCGAAAGAACTTTTGTCTTCAGTAGGTTTAACCGACCTCGATACAAGACTGGATGCCTATCCGAACCAGATGAGCGGAGGAATGCTACAGAGAATCAGTATTGCCATGGCCCTTATGTGCGAACCACAACTGCTTATAGCCGATGAGCCGACTTCCGCTCTGGATGTAACCATACAGGCACAACTTGTAGACTTACTGTTAGGACTTAAAAAGGAAAGGAACATGTCGATATTATTCATTTCTCATGATATGGGTTTAGTTTCAGCTCTTTCGGATAGAATTGCCGTGATGTATGCCGGACAAATCGTAGAAACCGGAACGATAGATGAAATTGTCGAAAATCCGAGACATCCATATACAAAAGCTTTAATTGCTTCGGTTCCCTCCGGTCTAAAATTAAAAAAGGAAGAGAAATTAAAAACCATACCCGGTATTGTTCCAAGTCCCGACAAATATCCTGCGGGTTGTCATTTTTCCACTCGTTGCGAAAGTGTTTTAGAGAAGTGTAAATTAGAAAAACCAAAAGTTTTTACAGTTTCGGATGGCCATGGAAGCCGTTGTTTCCTGGAGGAATAGAGTATGCTTGAAATTCAAAACTTAAATGCAAGTTATATCGTTGCGTCTAAAAAGCCTTTTCAAAAAGATATTATACGGGCCGTTGAGAATATTGACATGACAATAGGCGATGGAAAGGTTTTAGGCCTCGTAGGAGAATCCGGTTGCGGAAAATCCTCACTCGGAAAAACCCTGGTTCGCCTACATAAAGAAGATTCGGGTTCTGTTCTTTTTAATGGTATTGATATTTTAAAACTCAATAAAAAAGAAATGTTGCAACTCAGAAAAGAAATTCAAATTATCTTTCAGGACCCCTACTCTTCTCTAAATCCGAGAATGACCGTCTATGAAATTATCACGGAAGGCCTCTCTTTACACGGAAAATATAGCAAAGAAGAAAAAGAAAAGCTGGCGAGAGAAATCCTGCAAAAGGTAGCCTTAAAAGAAGATATATTATACCGTTATCCTCATGAGTTTTCGGGAGGTCAGAGACAAAGAATTGCGATTGCAAGAGTTTTAATCTTAAAACCCGAATTCGTAGTTTGTGATGAAATTGTTTCTGCCCTTGATGTTTCTACCCAGGCACAGATAGTAAACCTTTTACAGGATTATCGTAAAGAACATAAACTTTCTCTGCTCTTTATCTCACACGATTTAAGTATTGTTAGTTACATTGCCGATGAAATTGCCGTAATGTATTTAGGAAAGGTAATGGAATGGGGGAAAAAAGAAACCTTATTAGAAAATCCCCTGCACCCTTACACAAAAGCTCTTTTTGCATCTAATTTTGAGATTTCCGGAAGGAAGAAAAAGCGAGAGATACTGAAAGGAGAAATCCCCGGAGTTATCCATAAACCTTCCGGTTGTTATTTCCATACACGCTGCCCAATGGTTGAAAATCGTTGCAAAACCGAAGAGCCCATCCGGAAAAAGATTGGCGATTCACAGTATGTAGCCTGTCATCTGGTTTAATATGAAGCTTACAGCAGGGAATATTCGGCTTTCAAGAAATTTAAAAGTTGCCTTTTTTTTCCTTCTATTTTTGCATTTTTCTTCTACTCTATATGTTCCTATCCTGATTAATGGAATTCTTTATTATCTTGTAAAAAAAGTCAGTTCCACTGTGGGTTTTAAAATCACCTTTCGGGACTCCGGAATTGACTTTCTTCCCAAATTACGCTTAAACTTCTATGACCTCAAAGTAAGTGACCCCCAAAATCAAGAACGAATTTATACACAATTACACGAATTAGGGTTAGAACTCTACTGGACTCGTTTTTTACAGAAAGGTAAATACTTTTTTAAAAATGTAGTCTTACGAGAAGGAGAAGTAGATGTAAACCTGTATGTAGACCAGGCCTTGAAGATGATACAAGAATCGGAAGAAAAAGAAATTAGAGAGAAGCAAGAAAAACTTCCTGTAAAAGAAAAAATAGGAAAATCAAATACGGCAGAAAAAGTATTACGGTACATTAACGAAAAGTTAGTAATTAATAATGTAGAAATTGACAATGTTAAAGTAAATTTGGATAAGCTAACCGAACACGTACAGGATAATGTTTACGTTTATCATTTGAAGGGAAACATGCCTTCCTTTTCGGAAATTGACGTGGAAACAAAACTCAAGTATTATTCCAGCCAGGTAGAAGCAAAAGGGAGTATTGATCTTGATTTGAATAAACTGGATTTTAATAATATTGGCTTTAAAATGAAATTAAAACTGGATGAAGTTGCCCTCGGTCAATCAGAAAAGTATGTACGCTTTCCCAATCTTTTACTCAAACAATCCAAACTAAATGCAAATCTATATGTAGATAAAAATACGAAATCAGATTTACTTCTAGTAAAAGGTACAACTTCCATACCCAAATTATACTATAAGGCCGGAAACCGTATCTCTTTCGTTCAGCCGATTAACCTGAATACCCGAGCCATCTATAATCATAAAAATGCAAGTATCCAACTGGAAAACTCAAATTATGTAATCGGGAATATTTCTTCCGGTAGCTTCGATGCAAATTTAAAGTTTTCAAATGTGCCTTACCTGAGTTCCAATATTCGTGCAAATTATATACATCTCGAACCGGTGTTGCACTTTGCTTCTTCTTTTTCCAGAGTAAATAAAAAAGAATCGAAAAAAGAAAATAGAACCATCCGAATTCCTATCAATTTCGATATACAACTATATTCCGGAAACATGGAATATAAGCATAATGCTATCTATCACCTTAACTCCAAACTAAGCCTTCAAAACTCATTTTTATCAATACCCTCCTGTAGTTTCCGAGTTTCAGATGGAGAAGTATATCTACTCGGAAAGGTTGATTTCATAAAAAATATGCAATCTCAATTTGATATAAACCTTGAGAACATAAACCTTGAAAAGTTTATCCGCAATTTCCATGACAAAGACCTGGTTTCAGGAAAGCTTCAGGCTGTTTTTCGTATCCGAACAGAGGGTCTCTCCAAGAAAGATATAAAAAAGAATCTTTTCGGAACCGGAGAGTTAAATGTAAAAGATGGACAGTTATTTGATAAAGCCAACTTTTTGAAACCCATATATGCTCTGGATAAAATTATTAGCATAAAAAAAGAGAATGAAACCTTGAGTAGCTTTCAAAATATGAAAACTACTCTATATATTCAAAATGAAACCATACAGATTCGGGATTTTGAATATAAAGGACTCGGGCTTCAGGCCAAAGGTAAAGGGGATGTGGACTTTTCCTCCAATGCAAGTTTAAGAATTACGGTAGGTCTGGAAGGTCTTGTAGGAAAAGCTATCAAAGTTCCGATAATCTACAATTCAGAAAAAACTATTGCGTTTATTGTAGACCCCATCTGGCTAACCAGCGTATATGCCGGAACTCTAATCCTGGCCGGACCCGCCGGAACAGTAGTAGGTGGACTCGTAGGCTCGGCTGTATCCGAAGATGTAGATACGGGTTGGAGTTTTTTCAAAGGATTCTTCGGGAAGAAAAAGAAAAGCAACAAATAAAAAAGCCTGTGAAAACTCACAGGCTTTTGAAGTATTTGAGAGAGACTCTATTTGAAATGAAAGGTTTATTTCAAGTTTTCTGCAATCAACTCGGATAAATCTTTCACTTTCACTTCTTCTGTTTTTCCTGCTGCTTTAACTCCATCCAGAACCATAGTCATACAGAATGGACAACCCACAGCAATTGTACTGGCTCCTGTATCCAGAAGCTGGTTGGTTCTTTTTACGTTCACACGTTCTCCATGCTCCTCCATCCACATCTGGGCTCCACCGGCACCGCAGCAGAGTCCCTTGGTATGGTGATCAATAGGCTCACTTAAGTTTCCTCCGGAAACTGTTTTCACTACCTCTCTTGGGTTTTCATAGTTACTATTATATCTTCCTAAGTAGCAGGAATCATGATAGGTAAACTTGCCATTGGCTGCATCCTTAGCTACACCAACATCGATTTTTTTCTCTTTAACTAACTGGTTGATGAATTGCGAATGATGAACTACTTCATAATTTCCACCGAACTGAGGATATTCATTCTTGATAGTGTTGAAACAATGCGGACAGGTAGTAACAATTTTTTTCACGTTGTATCCGTTCATGGTATCTACGTTTGTCTGGGCCAAGGTCTGGTAAAGATACTCGTTTCCACCCCTTCTGGCTGAGTCACCGGAGCAGTTTTCTTCTGTTCCGAGAATACCGAAGTTTACATTAGCTTTTTGGAGAATTTTAACAAAAGAACGGGCTACATCCTTATTCCTATCGTCAAAAGCACCGGCACAACCTACCCAGTAAAGAATATCTACATTTGGGTCTTCAGCCATCGTTTTTACATTCAGGCCCTCTGCCCAGTCTGCACGGGTATGAGCTCCGACTCCCCAGGGGTTCGAGTTATTTTCCATGTTCTGGAAGGCAAGTTGAAGCTCTCCCGGAAAGCTGGTTTCGGTGAGCACTAAGTAGCGCCTCATTTCCATAATGGCAGTTACCTGGTTATTGCCAACCGGACAGGCTTCCACACAGGCGTAACAACTGGTACAACCCCAGAGTTCTTCTTCAGAAGTGTAGTTGCGGATGACCCCGGTATCCACCTCAGCAAGGGCTTCTACCAGCTTGTCGGCAGCGGTTTTTTTCTTAATTTCCTGCACTTCCGGCATTTTTTCTAAAAGAGCGTGTTTAATATCTGTGATAATTTTTTTCGGATTCAGAGCTTTTCCGGTTCTGTTAGCCGGACACTGTACCTGACATCTACCGCACTCGATACAGGCCAGACCGTCTAAAAGGTTCGGCCAGGGAAAATCCTGAACTTTATTCCTTCCCCAGAGAGCATCTTCGCTTTCATCCTCAAGATTCAGTTTATGAAGCATACCCCGGGGAGTATCTGTTACTAAAAAGAAATTTATGGGAGCAAAAATCAAGTGAGAGTGCTTGGAAGTCGGAACATACAACATAAAGGCAAATACAGTCAGAATATGCACCCACCACATTACCTGGTAAACTGTATCGGCTGTAGCGCCACTTACTCCTAAAGCTGTCCAGATGCCACCAATACCGGAAGCAATGGGACTGGCTCCATCAGCAAAAGACTGAGATACTGCTTTGGCCCCTTCTCCTAAAAGAGTAGAAATCATCAGGGTACCAATCATGCTGATTACAATAGCAGAAGCGGTAGAGGGAATATCCAGACCTTTGGCTTTGGAAATCCATCTTCTCCAGGCAAAATACCCCAGGCCCAGAAGAACAAAGAAAGAGATGATTTGAACCAGAAGTTCATAGGCGTGAGCCGCACCCTTGCCCAGAAGAGCTTCTACGATAGAGAATTTATAGAGTTCAGTGAGACTACTCATCCAGTATCCCGCCACACCGGCTATCATCTGGTTCGTTGTATGGATAGAATAGGTTAAAAAACCATAGAAGATGAAAGCATGCATCAGACCGCGGATGGGTTCTTTAAATAGCTTTTTCTGGAGGATAACGTTATTCCAGACGCTTTTAAGGCGAAAACCGAGGTTTGAGTTTTTCTTGAAGCATTCGTTAAACTGGGCATCACGGGCGGAAAAAACCAGCCCCAACCTGTAGAGCACAGCACGCACAAAAACCACGTTGGCTATGATGAATAATACGGTGAAAACAAGATGAAAGATTAAGTTTTCCAAGAGTACACAACCTTTAGCTATAAGATTTGGTACATGAAATCAACTCAATCTCTAACTGTCGATTCATTTTTCCCGGATCATCATTTCCAAAACCCTGAGAAAACTCATTAAAAAGGGAAGGGAAAGCTCCTCCCTTTTTCCGATTTACAGGAAAATCTTTGCAGGATAAACTGCTCTTATGCTAACAATCGCGTATGGAGAGGCCAATTTCGATAATCTGAGAAGGAATCAACGCCTGTTTCTTGATAAAACTCATTTTATTCCGCAGCTCGAACATGTAGAAAAGTTTTTCTTTATTCGGCCCCGGCGTTTCGGAAAAAGCCTCTGGATTAGTGTTTTACAGGCCTATTACGACCTGAAAAAACAGGAAAAGTTCGATGAACTTTTCCATGAGCTCTACATCCATAAACAACCTACAGAACTGAAAAATTCCTACCTAGTTCTCAAGTTTGACTTTTCCGGTATGGACACATCTTCTGAGAAAAAAATGCAGTTTTCTTTCCATCATCGCGTTCGGCAAACCGTCATACGCTTCTGGCAGGATTATCAGCATTTATTTAGCCGGGTTGAAATAGAAAAGCTCCTCGAACGCTGCGAGACTCTGGATGCAGCCGAAATCATTCAGGATGTAAAAGATACGGTAGCACTCAAAAACCTTAAGGTCTATACTTTTATCGACGAATACGATCATTTTGCCAATAAGCTCGCTTCGGAGGGAAAAGAAGCATTTGTTCGTGACATTATCTCTGAAACCGGCTATGTCCGCAACTTCTACGAGCAAATGAAAATAGCCAGTGGAGAAGGTGTATTTGAAAGGTTTTTTATCACCGGTGTTTCTCCTATCATGCTCGATGAACTGGCCAGTGGTTTTAATATCATGAGCAATATGACAGGCCATCCGCAGTTCAATGAGATGCTGGGCTTTACAGCAGAAGAAGTGCGGGGCATATTAGATAAAGTGCCCCTGGAAAGATTTGCTAAAAAGAGCAAAGAAGAAGTGTTTCTGGATATGACTACATTTTATAATGGTTATCTGTTTTCTGAAGAGGCCCATAAGAAAGTGTTCAATTCGGATATGGTTTTGTATTTTCTACAGTATTTTCATGATGTGGGTTATCCTAAAGAGATCCTTGATTTTAATGTAAAGACAGATTATAGCAAGCTGAAAGGCTTGATCGTGGGTAGTAGCGGTAAGGAAAACCTGAAACGAATCTTAGAAGAAATTAATACTCAGGAGTATTTAACCTTTCAATTAGTACAGCGCTTTACCTTTGAAAACCGCTTGAAAGACTACGAATTAAAATCATTATTGTTCTTCTTCGGCCTCTTAACCATGACAAATATTCCCAACCGTTTTGTTGTGCCGAACCAGGTGATTAAAACCCTACACTGGGAGTATTTCCAGAACTTCCTCGAAGAAAACGGGGTGGACTTCGATGTAAGTGCTCTGCACAACTGCATTGCCGAAATGTCCGAGTCCGGGAAAGTAGAGGGCTTGAAAAATTTAGCTGTTGATTTCTTTCAGAATAAACTCTCAAACTTCGATTTTTCTGCCATGACAGAGAAGCATATCAAGTTTATGTTTATCTCCTACTTTACTTTGAGTAAGCTCTACAACATTATCTCCGAAAGAGAACTACCCGGCGGCAAACGCATCGACCTTCTCTTCGAAGCTCACCCGGCCTATTACCATTACGTGATGCATAACTTTATCATGGAATTCAAATATATCTACAAGAAAGATTCTCCTTCGGAAGCCAGAGCAAAGCGGGAAGCGGCTATTTCCCAGGCAAAAGAATACTACGAGACCTACAAGCGTGACTTCAAGCAATTTGGCCGAGAACTCCATTCCATGGCTCTCATCGTGACCCACGACAAACAGGTAGAACTTGTGGAGGTTGCCGGGTTTTGACACCTTAAGAGAGAATCTTACTGTCCGATAAATTATATTCACTTATATCTGGAATTTACAATACACGGTATCTCGATTTCCATAACCAAATCTCCTCTACCTTACATCCCCCCCTCTTTTTTATCTACACAGGACAAACTCTTTTTCTAGGACTCGAAACAAAAATCCTTTATTATTTCATCCCTTTAAAGAAGGATGAAATAATCATTTTTTATAAGGTATACAACGAGTTCCGTTCTCAGAGTTTTCAATTAAGTAAAGATACCTTCCTTTCTAAAAACCGGGTTTCCAGCGTTTTAAAAGCAGAGAATTACTTACTACGGAAACAGAACTCATAGCCATAGCCGCTCCTGCAAACATAGGGTTCAAAAAACCCAGGGCTGCGAGGGGAATGCCGATTACATTATAGATAAAGGCAAAAAACAGATTCTGCTTGATTTTCCGAATCACCGCACGGGAAAGAAGCAGGGCTCTGGGAACCGAGAGAAGTTCATTTTTTAATAAGCTGACATCTGAAGTTTCAATCGCAATCCCCGAACCGGAAGCTAAGGAAAAACTTAAACTCGCTTCAGCCAATGCCGGCCCATCGTTAATGCCATCCCCTATCATCCCGGGAACCTTGCCTTCCTTTTTTAGCCGGAGAATGGCTTCTCTTTTTTCATGGGGCAGAACTTCAGCTTTAAAGGTTTCTATACCCAGTTCCTGTGCCAGTAGAACAGCTTTTTCTTTTTTATCACCAGTAAGCATCAGAGTTTCTATACCCAGTTTTCTCAGGATTTCGAGGGCTTTTTTCGCATCCGGACGTAATTCATCGCTTACCTGAAAACACCCCAGATACCGCCCCTTCTTTCCAACAAAGGCTGTGGCTTCTATGGATGTCGGAACCGAAATACCGTTTTCTTTCAGGAAACCGGCGCTTCCGATGTAGTAATCCACTCCTTTTATACTTCCACGAATTCCTTTTCCGGCTTCGGTTGTTAAATTTTCAATTTCCGGAGGAGAAATCTGTCTATTTTTTAAAAAACTGCGAACCGCATAAGCAAGGGGATGGTTCGACTCATTTTCTAAACACAGGGCAGTAAAAAACTCGGATTCCTCTTCAACAGAGGAAAGTTCATAAGATTGTATAAGAGTTTTACCGCTGGTAAGAGTTCCGGTCTTATCAAAGGCCAGAATATCTACCCGGTTCATTTTTTCGAGGGTCGCTGCATCCTTGATTAAAATTCCCAGTTTAGCACCGAGGCCGCTTCCGGCAACAATCGCTGTGGGAGTAGCCAGTCCGAGGGCACAGGGGCAGGAAATTACCAGAACCGCAACGGCATTGATAATCGAAAGCTCGAGGTTTCCCGTAATCAACCACCAGACGAGAAAAGTACAAAAGGATATAAAAACTACAGTCGGCACAAAAAAAGCCGACACTTTATCAGCCAATTTCTGAATCGGGGCCCTCGATTCTATAGCCGTTTCCACGGTTTGAATGATTTTCGCGAGAGCCGTATCTTTTCCCATCGAAATAGTTTTAACTTCCAAGCTGGCATTCAGGTTTTTTGTTCCGGCATATACCTTCTCCCCCGGCCTGACAGAACGGGGAAGGCTCTCTCCTGTAAGGCTTGCCTCTTCAAGCGCGGATTCTCCCTTTAGAACCTCTCCATCAACCGGAATGAGTTCTCCCGCTCGAACCTGGCAAACTTCTCCTGACTGAATCTCTCGAATGGAAGTCTCTTTCCATTCCTCATCCCTTCGAACCAGGGCTGTTTCGGGCTGGAGCTCAATGAGTTCTTTAATTGCACTGGAGGTCTTTTTTCTTGCCCCATGTTCGAGGATTTTTCCAAGGTAAACGAGGGTAATAATGGAAGCACTGGCTTCAAAATACAGATGTTGTCCGGGATGAATTAGGAGTGTATAAAGACTTAAAAAATAAGCCGTGGAGGTTCCGAGAGCCACCAGTACATCCATATTCGCACTAAAACCCCTGAGAGCGGAATAAGCTCCTTTGTAAAACCTGTAACCCACGATAAATTGAACCGGTGTGGCCAGAAGGAGTTGTACATAAGAGGGAATATGATAATGAAAATTAAAAACCATGAGAAGCATGGGAAAAACGAGAGGCAGGGTAAGAATTACCGAAAAAATAAAGAGATAAGTTTCTAACTTTTCGCGGGATTTTGTTTTTTCATCGGTTCTGTCTTCGAGGTATTCCCTCGCTTTGTAGCCGGTATTTTCTATAAGCTGGATGATTTCGGAAGCCTGGATTTTCGTTTCGTCCGAGATACTTACCACTGCTTTTTCCGTGGCAAAATTTACACGGGCTTCTATGCCCTCGATACGGTTTAATTTCTTCTCGATTCTTGCAGAACAGGCTGTACAGGTCATGCCCTCAACAGAGAAATAGATTTTCTTCTCACTCATAAAAAAAGAGACGTAAAACTTACGTCTCTTTCCTTATCGCGAATAGCAGTTAGAACTGCAATTAGAAAAAATTAGTTAGTGTCTATGTCCCGAATGCTATTGGCTACTTTTACATAATCTTTATGGATAGCACCTTCTACGAGCTTATCCAGAGTTCTGGCAGCACCTTCTACCATGTTACGGTAATTTCTCAGGATACGAACCCTGTAAGAGGGATCCATGATTTTTCCGTATTCTACAACTTCCAGGTCTAACTTTCCGTACTGAGTGTATTTCTGGATGGTAAGTTTTACAGAAGCAGCATCGCCTTTTCCGCTGAGTTCTCTAATCTGGGTAAGTTCATAAGTTCTTGCACCCAGACGGCCTTTTCTTTGTTTGAAAGACAGCTCATTGGAACCCAGATCCAGGGTAAAAGATTCATTTATCATGTAATGATAGACCTGACCCTGAATAGAGTTTTTGTAAGCTTCGGTTTGCCTGGTGAATTTATTGTCTTTTACTTCGTCGGCTCTGTATTTTTTGAGGTAGGGAACCAGTTTTTGAATTTTTTCGGAAAAAAACTTAATATCTTTTTCGAGATTCTTAACATCTTCTTCCAGCTCTTTTCTTGAGTCTTCCGAAGGAAGATTTCTCATTTTCGGGTTTCCTTCCCCGTCGAGTTCTACGGTATAAGTCGTGTTCGAGTCTCCTGAACTTCCACTTCCGGCAGCACCTGCGGCATTGTCCTGAGCAAAAATCCCGGTTGTCAACGACAATCCAATCAGAATGTATAGTAATTTCATAGGGCTCATACTTCCTTGTAATTTATTATCGATTTTACTACTAAGCGTTCTCCACTATTTATTTTTATTTCCGTTTATTTTTACAAGATTTTTTCTTTAAGTCTTTTTTATTTTACTTCTTTTATGTACAGGAAAAGAAATAGCCCTTGAAGAATTTTTAAGGCTCCTGTTTCTTAACCAGATGGGAATGGAAAAGCAAAATCATGAATAAAACCCTAAAATATATAATGTTTATAGGCTTATTTTTATCCATTTTTGGGATAGGCCTTATTGCCCTTAACATATTTCAATACCGGCAGTTTTCCTCGGAATGGGAAAAAGCAAAATTTGAGAGTACCGGAAAATCCTTCAATGAATTTATGTTCATGGGCCTTCCCTCCTCCCTCGAAGAATACCTGAAACATTCTATCAAAGAGGGAACACCCCTTGTAAATAGCCTGGCTCTCGAATTGGATGGAGAACTATTATTAAAAGAAAAAGACCTGAAATTTACTTCTGAAAATCTTTTATCTCCTTTTGAATATTTTATATCTAAGACCAAATTATCCGGGGGAATCAGTTACGAGCATTGGAAAAAAGGAAAAGGAGAGACGAATTTCAAGCTTTTCGGAGTTATCCCGATTTCCTCCCAGCAAAATGAAGAAGTAACAAGACATAATGCAATAAAATTTGCCCTTTTACTACCTTTCATTCCCTCAGCATTTTTATTACAACAGGAAATGCAATGGAAAGAAGAAAATTCTAATATACTTCAAATTTCCTTTTTTTTAGGAGCCGAGAAATTCAAGGCCCGATTTGAATTAAAAGAAAATGGTAGTTTAACAAGGTATACTCTATTAGATAGGGATATTACTTATGAGGTTATCTTTCTAAATGAAAAACAATATTCCGGTTATACCCTTCCCTCAGAATTTCAAGTTTTTCAAACAAAAAGTAATTTAAAGAAAGAACAAATTTCCAGGGTTCGAGTAAAGAAAGCTCAACCCATATTTTAGGAACACATAATGAATTATCTATATTCTATTATTCTCATGGTTTTGTTTTTTCTTTTAGTTCCCCTAAAAGCCGCTCCAACGGAAGACTACTTCAAGCCCGAGTATGTAAAAAACTTTTCCGATAGATTTTACAGAGAAAACTCGGCAAAAACTCCGGGGATGTTGATCCTGATAAGTAAAAAGGGGAAACTTTTACACAGGGGCACCTACGGATTTTCTAAATTAGCACCGGAAACCACTTTTCTTCCCGAAAAAACTTCCCTGCCTCTCGGAAGTATATCTGAATTTTTACTGAGTCTTTCTCTTTTAAAATTACAGGCAGAAGGTAAATTTGACTTAAACGAAGATATTAATAAGTATCTAAAATCTTTCCGAATTAAACTGCCTTTTAATACATACCTGACAGGACGACATTTTCTTAACCATGCAGATGGACTTGTAGATGTAGAGCATGGCTTTTATTCTTTTCAACAGGAAAAAAAGACTCCTATTCCTTTGAATAATCTGGCTACCGATAGGTATGCAGAACCGGGTAATTTTTCCAGTCATTCCTTTCTCTCCTATTCGGTCCTAACAAAACTTCTGGAAGATATAAGCGGAATGAAAGCAGAAGAGTATATACAAAAAAATTTATTTAATATATTAGAAATAAAAGATGTATTTTCAGAACCGGACTTTCAAATGAAAGATCCGGTTTCCTTTTATTACAGTCAGGATAGAGATTGGAAGCTATTTCCCCAACTTTTTTTGATTCAAAGTCCGAGGCTTAACTTTTATATCGGGCTTGAAGGAATAGAAAAACTTTTACAGTACTTTAGCGAAAGACCGAAAGACAAGATAAAAGAATTTGATTGGAACTTTATTTTTCGCAAGCAATATAGTTTTGTATCGGATACTGAAGGTATGAGTTACGGGCTTTATGAAAACTATCAAAATGGGAAAATTATTTTTTATAAAGATGCCCTCCTGCCTTCCGGAGAAGCGAGGCTCTGCATTTTTTCTGATGAAGATATCTCGATATTTTTCTTCTCAAATGCAAAAAGTTCCTTTTTACGACAAAAGTTTATTACTTCCTTCTTAAAGACTTTTTTTCCCTCTAACAAAATTTCTCAAAAACCGGAAAGTAATCTCGAAGAAAAAAAGAGGATGAAAGATTATAGTGGTTATTTTGTACCCCATAAATTTTCGGGTAAAACCATAAGTCGAGTTACTGCACTCTTATATGCGTTTGAAGTAAAACTTGACGAAGAAGCCTATCTTCATTATAAACCTCTTTTCCCGGGTCTGAATCCCAACCTACAGGAGGAATTAAAATTCAAAGAAACAGAACCTCTTTTTTTTAAAGAAGAGCAATATGGGATACATTCCGTATTTCGGGTCGATAATTACGGGGAAGTCAGCCATGTTTATAATGCTTTCAGTAACCATAACTTATACAGAAAACTCAAATGGTATGAAAACCCGAAAGTTTTCTTTTATACCTATGCGTTTCTTTTGCTCTATTTCTGTTTGATTTTTAGTTTTTTAGTTTCTTCTTATATACTATATCTATTTAAATTCCCTGTTGCCAGGGAAACTCTCGATAAAGAAAGTCGATTGGTACGGGTTTTGCGAAAACTTATCACTACTCATAGCCTGCTACAGGGTTTTTTCTTTTTAGCTTCTGCTTATATCCTGGTATTCAGGGGAGGATTATGGTCGGATGCCCGCTTTCCGGGGCTTTACCTCGGTTTTCAGGATTATGAAAAACTTATCTTTTACACACCTGTTTTAAGTCTCGGAGTCCTATGTATCATCCTTTACAGTTCTCTCAGGGCTTTTGCTGAACACAAACTCAGCTTTCACAGGAAATGGAAATATGGCATCTATATCATACTTTCCTTATTTACTTCCTTATTCTTAAACCACTGGAACCTGCATGGTTTTAATTTTTAACTTATATTAAAACTACATATGTTCAGTTGCAACCTGTGTATTCCGTTTCCTTTCTTAACTTTAACCTGCTGCAAATAGACAATTTTCATTCGACTTTCCAGCTATTGAAAAAAGAGAATCCGGAAATAGCCTTGACGAAAGATCTGGAAATCCATATAATAGAACTACCCAAATTTCTGAAACAAAAGCTTAAGCAAGCAAATTGAAGGATATATAATTTGATACTAAATATTTTTAAAGAAGATTACATAAACTTAATATTCTTACTCATTTTTTTATTCTTCTTTTTTCTTGTCCTATGGATAGCAAAGCATAAAAAATGGTCTGTAGCCCAAATCGATATAGGTTCCGCAATACAGATGTTTTTATTACCGGGAAAGTTCGATATATTTGTCGCTTCCCAGGTATATAAATTCGAAGATGAAATAGAACTCCAATCTTTTCTTTTCAATGAGATCAAAGAAAATCCTAAAAGTGAATACTGGAGATATGTACTGGCCGAAGCTTATGTAAGAATGCAAAATCTACCCAAGGCAAAGGAAGTGCTATCCTATTTATTCAAGACTTCTATCAAATCCCCTACTATACAAAAAGAAGCCCGGGTTTTAGATACCTGCACACGGGCTCTGTCGGGGGAGAGTCCGAAATCGAGTCAAGAAAATTTGGTTCAGATATATATGTGGCCAAAAATCTGTATTTATATTTGCGGAACAATTGTTCTGATAGATGAAAAAGAAGAAGCTATAAAAAAAGTTCAGGCTACTTTTATGCAGAGTTCGTCTAATCCGTATTATGCATTTGCTCTAACTGAAATTTATATAAGGCTTTGCGATACAGACAATGCAAGGAAAATGTTAGATAAACTAAAAGAAATGAACCTTGATGGATGGCTGAAAGAGGAAATACGTATTTTAGAAAAAGAAATATACTATACAAAAAAAATTATCTAAATAAACTATGCTTCAGGAGTTATAAAAATGGGTTCAATTATATTTTTTCTAATTATTGGTGCTATCGCAGGATGGCTTGCCGGACTTCTAATGAAAGGAGAAGGTTACGGAGCAATAGGTAATATTCTTCTTGGCATCGTAGGAGCTATCATCGGCGGTTACTTATTTAAATTGGTGGGTATTCGGGTCGGAGGATTTTTTGGTTCTTTAATTTCTGCAACTTTAGGCGCAGTAATTATATTATATGGTGCTAAAATACTAAAAAAATAATATGGTACTAATCAAAAGACATTTAAGTTGAAGCTTGATCTGTTTACTTTTTGTTTCCAATTTTTTACAGGCAAGTCCTCATAAAAAAGGAGGTACTGAGAATAAATTATTATACCGCGGTAAACTACTTTGATATACCTTACCCGAAAGACTTTACAGCCATTCCCGATAAACCCGTATCCGGTTCCGGAAAGCAAGGGGCTGTTTAAAAAGTCGCTTCGAACTCCATCGGGGCTTCGATAATGCCATCGGGCCCTGAGCACTAAAGCGAGCACTTTTTAGATAGCCTCCCACGATTAAAGAAATTACACTTTTAAAACCAAAAAAAAGGTTTTATGATTGTCATAAAATTCTTAGGAATTATTATTTTTTCTATTATAAAGGAACTTATGCTCAGAAAAAGACCTGTAGAAAATGGATTCACTCTTTCCCGCTGGACAATTCAGGTAAAACTAATTGGCATTACCTCTTTAATTCTTCTCTTTTTCATCAGCGGTATTATCATTCTTACAACCTATTTTTTTAAAAATGATAGTGAAGTCAGAATAAAGGAAAATAGTCTTAAAGTTGCACAACTTATAGGCCATAAAGTTCGATCCGATTTTAACTCGATTGTTGAAAAATCTATGATACTCGCCAATGCCATGGCTTTTGAAAAAATAACAGAAGAGAAAAAAGAAGAACTCCAGAAGCTTTTTTTCCGGAATGATAAAAACTTTGTTTATCTCGGGGTTTTTAAAGAACAGGGTCGATATTTAAAATCTATAAGAAATACTTATAATCTTGATTACATACTTGAAAATCGACTCGAAGAAAGTGATTTAGAAAGGCTTGTCTATTTACATGCGAATGTTCTCCAAAAAGCATTTAATGGTGAAGTTGTTCTTCATAATGTGAGCCAGGGTTTTCCCTTTCCGATTATTGCTATCAGTGTTCCTTATCTTGATATGGAAGGAGAAAAGTCCATTCTCATTTCTCTATTACGGGTGGAAAAAATATTAAATGTGTTTGATAGCTCAAGTCATATAAAAGCCTTCATGGTGAATTCCTCCGGCATTGCCATTACACACCCCGACGCAAACCTGGTTCTTTCTTCCAGTAACTTATCCGATACTCCCCTTGTAGAAAGGTTCTTAAACAATAAAGCCGGTAACGGCCAGATGCGATATAAAGATAAGAGAACCGGAGAATACTATCTCGGCTCTTACGCTAAAGTCGCCTTTGCTGATGCGGGTGTAATGACTTATATTCCGGAGAATATAGCTTTAGAAGAGGTCTATAATATACAGAAGAGAAATTTGTATATTCTTGCCATCGCTCTTTGCTCGGCTATTCTGATTGTTTTATATTTCGCCAAATCTATCACAGGGCCGGTACTTAGTCTCGTTGATGCCAGCCGTTCTATAGAAAAAGGTGTTTTTAAGCTTGATATCAAACCCCAGACTCGGGATGAAATCGGCCTTCTTACCAACTCCTTTTTAACAATGGGATTGGGCTTAGAAGAAAGAGAAAAGGTGAAAAGCATATTGGGCAGCATGATAGATCCGGTTGTGGTTAAAGAAGCCATGAAAGATCTGGCTACCCTCAAAAGGGGGAATGAAAAAATCATTACTGCCTTTTTTTCTGATGTTGCCAGCTTTTCTACTATCAGTGAAAAATTAACTTCCGCCGAATTGGCTTCCCTTCTAAATGAATATCTTTCGGCTATGACGATTATTCTAAAAGAACATGAAGGAGTTTTGGATAAGTACATAGGGGATGCAATAGTTGGAATTTTTAATGCTCCGGTAGAGATAGAATCTCATTCTTTGAAAGCGGCAAGGGCTTCTGTTCGGATGATGGAAAAACTCAAAGAACTTCGGACTTACTGGTCTTCCAAAAACCTTTATTGCCGAGAAGCACAACTAATGGATATTCGAATAGGCTTAAATACCGGTACGGCAAAAGTAGGGTTTATGGGTACGGACGCTCTTGCTTCTTATACTATGATGGGAGACACGGTAAACCTGGCAGCCAGATTAGAAGCGGCTGCGAAAGACTATGGAGTGAATATTTTGATTAGTGAGGCTATGCAAAGAAAAGTTGATGAGGTGATGCATTGCCGTCATTTAGACCTGGTTCGAGTAAAAGGTAAAAATGAACCTGTGAAAGTATATGAGTTAATTGGCGAAAAAGCAAACCTGGAATCTTCTCTTATTGAATCGGTTCAACTATATGAAGAAGGAATTCGCTATTATCTTATGAGAAACTGGAAGGTAGCTATTCAGAAATTCTCTGAGTCTGAAAAAGTGAAAGGAAAGACCGATAAAGCCGTAAAACTATTACTTGAACGCTGTGAAGAATATACGAAGAATCCTCCTCCTGAGGATTGGGATGGAGTGTTTACAAGGACACATAAGTAGTATGAATTTCTTGAGAAATAAAACTCAACTGGCAACAATAGTTTTGCTATTCCTAATATTCATTTTTTCATTCCTTCTTTATCGAGATCTAACGCAAAAAAGAAGAGGAGGGAATGAAAAAGTAATCGGATATATTCTGGAAAAAGAGAATTATATATATAGAAAATATAGTTCAGATGTTATTTGGGGTAAGGTAAGAAAGAAAGATATAATCAAAAATAAAGACACGATTCGTTCTTTAGAAGGTTCGAATGCCGAGATCCATCTGTACGATGGAACGGTACTCAGATTGGAAGAAAACAGCATGATTTATCTCGATTTTTCGGAAAATAATATCAATATCGACTTTAGAGCCGGAGGCTTAAAAATTAAGCGTTTTGGAGAGAAAGCATCTACAACCAAACTAAAAGTAAATACAAAAAACAATGTTACCGGAGTAGCCAAAGATACCGAAGTTAGTCTTTTTATGAAAGGCAGAGAAGAGTTAAACCTGAGGGTACAAAAAGGAAAAGCTAATTTTGAAACAAATGGAAAAGTAAAAGAAGTTTTAGAGGAGGAAAGTATTTTAGCAAAAGGGAATAGAGTTGAAAAAACTCTTACTTCTATCCGCCTCTCAGAACCTGCCGAAGGAATTTATTATATACCAAAGCCGCAAAAAATTCAGTTTAGTTGGACAAAAAAAGGAATCAAGGGAAAGGTAATATTCGAAATATCTAAAGATTATTATTTTAAAAGACCTGTCAAAAGAGCTGAGCTGGAAAAAGATGATACCAGTCTTGTCCTTCCGGGAGGCGTATATTACTGGAGAGTAAGAGGTTCTGATGAAAAAAGAAAAATGCAGTATTCTGAAATTCGTAAATTATCCCTTCAAGGTTTACAAACTCTTGCTTTTTTCTCACCTCGTGAGGGTGAAAATTTTTCTTATGTGGAAGAACTTCCGCGCATAAGCCTTTCCTGGGAAAAAGTATCTTATCCTTCAAGCTATAAATTGGAAATTTTTTCAGATCCAAATCTAAGTAAACAGGTATATTCAGAAGATCTTATTTCTACCCGCTTCCGACTGAAACCTCTATCAGAAGGTACATACTACGCCAGGCTGACAACAAAACCGGGTGCTCGGGAAATAAAACCACAGGTCTCGGATATACGAACCTTTCATATCATTAAAAGTGGAGAATTAACTGCACCAAAAGTAATGAAAGGAACGAGAAGTTATACTTTTTCAAAAGCCAGCTTAAATTCGGGTAAAACTTTACTGAATTGGTCTTCCGATGTGAGCTATAAAGAATTTGAAGTAGAAATCTCGAAAGAAAGCGATTTCAAGCAAAAGCTATTGCATAGAAAGGTGGAAGGTAATTTTGTAAAAATACCTCCCGAATTGCCGGAAGGACAGTATTACTGGAGGGTTAGAGGCATTCAAAATTCGGGTAAGACCTCTGATTATTCAAATGCAAGGCTACAAATCAATAGTAAGGAAAAGATTCGAATTATAAAACCCGATAAAAATGCAAGTTTTGTAAGCGGAAGTTACAAGGCAATCTTATTTATCTGGACAAAGGCCAGCATTACAGGTGAATACATTTTAGAAATATCAAAAGATAAATTTAGTACAATTTACAAATCTGAAAGAACTATTAATAATCAACTAAGCCTTTCTGATTTACCGGAAGGAGAATATTCTTACAGAGTTCGATTCATCAGGAACAAAGAAGAACTCGCCGAAACTTCTGTTCGAAAACTTTTAATTTTAGGTAAAAATGTGGCTCCGCTCTTAAAATACCCGCTAAAAGATCAGATCGTTAATATGACAGCAAAAGACTTTCTTGAGTTTCGCTGGGAAGGTAAGGCTTCCGTAAAAGAATATCGCTTCCGTTTATTCGAAGCGGGTAAGGGAAAAGCAATTGTAGATACTTTTATAAAGAAAAATAAGTATATCATAAGAAATCTACGATTATTGAATGAAACAAGTTATCACTGGGAAGTTCAAAGTCTATTCGGAAAAGATAGAGGAGAAAGTTTATTTTCCAAAGGTTATTTTTCTATAACTTTAGATAATCCGGACAGTGTTCCGCAAATTATAACTCCTGATGAACAGATAATAAAGTGAGAAAAAAATGAGAAATTTTTTTAAGATACTACTATATAGCTTACTTCTTATATATTCTCTTGTAATTGGAGCGGAAGAAGAGAAACCGAACGGTCAAATAGAGATTAAATGGAAACCTGTAGCCAATGTAGAAATATATAGAGTAGAGTTAAAATATCCGGATGGAAAAATAAAATCATATGAAGTAAAAGAAGAAAAAATTTCTCTGGAACTCGAAATCGGGGAATACGAATACCGTATAGGAAATCTGAATAAACTTGGTAGATTAAAGGGTTTTACCGAGTGGCACCAGTTACATGTAATTATAGCGAAAAAACCGGAATTAAATAAGGGACAAAATCGAGAAATTACAGTTCCGGTTCGAGAAAAAGTTTTACTCAGTTTAAGCGGAAAAAATTTTTTACAGGATACGAAAGTCTTCTTCCGCTCCACCGGAAAAGAACTGAAACCTGTTCAGACTCAATATGACAGCCACGAGCATCTTCTTGTGCATCTAAAACCCGGTCCGGAAGATATAGGTTCTTATAGTATTGTTATACAAAATACAGGAGACAAAGTTACGGAATATAAGGATTTCTTAATACTTAAAAAATCAGAAGACCCTACTGAAAAAGAAAATAAAACAGCTTCTGAACATGCTCTTTATCGTTCATTACTCTATCCGGGAACTGAACAGTGGTACCGGGGAGAAAGAACGAAGGGGCATATTTTAACCGGAAGCACTGTATTTTTCTTGTTCTCTTATTTTTACTTTCATGAGCAACGACTCAAAACAAACCTGGATTACCAGGGAGATGTAATAGCTCTGAGTTTATTGCCCCTGGATTACAGGGCCTTTCCGGCTGCTTTTTTACTATTTCAAGCCGGGCAGGATACAAGGCAAACAACAAGAAAAAATCTAAAATTAGAGAAATACGCTTTGAATGCGCTTATCGGAATCTACCTATATAATACCTACGACGTATTTTCAAACAGGGGAGGATTTTCCTTTTCTTACTCCTCTGATAAAAAAGAAGAAAGTTTTCAATTGGGGTACAGCATTCGTTTTTAAAATAAAATTAAATTTACAAGAAGTTTGCCTTTTTTATACGATTATAATAGAGGAATCATGCTCTTTGATAGTTTTATAAATAAGGAAATCGAAAAGAAGACCAGACCTTTAGAAAGAGAAATTGAAATCCTTAAATATATTTTCTGGCACCTTCCGCATATATTCTTTGTTCGTAATCGAAATGGTGTTTTCGTATTGGCCAATAAAAAAATTGCGAATAATTTTGGTGCTACGGAAATGTCCGGAATCATCGGGAAAACGGATTATGATTTCATTGCCAATCCGGAACAGGTAAAAAATATTCAATTGCAGGATCAAAAGATTATGGACTCAAAAGAGCCTGTAATCATCCCAAAAACCCGCTATGTAAGCAAAAGTGGACAGGAAACCTGGCTTCAGACCTATAAAACTCCTATCGTAGAGCCGGATGGTCGCTGCAATCACGTTCTTGGATTCTCCATAGACGTTACAGAAAAAGTGCAGATGGAAATACGGGCCAAGAATGCCACAGACCGTCTCGCAGAAACGGTTATGACAGTTACTGAATACGTCCAGCAAATTATTTCTTCCTCTGATAAGGTAGTGGATAGTAGCCGTCTTCAGGCAGAGAATCTCCATATTCTAACAAGTATTGCTTCAAGGGTTATGGAATCAAACCTGCGAGTTCTGGAAATGATACAGGCCTCCCTCGCTACTGTAAATAAAACTACTGAACTGGCCAGAACCGGGGAAAATTCAATTCATATCATGAATGAGTCTATGAGCCGAATAGACGAAAGTTCCCGAAAAATGTTGAATATTATTGAAATTATAGATAACATCGCCGACAGGACCAACCTTCTTTCCCTGAATGCTTCTATAGAATCTGCCCGTGCCGGAGAAGTGGGTCTCGGCTTTGCAGTAGTAGCTAAAGAAATCTCAAACCTGGCTGAGAAATCCAATCAGAGTACAAAAGACATACGTAATCTGGTGAAGCTTACCGGAGAAGAAATAAAAACCGGAGCCCACAACATTGAAGAAGGAAGTAAAACATTTCGAGAAATCATTAAAGAAGTGCAAACGGTTCAGCTAAAAACCGAAAAAGTAAATGTACAGATGGGAGAAGAGCAAAAACTCTTTAAAACTCTGACGGAAAAAATCAATGAGGTAGATACAGAATCAAATAATATAAAAAAGCTGAGTAATGAACAGATGGGGATGGTAGAAGCTGTTATGGATGTAATCCACAACCTGAATGCTGAATTTCAGACGCTTCTACAATCACAGGAGGACAGTTAATCGCGTTTTTTTAAGCTGCTGCGGTCTGTTTTTCCTTTATTGCCTGGTTAATTTTTTGAGCCATACGACTTTTATTGCGGTTTGCATTATTTTTATGAATCAGTTTTTTCTTGGCTGCTTTATCCAGAGAAGATGCATATTTATTAAAAAGAGAGGGTAATTCTTCTAACTTCCCTTCTTTTATAGATTTCAGGATGTTTTTTGCAAATGTCCTGATGGTGGAGCGTTTTTGCATGTTGGCAAGTCTTCTTTTTGCCGTTCTTCTGATGTCTTTTTTTGATGATCTTATATTAGCCAATTTTGTCCTCTTATTAAGTAAACGTGTTGTACAGGAAACAGAAGCCTGCCTGTACTGACAAGTATTTTTTCAAAACGAAGTCCCGGAATCAGGACTTTTTATAGGAAACTTCCAGCATTTTTTCTACGGAATTTCTGGCTTTCCGAATAATTTCTTCTGAGAGATGAACCTCAAACTGCTCTTTCAGTAGGGCCTCTTTTACCTTTTCAAGAGTAATCTTTTTCATATGAGGACAGGTCTGGCAAGTCGCCACAAATTTTCTATCCGGGAAAGTGCTCCGAAGGTTATCTCCCATAGAACATTCGGTAACCAGCATAATATTTACTTTATCTGAGTTGCGGATAAAAGTTTCCATCTGGGAAGTTGAACCGGAAAAATCCGAAGCATCCACCACTTCTCGTTTGCATTCCGGATGGGAAATCACGACCAGGTCTCCTTTATACAACCTGCGCACAGACTCAATATCAGCTCGTGAATAGATTTCATGCACCATACAGGAACCCGGATGGGTAATGATTTTTTTTGAAGTATGTTTCTGAACATTAGATGCAAGATAGCGATCAGGAAGAAAAATCACTTCCTCTCCGGGTAAGGATTCAACTATCTGTAAAGCATTAGCGGAAGTACAACAGATATCAGTTTCGGCTTTTACTTCTGCGGTGCAGTTTACATAAGTGACGACCGGAACTCCGGGGTGTTTAGCTTTCAATTCCCGAACTTCCTGTCCGGTAATGCTTTCTGCGAGAGAACAGCCGGCTTTTAAATCTGCAATTAAAACTTTTTTCTGTGGAGATAATATCTTCGCCGTTTCCGCCATAAAATGAACCCCATTGAAGAGGATAATATCTTCTTTCACTTCAGAAGCAGCCTTACTCAGATAAAGAGAGTCCCCTACTATATCAGAAACCCCGTGAAATACATCCGGAGTCATGTAGTTGTGACCCAGAATAATCGCATTCTTCTCTTTTTTTAAACGATTGATTTCGTCTATCAGGCTTAACTTATATTCGATTTCCTCTTCCAAATAGCTGAGCTTTAAGGCTTCTTTTAATTCAGTTGTATTCATGCTTAGAAAGGAGTCTCTAAAAAAGTAGCTCCTGTCTCCTTTACAGTATCTTTTTTTCCGGAATTACAGTCTTTCTCGCAGACCTGCCATATAACCGAGGCATTAGAAGTTCCGGATTTCTGACTTTTTCGGTAAACTTCAGTGGAAGCAAACTTTTCTTTACAAAACTCTTCCTGGGTATTATAAACAGTATTACAATCTTTCCAGCATTGGAAAAAACTAATGAGAACTGAATCGATTCTTTTTTCCGCAGGATTGATAAGGTTTTTTAAACGACTTAATTCTGAATCAGAACAGCTAATGAGAACGGTCTGAGGCTGAAGAATGCAAAGATTTTCTACATTAATAAAGCTAATGCAGGCATTTTTCAGGGGATTTCCGCTGTCTGTATTCTGTAAAATATAGCTCAGAACTCTTTCTGTTTCTGCCGGGTCTTTTGAGGAGCCTCCCCCGCAGGCTATAAAAAAAAGGATAAAAATCCAGATATATATTCTCCAGTTGTACATGCAAAAATTTCTCGGTTCTCTTACCACTTCTGACGGTTTATCCAATCAGAATAGCAGAAAAAACTTTTCATACAGAGAGAAACATTTAAAAAAATAAGAGAGAGTTTTTACTCTTTTTGGTTTAAGTAATTGAGTTGTAATAATACTGTAATAAAGATATTTTTATCCTATAAGGGAAAAGTCGAGGTAAAAGTCTCGAAAAATTTTCTTAAGAGTTTATTATGAATGTACTTTTAGTAGAGGATGAGGAAGATATTGCGGAATTAATTCGCTTTCACCTGGAAGAAGAAGGTTTCCAGGTTACCGTCTGTCATAATGGTCTGGAAGTTCTTCCCAGAATCCAGAAAAACATGCCGGGTCTGGTCATCCTGGATTTGATGTTACCCGGGATCGGGGGAGTCGATCTCTGTAAGAAGATCCGGGAAAAATACACCATGCCTATCGTCATGGTAACTGCAAGAACCGGTGAAACCGATGCCGTTTTAGGTCTGGAACTCGGCGCGGATGACTATGTTCGAAAACCCTTCAGTATCCGTGAGCTTATGGCCAGAATTCGTTCTGTTATACGTCGCTATAATGATAAGGAGGAAGCAGTAGAAGGTAATATTTCTATTGGAAAGATAGACTTAAATGCTGCGGCTCACAGGGTCTTTATAGATGGACAAAAAGTTGAATTAACCCTTATCGAATACAAAATCCTTCACCTATTTATGTCAAATCCGGGTGTGGCGTTTACTCGAGATAAACTTCTCGATAAAATCTGGGGGCATGATACCTATATTACAGATAGGGCTGTTGATGTACATATAAAAAGGTTAAGAGATAAACTTCTATGCGAGAAGGAAAAGCTCGAAACTGTGAGGGGTATCGGATATCGCTTTAGTGATGCGTAGCCTTTTCTCAAGGCTCTTATTGGCAAACTGGGTTTATTTAAGTATTATACTGGGTATCGGTACCTTGAATTATTTTTTTCTGAGTTACCTGAGTACCCCTCTACAAATTATTGTTGTCTTCCTTTTTGTTCTCATCGCTCTTTTTGGAACCTTTCATGTTTCCTATAGAATTGCCAAGAGCATAACGGATCAACTTCAGTTAATTGAAAGAAAAACAAGAGCGATTAATGCCGGAGACTTCGGGATTCCCCTTCCCATTTCAGATATAAGGGAGCTTAGTGAACTAACTGAATCTATCAATACTATGTCCAATCGATTAAAAACCCAGATCTCCAGTCTATCCCTGGAGAAAGAAAAGTTTGATTCTCTTTTGCAAAATTTGAAGGAGGGAGTGTTTGCTATTGATCTGGAAAACAGAATCCTGTTTCAGAATAATAGTATTCCGGAAAGGTTGATTCCTCCCAATTCTCAACTCAGGCGGATTCAGGATGCCATTAAACACGAACCTTTCCTGGAATTTTTAAAAACTCATCTTTCGGATAACCTCGATGGAAAAACCCAGTTAGAAATCGGTCGTAAGTTTTACAGTATTAAACTTTATACTTTAAAAAATGAAAATAAGCTGGTTATGTTTATCGGGGTGGTAATTGACAAAACGGAAGAAAGAGAAATGCAACTGATGAGAGAAGAATTCATACAGAGTGCTTCTCACGAATTAAAAACCCCGATAACGGCAATAAAGGGCTACACGGAAACTCTTTCCGGAAAATTAAACCCCGGAAGCGGAAGCATAGAAAGGCGATTTCTGGATGCTATAGAGCGAAATACGGACAGGATGATACGAATAGTAGATGACATGCTCTTAATTTCCAAGCTGGAAAATCAAAAAGCTATTTTTCAACCGGAATTATTCCCTTTACGAAACCTTGTAGAAGAGTTAGATCTTACTACAGAAGGACTTTTAAGTCTGAAGAAGCAGCAACTAAAAATTTTAATTCCGGATGCTTTGAAAGTTTATGCGGATCCTCTTTTAATTGAACATGTATTACTCAACCTGATTAAAAATGCGTCCTCCTACTCTCCGGAAAAAACCAGTATTTTTTTAAGAGCAGAATCTGAGTCGAATAAGTTTACCCGCTTAGAGGTTATCGATGAAGGAATCGGGATTGCCGAAGAAGAGCGGGAAAGGGTATTTGAACGTTTCTACCGGGTAGATAAGAACCGTTCCCGGAAAGAGGGAGGGACAGGACTCGGGCTATCGATAGTTAAGCATATTGTGAGAATTCATGGAGGAACAGTCGAAGTAGTGAATAACGAGCCAAAAGGTTCAAAGTTTATCCTTCGTTTACCAATGAATACATAGATTTTTTGATTAAAATCTTATTCTATAGTTTAATATCTGGTTGTAAACTGTACAGCTTATAATATATTAACTTTGAAAAATGGAAGACTTCAAAAAATACCCTTCAGGCTTTTATTCGTTTGGTAGAAATATTGGAATTAAAGATACAACCCCTGACTTTGCGGTTCTTTACTGTGAAGATATCTGTGAATCAGCGGCTGTATTTACTCGGAACAACTATCCCGGTGCTCCGGTTATTGTAGGAAGAGAGCATATCAAGGATGGAAAATTACAGGCTATTGTCATAAACTCCAAAAATTCGAATGTGGCTACAGGTGAAAAGGGCATAGAAGATGCAAGAGCTATGTGTTCGGAGCTTGCCCTGTCTCTGGGAATTCAAGCAGAAAATGTTCTTCCTTCTTCCACCGGTGTAATCGGAGTACCCCTCCCTATAGATAAAATCTTACCGGCCTGCCGAAGCGCAAAGCAATACTTAAAACCCGGAAACCTTGAAGAAGCCGCAAGGGCTATCATGACCACCGACACAAAAAGAAAAATTTCCGTAAAAGAAATTGAAGAAAATGGGGTGAAGGGAGTTATTTACGGTATGGCAAAGGGAGCCGGGATGATTGAACCCAATATGGCTACAATGTTATGCTATATAGTTACTGACCTTATGCCGAAAAATGGAAAGCTTTATGATATTCTAAAATTCTCTGTAGATAAAAGTTTTAACTGTATTACAATCGATTCAGATACTTCCACCAGTGATACTGTTGTCCTGATGTGCTCCGGGAAAGCAGGTCAAGTCAGTCAGGAAATATTCCAGGAAGCCCTGGACGAAATATGTATCGATCTCGCACGCCAGATTGTATCTGATGGTGAAGGAGTAACAAAGTTAATACAATTGGATATATTAAACGCAAGGGATGAAATACAGGCCAATCGAATCGGAAAATCAGTTCTGAATTCTCCCCTGGTAAAAACCGCAATTCACGGAGGAGACCCAAACTGGGGAAGGTTTGTAATGGCAGTCGGAAAAGTTTTTGCAGAAAAAATTCCCTATGAAAACTTAAGTATCCATATCGGAGATTTGAACGTAAAAGCTGCTGATACAGAGACAAAGAAAAAACTCTCGGCTTATTTAAAGGAAAATTTCGAGATCCTGGTAAGTATAGATTTAAAATCAGGTTCGACAGAAAAGAGATTTTGGGGTTCCGATCTCAGCGAAGCTTATGTCCAAGAAAATGCGTTTTATACAACCTGAGGCTTTCCTATGCTGAGTAAGCTCATGGATAGTCTTAGCAGTATACTACCTTCAGAGTTCCGACTCAAGGCTCAATCTATAAATGTCCTTGTTCGTATCCTTTCTATTTTCTTGATTATTCTAATATACCAAATGTTTCGTAAGGTTATCCCGGGCAGTATAGTTTATAGTCTGGAAATCAGTATGCTTTCTGCTATGTTAATTGCTGTTATTGGAATCTTACCTTTGCAGGAATTCTTAGATGCAAAGTTAAAGAAATTATTTCTCTCCGAATTCTTGTTTGATGATCCTTTAACTCTAAAAAGTGCCAGACGTAAATTCGAGTATGATACTTTAATATCCAACGTTTTTCCTGATATGGTAAATATCTCTGGTAGTAATTCGGGTAGAATTGCTCTTTTAGATAAAAGAGGAAGTTCTTTTAATATTTATACCTATACTCGTGGAGGCAAACAAAAAAAAGTAAAAAAAAAGAATTACCAGATAAGCGAGTCCTTAATCCTGTTTCTAAAAGAAAATAAACAGGGAATTTCCATTGACAAATGCATTCAAAATCCCAAATATAATGAATACTTTATAACTTTTAAAGCAAACTATATTCTACCCTTTTTATTTCGAGATAAACTTTTTGGTTTTTTAGCAGTCACCAATATTCCTCTTGAGCAAGACTTGATGAACCTCATGGTTCTCGGAAGTAAATGTGCTATGGCTATCTATAACCATAACCTTTCCTCCCAAATAGCGATTCATGCAAAGTATAAGAGAGAGTTTGAAGTTGCCAGCAAAATCGAAGACCTGATTTTCACCAAAAAAATGCAGGACTTTAAAACTTATCAGTTTAACTCTCCTATAAAAAATCCCAATATCCTTATTGAATTTTTATCCGGTGTAAATGAACAGTACTTCGTATTATTAACTCTCGGAATAAACCGAATTGGTTCAGGTCTGGTTTCTTCCTATCTTTTAGGAACTCTGTATTCTCAAGGTTTTTTAAAAAAGAAGAGAAATGTAGATTCAATCAAGCGTCTTATCGATCAAACTATGATTGCCTTATCCTGGCAGGAAAGTTATGAACTTTTGATCGGCCGTTTTTTATACGATAAACCCGGCATGAGTCTTTATCATTATGGCTTGAACTTTAAAGTAACAGACCCGGAGGATCCAAATACGAACCTTCTTTCTGTAGGTTGGAGAAACCAGCATGAAAATCTGGCAAATAATAATTTTAATATATATTATAAAAATAATATTGTATTAGAGATTATAAAGAAAGTATAACTGTGAAAAATACAAATATTATATTTACAGCTGTTATTATATTTGCCCTGATGATATACCTTGTGATAATCGGGATGGAGACTTCACCTAATCGCAGGTTTCTATACTTTTATCCGAATGGATATATAGCCAACACAGACTGGAAAAATTCACATGTAATCGGATATAATATCTATGAAGGAGATAAGATCCCGATTATCCGGGTTCAAAAAAAACCTCAAACTCGCTTTAACTTTGAATTTAACCTGATTCAGAAGTGGAATGTCATTAAAGACTTTATTCCCCACCTTTTTATTTCACTCATCTATATAATGGCCGCTACCTGGTTTTTATTCCGGGATGGGGATATGTTCCTGTCTTTTTTGTTTTTAAATTTAGCCATGTTTTTCTTCAGTGATTTTATACTTTTAGGTTTTGATAGTTTTTATTTTATATTTTATTTTAGTATGTTTCTCATGGCCTTTCTTTTTATTCACCTGGCATTCCGCCTGAAAGGAAAGGACGTATCCTCCAAGTGGTTGGTTCCTGAAGTCTTTTTTGCTGTTATTTTTGCTTTTATTGGTTTTACGGAAAAAGATAGTTCTGAAATTTTTACCCGTCTCAGTCATGTAGGGATTTTGTTAATCCTGATCGCTATAACATCCTGTGTAGTTGTGATTTTATATGATTTATTTCGATACAGACCCGGTTATACGGTTCAAATAAAAAAAGTAAGCCTTTTATCCAGTTTTTTAATCATCAGTATATTACCCTATATTATTTATAAATATAACCTATTTCAACTATTTCCCTATACTAGGATTAGCCTGATAGTTGCATTCGGACTATTTCCTTTATTGTTTATCTATGGTACATATCGGTACACATTTATACCCGAACAATTCTACTTTAACTCCTCTATTTTGATATTTTACTTAACGGTTATTGTAATTATCTCTTATTCTTTAACCATATCGTTTTTAAGTTATATAAATCCTATTGGATATGAACGGAATAAGCAAATCCTCAATATATTATTTTTAATCGTAATTTCCTCGAGCTTGAGCGCGGTAAAGCATAAATTAGCTTCCTGGTTAGACTACTGGACTTTCGGGCGAAACAAAAAACTGAATAAAAATCTGGAAATCATGGCGAGCCTGATAGCCTCTCCTATTTCTATGAAAGCTACCATGAACAGCCTTAGTCGAATTATTCGTGAAACTCTGGATATAGGAAATATGACAATTCTTATATCGGGAGACGAATATCCTACTTTTGACTTCAAGGCTATGAATGTTATAAAACTTCCCTCCAACTCTGAAATCTGGCAATTTTTTACTTCCAGAAGAGAACCCATAGTAACCTCCTATCTGGCCCATGGAGTGGGTGTAAGAGAATCTGTATATAAGTTTTTACGCAAATTGGAAATCCAACTGGCTTATCCCATGTTCGGTTCTATAGGAATTAAAAAAATTAGTGCTGTGTTTCTTGTTGGAGAAAAACACAACAAAACAAACTTCTCATTGGGAGAACTTCGATTTATAAAAGAATGCACTCGTCTTGCAGATCTATTATTACAAAACTATCAGCTATTAATTGCTGAAGTAGAAAAGAAAAAACTGGTAAGAGACCTGAATACTGTTACCATCATGGATAAGACCATAAATCCATCTCAAGCAGAAAATCTGAAAAGCCTGGATATATGTTATCTTTCTATACCGGCTGTAGGAATTAGCGGAGATTATTTGGATTTTATCAAGCTCAGTGAAAAGAAACTCATGATTTTTCTCGGAGATGTTTCCGGTCACGGTCTCGGCAGTGGCTATTTAGTGAGTGCTATTCGTGCAATTACACGAAATATGGTACAGTCCGGTATGGATCTTCCCCATATATTTAACCACATTAATACTTTCTTAATCGAAAGATATGAGGGAAATGAGTTTATGACTCTTATCGGTGGAATTTACGATGATGATAGTCGGACATTTGAATTTGTAAATGCTGGTCATCTTCCTATTCTTGTTTTAAACACTCACGGAAATATATTAAAAGAAGATTTTACTCACCGGGTCCTTGGAATTCTTCCCTGTAATTTTACTCTAACCTCTATACAGTTAAATACAGAAGATCGACTTTTTCTTTACTCTGATGGAGTAACCGAAACCTTTTCTCCCTCTGATGAAATCTATGGGGAAGAAAGATTGAAAGAATTTCTAAGAAGTACTCTCGAAACTCCAATAGCTGATCTTCCGAGCCTCTTAGAGCAGGAGCTGCAAGATTTCCGAAAAGGAAATGATATGACAGACGATATTTCCTTTATCTGTATTTCTAAAAAATTTAAGGAAAGATAAAGAATAGATAAAAGGTACGATAATTGCTTGTATAATTTATACCGGAATTACAGATAAAGAACAAAGCATCTGTCCTTTCTTTGGGAAGAATGTTTAATAATTAAGCGTTTATTGCCGGTAAAAAGAGGAGATTATGTCTATTCGTGTTGCTTTACATCATAAGACCCATTATACTTATGAGAGACCTATAAGCCTTTCGCCGCATATTGTCCGTTTACGTCCGGCAGTACATACCCGGACCCCGGTCAGTGCCTATTCGTTTAAAGTTTTACCTAAAGACCATTTTTTGAATTGGCAGCAGGATCCTTACGGGAACTTTCAAGCCAGACTTGTGTTTCCGGAAAAAACAACAGAGTTTAAAATTGAAGTAGATCTCATCGCTGATATGGTGGTATTGAACCCCTTTGATTTTTTTCTGGATGAATACTCTTTACATTATCCCTTTAAATATGATAAACTTCTCCAAACCGAGCTTGCTCCTTATTTAGAAATTAAAGAAAAGGGAAAGTTTTTAAAAAACTATATAAAAGATATAAAAATTCGAAAAGATATACGCACGATTGATTTTTTGGTTGAATTGAACCAGAGACTTCAAAAAGACATCGGTTATATTATTCGAATGGAACCCGGTGTACAAACCTGTGAAGAAACCTTACAAAAAACAACAGGTTCCTGCCGAGATTCGGCATGGTTACTATCCCAAATCCTTCGTCACTTTGGTCTGGCTTCACGTTTTGTATCGGGTTATTTAATTCAACTTGCTTCGGATGTGAAATCCCTGGATGGTCCCTCCGGGCCGGAAAACGATTTTACCGATCTACATGCCTGGACGGAAGTTTATCTTCCGGGTGCAGGCTGGGTTGGATTTGACCCCACATCGGGACTACTTGCCGGAGAGGGACACATTCCTCTCGCAGCTACTCCGGAACCTGCCAGTGCAGCACCCGTTACCGGTGCATTAGAAAAAGCTGAAGTTACGTTTCAATTTGAAATGTCTGTTAAAAGGATCAATGAGGTTCCGAGAGTAACCTATCCTTATTCGGAAAGGGAATGGATCCGTGTAAACGAACTGGGTCGCAGAATCGATCAGGATCTCTTACGTAATGATGTTCGCCTGACTATGGGAGGAGAACCCACATTTGTTTCTATCGATGATATGGATGGAGCTGAATGGAACACAGAAGCCCTGGGACCTACAAAAAAGAAATACGCAATTGAGCTATTCAACAGGCTTGAGAAAGTTTTTGCACGGAACCCACTTTTACACTTCGGACAGGGAAAATGGTATCCGGGAGAAGCACTTCCACGCTGGGCACTAAGTTGTTACTGGAGAAAAGATGGGCTTCCCATTTGGAGAAATCAGGAATTATATGGTGACGAGAGAGAGACGTATCGCTACGGACACAGAGAAGCAAAGCTCTTCATGGAAGTTCTAACGGAATATCTCTGCGTTCATAAAAAACATGTGCTCCCCGGATTTGAGGACTTATACTTCTATCTCTGGAAAGAAGGAACCCTTCCTGTGAATGAAGATCCATTTAGAAGAAATTTGGATGATGATTTTGAGAGGGAAGGTTTACGGAAGTCTTTAGAAGCTGGTTTGAAGAAAGAAACGGGTTATACTATTCCTATTCGCTGGAACTATGGATTGGGAGGCTGGGAATCCGGTGTCTGGTTTTTGCGAAGGGACAGGATGTATTTACTTCCCGGAACTTCTCCTATGGGTTACAGGCTTCCTTTGAAGTCCTTACCTCATAGCGAGAAAGGTTTTTATGAGGGAGAGTTGAGTAGCTTTGCAGATAAAGCTCCATTAGAAGATTATTATACAAGAGTTCAGTGGAGACACAAAGAATTTAAAGAGGGAAATCTCTCACCGAGCGAAAATATAGAAGAGCAAATTCCGGAAAACCCCGATGAGATTCCCGATTGGCTGATTCGAACCGCTCTTTGTGTGGAACCCAGGGATGGCAGACTCTATGTGTTTATGCCTCCGCTTCTTTATCTCGAACACTATTTGGACATGTTGTCCTGCATAGAGCAAACCGCAGAAGCTTTAAATTATCGTGTGATTATAGAAGGTTATACTCCTCCTCCGGATCCGAGAATCCAGAAGTTTTCGATTACACCCGATCCAGGTGTGATTGAAGTGAATATTCAACCTGCAGAAAGCTGGGATGAACTGGTTCGGAATACAGAAATCCTGTATGAAGAAGCAAGGTTATCGAGACTCGGAACTGAAAAATTTATGCTGGATGGAAGACATACAGGAACCGGCGGAGGAAACCATATCACTGTTGGATCTACCTATCCCGGGAACAGCCCTTTACTCAGAAAGCCACATTTGTTGCAAAGTCTTATCGCCTATTGGTTAAATCATCCGAGCCTGTCCTATCTTTTCTCCGGATTATTTATAGGCCCAACCAGCCAGGCACCGAGAGTAGATGAAGCGAGGAATGATCAGGTCTTTGAATTGGAACTGGCATTTAAGGAGCTTGAAAAGCAAGGAGAGAACCCTCCGGCCTGGATTATAGACCGAGTCTTAAGAAACCTTTTGACAGATCTAACAGGAAATACACACAGAGCAGAATTTTGCATCGATAAACTCTATTCACCTGACGGAGCACAGGGAAGATTGGGGTTATTGGAATTACGGGCTTATGAAATGCCCCCTCATGCCAAAATGAGTACCGTACAGGCCCTTCTCCTTCGTGCTCTTATCTCGAAATTCTGGCAAAAACCTTACAGGCAAAAGTTGGTTCGATATGGAACCGAGTTGCACGATAAGTATATGCTTCCACATTTTGTTTGGGAAGACTTTAAAGAAGTTTTAATTGATTTGAACCAATTTGGTTATGAGTTTGATCCTTTATGGTTTGAGGCTTTTTATAACTTTCGCTTTCCCCTGTACGGCAAAGTTCATTATGGAGATATCCGAATTGAGCTTCGTTCTGCCCTGGAACCCTGGCATGTCTTAGGAGAGGAATCCAGAACCGGAGGAACTGCACGATACGTAGATTCTTCTGCAGAAAGATTACAGGTAAAAGTTTTTGGAATCACGAATACCAGACATATCCTGACCTGTAATGGAAGAACTTTGCCCCTTCATTCTACCGGTACTAACGGGGAATACGTGGCAGGAGTCAAATATAAAGCCTGGTCGCCTGCTTCATCTTTGCATCCGACAATTAAAAGTCATAACCCGATAGTTATTGACCTTGTAGATACCTGGAATGAAAAGTCCATAGGAGGTTGTTCCTACCATGTAAGTCATCCGGGAGGTAGAGGATACGATATTTTTCCTGTGAACTCGAATGAAGCCGAAACAAGGCGAATTTCCCGATTCTTTCCCTTCGGGCATACACCGGGAAAAGTTTTTATTTACCCTGAATCAGTTCTTCCGGAGTTTCCATATACGCTTGACCTGAGACATTGATTCCTGAAATTAGGAATCAAATGATAAATAAAAAGTTCTCCTTAAGTATTTACAGGGAGGGTTTCGAGAAGTTTATTGATACTGAACTTATTGAACGCCCTCTACCTGTAATGAAGGAAATGGAAGTATATGCAGAAACTAATTATATCCCCATCCTTTCTCCTTCTGCCGGTTCGGTTTTAAGTTTCTTAGTAGGCCATTATAAACCGGAAACTATTTTAGAACTGGGAACCGGTATCGGCTATTCAACCGCCTGGATTCTCGCAAGCGGAGAAAAACTGCAAATAACAAGTATCGATAGAAATCAAAAGAATACGGAAGTAGCTAAAAATTTTCTTTCACAGATTCCCGGAGGAGAGTCCGTACGTTTTGTTAATGAATGGATAGTGGATCATATCAAAGCCAGGGAAAATTTGTATGAGTATAAGCTGGTTTTTATAGACTGTGATAAAATTTGTTATCCGGAGTTATTATATTTATTACAAGAAAAACTCCTACCCGGTTCTATTATGATTTTTGATAATAGTCTCTGGCACGCCAAATTGATGAACCCGGATCCGGAGAAGTTATCCGACATGGCCATGCTCGAATTCTGGAAATTAGTAAAGGAAAGTTCTCTAAAACGTTGCCTTTTTACCAATGGAGATGGACTTTTAGCACTTGAGTTAAAGTAAATATACCTCTATCGCAGATAAATATAACTATTGACAAACTTATGTCTTTAGCTATTTTCTGTAAGAGGGGTATGGAAAACTTGAGTAACTTATTTTTTGAACAACCAATTCTTAATTCTCCTTATGAATATCCATCTAAGCACTGGGAATTGGATGAGGAGGGGCAGCCGACCCAGAAAATCCTGCCATTAAGAAGGTCGGCTAAATATATTACCCCCATTCCGAAGCCACGGAAGAAAAAAAATGTACAGGAGCAGGAGCTTGTTTTTGATGAGGGCCTGGGAATTTCCACCAAAGAACAGCAATATGAAGCGACTTCTACAATCATCAATGAATTAAGAAGCTATATAGATTCCTGGAGGAAGCTAAAAAATCCGAACGACTGGATGGTAAGTCCGGTAACTATTCGGCTTTTAGAACATTGGAGAAATCATAAGTTTAATAGCATTCGTCCTTTTTTCTGTCAGATAGAAGCCCTGGAGACAATCATCTGGTTAACAGAAGTGGCTCCAAAAGTAAAAGTAGGTAAAAAATTCTTAAAGCATTTAAAAACTACCAATCAGAACGCGAATCCGCAGCTTTACCGTATTGCGTTGAAATTAGCGACCGGAGCTGGAAAGACAACAGTTATGGCCATGATCATTATCTGGCAGACTATCAATGCTGTCAGAAGACAAAACAGTAAACTTTTTACGAATAAATTCTTAATTATCACTCCGGGCATTACGATTAAAGACAGACTCAGGGTTTTACAGCCCAATGACCCCGATAGCTATTACCAGAGTCGGGAGTTGATACCGATAGATATGGCTTTAGATTTACAAAAAGCTAAAATTATCATCACAAATTACCATGCTTTTAAGTTAAAAGAAACTCTGGATATTTCCAGTGGAGGACGTTCGCTTCTTCAAGGAAGAGGGGAAGAATTACAGACTATTGAAACTCCCGGCCAGATGGTAAAGAGAGTAATGAGTCCTTTGATGGGGAAAGGAAGTATACTGGTTTTAAATGATGAGGCCCATCATTGTTATAGGGAAAAGCCTGAAAAAGAAGAAGATACACTTTCAGGAGACGAGAAGAGGGAAGCAGAAAAAAATAATGAAGCGGCAAGGCTCTGGATTTCCGGGATTGAGATGGTCAAAGAAAAGTTAGGTGTTTCGACTGTAGTTGATCTTTCTGCAACTCCATTTTTCTTGAGTGGCTCCGGCTATGTTGAAGGAACTCTTTTTCCATGGACAATGAGTGACTTTTCTCTTATGGATGCCATTGAATGCGGGATTGTTAAGTTACCCCGTGTTCCTGTCGCAGATAATATTTCCTCTTCGGAAATGCCACGTTTTCGTAACCTGTGGGAGCATATTAAAAAGAAGATGCCCAAGAAAGGGAGAAGTCAGGCAAATGACCTCGACCCTCTAAGTTTGCCAGTCGAATTACAGACGGCCCTGGAAGCTCTATATGGTCATTATAAAAAAACTTTTGAATTATGGGAAAGTGAAAAGATAGTGGTTCCTCCCTGTTTTATTGTTGTTTGCAATAATACGTCTACTTCCAAGTTAATTTTTGATTTTATTTCAGGGTTTCACAGGGAAACAAAAGATGGAGAAGGTTTTCATCAGGGGCGACTGGAACTCTTTCGTAACTTTGATGAACATGGGAATCAATTAGAAAAACCCAGAACCCTTTTAATCGATAGTGAACAATTAGAATCTGGTGAAGGGATTGATAAAAATTTTCGAGAAGCAGCTAAAGATGAAATCGAGCGTTTTCGAAGGGAAATTCGGGAAAGGGGAGAAGGTCAAAACGCAGAAAAAATTACAGATGAAGATTTACTTCGTGAAGTGATGAATACAGTTGGAAAGGTAGGAAGACTCGGTGAGTCAATTCGCTGTGTTGTTTCTGTCTCTATGCTAACGGAAGGATGGGATGCAAATACAGTTACCCACGTTTTAGGTGTTCGGGCATTCGGAACACAGCTATTATGTGAACAAGTTATAGGTCGTGCTTTAAGAAGGCAATCTTATGATTTGAACGAGCATCTTTTATTTAATGTTGAATATGCTGATATTCTGGGAATCCCTTTTGACTTTACTGCCGAGCCGGTTGTAGTAAAACCCCGTCCTCCGGTAAAGTTAACCCACATTCATGCAGTAAGTCCCGATAGAAATCATCTTGCAATTGAGTTTCCCAGAGTCAGTGGTTATCGTGTAGAATTACCGGAAGAAAGGTTAAAAGCAAGGTTTACAGAAGATTCCGTTTTGGAGATTACTCCGGAACTTGTGGGTCCTTCTATTACAAAAAATCAAGGCATTATTGGTGAAGGAGTAGATCTCAGCTTGCAACATTTGGAAGATACCCGGCGTTCTACTGTACTTTTTTACCTGGCAAGACGTTTAATATTTAATCACTGGCGAGATCCGGATGAAGAACCCAAGATGCATTTATTTACCCAGTTAAAGCGTATCGCAAAAGAATGGTTGGATACATATCTGGTTTGCAGAGGTGGGACGTATCCGGCACAGCTTTTATATCAGGAAATTGCGGATATTGCCTGTGAAAAAATAACCGCTGCTATTACAAGAGAAATGTTGGATAAAAAACCAATTAAAGCAATTCTTGATCCTTATAATCCTAAAAGCTCTACGCGTTATGTGAATTTTAATACATCAAAGAAAGACCTTTATGAAACGGATGCCAGAAAATGCCACTTAAACTATGTTGTTCTGGATAGTGATTGGGAAGGAGAATTTTGTCGTATCGCTGAAACCCATCCTAAAGTAATATCTTATGTAAAGAATCAAAATTTGGGTTTTGAAGTTCCTTATCGTTTCGGCTCTGAAAATAGAGTCTATCTTCCGGATTTTATTGTTCTTATAGAAAACAAAAAAGGAGAAATTATTCATCTGGTAGTAGAAATCAAGGGATACAGAAGAGAAGACGCTAAGGAGAAAAAATCTTTTATCGAAACCTACTGGATTCCCGGAGTCAACCACCTCGGTTCTTTTGGTAAATGGACTTTTGCAGAATTTCGTGATAATTTCAGCATGGAAGAAGAGTTTAAAAAGGTTGTGGATGGACTTTAGTGATTGTTTCGGAAGGTTAATAAAGGTTATAGAAAGGATATTGAAATGAAAGACTTAAATAAAATAGAACTGCTTGCATTGCCTGTTTTGGAAAGTCAAATATCTATCTCGAAGAATCCTATTATTACTTTCTTTTCTGAAAAAGTAAGGGATAGTTTAAAGGAAAAATTGTTATTTATTGTTTTATTTGGTTCGCGGGCAAGAGGGGATGCTAAAGAATTCTCTGATTATGATTTTCTAATTTTATTAAAAGAAAAAAATAAATCCCTTAAGAAGAAAATTATAGATGTTGAGGTGGCAACATTGGATGAGTTTGACAGACTTGTTTCTTCTCTTGTCTGGCAAAAGAAAGATTGGGATATTAGAAAAAACTTTCCTATAGGAAAAAATATTTTACAGGATGGTATACTGGTTTGGACAAACGAGAAATATTAAAATTAATGATAGCAAAAGGATTTTCAAAATTAGAAACAGCCAGAATTGATTATAAAAATAAGAAATATGTTGATGCTACTTCTCGTGCTTATTACGCAGTATATCATTTAATCGCAGCGGTTCTTGAATCAAAAGATTTAAGATATTCTTCTCATAATCAAACAGTAGGAGCATTCAACAAGGAATTTATAAAAACAGGAGTTTTTCCTAAAAATTATACTTCAATGATACAAGAGTTATTTGATGCGAGGCAGGAAGGTGATTATTCTATTGTGTCTGATATAGATAAAGATGATGCAAAAGAATATATAAAGAATGCAGAACTGATTTTTAAAACTTTGAGTGTATATTTGAAGAATAATTTTATCGAAAGCGATCTTTTTAATTAGGGCATTACATCATGAAAAACAAAAAGTCAAAACTACAATTAGAAACCTTAGTTCATAGCAGTGAAACCCGGCGGAACATTCCGACAGCGGAATACCAGTCGATTATGGATAAGGAGGCACAGGAAGCGATTCGTGTGGCTTACGAAAGACGTAACCGGGATCTGGATCCACAGCTTGTCTGGAGGGGAAAGGACACTCAGGACTGGTCGGATCTCATCGTGCAGGCACCACCGCTTTACATTCAAGAAAAAGTCCATCCGAAAGTTTTGATTGATGACCTTTTGAAAAAAACAAAAGAAACAGAGAGCGAAGAACAGCCGGATTTATTTGGAGACTTCAACGGACTGCCTTCCGAGGGAGCCAAAACCGAATTTTACCAGCACGATGCCAATTGGACCAATCGAATGATTTTAGGAGACAGCCTATCTGTGATGGCTTCCCTTGCGGAGAGAGAAGGATTACGTGGCAAAGTGCAATGTATCTACATCGACCCTCCTTACGGAATTAAATTTAACTCCAATTTCCAGTGGTCAACGACAAACCGTGATGTCAAAGATGGCAAAGTGGACCACATAACCCGCGAACCGGAACAGGTCAAAGCCTTCCGCGACACATGGAAAGACGGAATCCATTCTTACCTGACCTACTTACGTGACCGACTCACAGTAGCCCGTGACTTATTAACAGAGTCGGGAAGTGTGTTCGTCCAAATTGGCGACGAAAACGTCCATAGAATTAGAACCTTACTGGATGAAGTATTTGGTGATGAAAATTATGTAGCTCAAATATCTTTTCGAAAAAAATTAATGCCTTTAGGGGCTAAGACTTTAGAAAGTATGGCTGATTATATATTATGGTATTCTAAAAATTTAAATATTATTAAGTATAATCAACTTTATTCTCCTACAGTTCCTAATATAAAAGGTAGGTGGACAGGAGTTAAAACTAAAACTGGAGAGTTGAGAAGATTAAAAACTAATGAGAAAAGTAACTTTGACAATATAGAATTAGATTCTAAAATATTTGGCACAATATCACAATGGGCTCCATCATTTTCAGAAACAAGTGTATATGAGTTTGATTTTGAAGGAAAGTCCTATCATCCTACAAGTGGTAGATGTTGGATTACAAGCAAATTAAAAATGGACAGATTAAAAAAATCAGAAAGATTATTTGTTGAAGGTAAGTTTCCTCGATTTATAAGTTATCATGATGATTTCAAATTTAAAAAAATCACTCATCCTTGGAGAGATACTGCACCGGCACAGAATAAAAGTTATGTAGTAGAAACTAGTGAAACAGTTATTCAACGATGCATTCTCATGTCAACTGACCCTGGAGACATTGTTCTCGATCCTACCTGTGGTTCCGGCACAACAGCTTATGTTGCAGAGCAATGGGGGCGGCGGTGGATTACGATTGATACATCAAGGGTGGCATTAGCTCTGGCACGGGCAAGGATTATGGGGGCTAAGTATCCATTTTATTTGCTAAGTGATTCTAAAGAAGGCCAATTAAAAGAAGCGGAGATTTCTCGAACCGAGCCTTCAAGTCATCCTACCTATGGCAAAATCAATCAGGGGTTTGTTTACGAAAGAGTTCCTCATATTACTTTAAAATCCATTGCCAATAACGCTGAAATTGACGTTATCTGGGATAAGTATCAGGAAACTCTGGAGCCACTGCGAAAAGAATTGAATAAAGCTCTCAAGAAGAAATGGGAAGAGTGGGAAATTCCCAGAGAGGTTGAGGATAAGTGGTCAAAAGAAGCGAAGGCTTTGCACAAAAAATGGTGGGATGCAAGGATAAAACGGCAAAAAGAAATCGATGCCTCTATTGCTGCAAAAGCCGATTATGAGTATCTTTACGACAGACCCTATGAAGATAAAAAGAAAGTTCGTGTAGCAGGACCTTTTACTGTGGAAAGCCTTTCTCCCCATCGCATACTAGGTGTGGATGAAAATGAGGAAATGCTTGATCCCCAGAAAAGAGAAGCAAAGGATGAAGAAAGCTTTGTCAAAATGATACTGGATAACCTTTTAACCTCCGGTGTGCAGCAGGCACATAAGCAGGATAAAATTGAGTTTGAATCTTTAAAACCCTGGCCGGGGCACTATATTTGTGCAGAAGGAAAATATGTAGAAGAAGAAACCGGTAATATAAAACGAGCGGGGATTTTTATTGGACCTGAATTTGGCACGGTTACCAAACCGGATTTAACGGCTGCTGCGAGAGAAGCAGGAGATGCTGATTTTGATACACTTATCACCTGTGCTTTTAATTACGATGCCCATTCCTCTGAATTTGACAAACTCGGAAGACTACCGGTATTAAAAGCCCGTATGAATGCCGACCTTCACATGGCAGAGGATCTTAAAAATACCGGCAAAGGAAACTTGTTTGTAATTTTTGGAGAACCGGATATAGAACTCATAAAAAATAAGGATAAAACATATCAGGTAAAAGTCAAAGGAGTGGATGTGTTTGACCCGACAACCGGTGAGGTGAGAAGTGATAATACCGATGGCATTGCCTGCTGGTTCATTGATACTGATTATAACGAAGAGAGTTTCTTTGTACGCCATGCCTATTTCTTAGGAGCCAGTGATCCATATAAATCTCTAAAGACAACTCTCAAAGCAGAAATTAATGCGGATGCCTGGGAAACACTCAATAGTGATGTATCCAGACCTTTTGCTAAACCGGAAACCGGCAGGATTGCAGTGAAAGTTATCAACCATCTGGGTGATGAAGTTATGAAAGTGATAAAGGTGTGAGGAATAATGAGGATTTATTTAGATAATTGTTGTTTTAATCGACCTTATGATGATCAGAGTCAATTTAAAATACGAATCGAAAGTGAAGCTAAATTGGTTATACAGGAAAAGATAAAAAATGGTAAATTAAAATTAATCTGGTCTTTTATGCTGGATTATGAGAATTCTCAAAATACTGATGTGAATAAGAAAAATGAGATTTTTAGCTTTCAAAAATACTCAGAAGAGTATTTTGTTGGAACAAAAGAAACTGCTAAAATTGCACAAGAAATAGAAAAATCAGGTATAAAAAAAAAGGACTCAGTCCATCTTGCATGTGCTATCGAAACAGGAGTGGAGTTTTTTATTACAACTGATAAAGGAATCATAAATAAGAAAAACCATATTCCTGATATTAAAATTTTAAATCCAGTAGAATTTATAATAGAAATAGGAGAAAAATTATGAGAACTGATGCAGAAATAAAACAAAAAGGATTTCAGGTTTTGTTTAAATATATGGATGTGATAGAAGCAGAAAGATTTATTTCTTTAATTAATAAAGAAAAATTTGATTATACTGAGTGGAGACAGGATTTATTTGAAGACATGAGTATTCAAGAAATCATAAATGAAGGCAGAAAGTTTGCTGTAGATTTTAGAAAAATCCAGGGTGAATTATAATAAGGATAACTAATGGAATTTCTAATATCAGATACCTTCTCCAATAGTTTAGGAAAGTTAAATAATGATGAACAAAAAGCGGTCAAAACGACTGCTTTTGATTTGCAGATGAATCCAGCGAATCCCGGAATGCAGTTTCATCGAATAGATAAAGCTAAAGATCCAAATTTTTGGTCAATTCGTGTGAATAAAGATATTCGGATTATTTTGCATAAATCAAATGCCAGTTTACTTCTTTGTTATGTTGACCATCATGATAAAGCCTATAGCTGGGCAGAAAAAAGAAAATTAGAAGTCCATCCCAAAACCGGTGCTGCTCAACTGGTTACTATTCGAGAAACAGTAAAAGAAATTACTGTTCCCAAATATACCGAAGTAAAAGTAAAAAAAGAGTTACCTCCTTTGTTTTCATCCTTTAGCAAAGAAGAGCTTTTAAGTTATGGTGTTCCTGAAGAATGGTTAGATGATGTAAAACAGGTAAATGAAGATAGTATATTTGATCTGATAGAGCATTTACCGCAGGAAGCCGGAGAGGCACTTTTAGAATTAGCTACAGGCTCTAAGCCGGAAAAACTATCTATAATAGAAAAAGATGCCAATCCATTCAAGCACCCGGATGCACAGCGAAGATTTAGAGTTATGCAAAACTCTGAGGATCTTGCGATCGCATTGGAATACCCCTGGGAAAAATGGGCAGTTTACCTGCATCCCACACAAAAAGAAATTGTAGAAAAAGAGTTTAACGGACCGGCAAGAGTATCGGGTAGTGCCGGAACCGGCAAGACTATTGTTGCATTACATAGAGCTGTAAGTCTTTTAAAAAAGAATGAAAATGTGAGAGTTTTATTAACTACTTTTTCCGATCCTCTTGCTAATATTCTAAAGAGAAAACTACGACAACTGCTTCATAACCAACCAAAATTAGGTGACCGAATCGATGTAGAATCGATAGGGAATGTAGGTTTGAGATTTTACAAAATACATTTTGGAAGTTACAAAATTATTAAACCAGAAGAAGAAAAAGAAATATTGAATAAAATATCCATAGAAATAAAAGAAGCAAAATTTAGTTTGCGATTTTTATATTCTGAATGGAAAGAAATTATAGATGCCTGGCAAATCAAAGAAGAAGATGTATATTTACAATTTAAAAGACTCGGTAAAAAAACAAGGCTACCGGAAATAAAAAGAAAAATGTTATGGCAAATTTTTCAAAGAACTCGAAAAGCAATAAAAGAAAAAAAACTTCTTACTAGTGCAGAGTTATTCTATCAACTCAGCCTTAAGATGGAAGAAGTAAATAATCCTCCATACCACCATATTATTGTAGATGAAGCACAGGATATTCATCCAATGGAATTGAAGTTTTTAGCTTCTATGGTGAGAGAACAACAGGATAGTTTATTTTTTGCCGGAGATTTAGGTCAAAGAATATTCGGACAACCTTTTTCCTGGAAGTCCTGTGGTGTGGATATTATAGGTAGATCGAAAAATTTAAAGATCAATTACCGCACATCACACCAGATCCGAAATCAAGCAGATAGACTTTTAGGGAATGAGATCTCAGATGTTGATGGAAATGTTGAAAAAAGAATAGGAACTGTTTCATTATTTAATGGTCCCTACCCGGAAATAAAAATTTTTGATTCTAAGAAAGAAGAACAAAGCTATGTTACTGACTGGATAAAAGATACCTTAAAAAAAGGCTTAAACCCGGAAGAGATAGGAATCTTTGTTAGAACAGAAAAAGAGTTAGAACGTGCCTCCTCTGCTCTCGAAAAAGAAGGATTAAAGTTTAAAATTCTTACTAAAAAAGTGGAAACAACTGGTGGTTATATTTCATTATCAACTATGCATCTGGCAAAAGGACTTGAATTTAAAAATGTTATTCTTATGGCCTGTGAAGATGAAGTAATTCCCCTTGCTGATAGAATTGAAAATGCAGCAGATGATGTAGAGTTAGAAGAAATTTATAATACAGAAAGACACCTTCTTTATGTGGCTATTACACGAGCGAGGGATTTTTTGCTAATTACAGCTGTAAGTCCTGAATCCGAATTTTTAGATGATCTAAAAGAAACAAGCATATGAAACTACTAATCCCTATATTTATTCTAATATTCCAATTATGATGGACTTTTAGCACTTGAGTTAAAATAAATATAGCTACTGGAACTATCAAATAATAAAATCATCTAAAAAATACTTATACAAAAAAGATAACTGCTCAGCTGTGCAAGTCAAGTTATCATCTGATAGTTCCATGTTATTACTAAACATTAAGCAACAAGATGAAGGTCACATCATTTATTCATAAATCCAATCATACAGGCGACTTTTACGGGTAAAAGAATCTCCTTTTTTTTGGAATATAATTTCTCCCTTTTTAAATACAAGCAATTCTCCCGGATTCATTTCAGCCCAATTTTCAAGAGTCAGAGGAGTTGTGGCAACAATATAACCTTTAGTGGAAGGTTCATAAATTTTATGCTGTTCTATATCCTTTTTTAGTTCTCTGTAATATACATTTCGAAAAGGTCCTTTACGTTTGATATAGTATAAACTGCTAAAATCATCTTTATCGTGATATACAAAAAGAAGCTTTCCATTTGTAAAAAGTACATTCAGAAGGCCGAGTTCATTGATTTTTAGAAATTCAGAATATACCCAGTTGAAATCTTCCTGAGTCCAATCCTGAATATTTCTCTCTTTTATACGTTCGAGAAGATATAAAAACATATGTTCGCTGTCAGTTTTTCCAATGGGTTTATACACTTGCAGGGGAAGTTTCTCTTTAAAATCCCAGAGGTTTCCATTGTGAATTAAAGCATATCGTTTGCCGTTCTGAGCTCGAAAAAAGGGATGTGTGTTTTTATGAGCCACTCCTCCAACAGAACTCTTTCTTACATGAGACAAAAAAATCTTAGAACGTAAGTCCTTATAACTTCTTAAAAATTCAGCAAATTCACTCTGACTGGCACTTTTCGGTTCCTTAAACACCTGCAAAGCCTTATCAGGATAGTAGGCTACTCCCCAACCATCCGGATTATTTTTATCCCTAAAACGAAAACTTTGAAAGATATTATTAGCCGGAATTTTTCTATCAAAGGAGAAACCCATTAACTCACAGGCCTGTCCTGTTTCAAAACTCAGAAAGACAAGAAAAACTGTAATTAAAATATTGATCATTCTTTAGACCTCCAATCTTTATACAATATACCCATTATGAAAGCAGTATCAATTAAGGCATTAAAGAAAACCTATGCGAATGGGCTCGAGGCCCTAAAAGGTGTGGATATTGAAGTGGAAACTGGAGATTTTTTTGCCCTTCTGGGACCGAACGGTGCCGGCAAATCCACTCTAATCGGAATATTGATTTCTCTAGTGAATAAAACCTCCGGGACAGTGGAAATTTTCGGACATGATATCGATAAGGATCTGAAAGGTGCCAAGCAAAGAGTGGGAGTCGTTCCACAGGAATTTAATTTTGGAATTTTTGAAAACGTAGAAGCGATTGTCATTAACCAGGCCGGCTACTACGGAATACCGAGAAAACTGGCAAAAGAAAGAACCGAAGAACTTTTAGAATCCCTAGGATTAATTGATAAACGAAAGGATCAGGCCAGAATGCTTTCGGGTGGTATGAAACGACGCTTAATGATTGCAAGGGGACTTATACATAAACCGGATTTACTCATACTCGATGAACCTACCGCCGGAGTAGACATAGAACTACGAAGATCTATGTGGGATTTTTTAATAAAGTTGAATACCGGTGGCACAACTATTATTCTTACCACCCATTATCTTGAGGAAGCAGAAAACCTCTGTCGTAACATCGCGATTATTGATAAGGGTTTAATTGTTGAGAAAAATAACATGAAAGATTTGTTGCGAAAACTTGATGTGGAGTCTTTTATTTTTGATTTGCAGGAACCCCTTTCTTCTCTTCCGGAATTCAAAAATTTTGAAGCCACCTTATTAGAGGAAAAGACTTTAGAAATACGAATTCACAGAAATCAATCTAACTTGAGTTCGGTCTTTGAGGAATTTAAAACCCATCGAATCCTGGTGAATAGCATGAAAAATAAATCAAACCGTCTTGAAGAATTTTTCTTGAGAATGGTGGAAAAAGGAAAATAAAAGATGCAAGAAGAATTTGTTGCCTATAGCACAATCATCCGGAAAGAAATACGTCGCATCACCCGTATCTGGATGCAGACCCTTATCCCTCCTGTAATTACTATGACTTTGTATTTTTTAATTTTTGGAAAATTAGTCGGAAGACAAATTGGCAATGTTGGTAATTTTACTTATATGGACTTTATTGTTCCGGGGCTTATCATGATGAGCGTGATAACAAACTCCTATAACAATGTGGTATCATCTTTTTTTATGGCAAAATTCCAGAGAAATATAGAAGAGTTAATGGTTTCTCCTACCTCGGCTTTAACCATTGTGCTCGGATATATGAGCGGAGGGGTTTTTCGGGGAGTATTTGTGGGTCTACTGGTTATTCTTGTGTCTATGTTTTTTTGTAATTTACAGGTTTATAATATTTGGATTATCCTGAGTATTATTATCCTAACTTCCATGCTCTTTTCCCTCGCAGGTTTTTCGAATGCTTTATTTGCTAAAAAGTTTGATGATATAACGATTATTCCGACTTTCATCCTGACACCACTTACCTATCTCGGAGGGGTTTTTTATTCTATCAAAATGTTACCGGAATTCTGGCAGTCTGTTTCCAGGTTTAACCCGATTCTGTACATGGTGAATGCCTTTCGTTATGGCTTTTTGGGTGTAAGTGATATTGATATAGGAACCTCATTTTTCATTATTCTGCTGATGTCTTTTGTGTTATTTATCTTCAATGTTCAGCTTATTACAAAAGGCTTCGGAATACGCTCCTAAGAGTCTAAATTCCAAATTATCCAAAAAAACACTCTGAACTTTTCCTGTTTCTTGACAGGAAAAGGAAATGCTTTCTTTCTTGAATTATGATACGATGGTACTATGCGTTTCTTTCCGTTTTATTATCGGGACTTTTTATTTATTCAATTTATATAATAAATACGGAAGGGGATTGGTCGCGCTTAAAATACGGAATCATCGCGTTTTTTATAGCTATTTTTCTGTTCATAAAAGCGTTAAAAAAGGAATAGGAGTATACTTATGTTAGTCATGATTTTGCAAACGATACTTTATACCATTATCCTTGCAGTTATGCTGTATTTATTTTTCAAACCCAAAAAGGTAGCCGAAGAATTAGAGGCGGAAAAAGAACGAAAAAAGGAAGAAAAGAAGAAAGAAGAAGCCCGCAAAAAAGAAAACCTTCCTCCTATTTTAAATATGAAGGTGATCACGCAAAAACATCCCCTCCCGGCTCATTTGCAAACTCATAATGAATTTGTTCCTCAAGTTGGTAAGGAACTCGGTGTTGAAAAAGCTAAATTAACCAATAAATTGGAAGCTGTAAGTAAATATGAACCCAGAAATCAGAAAGCACAATTAACTCCTGAAATGCTGGCGTTCATGGAAGAATTTGATAAAATGATTAAAGGATTACAAGATGGCGCTTAATGTAGTAATAGGTTTGATAGTACTGGGTCTTTTTTTCTTTGGTGTTTGGATGTATTTTAAAGAATCGAGGGGAGAAGGAGGCCCTGCTTCGGGTTCCTATTTTATTTCTTTCCCGGAAGAGGTACTGGAACAACTGGAAAAAGACGCGGAAAGAGATGACAGAACCGTTCCTCACCAGGTAGTTCATATTTTAAGAGAACACTATTTAAAAAAGGGTTTGTAGGTTTATAAAAAAGGTTTGGCTTGTACTCCGGCAAACCAAACCTTTCCCGATAGATATTAATTAAATTGTTCCAGAAAACGAAGATTTCCGGAATGGAAATATCGTATGTCATGAATCGAATAGCGCATCATTACAAGTCTATCCAGACCCAGGCCAAAAGCAAAGCCTGTCCATTCCTTCGTATCCAGACCTGCAAACTTCAAAACATTGGGATGTATTAATCCGCAGGGTAAAAGTTCCAACCAGCCGGACTGTTTGCAAACCGAGCAACCTTTTCCGTTACAAACCATACAGGAAATATCCAGTTCAAAACCGGGTTCTACAAAAGGAAAATAACCGGGGCGAAGACGAACTTTCACTTCCTTTTGAAAAATTCGGGTAAGAAGAACATTCATAGTATATTTTAAATGAGAGATGGAGATATCTTTTCCTACAACCATACCCTCTACCTGGTAAAAGGTATTTTCATGAGAAGCATCTACCTCTTCGTAACGAAATACCCGGCCCGGTGCAATAATTTTAAAAGGTGGTTTGAGTTCGCGTAGAGTTCTTACCTGTATGGCCGAAGTATGAGTTCGCAGCAAGTTTCCATCTTCGGTATAAAACGTATCCTGCATATCTCTTGCCGGGTGGTCGGCTGTAAAATTTAGAGCTTCAAAGTTATTATAGTCTGTTTCTACTTCCGGTCCATCCATTACAGAAAAACCCATGGATACAAATATATCCTCGATTTCCGTTCGGATTTTCGTAATAGGATGCAGGCTGCCCGGATTTTTGGGAAGAAGAGGACGAAAAACATCCATCTTTTCGGTAGAAACCTGTCTTTCTATCAAATCACGTTTAATGCGCTCCCGAATCTCGAAAACAAGTTCTTCAATCGCAGAAGAAATTTGATTGGCTTTACTACCTGTCGTTTTCTTTTCTTCCACAGTTAAAGAGCCAAGTTTTTTTAGGACGGAAGTCAGACTCCCTTTTTTCCCGATAAAATTATTTTTTAATAAATCTAATTCTTCTACACTTGTAGCACCGGGTAAAACCCTTTTGGCTTCGAGATAAACGCTTTCTATTTCATCAAGTAGATTCATGGTTATTCTGTAAAAGTTCCAGTATTGGCTTGTAAATGCCACCGAAAGAACCGTTGGACATTACAAGGATTACAATTTTAGATCGGCTGTATTCGGGTAGTATTTTTTTTAATTTTTCAAGGAGTGAAGTGGGTTCTTCGCAATAATGAGCCGGTATGTTACTATTTCGTTTTATAGCTTTAGTGATTTTTTTTACATCGAGACGCATATTCCTCGGAACCTTATTTATATTAAATACTTCTGTTATAAAAACTTCATCCGAACCTTCAAAGCATTCCGCATACTCATTTTGAAAAACATTCCGATGGGAAGTTGCACTTCTCGGTTCAAATAAGCTGATAATTTTAAACCCCCGATAGGCTTCTTTCACGGCTTTTATCGTTTCCCTTACTGCTACAGGGTGGTGAGCAAAATCTTCTATCAGAACACGTTTCGAGTCTTCATACAAAATATCCTGTCTTCTTTTCACACCCGGAAAACTTTCTAAGGCAGAAATATGGGAATCTATTTTAGAAGGTAAAATTTCCATAGCCACATTTAAAGCTACTTCCATATTCCTATAATTATGTTCTCCTATCAACCTGGTATGAATTTCGGAATGCTTATCCTTTCTCTGTGCCCTTCCCCGCTTAACTTCAAGTAAAGAAAGCGGTTTCGCTAATTCGTAAGCGCAGATAGGAGCATGTTGAAAATGCTCACATATTTCCTGCAATTCTTTGGAGCCCTGCCAGTAGAAAATTTTCCCGTGAGAAGGAACTAAATGAACTAATCTCCGAAACATTACCTTAATAGCGTCGAGGTCAGGAAAAATATCTGCATGATCAAAATCTAATGAAGTAAGGACAAGATAATAAGGCCTATAGTGTAAAAACTTAGAACCTTTATCAAAGAACGCCGAATCGTATTCATCACCTTCAATCACAAAATAGTCTCCGTCGGCAATTTCAAAACCAGCATGTCCATCTTTTCGTATTCCTCCTACGAATAGGCCCGGTTTTAAACCTGCTTCTGTTAGAATATGGTGAATTAAGAATGTAGTAGTGGTTTTTCCGTGAGTTCCCGCAACAACAATTACTTTTTTTCCTTTCAGAAAAAAGTGACTTATAGCCTGCGGCATACTCATGTATTCCTTTCCTGAATTTAAGGTAGCTTCCACCTGCGGGTTTCCTCTTGACACGGCATTTCCAATAATCACAATATCTGCTTCAAGCAAATTTTCATTTACTTCAAAACCAATATCTACCGGAATCTTCCAATCACTAAGTTTATCTGACATGGGAGGATAAACATTCATATCAGAGCCTTTTACTTTATGGCCTTTTTTCTTCAGCATATAGGCCAGATTCCCCATTGCAATACCACCGATTCCAATTAAATAGATTTTCATACTGATGCTTTCCGAACCCCTTCTCAAATACATGTCTTGCAGTATATAAAGGGGTCAAGGAGAAAATACTCCTTCTGCTTGACAGAATTTTTCAAATTGACCCCTATTGTAGTACAAGCTTTTTTTTAGTTTTTCGCGGAATAGACAATGAAGGTTCTCTGTGATACATCATCTGCCCTGCTTTTGTATAGAACTGAACTATTCATTCTATTTGCCGGGTACTTTGAGGTATGCTTTACCGAAGAAGTATACTTCGAACTTCAGCAGGAAGGATATTACGGGTACGAGTTCTTTAAAGAAGAAAAAGAAAATAGCTTTTCTATAGTTAAAGTAAAACCTTTGAATGATAATGAGTTCAGTTTCCTGCATACAGGAGAGGCCAGCATTATACAGGCTTATCAGGAAGGCAGAGGAGACTTTGTCCTGCTTGACGATTTCAAGGGAGCCCGCTACTGCCGTGATAAACGAATACCTTATACATCGGCTCTTTTAATTCCTAAAATACTTTATTATAACAATCTTATTAATCAAGATTTCATGAATCAAAAGACATCCGAAATTATAGACATTGGAAGATATTCTAAAAAAATCATTTCATACGCAGAAAATGCAAACCGGGATAATTTAAAATTCTTCCTTTAAAACCTGGAAAAGGGGTCTTCTTCTTCGGTTTCTTTTTTTTCTATACCGGAATTAAAGAAGTTATCAAAATAGGTTTTAATTTCCTCAGCTTCTTTTTTAAACCCCCACCTCACTAAGAAAAAACCAAATAGCAAAAAAGGAGGAAATAATATAGAGAAACTTAACCACGTTCCCATAAAAACCATCACAAATGTATGCAAACGAAGTACAATCTCTACTTCGGTTCCTTTATAACCCGTTTGTATCTTACCCTCAATGACAGGATTGAAGCTATTACGATATTTAATATTTTTAAATATTTTAAATCCATCTGAAGTAATTGTCCCTGAGAACATTTCTTTTGCAAAAAAAGATAAACTCCAGGACGATTGACCTGTGTTCTCCTGTATATGAGAGAGAATTTCTTCTTTACTTTTTGAAGTTGTATAATTTAGTTTTTTGTATGGTACCAAATAATCCATTTATGCCACTCTTCTTTTTAGATTTTTTTCCTCAATTTCTTCTCCGTCCTCAGGGCCGGGTTCGGAATCAAAAATGAGAATATATTCTTTGTCTTTCAAGTCTTCATCCAGGTAAAAACCTATTTGAAAATCATCGGTTGCAAAGGCACCCAGCACGGCAAACTCGTTTTCTTCTGGAGACTCCATTTCCGGAGATTTAATGTTTTCCTTATGACTTCCCTGGTTGGCCATAAGATCTATCTTATTCAGTGTGAACTTATTAGCAGTTAAAATGTTGGGATAAATTCTGTATTCTTCATAAAAGTCAAAGGCGGACTCGTTTAACTCCTTATCCCAGAGACTATATTTATCCAGTTTATACTTCTTTTTAAAAATGATAACTCTACTGGTATTTTCTTCCGGGTCATATTCCTCACCTGCATCCTCCATGATAACCGAGGCTACCTGTGATGCCATTTCATCGCTCAAACCTCTTAAAAGAGCAAAATCTTTTATGATTCCATATTCATAATCTAAATTTTCTGATTCAAGAAGATAGAATAGATCTTCCAGAACTTCTTTCATTTTTTTATCTGATGCCATATTAGAACTTATTCTCCCAGTTTGTTTTGGCTGTAATTTTCATCAAGGCAATAAAGGATAATATTGTTGAAATGGTAATAGTAAAACCGGTATGCTCCGGAAAGAAAAAGGCTACCGAAAAAATCCATTGAAAAATAATAGCAGAGCCTGCTACAGTCTGCAATAATTCAGCAGATTTACCAATTAGATATATATAATATAGTAGAATTCCGGTAGATACAGCAAGCGAGGCTATAATTCCCTGAATAACTCCGATATAACTTATCATATAAGAACCTAAAAGGTAAAAAATGAAAAAGCTCACTATAATAAAAAGATAGTGCATGGGGTGTAGCTTAATTTCTCTTGCTACAGTGACAAGAAGAATCAAAAACAAGAATAAGAAAAGGGAAAGAGGAGCATAGAAATATAACTTGGCTGCAATGGAACCATAGTCATCTGAGAGTTGAAACTTTAAAGCTACGCTTTGACCGGTAATTAAATTTTTGCTCGACCACTCTATTTTGCTTATTTTTCCGTCGGAAGCCTGTCGTGTCGGAACCATAGCCCGTTCGGGTATAATATAATCCTCAAAATCAGTTTGTATATTTATTAGTAAATTCTTAATTTCTTTCTGCACATTTCCCAGCGTATAGCTAAAGTAGCCGGTTCCCTGGGCTTTATACTTAATTAGAAAAGTAGCTTCTTCTCCGGCTTGCATTTCTTTAGACCAACTGATTCCATTTGCCAGGTTTGTATCTTCTGTATATTCTTTTCCATCCAGGATCACCACTATGTCTGTTATGTTACCTGCATTTTGCGGTAGTTCGAAGTAAAAGTTCAAATTTTCCGTTCTTTTTAAGGTATTTTTTAGTTTGTATTCACCCGAAAAAAGTAAATCATAGCCCGGAAACTTTAGTAATCCTTTTTGTCTTACATTTTTATCAATTTTTATTTGTAGTGTTTGTGCATGGAATCCTATATTTGGATTTACTAATACTCTGCGTTTTTGAAGTTCTCCTGTCTTTTTGTTTTCGACTTCCTGGATTTCATAATCGTTATAGGTTAAAGAAGGTGGAGATTGGTAGATGTTTCCACCCCAGATATCAATGACTGCTTTTGAGTTCCTACTGTAGGTAGACTGGTGTCTATCTGAAATTCGAAATCCGATAGCTACCGAAATAGCTCCAAAAATCAGCCAGAAAATAACCAGAAGAGAATATCGAAGTACCTTAAAAACAAAATCAGGCCTGACCTGGTAAATTCTAACGGACATAATAATCAAAGCCGAAAGAACCAGGCAAAGGCCTAAAAAGATCATACCACCTGCTGCCATAAAAACTATACTCCTTACAGATGTATATTGCAGGTTCGATCTTTTATTGTAAATATCTTTTCAGAACCTGAAATTTTTAATATTTAAAATTATCAAGATCCAGGAATCTGAATACTTACCAAGCAAAAAGATTATATTTTATGCAGCTTGCCTTTTATTTACACTTTTTAGAACTGCTATCTTCCTTCTAAGTCCTTCCATTGTTTCCAGAATCCTCCTCTTTCTCTCTTTCAGGTCCTTTGGAATCAAGCCTTCTTCGATTTCATTCATTTTTCCGGGGTCAAAACCGGCCCTTCTATACGATTCGTTTAGAGATTGAATCGTTTTGTTTAATTCGTTTTGATAGGTTTCTAAAGTATTCATAATACAAATATATCAAGCATAAATTGTACCATATTTAAAGACTTAGCGGATTGTTTTCTTCTCTAAGCCATCAGTGACTCGCTTGTTTTTAGGAAATATGAAGGCTCACTATCCTAGGAGTTAAACTTCTTGTTTTTTTTCACTATAGTTTTATACTTATTTATAGGAATTCAAAGAGTAAATTATGAAAGACAGACTTATATCTTTTTATACGCAAGTTGTAAAGAAACTTGAAATAGAAAATCAACGCCTGTTTGATACAATGCAGGATTTCATACAAAAAGAAACTGAGAAGTATGAAAGAAGTTCCATCTTTTTAAATTCCATTCCGGATATCATATTTATTTTTGATGAAGATGAACGATTTATTGATTATCATATTCAGGATGAAAAATTACTACTTTTCAAACCCGAGGAATTTTTACAAAAACGTGTAGAAGATATTTTCCCTCCCGAACTATCCCAAAAAATTATAAGTGCTTTTAAAAATTTAAAAGCAAATGATAATATTCAATATATTGAATATGACTTAAAAATTAATAAACACATTAAATACTACGAAGCAAGAATTGTTTCCTATCAGAATAAAAATATCGTCATTATTCATGATATTACTGCACAAAAGACAATTGAAATTGCTCTAAAACGAAAAACCTATGAGCTTGAAAAGACACGACAGTTACTGGAAGAAACCAGCCGTGTTGCCCGTGTAGGGGGCTGGGAATTAAACTTAAAAACAAAGGAATTATACTGGTCGGATGTTACAAAAGAGATTCATGAAGTAGATAAAGATTATGTACCGGATTTAAATACTGCTATTTTTTTTTACAAAGAAGGATATGATAGGAATAAAATTATAGAGATTGTAGATAGACTGATTCATTTAGGGATACCTTATGTAGAAGAGTTGCAAATTCTAACAGCTAAGGGTAAAGAGCGCTGGGTTAGAACTATTGGTAAATCCGAGAGAATTGATGGAGAGTGTGTAAGAATATTTGGCATTTTTCAGGATATAGAAGAACAAAAAAAAACAGAATATAAGTTAAAAGACTTAAAAGAAAAAGCAGAAGCCGCTAACCAGACAAAAAGCGATTTTCTTGCAAATATGAGCCACGAAATACGAACTCCTTTAAATGGAGTGATAGGTTTTACCGAACTGCTCTTAAAAACCAAGCTTTCTCATACCCAATTTGAATATGCTAAAATCGTACAATCTTCCGCAAACTCTCTACATTCCTTAATAAACAATATATTAGATTTATCAAAAATAGAGGCAGGTAAATTAGATTTATACAATGAAAAAATTGATATTATCGAACTTCTTGAAGAAGCTATAGACGTTATAAAAATCAAACAATACGAAAGGCAAATAGAACTCCTTTTGAATGTTCCATCAGACTTGCCCCGATTTGTCTGGGTAGATTCCCTTCGATTACGCCAAATTTTATTAAACCTCTTAGGAAATGCAATGAAGTTTACCGATAAGGGAGAAATTGAACTTAAAGTTACATATCTAATTTTAAGTGATACAGAAATGTGTATAACATTTCATGTTCGCGATACCGGAATTGGAATTCCAAAAGCAGAGCAAAAAAAAATCTATAAGGTTTTTTATCAGGCTCAATCAGTTTCAAGTGATAGACGCGGTGGTACCGGCTTAGGTTTACCTATAAGTAATAAATTTCTATTAAAGATGGGTTCACACCTGGAATTGGAAAGTGAAGAAGGAAAGGGGAGTTGCTTTTATTTTACTCTTACGCTACCCTACGTAAATGAAGATAAAATTGAATTTAAAAAGATCGAAAATATTCGAAAAGTATTAATTATTGATGATAATGAAAGTTGTCGCAAAATATTAGCTGAGTTGTTATTGGTTATAGGTATTGCTTCAGAAGAGTGCTCTAATGGTAGAGAAGCACTATCTATTTTAAAAGAAGGAAATAAAAAATATGATTATCTTTTTATTGATTACCATATGTCTCCTATCGATGGTCTTGAGCTTATCTACAGAATTCGAAATGATTTATGTTTAAGTTCGAAAGACATTAAAATTGCCCTGATGCATAATTCAGCAGATAGTTCTATTATTTCGGAAGACTTAAATGTATTGCAAATACAATTTAGCCTGAATAAGCCTATAAATATAAATTCCTTATATTCCAAATTACTAAACTTCCAAAAAAGTGATTTTCTAATAATGGATTCGAACCTCTCTAATTCATCTCCAAATATGAAAAAGGATAGATTTTGTAAGATTCTTATAGCAGAAGATACACCCTTTAACATGATGCTTTTAAACTTATTTATTTCGGAAACCTTTCCCAAATCACATATTTTAGAAGCTCAAAACGGAAAAGAAGCAGTCCAAATCTACAGGCAGGAAAAACCAGATCTAATTTTTATGGATATATTGATGCCGGAAATGAATGGTTATGAAGCTACTACTGAGATCAGGCGGATAGAAAATAATCAAAAACATATTCCAATTATCGCCATTACTGCCGGAGCAATAAAAGGGGAAAAAGAGCATTGTCTCGAAGCTGGAATGAATGATTATATAACCAAACCGATAAAGATGGAAACCATTACTCAAATCCTGAATAAGTGGCTATAAAAGGTGAATAGAAAAATTAGTTTAACATAGGATCTTTTGTATGTTCAGCAAAATACTTATAGATTCCACCCTTGCTTTTTAAAGATTCTTTCCAGATTGTTTCCGGAGTATCGCTAAAAATAAATTCCGGTTTAACCTCATGGCTTGCCCAGGACTTCCTTTCAAACTCCGATTCTAATTGCCCGGAACCCCAGCCGGAATAACCCTGAAGAATAATAAAATGGCAACCTCTGATTTTAATGATGTGGTTAAGTAATTCAAAACTTCTACTAATATATACACCAGGTATAACTTCGATTCCCGGATCAATGGCAGAAGAATGATCGTGGAGAATAGAAACAAAGGTATGATCCACCGGTCCTCCCCAAAATATAGGAACATCATACGAATACTCAAAAGGAAGAGCCGGTACTAATTCAAATAGTTTTCTTTCTGTTTTCTTATTTACAACAAGGCCAAATGCACCCTGTTTATCATGTTCAATCATAAAAATAACGGACTTATGAAACGCATCCGTTACTATACTTGAATTGGAAATAAGCAGTTTTCCCTGATAAGAATGAAAATCATCCGGCATTTTTATTGGCTTTAAGCTGTTCTAAAATCCTGTGTGCAATTTCCAGGGTTTCTATATCTTTATCTCCCCCAACAAGAGGAGTGGCTTTTCCAAGAATACAATTTACAAAATGCTCATGTTCTTGCTTTAAAGGATTATCTTTATGAACAAAAATCTTCTCAACAATTGACTCCTGCTTATAGCGAATCGAATCCGGAGCTAATTGGGTATTAGAACTGGCCTGACGGTGTAATTGAATTTCTTGATCAGCAAAATCCAGTTCTATATAAGAATCTTTTTGAGATATATTTAAGGTTCGAATTTTTGACTGGGTACAACGGGAAGCAGAAATTTTAGCAACACAACCATTTTCAAATTGCATAATGGTAGCTGCCACATCTTCGTGCTCAGAAAAAACGCTGGTTCCCATAGCAGAAAGAGATTTGACTTTGGATTTGACGAGGTTCAGAACAATATCAATATCATGAATCATCATATCCAGGACAACACCAACATCACGAATGCGATTGTTAAAGGGAGCAAGTCTGCGTGATTCAATCAAAATAGGTTCTTCTGCTATTTTATTTAATTCTAAAATAGCACCATTAAATCTCTCTACATGTCCGACCTGAAAAATAAGGCCTTTTTCGGAAGCAATTCGCACCAGCTCTCTTGCCTGTTCTACAGTTTCAGCTATTGGCTTTTCTACCAGAACATGCTTGCCTGATAGAAGGGCACGTTTGGCTATTTCATGGTGTAAAAATGTAGGAGCTGCAATAATAAGAGCATCCGAATTATCCAGAATTTCTTCTACAGAGCTATACGCCAGTGTATCGTATTTAGAAGCAATTTCATTAGCTCTTACCGGGCTTGTATCATAGATCCCGGACAGTATAGCATCTTTTAATTGGTTTGCGACGTTAACATGGTACTGGCCCATATGACCTGTACCTATAATTCCAAGTTTTAGTTTTTCCATTTACTTTTTAAAAAAGCCACCTTTAAAAAATCCACCCGCAAGAGAAGGATCATTCTCCTGGTCAAATTCCATTAAGAGTTCACGCTGACGTTTGGTCAATTTCTTAGGTATTTCTACTTTTATAACGACATGCTGATCCCCCTTCCCATAAGATCCCAGATAAGGAATGCCATGTCCTTTAAGACGGAAAACCTGACCCGGTTCTGTTCCTTCCGGAACTTTCATTTTTATGTTTTTCCCTTCAATGGTAGGCACTTCGATGTCTCCACCCAGACAGGCCGTTACCATTGAAATGGTTTTTGACATGACCAGATCATTTCCCTGTCTTTCAAAAGTTGGGTGACGCTTGATATGGGTTACGACATACAGATCCCCGGATGGTCCCCCGTTGGGTCCTGCTTCGCCTTCACCACTTACTTTTAAGCGGCTTCCAGATTCCACGCCCGGTGGAATTTTAATATTAATGGTTTTCCGCTTTTCGACCATTCCCTGGCCGGAACAGGTTCTACAGGGATTGGTTATGATAGAACCACGTCCTCCGCACCTGCCACAGGTAGAAGCTATGGAGAAAAACCCCTGAGTCCTTCGAACCTGTCCGGTTCCGCCGCAATCCGGACAGGCACTGGGTTGAGCCCCTTTAGCTGCCCCACTTCCGCTACAATCGGGACAGGTTTCTAAGCGAGGAATTTCAATTTTGTATTCTTTTCCAAGAGCAGCATCTTCCAGAGATATTTCAAGATTGTACCGGAGATCGCTACCCCGTTTGGGCCCGTGTCTTCTTTGGCCCCGTCCACCACCGAAAAAGTCTCCAAAAATGTCGGAAAAATCTCCAAAAATGTCGGAAAAGTCGGTATAGGCACCCTGACCGAACCCGGCTCCACCGGCATTTACGCCGGCTTTACCAAATTGGTCATACATTCTCCGCTTTTCGGGATCACGGAGAACCTCATAGGCCTCCGTTGCTTCCTTAAACTTTTCTTCGGCTGCCTTATCACCTTTATTTTTATCAGGGTGATATTTTATAGCCAGCTTTCGATAAGCTTTTTTTATTTCATCTTCGGAAGCACTTTTCGCAACTCCCAGTATCTCGTAATAACTCTGTTCACTCATCTCTACTTTTTATCATCATCTACTACAGTATAGTCTGCATCCACCACTTTTTCTCCACCGGAATTATTCTTTGCATTATCATTACCGGAAGGAGCACCCTGTTGTTGAGCCTCAGGACCGGCCTGTGAATAAACCGCTGAGCCAATTTTGGAAGCAATATTATTCAAAGACTCTTTTGTGGAACGGAGCCTTGCCAGATCATCACTCTGAACAGCTTCTCTTGCTCGCTTGATCTCATCCTCTGCCAGTTGGGCATCATTCGGTTGAATCTTATCCTTAGCTTCTGAAATAGTTTTTTCTAATTGATAGGTTAAGGATTCAATCTCATTTTTTAATTCTACAACTTCCCTGGATCGTTTATCGGATTCAGCATTAGCTTCTGCTTCTTTTACCATTTTTTGAATTTCTTCTTCGGATAGACCGGAAGAGGATTCAATACGAATTTTTTGCTCTTTTCCTGTACCTAAATCCTTGGCAGAAACGTGCACAATACCATTCGCATCGATATCAAAGGTTACTTCTATTTGAGGAACTCCTCTGGGGGCCGGCGGTATTCCTACCAGGTCAAACCTACCGAGTGTACGGTTGTCCTTGGCCATCTCTCTTTCACCCTGTAACACATGGACACTCACTGCACTCTGGTTATCAGCAGCAGTAGAGAAAATTTGGGATTTCTTAGTTGGAATGGTAGTATTTCTTTCAATTAAACGGGTCATTACTCCACCCAGAGTTTCTATACCCAGAGAAAGAGGTGTTACATCTAAAAGAAGAACGTCTGTAACTTCTCCGGCTAAAACTCCTCCCTGAATGGCAGCACCTACAGCAACAACTTCATCCGGATTTACAGATTTATTGGGCTCTTTTCCAAATATACCTTTTACCAGCTCTTGAACTGCGGGAATTCTTGTAGAACCACCTACCAGAATTACCTCATCTATATCAGATGGACTTAAACCTGCGTCTCTTAGAGCATTTTCACAGGGAATTCGGGTTCTTTCTACCAGAGGTTTGGTTAGCTGGTCAAATTTAGCCTTGGAAAGAGTCATATCCAGGTGTTTTGGACCGCTTGCATCAGCTGTGATAAATGGCAGATTTATCTGTGTAGAAGAGGTTCCGGAAAGTTCGATTTTAGCTTTTTCCGCTGCTTCTTTGAGTCTCTGAATCGTATTTTTATCCTGGCTGATATCAATGCCTGTTTGTTTTTTAAACTCATCCACCATCCAGTCCATGATAGTATCATCAAAGTCGTCTCCACCAAGGTGGGTATCTCCATTTGTAGATTTTACTTCAAAGACTCCATCTCCAAGCTCAAGAATACTTACGTCGAAAGTTCCACCACCGAGGTCATAAACGACTATCTTTGCATTTTCTTTCTTTTTATCAAAACCATAAGCTAAAGCAGCTGCGGTAGGCTCGTTAATAATCCTCTCTACTTCAAGGCCGGCAATTCTTCCCGCGTCTTTCGTAGCCTGTCTTTGCTCATCGTTAAAGTAAGCAGGAACGGTGACTACAGCTTTTGTAACGGTTTGACCTAAAAAGTCTTCCGCTGTTTTTTTCATTTTTTGTAGAATCCGGGCTGAAATTTCTTGAGGAGTAAATTCTCCCTGATTAGTTTGAAATTTAACACCATCGTTTCCTGCTCGGATTACCTTGTAAGAAACTCTACCGGATTCCTCATTAACTTCATTAAAACGTCTACCAATGAAACGCTTTGCAGAGCGAACTGTATTGGCCCCATTTGTGATTGCCTGGTTTTTTGCAAATTGCCCTACCAGTGTTTCTCCTTTGGATGTAAATGCCACAATCGAAGGAGTTGTCCTTGCACCCTCCGCATTCTGTATTACTACAGCATCTCCACCCTCCATTACAGCAACGCATGAATTTGTTGTGCCCAGGTCAATTCCGATGATTTTCTCTTTTGACATAGATTCCTATTCTCCCTAATAAAATTAATTTTTTGGTCGTCCCACTCGAACTCGAGATGGACGAATTAGCATGGTTTCACTATTTTCACGAAACTCAAAACCAGACTGATAAACTTCGATGACAGTCTCTTCCTGATATTCCTCTGACTCAAGAGCGGCTATGGCTTCCATTGTCATGGGATCAAAAGGTTCATTTATAGGTTGAACCCGAAAAATATTCTCTTTTTCAAATACAGAATAAATTTCTTTTTTTATCATTTGTACTCCATCCAGAAAAGGTTTAACATCATCCGAAACATTCTGCTGGCTAACCCTTTCGAGATTATCCATAGGAGTAAGCAATTTTAGTACAAAGTTTTTCACTGACTCCCGCCTGATATTTACAAACTCAGCCGCAGTTCTTCTCTTGTAATTCTGGAACTCAGCCCTTTCTCTTGCCCAGGAGTCCTTTAACTTTTCGATTTCCTGATTCGCTTTTTGCAACTCATCTGAAGAAGTATTTGATGTATTAGACTGAATTTCTTCTGTCTGGATAACTTCCTCACTTCCATTTGATGCTTTTTTTTCTGAAGAACCATTATCCCCATTTTCTGCTTTGGTGTTTTTTTCTTCAGATTCAGTTGTGTTCTGGTTTTCTGACATTATTCTCCCTTCCTAAAAATTCTTACCTGCTAATACGTGTTACCATTTCAGATACCATCATAGATGTATAATCTACCAGAGCTAAGGCCCTGTTATAATTCATTCGCCTCGGACCGATGATGCCCATAGAACCGATTCGCTTATCACCCATTTTATAACTTGTGGCAATGATCGATACCCCATTAAGCTCCAAATCTTCCTGCCCGCCCACAAATGCCGAGACATCATCAGATTCTATATACTGGCTGAAAATTTGCTTTAATAAGCTTTTATTGTCCAAAAGGGCGAGGACACTTTCCATATGGCTGATATCGTCATCCTTGAAATTATCGTAGAGATTTTTTAAACCTCCGATATATAACTCTGTTTCAAAATTAAGCTCGCTTCCAAAAGCATGTTTCATATTATCAATAAGAGGATAAATCTCGGAAGGGATCTCCCTTTCCTGTTTCTGCTTTAATTCATCCATAAATTCATTGAATATATAATCGATTTCGAAACCTTTTACTGTTTCATTCAAGAATCTTGAAATTTTATAAAGAGATTCCTGAGAAATATTTTGATTGGCAAAAATATTTTTATTGATTACCGCGCCGGAACGAGTGACCACTATAGCGAGAATTTCCTCTCCGCTTACGTGTATTAATTCAACATGCTTAAGAGTATCCTGATTTTTCTTGGGTGCCAGTACAACAGAGGCTTTTTGAGAAAGTCTGGATAAAACCCTCGAAGTCGCATTTAAAATCTGATCCAGCTTAAACTGATACTTCAGATATTCTTCCTGGATTCTTTGCTTTTCGAGGATGGTAAGCTCATAAAGAGATACCAGGCTATCAATATAAAACCTAAAACCTGATTCTGTTGGAACTCTTCCACCGGAATGATGCCTGGAATTGATATAACCTAATTCTTCAAGGTCGCGAAACACATTCCTTATGGTGGCCGGAGAAAGGCCAATATTGTATTTTTCAGAAAGTGTCTTCGAGCCTACAGGTCGATTATCCATTACAAAATCATCTATAAGGGCCTTCAGAATTAATCTGTGTCGTTGCGATACAAAGCTCATGGTCTCTACTTTTAGCACTCATACTATTAGAGTGCTAAACTACAAAAAAGTTTGCTCTTCCATTAATTTTTGTCAAGTACATTTTTAAAAAACGAAAACAAATCCTTTTAGACTGAAAGATTTTTCTTCTTGACTCCATACGATTTCCTGTTTTTAATACGACATAATTATAAATTAGGTGCCTGAATATGAAAAAAAGACGACCCGGTAAAGCTGCCATTGTAATTTCTGAAATAGGACTTGGAACCATGACTTTTGGCTCTTCTTCTGATGAAGCCAACAGCTTTAAAATTATGGATAAAGCTTTTGATGCGGGAGTGGATTTTTTTGATACAGCTGAGATTTACCCGGTACCACCGGATGAGAAATGGGTATACCGAACCGAAGAAATTGTTGGCAAATGGATGAGAACCAAAAAAAGAGATTCTATTATCCTTGCCAGTAAAGTTTGTGGTCCGGGGCATGGCTGGTTCATTCCCCCCGTGCGTTCCGGTAAAACGGCGCTTGACAGACACAATATTATTCGAGCTGTTGAGGGAAGTCTGATGAGACTGGGTACCGATTATATCGACTTTTACCAGGTTCACTGGCCTGACCCCGATATGATGTACGAAGAAACACTGTATGCTTTAAGTGAACTGGTGAATAGCGGAAAAGTCCGCTATGTAGGTTGTAGTAATGAGACACCCTGGGGTCTCATGAAAGCTCTCTGGACTTCTGAGAAATTTCGACTAACGCGTTACGAAACGATTCAGAATAATTTTAGTATGCTAAACAGACGATTTGAGGATTCCCTGGCTGAAATCTGTCGCAAAGAAAATGTAAGCCTTCTGGCCTATTCCCCCCTGGCCGGAGGGGTCTTAAGTGGGAAATACAACGTGGAGAACCCTCCTCCCACTGCTCGTTTTACCAAGTATGCCAAGGCTCCGACTGAAAGACAGAGAAGCATGGCCGGACGTTATTTAAACGAAAAAACAGTTATTGCTACGAATGAGCTAATGAAAATAGCCAAAGAGTTAGGAATCAGTCTCGTTACTCTCGCCATCGCCTGGAGTAAGCAACATGATTTTGTAGCCTCAACACTTGTAGGTGCTACCTCAGCCGAACAGCTAAACGATAGCCTGAAAGCGAAAGACATTGTTTTATCTGAAGAAGTACTAAAGAAAATTGATGATGTATCCAAAAAGATTCCCTATCCTATGGGTTAAGTAAGACGCATATTTAGCCGGAAAGCTTTTCGCCGAAAATAGAAGTATGAATGCGAAAAGCTTAATTTTAGTTTATTTGTTTGCTCTCTTTTCTCCCTCCTTATTCTCTATTGAAGAAAAAGGTATTAAAGAAAAACAGGCCTTTTCTCCCAAAAACCGTTATGAATTTCAAATTAAGGGATTTCAGTATAGCTGGAAAACATTTAATGAGCAGGGGGAACTTATTTCCGAGGGAGTCGATGAAGATAATAGCTTTGAGATTACATACTACAAAAACGGTCGCTGGAATGGACGTTATCTTCATAAACCATTTGATTCGAGACATAAAGTAACCCCCCTGCCACCGAAGATAAAACCAGCCAACCTTCCTTCTGATGTAATATTTAATTATGATTTTCTAAAATGGGAATCCGGTGAAAGAAATAAAAAAAACCGAAAAGAAGGAACCTGGGTACTTTACTGGCCGGAAGGAAGTTATGCCGGATGGATTAATTATAAAGATGGACTATATCATGGAAAAATGAGTTTTCCTTCTCTGGAAGAAAGTAATGTAATAGAAATTCGAGTTTACACCCACGGTAAATTAGATATGGTTTATAAGGTATTTCAAAAAAAAGAAACCTGAGGGAAAATATGAATCGAAAAGAAAAAGAAGTTATGTTAAAAGAAGAGTATAAAGCCGAAAAGCTTATCAGTATTATTCGTCTTTATTTCATCGGTTTTCTGGCTCTTGTAAATATCGCCAAGCACTATCACCTGAAAGGTTTATTCCATATACCCTTAATCCCTTCTTACTTGATTTTCTTACTCGCACTCGGTATTTACATAGAAATACAATTTTTCTGGAAAGAGAAGTATTACAGATTCTACAATCGGGCTATAAAGTTTTTTTATATCAGTCTTGATGTGGCTGCTTTATCTTATTTTATCTATTCGAATATTATTCCAAATGAAATTGCAGGCTATATAAACGTTCCTCCTGAAACTCTTTTTTCTCTCGTTTTTTCACTTATTTCTACATTTCTTTTGATCATAGGCATTCTCCGTTTCAATCCATCCAGCTTAATTTATACAGGTATTTTACTTTGTATTTCCTATATATATTCCATTCAAAAACTATTTGTATATCCTGATTTTCAAAAACTCTTTTTAGATTATGGTTTATATAAACCGGCTAATAATATATTTTTCATTTCCCTGTTTTTAATGGTACCTCTTTCCGCTTATATCTCCATCCGTTTAAGAAACATTCTGGTTAAAAGTAAGCGACAGGAACTATTGGAAAGGTTTTTACCCGCGCAGGTAGCCGAAGATGCCCTGAATGGGAAGATTGATATATCCACCGGTGGTAATAAATATTATGCCACCATCCTGTTTTCAGATATTCGAAACTTTACCACCATGTCAGAAGAAAGTAATCCCGAAGAAATTGTAGATTTTTTAAATTCTTATTTTAATGATATGATCGAGATTATTTTCCATTATAGGGGTAGTCTGGATAAGATTATCGGAGATGGAATTATGGCTATCTACGGAGCCCCTCTTGTAACTGAATTGGCTCCGAAAAATGCAGTAAAAACAGCTGTTGATATGATTCGAAAACTTAGTGATTTCAACCTGATACGACAAATTTAAAATAAACCTCCCATTCAAATTGGAATCGGTATCCATACGGGAGAGGTGATTGTCGGAAATATAGGCTCTTCTCAAAGAATGGAATATACAGCGATTGGTGATACCGTCAATACAGCTTCCCGTCTCGAAAGCTATACAAAAACGGTAGGAGCTGAAATCATTATTTCCGAAGAAACAAAGAAACACCTGAACGGAGAATTCGTCCTGGAGGATATTGGTGATATTTCATTGAAAGGAAAATCCAAACAGATAAGAGGATACAGGGTAATTCTTTAATTTTTTTTATTTTTAATCAAAATTATTCTTTTATTTTACTTGATTTTTATATTTCATTCATTACTTTTTTTATACTAAAAAAAAGAAGAGGTTAATTATGAAGAAAATTTTTGGAGTTGCGATACTAAGTGCTACTTTTTTCCTTACAAACTCGGTTTTCGCGAATTCTTGCTGGAAAACGATTGGTGACGAAGGTGAAGACAAAGGAAAAGCCAAATCTTATGTTGAACTTGATGAGGCAGCTGGTACAGGAACTATTAAAAAATTACTAACAGATCCAACAGCTAAATGTACAGCCTGTAAGGGAAGTAAAAAAAATAAGCCCATTCAAGGAATGCAAATTATTAGCGGAATGAAAATGGGTGATAAAGCAGGTAGTATCCTGGATCCAAAATCCGGTAAAACCTATAAACTAAAAATATGGAAAGAAGGTGGTAATTTAAAAGTTAGAGGTTACCTTGGCTTTTTCTACAGAACCCAGACCTGGCTTCCTGCAGAAGGTAATTGCAATTAATTTTTCCTTAAAATCTCAGGGTGTTTTTACACCTTGGGATTTATTTCAATCCATACTGTAAAAGATCGTGCAGTAAAACAATTCCGGCAAGTTTTCCTTCACTGTCAATAACCGGTGCCACAGAAATAGGTCTTTCCCTCCCTTCCATTTCAAGAAGAACATCATAAGCTTTCCCTTCAATAGGAAAAGAAATAGGGTTCAAGGTCATGATTTCTCTGGCTTTTAAGTCTGCTTTCAGGTTTCCTTTTTGAATACATTTTCTAATATCAAAATCTGTAATGAAACCTAAAAGTTTCATATGCTCATCAACTACCGCAGTTGCTCCCATAAACTTTTGAGAGATTTCATTTATAATGTCTTCTAATTCTGCATCCGGATATACATAAGCCAGCTTTTCCGCTTTTCTCATAACATCAGACAGTTGTAAACTCAGGCGTTTTCCCAACCTTCCGGAAGGGTGATAGAGAGCAAAATTGTCTTCTTTAAAATTTTTCAACTCCATTAAAGTCATAGCCATTGCATCCCCAAGAACGAGGGCAATAGTTGTGCTGGAGGTCGGAGCCAGATCATAGGGGCAGGCTTCCATTAATACAGGTGTAACCAGAGTAATATCTGATTGGTGGGCAAGACGTGATTCCGGGTTAGCAGTAATCGAAATAACCTTTGCTCCAATCTTTTTAACCGTTTGAATTAAAAATACAAGTTCGTCGCTTTCTCCACTTTTTCCAATAGCCATTACAATATCATTGGCCTGGATAACACCGGCGTCTCCATGTACAGCGTCAGTTGGATGCAAAAAAACCGAGCTGGTACCGGTAGAAGAAAGAGTTGAGGAAATTTTTTTAGCAATATCTCCGGACTTTCCTACTCCTGTCAAAATAAGCTTTCCGGAAGACTGAAGAATCATTTCAATGGCCCGGCTTACTTCGGGACTTAAATTACGATGAAAATGTTCCAGGGCCTCGATCTCGATATGAATTGCTTTCTGAATTTTTTTAAAAATTTCGTCCATGACTACCTCTCTTCGATTTCAAAACTTATGGGGATTTTTAAAATAGTTCCCGAAGGTAAATTAAACTTCCAGGTATAAATAACAGATAGAAACGTTTGTTCAAACACCTTATAACGACAGGGCCGAAGATTCTTCAATTCTCCAACCATTCTTCTGTCGTTTACTTTCACCATCCATTCGCAGTCTGATTCCAGTCCCTGCTCAAGGGCTTCCGGAGGATAAGAAATTCTGTTTTGAATTTTCCGAACCTCCTCTTCCGGACTTCCTTCCTCTTGTTTTTCCGAAGAGTTTTTATCCTTATTTCCTTTAGCGAAAGAATTCATTTGTTTCATTCTGTATTTTTTTTTAAAAACGTTCAAATTCGCAGAGAAGCCTTTTTTTATAGGAATTTCAATATCAGAATTCAGAGGAGAAGGAATGTGAAAATTAGAAAGGAAAAAAAACAAAACAAAATGAATTAAAATAGAAAAAAGAAATGAATACCGAAATTTCATCTCCTGAAAGATTAATTAATTTTCCCGTCTTCCCCTATCAGGCCTTTATCGAGAAGCATAATCAATTTTCTGGTTTTTTCTACATAAAGCGGGGGAATTTCATCTTTAGGTTTTAGTTCTTCTTCGGCTTGAAATAGTTCGTCAGCAATGTTTAAAGCAGTAAGAACAGCGAGTTGTTTCTCTTTTGCTGAAGGAAGTGCTTTTGATAACTCGCTCATTCTTTCATGGACATAATCAGCGAGATGGCGGATATAATCCTCTTCCATATCGCCGCTTATGGTATATTGCGATCCGAAGATCTCAACAATAGTTTTTTTAAGGGACTTTGCCATGTTCCCCTTACTTGATTTCTTCTTCGATTATCAAGAAGTCATCATCATCATCTGAGTCAAACACATCGATTGCATCATCATCGCTTTCATCAATAATAATGTCTGCATCCAAATCGTCATCCAGGTCCTGAACTTTTAAAGATGATTCTGTATTTTCATCCTTTTTAACCTCTTCAACAGGAGTTACTACCTTATTCTCGACAGGAGCCACTTCTGCGACAGGTTCAGAGCTCTCTTCTTTTTTAATTTCTGGAGGAGAGACAGGAACTTCATCGAAATCTTCATCAATCAAGACAATTTCTTCATCTTCCAGATTGGAAGTATTGGAATATTCATTTTCTTCTACAGAAGATGTACTTGTAGAAGCTACGGCAGTAGCAACAGTTGCAACCGCGGCTGTTGCTGCAATTACTCCCGCTGATGAAGAAGATTCTTTTTTCTCTTCAACTTTTGGTTCCGCTTTAACTTCCTCGACTTTTTTTTCCGGTTTGGATTCTGAGGGAATCGTCACGGCCTCTTGCTTTTTGGCTGAAGACGCAGCAAGGTTTTTATAATTCGCCAGAGTTTCCAGTCTTTGAAGCATACTGTTAATCTTCTTATCTAACTGTTCTTCTCTGGCTTTTAAGTCGGAAAGCTCATTTGCCGTCTCAGATAACTGGTTTTTAACCTTTCCGAGCTCGCCCTGTTTTTCTTCCATTGCAAGTTTCATTTCGTCGTGTTCCGCTCGCAGGGTTTCGTTTTCGGATTCTAAGCGACTATTCTCCATCCTAAGGTCTGAAATTAATTCCAGAGCCTTAATGATCTTTGATTCTAATTCTTCAATGGTTTCGAGCTCGATCATAGCTCACTCCTGGGTTTAAGTTTTTAGGCTGCTTGTTTTGCTTTCTCGGCCAGAGCAGCAAAGGCCTCTTTGTCAGTGTAAGCCAGTGTAGCCAGCGCTTTTCGATCCAGTTCAATATTCAGTTTTTTCAGATTCGCCATTAACCTGGAATAAGAGATTCCATTTTCTCTGGCAGCAGCATTAATTCTGATAATCCAGAGTGCGCGAAATTCTCTTTTTTTAGCTCTTCTATCACGATAAGCCCATTGGCCAGCTTTCATCACTGCACTTTTTGCAGTTCTGTAAAGCTTTGATCTTCCGCCCCTAAACCCCTTAGCAGCTTTTAAGACTTTATTTCTTCTATTTTTATGTATGGTTCCGTTTATTGCTCTTGCCATTCCTTATTTCCCTCCATAAGGCAATAGTTTGATTACTTCTTTTTCGTCGCATTCGCTAAGAACTGAAGTACCTCTAAGAGTTCTTTTCTTCTTAGGAGATTTTTTTGAAAGAATGTGCCTCATAAATGCACTTGCTCTCTTTACTTTTCCACTTTTTGTAAATTTAAAACGCTTCGCAGCGGATCGATTGGTTTTTAATTTAGGCATTGTTTCCTGTATCCTTCCTGTCTTTATGTTTTTGGGTTAATTAGTACAACAATTGCACGCCCTTCCTGGCTGGGAGATTTCTCAGCAACTCCATATTCTTTCAACTCATCTACTAACTTGGAAATTAAAGTCATTCCAATTTCAGTATGAGCCATTTCACGACCTTTAAAGCGGAGTGTAATTTTTAACTTATCTCCTTTCCCCAGGAAATCTATAGCCTGCCGTTTTTTTATCTCATAATCGTGACTATCTATCCTCGGTCGAATCTTTATCTCTTTGATTGTAATCGTATGTTGGCGTTTTTTAGCTTCTTTTATTTTCTTTATCTGCTCAAAACGGTATTTTCCGTAATCAATTATCCTACAAACAGGTATTTCTTGCGAAGACGAAACCTCAACGAGATCCAGATTTGCTTCTCTTGCTTTTTGTATGGCAATATCGTAGCTAACAATCTCTGCTCCGGCCTCAGTAACAAGCCTTACCTTTGGATAAATAGAAAGTTGTTCGTTAATTTTCGGTACATTTATTTTTTCATTACTTTTATTGGACCTTTTGTGCATTCACTCTCCAGATAGAAATCTCCACGATTTCATAAATATTACTTAATTCAAGTTTTTTTCCAGTTTTAATAATTAAAAGCAAAAAATTAAATTTTACTTGTACTATTCTCCCCCTCAAAAAATCCGGCAGTTCGAAAATGAACCGCTAAGTTTTCTAAAAAAGGAAGGCTTACCTTGTACTCTAAGTTTTAAGAGAAAAAAAGCAATAAAATTTCAATAGATTTAAAGAAAAACCTTTCCTATTCTTATTTTTTTTTCTTTCTGCAAGTCCCAAACTCAGATTCATTCTAAAAATATGTATATGAATAAAAAAGCCGGAGTTTTCACTCCGGCCTTTCTCAAAAACTTTTTTGGAGAATTGATTATTTTTTAGGTTCTGCTGCTGCTTCTGCTTTGATAAGAGTAGAAGGAGGCATAACATCAACCATAACTTTCATAACAGCAGGCTGGCTCTCATTTCCAACGTTATCAATAGCTTTTGCTTCGATAGTGTGCTCACCACCGGTTGTAAAAGAAATCGGATCAGCAAACGAAGTAAATTCTTGTTCTCCATCCAGTTTTACAAGAATTTTGCTAATTCCACTATCAACATCGGCTGCTTTTACGCTGAAAGTAGTGCCTTTCTTGGCGTAAAATTTACCATCCACGTTAATAAGAGGTTGAGACTCGACAATTTTAACAGATGGAGCAACATTGTCTACGTTAATCACATAAGAAGTCTCATCACTTTCGTTTCCTGCTTTATCAATTGCAGAAGTTTTAATGGTAGTCGGTCCACCATTAGTTAATTTGATAGGCTGGCCTGTATACTCTTGTTTTGGGCCATCGTTTACGGAATAGAAAACTTTATCTACACCGGAAACTTTATCTTCTGCAATAATTTTATACGTTCCATTTAAGGATGCCAGTTTTGTATCTTCATTTACAAAAATTTTCTCTACAGGTTTTACAGAAGTAGTAGGAGGAGTATTATCTACAGTAACAGAGAGAACTTTTGCAGCTTCTTTGTTTCCAACGATATCTACCGCTCTGTAAGCGATTGTAGTTATGCCTTCAGCCGGCAGGTAAAGAGGGCTGGTGTATTTCTGATAGTCACCACCATTGATTTTATATTCAATATAATCTACTTTAGTTTCTTTGTCCCCAGCAGAAATTTCAAATGCTGTTCTGGAGTTTACATAGATAGTAGAAGTTGTAGTAGTTACGGGAGCACCATTTGTATCAGTTGTTGTATTCTCATCTTTAGCAGTACTGCTTCCTTCACGGGAGCCTTTTACGGAATCATTTTCACTTTTTGCATTTTCGAGAGCATCAACAGCCTCAGTCAGTCTTCCTTCATTAGGAATAGGCTTTTTGTTGCTTTCAAGAGCACTTTCCTCAGCAAAAAGGGCGGTGGTAAACAGTAAAACTAAGATTTGAATCAGTAGGTATTTAGAGAATTTCACGCATTTCTCTCCTTTTTATGTATTCAGTATTACCATTATTCAGAGGGCTCTAAACTATGTCAAGAATTGACGATAATAGTAACAAAAGTTTATGATAACATTTCATCACTTATTATCCCTTACCTCACTTTTCTGGTTTAGTTTTTCTATTTTTTCCGCTCCCTATACAGAGACCCGTAAACTTTTTGATTTTGAAACAGATACTCTTCCTGCGAGAATTCCACTTCCGAATACGTTTCAAGAAGCACCGGAACTCTCTCTCAGTACATTATTTACAAGTCCGGACATCAGTTCAGAGAAAGCACTTTTTGTCCGCCTGCCTTCTTCCATTCGCCAGTATCCTTTTAAAATTCAGTGGAAAAATCCTCCTCAAATTATCGAAAAACTGGAGACTTTTACCCTGAATATTTATAGCAACTCATCCGGAGGGGAATTATCTCTAATTTTGCAGGAAAAAAATGGTGAAAGAAAAAAAATACCGGCTTGTTCTTTAAATTTTGAAGGTTGGAAACAGATAGAAATTCCTGTCTCAGGAAAATTTCCCCAACTGGATGATTCCTTTGGAAATTCTTCAAAAATTGTTTTTTTAGGTTTTCAATATGAGCCCTCAATAAATACTTCCAAAGAGAAAGAAATTATATTCGTTATCGATGATATTTCAATCAAGATAAAAGATAAGCTAAAAATACCTGTATTTTAGTTCATCCTAACACTAAAACCAGATTTTATGATTGCAAGAAAGAGGTATTATCAATTATAAAGATCGGAGCTTATTAATTTCGGAAAGTATTATTCATTGGAACACAGCGATACATTTATAGATTTCATTTTCTCCTCTTTCTAATACCTTTTTTTGTATCACAAAGATTAGTTTATAACTATTATGAAGAAATTTTACATAATCATTCTTTTTTTACTTTTGTTTGTTTCTATTCTTTCGGCTGCTCCAGATAATGATTTCCTCTATTGGAAATTAGAAGGCAAAAATGCAGCCCTTTTTAAGGGGGATAAAAAAGTATTTGATAACCAAATCCCTTTGAAAGCTTTTCCTGAAGGCTTTACTGTAGAAGAAAAAATTCAATTTTCTTTATTCCTCGCTGAATATTATCTGAATAAAAATGATAAAGATGGACTGGCCAATATTCTGTATATCATACGAACCCAAAAGGATGATCTAAAACTGGCAGACACCTTCATTACCGCTAACTGGTTTTTAGATAGAAATGACAATAACAGTGCAAAGAAAAAATTAGATGATTATATTTCCTTAGAAAACAATCAGTATCTCAAAACTCTAGCTTTAGCTATTAAACAGATGCTACTGGATCGAAGTTCCAAAAAAGGCTTACAGGTCTCAGACTTACGTTGTAGTCCAAAACACCCGTATTTCATGCTTTGTAATATAGCTCGATTACGAATTCGCCTGGAAGCTGTAGAAAATGAGTCGAGTTATTTTGAACGAAATTATTTAAACCTCGATAGAATCCTGGCTCCTTTTTTTGAAATTCCCTCCCTTTCTTATGTATATTTCCTGGACAGGTTGGTTTACAACCTGGGTCCGAGACTTGCGTATCTAGGTTTTGCATACGAAGCTTCCTTCTTCCAACAAAGTATTATTTTTTCCGAGAAACTTTCTTCTTTTTTTAATGTCATTTCCTATGAACGTCTGGCTTTTTACCAGGTTCTCTCCGGTGCTCTTTTGGAAGCAGAATCTACCCTGAATGAAGCCATTGCCCAGCTCGGAACCAAAGAATACCTGAAGAACTCCCTTTATCTCAGGTTGGGAGCGATTTCTTATCTGCGAAAGGACTATAGTCGTTCTTTACAATACTATCTTTCTTTGAACCTGAAATACTGGGGAAAAAGAATGCGTAATCCTTTTTATGATAGAGTTCTTTCTGTAAACGGTGCCCGTGACCTGATTTCTGTCTCTATCTGGAAGTCAAAATCGGCTTCTCAGGCAATTCTCGCCTTAAGTAAAATTAAAACCGGCACCCGTTTGAATGAAGATGACCTATTCATTAAATTGCGGATTGCACAGATTATGTTTCAGGATAGACCGGAAATATCCCAAAAAATAACAAATGAAATAATTTATCAGGCCCAGAGTAAGGGTTGGAAACGGGTAGAATACGCAGCTACTATTTTAAATGGCTTTACCCATATTAAAACGAATTCCTACAGACGGGCAGTCATTCAATTCACAAAAAGCTATGGGATTCTGGGTAAATCTGATTTAAAGTTTACTTCAGAATGGCTTCGTCAACAGGGACTCTATCTTTCAAAGTCTCTGAGGGGGCAGAGAGGACTTTTTTATAAAAATATTCCCCATCTCCTTTCTTTAATGCACCAGGAAGAAATTAATGAAAACGTGATGATGTTAAAAAATTATGTAAGTTCATCCTATAATATAGAGGGTTTCTTAAATAGGTGTATCGAAGAATACCGCAAAAAGAACCGTATTGAGGATATTTTTGAATTGATTTATAATTATGAAGCTTCAAAAATTAAAACAAATCCCATTATTAATAAAGGTCTTTTACAGATTGTAGCAGTAAATGAGAGAATTCGCTTATACAAAGGCATGAAACCTTCCCAGGATAATAAATTTTTAAAAGGAAACTGGACTACTTTACGGAAAAAAGCAACAGAACTCATTCCATCAAGAAATAAAATCAATAGCAAGGTGTTAAAAAAAATAAAACTTCCTTTCCTTGCAGCTCTCGAGCATAATCATAAAGTTTATATATTTAGTTATAAGCCTTCCGGAAAAAGCGGAAACTGGACTCTCACTGTAAAAAATAAAAAAGACTGGGAAAATGAGTCTGTGATCCTGTCAGCCCTTGATTCGGTAGCCTTCCTTAAAGATAAACTTAAAGCTCAAATCTTTTTTAACAGGGAAGGAATGGATTTATATCGAATCATTTCCTTGAAGTATAAACACGCTTCTGTGGGCCTTTTTTACTCTTTTTTAAACCCTTCAACTTCCGAAAAAAAATTTACCTTAACACCTATTTCCGGACTATGCGGAACAGAAACCTTCCCGACTATTAAATACCTGAGTCCTGATTATTTTGAAGGAACCAGGCTTTTCCCGGATAAGCATCGTTTGCATATCTGGGATTTTCCTCTTGAACCGGCAACTGAAAGAAAAGGAGATTATTCCTGGAATTGTGGAAAAGAAGGAACGATTTCCCTTAAGCGTTTACAAAGAAGGATGGATTATCGAATTGTACCGGAAAGCCTTTTAACAACTTATCGAAGCCTTCCTATTCAGAAGGAACTGCACCTCACACCCGATTTTTATGACTGGACGGATTTCTGGTTTCAGAAGGGAGTGAATCATTTGTATTATATTCCGGTTTTAGAAAAAAGTAAGAATTCTCTTGAGCTTTTAGAAATTATGAAAAAACCGATTCAAAAGGAAGAAGACTGGATACGTTTTCAAGAGCAAGCCAGACAAACAGGGTATCAGGTACTTTCTATTACTCGAACGATGCAATAGGGGTTTCTTGGAAATTCTTGACAGAAAAAGAATTAGCTTATTAAGGTGAATAATAAATTATGGGGGGTATTGAACATTAATAAATTTAACTTATGTAGATTAGAACACTTGCAAACAAATAGGATTACTCTTTTTTAGGGAAACCTGGCGGAATTAATTGTAAATGTTAACCTTTGGCTTTTTTATCATCCTGCTCCTCCTTTTTATGAATGGTTTTTTCGTAGCCAGCGAATTCGCATTTGTTTCCACAAGACCCTCTAAGATTGAAGATTTTATCAAAGAAAATAAACCCCTCGCTCTTGTAGCCAAAAAGGCCCTGGGTAAGATTAATGATATTCTTGCCGTTTGTCAGGTAGGAATCACGATTTCCAGCCTTCTCATTGGCTGGCTATCGGTTGAATTTGTGGCTCATCTGGTTCAGGTAATTCTGAAAAAGTATCCATTACTTACGATTCCTTCATCAAGCATCTATTCGATTTCCATTGCCTTTGCCCTGGTAATCATTGTTTTCATGCATGTTATTTTGGGAGAAACCCTCCCCAAGTCTTTTGCGATGCGAAACCCGGAAAGCATGGCTTTAAAACTCTCCCTGCCTTTATTCTTTTTTTATTATTTATTTTGGCCTATTACATTTATTGTAAAATTTCTTTTAAACCGTCTTCTGGGGGTTTTACAATTACCTGAAGTAACTCCTAATACACATTCAGTAGAAGACCTAAAGTTACTACTGGAAGAACATAATAAGCAGAAAAACCTGGAAAATACGGATTTAAAACTTATCCAAAAAACCATCGCATTTTCTAACAAGGAAGCAAGGGAAGTTATGACCCACAGAACCGTGATGGAAGGGATTTCTTACGATGTTAAAATTAAAGATATTGTGGATACAATTGCCAGGAATAATTTTTCTCGTTATCCTGTATTTGAAAAAACGATAGATAATATTGTTGGAATCATCCACGTGCAATCCTATTTTCAATGGTTGAAAAATCCGAAACGAAATCGCAATGCAACCATTCAATCGATTATGCAAACCCCGGTATTCGTCCCGGAAACTTTATCTCTGGAAAATATCCTTCAAAAAATGCGTTCAGCCAAGCAACACATGACTATTGTAGTAGATGAATACGGAGGTGTGGCCGGCCTTCTAACCCTGGAGGACATAATAGAAGAAATATTTGGCTCCATTGAAGATGAGACCGATGATGCAGAGGATACTCCCATTCATGATATGAAACCCAATTCCTTTGTGATTTCCGGTGAGGCTGAACTAAGTGAATTGAGTGATATCCTTGAAGGAGAAGACATGGAAGAATACAAAGATGTTAGAACCATAGCCGGCCTCTTCTTAGAAAAGCATCAGGATATGCCCAGAGAAGGAAGTATGGTAACCATAAAAACAGGAAGCCTGACGGTGGAAAAAATGGAAGGGAATAAAATAATCGATATCCGTTATGATTTTGCACCGGTAAATGTAGTACCTATCCAGGAAGAGTATGACTGAGAATCAGAATGAAATTTTAATTGCTGTTACCGGGGGAATCGCTGCTTATAAAACCTGTGAATTAATCCGTCTCCTGGTTAAAGATGGGTATTCGGTTCGGGTGCTCATGACAGAAAATGCACAACAGTTTATAGGCAGAATTACTTTTGAAACCCTGAGTGGAAAACCGGTAGGAATTGAAGAATATGAATTCGGAATGCCGCATATAGAAATGAAAAATCGAGCAGCAGTCTTTGCAGTTGTTCCGGCTACAGCCAATTCCATCGGTAAGCTGGCAAACGGAATTGCGGATGGACTTTTAGGATCTACCTATCTTGCCCTCCAATGTCCAACAATTATTGCCCCGGCCATGAACCCTGCCATGTACTTTCATCCTGCGGTACAAAGGAATCTAAAAACTTTAAAAGAAGATGGAGCTCTTATAGTCGAACCGGAAGAAGGAATCGTTGCCTGCGGAGATTTTGGTCCGGGCAAACTGGCAGATGTCGAAAAAATTAAAAAAGCAATACTCTCTAAATATCCAAAAAAATAAGCGAAAGGGTAAATTTCAGTTTACAAAAGTATCTTGATTCATATCATTTTTGTAATTTCAAAATAGGGGTTTCTTTGAGATTTAAAAAAGCAATTATTACCGCAGGACCAACCCGTGAATGGATAGACCCGGTACGTTTTTTAAGTAACGCTTCATCCGGGAAAATGGGTTTTTGCATCGCTTCTGAGATAGCACATTGGGTTGAGCATACAGTGTATATTCATGGTGCTGTTGAAGAAAAATTTCAGAATCCGGTGGTATCCAAAAAGATTTTTGCTGAATCTACCCTGAGTATGCAATCTGCAATTTTTTCTGAGTTGGAAGACTCCTGTTTGATAATCATGGCGGCCGCTCCGGCTGATTTTCGACCTCTTGGTGTAAGTGAAAATAAAATTAAAAAGAGCGGTAAGGAAAATATAGAAATCCATCTTTGCAGTAATCCGGATATCCTTATGAGCTTGAGTGAAGAAATTCAAAAGCGTTCACTAAAAGATGTAGTTAAAATTGGTTTTGCTGCTGAAACCGAAAATCTCGAAGAAAATGCAATAGGTAAACTGAGACGAAAGGGACTCCAGTTTATCATTGGAAATTATGTTAGCCGGCGCGAGAAGGGATTCGGAGATATAGATACCTCTATTACCATCTTTTCCAATGAAGGTTCAGTACTTACAATATCATCTTCCTCTAAAGAAGATGTAGCGAGAGAAATCTCCCTGTTTTTAAAAGAAAGGTTTCAATGAAAGTAAACTGTGCATATTTAACTCACAAGGGAAATGTTCGAGAGAATAATGAAGATAGTATGCTGGTGCAGGATGTCATTTATTCCAACCAGAGCTTTACGAATGCAATATCCATTGAAATAGAGGACGAAAGCCACCTTGTTTTTGCTGTTGCAGATGGAATGGGAGGACATGCCAGAGGAGAGGTTGCCAGTCATGCAGTATTGGAATTCATACATAATAATTTTTCTTCCTTTACCAGTGAAGAAGGAATACGGAAAACAATAGATGATGCAAAATTTCATCTTGATGACTTAGTAAGAAAAGACAATAATGCCTATGGCTTAGGAACAACACTTTGCGGAATAGTAATTAAGGGAAATACGGGACTCCTTTTTAACGCGGGAGACAGCCGTCTATACAAAAGAAAAGATGGTTTCTTGGAAAAATTAACCCGTGATCATTCTTTTGTTCAATACCTGGTGGATAATGGAATAATAACTGAAGAAGAAATGAGTTTTCATCCCAAGAAAAATATAGTTACCTCCGCAGTCAGCGGTGATTTAATGAAGGAATCTCCGGAAATGTTCTTCAAAGAAATTACAATTGAAGAAGGCGATCAGTTTTTAATCTGTACAGATGGAGTCTGGGAAAGCTTAAGCCTTGAAGAATTAGAGGTTTGTATGTTAGACGCTGAGTTAATTAAAAAGACCGACGTATTAACAGAAAATATTCTCAGATACGGCGGGCTTGATAATCTGAGTATTATTATGCTCGAAGTCTTAAATCTACAATCATAAAAATAAATCCTGGATATTCACAGTTTCCGGGAGAAGCCCTAAACCCAGGGCTTTTTCATAAAGGCTTATAATCGCCTCTTTTCCTTCCGAACCAAGATCCTTTGTAAACTCATTTACATAAAGAGAAATATGGCTATTAATAACTTCCTCCTCCTTGTCCTGTGAGTTTTCCTGGATATATTGTTTTGCTTTTTTGGGGTATTGATAGGCTAATTCCAGACTTTTATGTAATGCGGAATCAAATTCTTTTTGAATAGAAAGTTCTATATTCCTGTGAATAGAAATAGCTCCGAGGGGAATCGGTTTACCTGTATCCGCTTCCCAGAATTCTCCCAGATCTACTACTTTTTCTAAGCCACGTTTTTCGTAGGTAAAACGTTCTTCATGTATAATCACTCCGTAATCATACTCTCCATTCAGTAAAGCCGGGATTACTTTATCATAACGAAGGGGAACCGGTTCAAACTGCTTTTTTAAATAAATATTTAATAAAAGATTGGCAGTAGTTTTTAAACCGGGAATGAGGATCTTTGAATTTTTAGGAGAGGTAGTATTTTTCCCTTTCTTCTTGATTAAAATAGGACCGCAGCCTCTACCGAGAGCAGAGCCGGTATTTAGAATTTTATAGTATTTTGCGACAAAGAAGTAGGCAAAAAAAGAAAGCTTGGTCACCGAAAAAGCCTGCCTGGCGGCCAGTTCATTTAGCATTTCCACATCGTGAAGCTCTTCTTTTACTCGAATACGTTTAGATAAATCTTCATGTACAAGATGATAGAATAAAAAAGTATCATTCGGACAGGGAGAATAGGCAAGGCTTAATTCCTGTTTCATTTTCAATTCCTGTAAAAATAGGATTTACATAATCCAGCTTAAAATAAAAAATCGTACAAGTCTTTAATACCAGGTTACGTATGGATAGTTCAAAGTCTATAAATAATTATTATCTAATCGATGGACAGGCACTCTTTCACGATCTCAGTGTCAGGCAAAAGTCTTATATAGCCAACCGGGCACAGTACATAGAATACAACAAAGGGGAGCAGATTTTTCGCAGGGGAGAAAAATCCTACTACTTTTTTATTGTAGTTTCAGGCATCATCCAGACTTATTTACCGGGCAAGGAAGATTCTGAAAACGAAAAGGACACAAATATTGAATTCTTAAAGAATGGAGATTATTTCGGTATGGTTTCCTTATTATCAGAAAGACCACATTCTTTAAGTGCCAGAGCTTATACAGATGCCGAACTATTAAGAATCGATCTATATTCCTTTAAGGAAATTTTAGAATTTATTCCGGGTCTCGGTCTTCATTTTTCAAAAATTCTTTCAGAAAAAGTTTCTATTTCGGTTGAAGAGGAGAAGAAAGTATTTGAGAGTCTGGTTGTTTCTGTTCTCTGTTTGGATAATAATGATATGGCATCCAGATATTCTTCTTTATTAGGATACTCCATAGTAGAAGAGTCTAATAAACGTGCGGCTGTTCTTAGGTTTAACAAAAAATTTGAATCAGAAGAGTTTGTTAAAATAAAACCCAAGTCTCAGGGGGGTGGGCATAAAACAAATAGTCTTGTAATAAAAAGTTTTGACGTAGACTGTGTGGAAGAGATTCAAAAAATCCTGATAAAGTATATTTACTATTACCATATCATCATTTTGGATTTACCGGCAGGACAGGGAGAATCCTGTAAATATCTACTAAATGAATCAAAACAATGCCATGTAATTGTAGATGATAATAATGAAAACATAGAGAATAAAAATTCGTTCATTAGAACCTACAGGCAGGAAAAACAAGACCTTCCGGCAGATTTCTTTTACACGGTTCACCTCCATTCCTATAGTGATTTAAAAGAACTTTTAAAACGCAGTACCCGGAATGCCAGAAGACTTTCCGAAGTTCGGCTCGGTATTGCATTCGGTGGTGGAGCAGCATTTGGTCTGGCTCAGATCGGAGTCATGAAAGTATTAGAAAAAAATCATATAACTATAGACATGATTTCCGGTACAAGCATTGGTGCCCTGCTTGGTTCTCTCTGGGCCAGCGGTATTACAGCGAATGAAATTGAATACATCGCGATAGGAGAGTTTGATTCCTTTTTTAAAATTGCCCGCTACATCGATATTGGTTGGCCGAGAAAAGGTCTTATCTCCGGAGGAAAACTTCGCACTTACCTCGATGAACTTCTAAACCACAGTAATTTCCGAGATTTAAAGGTTCCTCTTCGTGTTATCAGTTGTGATATTTCGAGTCGAATGGAAGTTGTGATTAACCACGGGAAAGTTGTAGATGGGGTCATGGCGAGCATTGCCATTCCGGGCCTCTTTCATCCAACTCTGGATGAATTTGGTCGCATTCTTGTAGATGGGGGAGTTGTAGATCCCTTGCCTGTAAATGTAATTCAGCAGGAAGGAATTTCGAGACTTATTGCAGTTAATGCCATGCCTTCTTCTATGGATATAGTTAGAAGTAATATCTCTGCGAAAAATATTATGGATATTATTGTGAACAGTCTATACTCTTTACAGTATCGAATTGCGAAAATCAGTGCAAGGGAGGCAGATGTTTATTTAAGCCCTATCCTTTCCGGTGCTTCCTGGTATGAGTTTCACAGGGCCAAAGAATTTATTGATCTGGGAGAAAAAATAGCAGAAGCTTCTTTAGAGGATATTAAGAAACTGGCCTATTCTTAAGCTCAGAAAATAAATATATAAAAATATTAATATATTCTTTTTTACTTATGTTATCAGGTCTTGTATCCGGAGAAATTGAATGTGCAGCAAGACCCTGAATAAAAATTCGGATTATTTTTTCTTCAAGTTCTTTAAAAAAAGGAGAATCCTGTAGATTTTTTTTCAAGGTCTTTCTCTTCCCCCAGAAAAGTCCTTTTAGAAAAGTTTCTGCAAGCTGTATGTCTTTTAGGGATTCATAAATAGGTTCTTCGTAAGGCCGAAATAAAATAAGAGCCGAGCTGGCTTTAGGTCTGGGATAAAAACAGCCCGAACTTACCTCTTTTAAGTATTTAAATTCTCCGAACAAGCCTGCAAAAATACTAATGGAAGAAACTTCCCTGCATATTCTCTCTGCAAATTCTTTTTGTACCATAAAAATAGCCCCTTTTAATTTCAGGCTTTTTAAACTTAAGGTTATTATTTCGGAAGTAATATAATAGGGAAGATTCCCGACAAGATATATGTCTTGCACTGTGATGTTCTGTATATTTTGCAGAACATCACCTTCAAATATATGAAAGTTTTTTTTAGAAGAATAGCTTTCTTTCAGGACTGAAATCATTACCGGATCAATTTCAAAAAGAAACAGCTCTGTTGGAAAATCTATAAGTCTATGGGTTAATGCACCAAGTCCGGGACCAATCTCTGCCAACTTTATTGGTTTACCACTACATTCTTCTCGAATAGTTTTTTCGATGAAATCAACCATTTGTTTATCTACTAAAAAGTTCTGACCCCATTTTTTCCGAGCACCCGCTCCATGGGTTTCTAAAATACTTTTTATGCTTTGTGTTTTAAAGAACGGAAACGGATTCTCCTGCATTTTTACCTATCAACTCCCAGTCTTTTCCTATGCCGAGAAGACTTTTATATTTCTGCCAGTCCTGGATTGAATCTTTAGATTTATAGGGAAAAATCAAGACTATTTTTCCTTTTCCATTTTTTACTCTGGACAAAAGCTTTTCTAAAGAATCTTTATGAGTATAAAAGAAAATGATTCTTTCACCGGAATGACTGATAAACTCCCTTATTTCCTTTCTTTCGCTTTGCTGTATGGTCTCATAATTTTCCCATTCTTTTCTCCAGTTTCCCTTACTGAGAAGTACCGGTTTTTCTTTGAGGCCCGTTTTTTCTTTGCACAAGAGGGCCTGCTTTAAACAGCTTTCCTCTTCAATCTCAATGTAGCCCTTTATATTAGAACAGAATCCCTCGTTTATTAACTTTTCGAGATAAAAGGAATTGTATTTGCAATTCCCTCCAAAATAAACTCCTTCTTTTTCTTTGATCAGTATATAGTCTGTATGAAAAGAAAAATCCGGACCATTTAACTTGGTCAGGACTGAATTTTTCTTATCTAATAAATCAAAGGTAGCGTAATAAAAAAGAAAGGTAGCAATAAAAGATAAAAAACTTAAAGCTATTCGGCTTTTTTTATGATCCTTCTGTAAGTTTACGTTTTCCGGATTCTTCTTTTTAAATTCCAGAAGAAGGACAATACAAGAAGAAATAAATAATAAAAATAGAGCAAATAGTTTTAATAGAAGTAAAATATTCTCTGCATTTTCCCTGTATAGACCGATGTTTTCTCCAAGCTTATCTGTTAATAAAGCTAAGAGTCTCAAGAATAATTCCGTATACGACCAAAAAATATCTTTCAAATAAAAAATAGATAACGATTCTATTGCAAGAGATGAGTATAAAAATGGTAATAGAAGGGAAGTTAAAGGAACTAAAACAAGGTTAATTAAAAGAGAACCCGCACTAAAACTATGAAAAAAATAAATAAGAATCGGATACGTTCCGAGGGAAGCTGAAAGAGAAAGAGTGAAATTATCCGTAATTAAATTGGTTTTGTCTTTAAAGAAAAGTAAATCCAAATATTTCTTAAAAAAAAGAATCCCGCAAACAGCTCCGAAAGATAAAAGAAAAGAAATTGTCAGGTAAGATTCGGGATCAAATAAATAAATGACAAACGCAGAAAAAAGTATGGTATCCGAAGAATGGGTCCTGCGATATGTAATACTGGCAATCACAAAAATAAGGGCAAAAAGATAAGCCCGAGTCAAAGAAACCGGAAAAGATAAAAGGTAGAGATAGAAAAATGATAGGGCGAGAGGAATGAGTCTGGTTAGGGTATAGCCAAATAAGCCGGAACGTTCTGTAAATAAAAATAGAAAACCAATAATAATTCCAATATGAAGACCGGAGGCAGCAAACAGATGTAGAATTCCTCCCATCCTTGCTTTTTCTTTGAGTTCGTATTCTAAATACTGGGCATCACCAAAAATTAATCCCAGAGAAATATCAAGTGCATGGTCGGTAATATTTCCTCGAAGTAAAAGATTTTCTACTTCCTTTCGAACTTTCTTTTTTTCATCAATATAGGTATTACTTAAGGCCTTACACTTATATTCGTATATACGAATATAATAAGTTCCATAAGTATCAAGAAAAGAAAAATATTCATTCCCTTTAAAGGGACTCTGCTTTAACTTCAGGCTTTGTGCCGGGCAGAGTAAATCGGGAAATTGATAACGTTTTTTGTTATAAACCCTCCATACACCTTTATAAGCCTCTTTATCTGAAAAAAGTGTTATTTGTCTGTAATTTTTTTTCACTTCTTCGGAAGCAGAAATTGTAAAAACTGCTTTTTGCTTTTGCAATTTTTCTAAAACTTCCGGATTGAGATAGGGAAGGGATTTTTCTTTGACTTCCGCCTGATTATAGAAAATAAAAAAGGCACAGTATAAAAATCCCAACAGGAAAGAGAGAAGCTTATTTTTTCTCGACAGTAGAAATAATAAAATGAAGACAGAGAAAAATAAAAGAGTTTTAAAAAGAGAGTTTATGGGTATTAAATTTTGGGGAAACAGAATAAATAATATATTAGAATAACCTGATGTGATACGAATCAGGGTTTCGGAGAAAAAAAAGCCAAGGCAAAAATAGCCAAAACCGCTTCCCGGTAGGAAAGTCAGAAAAAATTCTTTCATATCAAACCCCGAAAGAACTCAAAACAGCAGAGCAAAAATTTTCATTTATACATTTTTTAAACATAGAACCTGTGTATACCTTCACTTAATACAGGCAAGTAAAATGGTGAAAATTTGTTTTCAGTATATCGGTTTTTTTAAAATAATTATCGCAAAAATCCACTTCGCCAGAGCAGGCATTCAGTATGTGGCGGCACCTTTTTCACAGCCGGATGGTTCACTTCGGCCTGGCTCAGTGTAAACAGCGTCCGGCTGAACGGGGAAAAGCTAATCGCCTATGACCTGCATCTTTTTATTCTCAAATCTATTTCATATTTTAAAAGAAAAAAGTTGCGATAATAGACTGATATATAATTTTTATTACTATGAATTTTTCCATACAGACTTTTCCTGTTTATCCCCTCGGTTGTAATTGTTCCATTCTTTCCTGCAACGAAACAAAAGAAGCGATTGTTATTGATCCGGGTGGAGAGGAAGAAAAAATATTTCAGAATTTAAAAAAACTTGGATTAACACTTCGCTATATTATTCATACACATGCACATTTCGATCATTGTCTGGGTACCGGGGGTTTACATACAAAAGCAGAGAAGGATTGTAAGGTAGGCTTACATAAAGATGATTTATTTTTATATGAAAAATTAGCCATGCAATGCTCTCTATTTGGAATTCCGTATCGTTCAAAAACAGAGAAAGCTATCGATTTCTATCTGGAAGATGGAGACAGCATCAACTGGGGGAATAATAGTTTAAAGATTCTTCATACACCCGGACATACACCGGGTTCTGTATGTTTCACGGTAAGTAGCTCAGAAAAACAGATAACCTTTTCCGGTGATACGCTTTTTGCAGGAGGAATAGGAAGAACCGATCTCTGGGGAGGAGACTACGGGCTTATCATGAATTCTATTAAGCATCGGCTTCTAAAACAGGATGATGAAACCATACTGATCCCGGGCCACGGAGAGACGAGCACTATCTATAAAGAGAAAAGAAGTAATCCTTTTCTTATATAGCTATATTAGAATAAAATTATTACTTGATTTTATAATGATTCTAAATTTCCTATTCTAAATAATAAACCGTATACAGGAGTACGTATGAAAAAAATAGTCGCGATTCTTCTTTCTTTAACTTTTCTTTTTGCAGGTGCTATTTCTGCAAAAACAGAAAAACAATTAAGAGATGAAAGAAAAGGTAAAATTGCAAAAGAAAAAAGCAAAAGAAAAAGTGATGAAAGAAAAGCAAAGAGTAAAGCAGCAAGAGACAAAAAAGCTCAGGCCAAAAAAAACAAGAAAAAGTAATTTCTTAGCTGATTAAAACAATAAAGCCCTCCATTACTGAAGGGCTTTATTATACAAGCGAAGATTAAAATAAGAATATTCTAATAATAGCTTGGAGACGGCGGGATTCGAACCCGCGTCCTATTGTGCCTTAATATAGCCTCTACATGTTTAGGCTGTATATGAATTTCAGGAAAACTTAACCCACAACCAGGTAGTTTCTCCCAATCCGATCCGAAATACTGCTTTTTTCGCGAATCGACAAACGAAAGAACAGACCTCCATAAAGTGACACCCGGAAACCCTCAGGAGATATTGAGAAACCGAATGTAGTTGCTTAATTAAGCAGCTAGAGCTAATTCGTTGTTAGCGTTTATTTTGTTGAAGGTTTTTTAAAGAGGCCCCTCACCCCTTACATGCAACTATACCAAAACGAGCAACAGTCGAAACCAGAGTCGCCCCCGGCATTTGTTTAAGTTAGACTACAGGTATAGAAAAAAGTTCACGGAAATAAGTAAAGTCTTTTTAGGTTTTAAAATCTCATCTCAGGTCCTAACCTTCCAAAACAGGTAGGATGCGCAGCTTGCTCAGTGGCCTGAGTAAGGACTTCCTACAAGAACTTTACACACGTTTTTTCCATAGTAAAATACAAATTTGGACTTGACAGCGTTTTAATTCTGAGTAATCTCAATGAGAAATATTTTCCGATAGAAATAGTTTTAGGATAAAGCGACTTATAAAACATGGAATATAGGAATAAAAACATTCAGCTTGGAGTAAAGGGAAATAGGAACGAACCCTATAGAGTTTTTATCATAGATGATTCCATTCAAATCAGGACTGTCTTGAAAAGAATCCTGGTTCGCTTTGGTTTTCACATCTGCGGTGAAGCAATGGACGGGGAAGATGCAATCAATACTTTAGGAAAAATGTCCGAACCGCCTGACATTATTTGTATAGATCAGGATATGCCGGTTCTAAACGGCACAGAAACAATAAAAATCCTGAACAAGAAATATGCTAATGTGAAAATTGTTATGATAACAGCCCATTCACATAAAGAACTAGTTCAGGAAGTTATCCAACTCAAAATTCATGGATATTTACTTAAACCGATTGAGCCTAAAAAAGTCCTGGAAAAATTTGCAGTTATTCTCGGTAGAAAAGAACTTTTAGAAGAAGATACTGCCTATAAAACCCAGAGTATAGATTTAAATAAGATTATCATTCCTTCCCTGCCCGAAGTTGTTTTAAAAGTAGCTTCTTTCGATATCAATGATGTAGATAAGGGAATTAGGGAGTTAGAAGAAATCATTTTGCCGGACACCGGTACTTCCAGCAGTATCTTAAAATTAGCTAACTCCTCCTATTACGGTCGTTCCAAGAAAATTACAAATCTTAGAGATGCCATTACTCTTCTTGGAATAAAAACCGTTAAGAATATGATTCTTTTAGATTATAACAAAAAGCTAAATAAGAATCTAAAACATAAACTTTTTAAGAAATACCTCAGAGAGCACCCGGTTTTAAGCTCCCTGATTGCTTTCGATCTGGTAAAACCCTTCAAGTTAGATGAACTACAAAAAAATATCTTCTTAATTGTCCTACTCCGAAAGATAGGAATGAACATTTTCGCATTAAACTTTTCTGAACAATATTTAAAAGTTCTAAAACTCTACGAATTTAATTTAAAAACGATATACGAGATAGAAAAAGATGAGTTTAATACAACTTCTATTGAGCTGGGTAAGAAAATATTCAAAGTCTGGAAGATGCCTGACTTTTTCGTTGAAGCAGTTTCTAACCAGAATTTTAATACCTCGGAAATTACTAAAGTTGCTGATTTTGATAGAATTTCCAGACTCTCCGATATACTGGCCAAGTCCATGCTTGGATTAGAATTGCAAAAAAGTGAAGAAAACCTTAAGGCAGAAATCTTTGATTTTTATAAAATATCGGAAGAAACTCGGGAACTATTTGGAGAGGAATACTATGATACAATAAGAGAGCACCCTTTTATGGCCATGCTCTCTTAAAGTGTAAGCTCCCATTTTTTGGGGCGCAAGCGAGCCACCGATGGTTCGCCTATTATTGTTCAATCGATAAAACTGCTTTTCGGTTAATCCGTTTAAAAAAGTCAGAGCCTTCTTTATTTAGATAATCATCATACGAACCATTAAAGTCCACAACCTTCTCATCATAAATCTCAATAATTCTTGTCGCCAGAGAAGAAACAAACTCTCTATCATGAGAAACAAAAATGACTGTTCCCGGAAAAATAGAAAGAGCATAGTTTAAGGCTTCGATGCTTTCCAGGTCAAGGTGATTAGTTGGTTCATCCAGACCCAGAACATTGCACTCATCCATAATCATACGGGCGATCATCAGTCGAACCTTCTCCCCACCGGAAAGAACAGATGTGTCCTTTTTAGCCATCTCTCCACTAAATAACATACGTCCTAAAAGTCCGCGAATAATGCTGGTATCTGTGTCCGATGGAGCATAACGATATAACCATTCTATAAGAGTCGGAGCATCTTCTCCCAAACCTTCTCTGTGATCCTGAGGAAGATAAGACACATTTACACTGGCCCCCCAGTTTACAACACCTGAATCCGGATCCAACTGTTTCATCAGGGTTTTTAAAAGGGTTGTTTTTCCAATACCATTCGTTCCGATAATAGCAACTTTTTCTCCTTTTTGAATGTTCAATTCCGCATTTTTAAAAATTACATTCTCACTAAAAGCTTTAGAAATGTGGTCTGCGTGAATTACATCTTTCCCGAGTGGAGTTTTAATATTAAAGCGGATATAAGGAGATACACGGGAAGAAGGTTTTATTTCATCCAGTTTTATTTTATCGATTAACCTGGCTCTTGAGGTAGCTTGCTTGGCTTTACTTGCGTTAGCACTAAATCGGTTTACGAACTCTTGCAACTCGGCTATCTTTTCTTTTTTGCGTTTGTTTTCGGCGACTAATTGTTCCCTGGCCATAGTAGAAGCTTCCATGAAGTCATCATAGTTACCGGGATAAATCTTAATGCCCTGATAATCCAAATCTGCAATATGCGAAGCTACTGAATTTATAAAGTGACGGTCGTGAGAAATAACAATGATAACCCCATTATAAGAAGTTAAGAAGTTTTCTAACCAGTTAATGGTTTTAATATCAAGATGGTTAGTTGGCTCGTCTAAAAGCAAAACATCGGGTTTTTGATACAACACCTGAGCCAGTAGCACACGAAGCTTAAAGCCTCCGCTAATCGTCGACATTGTCTCTCTATGAATATCTGTTGGAATTGCCAGACCTTCTAAGAGTTCTCCCGCATAACTCTCCGATTCATACCCACCCAGATCGGCATACATTTCTTCCAATTCACTGACACGAATTCCCTGTTCTTCGGTCATTTCTTCCAGGCCATACAGATAATCTCTTTCTTTGGAAATTTCCCATAACTCCTTATGACCCATAAGAACTGCATTCATGATGGTTTCATTTTCATATTCGAAATGGTCCTGTTTCAGATAACCAACCCGAACATTATTATCAATTGAAATACTTCCCGAAAATGTGGTTTCAAGTCCGGCAAGAATCTTCAAAAATGTAGATTTCCCGGTTCCGTTTGCACCGATAAGACCGTATCGACAGCCTTCTTTAAACTTTATACTAACATTTTCAAATAGAGTCTTTTTTCCATACCTGAGAGTTAAACCCGATGTACTGATCATTCCTTATCCTTTATGAATTATAAATGCGGGAGGTAGAGTATTAAAATACCCTCATAAAGGGAATACTTAAATAGGATATATAAGTATCCCTTTTAATAAAAAATTAATCTTTTGCTTTTGAAAAACCGGTAATTTTATTCTTAAATTCAGATAGATTCACTAGTGCCCATGCTACATTCACTTTTAACTTCAAAGGGCCTTCACTCACATCCATTTCACCTTTTTCTTTAAAGGTATTAAAAGAACTAATAAGGTAATTCTTCCAGTTTTCTACATTTTCCGCAAACTTCCGGCCAGTTTCAGAGAGGAACTGTCCCGTTCCCAAACCGGCATTTATAATCTCTATAGTTGTTGTTTTCATAGTCATTCACCTCTTAAAATAAGGCTATATAGCTAAACTTTTTCAGGCACCTGTATTGTCAAGTTCAATAATTTCTTTCATAAAACAAAAAACTATAGAGATTTTAGGAATACCTGAGAAAAAACGAAGAATCCGGATTTGCTCGAACTTAAAACTAATCGAGTTCCACCCCATCTGCCAGCTCAAAATTAGAATGCACGGCCTGAACATCATCATTTTCTTCTAATTTTTCAATGAGTTTTACAATTTTCTCAGCAATTTCTTTATCTGTAATCTCAACAGTGCTTAAGGGGACATATTTAATATTCGCCTCTTCAGTAGCTAATTCTTTAGAGTTGAGAGACTCTAAAACGGCCTCATAATCACTTGGAGCTGTAGTTATCTGAAAGACATCTCCATCCTCCATTACATCTTCCGCACCGGCATCGGCAACCAACTCAAAAAGTTCCTCTTCAGAAATAAGTTCAGTTTTTACTGTAATAATACCTTTTCTTTCAAAAAGCCTGGTTACACTTCCAACGTTTCCCATTGAACCCCCATTTTTAGTGAGAATCGCCTTCACTTCGGGAGTAGTTCTGGATTTTTTATCGGTCGTGGCTTCTACCATTATAGCCACACCGTTTGGCCCGTAGCATTCATAGAGACACTCTTCGTAGATAACCCCTTCCAGCTCACCGGCACCTTTCTTAATAGCCCTTTCGATATTATCTTTGGGCATATTACTGGTTTTAGCTTTTAGAAGGGCCAGTCTGAGTCTGGGATTGGAATCAATATCAGAACCTCCCATCCTTGTAGCTACGGTTATTTCTTTTACAAGTTTGGTAAACATGGCTCCACGCTTGGAGTCAACCGCTTCTTTTTTGCGTTTAATCGTTGCCCATTTTGAATGACCTGACATATAAATCCCTGGAAAAATAGTAGTTTTTGCGAGTACTATAAAAAAAAAAGAGGAAAATTTTTAAAGTCCTTTATTCAGATTTTAGCGTTTTTTCAAATAGATTAGGAAAATTATATACATTTACAAAAATCAAATCTAAAGAGTTCGAACAGTCCTAAGCAATTTTCTCTAATACCCACATTCTCCTGTTTTCAAATCAATTGTTCTTGCTACACTAAAATTAAGTAAATGAGCTTTACAATCCCAGGAAATTTTTAAAGAATCATAAAATGTATAACAATCCTTATTAGTTTCTCCAACTAAAAAACCCCAGCGATTTCGAACCTGAATTTTGACAGACTTAGAACCCATACCTCCACCTCCGGGCATAGCAAACCACATTGGCTCTAAATAAGCATAAAGATGATAATCATCCCCGCAGGGACTCTTTTCAGATACAATTAGAGACCCTCGAAAAAAGAAAATATAAGATGTGTACAAAATTCCAATAAGTCCCAAAAAAATAAAAAACTTTTTCACAAGAAAAATATTGGACCCCTTATATAATAAAAGTCCGGTTTATCATAGGATGGTTTTCATCAGTAGGGCCAAAATCACTGTCCGGGTGAAACGCAATAACACTTAATTTCTCGTCTTTTGTTCTAAAATTATGCTCACTATTTCCCGGGATAATAAAAATATCACCCGGCTCCAGGGCAATCACAGAATCTTTGACAACACATTCTCCCCGACCTTTAGCCACAATTCCAGCACGAAAACTCGGATGTTTATGAGGACTTTGATTTACATTTTCCGGAAAAAATAAAGCATTTAAGCAAGCTTCGCCAAATTTAGGAGGAGCTAATAAAAGCGTGTCGGTACATCCATCTATATATTTTAACCTTCCTTCATCTTCCAATGGACCACCGATTAAATTCATCCCTTTATAATTACTTCTCTCAATTAAAACACCACAACCTCCGGTCAGGGTAAACTCGGAGTTTATGGAAAAATATTGTCCTTCTATAAGAGTCGAATTCGTATAAGGAGTTTCCAGTATAGTTCTACCGGAAAAAATATATCCAAAATAAGTACTTCTTTGTTTGGGATTTTCCATAGTTAAAATAGAACCTTTATTCCAGGCATATAACATAGAAGGGAATTCTGTATGGCTTAAGTCGTATAACAAACCGGTTCGTATCTTAAAACTTAAAAAAGATTTCAATTTATAATCATCTATATAATCAATCATAACACTACCTCAAAATTTCTTGTTTAATTTACCTGCATGTAATTATGCTGTCAAGTTTATTCTTCTCCAAGGATCCGATCCCACCAGAGAAAAAATGTAATGAGCATCCATAGCTTTAAACCATAACGGGAAGCGTAAACTTCATTCTCTTTATAGGAAAGAAGGGTTTGTATGTATTCATAATTAAAAATTCCCTGTCGTTTTATTCGTTTTTTAGATAAGACTTTTTTCGCATAACGCTTCATTTCGTTCTGGAACCAAAAACGCACCGGGACACGCATACCCGATTTTGGTCTGGCAATTATCTCTTCAGGTACAAAACCTCTTACAACTTCTTTTAAAATCCATTTTTCAATGTTCCCCTTAAGCTTCAAGGATGGAGGCAAGTTCATGCTCAGAGAAATTATATTTCCTAAAAAGAGAGGTGGATAAGCAAATAAAGAATTTGCAGAACTCATTTTATCAACTTTGGGTAAGATTAAATTTGCCCCTTTTCTTCGTATATTTATCCACATCAGCTTATTTAAAAAGTCCTTCGGTTCTGTAGTTTCAAAAAAAGGTAATATAGTAGAAATCAGCTTTTCTTCTCCTCCTGCCTCTTTAAAAAAATCGGGAGTTAAAAGCTGTGACAAACTTTTATAAGCTCTTTGATAAGAATACAAATATAATCTTGCTTTTTGTTCCACATTGTCCCTATCCGAATAAAGCTCCGATAATAACATGGGTATATTTTTCGGACCGCCAAAACAGGGGTCTCCTCCTTCTCCATTAAAAACAGCCGAAACCGAATCGGAAGCATACTCGGACATTAAATAATTCGGAACGGTTACCGGGTCTCCTATTGGCTCGTCCAGATAATAGATTATATCGCTTAAGTTCTTAAGAAACATAGAAGGTTTGATTTCAAGATAATGATGATCAGTTTTATATCGCTTGAGCATAAGTTCAATATATTCATTTTCTGAAATATACTGATTCCCAAAATGAACTGAAAAACTCGGAATTGAATTAAGACCGGATTCATAAGCCAAAGCCAAGACTGCACTCGAATCTATCCCTCCGGATAGAAATACTCCTATATCACATTGACTTTGTTTGTAAAAGGATTGAATGTTTTGAACTATAGTTATTTTCAAATCGTTCTTGATAGATTCGAGATTAATTTCTCTATTGAAATTTTCTTTTTTTTCTGGAAAAAAATATCTCTCGGATACAAAAGCTTCAGGAAATTGATACTTAACATAGCTTCCGGCTTCGAGTTCATATATATTCTGAAACATAGTTTCTTTTCCGGGAATATAACTATAGGTAAAGTATTCGGGAATCGCAGAAAGTCTGATTTTCTTTTCAAGTTTCTTGTCTGCAAAAAGAGCCTTTAACTCGGAAGAAAATAAAAACCTATCGGAATTTTGTGCATAATATACGACTTTTATTCCGGCCGGATCCCGAAATAGTAAAAATTCATTTCCTGTATAAGCAAGCCCGATAAAAGCACCATCAAAAGAGGAAAGTCCGGAAACATCTAAATTATTATTCAGGAATATTCCACTTCCTGCAAATATTTTATTTTCATCTTTTTGAAAACGACTGAAATTTTTAGAATAAGAATGGATCAGGGCGAATTCTAAAAACAAGCCATTTTGTAATGGAATTCGATGAATATCTTCTCCATATTTTCTTTTTCTATGGGGAAGAGTTTCCCCCATTTTTTTAAGTAGTGAAGTATCCTCTCTCCCTATATAGCCATAAAGTCCGGACATTAACCAAATCCCCTGTCTGTAACCGTTTCTCCCTTTCGATTTAAAGACTGGGCAGCAAGTCCGATTCCGGCTCCCATAAGCATAGACCCGGCAAGAATTCCGCTCATTCTAAGCGGAGGTGCAAAATCCATCGGAACCATATAGCCTTTCTTCATATTTTCTTCCATATTTTGATGGACCGAAACTTCCTTCTTATCTTTTCCAATCCAAAATCCCCCCTGCTTTCCAAGAACTTCTACATCTTCTTTTTTTATTCCCATATCCAGAATAGTTTTACCGCTTAACTTCCAGGAAGAATCAGATCGAAGTCTTTCTTCCATTTTAAAACCCCGCTCTGAAGCATCATGCATGATATGGATCGGAATATCAGGATGCTTTTCTATAAATTCTTGATAGGCTTGAAAAATTCGATTTGGATATTTATTTTCACTGAGAACAAGACACTTCTCATCAAAGTAAAAATTATTCAAAAGTAAAACATCAGTAAAGTCATCATGTTCTACTATTAATATTCTTTCCGGCGCATGCTCAAAAAAACTTTTATCAAATTTTTTCTCTTTCAAGTTCTGAAAAGCCTTCCCTGTAGCCATATTCTTTATGGGGTGCACCTGATGATACTTATCTATCAATGAAAAAATATCTCCCATAAATTTGGGAGAAGTTTTACTAAGCCTATTCATAATAAATACAAATAGAAGAAATGCAAACCCTGAAACAAAAAAACCTTCTTTCTTTCCATACACATTGAAAGACATTAAAGATAGCAAAAGCAATATTCCGAGGCTTATAAAGCCTCCTACCCAGAGTCTTGTTTTTCGCGTCGTCTGTAAACGTCGTTTATAAAGTGCAGAATAAAGTTGGTTTCTTGTGAAATAATATAGACCATTTCCTGAGAGTTTATCTATCGTTGCCTTCATTAGAGTATCAGAAAAATAGGGAGCCTCTTTTGGATTCAAAACGAAATTGTAACCACATTTGCATTTCATTCCATCTTTATAAGGGTGTAAACTGTTACAGGAAGGACATTTCATATAAGACCTCTTTTATTTTTTCTTTTTCAATGGTGGAATATAGCAGGAAATATTTTGTTCTATTAATTTTTGCATCAAATTAAGTGCGTCCTGCTTTTTCTTGAAATCACCCAATTGAACAAAATAATTTCCATTTTTTAAATAAATGAAAAGCTTAAAGCCAAAATCTTTTTCCAGTTTTAAAAACTTAGTCGTATTTTTTTTATCCTTAAAAATCCCCAATTGAACTGTGTAATATTTCGGACCAGGAGAAACATTTTTTTTCTTCATCGTTTGATGTTTTACTTTATTCTTCTGTTTTAAATTTACCTTTTCAACGACTTTATTTTCTACTTTACCTTCCTGAATCTTCTTTACCGGCATACTTTCAGGCACTGCTTCTTTAGGGTAAATCTCTTTTAAGGATTCATTTCTCTTTTTTAAGAGTCCCATTAACTCTTCAGGTTTTTTATTATTTATGGAATCTATCGCTTTTAAATCATTAAGTTCCTCTGAAAGTTTTTCAAAAGTTTCCTTTTCTATTACTTGAGGAGAATTATAAAACTCCTCTACTTTGAGTGAAGAAAGTTTTTCTTGGAATTCATTTAAATTGATATTATTCAAATTCTTCCGAATAGTTTCGGGTTTGCTATCTTTTAAAACTTCAGCTAAATTTAAACTGTTTAAGAGCTTGGAAACCTTATCATATTCAATTTCAATAAATTCCCCCTGGTTCAAGGAAATTTCATGACTTTCTAAAAAATCAATAGTCTTATAAAGAGGCTGGTTTGAATGAATAACCGGACTCGGAAGATCTTCAATCTGGGGAATTCTCATTCTATAAGCCAGCTTTCCTTCGATAACAGAGAGTTTAGATGATTTTCCTTCAAGAGTTTCAATCGCAAATTTGGTTCCTCTTACGCTTACAACGCTAACGGGTGCCATAAATTGATAATTCTCATCAGGACTTTTACTATTTATACTAAATAAAACGGTTCCATTTTGTTGTTTAAGTTGATAGGTAGTTTTCCCAGAAACAATACTTTTCTCTAATGTGAATGTAGTATTTTCTTTTACACGGGCAACGATTTTAGTGGAAAGATCTAAGAGTTGTATATCACAAATGGATTTATTTCCTGTTTGGATACGTTCCTTTTCTTCTATAACAGAGTTTGCTTGCAGGTTTTGATTTTCTCTCTGAATCTCTCCCACAGTAAACAATATTAATCCTTTTGCTTTTTGTTCGGTCTTCTTCTTTGAGTTCTCACAATAAAAAAAAATAAAACTGAAAGCCAATAATATAATCAGGTGTTTCTTCATATAAAATATTACCATGAACTTATTCTTCTTACTTTTTCAAGAATTTCTTTCTTCAGATAAACCCGATTTTTTCTTTTCGAAAAAGGATTTCTCCAAAAACCTGCTCGCATGATGAAAGTAGCGCTGGTTAGCGGAGCCAATCGAGGAATTGGAAAAGAGGTATGCAGACAACTTACCCAAATAGGATATAATACAATTTTAACCGCCAGAAATGAAGAAGCCGGTAAAGAAACAGCAAAAGAATTAGGAATTCCCTTTTTTCCTCTCGATATTCGAAGTGAAAGTTCTATAAACAGGCTGAGAGATTATTTACAAAAGGGACCCGGTAAATTAGATGTCCTGATAAATAATGCGGGAATTTACAGGGATGATGATAATTCCCTTTTAAATACATCTATCGAAACCATACAACTAAGTCTCGAAACAAATTTTTTTGGAGCGTTACGACTTATAAAATCCCTCATCTCCTTGATACCCAAATCCACAAAGAGTCGCATTATTAATGTATCCAGCGGAATGGGTGCTTTACATGATATGGGGTCCGGTTCAGCGGGATATCGAATTTCCAAGACCGCTTTAAATGCTATGAGCCTTCTTCTGGCCCATGAACTTCCTGAGGGCCCCGGAGTTTTCTCAGTCTGTCCCGGCTGGGTAAAAACCGATATGGGTGGAAGTTCAGCTCCCCGTACGATAGAACAGGGAGCTGAAACTATTGTATGGCTCGCCAGCACAGATCCATCACCGCCCTCCGGAAAGTTTTATAGGGATAAAAAAGAAATTCCCTGGTAAACAAAATTTATTTTGTTTGACATCTGCATCTGTTATATTGGATCTTTTTCTTATGAAAAAGCAGGGTGATATGGAAAAAGATACAGCTGAACCTATTGTATCCACGGTGAAAGAAAACCTGAAGTCAATTCGACATGCAAGCGGTCTTTCTTTAGATAAGCTTGCTGCCAGATGTGGAGTCAGCCGGGCCATGCTTTCTCAAATTGAACAGGGAAAAAGTACTCCCACAATTTCCGTCCTCTGGAAAATTGCTACAGGATTAAATGTCCCTTTTAGTGAGCTACTAAAGGAAAAACATACAGCAGAAGTTCAGGTTTTAAGGGCTGAAAATACAAAAATTCTCTATTCCAGTTCCAGAGTTTTTTCCAGTCGAGCCCTGTTTCCTTTCAGTGGTAATAGAAAAACCGAGTTTTATGAGCTTATTTTAAAACCCGGTGGAATCGAAATAGCAGAACCCCATAGAAATGGTACTACAGAAAATATTGTCGTTGTACAGGGAAAATTAAGAATACGTGTTCTCGATAGAGTTTATGAACTGGAAGCAAAAGATTCCATTTTTTTTCATGCCGATGTTCCGCATGAATATTCCAATCCGGGAGAGAAAGAAACTTTAATGTATCTGGTAATGAATTATACACAGGAGATTGATACTTGATGTAAAATAAAAAATAATAACATAAGAACTCTTAAAAATGCAAAATAGACCAACATTTCAATGACATTAATCTCGCTTTTAAAAAAAACTTAAATACTTTTCCATACACTTAATTTTGCTTTATCTTTTCTTATGTATATGTTATACTGGTAACACGAAGTTGGTATATTTATGATCAGGTTTCGCTTTAGAATGGAAATTGATGGAGAAGCCAATATTCTCCCGATGAATTATAGTTATTTATTTGCTTCCTGGATCTATAATGAATTAACATACAGAGAAGCAGAGCTTTCGGTATGGTTAAAAGAGCATCACTATTTCTCCGATTATCGAAGATTCAAATGTTTCACCTTTTCCCGCTTCTTTCCTGAACAATTCCAAATTGAGGGAGATCGGATGAAAATTCTGTCAAAAAATGGAAATTGGTATTTAAGTCTTACTATAAGTGAATCTTTCGCAGTAATGTTACAGAAAACCTTTATTGAAAAACGTTTCTGCATTGGAGATAAAACTTCGAGAGTTAATTTTATTATCCGTAGTATTGAAATTCTGGACCAAGAAACCTTTGTTGAGGAGAGCGCTATTTTTAAAACTCTCTCACCTATCTGTGTAGCTCATAATTTTCCGGGAAGAAAAAGCATTAGCTATCTGTCTCCGGATGAAAAAATATACGAAAACATCTTTTATCAAAATCTAATACGAAAATACAATTCTGTTCATAAAACATATCTTCCGGGAACAGATACTTATAAATTTCAACTATTAGGTAGACCCAAGCCTGTACTCTGGCTGATTCATACAGAAAGAGATTACCCGGTTAAAGTAAAAGGTTATGAATTTACCTTTTCCTTCCAGGCCAATCAAAAACTTTTGGAATTTGGTTATTATTCCGGTTTTGGTTGCAAAAATAACTTTGGTTTTGGTTGTGTTCAACGATTAAAAATTTAAACTTTTCTCTTTTTTAAAAAACCGGCTTTGTCTAATTTTTCATAAAAACCGGTAAAGTTTTTAGCAAGACGATAGATCCTAAATTTTCCTTCTTTTGTAAATATCACAATAGAGAAAAGTTTTTCTTCTACTAAAATAATATCCTTCTGAGATAGAGAGTATTCACCAAAAAAAATCTGTATATGTAAAAGTTCTCCATTAAGGGAAACTCTCATCAGGGAATGAATGAATAAATATAAACCCAAAAACCCTCCTGAAAACGAAACTAAGTGAAGGAACAGGGCTGCAAATTTACCCGGACCGAAAGTATAGAAAAATGAAAGGAAAAAAATAGAACTGGCAATTAATAGTATCGATAATACAGGAAATGCCAGTGGGTATTTTAAATTGATGTCTTCCTTTTCCATTCTTCCCTCTAATTTTTTACCAATTATTTTTTGTCTTTTACAAGGATACGAATCCTCTGTATATCATATTTACCTTTAATTTTTTCAAGACTAATTCTCATTCCTTTTGTAGCATGTACTTTATTTGTGGTAGTTCCGGAATAGATATCAAATTTTTCCAAATAATTAGAAGGTAAACCTACAGGGGATTCAGAAGCAATCAGTATAACCGTATCAACCCCAGCCGGCTCACCGGCTAATAAGTTATAGGCTTCCGGAGTGTTTTCCGGTGGAAATTTATGCTCTTTATTACTTTCCAGAAGGTTATCCTTGTGAAAACGATTCGGAAATAGCTGAATTAAAGTTCCATCAGAAAAATAAGCCAGAATCGTAATATAGACTTTCTGCTTCTTGGAGCGCAATTTATATTCTATGTTTATTTTTTCGTTAAATACAACCCCTTCATATTCTTCGGAAGCTATGGAAAATACATCATAAATTTCAATATCACTTTTATACTTACCTGATTTTAGAGACAGGAGTTCATATAAACACGCATTGATCTCTAAAATTTGCAGCAACTGATTCAAAGACCGCTTTGTATAAGAATCCCAGCTTCCCAGAACCTTTGCCGTTTCCGATTCTATTAGTTTGAAGGCAACCGAATTCTTTTCAAAAACAACAAAGTAAGAAGCACCGAGCATTTTCCCCGCTTCAGGAGCCCCGGTTGTTATACCCGCCTGTCCGAGTTTAATTTCTTTCATAAGAGCTTGAATTTTTTTCCTATCAATCGGCTGAATATATTCTGTTTCTAAAAAAGCCTTTTCCATATTACTAACCAGCTCCGGTTTATCACCTAAAACTGCTATTGAAAACTTTCCATTTTGTAATATAGGTGCTGCCGAGATTTCTATAGCAGCAATAAAGAGTAATAAAAAAAAAATTTTTATCATATAGAATTCCTCTAAATTTACTTTCTTGAACAGATCACAGGCTATAAGATAATGTTATATTATAATAAATTGGAGATTTTATGTATATCTATTTTATTTTCTTATTTTATTTTTTATTCATTCCCTTTCTTTTTTCAAACCCTAAAACCTCTTATGAGGAGAAACTTCAGAATCAAATCGTTTTTTCCAGCTACGCTGAAGTAGACAGAATGAAAAGCAAATTGGAAAGTTATAAGGGTTGGGAGAAAACTATCCTAAAAGTTCTGAAACGTTTGCAGGATCATTCAGGAAAAACGGATATAGAATTTAGTCCCATAATTTTACAAAAGGATTCCTTTAATGCAAGTTGCTTCCCATCTGCTCAAATTATCATACATACCGGTTTATTAGATGAAATCGAAAGTATTACCCGGAACGAAAAAAATAAACCAAAAGCAATGGAAGAGTATATAGCGGCTGTTTTAGCTCACGAAATCTCTCATTATTACAATGGACACTCCTTTAATATGGTTAAAAGAAATTTAGATGTATCCGGAAATGTTAATAAAGCCGTACAAAACTTGAAATTTGATAGAGATGAAGAACTGGAAGCAGATCGCTCTGCCTTAATCCTTCTGAAGAGAGCTTCCTATCCAATCGAAACTTTTGTTCAGCTTCTAAAAACTTTAAACAAAAAACACCAGACTACATTAAAACAGGAAACTCAGTATAACCCCTTTTTCAACACCCATCCGAGTCCCAATCAGAGACTCGCTCAAATAGATGGAAAAGAAAAAGACTGGTATCAATTTGCCAGTAAAATGGAAGTAACCTTTGCAAACATCCAGTCCGGGACAGAGTTAAAGCAAAGTTTAAAGGATTTGGATGAGGCCATTATAAAATACCCCGATACAAGAGAATTGAAAGAAGCAAGAGCTATTTGTTTACATAAAATCTGGGAAAATGGTGTTGAAGTAGAAAACTTGCTACTACGTTCAATCCTGCACCTACCCTCTTTCAGAAACGATATGCTGAATAAAGGACCTCTGGCTCCCAAGGCTGTTAAAGTAATTCCCGGAAACAAAATGGATTATTATAGAGCCTTAAAAGCATATAAAGATATACTAAATAAACTTGACTCCATGTCTTATTTACTTTCTAATTATTCTGTTTTATTAGCGTATTCCCCCGGTAAAGAAAAAGAGAAGGAAGCAATTGAGTATGCAGAGCTTGCCTTCAGTCGAAGTAAAACAATTCCCTTATGGAACAACCTTGCAGTTGTTTATTTTATCTGCCAGAGCGCAGAAAAAGCACAGGATTTATTAATGGCTATAGTTCGGCAACTGGATTCCCAAATTTTCTCAAATGCAAAAATTAGCAAAGAAACGGTTCAACGCTTACAGGAACTAAATAAGCAAATAAGATTCAGACAGACTCTAAACCCAAGTTATACTTCTGATGATTCGACACCGATACTGAACCTGGCTTTGATTTTTTTATACAGAAAGGATAAAGAAAAGAGCAGGGCCATAAGTCTTAAATATCTGCAAAAATATGAGTCCAGTTCAAGATGGGCAGAGTTTCTCAAGAAAAAGAATGATATCCAATTTAAAGCTGCCTCAAGTTCCGAAAATTTGAGTGTAAATGGAATTACGATAGGTGACAATCTTAAGGATCTTCTAAAAAAATGGGGAAATACTGATAATGAAAATCTGGAAGAAACCCTGTTCTGTATGGACTATCCTGATAAAGGGGCCAAGGTTTTTCTATACAACGGGAAAATTGTAGAAATTGAATTATATGGTCAGGCCTTAGCCCGGGTCAACCAAAAAGTGGGAGTAGGTACTGCCAGGAGTTTGGTTGAAGAGGAATTTGGAGATAAATATCTAAAAGAAGGTTCATTTTATATATATCATAAACGAAACAAATTATCTATTGAATATAATGCAAATAAAGAAGTAAATAAAATTGTTTTATACAGATGATGCACACCCGGTAGATACGCATTGCAATGCGTATCTACCGGATGACCAATGCGTATCCACAGATGGGCATATATTATTTACAGGCTCCTCCGGGACCGATTAAATCATTTCTGCTTGGAAAAATTTTTTCTTCCCGAAAATAGGATCCGGCATTAAAACCATTCTTAGTATGCCAGTAGCGTTGTTTTTTTGTTCCATGCGTTCCCCCTTTCATACCATACTTATCCAGAAGATCTATGGTTTTTAAAAACTTTCCCCATTGCATTTTTCTTGTATGGCCGATATAAAAACCTGCCAGACAATCTGCCTGTAGTTCATATTCAATTACATTTTTCCTTTCAGCCATTTGCAGGTGCTGGTTTTGAACCTGATGTCCTAATTCATGAGCTAAAAAGAAAATGAAACTAAAACTATCCGGATCATCTTCCACGACTTTATCAACTAATTCCTTTCCCAGAAGAATAGTCCCATCCGGACAGGACCAAAAATTCATGGTATCTTTATCATGATAATATAAAATTTTAGAATGCACATTCCAGTATCTCTTTGCTTCTTGTAATTCTTTTTGTAAGAGCTCATCTACAACCGGTACACTGGAGCTTTCCTGGACTTTTTTTTCATCAAAACCTTCCCAACAGGGAAACACAGAGTTACTAAAAGAAAAAAGAAAAAAGAATATAAATAAAAGCTTTACTCTCACAATTTACCTCTCAGGGGTATCACTTTTTCTGATTAGAGTTTTGCTGTAAAGAAGTGTAAAGCATATTTTCAAAGATGAAAAAAAGAGATTACAATATAGGATTAGGAAATAATTTTTTGCTTGCTAATTTATGAATATAGGCTTTGAATATTTCGCGTGGAAAATCCGATCTCATTCTGGAAGGAATTCTGGACCTATTTGCAAATCAAGAAGCGTTTCTGGCTTATACCTATTAGTATACTACTATTCCTTCTTTTTCTCCTGCTTTTTTTGTCCCGCTTTTTTTAAAGCTCACCGGATACCGGGGGCTGAATTTCTTCGGTTAAAATAATGGGTATACTCTTTTCTTCTTCCGGCTCTGATTCTTTTTCTTCAACAGAGTTCTCGATCCCTTCTTCTAATTCTTCGGATAATGAATCTGTATCATTTTCAGGTAAATCCTTTTCTTCCTTTTCTTCCTTTTCTTCCTTTTCTTCCTTTTCTTCCTTTTCTTCCTCTTCTTCCTTTTCTTCCTCTTCTTCCTCTTCTTCCTTCGTTTCATCTATAACCGGAACTGAGGCTACTTCAATACCTACGTCTTCAGCAGTAAGAAAATCTTCTTTATCCTCAAAAAAGACCTCTTCCAAAATTTCTTCTTCTTGCGAAGTGGAAGTATCTATCGGGTGAGAATCCATTTCTTCGACATCCTGCTCTATCTTATCAGGAGGCGAATTATCAAACAGACCGGGTTCCTCCTCAGACTCCAAAGGTGGTTCCTGTGGTGGTATAAACTCTTCAAAATCTCCCTCATCCACTTGAGGCTCATCTTCATAATCTGTTTCAAAATTCAGATCAGAAAGATCTTCAAAATTTAATTCTTTTATTTCCGAAGGAGGGGGTAAATCAGAAAGTTTATTCAGACCAAAATGGATTAAAAACTCATTGGTAGTTCCATATAGGGTCGGTCTTCCCGGGACTTCCTTCTGACCTACAGCTTTAATTAGTTTTTTTGCAATAAGATTTGTTACAATAGCTCTCGAAGAAACACCTCGAATTTCATCTATTTCCGGAAGAGTAAGAGGCTGCTTATAAGCTATGATGGCAAGAGTATCAAGAGTCCCCTTACTTAAAGTTTCTCTCTTTTTTTCCTTGAATATCGTTGAAAGATGTTCGTGATATTTTGGATTCGTTACAAACTGGTATCCATTTGCAATTTCTAAAAGTATTATCCCGGAATCTTTCTCTGAATGATCCAAAACTAATTCATCAAGTAAATCGCGAGTATAACTCTTTTCCAGACTGATGGAATTTGCCAGCTGAGATAACTTTACCGGCTCAGCGGAGAGAAATAACATGGCCTCAATCAAGCCTTTATCATATTCTCTCTTCTCTTTTTCATTTATAAAAGTCATCGAACGAGGAACAACTTGATATCACCAAACATGACATTTTGCATGACCCTGGTAATTTTCTGTTTTACCAGTTCTAAGATTGCCATAAAGGAGATTACAATGTCCATGTTTTCCGGTTCTGCAGAATAAAAAACTTCTGAAAAATAGATTTCTCCTCCACTATTCTCAAGTGAGGAAATAATATAATCCATTTTATCACTTACAGAAAGTTCCTGCTCTGCAATAAGTAATTCTGGTTCTTCAATATTCACTGCACTTTTCTGGAGAATACCATTAAAAGCAGAAATTAAATCAATCAGGTTTAGGTCCAACCATGTTTCTTCCTCGGTTCCAAAACTGAGTACCTGATTGGACTCCCGTCTCATCATCGCAGAAGAAAACTTCTCAAGAAGAGAAAGTTTTTTCCCGGCTAATTGAAACTTTTTATACTCCAGAAGCTTTTCAACGAGTTCCTTAGGAAGTGCGGGTTCAGGTTCATCTTCTTCATATCCCGGATCGGGAAGTAAAGCCTTTGACTTCAAATACAGTAAATTTGAAGCCATCAAAGTAAATTCAGTACCCAACTCCAAGGAAAGATGGTTAGAAAGCTTCATAAAGCCCAGAAAATCACGGGTAATTCTGGAAAGAGAAACATCAAAAATATCTACCTTGTAGCTCTCAATTAAGCTCCAAAGAAGGGATAAAGGGCCTTCTGAATATCCACCCTCAGCATTGTTCCATTTTACTAAAAACGGAACTGTTTTTCTCTCTTCCAAGCCGAGTTCCATTTAGAATAATTAAATACCCAGGGCTTTTGCAGCTGCTTGTTGTAATCTTTCAGGTGGAAATGGTTTTACAACAAAATCCTTTACTCCCATTTTGATGGCTTTTGCCAGAAGATCTTCCTGCCCTAAAGCAGTAACCATGATTACCTTCGCTGAAGGATCCATCTTTATGATTTCACCGGTTGCGGTAATTCCATCTTTTTCCCTCATAGTAATGTCCATAGTTACCAGGTCGGGTTTGAGTAGTTTATACTGCTCAATGGCAATATTACCGTTTTCCGCTTCGCCCACAATTTCGTGACCAGCAGCAACCAGCGCATCTTTTACCAGAGTTCTCATAAATTTTGCATCATCTACAACCAAAATTCTGGCCATGTTACTTCCCTCTTTCTTTAATAATGCGTAAAATATTGGATACTATATCTTCCAAAGGTACAATATGGTCAATAGCACCCATTTCGATAGCCTGCTTATTCATTCCGAATATCACCGAAGTTTTTTCATCCTGTGATATGGTAGCTCCACCTAATTCTTTCACCTTTTTCATGGAGAGAGCACCATCTTTCCCCATTCCCGTCATAATGACTCCTACAAGGCTGGAACCATAACAATTACACAAACTATCCAGGGTCACGTCTATCGATGGTCTATGACCATTAACCAGATTGCCCTGATCCAATTCAATAGAAATATTATCGTCTTTCTTTTTTAACCTCATGTGATAGTTGCCAGGTGCAACATACGCTACGCCCGAACGAACTAGTTCACCGTGTTCCGCTTCTTTAACCGTTAAATTCGATGTATCATCTAATCTTTCAGCAAATGCTTTTGTAAAACCCGCCGGCATGTGCTGAACCACAAAAACAGGATATCGAAAATCCTCAGGAAAAGAACTGAATATCTTTTGTAAAGCATTCGGTCCACCCGTGGAAGTTCCAATTCCAATCGCCTGAATAGGAAATTTTTTAACATCCGGAAAATTTCCTACTTTTATCCTGATTCGCTTTCGGGGTTTATATTTATGTTCAAAATATCCCCTGATTTTCGTTCTCAGGATATTACCCAGTTCCTGAAGTTCCATTTTTAAAGCACTTGAAGGCTTCGGGATAAAATCATATGCTCCGAGTTCCAGGGCTTTAAATGTAGCCTTCGCCCCCTGTCGTGTTACAGCCGAAAGCATTAAAACTCCAATTTTCATATTCTTTTCGTAGAGCTCCTTCAGGGCGGTCAGTCCGTCCATGACAGGCATTTCTACATCCAAAGTTATAATATCAGGTTTTAGTTTTTGGCTTAATTCAATACAATCCAGACCGGTCTTTCCGGTAGCAATGACTTCAATGTCTTCCTCTGCTTCCAAAAGATCTGTAATAATATTTCTCACCAGAGGAGAATCATCAATTACTAATACCCGAATTTTTTTATGAATTTCCGACAAGTACCAAATCCAATTCTTAATGTAGTTTGGAAATCAATTCAACCAATTCATCAAAATCCGGTAGAAATAAAAGGTTTCCAATTAAATTTCCACCATCATAAATAAACTCCGTATTCATACTTAAAAACTTTGTTCTCTCCGGTTTTACAAAATCAATCACATCTCGCAAATTTCCTGTTACCAATTCCGGTACGGAAGGCATGATTTGACTTTTCGACTTATTCGAAAGAGCATTTATAATACTGGCACAAACAATATTTGAAATTTCTGTTAGGACGGAAATGGAATCTTCGTTTAATTTTTTCGCTAAATCAGAAGACTCATTAGAACGAAGCAATTTATTTGCCAGCTCAGAACCTCTGTCTTCGGAAATGATCATTAAGAGATTACCGTTCATGTCTCCGTTCATTCGGACTTTTAAACCAAAGAGCTCCTCATCCGAGTAACGGAATTCTTCCATTAATAGTTCTTTGTCCGTTAACATAATTTCGGGCATATAGAGCTCAACGTTATTCCCTACTAACTGGGATAAAACCAGACCGGCGTTCATCATTCCGGTATTCACTACTGATTCCAGCTTTCTTATTTCTTCTTTAGAAAGTAGCTCTCCAATATTTCTTTCGAGAGGAATCACTTCTTCTCGGTATTTCATTTGTTCAGCGATATTTTTACGTATTTCTTTAGCCAGATCCGCATCAGAAGCAGTTTTTTTTGGTTCTTCTTTCGGAAGAGGTTTTTCTTCATTCTTTTTCTCTTCTTTCTTGGGAGCTAAGACTTCCTCAACAGGTTTTTCTTTACTTAAAGGATGGACCTCTTCCTTTAATTTTACCTCTTCTTCTTCCTGCCATTTTTTGTATTTATCTTCCTCTTTTACTTCTACTTTGGGAGTTTGAACTACGGGTACTCTTTCTCTCGTTTTCCTCTTGGTTTTTACTACAGATTTTATAGCCAGAAGCTTTGTATTATAAAGATTTGTTGCATTTTTAGTTTTAAAAACTTTATCAGAAACTTCCAGATCAATAGAACGAGTTGTATTGATTCTGGGCATTTCATCTCCACCCGGATCGACTAACTTTTTTGAGGAAGCAAGATTAGATGCAATTTCAATTAACCCTGTTATATCTAAGACAAGGATGATTGTACCATCTCCCATAAGAGAGGCACCTGTGATCCCGATAATATTTCGAAAGTTTTTCTCAAGAGTTTTAATCACGGTTTCATGCTTGCCAATCAGGTCATCCACAATAAACCCGAGTTTCCTCGAATTAAAATTAACAATGACTACCGGAAATTCTTCTATGTCTTCCCGATTTGACAGGTTTAAAATTTTATTCAGGCGGTAAATGGGTAAAACTTCACCCCGTAAATTTATAATTTCATGCCCTTCAAGAGTATTTATTTGGTCTCTTTGTACTCGAATGGTTTCAAAAACTTCAGAAAGAGGAAAGGCATAAATTTCCTCTTCCATAGACACCAGAATAGAAGGAATAATAGCCAGAGCCTGTGGAAAACAAAGAGTAAAAGATGTTCCCACTGTAGGTTGAGTAGAAATCAGAATTTTACCTTTAAAATCCTGAATCAGCTTATTCACAACATTCATTCCAACACCCCGGCCGGAAATGTCAGTTATTGTATCAGAAGTTGAAAATCCCGGTGCAAAAATGAACTGGTAAACATCGTTATCCGCCATGTTAGAAGCTTCACTCGGACTCACGAGACCTTTTTCCACCGCTTTTTTAATAATTCGTTCCCGGCTTAAACCTTTTCCGTCATCACGAATTTCCACCATGATGTTGTTACCACCCTGGTAAGCGTTGAGTTCCACCGTTCCTGCTTCCGGTTTTCCATTTTTTAACCTTTCTTCGGGGGATTCAATTCCGTGGTCGATTGAGTTTCGAATCAGATGGAGAAGAGGCTCACCTATCATATCTACCACTTTTTTATCCAGTTCGGTGTTCTCTCCCATTAAAATAAGCTCAACTTTCTTACCTGTCTCGATAGAGAGGTCTCGAACCAATCTGGAAAAACGGTTAAAAACGCTACCTATAGGAACCATTCGGGTATTCATAATTCCCGATTGTAGGTCTTTGGAAATTCGATTTATCTGGTCGATTTTGCTTTTTAATTCAGCAAAAAGCACATCATCACCAAATTTTCGAATCATATCATCATATAATTTCTGAAAACCGGAATTGGTGATCACCAATTCACCCACATTATTCATGAGCTGATCCAGTTTTTCGGAAGAAACTTTAATGCTTTTAAGGGTAACCTTTGCATCTGAACTGGAATCGCGCTTAACCACCTGTGCTCTTCGGGAGTCCTGATGAGAAACCTGAGGTAGAGGGATATGACGTTTTTGAACGAGGATCTTATCTACCATATCCACAGTAATTACTTTTTTTATTTCATCAGGCTGCATCCTGGTAAGAAGAACAAAAGTAAGGCTTGTGCTATCTGTTCCTCTTTCGAGTTGTTCTATTTCCGGTTCTGATTTAAAAACTGCGGAGTTATTTTTTAAATTTTGTAGTATTAAAGCAAAACGAAGCCCCTTCATAGGAGTTTCAGATTTTACGCTCACATATACATCGTAAGCAGTAGCATTTCGAATTTTTAGCTCTTCAGATATTTCCTGATTTTCTTCATCATCAGTATTTATCGGAATGATGTTCTCTTCAGATGTTTCTGAAGCCTTCTCAACTTCTTCTTTCTTTACCGGAGCTTCTGCTTTTTTAACTTCTTCCACCTTAGCCGGTTTTGCAGGAGTCTCTTTTTTTGCTTCCGGCTTCTTTTCCTGAACCGGTGCTTTTACTTCAGAGCCCTGTTTGGCTTCATAGGCAACAAGTTTTTGAATCATATCATCGAAAGAAGTCTCGATAACTTCTCCTTCAGCCACAGCATCAATGACACTCTTAATAAGATCGAAGCATTCAAAAAGCAAACTAACCAGTTCAGTTTTTACCTCAAGACTTCCCTCCCGAATCTTTTGCAAGAGATTCTCCATTTTATGAGCCAGATCGGAAAGATTATACAGACCTACAAAAGCTGCTGAACTTTTCAAAGAATGAGCTGCCCGAAAAATATCATTAATAATCTCCGGATCTTCGTGATCTTTTTCGAGCTTTAAAAGGTTTGCATTCAGCTCTTCAATCTGGTCTTCAGATTCTTCTAAAAATATTTCTGTGTATTCGCCAAGTATTCCAGACAAGCTTTAGCTCCTTTTAATTTGAGGTTTCTGTTATTAATTTATTTATTTCAAGAAGTAATACAAGTTTGTTTTCACTTCGACCCACATGATCAATCATATTATTGAAGGCAGCCGAAGTGGAGGAATCATTTATTGAACTAATCGTTGCTTTAATAATTTTTATTACCTGTTTTACATCTTCTACAAGAAGACCGAATCGCTTTCCATTAAACTCCAAAACAACAATCCTTGAATTATTATCAATTTCAGTAAAGCCCTGATCAAACTTTTTCTTCAAGTCCAAAATCGGGATTATCTCACCTCTAAGATTGATAACCCCCATAATAAAATTTTCAACATTGGGTATTCGAGTAATAAAAACCGGTCTTAAAATTTCATGTACATAAGTAAGTTCTATTCCAAATAATTCATTCGATACAGTAAAAGATAAAAATTGTACAACTTCTTCCTGTTGAATAACTTCATTTTTTTCTTCCATAGGCTCCAAATACCCTTTTAAACAGACCGATTATATTACTATACTATTATCGGTCAGTGTAAAATCGACAATTTTTAAAAAATATTTATCTATCCGAGAAAATCAAAGAATCTTCTGGTGTAATTAATTTATTTACTTGAATATCACAGGAATCTTCTTTAAAATCAATTAAAAAGTCTTTCGAAAATGAAAATCCGAGGATTTTTTTCCTTTCAAAACCCCTAAAAGCTCTATCATAGAAGCCAGCTCCCCTACCGAGTCTATATGCTCTTAAATTAAAAGATAAAGAGGGTAATAAAACAAGATCTAATTCTTTTTTATCGATGATTCTTTTTCCTACAGGAGACAAAATCCCGTAAGCTCCAATTTCCCAGGAATCCGGATAAACAAATTCCATTTCTCTGTTTTCTATAGATAAAACCCTCGGATAATACAAGGAAAACTTTTTTCCTTCTTCAGAAAAAAGAAAAGAATCCAGATTTACTTCATATACATCTGCTCGATAAGCTAAAATTTTCATTCCTTCTTTCAATTCTAATTTTAAAGCAGAAATTATATCTTGCTCTCTTTCGCTTTTATTTTCCAGTTTCAAAATCTTCTCTTTTATTATCTGTCTTGCCAGTTTCTTTTCTATCATAAAAGTACTTGTGAAATCCCTTTAAAATTCCCGATGGTATAAACGAAGACTTGATAAATTATCTTGACTTCTGTAAGCAATCACGTTTAATACATCCAATTTTGCAATGATAGAACCTAAAGATATTTCTTACTCCTCCTTTAAAGAAGAAAAAGACTATATTTTTGATTACAAAGATGTAGATATTTCTCAAATTTCAAGTTCTGATATTCAGGGGTTTTCCATACATAATATCAGTCGTGAAGTTGCAGTAGCAAAAATATTAGAATATATTGAAAATAAAAATTCCTACAGACATATCCTCTTTTTGGATCCTGTGAAGTTGATGTCGCTTAAAAATAATAAAAAGTTGCAACCTATTGCAGAAAAAGCCAGTTTAATTCTTCACGATGGAGCAGGAATTCGTTGGGCAGCCGAGAAGGTAGGAAAACCTCTTCAAGAGAAAATTTCAGTTATAAGTTTAATGATGGACTTACTCCGTTACTCTGAAAAGAAGAACCTGACTATTTTCTTTTTAGGAAGCACGGAAGAAAATCTGGAAAAACTTCACTCTACCCTAATGCGTCGCTTTCCCTCTCTTCGAGTAGTAGGAAGACAGGCAGGACATTTCAGTCCTAAAAAAGAAATTCTTATCAAAGAAATCATTCGAAAAACAAATCCGGATATCTTATTTATCGCCATGGATTTTCCGGAACAGGAAATCTGGATTGATAAAAACCACGATTGTTTTTCTCAATCCGTGGTCATCGGAGTTTCCGGGAATCTGGATATTGTTTCCGGCTATAAGAAAAAAGCTCCCTTTTATTTCCAAAATCAAGGCCTTACGTGGTTATGGAGGATTCTCTCCAGACCTTATAGACTGGATAAAATATGGAAAACTCTTTCTTTCTTCCTTTACTTTTCCTTTCAGGGCTGGAAATATAAACGGAAAAAGTAGGTGTAGTCGTTTATTCCCTTGGCATTTTGGAGGCAGCTTCCTCGGCTTCTTTCCTCCTCTGAGCTTCCTGAATTTCTTTAGCTCGCTTTATTGCCTTTTGAGTTTCCCGAATCACTCTTTCCCTCTCAACGGAATCCAGAGTATTTAACCTGTCTTTTGCCTGAACTTCTGTTTCTCCTCCGGGCTTTAAATTTAGCTGAGCCAGACAGAGCCTTACAAATTCTTCTCTTCTTTCCGGATCGGTTACAAATTTTTCTGCTTCTATAAGCTTGGCCAGTTTATGAAGTTCATTAGTAGAACCTGGGTTAAAAAATTTTTCCACAGGACCTAAAAAACGTTTTTCGGATAAAAAAAAAGGATCCGAAAAAAAATAAGCCGCTACGTGAAGGATAAGAAAAAAATTCTTTTTGGATTCTTCATAATTCTTTCTATAAACATCTGCTGCATTGTCACTTAGAAGGTACCCTCCCATATTATAAAACAAATCAGAAATGAGAGCCAGCGTATTTATCTGTTTTGGGCCTAAAACTTCCGTTTCTTTTCCAAGGCCGGGTTCTAAGAAAAATTCAGCCGGACAATTGGCAAGCCGATTCAATAAATATTCCAGCTCTGGACCATTCTCTTTCATTTTCTGGGTATTTTTCCGGCATTCCTCTTTTCTAAAATGCTGGGGTCAATGGAATTTAGTTTTGAAGATACCTTTCTGCATAAATCCGAGTTAATTTTTGCTTGCTTGGAATCTAAAATAGTCAAACCGATTTGGATCATACGACAACGCACTTTAAATAAATATTTTTCCTTATCATCTCTTAAATTCTCCTCAAGTCTCTCCATTTCTGAAAACAAAAGTTGCAATTCTTCCTTAGAATAATCACGAATCTCAGGTAATAAATTCCTTTCCAGGCAATAGACGGGGATGTATTCTTTCAATTCGGTATCTGATTCAAATTTAGGTTTCAAATGCCGGATCACACTGGCGAGAGGTTCCGATTTAATGATATCAAACCGTAGGAGATCTGGATCATATAAAAGCCCTTCTCTGAATAAAATATGGCTCTTGTCTACCTGGCCCAGATGAAATAAGCACTCGGCCTGAAAAAAAATGATGCCGGGTGGATTATCCATGAAGTTTAAAGTATATTCGGATATTTCGAGGGCATTCGGATAGTCTCCTGTTTTAATGAGACATAAAGCTAGATCTTGCAAAACATCTTTCTGTAAACCGCTGATTCCCTCAGTCTGATAAGCCAGACGAAAATGAGAGGAAGCTTCGCTTAAAATACAATGTGTTATAGCTTCATAGGCCGTTTTTCTTGGAAAATTTCGCCTGTCCATCTCTTTTTCAAATTCATCAAACATCTGGACAAGCCTGGTCCCTCTTTCTTTACCTTCTTTTAGGAGGAGAATCATATCCAGCCGGTTATCCCAATAGCTGGATATGAAATAACTGGAAATTAAGTCAGGGTCTTCAGGTTTTTCATCAAGCAATAGAGAAAATACATTTTTAGCATTTTCAAATTTACCTTCCTGTAAATTTAGTATTCCCTCTTCAGAAGAAGACAAAATAAGACCCTGATTAACGAGTTAAACTGCTTGGTGTGGATGCGTGGCCTTCTTATCGTGAAATTTATTGACTTGCCTTTCCATCTTGGCTTCAAGCCCATCAATGCAAGCATAAACATCCTTATCTTTATTATGTGCATTAAAATTCTGATGATCTGCATGAAGATTTACATTCGCATGAACTTCTCCATGAATCATCTCAAAAGAAACATCGCAAGAAATGATATTATGAACATATTTAGAAATTTTTTCTAACTTTTTGTTCGCATATTCTTCTGATGCAGGAGAAGTATCCATGTGCTTCCATGTATATTTGATTTTCATATTTACTCCTGAGTATATTATTTTGTATGTATCTAGATTGACCTGTACTTATTACAAGTCAAAAAAAAAATCACTTGCTCATCTAATGAAAACTATGATTTTTACTCATTATATAACAAGTTATAGAATTGTCAAAATAAGTTTGTTTTTTGTTATTGTAAATTATGATTTCTTACCAGTACTGGTAGAAAATAGTGGTGGTGTAAGATATGGACAAGACTCCCAAGAAAACTGATTCTAAGAAAATTTACGAGGACCCGAAGTACGAAAACATTCCGGACTATTATGATAGGGATGTAGTTAAAATTTTAGTTAAAAACCCTACAGAGGCTTATTGTTTCTGGAGCATGAGTAAAATAACTCTGGATAAAATCCAGAAATCTTTAAATAGCAAACTCGAAGAGGTAGCTCTCAAGCTGAATGTCTCCTATGAAAAGAAAGGAACTTCCGTTGAAGAAGTAATCGACCTCCCTCCTTTTACTAATAACTGGACTTTAAATTTTGATGCCTCTCCCAAAAATTTGCAGGTTCAACTCCTGGTTTTTAATAAACGGGGTGAACATCTGATTCTTTTGAATTCAGCTATCATTAGTCTACCGGAACCCAGACCGAGTGACATAATCGATAGTGACTGGACAAATAGTGAATGGGATACTCCATCTACCGAAACAACTACTTCGGAAGAACCGGCTAAAACCAGTCAGAATGCGGAAGAAAAAGTAGAGCAGGTAAAAAAAGGTGGCATTATTGGTGGCTCATCGGGCTTTATTGGCTCATCTGATAATTTCATAGGTTCCTCAGGAAACCTCTTTAAAGGAAATAACTAATACATGTACAACACTCCAATAGGTTATCAAATCATCGTATTACATGCCCATTTACCTTATATTCGGCATAAGGGTTATAATCCCCCGTTTTTAGAAGAAAACTGGTTAAAAGAAGCGATACTTGAAACCTATTTACCCCTGATAAAATCCTTCCGCATTTTGAAAAAGGAAGGAGTAAACTTCAAAATTACCATGAGTTTCACTCCTCCCCTTGTGACAATGCTTCGAGATTCTTATCTGCAGGAAAATTTTTTAAAATACCTCGATAAACTCCTCGAACTTTCTCAAAAAGAAATTCAAAGAACCGGAAATGAACCCCATTTGCAGTACCTGGCGAAAACGTATCAAAAGAATTTTGAAGAACTAAAAGCCATGTACATGGAACTGGATAGGGATATTATTAGTGGATTTCAGGAATTTGTAAATTCCGGTAATTTAGAAGTAGTTGGAAGTTGTGCCAGTCATGCATATCTGCCCATTTTAGATACCGAGCCTTCCTCTCTAAAAGCCCAAATTCGAGTTGGAAGGAGAGAGTTTCGTAATACCTGGGGAAAAGATCCCAGAGGTTTCTGGCTTCCTGAATGTGGTTACTTTCAGGGCCTAAACCATTTTCTGGCAGATGAAGGAATTCGCTATTTCTTTGTAGATACCCATGGAATCACTCATGCTACTCCAAGACCCAAATATGGAGCCTATGCACCGGTTGAAATCGGCAGAGGAGTTTTTTCGTTTGGTAGAGACCCTTCCAGTTCCTTTCAGGTATGGAGTTCAACAGAGGGCTACCCAAGTGATTATCGTTATCGGGAATACTACAGGGATATCGGTCATGAACTTCCGGAAGAATACATTTCTAATTATATTCATCCAACCGGAACCCGGCATAATACCGGGATTAAATACCATAGGATTACCGGAAGAACCGATTACAAAGAATATTATAATCCTGAACTGGCCATGCAGGCTGCCGGAGAACACGCTGAGGACTTCCTCCGTTCCAGGATAGCCCAGTCAGAAATGTTTTTGCAAACAGAAGGTCAGGCACCTATTATCGTATCTCCTTATGATGCAGAGCTTTTTGGACACTGGTGGTATGAAGGTCCAAAATTTTTAGAATTTCTTTTTAAGAAAATTCATTTCGATCAACATAAAATTCAAACCATTCACCCAATGCAAGCACTGGGAATTTTACCCAGGGTTCAAAGCGTGGATATGAATATGTCAAGCTGGGGAGAAAGTGGCTATTCGGATGTCTGGCTAAATTCCAGTAATGAATGGATATACCGCCATACTATTGAATGTTCCCATTTAATGCATGAAAGTGCATCTACTTTCAAAGGTACTGTAAATCCGCTGGAACGTCGTGTTCTAAACCAGATGGCCAGGGAATTGCTCTTATTGCAAAGTTCAGACTGGGCTTTTATTATTAAAGCAGGTACTACTGTTAAATATGCAGAGAAAAGAGTAAAAATTCACACCAATTTGTTTTTAGATTTAAAAGGAATGTTAGATTCCGGAAATATCCAGGAATCTCGCTTAAAAGAAATCGAAGATGAACACTCAATTTTTCCGGATGTGAAATTTGAAGATTTCTTATGAACTACTGGCTATTCAAATCCGAACCTGAGACTTTCTCTATCGATGATCTAAAGAATTCTCCCGGGAAAATTTCCTCCTGGGAGGGCGTCCGGAATTATCAGGCCCGTAACTTCTTAAGAGATGAGATTCGTAAAGGAGATCAGGTCCTTTTCTACCATAGCAACGCTAAACCTCCGGGAGTTGTTGGTCTGGCAGAGGTAGTAAAGGAAGGATATCCGGATCACTTTGCCTTTGACTCAAAGAGTAAATACTTTGATCCTAAATCTAAATTGGAATCACCCACCTGGTTCATGGTAGATATTAAATTTAAAAAACAATTCAAAAAACAGGTTTCTTTGACTGAAATTAAAGCCTCTAAAGACTTAGCCAAAATGAAACTTATTCAAAAAGGAACACGGCTTTCAATACAACCGCTTACAAAAGAGGAGTTTCAGTATCTACTAAAGATGGCTGGAGAATAAAAATATGTTAGTAAAAAAAGAAAGGCTTTTAGAACTTATTCAAACCCGAGAGGGTTCCGTCCGAGACGCCTGTATAATAGCCCTTGAAAACTTTTTTCAGGATACAGAAGGTGTAGCTGAAATTATACTCAACATTGTTGAAAAAGAAGGAATGGAAGAAAATTTATTCCTTTTAAGTAAACTGGATTCATTTCTCCCCTCAGATATAGATATTCAAAGAATGTTAAAAATCTTAGATTCAATTGAAATCGAAGATGATGAAGATGAAGGTTTACTCCTGGCTGATGAAATTATAGAAAGTATAAGAAACTTTCCTTTAAGTACCCTGGAGAGAAACCTTGAAGTCCTGACAGCCAATGAAAACTTCGTGGATCTATCCAAACAAATCGAAGAAGAAAAAAAAATAAAATCTTACAATCCGGAATTACTCTGGAAAGAACTGGAAAAGCTGGCAGAAGAAAATAAAGATAAGGACTTTGAAGAGGAAGATGCAATTCATGCTCACCTCTGCTTAAAAACTCTTTCATCCTATCCGGACTTTGTTCAAAAGAAGTTTCAATCCCTATTTAAAAAAGATGACCTGAATTACTATTTAGAAGGTTTTCTAATCGAACTGGCAGGAAAATGCCGACTGAAGGAAACTTGTTCTGATATTTTTTCAGTCCTATTAGAAACAGATCCTATGGATCTCATTCATGATGTTTGTATCGAATCCTTAATCCAGATTGGTGGAAAAGAGCTTATAGATCTCATAGCTGAAAATTTTGACGTAGACCCTGAAATGAAAATTTCTTTAGCCAGTATACCTGGTTATATACCCTATAAGTATTCAGAGGATGCACTTCTTAGCCTATTAGAAAAGGAAGAGGATGTAGAAATTAAAACTTTTATAGCAGGAAGCCTACTCGGAATTTTTTCTAAACAATCAGTAGAACCTATATGTAAAATGATACGTGAGAGAAATTATGATCCTTCTATCTGTCAACTATTTGAGGATTTACAACCTATATTGGAATATCATAATATGTCTTTAAGCGATTATGAGAACCTCAAACAAATAGCAGAAGGTTTTGAAAATGGGGAATTAGCCTGATAAAAATCTGATAAACAGGCATTGGGAATAGCTCAATCAATGCCTGTTGTCCATTCGACATAAAGAGCTTCGTATTTCTTTTGTTCCTGGATGTAATGCTTTTTCATTTCCTCAAAAAGAGATTCTCTACTCTTTTTAAAAATAAGGTGAAAAGCTTTTTCGCTAAGTTTATCTTCTAATTTTTCACGTTCAATTCCTTCTAAATCCAAAAGCTTTTCCTTTCCTGGACCAATACTACAAATTTTTTCATGATATTTCCGCAAAAATTCTCTCCCGTATTTTTGTTCTATATAATACCAGAACCAGAACATTGGAGCATATCCATACCTGACCCTGGCATCATCTCGATTCATAGAACTGAAATCTTTTGGAAATTTAGTATTTTTTAAATTTCTATAATTCTTTTTAAACAATGAAGGTCTATAAGCCGGGTTTACAGTAGAAACAGTCCATTCTGCTATACCTTCATTAAAAACAATTCCCGGATAAATTTGCGTTGTTCCATCGATACCGGGTTTAGAATAACAACCATGTGCGATAATACTGTGAGCCATCTCATGTAGCATAAGATCGAATCGTTCAGTTTTCTTACTCTGCTCGATATCACTTATCCGGTTTAAGGTTTTATCATAAGTTGTTTTGCAGCAGAGTGCAACAAATGCTGCATTGCCTCTACCTCCTTCTTTCGGAGATTTTTTTTCCTGTAAAAATCCGGAGTATTCATCGAGAGATTCGAAAAATAAAACAGGTACGGAATAGATGCTTTCCGAATGTAAATCCTTTTTTAACACATTGCGGAGTCGTTTAAAACTATCAGAATTAAAAAATAAATCAACATACTTTTGATAGGACTCTTTATAATGAGTCTGATATAAACCGTAACTTTTTGTTTCAGGAAGCCAAATTTTATTTTTCACTAAAAGCAAAGTTTTATTTTTGTATTCATATAAATACATCCATTCTTTCCAGTATTCATTCCACCAGCGGGTCAAAACAGATTTATCAGGAAAATGAATCTCACTTCTTCTATTCCATTGATAGGAATAATTTTTTCTCCAAGCCAGAATTTTATGAGTCTGATTGGATATAGACATCATAGCTCCCCCCGACCATACCTTATAAGAATCTTTCCTCTCCCATTGCCAATTGTTCTCTTTCCAAAAGGAAACTTTTCCATCATCCGGGCCGGTATAATTCCCTTTAGATTTATTAGAAAAATCTAAATCACAACATTCAAGAGGGTTAGGCCAATTTAAAGAATCTAATGCTTCAGTAGTATCCGGTGCACTGAGTGGAAGTTGTATCTTATCTATAGATTTTTGAGTATTTTTTAAGTCAACCGCACCATTTGCGAAAAGAAAAAAAATGCAAGCAGATAATAAATAAACAATAGAGTAAAAATTAAACCACATATAGTCTCCTAAGGAATAGTCCCAAAATATTCAACTTCCTGTTCTAATAATACATTAGAAAATTCATAAACTTTTTCTTTTATTAGACAAATTAAATAATCCACGTCTTTTGCTTTTGCTTTACCGGTATTTACAATAAAATTACAGTGTTCGGGAGATACAAGTGCATCTCCCCGGTTCAGACCTCTTAAACCAGCCTGTTCTATAAGTTTCCAGCTTTTAAGCGGTTTACCTTCTGTATCCAGTTCTTTAGGATTTTTGAATATAGAACCGGCACTTTTTTTATTCTGAGGTTGAGAGGAGTTTCTTCTTTCTCGTTTATCTTTTAAAGATTCTTCAATTTCCTCTTCTTTCCCGCGTTGCAAATTTATTCTGATACCCAGAATAATCGAATCTTTTTTCTCTAAAAACTGAGTAGTTCTATAACCAAATTGTATATATTCTTTTTTTTCTTCTATTATTGAATTACTTTTTAAGTAGGTAACAGATTCAATGAGTTCAAAAATCTCTCCACCGTAACAACCCGCATTTTGAACCACCGCTCCTCCCACCCAGCCGGGAATTGTGCTTAAAAATTCTGCTCCTGTGTAAGAACTCAAAGAAATTTTTCGAAAGGTAGGGGTTGTGCTGGCTGCTCCTCCTATATAGAATTTTCCTTCTTCAAGCTCAATAAAGTCTTTAAATTTTCCTCGAAGTCTGAGTGTTACAAAATCATCCGGATGATCGGAAATTAAAAGATTGGTTCCACCTCCCAATAAACGATAAGGAATTTCTAATTTTTCCAAATGTGAAAGAGCTAAAAGAAGTTCTGCTTCGTTTTCGGGTTCTATTACAAGAGGTGCTATACCTCCGATTCGAAAAGAACACAAAGACGATAAATCCTGATTTTCTATATAAGAAATATTCTTTTTTAAAAGAATTTTCAATTCTTTGAGTTGGGTATCTGTTATCACAAGTTATCTAATATATTTTTTCTTAAAATTTTAGCCAATGGTTCTTTACCAAATTGCTTTCCATTCTCATCCTGCAAATAAAAAGTATCTTCCGCTCTTCCTGTAAAAGCGTTTGTTTCAATGATGGCTTTTAAAACATTAATGCGGTATTCAGCAAAAATTTTGGATACGTGATAAACAAGACCTCGCCCGGAATCTGCCTCCATATAAAAAACTGTCCAATTATTCTCATCATCATCTTCAAATAAAAGTTCTGCTTTTTCCCTAAAAAAATTTTTCGTTACAGGTGGGGTGAAACGCGGCAAATTAGCAGTCAGTTCTTTTATATCCGTATCTCTGGAAAAAATAGTTTCTAAAAGCATACCAATTTCTATAGCTTTTTTCATGGCATCCGTTTCTTTGGAACGTAACTGAAAGACATCATAAGAATAAGAAATACCTTCTTCTATAATGGTATCTATATCAGCCGATATAATATCCCAACCCAGATAATAAATTACAGCAGCCATTCGATAAAAAGTTCCGCTTTCAATACGATCTGTCTTTATACTGACAAGAAAATTTTCCCCTTCTTTTTTATATTCAAATGTAATCATAAATTATCTTTCAAAAATCAAATTTATCAGCTCTTCAACTGAGTCACAAAAATTCAGGGAATCATAGTTCAAAGTCCAGCGGAAGATTCCTTTTAAACGGTGGCTGGCATTTATGAAAAATAACCTTTGCCCTGATTCCTGTAATCGTTTCTGCGCTTTTAAAAAAAAAGCTATGCCTGAAGAATCTATCCTTGTAACATTTTTTAAATCGAATATTAGAGTATTCCTGTCTTTAAAATGTTCTACTTCTTCATAAAACTTCTGGTTTAGAAACTGAACAGAATAAAGGTCGATTTCCCCATTAATACGGATAATAGAAACATCCTTTAATTCGAGGAAATCTTCCATTCGTATTCACCTAAAGACTATCGATTACTTTTCTAAGTTTAGCTTGAACTTCCCCTGCGATTGAACCCAGGGCTTCGTTTTGAACCGCCTGCATAGAAGCAATGGGATCAATCGCCGATATCTGAACCTCTCCCTCCTTCTTTACCTGAACAATCACATTACAGGGAAGCATGGTTCCAATATTTTCTTCCGATTGTAAAGCTTTATAAGCAAAGTTTGGATTGCAGGCTCCTAAAATTCTATAGGGTCTAAAATCAACATCCAGCTTCTTTTTAAGAGTTGTCTGTACATCAATTTCTGTTAAAACTCCAAATCCTTCCAGTTTTAAAGCTTCTGTTACTTGCTTGATGGCAGTGTCTAAGTCTGCCTGTATTGTTTTCTGAAAATAATAGGACATATTTTACCTCGTAAAGCACAGGCTAACAGCCTAAAAGAAGACTGCAATAGTTTTTCCAATCGACTTCTGGTTTCTGGTTTCCTTGCTCTTGAAATGCCGATGCTCTGCTATAAGAAAAAAAATCGATTTTCCCAAAAAAAATTTCATTTTTTTTGTTCCAAACTGCGATTTTCAAACCCTTTATTATAGAAGCACTCAAGCTTCATTGAAAGGAGAAATAAATTATGAAAAATTTCGCAACAGCCATGCTGGATGGTCACCTTACCTCCGACCCGGAGCTTAGAAAAACAGTAAACGGAAAGGCGGTTTCTTTCTTTTCTATCGCCGTGAACCATGGGTTTAAAAATGCAGACGGAAAAGAGGAAGTTTCCTACTTTGATATCGAAGCCTGGGGAAAAATGGGAGAGAATTGTAAACAATACCTCTCAAAAGGCAGGAAAGTCACCATACAGGGGGAATTAAAACAGGACAGGTGGATTACACCGGATGGTACGAATCGGCAGAAAGTAAAAATCGTAGCCAGTTCGGTGCGTTTTGATTCCATGCCTCACAATGGAGAGAAGAACAAAGCAGCTTGAAAGCTATACCCTGCTTTGCCTGTAGACAAAAATAAAAGATAAGCTGAGTAAAAGTCCGAAAACAGCAAAAACTCCCAAAAGGGACTTTGTGGAGCTTGTAAATATATTTCCATTTACAAGCTTCCTTCTTGTTTCCTTTCCATGAGATTCTCTGGGCTTCAAAACCGCATCACCACTAATGGTAATTTCTACTGTTTCCTTACCGGAATAGTTAAGTTTATAGGCTCCCATATCACCGGGAATATCTTTTTCTAATTTTTCCGCTTTTGCTTTGCCAAAGTTAAGACTGAGGTCTTTTGGTTGAAAAAAAATAGGGCGATACGAGTTATTCGTATCAAATAATAGCTTATCGGTGAATTTTGCATCAGAGGGATTCTTTACTGGAATTAAAAAGAAAATGTGAATTTCTGATTTCCCCGGTAAAATAGCTCTACCCAGAGTTCTACCTTCTTTCCCTTTTTCCTGTAAATTGAGTGGAATTCCCATCTTCGAACCCTGCTGTTTTAGCTGAGCACTGATTTCGGAGGCATTTTCCGGGATATAGATTTCTACTGGCTTTGAATCCGGAAAAAAGGTTTTAGGAGGTAGAGAAGTATTATCTATAACAAAAAGCTTATATACTTCTAAACTTTCTTCTCTTCTTGTTATCTGGATCAGGCTGTTTATTTTCATTTCCGAGAAGCTGGCTCCCCTATCAAAAACTGTAATTTCCTGAAGGGCTTTTCTCATCTCCGGAACCGGTGGAACAATTTTATTATAATTATTTCCTTCGTAGCTGAGTTGAATGAGAACAGGAGCCTTTTCCGGAACTTCAATATTCTTTAATGTAAATTTACCCGAAACATTTTCCCGGGTAAAAATAGGAGTCATCCCCGAACTCAAATCGAGAATTCTAAGAGTTTCTGCCCTACCGGCTATATTTTTCGTTCCATTTTTAATAGAAATTTGTAGATCTACTTTTTCCGCATAAAGGAAAATAGAATTAATAAAAAGAAAAAAACTCAGAATACGAATAATCATCTTTTCCAAAAAACGGGAAGCTTCATTCCTTACAATTAAAAATGATAAATCTTATTGATTAGCTTTGTTTTAATCTCTTGTCGAAAAATGTTTTTTTTGAAAATATGGATTCAGGAATAATTTATGAGACCTTTTAAGATTATTGGAATACAACAGGTGGCAATTGGTGGCCTTGAAAAAGATAAGCTCAGTAAATTCTGGGTAGATATTATGGGCTTAAAAAAAGTAGGACATTTCCGCAGTGAATCGGAAAACGTGGATGAAGACATCGTTCAAATAGGCGAATCACCTTACGCTGTTGAGGTGGATCTGATGATGCCAATCGATCCGAATAAGAGTCCGAAGGTTCATGAACCCAAGCTAAATCATATTGGACTCTGGGTAGATGACTTACAAAAAGCCTATGAATGGCTAAACGAGCAAAAAGTAAGGTTTACACCAGGCGGAATCCGAAAAGGGGCTGCCGGACACGATGTATGCTTTATCCATCCGAAAGGAAGTGTTGACCTTCCCTTCAGCGGAGAAGGTGTTTTAATCGAGCTGATTCAGGCTCCGCCCGAAGTAATTAAAGCACTCGGCTAAACAAATTAAACCTGCCCGGGAAAATCTCCGGGTTTGGTTCTCCATCTTCTGTGTACCCAGAAATATTGCTCTGGGTAAAGTTTTACTTCCTCTTCCAATATTTTTGTCCACTTCTCCGTATAGGCACGTACGGCCTCTTCCCTGTTCGAAAAAGCCTTTTTATCGATGACTCCTATATCTCGCACTCGAACCTGTATCTTTCCTTGTTCTCCACAAACTACAGAATAAAGAAGCATTTTGGCTCCGGTTAAATAGGCCATGAGGGCCGCTCCCTGAAAGGTAGAAGCGGGGCGGTTTAAAAAATCGACAAAAATTCCTACTTTTCCGGCGTTCTGATCGGTTCCAAAACCCACCCAATACCCGCTTTTCAACATTTTGACTACTTTTGCGGATTCTTTCATTTCGACCAGTTCTATCCCGTTATTCTCCCGGATTCGCTTGATCCATTTATCTACAAAGGGGTTACGAATGGCCTTATAAATTCCTCCTCCCTTAAACCTCATCCCCATAAACTGAACCAGGATTTCCCAGGTACCGAGATGACCGGAAATCAGCACCACACCTATACCTTCTTTAATTGTATCCTGTTCGATTTTTAGCATTTCCGGTTCATAGACAAGATACTTATCCATCCACTCTTTTGTCAGCCGGGGGGAATACAAAGAACCGGCTAGAAGCATTCCGAGGTGCCGAAAATGTTTTTTTACCAGGCTCAGCTTTTCAGCTTCCGATAAATTCGGAAAAGCATAAGAAATATTTTCATAAGCAATCCTTCTGTGCTTTTTGGCCAGGGGATAAATAAGATGGGATAAAAAGACTCCGTAAGCCAGGCAAATACGATAAGGTAAAAGTTTAAAAGGAAGATAAAATGAATAAACAATAAGAAAGCTCAGGAAATAGCCGATCTGTTTCATGTTAGAAACAGTTTCAAAACTACTGTTTTGCTTTCAAGATATTTCTACTTCTTTTTTTTCTTGCTATAGTAAGGTGTTTGTAAAATTTGGAAGGGAAGTGGGGGATTAGCTCAGTTGGTTAGAGCGCTTCCTTGACATGGAAGAGGCCACTGGTTCGAGTCCAGTATTTCCCACCATTTTTCATTATTTATTCTATCCCAAAAACAAGCGAGAAAGAATTTCCTCACTTGTTTTCAGGTTGATGTTCTATTTCATCTGATCAGCTGTAAATTCCGGTAAAACTAAGGATGTAATTTTTAGAATACTTAGTTTTAAGGCTTCACGAACGACAGAATAATCTTCTACCAGTAAAGTTTGTCTGAGCGGAGTTTCTGCTGTACGAATTCCGGCTTCTCCCAAACCAACAGCGGCTCTGGTACGAATTACCGGGTCTTTATCGTTTAAAAGTTTAATGAGAGCCATGAAGTGCTTGTCTTCAGTTTTCAAAATTCCTACAATAGAGCTCAAAATAGAAGCTTTCGCATAAGGATGTTGTTCTTTTTCAAGAGCTTCTTCGAGAGTTTTCACGTTTACAGCCCTGCCCAGTTTCATATAAGCCTCTGCAGCACTGGATCTCACATAGTAATTCTTATGAGAAAGAGCAGTCTTCAGAGTTTCATATGTATCTTTTCTGGGAGGAAGCTCCCCTAATGAACGAAGCATTTCTCCGACTGCGAACACCATGGACATGCGGTGTTTTTTAGTAACGAGTGGGCTGGGTTCGTTTTCTTTTAAAAAAGGTGAATCCTCTTCCTTGATATTTTTTTCCTGACGATTGTATTCTTCGATAAGCGGTAGAATAGCGTCTTCGTGTGCCAGTGTTCCGAGAGCTCTGGAAGCGTAATATTTAATTTCCGGTTTATCATCCAATTCGGGGATAGAATAAGTCAGATACTTATATTCCGAATTCGGATAATTTTCTACTGCTATGCCTTTCAGTGCCAGAGCAAGAGGTTTTACCGCGAGAGCACTGCGATAATCTTCAAGGTTTCCGATAGCTGAGAGTTTTTCCTCAAGATTTCCGTATTTGAGTAAACGAACCTGTTCCAGAAAAATCTTTTCGTTAACAGGCTTAATTCTGAAAGAATCTGCTGCATAAATTCCTGTGCCGAGTAAAGCACCTAGCAAGGCAATGCTTGAAAGTTTTTTCATGTATATTTCTCCTGAATGCTTTATCGAAAATTAACATTACAGACTAAATTGGCTACAATTTTTTATTTGTCGATGAAGCAAAATGAATTAAAGCAAATTTGAAAAACGCCGGGAACGAGACCTTCTTTCCGGTGACACTGTAAGAAAACGAACTCTTTTCTCCAGTTCTTCTGTTACAATTTTTGCTGCTTTCTTATCCGAACCCGGAGGATACTGCTCGGATAAAAGAGGATTTCCAATATTATAATTTATTATGGTTTTAAACGCTTTTCCCGTAATAAAGGCTTCTAATTCGGACATATTCCAGGCTCCGCTGATACCGGAAGGGATAATCGGAACTCCAGCGCGAATAGCTACTTTGGCTGCCATAGCCTTAAAAGAAGACATTCTACCGTCTTTTGAGCGGGTACCTTCCGGAAAAATAGAGAGGAGTTCTCCGTCTTTTAGAAGCCCGACCATTTGTTCTTCGAGAGCTTCGTAATAAGCTACTGCATCTTTTGCACTTTCGCCCTGAAAACTACGTATAACGGGAATTCCTCCCCAGATCTTCATTTGCTCTTTATGCACATCAGATAGAGTATTCAAAAATTGTTCGAGTAGAGGAAAAACTGAACCTAAAATTGGATTTTTAAAAATAGATTTGGGAGATTTTGCATACTGCAAAAAAGGTTCGTGGGGAGCAAATAATTCATTCTTGCCCAAAAAAACGATTCTTCGAGAAATATAGGATGCCTGGATACTCACATCTAAAAAATCAGTATGATTACATACCAGAACAGCTCCTCCCGTCCGGGGTATATTTCTCAAACCACTTACCCTGATATCATAAATCAGGCCTAAAGCTGTTTTAAGAATAGTTGTCGGTACTTCCCTCGGTACATAAAATAAAGAAGCCAGGTCCTTAATTCCGGAAAAAATGTTATTGTCCATGATAAATGTCTCAATTCCCTAAAGTAGAATTCTAGTAGACTTTAAGTTAGCTAATAGAAGAGTAAAGTAAAATTAGCTGATTTTTCGTATTCAGATAGTTTTTCTTCCAACAGGCCGGAAAATGAATGTAGAGATTAAAACGTTTGGTGAATTAAAAAGAAGTTCCTATCGCTATAGAAGCATAAAAATCGAAATGGCAGAAAACCTTGCCCAGAAACTAAAGAATAGGGAAAGTGTATTTCCTCAGGTTCATGGATATGAAGATACAGTCATCCCCCAATTAATACATGCTGTATTATCCGGGCATAATATAGTTTTACTGGGTGAAAAAGGCCAGGCCAAAACAAGAATTATGCGCTCTTTAATCTATTTACTGGATGAAGAGATACCCGTATTAAATGGAACGGAGATTCCGGAAAGTCCTTTTTTTCCCATTACAAGCAAAGGGAAAAAAATTTTAAGCGAGTATGGTGATGAAAGCCCAATATACTGGTTACACAGAGAAGAACGATACGGAGAGAGACTGGCCCCCGGAGCCAAGATCGGAGATATTATTGGAGATCTGGATCCTTCCCGCATTGTCAATGGAGAACCTCTATCTTCTGAAGGAGCCATACACTTCGGGCTCTTACCCCGGATGAATCTCGGAATTTTTGCTGTGAATGAAATTCCCGATCTGGACTACCTGGTGCAGGTATCCTTATTCAATATATTAGAAGAATCTGATGTTCAGATAAGAGGAATCCCGGTACGTTTTCCCCTCGATGTTTTTATTTGTTTTACAGCAAATCCGGAAGATTATTCAAGAAGTGGTAAAATTATTACTCAGCTAAAAGACCGTGTAGGTTCCGAAATTCGAACCCACTATCCAAAAACAAGACAAATTGCACTTCAAATTACCCGGCAGGAGACAAGGCTTCCTTTAAATACACCGGAAGTGAAAGTTCCCCTTTTTATTGAAGAAATTATAGAAGAAATTACCCTTCAGGCCAGAAATTCCCACCAGATTAATCAAAAATCCGGTGTTAGTGCCAGACTCTCAATAGCGAATATGGAAATTGCGATTAGCTCGGCCCGAAAAAGAATTTTAATTACCGGCGGAAAGAATGGCTTTGTAAGAATGACCGACCTCGGAAATATAATTCCCTCCAGTTATGGTAAAATTGAACTGGATCCCTATAGAAATGAAAACATGGACGATAACCAGGTAATTCTTCAGCTCCTTGATAAGGCTACCTCTGAAGTATTTCATGAATATTATAGTATTGAAAAATATGAAAGTGTGTTTAACGATGTAGCGAGGCAAATTTATCATGCAGGTAAAGTTGAGATTTCCGATATGATGCCTATTCAGGAATATCGAAAAATACTAACATCTGCTCCTGCTCTCTGGGAACTCATGCACGAGAAAAAATTTGATTCTGATGATGATTTATTTATTTCAGGTCTGGAGTTTATTCTGGAAGGCCTCACTTCCCTCCAAAAACTTTCCCGAAGAAGGATCGGTTCTTCTTCTGTATTTCGAACAGCAGCTCTCCATTAAAGATGCAATTTAGAAGTCTCTGTTTATTTCTCCTTCTCTCGTTTTCTTTTGTTTCCTGTGCAAGTTCCTACTGGCTTCACAGGAAAAATGATTTAAAAGATATTATGAATACAGGTGTAGAAACTCCTGTGTATGGACTTGCACTCAGACTCGGGCCGGCGAATATTGGATTTTTATTCGAAGGAGGAGAATCAAAGCCCGGGCTTAAAGATAAGGGAAAGGGGATTGGACTCAGAGGAGGATATATAGGAGCTTATCATAGTTCTCAACTTGTATTTGGTTTTTTAGGCGGAGAGACCTTTTATCCTTTCGATCTTCAAATAAATGAAAAAAAAGAAATACTTAAAGGTCCATACGGATTACCCCTACAAAAAGCCCCCCGCAATGAGTTGAAAAGCTACTCCTTTAAATACCTGAAACTTTATCACGACCCTCCTTCCGAACGGAAAAAACGGAAAAAAGAAAAAATACGAAAATATCTCATAGATGAATTAAGCAGTAAAAATCCGGATACTCCTCTCGATATGTATCTTCCTCCGGAAAACCCTAAACCCAATGGTTACCCGGTTTCTTACTATTTTGAACTGGGTATAGTCGGAGGTGCATACGGTGGAGGAAGATTCGGAATCAATTTAGCTGAATTTTGTGATTTCCTGCTCGGTTTTTTTACTGTAGATTTGCTCAAAGATGATGTAGAAAGCAAAATAGTTCCGGATCCAGCTAACTGAAGGGAAGATAAGCTAAGCCCGGACAAATTATGATAATAATCATGACTGGTTTTTTTATTGTTTACTTCCAATATATATCTTTTTCCTAATTTATTATGGATATAAAAACTCTATTTATTAGCATTTTTGTTGTATCAGCTACCGGGCTTATGCTTTCCATTTTTATTTATAGAAAGGTTTCCTATGTTTTTCAGGGATCGATCTATTGGCTGCTGGCTGTTATTTCCATATTTAGTTCAACCTTTTTCTTTTCTATGGTTAAGACGTTTCCCGCCTTTTTTGCTGTTCATATTGGTAATACACTATTTCTTTCTTCACCTATTTTAATCACAATTAGTTTTCATAGGTTTTTCTTTCAAACGAACCCACGTATACCAATTTTTACAGGTATTTTTCTTATTATTGTTTTTAATATCCTGGCACCCTTTGCTTCGGTAAAAGAAAGAATTATCCTTTTCAGTGCTTTCTTTACTATTCTATGGACATTTCCCGGTCTTGTCCTTATCACTTTAAAAGAAGATGCTTTTAATAAATTACTGGCCGGCACTTTTTTTCTTATCGCAGGTATCTCTCTTTATAGAGCTGTTGGTACTTATCTGGGACCTGATATTGATAATCTACTTGTAAGTAATATAACACAACAAATTTCAATTGTGAGCATACTCGTTACCTGGGTCATTATAATTACCGCTTTTCTTTTGCTGATAAATTCACATGCCATAGATCGTATTGCTGAAGAAGAAAGAAAACTAAAAATTGCTGTGGAGCAAAACCCCCAGTCGATTTCAATAAGTGATTTAAAGGGTATAATACTTTCTGTGAACAAAGCTTTCTGTGATACCTCAGGTTATAAACAGGAAGAGTTAATCGGTCAGAACTATCGAATATTAAAGTCGGGAGTTCACAATCCTCAGTTTTATGAAGAATTCTGGAAAATAATTCTTCAGGGTAAACCCTGGATAGGTGAAATATGTAACAAGAAAAAGGATGGGACTATTTTTTGGGAAAAGGCAACTGTAAGTCCAATCTTTAGCAAACAAAATGAAGTCACCGGTTTCTTTGCAATTAAAGAGGATATTACACGTCAGAAACACTTGGAGAAATTCAAAAATCGAATGGAAAGCTTGATGAGGCATGACTTAAAAACTCCCTTAAATGGGATCATTAATTTCCCGGATATAATATTAGATGAAGGTAATTTATCTTCTGAACAAATTGAATATTTGCAATTCATTAAAAAGAGCGGAAAAATGATGCTGGATCAAATCGAAAAGTCACTCGATCTGTATAAGTTAGAAGAAGGAATCTATAAGCTGAATAAGGAATCTGTAGATTTAGAATATATGATTGAGGATATTGAAATATCCTTAAACTCTATGATAACAGACAAGCAGCTTTTTCTGACAATTAATAGCATTTATAGTGATGTACCAGAAATATTTTCTGACAAGATTCTTGTTTACCGTTTACTTTCTAACCTGATCAAAAATGCCCTGGAAGCAGCACCCCCAAAGACTACTGTAAGTATTACAATAGACTTTATTGATGAACAGGTAGTCGTAACCATACATAATTTGGGAGAAATTCCTGAGGAAATAAAAGAGAATTTTTTTCAAAAGTATATGCTTAGCTCCAAGGAAAAAGGTACGGGTCTTGGAACATATAGCTCTAAATTAATTGCAGATCGTTTAAATTTTGGCCTTTCATTTGAATCGACAAAAGAAGCAGGTACAAAAATTAAAATAAGCATTCCTCTATCCTGAAAAAGGACAATTTATTTTTTATTCCTGACAAAATAGTAAACAACAATACCGCTGAGAAGAAGCAAAAGTCCGACAAGTGATTCACCTGTTTTATATATCAGTAAATATAACATCATCCAGAGATTCATCCCTATAAAAATAAGAGGAGTAACAGGAAAAATTTGGCTCCGCCCTAATGGTATTCTACATTTTTTTCCTCAATACAAATATTCCAGCAACCGCATCCGGCTTTTGAAAAAAAGATACGGAAAAACAGAATGGGCTTTTACCTTTATATAGTGATATTGTATTTAAGATATTTTGCATAAAGAAACCTCAATCGAAAAGACCTTTCTCGGCGGCCTGCCCCCCCCCCGCCTGTCTTGAAAAGAGAGAGTTCTTTTCATTTTCTTTTTCCGTTTCCCACTGGTAGATAACCTGCCTGACCTGTTCTGTATTTCCTTCCACGGTAGAGACCAGTTTGAATTTGGATTTTTGTCGGAACTTCTCCGGTTCTTTTTTGGGAATGAGTTTCCCTGCCCGAATATTTTCTATGACATGCTTCAAAAAAGGATCTTTTTCTACCCTGTAGAGTTCGCTCATAGTGTAGTAAAATGTGGTTAAACCTTTATAAAACCAATCGACTATCCAATTGGAGCCGGGTTTCCATAGTTGCTCAAGATAAAATTCTTTTTCCTGAACTAAAGACCGGCCCCGGAAGGGAAGTTGTAAAAGACGACAATTACGATAAATTTCGTGATTCAAGTCCCATTCGGTATTTCCCTCATAATCGATCTCCATCCATTTTACCCAGGCTTTCTTTTCTTTTATGGTTAGTTGCGGAATCAGGGCAAAGAGATAATTCTGGTCACGAAAAACTTTTTCGGAAGAGAAAAATTCCAATATCTCTGAAGGAATCATATAACTTCCCGGTTTCCATTCGAGGATATAGGGAATGTTTTCGTAGAGTAAGTATTCAGAAGAGACTTCCCCTTTCCTCGTGTCTCCGAATTGAGAAAGTATAAATACTAAAGAGATAAGTTCCGGCTTGGAAAGGCTTTTCAAATGACTGACCAAGTCTTTTTGACCTTTCAGGGCTTTCTGGATTAATAGAGATTGTTGTTTTTTTAATTGTCCTTTGGATATGATAATTCCGAAGTTCTTAGAAAACTTCCGAATCGCTTCCTGAGAAATTTTTTCTATATTACCGGATATAGAAAATGGCATATCGCTCCTCTTATCCCTTTAAAACCCTGTGTCCGATGTCTTTTCGAAAGAAAAAACCTTTGCTATCTAATTTTTCGAGATAGGAATAAGAAAGCTTGAGACTCTCCTGTAATTCTTTTGCATAAGAAGTAATTCCGAGTACCCTTCCTCCATCTGAAACAAGTTTATCGCCCATTCGTTTTGTTCCAGCGTGAAAAATAAGTGTATCCGGGCTTTCGGAAGCCGGGAGCTTTAATTCTAAGCCTTTGGAATATGAACCGGGATAGCCCTCGGAAGCATAAACAACCACCGAACTGAAGCCTTCTTTAAATTTTATCTGTTTGTTTTTTAAATCACCATTAGCACAGGCAAGCATGATTTCGAGTATATCACTTTCTAATAGGAGAAGTAAGGCCTGGGTTTCCGGGTCACCAAATCGACAGTTGAATTCTACAATCCTAACTTCCTTAGAAGGACTTATCATAAGTCCGGCATACAAAAGCCCACGGTAAGGATTTCCGCGTTTTTTAAATTCCTCGAGTACGGGACGAAATACTTTCTCAGCTACCTGCTTATATATTTTTTCATCTGCGACAGGAGCCGGGGCGTAGGCCCCCATTCCCCCCGTATTCGGTCCTCTGTCACCCTCGTAGGCTCTTTTATGATCCTGAGCGGCGGGAAACATGAGAAAATCGTTTCCATCACAAAAGGCAAAAATAGAGGCTTCTTCTCCTTCCATGAATTCTTCAATAACAACCGAGGAACCACTTTTGCCGAATTTATGCTCAATAAAAATATCCTTTAAAGCTTCTTCTGCCTGTTCGAGGGTTTCACAAACAGTGACACCCTTCCCGGCGGCCAGTCCATCGGCTTTAACGACTATCGGAATTCCTTTTATTTTCACATACGCGAGGGCAGCTTCGAATTCGGTGAAGCGGGCAAAGGCGGCTGTCGGCACAGAGGCATCTGACATCAGCTCTTTCGCAAAGTTTTTGGAACCTTCAATTCTGGCACAATAGGCAGAGGGACCGAAACAGGGAATACCGATTTCCTGTATCCAATCGGAAATTCCATCGACAAGAGGGTCTTCCGGGCCTACTACAACAAAAGTAAACTTCTCGTTTTTTACAAACTGCTGCACGGAAGCTTTGTCTTTCAAATTAAACGAGCCGGAAGGCAAGACTTCGGAAGTCTCAAAACCACCATTTCCGGGAAATACTTTCAGTTCGCTCAGGAGTTTAGATTTTTTCAGGCTATAGGCCAGGGCCTGTTCTCTGCCCCCGCTTCCAATGAGAAGAATCTTCATACACTTACCCCTATTTTTTCAAAACCCTTGACAACAACCCCTAACTTTTCTTCTAAGAGTTCGAGCTTTTCTTTTTCTTTTTGTATAACGTCCGGGTTAGCTTTTTCTATAAAGTTCGGGTTTTCCAGTTTCTTTTTGGCTCTTTCGATTTCGCCTTCTAACTTCCCTTTCTCTTTTTCCAGCCTCGCTTTTTCTTTGTCGAAATCAATCAGTCCGGATAGAGGAAGGATTACCTGTCCTTTAGAAAAGGGGCTCAGAGAATCTGTCTTCTGAGGGGTATAGCCGGGTTTGTATTCGAGAGACTCGGCTCTTGCCAGTTGCAGAATAGAAACCTTTTCTTCTTCTAAAACTTTTTTTACCAGTTCGTCGGATGAATCAATAATTAAGCTGCATTTTTTATCGGGAGTGATACCCAGTTCTCCGCGGGTAACCCGAATACAGGAAACGATTTCCTGTAAGAAATTAATCTTTCGAACTCCTTCGTCTTCTTTGTCTATCAGGAACTTTTGAAGCCAGGGAGAATTTGTTAGAAGCTCAGAACTAAAAACGGAATTTATTTCTTCGGTTATAAAGGGCATAAACGGATGCAAGAGATCCAGAGCTTTTCTGAGTACATAGACCAGTACATCTCTTGCGGTTTCCTGGGACTCTTTTGTAATTTTCCCGTAAATACGGGGCTTGGAAAGCTCTATATACCAGTCACAGAAATCTCTCCAGATGAAGTCATAAAGAGAGGAAGCCATTTCATAAAAACGATAAGAAGCATAAGCCTTTTCATAGGTTTCCAGGCACTCGTTCAGGCGATTCAAAATCCATTTATCAGTGGATTCAAGCTTTTTGGGTTCTAAGTGCAGGGGTGCATCATAGTCTTCCGGCAGGTTCATGAGGATAAAACGGCTGGAGTTCCAGATTTTATTGCAAAAGGCCCTGTAACCTTCGAGTCGACTTTCATCAAAGATTACGTCCCGACCTTCCGGCATAGTGGCTGTTAAAAAGAAACGGAAGGAATCGGTTCCGTAGCGCTCCATCATTTCGAGTGGATCGACCGTGTTGCCCTTGGACTTGCTGAATTTTTTTCCTTCACTATCCCGCACCAGACCGTGAATCAGAACTTTTCGGAAAGGAACATCTCCCATCATCTTCATTCCGAACATAATCATTCTGGCTACCCAGAAAAAGATAATGTCGAAGGCGGTTACAAGAATGGAATTGGGATAGAAGCGTTTTAAGTCGGGAGTTTCTTCCGGCCAGCCCAGAGTAGAAAAAGGCCAGAGACCTGAGGAAAACCAGGTATCCAGTACATCATTATCCTGTCTTACCTCTGATTCCTGAAAGCTTTTTCCCTGTTTTTTGAATTCCTGTATGGCTTCTTCGAGGCTTTCGGCAACGACCATGGAACCATCCGGCAAATAATAAGCCGGGATACGATGCCCCCACCAGAGCTGTCGGGAAATACACCAATCGCGGATGTTTTCCATCCATTCAAAATAGGTTTTCTCCCACATTTTAGGGATAAATTCAATGCGCCCGTCTTTTACTACGTCTATGGCGTCCCTGGCCATGGCTTTTACATCTACAAACCACTGCGTGGAAAGATAAGGCTCGATGACAGCTCCGCCCCTCTGGTTGTGACCTACTGAATTTACATAATCCTCAATTTTTTCGATAAGACCCTGTTTTTGCAGGTCTTCTACGATTTTCTTGCGGGCCACAAAGCGATCCAGACCCTCGTAGGCACCGGCTTTTTCGTTTAAGCTTCCGTCCGGGTGCATAATATTAATGGGTTTCAGATTCAAGCGTTGAGAAGCTTCATAGTCGTTGGGGTCATGGGCCGGTGTAATTTTGACCAGACCGGTTCCGAATTCTTTTTCTACGAATGAGTCAAAGAGTAGAGGGATGTCTCTACCGGTCAGGGGAAGTTCCAAAACCATGCCCTCTTTATCTTTGTAGCGCTCATCCTCCGGATGGGCACAAACGGCTACGTCTCCGAGCATGGTTTCCGGTCGGGTAGTGGCTACTACGATATAATCTTTTGTACCCTTAATCGGGTAACGGATATGGTATAAAAAGCTTTTTGTTTCCCTGTATTCGACTTCGATATCAGAAATCGCTGTACGGGTAGAGGGACACCAGTTAATAATCCTTTCGCCCCGGTATATAAGCCCTTCTTCATATAACTTCTTAAAGGCCTTGACTACGGCTTTGGAAAGACCTTCATCCAGAGTAAAACGTTCTCTGGCCCAGTCTACACTTTCACCGAGCATTCTCTGCTGGTGTGTAATCTGCCCTCCGGACTTATGTTTCCATTCCCATACTTTTTTCTCGAATTCTTCCCGACTGAAATCGTATCGGGATTTGCCTTCTTTAGCCAATTCGCGCTCTACCACCATTTGAGTGGCAATTCCTGCGTGATCGGTTCCGGGTAACCAGAGAGTAGACTTCCCCTTTTTTCTTTCAATTCTGGTGAGAATATCCTGAAGGGTATGGTTCAGGGCGTGGCCTATATGTAAAGTTCCGGTGACATTCGGTGGTGGAATAACTATACAATAGTTTTCCTCTTTGCTAAAATCCGGGGCAAAGGCCTTTTTTTCTTCCCAGAGGGATATCCATTTTTTTTCTACATCTTCGGGTTTGTAACGATCGCTGATTTCTTTTTTCATAGTCAAGGAGTGTTCCAGTTCAGTTTTTATAGGAGTGGATGTGGGTCAAATTATATTTCAATAGACCCAAGCAAAATCATAGTTTCAAGCAGGCTCGGATAGACGGGAAAAAAGTAGATAAAATGAGCTTGCAGGGAAAGTCTAATCAAAAAGCATGAGCCTTTAAGGACAAAGTTATGAAGAAGAAATTTATCCTCTTAGTTTCATTGATTACCCTTTCTCTGGGAGCCATAGCCATTTTATCCTCAAGAGAAAGTTCGTTTTTATTGATCGACACAAACCAGCTCGCAGAAAACCCCTCACAGTACAATAAGGAAAATCTCAGAGTCCGGGGGATGGTAAAAGTAGGAAGCCTGATACGGGAAGGCAGACAGGCAAAATTCACATTAGAACTGGAAGGAAAAGAATTCCCGGTACATTACATGGGTGGAAAGCTTTTACCGGATGCCTTTAAAGAAGGTGTTCGAGTCAGGGTAGATGGCAAATTAAAAAAAGGTGTTTTAATATCCGATCATGTTGAAGCCAAGTGTGCTTCCAAATATGAGGCTGAATACGATAAAAAATGAATTTAAATGATCTCGGTGCTCTGAGCCTTATCTGTTCTTTTAGTTTACTCAGTTTTAATTTATTCCAGATTCTATTTGGTTTATATAAAAAACATGAAAAAGCACTTGAATTTAGCCGCTACCTATTGATGGCAAATTCGGCTTTGGTCTTCCTATCCTTCTTAATTCTTTGCACACAATTAGCCAGGATGGATTTAAACAATCATTATGTGGTTATGCACTCGAGTCAACATCTACCTTTGTTTTATCGGGTTACTTCTATCTGGTCGGGCTCTTCCGGCTCCTTATTGTTCTGGAATCTTTTATTAAACCTTTTTGGTTTTATTCTCTTATGGAATACGAGAAACATGCGGGGCAATAGAATTTCTCACATGGTTTTAACTTTAAATATCATTGCCTTATTCTTTACCTATCTCGCGGTGTTCTATTCCGATGCGCAACCCTTTTTAGAATTTCAACCGGCAGCCCTTGTAGGTCGGGGTTTAAACCCCTTATTACAACACTGGGCCATGGTGATTCATCCTCCTATTTTATATATTGGTTATGTTAGCTTTGCTGTTCCTTTCGCGATTGCTATGTCTGCCCTGCTTACAGGAGAATTGACTGCCGACTGGTTGAAGATTATTCGACGTTGGACTATTTTTTCCTGGCTGGCCCTCGGAACAGGAATCCTACTCGGTTCCAAGTGGGCTTACGAAGAACTCGGTTGGGGCGGCTACTGGGCCTGGGATCCGGTGGAGAATGCTTCTTTAATGCCCTGGCTTCTATCCTCTGCCTTTCTTCATTCTATAATTATTCAGGAACGAAGGGGAATGTTAAAATTTTGGAATATGCTTCTAATTATCCTTACCTTTCACTTTACACTGCTCGGAACCTGGATAACCCGAAGCGGTGTATTAGAAGGACCGCATAGTTTTTCAAAATCAAGTATCGGAACTCCTTTTATTATCTACATCATTCTTAGTTTTTTAGTATATACAGCTATTCTAATCTACAAGCGAAACGAACTTCAACCGGAGAGAGACTTAGAAGCCATTACTTCTAAGGAAGGAAGTTTCTTTTTGAATAATTTTCTCCTGGTTCTTTCCTGCCTGGTAATTCTCTTAGGTGTTTTTTCTCCCCTATTGTATGGAAAAGAATTCAAGGCCCCATGGTTTAATTCCTGGGGAGTTCCGGCCGGTCTGATGCTTATGTTACTAATGGGCGCTTCTCCCTTACTGGCCTGGAGAAAAGGAGCCAGTACTATCTTTTTTAAAAGCCTATTTCGACCTTTTCTTTTCGGGGGACTTGTAGCCCTTTTATATAGTTTTTTATATGCCAGATTTTTTACAAGAAGTGACTACAACATCAGTGATTATTTAGGGGAAATTTATTCAACCCTGACAGTCGGACTCGGTGCCTTTACCCTTGCCGGGATCTTTCAGGAATATCACAGAGGTATTCGAGCCAGACAAGCACAATTTAGGGATAATTATTTCAAGACCGGCTTCACCCTTTTACTAAACAATAAAAGACGCTACGGGGGATACCTGGTTCATTTTGCCCTGGTTCTAATTTTTATTGGTTATGCAGGAAATGCTTTTAAACAAAATACTTCCATTCGTTTTTTTTACAACCTCGTAAATCCATCATCGGATGAAGTAGTGTATGTAAGCCAGGACAAAGGGATTGTCGGAAATTATGAAGTCGAAGCCAATACCTTAAAACTTAAACCCCTGATAAATGGAGATCCTTCTGAAGGGCCCAGTATTTATAATGTGATTGTTTCACAGGAAGCAGCTTTTAAGGTGAAGCGACACCTTACGGACTCCGTGCGAATGGTTACCGAAAGAAGGTTTTATCCCCAGATAAATCACTTAAATGCCGGCTTTGAAACCCATATTCCTACCAGTGAACCATCCATCCATTCGACAGCCAAAGAAGATTTTTATATCCAGATTGGTGCGATTGAAAGCGCTATCGGAAACGGAGAGAATCCAAATCTTCCGATGATGTATATGGATTTTTATTTTGGAGCCAGAAGTTTTGAAGAGAAGATGCAGAAATATAAAAATTTCCCAAACCAGGTGGTCGCGAATTTAGAAGTCTGGGTAAATCCCCTCGTTAAGCTTATCTGGATAGGTTCCGTTTTATTTTTCCTTTCCGGTCTACTTATCCTTTTACCGCTGGGAGAAAAAAGATTTCCGGTCAGGGATTAGAAGATTAACCTCGTGCAAGCTTCCTTTTTTTAAGAGGAAACTATTTTTTTCTTAGAATAATTCTTAAAATTAAGGTCTATTTTATTGACTTAATCTATTGGGGTAATAATTTGAATAAACTAAAAAAAGCCAGAGGGAATTTGTTTTGAAAAAGAAGTCTCTCATATTGATTTCACTCGCAATTACTTTCGTTTTTACCTCTTTTTTGCACTGCGAACCCAGTCGCAAGAGTAAAAAAGAGCCACCTGCCGATTTTACCGCCAGGGATCTCGAAAGCGTAGTTTTAACTGTAGATCGGTATTATATAGACAAAAATATCGATAAAGAACGGGCCTATACCGATGCAGCTGTTTTCGCAATGATGGCACTTCCCAAGGGATTGTACCTTTATCCCAGGGAATACTATAAACAGAGAGAACAGTACGAAGATAAAGAAGATATTTTACCGGGAAAAACCTTTCAACTTTCACCATCCGATGAGTTTCTGGTTTTCGAACCGGACTATGTAGAACTGGAAAAGCGTCGAAAAAAAAAGTTAGATGAAAAGCCCAAAAAAAATAGCAAAAAGGATTTAGAAGATCTGGTCAAAAAAGAACAGACTCGTAAAGACTTTTTAGCTTCCAAATGGAAAGAAACCAAGTTTGGAAAAAAAGATTTCGAAAGAGTCATCTCCTTCATAAAAAATAACCTGACTAAATACAATCAATCTCCTTTTAAAGAGGAAGAACAGGAAAAAGATGAAGACGATGAAGATAATCATGAGTTTACCATGAGAGATGTTTATCTCGCTGCTGCCAATGGTTACTTAAACTCTCTGGATCCTCATTCCAATGTTTTTTTAAAAAAAGCCTGGGAAGAATCCATGGCCAAGATTACGGATTCCAGTTTTGAAGGAATCGGTGCCATTTTAAGTGGTGGTGGAAACCGGGATGTAGTAGTCGAAAACCCTCTGGAAGGAAGACCAGCCGTAAAAGCCGGGCTCCGTGCAGGTGATATTATTGTCGCTGTAAACTCAAAAAGAACCAAGGGTTTAAGCCTTGAAAAAGTCGTAAAATATATCAAAGGAAAGAAAGGAACCATTGTTACTCTTACTATCAAGAGAACAGGTTCAGATAAATACTTCGATATAAAGGTTAAACGTGACAAGATTGAGATTCGAAACGTATCTTCAAGACTCATTAAAGGGAATGAAAATATTGCTTATATTAAGCTTACCGGTTTTGTAAAATCTCCAACTGAATCCTCGGATACTGAGATTATTAAGCATTTCCGAAAACTCAAGCGACTTGCTCGGAAAAAAAATGTTAAGTTAGATGCCCTTATCCTGGATCTTCGTGGAAACGCAGGGGGATACCTTGATCTGGCCATTGATATTGCTGATATGTTTGTAACCGAAGGTCTCATTGTAAGTACCAAAAGTCCAAACCGTAGTCCGGAAGAATCCTATGCCCGCAAAAAAGATCTAACCGATCTTCCTCTGGCTGTTTTGATCAATGCAAAATCAGCATCCGCCAGTGAAATTGTAGCCAGCGCTATTAAATTTCATGGAAGAGGAATTCTCTTAGGCGAAAGAACTTTTGGCAAAGCAACCGTTCAAAAGCTAATGGATTTACCCGGTAACGGTGCCTATGTACTCAAACTAACCCAGGCAAGATACTACTCTCCATCGGGCAGAACCATACAGGTTGTAGGTGTTGAACCTGATATTCCTGTATCCAACGAATTAGATGGTTCCTTTCCTTTTCAATACAGGGAGGAAAATATGTGGCACCATTTACCCAAAGTTCCATCGGATACAATACAGGTAAAAAAACACTATGACGTGGAAAAAATCAGATCCTGGGTGGAAAAAAATGGAAAAGCGGAAAAGTTTTTAGAAAAACATAAAAACGATCCGATTAAACCGGATATTCAATTAGTTCGTTCCATAGACTACATCAATGGAATGCTCTCCACTCCGAGGAAATAAACTGTGAGAACAGACTTCCTCGTAATCGGAAGCGGTGTCGCGGGAATGTTTTGTGCCTACAAACTTTCTCGCTACGGGGAAGTCACGATTATTACCAAAGAATTCGACTATGAATCCAATACTTACTACGCCCAGGGTGGCGTAGCCTCCGTATTTTCCAGTACCGATGACCCTGAGATACACCTGAAAGATACCCTTGAAGCCGGAGCCGGACTCTGTGATATAGAAGCAACACGAATTCTGGTTCAGGAAGGTCCGGGCTGTGTTAAAGAACTTTTAGAGCTGGGTGTTCCCTTTAATAAAGATAGTGAAGGAAACCTGGATCTCGGTCTGGAAGGTGGACACCGGAAAAAGCGTATTGTCCATGCTTATGACAGAACCGGTCGAGAAATCGAACTTACCCTTCTTACTGTAATTAAAGCCAATTCCAATATAAAATTACTCGAACACCATAACTGTGTGGACTTAATTACCGGTCACCACCTGAAAAATAATACAGATTCTGATATAACCTGCTATGGTGCTTATGTGTTAAATACTAAGAAAGGAGAGGTTTTACCTATTCTTGCAAAAAAAACCATACTGGCAACCGGCGGTGCAGGACAGACGTATTTACATACAACGAATCCAACCATTGCCACAGGTGATGGAGTAGCCTGTGCATTTAGAGCGGGTGCTGTTGTAAAGAATATGGAGTTTTACCAGTTTCATCCGACCTCCCTTTACCATAAAGATGGAGATTCCTTTTTAATTTCGGAAGCTGTTCGGGGAAAAGGTGGAATTTTAAGAAGGCCAAATGGAGAAGCTTTTATGAGCGAATACCATTCCATGAAAGACCTTGCTCCCCGTGATATTGTCGCCCGTGCTATAGATAATGAACTCAAGAAAGGCGGCTGGCCCAATGTATTTCTGGATGTAACCCATATTACAAAACCCGAAATTATGCAAAATTTTCCTTCTATCTATTCCCGCTGCAAATCCTTAGGGATAGATATAACCGAAGAGCCCATTCCTGTAGTTCCGGCTGCTCATTATATGTGCGGGGGAGTGACTACTGATGTACAGGGAAGAACAAATATCCGAAATCTTTTTGCCTCCGGAGAAGTAGCCAGCACGGGAGTCCATGGAGGAAATCGTCTCGCGTCCAATAGTTTACTGGAAGGTCTGGTATTTTCTACACGAATCGCTTCCTTTATCGGAAAATCCGATGATAATATCTTTCAAAAGCAACACGATGAAATACCGGAATGGAATAAGGAAGGTGTAAAGAATACAGAAGAATGGGTACTTATTTCCCATGACTTGAAAGAAATTAAGACGATTATGAATGATTATGTGGGTATCGTTCGTTCCAACCTTCGCCTCGAAAGAGCCCTCAGAAGAATCGAGTTAATCGGAAAAGAGGTAGTGGATTATTACAATCGAACTACTGTTACCGGTCCTCTTCTGGATCTGAGAAACCTTGCCCTGGTAGCAGAATTGATTATACGTTCAGCTATGATGCGGAAAGAAAGTCGCGGACTTCATTATTCTACTGATTATAGAGAAGATAGAAGCCCATCCAGACAGGATACAATTCTACAAAATCTTCTGAATAGATAAGAAAACACCGAACTGTGATTGCCGTTCCTTTAGTAGGTCTTCAGACCGTACCAAAGGGCGGCAAGCTTATTTTTGAGATATTAGTAATTCCTTACACAACGAACGTAGTATTTATCTGATTTTGGAAAATAGGCTTCTTTGCCAAAATCATCTTCTCCAAAATAGATCGCTCTTCCGGTCAGGCCGGAAGGATCCAGCTCATACGCATTAGATGACCAGTAGTACTGACTGACCGTATTCGGAAAATATTGAAGCAATGCTGTTTTTCCGCCACTGGCCAATTTTACAAGTTCCGCTGTTGTAGCTACTCTCCAATCACTTTTTCCATCAGTTCTATCAGTGTTACAGGAAAGAAAAGCCTCACTCAGAATTCCTGCGGAAATATCTGTTTCTCGAAGAACCTGAGGAATGGTAAGGGTGTTGCAATCATTTGTGGCGAGATTACAAAAATTGAAAGGAGTGGCCGAATACAGGTAGTTATCATTCGGAGTTATGAGCGAACCTGTAGTAGCTCCCTGACAATCATTCTGGGCTGCTCGGTATACCTGTCCCTGGGTACATTTCTTCCATTCGATACCCAGACTTTTATCTCTTATAGTTCCACGACCTGTATCCTCAAGATATGAATTTAAAATAACCCCGGTAAGAATGGTTTTACTTTCTTCTTCCGGAATTCCGTAAAAAGTTTTCTCCGGTTTCGCTTCACAGAAATGGAGTAAGACAATAAGAAATAGAACGCTAAATTTTTTCCAATGTTTCATGAATAGACCTCAAAAAATGTGATTAAAGTTCATATAAACCTGACCGGAGTTTTCTCTGGAACTGGCTACATCCACATAGATAATAGTGGATTGATTCCAGGCTATCCGTAAACCCACACCGGCAGAATATTTATAATCTTTCAGGCTGGCATTCTCAGCCCTATCCCAGACTCTACCAAAGTCAAAGAAAGGAACCAGATTGAAGGCAAAACCCGGTACTTCGTAAAATTTCCAGCGCACTTCCAGGTTTCCAAAACCCATAGCCGGTCCTACAAATCTATCCTGCATATAGCCTCTGAGAGTAGTTCTTCCACCCAGACCGGAAATGTTGGTTTCAGTTCCCCACATGTTTCTGTATTCAAAAAAGGGAGCATTTCCTTTTGTGTTCACAAAAGAAAGTTTTCCGGCCAGAACAAATTTCTCAAAAACTTTCGGGAAGGGGCTATAAAAGACCCGAACGGAATAAAACATTTTATTATACTGAAAGTCAGAACCTATAGCCTTTTCAGCCCTCTCATGGGTTACCTCTGCAAAAACTCCTTTATTCGGATCGGGTTCAAAATCCCTGGTATCATAGACCAGTCCAAATCTGAGTAAGTTTATATATCCCCCATTATAACCGCTAATTTTTTTAGCTTCTGCATCCTCGGTCAATTTAGTAGTACCCTGTACAGTAGGGACATTTACATTCATAAAAGCAATGTCCGTATTTCCATAATAGGGGTCTTTCGCCTCGAAAATTTGTCCATCATAGGGTTTTACATTGGCCTTTGAAAGCCGGGTGCCAAAAACAGCCCGCATAATTCCATCAAAGAAAGACCTTTCCAAACTAAAGTTAAACTGGGGATATTCCATATCGTATCGATAATATTTTTTATCCGTTACATAACCTGTTCGAAACGCCGGATTTTGACTCTGGATTAAACTATTAATTTGCTTATCATCTACATATTGAGCCTCATACCCCCTTGCCGGTCTTCTATACGCCAGGGCTTCTTCTGTCTTATTAAATTTGGCGTTCGTCACCCTGTGTCCCGCCGGATCGTTTCTGTCAGTATAACTCAGGGGAGTAAGAGTGGATTCACCAACTCCGAAAAAGAGGTTATTCGGATTGGAGTCATACACAAAACTGGAGCGAAGTCGAAACTTCGTATCGAAAATATAAGGAGAATCCAGATCGATAGAATGCCACTGAGCATTCTTCGTAGTATTCGAGTAGTGAAAGAAAATTCTGTGGCGATAGGGGGTGTATTCAAAAAAGGGGTCTTTTCTATCTTTATTATTAATAAGGTACAATCTACCCCCATAACCAAAACCGTTATTCGCATCAAAATAGACAAAAGGCATACCGGTCGGAAACCAGCCTTCTACCTTTTTTTCAGCATCTTCCTTTTTTAGGCGTTTCTTTTCAGAAATGGGAAAAGGAAGGCCCTGTTTTCCACTATCTTCTGCTTCATCGGCGAATACAGAAGAGCTCAAAACGAAACCATAGATCAAAAAAATTGAGAGAAAGAACTTCATTATTACTTGCCTTTGTTTTTTTTATCAAGAAGGGACTCTTATCTGAATGCCAGAATTATCAGTAGACAGAATCAGGGTCAAACACTTTAATATTTTTCTATTCAATAAATCCTTGCTAATTCAGGGTATACTGAAAGATAATTCTATTTACTATGTCAGAAGATCACAGACATTCGATACGAGTCTATCCAAGAGACTTTAAAGACTATGATATATTCATTCAATTAGAATTTGGAGATTCTTATAACGGACACATGGGGAATGTTTCCGAAACCGGATTATGTTGCATTATGCCGGAACAATGCGAAGTCAGTACGGGTGATGCCCTTTCCGGATACATACAACATATTCCTATGGGAGAGAGAATTTCCTTCAAAGGGACAGTTGTCTGGGAAAAATCTTACGAATTTCAAAAAAAAGTGAATCGCATGTTGGGCATTCATTTTGAAAAAGCGATTGTCCTTCCGGATCATTTATTTGCACTAAGTTTATCTGTAGAACCTCCCGATTTTTGAACTTATTGTCAAAATCTATCAAGTTTTATATTTATTTTATTCAAACTGATTTTTTTGAAAAAATAAACAGCTTGAATTGTCTAAGAAAGAAGGCCTATGATTTTAAATAAATATCGATTCTTACAACTTTCCTTTATCATTTCTCTTTTTTCCTATTGTTCTTCTCCCAAAGGCGCCCAGTTCAAAGGAGTTCTTAGCCTGGTTGGTGATATTGTAGGGAACAGCTCTACTTATACAGTTGGGGGTTCTGTTAGTGGTCTGAGTGGAACTTTAGTCATAATAAATAATGGGGGAGATTCTTTAAGCCTGAATTCGGATGGGAATTTCACGTTTCCAACTGCTTTAAACGATTTATCGACTTATGAGGTAAGCATATCGTCACAACCTACAGGTCAATTCTGTACCCTGAGCAACGGTTCCGGAACCATTGCTTCTGCAAATGTCAGCAATATATCCATTAGCTGTAGCAATTTTACGATTACATATTCTGCATCCGCTTATACCTATAGCTTAAATACAGCTATTTCTACCCTGACACCAACAGTTACAGGGACAGTGACTTCCTGTACTTCCAGCCCCGCTCTTCCGACGGGATTATCTATTGATTCCGCTTGTGTAATTAGCGGAACTCCTACAGCCACACAGGTAGCCAGCAGCTACACCATTACGGCTACCGATTCAGTAGGAAATACTGCCAGTGCCGGTTTATCAATTACCATAAACGCAGACCCTCCTTCTGCCCTGACTTATACAGGAAGTCCTTTTACTTTTACCCAGAATACAGCTATTTCTACCCAGACTCCGACAAAAACAGGAACCGTTACTTCCTGTACTTCCAACCCGACTCTTCCGAATGGACTATCTATTGATGCGACCACCTGTGCAATCAGCGGGACTCCTACTACTGCACAGGCTGCTACAACTTATACCATTACGGCAAGTAATACTTATGGTAGCACAACTGCGAGCATCAGCATTACAGTAAACGGGATAACTGCTCCCTCGGCCCTGACTTATACCGGAAGCCCCTATACATTTTTACAAAATGCAAGTATTTCAAGCCAGACACCGACGGTAACAGGAACCGTAACTTCCTGTACTTCCAGCCCCACTCTTCCGGCCGGATTATCTATCGATGCCAGCACCTGTGCGATAAGTGGAACTCCGAGCACTGTACAGGCTGCCATAACTTATACCATTACAGCAAGCAATGCAGGAGGAAGCACTACAGCCAGCATCAGTATTACCGTGAACTCTTTTAGCTACACAGGTTCTACTTTTGTATTTAAAGCCGGCACTGCCATCAATTCTCTCAGTCCTACCGGTGTAGGAACAATTACTGCCTGCTCATCAACACCTACACTGCCTGCAGGTTTAAATTTATCTTCAAGTTGCGTAATCACAGGAACGCCAGGTTCCGCTCAAACAGCCACAAATTATACCATTACAGCTACTATAAGCGGTGGAACTCCGAATACCACCATCAGTATAAAGGTAGCTTCTACTCTGTACCGGGTGTTTGTTACCTCTACTACCTACACAGGAGACTTGAAAACCCAGGGAGGAGCCGGGGACGGACCGGCCGGTGCAGACAACCTCTGTAATGCGGATGCCAATAAGCCTTCTACCGGAACCTATAAAGCCATTCTTTTTGCCTCAGGAATTAGAGAAGCAAATCCTACACCCAATAACTGGGTACTATACGCCAGTAGTACCTATGTCCGTGCTTCCGATTCAGCTCATATTTTTGATACGAATACTTCGAGAATTTTTACATTTGGAAATCTCACTTCTCCTTTTGACTCGGGCTCTCAAAAGGAATACTGGACAGGATTCAGGGGGGCTGGCTGGGAATGGGAATTGGGTTTATACACCTGTGTTAACTGGACTTCAAGCTCTTCTTTTGTTACAGGCAGGTTCGGACAGAGTGATGCAACAAACTACGATTCCATTTCCACAGGAATTACGAACACCCGTAACCAGCAAAAACATTTACTCTGTGCAGAACAATAAAAAGCCGGACGCACTAAGAGCGAGCCATCGATGGCTCGCCTGCCTATAAAAGCTATTTATTTTGGTCGTAAGACTATATTCTCTTCTTTTTCTTTCTGGGCTTTGAGTGTCTCTTTGAATTTTAAAACTAAATTATCTTTCCATAGCATAAAAGGACGCTCTGCGAATAAATGAAAGATATACGAATAGAAAAGCGTAATAAAGCAGAGTGGTAAGAACCAGGCCAGGATATGCCAGTAAGTCAGGGAAGTTGTATAAATCGCATTTTTCCAAATCTTTGGTGTATATACCTGCATGACAACAAGGTGAAGAAGGTAAGCTCCGTAGGAAAGTTTTGCTACGGGAGAGAAACCCTTCCAGGATAAAATCTTTTGTGGCAGGCTGCCTTCTCTGAGTGTTAAAATCATGATTACTCCCCAGGCTATACTGAATATATTGAAGCGTATCACCTGGGAAAAAAAGCCGGGTTTAAATTCATTTACAAAGATAGAATAAAAGAAAATGCTTAACCACATGGATAGATGAAGAGTTCGCCTGAGAATAACCCTTTCCATTAACCAATCAATCCAATGCTTTCGATTGTCATAAATATAGGCAGCAATAATTCCGTAAAAGACCGAGTCTATGTGTCCGTGAAAGGGATAATATACATAAGTATTATACGATATATTACCTTCCGGCATAAGCGCATAGACTACATAAAAACGGTAAAGTAAGGGCAATAAGGCGAGACCGATTAGAGAACTCAGTTTATAACGCTCCGGGATAAAACGATAGACTCCCAGTAGAAAAAAAGGAAAAAGAAGATAAAATTGTTCTTCAAGGGCTAAGGACCAGCCGTGCACAACCGTCCTAGGCAGATAATTACTCAGGTAAAGAGCATCATTAATTAACCAACTTTTCCAGAAAAGTTTGGTTTCATGCCCCGGTGGTAGAGAATTTATATACTTAGGTAAAAAATACCCCCCCCAGATAAGAAGGAAAATATAATAAGGAGGAAAAATTCGGAGAAGTCTTTTTATATAAAAAAACTTTATTGAAACAGTCCCGGTTCTTTGTAACTCCCGTAATAAGGGTCCGGAAATAAGGAATCCGCTTAAAACAAAAAACATATCCAGACAGGATGAACCATTTAATAAAAAGTTGGATATAAAGAAATTGATAGGTTCCTTCATGTCCCTAAATTCAGGTTTTAAAAAGGACTCATAGCCCCTGTAAAGGTGTGCATAAAAAAGCATAAATAACGCAATCGCTCGAATCCCGTTCAGAGAAGCCATTTCTCTCGGATCGACCCGGAACACATTGAAAAAATAATCATTCCAGAAGCTGTGCTTTTTCTTTTCTTCTATTGTTTGCGACATATTTAGTTCCTTATTTAGAAATAAAAATAGAACCGTGTATTTCAATTCTTTTTTCTTTTTACAGGCTAAGTCATTTTTTTACAGCTTTTCTACAAGTGAAGAAAAAAGGATTGGACGAAAGTTTTTTTTCTGAGATCCTTAATCTGATTGGGAGTGAGAATGAAGACGATCCTATTTTCTATTTTTATACTTTTTGTTACATCCTGTGCAAGCCAGTTTGAAAAAGAAAAACTCGCTTTTGAAAAAGATAAATTGACCTTCGATAAAGAGAAACTTGCTTTTGAGAAACAAAAATTCGACTGCGAAAGAAGGAATTTTAAATGTCCCTGCACTTCGAATTGCAATACGGAAACGAAAACCGCTCCCTGTACCTCCTGCGGAACGACTGTAATCATAGAAAAAAAAAAGCCGGATTGTGAAAGAATAAATCCTCCCGCTGATACAGAAATTCGTAAATTAGCCCAAAACGGAGGCTGGCACTATTCACCCGAGCAAATAAAAAATGGAATATGCAAAGGAGATCCGAAAGAAGCATTTTATAAACTCTTTTCAAATACAGAAAGTTATGTAGCCGAAACCCAGGTTCCTGCTACAAAAAAAAGCAGTTGCATTAATAATGTCCTTTTTAGTGGAAAAGCTGTTTTGTATAAGTTAATGGAAGAAAGAACCGAAGAAAATAAACTCAGTTCTTCTGAAAGAGCCAGAGTAGATAAAGGAGAAATTCTTCGTGACATTGTAAGCTATAATAAAGAAGCGAAAGGTAGAAGTTTTTATTATGAATGCTATCCGAGCGATTCCGCTCGCGCCTGGAATTCCTGTTCCTGTATTCTTTATGCTTCCTACAGGAATGGTGAAGATGGTCTGGCACAGAGAATGAAACAATAAAGGAGTATAAGATGAAACGAATATTAGTTTATTCTGTATTATTAGTTCTTTTTATTTTTTTTAATTTTGAAGTTTTTTCAAGACCCGGTGGAGGACGCAGTTATCGTTCTTCGAGTAGCGGTTCTTCTTCGAGAAGCAGTTCGTCTTATCGAAGTAGCGGCTCTTCTTACAAAAGCAGTAGTGGTTCTTCATACAGAAGTAATTCCTCTTCTTCCTATAAAAGTAGTGGAAGCTCTTATTCTTCGGGTGGTTCTTATAGTTCGGGCTCTTCTGCTCCGCAATATAATTTTGTATCACTCTATGACCTGACTTCTTACTCGCTATCTATGGAGATTCTAAAAGACTCATCTTTCAAGGCAGAAGAGAAATTTAGTAGTAGTTATATACCGACAAAAACCAATACCTATTTCTTGTATTCTATCCTCTTACCCAATGCTTCCCAAAACTCAGGAAATACGATTACTATTTTCAATACAGGTTCCGGTAAAACAGAAACGGCGAAAGAAGATTCATCTTTAAACAAAAACTATGCGGTATCAACTTCTATACCGGTGCCGATGCTAAAAACACCCGGAACTTTTTCCATAATATATGCTAACTATGATCCTCTTCCTGAAATTCCGAAAGCTTCGGTATTTAAAGTTCCTGTTTATAGTCCTTCGGGTTATAAAACTCTCTTAAAAGAAACCACATTTTCTATTAAGTTTCCGGAAAATGTAAACCCGGAAGAAATAAAAGTAATCCCTTCCGGATTAGATGGGAAAGAACTCAAAAATAAGATTACCTACACTATTAGCAAAGGTTTAATTACAGGTAAAGCCATCATTACCGATCCAAAAGAAAATGCGATTTTAAGCATTAGCTTTCCCGAAAATACCTTTGTACCGGATAGTATTTCCTTAAAAGAAAAAGGTTTTGATCGTTTTCTCGAAAAAAAGAAAATTGATCTAAACATTCTGGATGGTGGTTTCGTGGATGTAGAAGATGAATCCATATACTTTTTAAAAAGTAGCGGAACTGTTGCTGAATCCATTAGTCGATCCATATATAGAAATTACTCTAAAGTTAGAAGCATTATAACCGGCGAAATTAAGACATCAGTTCGACCTTCTTCGATATTTTATCATAGCTATGATGTAAGTCTTTATTGGTTTACTGCATCCGGCAATCCTATTAAAAAGATGTTTACAACTCATGGTTATATCAAGGAAGAGGATTCCTCTCCCGTGCTTCTCTGGGAAAGTCCAAAACAGGAATATTTCCCCACCGAAAAAATGGAAGTGAATATACAACTTCCCGGAAACGTGAAAGCTTCCAATATTAAAATCGAAGGAGAATTGCATTCTAAAAAACCGCTAAGAATTTTGAAAGAAGGAACAGTAGTAAGATTTCTAATGAGAAATTTATCTAAAGGAGATTACCTGAAAGTCAAATTGGTATTGCCTGAGGGTGCTGTGGGTTCCGGAAGTTTTTTTAAACTTGTAAAATTGAATTTACAGGATACCAGATTAACCAACCCATTTTTATTCTACTCTCCTTTTATACTGCTTCTCATCGGGATACCGATTGCTTTTCTGATACTCAAAAGAAAGAAAAATGCAGCTCCTGATACAAGCGGTCTGGTTCAGGCCAGGGCCAGCTCTGTAAGTTTTAGCTCAGACCCTGACTTCTCTCTCGATGACTTCTACAAGAAAGCTGAATGGACCTCCAATCAACTCACTTCCGCCTGGTTAAAAGGAGATATGTCTGTGGTACGAAGCCTTGTTTCTTCAGGAGTTTATAACCGTTTCCGGGTTCAGTTGGCTATCATGGATAAAGAAGGCATGAAAAACTTCATGAAAGATTATCGCTTATTATCCCTCAAAGTTATTACTTCCCTGGATGAATCTCCTCTGCAAAGCATCCACGTTTTACTTCGAGCCGAAGCAAGAGACATCAATCTGCCTAAAGATACTCCGAAAAAAGAAATAGAAAAAGAGCTAAATTTCTGCTCTGTAGAACCCTATGAAGAAGTCTGGTCTTTCGTGAGAAGTGCCGGGGCAAAAACGGTGCCGGGTAGAGACTTATTCTCTAATCGCTGTCCTTCCTGCGGCTCACCGGCTGACAAGTCAGCTCAATCTAACCGCTGTGAAAATTGTGGTTCCGTCTATAACTCAGGCAAGTATGATTGGGTGCTATCCGAGATCACACAGACAGTGGAATGGTCTGAATCTGCCCTATCTTCTTCCGTTTCCGGCCTATCCGAGTTAAGAAAAGTAAACCCCGGAATCAGCCCGCAGGTAGTGGAAGATAGGACTTCTTATCTTTTCTGGAGATGGACCGAATCACGCCTGAAAGGAAATCCCGACCCATTGCGCAGGGATGCAGTAGAGACCTATCTTTCCGAACTTCCAAAGTCTTCGGTACCTTTTTATGATATAGCAGTAGGTGCTGTAGATACACAGAGTTTAAAGCTGGACGGAAATTCGGCGATTGCTAAAGTGAAGGTGAAATGGAGTGCCGCTGATACAAAAGGTGCAGAGCCTTATTACAGAGAAAATACCTTTACTATAATTTTGGAAGAAGCAAAAACCGAGCTTTTGGGATTTGCAGGTCACAGTTGTATAAGCTGCGGTTCACCTTTACCTGAATCAGATTCTCTGAGTTGTGAATACTGTGGTGCAGAAGTACCGGGTAAAGTAAAAGACTGGTTATTAAAAAGCGTAAATTAGATCTTTATACCCTTCCCAGCCGGATGTGGTTGCTGAGCAAGCAAAGCGCGCCGAAGCACAGCGTCCGGCTGAACGGGGACCGAAGCATAGTTGTTGCCCGATAGCTCGTCTGCGATATACTTAAAATCTACTTCAAGAGCTTTTCTTCTTCTTTAAAACTAAATAATCCTAGTGCACCGATAAGTTCTCTCATACCATATTTTTCATCTCTAATTATAAATCTATTTTTAACTTCTTCAAATTTATTCTGTTTTTGTTCTTCTTTCAATATAAAAAGACTGAATAGAAGGAATTCACGGTTTTCATGAAATTGAATAAGGTTTGAATCCAGAGCTTCAAGTCTCTTTTGGGCTTCCATTTTTCTAAGTTCTAAAATTTTATCAATTGCTTGAATGTCCGTATGTCTTCTCTGTTGATAATAATAATCGCGAATCGGACTCAGCACTTCCGCAGAAAACGTATGGCCCCTGCGCAGTAAAGTCTGTAAAAAGGCTCTTCGAAAAAGCTGCAAAGCTCTCTGCGGTTTTTTATTCTTTTTATAAAAAAGAGCCAATTGTAAAGAATAGGATTCCATCTCCGGGAACAGGGACGCTTTTTGAATCAGGGAGAGTTCCTGCTCCGAGTAAGGAACTTTTAACTTTCGTTCGGAGCGAATGATGTAGGAGTGGATTTCTTTTTGCAGAGGAAAATAAGGTAAGTAAAATTTTGCCAGTTCTCTCACGCAGAACCATTGATTCTTCTCTTCCAGTCGTTTCAGTTCCGGAACCAGGGCTTCCATATTTGCCGGTTTTATCGAAGGATGACATTTTCCTTGAAATTCCGGAATTTCAAACTGCTTTATTTCCTGAATCGAGTAGGTAAAATATTTTTTATCTCCGAGTCTGGAAGATAAAAGGGTAGCTCTGAATCTTTCTTCAGGAGAATTTTTATTTTGAGAGAGATAAAGCTTTAAAAAGGAAAACTCTTTTTTGGGCCTTGCCAGTTCCCGGTAAATATTTGCCAGTTCCAAAAACAGGTCCGGCTGTTCTTTTTTTAGTCGGATACTTTTTTCCAGATCCTCTCCGGCAAGAAGCAAGTCTTTCTCCAGACGATAAGAGAGTCCCCTCAGGCGATAAAACTTCCATTCCAGGGCTAAGGGTATTTGAGTTGATACTTGAGAAAGCAGGTTGAGAGTTTTTTTAGAATCTCTTCTTTTTAGTTCAAGTTCGGCTTTTTGTAGAATTTCTTCAAATTTTTCTCGATTCTCATTGGCAGAAATCAGGCCTGTACAGATATAGAAAAAAAAAATGAAGGTGCAAAGGGCTTTTTTTAGACTTGACTCTGAGCCTTTCATATTAATTAAGTCGGTCAATCCATAAAATTAAGAAATACCAGTGAGGAATTTTTAATGCAGTCTGCTTATATTATTATTGCCATGTCTATTCTGGCATTATTGACAGCTTTGCTGTATCGAAACAAAGTTATTAAGATTAAAATTGGAGAGGGAGAAGAAAATAGCCCTCAAACTAAGAAATTAATCGAGATCTCCGATGCGATTTCGGAAGGTGCTATGGCATTTTTAGTTCGGGAATACAAAGTTATCGGTATCTTCATCAGTTGCATGACTGTTCTAATCGTTCTATTATTGGATAACGAAAAAACTCCAAATTTCAACGAGGGGATTTTCACAGCGATTTCCTTTGTCCTCGGAGCTCTGATTTCCTGTGCCAGTGGCTTCATCGGGATGAGAATTGCCACCCTGGGAAATGTTAGAACCGCACAGGCTGCCAAAACGAATCTATCTGAAGCATTCAGGATAGCTTTTGATTCGGGTGCTGTTATGGGTTTTGGACTCATCGGTCTCGCTATTCTGGGCCTCATCCTTCTTGTTCTCAGCCTGAAAGGTCTTTTTCCGGAAACGGAACTGAGCATTATTATGGAAGCTATTGCCGGGTATGGACTGGGAGGTTCTTCTGTAGCTCTTTTTGGACGGGTAGGAGGGGGAATTTACACAAAAGCAGCTGATGTTGGAGCTGACCTTGTGGGAAAAGTTGAAAAAGGTATCCCGGAAGATGATCCCCGCAACCCGGCTACAATTGCCGACAACGTGGGAGATAACGTAGGAGACATTGCCGGAATGGGAGCAGACCTTTTTGGTTCGGCTGCTGAAGCCACCTGTGCTGCACTTGTAATCGGAGCCACAGCCACGGCTCTTTCCGGAAATTTTGATGCTCTTTTATATCCTCTCTTAATTTCAGCATTTGGAATTCCGGCTTCTATCATTACTTCCTTTTTTGCCAGGGTAAAAAGTGATGATGCCAATGTAGAATCTGTACTCAAAAATCAACTCTGGATTTCGACTATTCTTGTGGCTGTAATCATGTATTTTGTAACGAAGTATATGATGGTGGATTCTTTTGTATTGGAAGGAAAGACGATTACCCGCTGGGATGTTTATATTTCTCTCATCCTCGGACTTTTTTCCGGTATGTTAATCGGAATTATCACGGAGTTCTACACTTCTCATTCCTATAAACCCGTGAAAGAAGTTTCGGAAGCATCTCATACCGGAGCTGCGACAAACATCATCTACGGTCTGGCCCTGGGTTATCACAGTTCCATGCTTCCGGTCATTTTGCTGGTGGTTACTATTGTTTTCTCTACCCTTATAGCCGGGATGTACGGCATCGCCATAGCTGCTATCGGGATGATCTCTACGATAGCTATCGGACTTACGATTGATGCGTATGGCCCGGTTTCGGATAATGCAGGCGGTATTGCCGAGATGGCTGAGTTAGGAAAAGAGGTTCGAAATAGAACTGATAAACTGGATGCAGCCGGAAATACAACCGCAGCTGTTGGAAAAGGTTTTGCGATTGGCTCGGCTGCCCTGACTTCTCTCGCTCTTTTTGCTGCCTTTATTACTCGTGCCAGACTCAGTCTAAAACATGTAAACCCAAACGACCTGAGCCTTGCAAAAATTGAACTTTTAGACCCTTTTGTTTTCGGTGGTCTTTTATTCGGAGCCATGACTCCCTTTATTTTTTCTGCCTTAACCATGAAGTCCGTGGGAGATGCGGCTAAAGATATGGTGGAAGAAGTAAGAAGACAGTTCCATGAAAAGAAGGGATTAATGGATGGAACCGAGAAGCCGGATTACAAACGCTGCGTGGATATTTCCACCTCGGCTTCTCTTCGGGAGATGATTCTTCCCGGAGTCCTTGTTCTTTTTACACCGATTATGGTAGGGTTTCTTTTCGGGATTCCCACTCTTTCCGGGGTTCTCGCCGGGGCTTTAGTATCCGGTGTGGTTCTGGCTATCTCCAGTGCAAATTCGGGAGGAGCCTGGGATAATGCAAAAAAACATATCGAAGCCAGTGGAAACAAAGGCTCGGATCAGCACAAGGCCGCTGTGGTGGGAGATACAGTAGGTGATCCTTTCAAAGATACCTCAGGTCCTGCTATCAATATTTTAATCAAGTTGATGGCAATTACCAGTCTCGTATTCGTGGAATTTTTTGTAAACTACGGGGGAGCAATTAAGCATTTCATGAAATAGTTTACTATAAACGCAGGAGAGTAAGCGAGCCACCGATGGCTCGCTTACGATTAAAAAAACTCCTGGCTTTTAAGAAAGTGTACTGCGTTTATACCATTTTAGACAAGCTTTATAATATAATATGCAAAAAGATACCTTACAATATGTTCTCACCCGCTCCCGTGATTACCTGGCAAAGAAAGGAATCGCAAACCCCCGTCTGGATGCAGAAGTCTTACTCTCCGATACTTTAAAGATGGATAGAATCAGTCTTTATACCAAATTTGATATGATTCTTAGCGAATTCGAAAAAGATACATACCGTGAGAAAATTCGGGCTCGTGGAAATTTTAAACCGGTGGCCTATATTACGGGTTTAAAGAGTTTTTATCACTGGGACTTCCAGGTCAATGAAAATGTGCTAATACCCAGACCGGAAACGGAAGAACTACTCGAATGGGTTTTAAAAGAGAACAGGGGGGTTGCAAAAAAAGTTTTAGACCTCTGTTGTGGTTCCGGTTGTATCGGGATTTCTCTTTTGAAAGAAGAGTTACTATTCCAGCTTTCTTTTTCTGACATTTCAGAGAAAGCTCTTGAGGTAACAAAAAATAATTTGCGAAATCTTGTGGAGGAAAAGAAAGAGTTTCAGCTTTTTCAATCTGATTTATATCGCTCCATACCTGAACAGAAATTTGATGTGATTGTATCCAACCCTCCCTATATCCCTTTAGAAGAAAAATCTCAGATTATGCCTGATGTTTTAAATTATGAACCCCATATTGCACTTTTTTTGCAGGAACCGGAAGCTTTTCATAAGCGATTGTTGGAAGAGAGCCTGAACTTTCTTTCCGAGGAAGGAAAGTTATACCTGGAAACTCACCCGGATTGGATACAAAAAATTGTCGGCCTAGGAAAAGAATTAGGATATAAGAATATTCAGATAAAGCAGGATCTCAGCCGGAAAGAAAGATTTATTTCCTTAGAAAAATGATGAAACTAAAAGACAGAGAAAGAATAGGTAAATTTTTAAGCCTTATTTTACGTCATAAGCCAGAAACTATCGGTATTCAATTAGATGAAAACGGTTGGGCAGATGTAGAAGAACTTTTAAGCCGCTTAAAAGAAAACGGAACAGACTTGAGTTTGGAAGAACTCGACTTGATTGTAGAAACCAATAATAAAAAACGCTATTCCTACAACAGGGACAAAACGAAAATCCGAGCTAACCAGGGCCACAGCATTTCTGTGGACGTAGAATTGAAAATAGTATCGCCACCTGAGATTTTATTCCACGGAACCTCCGAAAAAAGTCTTGCTTCTATAAAACAGGAGGGTTTAAAAAAAATGCAGAGACAACACGTTCATTTAAGCCCGGATTCGGAAACCGCGGTGAAAGTAGGGCAGAGGCACGGCAGGCCGGTTGTTTTACGGGTTATGGCAAGGAGTATGCAGAAAGACGCTTATCGTTTTTATCTTTCTGAAAATGGGGTCTGGCTCACAGAAGAGGTTCCTGTACAATACATTCAATTTCCATGAAATTCTTATATAATTATCTTTATAAACGTTACTGTAATAAACGCTATGCTTACCTTGAGTCTGTATTGCATTTAAAAAAAGAAACTTTCGACATGGAAGGTCATTCTATCCGGTACTACAGGGGAAAAAAGGAAGGCAAAAAACTTCTGTTTATACACGGACTTTTAGACGCGGCTTTTGGTTTCCGTAAATTAGTCCCGCACTTACACCCGGAACTACAGCCTATTCTCCTGGATATTCCCGGTTTTGGTCTGAATCCTCTCCCCCAAATTCGTTACCTTTACCAGCTCGACATTTTCGCTGATCTGATTTATACATTTTGTAAGCGCAGTGGCTTAAAAGACATTATCCTTGTAGGTCATTCTATGGGAGGCTTAATTGCTCAACATCTGGCTCTATTAGATAAAGAGCATATATTTTCTAAGCTAATTCTCTTATCATCTGCAAATTCTATGCACCCGAAGCGGGATGAAATGCGGGCTTTGCTCTTTCCGAGTACTATCCTGGAAGTAGAGAATCTTCTAAAACACCTGCACTATGAAGATATTCCGGAACCGAGTCTTTTAGAAAAGAAAATCCTTTTAAACGCCTGGAATTCGAAAGAATACTTTTATCTTGCGGAGAATACAATCGAAAGAGAATCGGAAATTTTTTTCGGAGAAAAGAGTCGGGCTATTCAACTTCCCTGCCTTATTCTCTCAGGTGAAGAAGACAGTATTACTGAAATGGATATGCAAAAAAAAATGCAGGAGTACATTCAAAATAGTGAATTAAAGTTTATAGAAAAGGCCAGACATGCGATTCACATTGAAAAAGGAGAGACTGTCGCAAAAGAGATAAACCGTTTTTTAGGTTTCTGAAAATTCTTGCAAGAATCTTTAAGATTCCTAAACTTAGTCTATGAGAACTTTTTTACTTTTATTAATCTTTTTTTGTTATTCCATCCTGGCAGAAGGAATAAAGTATACGGGAGAGGATGGAACTGTCTTTACTAACGGACGCTACGGATTTACCCTTCAGTCCTTAGATGAGAATACAGGTGTGCAGTACACGGAGTATTCTCTGGATAAAGATACTGAGTATAAACCGGCCACCGGTACCATTTATATTTCTACAGCAGGCCCTCATAACCTGTTTTTTAGAGGAATTGATAAGGTAGAGAATAAAGAAATATTTAAGCACTACCATATTATTGTTGATTTAGAAGCTCCAGTGCTTCTTACACAATTAAAAGGAGAAAAGAAACAATACAAGGGTCGGCTATTTTATTCCCCATCTGTTTCTTTATATATTACTGCTAAGGACTACGGTTCCGGGTTAGAGGGTATCTATATGAGTATTAATGGAGGAGAATATAAGAAAGTCACACAGGACATAAATGAGTTTAAAACCTCCGGAGATTATACTATAAATTATTATGCAGTGGATAAGGTGGGAAATAAATCGAGTGAAAAGAAATTGCTCTTTTCTGTGCAGACTGATATTATTCCACCCGATTCCGGCATAAAATTAAATAGAAATAAAAAATGAAAACCATAAACGAATACTGCCTGCATTTGCTTTCATCTCCCTCCCTAAAAGAGAAACTTCTTCCGGCGGGAGAAGAACTTTTAGATATAAAAAGCAATGTGGTGGTTCCGGAAAAGCCGGGCAGGGAAAAAAAACTGTCTTTCTCTGATAAGAAAATGAAAATTCCCCGGCTCGAACATTTAAAGCAAGCGGACTTAAGGGCCATTACCCTGCACCATTTTGCGAATCATGAGTTAATGGCCATAGAACTTTTTGCCTATGCTCTGTTAAAGTTTCAGGACATACCTGAACTGAATCGCAGGGAAATGCTAAAAACCATAGCGGATGAACAAAAACATTTGAAGCTATATTTACAGAGGATCGAAGAACTCGGAATGCAATTTGGTGATAGAGAATTGAATTATATATTTTGGAAGTATACACCAAAAATGCAGACGAAAGAAAAATTTGCAGCTATCATGTCCCTATCTTTTGAAGGTGCCAACCTCGATTATTCTTTATTATACAAAGAAACTTTCTTACAATATGGTGACCCGGAATCTGCGTCTATTATGGATGTGATCTATAAGGATGAGCTAAAGCATGTGCGAAGAGGTTTAAAAATCATAAAGAAAGAAAAGCCGGAAGACATTTCTGATTGGGACTATTATCTTTCCCTATTGGACTATCCCTTCACTCCCAGAAGAGCCAAGGGTTATGTGTTTATACCCGAAACCCGCAAAAAAGCAGGTTTCAGTGAAGATTTTATAGAAAAACTGTCTCAATACAAAGATGAGTTTTCTAATCGGAAACCGGAAAAAATTCCTCGAGAAATTCTGGATAATTTATTCTTATAATAAGCCTTACTATAAATTCATTTTGCTTGATATAGGAATATTCAAGAATATTAGTATTTATTTATCTATTCTTTCTTATTTAAAGGCCCACATTTATTGTTTTTATGCAATCGCTCCTGTATCCATTCATAAAGCAAGGGTAAAAGGATTAAGGTTAATAGAGTGGAAGTGAATAAACCTCCGATCATGGGAGTAGCCAGACGCTTCATAATCTGAGAACCCGAATCTGTACTCCACATAATCGGCAAAAGTCCGATAAGAGTGGTAGATACTGTCATCATTTTAGGACGTAACCTATCAACGGCTCCTTCAATGACTGCCAAACGTATATTTTGAGAATCTTCTAATTTATTTCCTTCCTTGTATTTTTGAAATACTTCATCGAGATATAGAAGCATAACAATACCCGTTTCGGCGGCAAGACCGGCCAGGGCAATAAAACCCACGTCAGTTGCGACAGAATGATTAAATCCGAGAACATACATCAACCATATCCCTCCTGTTACAGCAAAACTCAGTGAGAAGAGTATAATAATGGTTTCTAATATATTGCTGAAGTGAAAATAAAGGAGTAGAAATACGAGGAAAATTGTAATCACAGCAGCAATTTTTAGCCTTTTTTCTGCTTTTTCCATATACTCAAATTGCCCGCTCCACTGAAAGCTTATATCCTGAGATATTTTCAATTCTCCTGAAATGATTTTACTTTGAATGTACTCTTTTGCGGCTTTAACATAGGAGGCTACATCCTGCCCTTCTTCCAGGTCTATGTAGAGCCAGGCTGTCTTTCTGGCATTTTCCGTTTTAATACCCGGAGGCCCTCCTTCAATGTAAATATCAGCCACATTTGATATGGGAATATATGCTCCTGTGGATGTTTGTATCCAGATATTTTTCAGTTTATACAAATCATCTCTGTATTCCCTCGGATAACGTATACTGACCGGATAACGAGCAAGACCTTCTACAGTTTCAGTAATATTCATTCCTCCTACTGCTGTCATGATGGTATCCTGAACGTCACCAATAGTTAAACCATAGCGGGAAGCCTCATAGCGATTGATTTTAAAGTTAATATATTTTCCACCGGTTACCCGTTCCGAAACAACAGAAGCTGTACCGGGGAAACTGCGAAGATAGGCTTCTAACCTGGCTCCCAGATCGGATAGGTTCTGTAAATTATCTCCGAGTAGTTTTATACCCACCGGGGTTTTTATACCGGTAGAAAGCATATCGATTCGAGTTTTTATCGGGTACGTCCAGGCGTTGGTTAATCCCGGAAATTGAATGGCTCTGTCCAGTTCCTGACTGAGTTTTTCTACAGTCATACCTTTTCTCCACTCAGAAGGGTCTTTCAGGATAATACTGGTTTCTATCATAGTTAATGGAGCCGGGTCAGTGGCCGTATCGGCTCTGCCTATTTTTCCGAGAACATGATCTACTTCGGGGAAGCTTTTAATGATAGCATCTGTCTTTTGCAATAATTCTCTTGCCTTGGTAATAGAAAGACCCGGCAGGGTAGTTGGCATATATAAAATATCCCCTTCATTCAAAGGGGGCATAAATTCTCCTCCTATCGGTCGAATAAAATAATTTTTTGAAAAAGGTTTAACTATTCCGAATATAGGGATAAAACTACATACTAAAAATATCATAGATACAATCGTTACAGTCTTTTTGTTGTCCAGACAATAGATGAGCAAAGGTTTATAGAGTCGAATTAGGAATTTTGAAACCGGATTACTTTCTTCTGAATGAATTTTCCCCTTTACAAACCAGGACATGAAAACCGGTATGACGGTGATGGCCAAAAGAGATGCGAAGCCCATAGCAAAGGTTTTTGTCAGAGCAAGAGGTTTAAATAATCTCCCGGATTGTCCTTCTAAAACCAAGACAGGCAAAAATGATACGGTTATGATTAACAAGGAATAAAATAAGGCCGGACCGACTTCTACAGCCGCTCGACGGACAAGCTCGGTGTGGTTTACACCTTCCTCTTTTTCCATGTGTTTGTGCAGGTTTTCAACCAGTACAACGGAAGCATCTACCATGACACCTATAGCAATGGCGATTCCACCCAGGCTCATGATATTTGCATTTATTTTGAGTAGATACATCAACAAAAGAGAGGCTAAAAAACCCAGTGGCAGAGTCAATACAGCTACTAAAGAAGAACGTAGATGCAGCAGAAATATAACGGTGACAAGGCTTACCACGAGCATTTCTTCGCCAAGTTTGGATAAAATATTTTTAATCGCCCGCTTGATTAAAACTGAACGATCATAGGAGCTATTTATTTTAACCCCCTTCGGTAAGAGAAGCTGTATTTCCGAAATTCGTTTTTTTACCCGATCGATTACTTCAAGAGCGTTTTCTCCAAAACGAGCCACCACAATTCCACTTACAATTTCCCCTTCTCCATTAAAGTCACTCAAGCCCCGACGTATATCCGGTCCTATCTGTACATTCGCTACATCCCCGATAGTAACCGGGTTTCCATCTTTATCAATTTTTAAAACAATAGAACGTATATCTTCCACAGAGCCAATATAGCCAAGCCCCCGTACCATGTATTCCGTTTCACCCATTTCAATTAATCTACCACCTACATCTTTATTGCTTCTGGCCAGGCGGGAACGGATTTCATTCAAAGAAATTTCATACAGTATTAACTTTGTGGGGTCGACTTCTATCTGGTATTGCTTAACATAACCTCCTATACTTGCAACCTCAGCGACTCCCTGTAAGCTCTGAAGTTCATATTTCAAGTTCCAGTCCTGCAAAGCTCGAAGTTGTTGTAAATCGTATTTGCCGGAGGTGTCACTTAAAGTATACATATAAACCCAGCCCACACCGGTTCCATCCGGGCCGAGCCTGGGTTTCGCTTCCTGAGGTAATTTGGCTGATGCAAAATTCAAATATTCTAAAACCCGGCTTCTGGCCCAGTAAAGATCTGTACCATCATCAAAAATAATGTATACCAGAGAAAAGCCGAAAAAGGAATAACCTCTTACCACCTTAGCTTTAGGCACAGCCAGCATAGAGGAAGTCAAAGGATACGTTACCTGATCTTCAATAACCTGCGGAGCCTGTCCCGGATACTCGGTATAGATAATTACCTGAATATCGGAAAGATCAGGAATAGCATCTATAGGAATATTATAAATCGAATAAGCACCACTTAATACGAGAAATAAAGCAAACAGGACGACTAAGAGTTTATTTTTTAAGGAATATTCAATAATTCTTGTAATCAATGGGAATGCCCTCCTTCAGGCATAGCTGAAGCTTCTGTCTGCATTTTTCGCACGGCTTCCTGTAACTTTGTTTCTGAATCTAAGAGAAACTGTCCCGATACTGCAATGGCCTCCTGTTCTTTTAGACCCTTAAGAACCTGAACCCTATCGATTCCATCCGGCACTCCCGTTTTAATTTCTCTGGCTTCAAATTTTCCTTTTCCGTGATAAACAAAAATTAGTTCTCGAATCCCGGTTCGAATCACAGCAGAGGAAGGAATAACAATGTGTTCTCCTTCGAGTTTTTGTTCTAATACTATGGTTGCATACATACCCGGTTTAACCTTGAAATCCCGATTCGGTATGGAAACTCTTACTTTTAAGTCTCTCGATTTCATTTCGATATACGGAAAAATAAAACTTACCTTTCCCTGAAATTCTTCTGTGGGTAATTGAGGAAGGAGAATTTTAGCCGGCATATTTTCTTTGATGAAGGGAATATCCTTTTCAGGTATATGCACAAAAGCCCAGACAGTTTCCAGATTTGCTAATTTAAACAAATCCATTCCTTCCATGATTTTGGCTCCTTCTATTACTTTTTTTTCTACAACAACTCCTGAATAGGGAGAATACAAATTCATGAGTCTTTGCACTTCCTGCTTTTTTTCCAATTCAAGAATTTGTCCTTTTGATATATTCCAGTTTAAAAGCCGTCTTTTAGAAGATTCTAATAATTTAGATAATTCTTTTTTTGTACCCTCATCAGAGGCGGAATTATAACTTTTATAAAGCTTCAGGTATTCTTCCTGGGTAGAGACAAGTTCCGGACTGTAAATCCCTATAAGAGCCTGACCCTTTCTTACTGTCTGTCCCGTAAACTTTACATATAACTTTTCTACCCAGCCATTTACGCGACTATTTATAATGGTCTCAGCAGATTCATCAAAATCAATGTGGGCAACAGTTCGAATTTCTCTTTCGATAGTTTTCTTTTTCACTAATTCGGTTACGACACCGACTTTTTGAATGGTAGCCGGTTCAAGATGAATGATTATCTTATCTTTGGAATCCGGTTTTGTATCTTCCAGATTCATCTCCTGTTTTTTCAAAGGAACCAGATCCATTTTACAGATAGGGCATGTACCTTTTTTATCCCGAATGACTTCCGGGTGCATCGGACAGGTATATAATTCTTTTTCATGCTTATGTTCATGCTTTTCTTCGGACTTCGAAGAAGTATTTTCCTGTGCTTTCTTTTTACAGGCCGTACTAAAGAAAAAGGGTATTAGTATAAGGTATATTATGAATAATTTTTTACTCATCTGTTTTCTCCTTTGTTTGAGTTAATTCAGGTAAAATTCGGTTGGATAAAAATGCCAAAAGTAGGATCTGCCTGCCTTTTTCTTCTTCTAAGAGAGCCATTTCAAGCTGTGTAGAAAAAAGCAAGTCCCAGGCCTCTAAAAACTTTTCGAACTCTGCTTTACCATTTTCATAATCAAAGCGGCTTGTTTCCAACTGCTCTTTTGCGACAGGAAGTAAGAGTGTTTGAAAACTCTTAAATCTTTCTTTTGAACTTAGTAGCTTTTCTTTCAGTTCTGCGTAACTTTGTGTCTCTTTGCGAACTATATCTTCTTTACTTAATAGTACGGAGGAGTAATGTTCTTCTCTGGCTTTTACATTTGAGGAATTGGACATAGCCGACCAGACAGGAAGACGAAGGCTAAAACCAAAACTCATAAAATCCTGTGCCGGAGTAGGATCCGAGGCGATATAAGCCCTTTTACGATAAGAAGCGAAGAGTTCAAAATCCGGGTAATAGTTAAATTTACTCAGACTCTTTTCTTTTTGTCCCTTTTCTAATTGTATCCGGGCTATGGCAATTCCGAGAGAAGCTTTTTCCAGATCGATTCCCTCCTGCAATATAGAAGCTTCTAAATCTTTTATATATCCGTTTAAGTTTCCAAATTCGATTTCTTCTCCGGGGAAAAAATACATTAGCTTTTCTTTTATAACTTTTTTTTCCCCTTCGAATTTTAGTTCCTTATCTTTATATAAAGCTTCTTTCCAGCGAATGCGAGATAAAGGACCGAGACCCTGTTTTCCGGTTGAATAGGCTACTTTTTTAACCTCTACAAGTATCTTAAGTTTTGTATATATGTCTTTACTGATGTTTAAAAGTTTTTGATTCTTCCTTTTTTCCAGAGCAAGACTTAAAAAATCAAAGGCCAGACGGTTTCTCTGCATAGCATATTGCAGCCGAGCAATTTTGAAATTTGTTTCGCTTATGTCCGCCTGCGTACTTAAGCGACCGGGAAAAGGAATAGCCTGGCTGATTTTAAATTCGATTCCTGTCATCGGTGTTTTGTCTTCGATGAGTTTCAGGTCTTTTTTATACGGGTAATTGGACCAGGCAATCCCTATCATCGGATCCGGATAAGTCGAAGTCGCATAACGCGAAGAATAAAATGCAGAAAGCATTTCTTTTTCAGCTGCTTTTAAAGATGTATGCTCCGAGCTTAAACGTAGTAATACATTTTGTATATTTTCTTCTGCAAATATACTATAACTATATAAATAAAATATTAATAAAATCCATTTGTACATGTTTCATCCTCCTTTTTAGTTAAAAAAAGAGAATGGTATCAAATTATAAGATGTGTGGTTTTAAGAGGGTATAATTCGAAGTAAGAATTGTCTGTATTTTGATTTGAAAAGGAAAAGGCCAATAAAACATCAGGAATAAAGCTGAGAAAAGAATCCTTCAATATAGAAACAAAAGCATTATATACAAAATATTCAATATCTAAAAAAGAAACCGTATTATCCTGTTCCTGTTTTTCCGGACAGGGGCAATTATCTTGCTGCGCAGCGTTATGACAGGGGGAAGTTTTGGCTTTAGTATGGATTTGTTGCATCGGACAGGACTTACCGAAAAGCATGAGCTTCTGACAGTCTACAGATATAGAGAGCCCTACGAGAAGAAATATGGCTAATATTTTTCTATAAAAAACTCTCATAGTATAACTATTACTGAATACAGGAAAAAGTAAAGTCTTTTTTCTATTTTCAGAAAGTTCCACCAATTACCTATCATGTTTGGATGTACCCTGTATTTCTCGCTCGTGTCTAGCATAGCTTGGCTTCCCATTCAGCCGTTGGCTCGCTCAGCAACCGGATAAGTCGAAGCCTGAGTTCGAAATACAGTAACCGAGTGTATCGAAAGCATACACCTTTTATACAGCTTTTAGGTTGGCAGGTAATCGTAAATACAGTGACAAAAGCATTGATAAATACCCTCACGTAGCATATTCCTGCTTTATCGAGGCGTTTATCAATGTATTTATCAATGTATTTAAGGGGGGCTTGCAACTATACAGCGGTAAGCCAGCGGTATGCTTCCTGTAAGCTTCCAATACATTCCTGGAACGAAGGCTTTTTTGTTTATGCCCCTAACTTTCAGGAAGTTGATGGACTTTCCGAGAGCCTCCCCCAGTGGGGGATAAATGTGATGGATAGAGCTATCTCAGTAGTGATAGGGGGGTAAAAAGGCGCCTGACTTCGGCTCTCTTTGTTCGCTCAGCCGGCAACATCCGGCTGGGATGAAAGAAGAAGATTCAAAAAAATCAAAAGATTTATCCAAAAAAGCCAGTTTCACTTTCTGTCTCGCAAAATTTTTTTGTTCATTTTGTGATTTTTGATACCTATTATAGTAGGAGATCATAAAATGAAAAAACAGGAATCGAAAACCACAGCCGGACTTTTACCCTTACACGTTGATATTGTATTTAAGATATTTTGCATAAAGTATCCCCATCTACTTTCTGACCTATTAAATGCAGTTTTAGGTTTTGAAGGTAGTAATAAAATCGAAGAACTACAAATTTTGAACCCGGAAATTCCCGGAGACATTGCAACTGACAAGGTTTCCATTCTGGATATATACGCGACAAATAAACAGGGAAAACACTTCGGAGTGGAAATGCAGGCTTTTCCCCAGTCCTACTATGGAAAACGGGTTTTGTATTACTGGTCAAAACTCTACAGCCAGCAGATTGATAGAGGAAACCTGTATAGCATCTTGCAACCCGTTTATTCGGTCTCATTTTTAAATTTCGATTTGCTTAAAATTGAGAATTTCCATTCAACTTTCCTCCTTTTGGAAAAAAATAATCCTGAAATAACCTTGACGAAAGACCTCGAAATCCATATAATTGAACTACGGAAGTTTCTAAAACTTGCAGGTGAGCTAAAAACCAATCTCGAAGACTGGATCTACCTTTTACGGCAATCGGGAAGTTTGAAGGAAAACGAAGTGAACGAACTAAAAGTAAAGAACCCTATAATACAACAAGCCATAGAAGCTCTTCAGGACATTTCCCTTGATAAGAAAACAAGGGACTATTACGAAATGCGTATCAAGTCTGAAAGAGATTTTCATGCTATGAGAGATTATGCCTACAACGAAGGGCTTGAAAAGGGAATTGAGAAAGGAATTGAAAAGGGAAAACGGCTTATTGAAATCCGGGAACGAAAGGCAAAGCACAAGGAAAAGCTCAAGACTGCAATAAAAATGAAACGCGCGGGTTCATCTCTTGATTTCATATCAGAAATGACCGAGCTTCCGAAAGTTTACTTGGAAACGTTTTTTCGGAAAGCGCTTAGAGGTTAGAGGTTGGGAATTAGTGACATGCTGAAAAGTTTATCTTTCCAAAAGGGAAACAAGCATGGAAGAACTATTACTAATCCCCAATACCTAAACACTAATCCCTAAAAGCAGGAAACCAAGTTTTACAAGTATTGGAAGCTAATGGACTCAGGCTTACGCCTTCGCTCAGCAATCGATAGTATAATTAATAAAAGGACTTGAAAAAAAAAGGGCGCCTGGCTTCGACTCTCTTCGTTCGCTCAGCCGGCAACATCCTTGAAGGTAGATTATTTATTTTATTTTCTGTTTTTCAAAGACTCCGGATTTCTTCTGTCATGCCAGACAGCTACTATCGAAATCAGGGTTTCTTTGAGAACATAGTAGAGGGAGAAAGGAAAACGCTTTAGCCTTGTTTTCTTCACAGTAGGAGATGTATTGCAATCCATCTTTACAGTGTTGTCTCTCCTCTTTTTTCCTAATTCTTCTGCTGTATCAAAAACCTCATTAGCAAATTCTAAACCCAAACCTTTCTTCTGTTTCTCATACCAGAGATAGGAGTCTTCCAAATCCTTCTTGGCTTCCGGTTCAAAGTGGTAAGTCTCTTCCTTTTTGTTTTCATTTTCCATAAGGTCTCCCTTGAAAGCTCGAAAGCGCTTTCGAGCCTTCTTTAACAAAAGAAAGACTCCCAGTTTTAAAAGGCTGGCCGCTGATAGCTGACGGCTGAAAGCTGCTTTTAAGCATTCAATGCCTCTAAATCCCTTTCTACTTCTTCCCTTGTAAAACCGGGATGAGGGTTTTCTTCCATACGCTTGAGACGAATGGACAGATCATGTTCTTGGGACAGATCGTGTTCTGTCCCTACAGCAGGGGTGGTGATGTCCTCGAAAACCACAACAATCCTGTAGGTTCCGGGTTCTATGGCCTCTGGTAGCTTTGCGGTAAGGGTTCCCTCGGCGACCGCGGCTTCGACTTCGTAATGTTGCATGTGTTGTGCTCCTTTTATTTTCCAAGCTTTTCAGGCTGACAAAGTACTTGACCTTGCACCTGCTCAGGTGAAAAGCTTGGGTAGGTGATATGACCAGTATATATCAGGATATTTGGACAGTCAATCATTAAATGTCCAAAATCTGGACATTTAATGAAAAAAGAACAATACTCAGAACTATTAAATCATTTAGGTTTATCTCAAAGAGGCTTTGCAAGAGAATACAATATTCCTCACTCTACAGTTAGTGAAATTGTAAATGGAAGGGGAAAACCTCTACCAGCAAATATTATTTATAAGATTCACAAAGATCATGGTATTAGCTTAGATTGGTTAATAAATGGTGAAGGTGACATGTTAGGTATCCAAAGTAGTGAGTCTTTAACTGATGATGAAAAGGCTTTATTTAAAGAAGTTCGTGAAAATCCCAAACTGATAGGTTTCTTAAAAGGTTTTATTGAAACGCTTAAAAAAAACCTGTAATTATCTCCTCCTTTCGTTACGATTCGGTTTAAACCGAACCTTGATAAAGTTTAGGACAGCAAAAATACCAATTCATTAATGACAAAATTTCTTAAAATAAGGAATTCCTGAGAAGAAGGAAAAATAGGATTTTTCTCTAAAAAGAAGCAAATCTCCTGATTGGAAACAAAACGCGGTTTCTTCAAAATGCCTTCAAAAAACTCAAAACTACCCTTTCCTGTAAATTCTTAGTTTCTATTATAATTGACAAACATTATTTCTGTATAGTATTTTGTGAAACAATTTTTCACTTTCGCCTTTCAATTTTTTGTTGTCTTTATAGGAAAAAAGACAGTAAGGTATAAAATAATAGTGAATATTTCGATTTAACCAGCTTATAAGAACTTTTCGGAAAAGGGTCTCCTTACATGATGCAGATATTTACTATATGTAATTTTAGTTGAGGTAATAAAATTAAAAAGAGGTAAAAAATGATGAATATTCCAATAAAAGTAAAAGAAAGAATACAATTAGGATTTAAGAAATTTCAAAGTGTAATCAAAAATGCAAAAGATAATGATGTAAATGAATCAAATACAGTTGTAATAATTACAGATATGCTGAGTGATATTTTTGGCTATGATAAATATTTGGAAGTGACAACTGAGCTTGCTACAAAATCGGGAAATTATTGTGATCTCGCAATTAAAATTGATAACAAAATTAAATTAATAATAGAAGTAAAAAGTATAGGAACCGAACTAAAGGATAATCACATTAAGCAAGCCGTAGATTACGGTGTAAATTTGGGAGTTGACTGGGTAGTTCTTACTAATGGAAATCATTGGTTGGTATATAAAGTAATATTTGCAAAACCAGTAGACAAAGAATTAGTTTATGATTTTAAATTTTTAGAAATGAATTTAAAACAACAATCTGATATTGAGAGTTTATTCTATCTTTCAAAAGAAGGACTTGGTAAATCAACATTAGAAGAATTTCACGCTCAGAGGCAGGCATTAAGTCGATATTTTATTAGCCAAATGATATTATCTAATGGAATATTAGAAAATCTAAGGAGAGAATTACGTAAAATAAGTCCAGGAATTAAGATAGAAATCAATGATATAAAGAATGTTATAACTGAAGAAATATTTAAAAGAGAAGTCACCGAAAATGAGAAAGCTGAAGAAGCAAAGAAATTAATCTTGAAAGTGTATAAAGATATAGACAGGCAAAAAGCTAAGGAGCAAAAAAAGAAAGGTATTGAACGTTCAGACTCAAATAATTCTTCGTTAGAAAATAATTCCAACGAGATAAATAATTTTGAATAAAGTTGTTTAGAAAATCGTTGATTCTTGATGTATGATGAGCTATTGCACACTCTCTTGCCCGCTCAAACGGAAGATGCGAAACGCACTTCCGCTTTCAAAGGCAATGTCGTCTATGCTCGTGACGTTCTGTGTAATGCCATTTTGGCTATATAATCAAATATCCATGAATTATACAATTAATCCAAAACTAATCAAAGATTTTAGAGAAAAAGTAAACGAGGACTTTGTTTTTGAAAAATATAAAAATGTAAATGGAAAAAACCATTGGAACATTATTTGTTCATGTATGGATTGGATAGATGTTGCTGTTTCATTTATTCAAGATTATGGCTCCGACACTAAAAATATTGATGTTTTGAGCATGGACACATATTCATATATCTCCTCAATCGATATAATACATGAGGCAGTGACACAATTACACCGGGTGTTTATTCCTAACCAATCGATTCCTTTCAAAGGAAAAAAATATATATTCAAAAATAACAATATATGTGGTAGCGACAATGAATATTTCAAAGAGATACGAGCTGCCTTCGGAGCTCACCCAGTAAATATAAAAAACAAACATGGGAAAAGGTATGCGAGTTGGCCTACCGATAGACTTTCCAAAAATGACGATGATTTTTCTTTACTTCTTTACAGTGAAGAAATTGAACAGAATGACATAGAATTTGGATTTAAATTCGATGAACTCAATCGATTTTTACAAGAACGATACGAATATTTAAATCATATTATAGTTGCTATAGACGAACAGTATGAATTGCATAAAAAAAAATACAGCTTAACTATAGTTAAAGAAAGCCATGATATACAGACTCAACTTCAATTTTTAAAAGAAGAAAATATCAGCAGATTTAATAATGAGTATTACGATTTCGCAATAAATGTACTATTAAGAATTTTCAACCACAACATAATTGCAGAGAATCTCATTGAGAAAGAGGCCGAATACAAAAATAAACTACAGGAACTGATCAGGGAAATCATGAGCAACCTTCAAAATATGAATCTTGCAGATCTTGAATACGACAATATTCTTAACCCTGATTACCCTTCGGCGATTAGCTATTCAGTTGGTAAAGTATTTGTTTGGCTTGATTCATCAAATGATCCGCTGATTGACTTTCATTTACAAGAGATAAATCAGTATTCATCCGGGGAATATAATTTTGATAAGAATCAACCAATAGATGAATTATTTCTGAAGCTAAAATTGCTTCTGTATTATGAAAATTGTAAAATATAAATGGCACTGCACATAACTGTCTTTTTCCCGCTGTGTCGGGCAGAGCCCTCCTTGACCTCGCCCTCTCCGCTTCGCTTCCGCCTCGTTCTTTCCTTAAGAGAGGGGATAGCTCAGTAGTAGAAGGACAGCAAGCGGATCGCGAAATTTTTCGATAGAATGTTGGCTTACAAGAGATGTCTAAAAAATAAAGGTGAAACTTATGACTGATTTATTATTAATTTCAAAGTTTCAGACAATGCCGGAAGAGCTAAAAAAAGAAGCTTTACATTATTTTGATTATCTGCTGATGAAGTACTATGAATCTATAGAGAAAACTCCCCGCCCGGTATTTGGGAGTGCAAAAGGAAAATATGAACTTATGCCGGATTTTGATGAGCCACTGGAAGATTCTGGTGATTAGAAAATATACTGAATGATAAATAAAAAGGATTAACAATGTTCAAAAGTATCAATATAAAAAACTTTCGTTCTTTTAAAGAACTAAAAGAAGACAGATTCACCAGAATCAACTTGATTACCGGACGGAATAACTGTGGAAAAACATCCTTTTTAGAAGCTCTGCTTTTACTCGGCTCCGTAAATGAAATTGCTCTTTCGGTTGCTATTGATAATTTTCGTGGATTGAAACATAAAAAGCCGGGAGATTTTAAGTTTCTTTTTCATGGATTAGAGTCAGTTAATCAAATTGAAATTTCCGGAAATATGGAAAAGAATGTTCGCAAGTTAAGTATTTCTTTAGAAACGAAAGAAGAAGAGTATATTGATCCTACGAATATCAGCTCTACGATAAATCAGGAAGAAAATGCTGTTTTAGTGTATAAAATAGAAGAAGGTAGTACATCTGAAAATGTAAAATTGCTTTCTGAAATCAAAAATAACAACCTTTCTTATCAAAAGCTTCCGAATGGTAAAAAAACTTTTTCGGAGAAGTCACTTTATTTAAAATCCAGTCTACCTTTAAACTTTATCACTCAATTAGACGAATTGATTCGTACTAAAGAGGAAAAAATCATCATAGATGTGATTCAAAAAATCGACAAAGATGTAGTGGATATAAGCATCGGTGAGGGTAACACGGTATATGTGGATGTAAGTAAAAAACATCTCTATCCGATAAACATTGTGGGAGACGGAGTGGAAAAAATCATCCAATACATAGCTGCCTTGAGTAATTTTAAAAATGGAACTGTATTAATCGACGAAATAGAAAATGGCTTACATATAGATTCTGTCCAACACTTCTGGAAAGCTCTTGTGGAGTTAAGTCATAGAAACAATTTCCAAATTTTCGCAAGCACTCACAGTATAGATATAATGAAAGGTCTCGCAAATATTTCTACAGAAGAAAGCCCGATTGCAGAAGAGGAATTTTCATATTTCAACATGCGGAAATTAGAAAAAGAAACAAAAATGTACCGCTATACAATGGATGAGCTAAGAAACTCTCTAGAAAATAATATCGAGGCTAGATAATGAAAGTCTATGTAGAAGATAACTTGACTTATTATTTCATCAAGGCTTTATGCGAGAAAATATCTCTATCCTTAACTTCCATAGATGTTATGGGAAATGACAGCTATGAAAAATTATTGCCTCAGTTTCAAAAAAATACAGACGAAGGATTATTATCTGTAATCATTTTGGACAGTGATAATGATACACACAAAGATAAAAAAGGATTTATAAATAAAAAAAGTGCTATAGAAGATTTTATCAAAGATAATAATCTGAAAATGAAATACTTCCTGATGCCCAACCACGGAGACGATGGAGCAATCGAAGACTTACTTCTAAGTATCATTAATCCTGAATATGCAGAAGTTTTAAACTGCTTTGATAATTATGTTACCTGTCTCGAAAAATCAGAGAAGAAATATCAGTCTCCTATTATAAAGTCCAAATATTTTGCCTATCTCGATGCTTTTCCGAAATCAAATAAGGAAGAGGAACGAATGAAAAAGGGAGATGTTTTTAGGGAAAGTTTAAAATATTGGAATATGGAAAGTAAGAATTTAGATCCTATGAAAGAGTTTTTGTTGCAATGTCCAGAAGCACTATTATGAAAAATAAACTTAAAATAAAAACTACAGAGTTAATAAAGGTAATTCAAACCAATCAGGCTGAATTTCCCAAATATACAACCCAGCTTATCAATTTAGCCAACCAAAATGCACAGGGAACAAGACCGAAAATAGTCGGGCAAATGTCTGAATTGATACAGGAATTTGATGGAGACAATTTTGATGACTGGGAAAACTGGTATATAGATAAATATCCAAAGGCAATCGAAAATGCAACCGATAGAATTTTTGAAATGATAACTAATCTAAAAGAAGCGATTCAGCATGTGGACAGAGATTTGGTTGAAAAATGGGTACATGACCTTGTAGTTGTAAAAACTTTCATTGGCTTAAAATTCCAAAAAATACTGCTACAGAAAATAGCAGAAAAATATGAGGTAGAGTATAAGGCCTCTACTCCACAAGAAGAATCAAAAGGAATCGATGGTTATATAGGAAAAATTCCTGTATCTATAAAACCGGATACATATAAAATAAAAAATCAACTGAATGAAAAAATTGAGGTCCCGATTATCTATTATACAAAAGTCAAAGATGGAATTTCTGTTGATTTAGAAGAATTAAATAATAGGATTGCGAATGGATGAATTTATTAACCGTTTAGATACTGATTTTTTCCGTAATACAAACAGAGCATGGAATGATTTAATGCTGAATGACCCATGGAGTGTTGGATATGTGTCTTCCCTAATAGAGTCTGAGCATTTCATTAAAAAAGAAGATTGGGAAAGTTTTTATTATAATTCGGGAAAGAAAAGAAGTCAACTCTTATCCAATCATCCAAAAATAGAGTTGTTAAACGACATTTATATATTATTAAATAATAAACAAGCTATCAATAATTTAGATTGGGATACAAAGAATCTAAATTATAATTATGGTAGAACTCAGAATGATTTTCAAAAGAAAGGAGAAATTCTTTATAATGAATTGGTTAACCATTATGACTCTATCAATCTTGAAGATTGTATAGAAGCTGTTCGATTTAGGGTTATTTGTGAGACATGGAATGGAATAATTTTAAGAGAAAGAAAAACTATAGAAAATTTAAAAAAATTATTTCCAGATTTTAAATTTCAAAAAACGGAAGGTGCATTTGATTATAAATATGCTGTAGACTATTTAGTTTATGATAATGAGGAAACAACAAAACTTGGAATACAGATAAAGCCTCAGTCTTATCAAATAGGTAAAGGAAACTTTTTAAGAAATGCAAAAACTGCCAATCAAAAGAAGAATAACTTATTCATAAAAGATTATGATTGCAGTGTGGTCTATATTTATTCAAAAACAGATGGAAGTATCATCAACGGGGAGGTTATTGCGGAAATAGAAAAGATTTTAAAACAAAGTTAATTCTTTCTCTTTTTTCTTTCCATTACCATTCGGGAAATTATAAGTAGGTGTATTTAATAATTCAGAATACTTTACTTCAATATCATCATTATTTTGAATAGACTCCACCTCATTGATTATAAGTTCTTTTTCCTGAGATGTCATTACCGGAAAATTCATTTTATCATTATGATGTTTTATTTCCTTACCGGACTCCAACCTATTCTTAACAAACTCTCTATGCTTCTCTATTCTTTTATGTAAGTATTCATTTAAAGAATTTTTATAGGAATCGGTATTCTCTAAAAATTCTTTTTTAAAATAAGGTTCTAATTCAATACCGATACTATTTCTTTCTGAAGCGATAGCAGCTAACGTTGTTGTTCCGGTTCCCCAAAAAGGATCTAACACTGTATCGCCTTTACACGAATACATATTAATCAATCTATAAACCAGTTCAAAAGGATAAGCAGCACTTCTGTTTCTCGTTTCCGTATTTTTAATGAGTTGTTTGGTACCTTTCACATCTTCCCATATATCGGAAAACCAAATATTTCGTTCTTCCCAAAAATAAGAACTTTCGCGACGAATATCTTTTTGTTTATTATTAAAATTCTTTTTGGTTCCTTTACGAAAAATTAAAATGTATTCATGTTCGAGGGTTACATAAGCACCGGCAGGAAGCATACCGGAACCCATAAATTTATTAGGAGCGTTAGTTTGTTTTCTCCAGAGAATATTTGGTAGATTTTTAAAGTCAAGCTGTAAACACTTTTGAATAATTCTTGCATGGTTGGAAAACAATTGAAAATCACCATTAATGGTACGGGTAGCATCTCCAATATTTATAATTAAAAAGCCACCATCTTTAATGGAATGATACAAAGATTCCCAAACTTTATCCATCTCCTGATTCATAAGTTCAAACGCCAATGAAGGATTTTGTTCCAATATCTTTTGAATATCGGTATTCATTTTAAAAAAAAGCTCATCCCACATCTGGATCATCGGATAAGGAGGTGAAGTTACAACCAGATCAATAGAATCAGGTTCAACTATTTCTGATAAGGATCTTGAGTCATGAATTAGTATTTTGTGATTGGAGGAAACCATAGGATATTCCAAGACCTTTATAAAAAAAGTGACATCATTTGAAAAGTAAAAGAAATTTTATCCCTCAAATCCCCTTAAAAAACTTCTCAAAACTCACTCGCATGCCCTTATAAAGCTTTTCTAAGGTCTCCACACGTGCAATAATAGCTGTTAATCTCCGCACCGGAAAGCTCCGAGAGCTTCTCCTGGGTCATCCCCTTTGCCTGTCGCAATTCATGGATTCTACCACCCACAACAGAATTTATTTAAGCAGTATAATGTATCTCCCTTTCAAGAAACGGAAGAGGATATTTCTGCTTGGTTGGATAATTAATGAAATATTTAAAATAATTTATCCAATCATTGAATAACTACAATCTAATAATAGGGATGAAAATATGAGTATTGGCCTTGCATCCTATATGTATGTAGGCTTTTCGATAATAGGAAGAATCATAAAACGGAAGTCGAAAAATCAATAAAGAAAAAATATGCGGATATCCTTATATCTCTTCTCTCTATTACGGGTAGTCTCTGGCAATTTATGAGTTCATAAGGAAGAAATTTTAAGAACAAAGCCAACATTCCCCCTGCTGTAAAGCATAAAAAAGACTCCAAAAACCACTTGCACTTATAGTTTTACCCGATGTGGAATACAGAGACTTCAGTCATTACAAAAGCCGTCCTTTCCTGTACTCTTCCCACCCCCGCTATGAAGAGTTCAGTTTCTGTTTTTTTACAGTTCGAAATAAAAACAGCATAAAGAAAAAAGCTTTTTAAAAAGCTAAGGTCTGATAAGAATGGATTCCGTCTAAGTACAGAGGTTAGGAAAATGTTAAAAACCATCTATTTTGTTATAAGTCTTTTTATTTTATCCTGTGATTTCGGTTTAAAAAATGAAAGTTCTTTAGAACTGGCCTTATCTCGATTCTTGAGCCTGGCGAGCAGTTCTTCAAATCCTACCGTCATGTCGGTCATATATCCTTCAGCAGAATTAAGTCTGACAGTAGGGGTTTCGAATCTATTCGCCCCCACACAGGCCGACAATGTCAGTTCTTTCCAGATTACACCTAATTTACCGGAAGGCTTAAGCTTTGATACTCTCACCGGGACGATAAGCGGGACTCCGACAGCGGCTTTGAGTAGAACCGAATTTACCATCACAGCCACTCGAACAGGAGAAGTTCAACAACAACAGCTCTTTATTACAGTTACAGACCCCGCTGCACAGACAGTAACAACTCCCTTATCGATACGATACCCGGCAACTTATACATCTTACCAATATTCTCCGATTACCATTTCTCCTACTCTTACAGGAACTCTCAACTCCTGCTCTATCAGCCCGGCTCTGCCTTCCGGTTTGAGTTTAAATACAACAAATTGCATTATTAGCGGAAGTTCCTCTACTGAGCTTGTCAGCACTACTTATACTATTACAGCTAAGAACGATACAGAGATAGCCACATCATCTATAACTATATCCATTCAAAAAGTAAGCCTCATCACCCTTGACTTTCCTATCAGCTCTTATACCTACGATACAAGCCAGACAATTTCTATTAGACCTACAACCACAGGAACAATATCTTCCTGTTCAGCAAGTCCGAGTTTACCTTCCGGGCTTACATTGGATACAACAAGCTGTGCTATAAGCGGAACTGCTACGACAACACAGAGTTCAACCTCTTATACCCTTACGGCTTCCAATTCGACTTACTCAGTTAGCAAAACTATAAACTTAACCATAAATCCCGGCTTCAGTTATACCTATACCCGACTTACTTATCTTGTTTATTCAAGCAGTGATACGGTATCTCCTACCTATACCATGCCCTCCGATACTATTTGTAGTATATCTCCTACTCTTCCTTCCGGTCTCAAATTCGATAAGACGACCTGTTCTATTAGCGGAATTCCCGATACTCTTTACAACAGTTCAATAAAGCATACAGTCACAGCAATCAACAGCAATGGAACCTATACAGCTACTCTTTCCATAAGTGTATCGGAAGGAACAAATTGTGGAGGAAGTATAAGCCCCTGTCAGGAAAATTAAGATAGGATTTGTTCCTCTCTTTTTTCCCCGTCAACGATTCCTATAAACTTGAAATGATTTAGATTTTTATAATATACTACTTTCAGTAAGGAGAAATCTCGAATTTCTTTATATCCCGTATTTAACTTGTTACAGATTAGTGGAAAAGCGTGATTAACCAATACATCTTTAGTTGTTTTTCTTAATTCACGGGGCACGACATTAACCCTGAGTTCCCAATGCTGTCTGTAATAATTCTCTTCTTCCTGCTTTTTAGAAGAAAAAATATTGGCTCTTCTTCCTACATAGGATATAGAGAATATCTCAACTTCATTATATTCTTTTCTCCATAACGCATGAGAGCTATAAAAACTCAGTCGGTATTCTTTTATTTCCTTTTGTTCCTGAAAGGCACTTGAAATAACTTCAGCACCTACAGGATAGGAAAATTCCTTAGGAGTTTTGGTTTTATATAAGGTAGGTATAATATATTCTTCCATACGGCTTTGACATAAATCAGGAATCCAAAAAATTCTTTACAGTACGGATAAAAAGTTCTTTTTCTTCCATCATAGGAATGTGTGCACTTTCTTCGAAATAAACCAGATCGATTTCTGTTTGATTTTTTGAAATGGCTTCAAATTGAGAGGGAGAAACTACCTTATCCTTTCTTCCCGCAATGAGAAGAGTAGGCACCTGATACTGATCTAATAAATGAAGTATATCAGCTTTATCTAATATTTCAAGATAACGATTCACCATTCTGACATTATTTTCTTTAAAATACTCATGGTATTCCCTTAAAAATTCTTTCATTCCCTCTATTGCAATTAGTTTTTTAGGTTCAGCAGCTCCCTGACTAAACCAGGTTTCTATCAAGCCGGGAAACAATTTTATAAGATCAATGGTTCCGTAATTTATAAAGGAAAGTCCGAAATCATTGGCAAGTTTCGCCGGGTATAAAAGACCACGCACCGGACCGTGGGCCGGGGGACAAACCACAACGGCTTTCTCCACAAATTCAGGAAACATCGCTGCAATCCCGAGTGCAACAAAAGCACCTGCCGAATGCCCTATTAACCGTATACGTTCCGTATTTAAGGCTTTTTGTATGGCTTCTTTCTGGGTTACAAAAAGGCGTTCTTCGTCAAAATGTTTATAAAATGCCGGCGAGACCTTGGAATGATAATGACCCAAAAGATCAAAATTTACACAGGGATAATCGGGTGTGAAATCAGGCAGACAATAATTCCAAAAAAAGCGAACCGAACACCAACCATGCAGAAAAACAAGTGGAGTTCCTTCACGTTCATTACATTTTTCATATGTAAAACTGTAGTTGTCAATTCTTACTGTTTCATCCATTCTTATACCACCAAAATTATTTAAATGAAATCCAAAACATTTCCTTTATAGAATATACTAATAATAGAGCAATCATCACTAAAGTTTCCCTTTTCTTCCAATTTTTGTACTATTCGGTTTAAATCCCCTTCTGCTTCTTCAATAACAGATAAAATTCGAAATTCATCATTATCTATGATCCGAGCTTGATCTTTAGAAATGAGTAGATCGTCCTTTCCGTCACTACCGATAAAAATTGTATCTCCTTTTTCTAAAAGGAATTCATCGATATATTCCAGTTGACCGGCACCGGGAGAGCCTAATTTCTCTCCATTATGTTTCTCATTTAGAAATAAAGCTTTATTATCTCTCAGCAGAATTGGGAAGGGATGTTCAGCATTAATATATAACATTTTTCCTGTATTCTCATCAATCACTCCAAAAATACAGGAAACCATCATAAGACCTTCAAACGATTGAAAGATATTATTCAATTCTCCAAAACAAATGATCAACCATTCATAAGGATCCATATAGCCACCCGAATCCTGGTATCGGTTTAAGAAGGAATTGATTACCGAACTCAAAACCAAAACCCCTCCTGCACCCTGCATCGACTTTCCCATGGCATCCGCATTCATAAAAAAAATATAGTTCTCTTCACCCAGAAATATATTACGTATAATGCATATATCGCCACCCAGTTCTGCTTTCGCACCTCTAAACTCAAATTCTTTATACTGCTTAATAAATACCTCTATACTAAGATTAGAGCTTTTAAAATCAATAATAGATAGGGGTTCAATTAAAATTGAGGTTAAAAAATAATCTCCATCCTGCTTTTCTTTCAAGGTTTGTATTTCTTTTAAACTATGTTCCGATTCTTTATTCTTATCATGAAACTGCTGATACACTGAATTTACAACTTTATTCGTTACAATTACAGAAAGTAGAAGCATAATTAAAGAAAGGATCGCTGAGTTAATACTAAATACTAAATTTGTATTGTAGAAAAGATTAACCAGCGGCAAAAACTTTAAATGCACAAGGAACAATAGAATACCAAATAAAATAAAAGAGACATAAGCAACATAAAGCCCGCGTTCTTTATATATATCAATAGAGCTTACAGTTACGGTAAGTATATAAGCCATTTGCAGAGGGGAATAATAAAGACCGGTAAGATAAACAGCAATGCTGATGAAAAATAGGTCAACAGTTGAGATTATGTACCAGGAGATCGGATTTCTGTGGTAGATTGAATAAAAAAACTCAATGTAGAAAAGCCAGCTCAGACTAAAGAAGAAACTCAAAGCAGAAATTACAAGCAAATTCGGGATTTGATAGTAAAAGGATAGAAATAAGAGAGCAAAACTTCCGGAGAGCCTTGCTATATTACTGGGCCTGGAATTTCGTATATTAGTTCTAAAATCTATTGCATCCAACTTTAGTTTGCTCATGGCCTGTTTCTAACAAAACTGAATAATCCTTAAAATGGCAAGGCTTTTCTCTTTTTTTGTAAAATAGATTCGATGATTCTCTAAAAAAATAAAGCTTGCTTCCCATCGAATATCAAAAAAAAACAATTCTTATGAAATTTATTTTCATTTTCCTGTTTATCCTGCTTCATTCTTGCATTTTTTTACAGAAAGATTTATCGAAGGAAGAATATTTTTTGTTTCAGCAAAACGAGCGCTATGGATACAAAACAATAAGTGGTAAGATCGCAATCAAACCGGAATACATGGTGGCTCAAAACTTTCGTAATGGCCAGGCTTTTGTTGCAGATAGGGACAAATGGATGCTCATTAATAAGAAGAACCGGATAATTCTCTTACCTTTACCCGAAGACAATTTCCCGGATGATTACAGGGAAGGTCTGGCCAGATTTATTCAAAATGATAAGATTGGTTTTTTTAATGAAGCAGGTGAAATCATTATTCCGGCTGAATTCGATTTTGCCCAGCCTTTTAAACGGGGGAAAGCCAGAGTAAATATGGGTTGCGTCAAAAAATTAAAAGAAGGGAATTATAAGTGTAAGGGAGGTAAATGGTTTTATATCAATAAACAGGGTAAAAAAATCAGGTAAGTATGAAAGATAACAAAAGAGCACTTTTTTTAGATCGGGATGGAGTGATTAATGTAGATAAAGACTATGTGTATAAAATAGAAGATTTTATTTTTTTTCCTGAAATCTTTTCTATTTGCAGGTTTTTTATAGATGCAGGATTTCTAATTATTATTGTTACCAATCAATCCGGAATAGCCAGAAATTATTATACAGAAGAGGATGTTCGCGTGCTCCATGCGTATATGTTAGAAGAATTTCTCAGAAAGGACATTTCTATTACCGCGATCTATTACAGTCCCTTTCATCCGGATGGAACAATCCCGGAATATACCCAGAAGTCCTACTGTCGTAAACCCGAGCCGGGAATGCTACTTGAAGCAGAAAAAAAATTTGGAATCAATTTAGCTGATTCCTATTTGATCGGTGATAAGGAAACGGATATCGAAGCCGGAATAAGAGCGGGAGTCAAAAACTTATGTATGCTTCCGAGAACTGAATCCGAAAGAAAAAAAGTGGGGAGTAAAGCAAAGATGTTTCAAAACCATACAGAACTATTGACATGGCTCACAAAAGAACAGCATCATATAATTCAAGAAGAGAACTAAAAATGAAAAGAGGGATAATATTTGGTTTATTACTTTTACTTACTACCCTATCCTGTAATCGAAAGTCCCAAAAGAGCCTTATGATTACAGAAGGAGTATTCAGCCCCTGTCCTAAATCACCGAATTGCATTTCATCTCAAGAAAAAAAGGAAGACAAGGAGCATTATATCGAAGCCATAGTGTATAGTTCGAGCAGGGAAGATGCACAAAAGAAGATGATAGTCACTCTCCAAAAACTTCCGAGGGTCAAACTTGTAAAGAAAACAGACAACTACTTACATGCAGAATTTACTACTCTGCTAATGCGCTATGTTGATGATGTAGAATTTTATTTCCCGGAAAATAATAAACTTATCCATATTCGTTCTGCTTCTCGGGTCGGATATTCGGATCTGGGAAAAAATCGTTCACGGATGAAGGAAATCAAGCAACTATTCGAAAAAGAGTAATGGAAAGAGCGAGCGAACCTCTAATGGTTCGCTCAGGATAAAATATAAAGTTATATGAGTATTTTATGCTTTACTAAACTTTTTCCTGATATACTGAACAATATCATCACTCTCATACATCTTTACATCACCATCAACAAGAAAAGGAACCTGGCCTTTACCACCGAGTCGAATGACCTCTTCTCTACCGGAAGTTCCATGGCTTGCTTCAATCAGCAGGTAATCTTCTCCGGATTTTAATTTTAACTCAGTAATGGCATTGATTACTTTTCTACAATAAGGACAGGAAGGATACTGGTAAACTTTTATCATCAGGCAATCCTCTACTATGAGGCAAGTTTTTTCTGAAGTTCACCGGACTGTGCCATTTGGACTACGATATCATGTCCTCCTATAAACTCCCTGTTTATATAGAGTTGAGGAATGGTTGGCCAATTGGCAAAATCTTTGATTCCCTGGCGAATACTTTCGTCTGAGAGCACATTGAATGCGTTGTAATCCACATTCAGTTGATTCAAGACCTGAACTACCCCTGCAGAAAAACCACACATAGGTGCTGCCGGAGTTCCTTTCATAAAAAGGAAAACCTTTTTTGAACTTATCATTTCTTCAATTCTTGATTTTATTTTTTCATCCATTTATTTACTCCTTGTTTCTAGTGCCAGTGCATGTACTTCTGATTTTAACTCTTCTTTCAGAGTTTCATAAACCATCCGATGCTGTTCAAGAATACTCTTACTTTCAAAGCCTTCATACATTACCACAGCTTTGATATGAACCCCATCTCCATGTGGATCCAAAATTTCAACTCTGGAACCGGGCAATCCGGATTGTATTTTTTGTTTAATTTCCTCTAAAGTCATAGTTTCCCTCCAATGTAGGAACCGGACTTTTTTATGAATTCCAGGAAAAGTTCTTCGAATTCCGGAACAACAGATTTTCGTACCGACTCTCGTTTCAATAAATTATCTCTCCAGTTTTTTAGTCTATCCGATTTTATGAATATGTCGTTTAATTTTTTTTCTAAAATATTTAATCTCATGAACAGTGGGGCAAAAGCGGAATCGAGCAAAGAAAAATAGTCTCCATTGAAATATTCAGCCTGTATGTGGTTTTCTAACATTTCTAACTTTTTGATAAAAGATTCTTTTTTGGACATAAATTCTTCCTCCGTTTTTGCGTGTAACATTTGGAACTGCTCAGCAAGAAGGCTTGAGCCAAATTCTATCCAGGAACGATTTTTTGCCTTTTGCAATGGAGTAACAGGATGCATAGAAGGTGGATTTATTTCATCAAGATACTCATTAATTACAGCGGACTCAAATAGAACTTCATCAGCAACCCTTAAAACCGGTACTTTTCCGAGAGGGGATAGTTTCAAGAACCAGTCTGGTTTATTTTTCAAGTCTATGTACTGAATAGAAAAATCTACTTTTTTTTCTAACAGTGTAATTACCGAGCGCTGGACAAAAGGACAAAGTTTAAAGCTAATTAACTCTGGTTTATAATTCATCATTTCTCCTTACAGCGTGTCTTAAATAGACTTATCTATAAAAGAAAAGCAAGCTGCAAGAGCCTGCTGCTTCATTTTCAGACAGGCTCTTATATAGGAACATTATTCCATTATATATCCTGTAAAGAATTTTCTTTTTTGGTTGTTTAGCTTATTTTCGCCTTGCTTCTTTTTTTGACCCAAGAAAACTATGCGTATAAAAAAAATAGAAAATTAGTAGGGAACTATGTTTAGAACAATACTTTATCCGGGATTCATCCTTTTTTTGATTGCCTGTGGGGGAAAAAGCAGGCCGGAACACTTTAATCAGGGTGCAGCCAAACCGGAAAGTAAGGCTACTTACATTTTTGAAAAACTTGATATCTCTAAAGGATCGTCTGTAGCTGATCTTGGTTCAGGTGGAGGCTATTTTAGCTATCGCTTTTCAGAGCTCGTAGGGGAAGAAGGAAAAGTTTTTGCGATAGATGTAAATGAAGCCTTTTTGAACTATATTCGGGATGAAGCAAAAAGGAAAAATTTACAAAATATTATTACGGTTAAGGCAGAAGAAGACGGCCTTTCATTGGATAAAAACAGTCTGGATTTAATTTTTTCTAGAAACGTATATCACCACCTAAAAAATCGCTCAGAATATTTTAAAAAGCTTATACCTTTGCTAAAAGAAAATGGAAAAATCGCTATCATCGATTACAATAAGAAATCTTCCTTTTTTAGTTTTATTCGCTTTTTTGGTCACTCGACTGATCCGAATATGATTGTAGAAGAAATGAAACAGGCGGGATACATAGTAGAAAAAGAATATACTGATTTAGAGAAACAATCCTTTCTAATTTTTATTGTAAAAAAATAATGCCTGCTTTTAATACTGTAATCTTTTGCGGAGGTCAGGGAGCAAGAAACATTATATTAAGCCTCTTAAAGCAGAATCGTTTAGAAAAAGATATTCAGTTTAATATACATACTATAGTGAATGCCTATGATTATAGTCCTTCCGTAGCAAAATTACGAGAAATCTTTCATATGCCGGGTGCTTCCGATCTTAGAAAAAATCTGGCAAGTCTTCTGGATCCGGAACATGAAGCCTATTACTTTATTCTAAAATTCTTAAAATATAAAACCGATCGTATAGCACCGAGGCAAGTTGATAAAATCATCGAAACTATTTCTGAAGGAAAAACCGGGACTGAGAAAATTTTTCATATCATTTCTAAACTTCCTTCTAATTTCAGGATAAGACTCAAAGAGGGCTTGAATACTTATATTAAAACACTTCGAGAAAAGAATACCAGGATCAACTACGAGGACTTTAATCTTGCAGATGCTGTTTTCGCCGGTTTATACAGAAAGTTAGGTGGTTTGCAGGAAGCGACAGATTATCTTTCCGAAAGCCTGCCTCTTTTAGGCAGGGTATATTTAAATTCCAATGAAAACCATTTTCTATACGGACTACTCGAAAATAAAACCTCCGAAACGCCTTCCCTATTATTAAATGAATCTGAAATTGTTGCAAAGAAATCTTCTGTCAGGATAAACCGTATTTTTTTTCTAAAAAAACCACTTACTGATGAAGAAATACAGAGATTTTCTAACTCTTCATTTGAATTGCTGGATAAAGAACTTCGCGAACGATCTGTTTTACCCAGACCCAGACGTTCCCTTCTTCAAGTATTAGAAACTGCTGATTTACTATTTTACTCTCCCGGAGTTCAGCATAGTTCTCTCCTGCCCAGCTACCTTACAGAAGGGATAGGGAAAGCAATAGAAAAGAACAAAAAAGCAAGAAAGATTTTCTTTACAAATATCGGAGAAGAACAGGATACCAGCAATTATTCAGCTGCAGAAATTTTTGATAAAGCCTATTTAGCTTTATCAAGGGACTTTGAAAAAAAGCCAAGTATATATAATCTTTTTACTACTATCGTAATCAATAAACCTGCCGGAAAAGATAGCAAAAACAAACCTTATGTACAACCGAACCTGAGTTATTTCGAAAGGTATAAAAATGTGCATATAAATCTGGTTCAGGATAAAATGCAGGGTCTTGAGGTTAACCGAAGCAAGGTTAATGTGATCTACATGGATTTGGAAGATAAAAAGCCTCTAAAACGTAACAAGCATTCTATTGAAAAACTAACTGAATTACTTTTCTGGATATTAGAAAAACAACCTTCTCTGCAAAAAAGGATAAATTCGGCTTTAACCTCCGGAGCCATATTATTTGATGTAGACGAAACGATTCTTGATGTAAGAATCGACAGAGACACCCGAGATAAATACGAAGAGACCCTTTTGGAAAGTCCTATGCTGAGAATTTTGATAGAACTTTTAGAAAGAGGATTTAAAATCTGCGCGGTCACCGGTAATGACCTGAGCAAATTCCATAAACGTTTTACCACTTTTTTGATAGATCATTTAAAGAAAGAAGATAAATTAAGGTTTATCGAAAATTTTGAAGTTTATGGTAATGGGGCAGCAAACCATATTTTTTTTAACTCTCGTGGAGAGATGTTTGATGACTTTGAGTATAACCGTAAAAATGCCCTGCAAGAGATGGAAATACATAGAATTCAAAGAATCATTAGTGCTGCAACTGAATTATTCTATAAAGCAGAGATAAACCACTCCCCTGAAGATTTTGCATACCGCTATGATGTAAATATTTGGAAATATGAATATGATATGGAAGCAAGACGCTGGTATTTTGAAGAGAAGCCCGGTGAAAGAAAATATATTCCCTGGGTAGAAATTCGAAGCAACTGCTCTATGATAACCATAAAACCCTTACCTTCCAAAAAACATTTACTTTACAAGAAAGATGTAGATTTACGAAAAATGATATTTGATTTTTTGAAAATGCAGTTTAAAAAGGAATTTGGCATAGATTATCCCTACCATATTAAAGAAGGAGGCTGGAGCTCGATTGATATAACTCGAAAAGGGATTAATAAAGCCTCGGCTGTTAAGCAATATCTGGATAAGAAGAACTTAGATCCACGAGAAGTAATCTATTTTGGAAACGAATTTCGTGTGGGGGGAAATGATCAAAGCATTCTGGATGAAATCAAAGAATTAACTGTCATTTCCGTAAATCAGGCAGAAGAAGAAATTTTTTTTACACCGAATATTATCTATGGAGGGGGTAGAGGAGTTTATTCCGCTATGCATCATTTAAGCGAAATATTAGAAATATATAAATCATCAGAATCCCAATCCTACTATGATATTGATACAGTGTACCCGGTGATTCAACAAAAAATATCTCTATTATATAAAAACAAAATAAAACATCGATGGAAAGCTTTACAGGGAAGTAGAAATTATAATATATCAGATGGAATTGAAATACAGAAAGAATTAGTTCGTAGCCTGAATAAAAATTTGAGGTATATTCGAAAAAATACGACTCTTATTCTCTATACACTGGAGCCTACTGAGAAAAAATCTATCTTTGAAAAAAAAAATGGGATGAATCTTCTCATTGATATTCTGGATACTTATGCAAGTATTTGTTCAGATATTCTCTTGATTGTTGAATCAGCCTTCAGAACTGAGCTGGAAAGATTATTAGAGAATCGCTGCAAAAATGTAATGCTTATTGAAGCTTCAGGAAATTTAGGGGAAGGTAAAGCTATTTATGATGTATTACATAATATTCGCAACGATAATGCAGATGTATTCATTTGCTTATCCGGTTCGTTTATTCTTTCTGAAAAAATTATTCGTAAAACTTTAGATAAACATTATGAATCAGATTCAGCCCTGACTTTTCCTACAAGTTATAAAGTCAGGATTGGAGCTTCTGTAATACTCAGGGACTCTCAAAATCGTGTATGTAATGCCGACTATAAGTCTATAAAATCTGAGGCAGAAGAATCAGAGAGAGACTGTAATATATTTGTCATTAAATACAGAGAACTACTGGAAAGTCTTAGCTCCATACACCATACATATTACAACGAAGAACTATCATCTTATACTTTTAAACAGGACAAAAAAGAACTGTTTCGATTTTTATATATAATCGAAGAATTGTATAAATCCTATAAAAAAGTTATAGCCCTTCCGATAGTACAAAAAGAGGATTTCATGAGAATATAATAGATTCTTAGTGGGATATTAGAAAAGGAATATAAATAATTAATCATAAAGGAACATATATGAAGCAAACAATAATAGGGATTCTTTTTTTCTTCTTTTTAACCGGGAGCCTACTGGCAAATACTGGAAATCAATTTGGTATAGGTTTAAGTCTTTTTTATCCAACAGGGATAAGTATGAAATATAATATAAGTCCTGACTTAGGAGTTGAAGGAACTCTGGGTTATGTAGGAAGTCGATCTCATTTACATGCACAAATACTTTATAATTTTTATAAAGTACCCGGAAGTAACCCGGTGAATCTTTATGTGGGAGGGGGTTTTCTTATGCAGGAAAGAACAAAAAAGGAAAAAGTCTGGAAATGGATAAAAACGGAAAGTAATACCTGGGTCCCCGGCCTCCGAGTTCCGTTCGGAGTTTCTATTTTTCCCGGTGGAAAGCAATTTGAGATTTTTGCTGAAATTAATTTGAATCTTTTTATGAATGGGGAGTACGGAGGTAGTGATCTGGGTCTCGCACTTGGAGGAAGAGTTTATTTTTAAATATAAAAAAAGATATTGCATAATCTATAGCTCACTTTTTTTTGAAAGAAAAGCCTAAGGCTAAAAATAAGGAGTATTTCATGAGAATATTATTGCTAAGTTTCGTAATCGGACTTCTTTCGTTGACCTGTGCAAACATACAGGAAACCATCGAGAGCGGAAAAAATCTAAAAGATCAAGCTGAGAAAATGCAGATGGAGCAAAAGAAAGGAAACTGCTCATTAAAACCGGATCCGGGTATGTGTAAAGGTGCTATTCCCAAGTTTTTCTTTGATGGTAAAGAATGTAAATCTTTCAACTGGGGCGGCTGTCAGGGCGTGGTTCCATTTGAAAAGTTAGAAGATTGTACAAAAGCCTGTCTCCCTGCTAAATCTTAATTAACTATTTCGGGCGATATAACTTATATCGCCTTTTTAATCTAATTTACGAATAAATACCCAGGGCAGTAATATAAAAATAATATTACAGGTTAAGACAAAATACAAAAACCGATTTTTATATTTCTCTAATATTTCCTCAAAATCTAAATCGGTATAAGACAGTATGATAGGATTCTTGCTTTTTTGAAGAGAAAAATGCTGAACCGCTTTTCCGATAGCTTTCTCTATATAAGCAATTTCGTATGGATCCTTAACAATCAGAAATTGGAGTGACATACCCGGTCTATAATCTTTTGGAAAGCTTTTCGTCCAGGCGAGGATTTTCATTTCAGAATTCCATGTCTTAGAAACAACAGGTGCAACTTCATAAGTGTCATAACGAGTGCTATAAGAGTCGCCAGATTTTACCCTTCTTTTTATTGTAATAGCCGCCAACAAATCTTTCCTGATAATAGAGTCCGGTTGTAATTTCAGATACGCCTTATGCTGATAGGAGTCAATATTTTGAAGTGGTACATCCTGAGCCATTCCCCTGTACTGCAAATCAAAATACTCCCGTATTCCTATATAATTTCCTACCACCAAAAATAGCCAGAAGATGAGAGCCGGACCCACAAAAAAAGCCATTACTTTTTCTTCATTTACAAACAGATCCAATAGATCGATAAGCTTATTCATAAGCAGGGCAAAAATAACTCCCAGTGCTATAGGTAGAACGAACAAAAAAACAAGAGCAGTTAGAAAACGGGGTAGACTATCGTAAAATCGTAAATTCAGATATATTAGCCCATTTATATATACTATCTGTCCGAAAAAAATACTTATATATAAAACAACTTTACTCACTTCTAATAATATTTTATTCTTCTAAAATGAGATCTTTTACAACAGCGGTACCGGTTTTATCTACAGAAATTTCAATCTTAGATTTTCCTTTTCGAACGGTCTTATCATAGTAAGCAGCTTTATCTTCGGGGATAAAATATTTTTCAATTCCGGCTTCAAAACGAGAAGTCTTACAAACACCTTTTATAAAGGCAGTGCAGCTGGATAGTTCCGAGGAATTGCAATTCTTTACTACATAATTCTTGCTTATATCCTTATGTAAACAAATACAGTGCTTGGAACCTCTGGATAAATCTCCACAGGGATTTTCCATCCCGTATTCTACGTTGTAGGTAACAAAGTGTCCGGATAGTAAATCGCGGGGATCGTAACCTGTAATGGGTAATACAAACTTGAGACCGAAGGATAAAATATAAGCTTTATAAAAGGTAAGAAAGAGTAAAGCCAGAATCGGAATTATGAGAGAGAATAATAGATATTTCCTGGAATTCATATAATTTCTTTTATACTCCTTGTAAGCCTATCTTTCATTTTGATATAGAGAATGCTAAAGCCAATAATGAGTAAACCCGAAAGGATGAGACCGAAACCTGTATAAGCAAGGGTACCAAAAACCTGGAAGTATATAACCAGAAATCGAATTCCTATACCCGTAATAAAAAAATCAAAAAGACGTTGCTTCTCATAGCTTAAGAATATGAGGGCGATGAAAAACCAGAGAAAAATAAACAGGGCTGCATCTAAAATATCTTTATTAATGTTATACGCAGAAACAAGAGCGAGAATTGCATATAAAACTGTGCTTATACTAAAAAAGAGAGCGACCTTTTTATTTTCTTTCAACAGGTAATATAAAGAACCGAGGGAAAGTATAATAAAAAGTATAAGATTAATGTAGAAGCTCTCTCCGAGGTTTTTAACACTGAATAAGGGGTGTATAATACTTCGACTCAGAATTCCGAGAAGAGCCCAGAAGAATAAAGAAACAGAAAAGGTTTGAAAGTTTTCTCTGGGAAAACTTCTGAGAACAAGACCGAAAAGCAAATAGGAGGCAGGAACAATCAGAGAAAGAGATAGCATGGTTTCTACATCCATGCCGAAGAACTTAAATTCCAGAACGCTCATGGAAATAAAATAACTCAAAGCTGCAAGCCAGATATTAATTGTAACTCTGCTTCCTGTGAAAAAGATAAAGGGTGTGCTTATCAAAACCCAAAAACCCATGGCCTGGTATAGCTCTCCTCCCGTATTATAAACCTGGGAAATAAGCCCGATAGACGCAGGGATAAATAGAAAGAAAATGTTACTTATAATTTCAAAAACAATTTTATTCTTCTCATAGTAGTAAAAGGAAAAATAAGCCAGTGCACTTAAGAGACAGAAATCACAGAATAATTTTACAAAATCCGGGATAGCTTCCCAATTAGCAGCAATCAAGGCTATGATTCCTATCGAAATCACAGTTCCACCGAGCGCCATTATGGAATAAGCGGCAAGATTTCTCGTGGGCTTTGAATCTTCAAATGCAAGTATTTTATCATGCTGTTCTTCGTTGATTAACCCGGCTTCTAACCAGGTTTTTAATTTATTCTGGAGTCGAATCATATAAATGCCTGTATAAGCAAGGTTTATATATCGTTTTTTTTATGGCAAGGGAATTTTAGAAAAAGCATGAACACTGCCGCCTAAAAAAACAACTTCGATGGAACTTAAGCATTATTTTTTAGACAGCAGTAATTTTCAGGTTTTTGCCGTTTCGCTGGTTTGTTTTTTTAGAAAAACGACATAGTCTTCTAAAGATATAAAAAGGTGCACATGATCTTCCAGATCGCTATTGGCAAGAATCGAACCGATGTGCTTTCCTGCAATAATAGAGAGTTTCTGGGCACCAAAGACATTTACAATTTTCTTTAGGATTTCAATTTCTTCTATGCTGAGTTCAACAAAATCCCTGATGTCAATACAGCAATTCATATTAGATACAGCTTTTACAAATTGCGGACTAAATATATTTTTTAATTCGGGTAAGACATACTTCTTCAAACCGGACTTGAAAGAAATTTTCACCAGGTTTTCTAAGGGTTTCTCTATAATAACGTGGCTTTTCCGAGAAGAGATATTATAATCTTTTTGCTCGTGGGAGATTACCATTAATTCTTTAATTAGATTAATTAGTTTATACTTATCTACAGGTTTAGTAAGATGTTCCATTATACCTTTTTTCCGGTTACTCAGTATAAAATTCCTGTCAATAGAAGAATAAAGAGCTAACAGGGGAATTTGTCTCGATACCTGATCGGCTTTAATTGCATCCAGAGCATAGACCGAATTCGGTTCTATTTTTTCAAGACCCAGAATGATCAGGTCAGGAGCAGCCGAGCGTACAAACTCTACACCTTTTTTATAGTCAGGAGTAGAGATAGTCCGGTATTCAAGGGCACTGAGATAAAACTCCACCCGGTTTATCGTATCAATATCTCTATCCACAATAATAATTGTTTCCATCTTGTTCTATATTTAGTACATAAGCTAATAATAATTCAACAATTTTTTTACTTAGTTTGGAAATAAATTTCCAAAAAAATCGTCCAATGGAAAGAGAAAACTACCGGCTTTTAGGTTTCACCGGTAGGAGGATTTTCAGGAAACAACAAGGTTAACGATTTTATCAGGAACGAAGATTTCTTTTCGGATGGTCTTTCCTTCAAGGAATTTCTGCACTTTTTCCTGGGCTTTTGCTAAAGAAATTGCCTTATCTTTTGCAACACCTTTCTCCGCCTGGAACTCTCCCCGCAACTTCCCATTCACCTGAACCACAATTGTAATCGTATCATCTACAAGATACTTGGGATCGTAAGAGGGATACGGTTCATAGGCAAGGCTTTGCTTATGTCCCAATTTGCTCCAGAGTTCTTCGGCAAGGTGTGGAGCAAATGAAGAAAGGACAAGAACAAAAGGTTCTAAGAGTTTTCGAGGGCGTCCACTTTTAGGAGTCAGGTGATTCACAAAGATCATCATCTGTGCAATGGCCGTATTAAAAGAAAAATTTTCTATATCTTCTTCTACTTTTTGGATAGTTCTATGTAGTAGTTTCAGGTCTTCTTCTTCGGGTTCCGAGTCATCAATAAATAGATCGTCCCCATCTTTTCCGTGGAATAATCTCCAGACTCGATTCAGAAAACGAAATATTCCTTCTACTCCTTTCGTGCTCCAGGGCTTTGACATTTCAAAAGGACCCATAAACATTTCAAAAAGACGGATACTGTCAGCTCCATAATCCTTCACCACATCATCCGGATTGACGACATTGCCCAGAGACTTGGACATTTTCTTTTTATCTTCTCCGAGGATGAGTCCCTGGTGAACTAATTTTTTAAAAGGCTCCGGATAAGAAACATGACCCAGATCATATAAAACCTTATGCCAGAAGCGAGAGTATAAAAGATGGAGGACTGCATGTTCGGCTCCTCCTACATAAAGATCCACCGGCATCCACTTTTTTTCCAGTTCCGGGTCACAGAATACATTCGGATTTTTAGGATCTATATAACGAAGATAATACCAGCAGGAACCCGCCCATTGTGGCATTGTATTGGTCTCCCGCTTTCCAACACCATATTTCTCGTCATTAACTAAAACCCAATCTTTTGCCAGGACAAGGGGAGACTCTCCTGTTCCGCTGGGTTTAAACTCTTTTAAATCGGGTAATTCAAGAGGGAGTTCCGTTTGAGAGATAGGTTTTGTAATACCGTTTTCATAATGAATTAGAGGAATTGGTTCTCCCCAGTACCTCTGTCTTGCAAAAAGCCAATCTCTGAGCTTATACTGAATTTTTTTTGCACCTATATTCCCGGATTCTGCAAAGTCTGCAATTCTATCAAAGGCTTCTTTATAGCCTAAGCCGTCTATAGATAATAAATCAGAAGAAGAGTTAATACAGCTTGAATCTTTGGAATCAAAGGCTTCTTTTTCAATTTCCCCTCCGGCGATTACCTGCTTTATTTCTAAGCCAAATTTTTTAGCAAACTCGTAATCCCGGCTGTCATGGGCCGGTACGGCCATTATTGCCCCTGTTCCGTAACCATATAAAACATAATCAGAAATCCAAATAGGAACTTTTAATTTAGGATCTAAGGGATTTATAGCATAGGCACCGGTAAATACACCGGTCTTTTCACGGTTCAAGCCGGTTCTATCCATATCGCTTTTGCTTGCTGTTTGTTGTATATACTCAAAAATCTCTGCTTTTTTTTCAGGAGCTGTAAGTTTGTCAACGAGGGGATGTTCCGGAGCCAATACAAGATAAGTTGCCCCGAAAATGGTATCGGGTCTCGTGGTAAAAACGCGTATACTTTCCCCGGACTCAGTCGGAAACTCAATTTCCAGACCTTCACTCTTACCTATCCAGTTTTTTTGCATTTCCAGTGTCGACTCAGGCCAGCTTACCAGTTGCAAATCTTCTAATAACCTATCTGCATAGGCCGTAATTCTCATCATGTACTGTCTCATGGGCTTACGAACAACCGTATGGCCCTTAGAAACCCACTCGTCTACTTCTTCATTGGCAAGTACCGTTCCCAGTTCTTCACACCAGTTAACGGGAACATCTGCCATATAAACGAGTCGAAATTTGGATAAGATAACTTCTTTTTCTTTTTCTGTCTTCTGTTTCCAGCCCTCAGGTCTAAAACTTTCTCCGGTTTCTGTTTCGTATAGTCCGGATCCGTTTGTTTCAAACTCCCTGATAAGTTCTTCTATGTGTCTTGCTTTGTTTTCATGCCGACAAAAGAAGGAATTGTATAATTGTAGGAAGATCCACTGAGTAAACCGGTAGTAATCCGGTTCGGTTGTGGAAATTTCTCTATCCCAATCATAGGATAATCCGAGCATCTGGATCTGTTTGCGAAATGTATTGATATTAGTTTCTGTGGTTTCTCTCGGGTGTATATTGGTTTTCATGGCGTATCTTTCAGCCGGTAAACCAAAAGCATCCCAACCCATAGGATGAAGCACTTCAAAGCCTTTCATCCGTTTATAGCGAGAGATTATGTCAGTTGCAGTGTATCCTTCCGGATGCCCGACGTGTAAACCGGCACCGCTGGGGTAAGGAAACATATCGAGGCAATAGAAATGAGGTTTTTTGCTATGAATATCCGTTTGAAAGATTTTATGTTCCTTCCAATAATCCTGCCATTTTACTTCAATCTCTTTAAAAGGATAGTCCATAACACCTCTTTACCTGCGAATAGAATTAATTACTGTAATAAGTCTTTGAAAATCCAGAGTTAAGCAACCTTTACATACATTCATCTGGAAAAGGTTTTCTACTCTGCAATTACAACGAGAACAGATATAGGGTTTTTCTTCAAGCTCTTCTTCTGAAGGAGGCTCTTCGTTTATAATTTCATTTTCTTCGGGTTTTAAAGTCTCTTGTAAATCAATTTCTTTGTCTATATGTTCTTGATTTATGTCTAGAAGAGTTTGTTCTGTGTATTCTTTTTTTTCTTCTATATGTTCTTCAAAACCCGCATCATTCTTCTTGCTTGTATTTACATAATCAAATGTTTGCATACATCTCCAACAACGTCTAAGTTTTTTACACCACTGTAAATAACTTCATGGTTTATTTACAGAGCCATGTGAATGCTCGTTTAAAAGTAGGAATTACGTTTTATTTCAATAGGGTTTTTAAGTCAAAAAGTTTATTGATAATTCGAAGCAAAAAGTGGATCACTTTTTTTTATAAAAAAAAATAAAACAGCATGTTGGGGAATGATTTTTTATTCTTAATTTCGCAAACCCAATTAAAAAAGTAAGCCAAACGTCAACAAAACGCTTTCGAGAAATGCCCAAAAATGAACACATCAATTTCAGCATTAAAAAATAAGGCTGAAATTTATTTAACTAAATACTAATATATTATTATAATTTCATTTAACTTCTAATCATTTCATAATGAAAACACCTATTAAGCAAAAAACCGACATTTCTTTAACAATGAAAATGTAAATTGATTCGTTTTTTGAGAGGATTTGATTTAAGTATATCTCTATAATCGAATAACTTAAAGTACTAAAGTTACTATGTATAAAAAAGCCCTGTCTTATATACAGGGCTTTACTCGGATTTTATTTATTTTTTATATTTAAAATCTTTTAAGAATTCATTCTTGGGGACTTTAAGCTTGGTTTTTGTTCCGGGAAGGATTACATTTAATATCACCTGAACTTCAGTGACCTTTCCTTCTTCTACTTCTATTTTGGAGTTATTTAACTCTAAGTTCTCGGCAAAAGAAGCCTTTAATTCATACTTACCGGGTTTTAAGTTGGTAAACCAGAAGTTACCTTCTTTATCGGTTTTAACCTTTTTTAATCCGCTAACCGACATGATGGTAGGCATATAAACCGGTTGGCTTATAACCGGGTTATCTAAAGTCTTATAAAAAACCCGTCCGTGAATCGCTCCGTATCCGGACATGGAACTTCTTAGTTTCAGGATATTTTTCTGATTTTTTAAAATCGCAAAGGTCGTTTGAATTTCCGGATAATCATCTGCCTGCACCACAATCTTATGAACTCCCGCCGGAACTTCTTTAACCAGAATATCGTAAATAGCTCCCTGCTTGATATTTCCACCAATTGAAGAAGCACCCCAGAAGCGAGATTTACGGGTTTTTAAGCTATACGCGTATTCCTTGTCACTGATAAACACCTTGATTCTTCTCGCTCCCTTGTCGTTTCTCCGTTTAATCATTTCCTCCGGAGTCCTATCAATTCTACCGAAAGAGCGATCCACAATAATCGTGCTGCGGATTAAAAGATCACCATAACTTCCTGTATCTACTACAGGGGGTTCATCAGGAGTTACTACCGGTTTTACCGGATCCGGTTTAGGTGGATTTACATCCGGCTCAGGAATAGAAGGAGGTTCCGGTTCCGGTTTTTTCTTTTCTTCCGGTGGTTTGGGTTCCTTTTGTCCGGAAAGGAAAATCCCGGAGGCATCCCCCGAAACCTGTGGAACCTGTTGATGATTCACCTTGGCTGCCATTTTTTGCACTTCTTCTTTTGTCTGAAAAAAAGCTTCAAGGGCTGTAACGACCTTATCTCCGTTTAAATCTGCATTTTCTATAGCTCGACCGAAGTTATAGGTAAAGACTCCGTGGTTGATCCTTCCACCAATTTCTATAGAGGTCTGGTCATCGTCAGAAGAAGAAATGATAGCCTTGTTTTGGAAATAGAAATCTTCCGGGTTCTGCTTGACAGTTCCCTGTGAACCTTCCGGAATCGGAATTTCAGCATTTCCCCTTGTTTTTTGCCCTTTTTTCGCGATTCCTCCGGAGAAACAACAGTCAAACGCAAACAGCGTTTTAGGAGACTTAATTTCTTTGAGATAATCATTCAGTTCATCATCAGCGAGGTGGGGTCTATCGTAACAAACGATATAGTTCCGCATACCATTTTTAGCGGAAGGATCTCTCATAAAAAAACCATGACCGGCAAAGTATAAAAAGACCGTGTCATCTTTATCTGCTTTTTTTGCGAGATCCTGAATGGCTTTCTTTATATTAGCTTTGGTTAATTCTTTTCCCAGTAATAAACTGACTTCCTTAAACTTGCCTACTTTTTGAATCTGGCTTTTTATATAAGTTGCATCAGCCTCACAAAGGTTTAACTCAGAAATCCCGGCGCTGTTTCCTTTATAGTTGGAACCCATCACAAGAGCATAGCGATCTCCTGCATACAGATTGCCAAAAGAAAACAGGAGCAGAGACGTTATGATCAGTTGTATAAATTTCATACGGTTCTCCCTGTATTTCATTCCTGTTTCCCGTTTTAGCGGGTACACAATTTGAGTTTACGATTTTATGAGACTGAAAAGCTTTAGTCTATTCCTTTTTCAGGCCCATCTTTCGAATCTTTCAAGTATTAGTTACACAGAAGAATTTATTGTTCAGTTTTTTTTCCAATTCCCGTGAAATTTCTAAAAAAAGGAGATGAATATTTTCATATACTTAAAAGAATATGTCGAAAAGCCGGGATGGCGGAATTGGTAGACGCGCTAGTTTCAGGTACTAGTAGGGGAAACCCTGTGGAGGTTCGAGTCCTCTTTCCGGCATTTTTTTTCTTTCCTCTGTAAAAAAAGTTTCATTTCAATTGTCGTATATAGGATAGGAAGGGTTGAAAATGAAACTTATCATTTCCATCATTTTGACTTTTATGGTTTCCTGCACCAACCATACCCCGGAGAATAAATTACTGGGTGCCATTTCTATTGACTCTAATCCCATTTTTCTTAGCCAGGTTACAGTTCCCGAAATCCAGGTATTCAACGCTTCCAACCCTTACTTGAACGGAACCCAGCTTTCCCTTTCTGAAACCGAAATCAACAACTGGAAAACTACAACCATCGAAATTTATAATGCAGGGGGAGCTGATTTAGAAATTAAGAACAAACCACTAATCGATAACACCATTGATTTTACCCTGAACGAAGTTACAAAAACTCTCCTATCTCCCGGAGATTCTCTTTTTTTAGTCTTATCTTTTCATCCGGCTTCAGAAGGAGAAAAAAAAGCAAATTTAATTATTCCGAGTAATGACCCGAAAAATAATATTTTCGAACTGGAAGTTATTGGAAAAGCAGTTATAGAGACTTTTCCCGTTCTGGAAGTGCAAAGTGAAGGGCTGAAACTTATCGATAGAGCGTATTTTGGTTTTGATGATACTGCTTTGAATTCTTCCGGCACAAGAACCATTACTCTTCTCAATACAGGTCAGGCAGCTTTAAATCTTACCGGTACAGCTCCTCAATACATCCTGATTACAGGACCCAATGCAAATGAATTTATAGTAACTCAACCCGCACTCAGTTCCGTACAGGCCGGAAACTCACTTTCCTTTACCGTGAGCTTTCACCCAAAAAGTGTGGGTTTAAAACTTGCCATTTTACGTATAGCAACGGATGATCCGAACAGCCCCTTCTCCTTAATACTTAAAGGAAGTGGTATATAGTAAGGATAGTTCTTTTGGTATAGCCAGACTATCCTTTTTTTTTTTTCACTTGTTTTCTCAAAGATTATCGGTTTATAATTGTTATAGTAATTAGTGGGTGAAGAAAATGAAAGCTATACTATATACAATAATACTTTCTTTCTTGGTATTAGCTAATTGTGTAAATCCCAGTGGAACCAGGCTCATGGGAGTGTTTAATCCGGAAACCGTTTCTACTCCAAATACAAATGTACTTTCTCCTAAAATACAGGTTTTAATCTCATCTGTTGAATATACCAGTTCCTCTACCTATGCTTTTTCTGATACAACAGCTGGTTCAACAACTTCTATAATAATAGATATTTACAATGCAGGCAGCGATACTTTAATTTTAAGCCAGAACCCGGTTCTGGATACAAATACTGATTTTAATTTGAGTAATCCATCCAAATTAAGTCTCGCTATGGCTGAAACTATAAGCCTTACAGCTAGCTTTACCCCTTCTTCTTCCGGGATTAAAACTGCCATCTTAACAATCAACAGCAATGATCTCACTAACGGTACCTTTACATTAAATCTAAGCGGAACCGCAATAACTGGAACTGCTACCGGAACCGGAACCGGAACTGGAACTGGAACTGGAACTGGAACTGGAACTGGAACTGGAACTGGAACTGGAACTGGAACTGGAACTGGAACCACACTCAGCCCGGAAATTGCTATATTAGAAAGCTCTACTGAATATCTAAGCGGAAGTACATTTACTATGGCTAATACAGCGGTAGCCGGAACTATAGGGTTTACTTTTACTATCAATAATTCCGGACCGGGAGATCTGATTCTAAGCGGAACTCCTTATGTTGCCTTATCAGGAACGAATGCAAGCGAGTTTGCTATCACACAGCCTTCTTCCGGAACGATAACCGCATCATCTTCCACAACATTCACATTAAGCTTTAACCCGGTTTCAGGAGGAAACAAAACTGCGACTCTGACAGTTACGAACAATGATTCCGATGAAGGAAGCTATACTCTTATTCTCTCTGCTTATGCTTATTCTGCCTGTGCCCTCGTAAAAGATAGTGGCAAAAACGATAAAATCATTTTTGCTACAACCGCAACTTATGATGGAAACCTCGGTGGTGTAAGTGCTGCGGATACTCTTTGTAATGCAGCTTCGAATAAACCGAATAGCAGCACCTACAAAGCTTTACTCGGAAGTTCTACTCGTTCCAAAACTTCGATGGATTGGCCTTTGAAAGATAACACCCGGTACTTTAATATTTACGGGGACTGTATGTTTAAAACCGATGCAAACAAGATCTATGATTTTACTGTAAGTGCACTGGTAGCGATTGATCCGGTGAGTGGAGGGAATGCTTTTACAGGTTTGAATGCAGACATGAGTATAGAAGGAAATCATTGTAATAATTGGACAGATGGTACATCCGGTTCTGATTCATCCTATGGCGTACTCAATAAAACCGATACGAATAGTCTAAATAAACCAGCAGGTGGTCAGAGAGCCTGTAACAAGGTAAAAAAACTTATCTGTGTAGAACAGTAAAAACGGGGTTTAGCCCCGTTTTATGGAACTGAGATACTTATAATAGGCTTCTCTTCCGGGATAGGGAAGTCTTGCTACACCACATTTCACAGCAGCTTCGGCTACAGCAGAGGAAACGCTATAGTAAACCCTTGAATCAAAAGGTTTGGGGATTAGGTATTCTTTTCCATAACTAAAACTTCTCTTATAAATTTCAATTATCTCTTTCGGTACCTCTTCTCTTGCCAGGTCAGCAATGGCTCTCGCCGCCGCAATTTTCATCTCAAGAGTAATTTTTCTTGCCCTGACATCTAAGGCTCCTCTAAATATATAAGGAAAACCTAATAAGTTATTTATCTGGTTCGGATAATCACTTCGACCTGTTCCCATAATTACATCGGGCCTCGCCGCCATAGCATCGGGATAGGAAATTTCCGGATCGGGATTTGCCATTGCAAAAATGCAGGGCTTATCGGCCATTGTTCTCACCATTTCCGGTGTCAAAAGTCCTTTCTGAGAAACACCAATAAAAAAATCCGCATCTATGATAATCTCGGAAAGCGTATTTGCATTTGTTTTACGTGCATACCTTGCTTTAATCTCGTTCAAATCGGTTCGACTGTGATTGATAACTCCCCTCGAATCGACAAGAAAAATATTCTCCTTTTGGATACCGATGTGGCTTAAAAGTTCTGTAATCGCAATCGCAGCAGCACCGGCTCCACTGATAACCACCTTTACATTTTCTGACTTTTTATTGGTGATTTCGAGAGCATTTATAACCGCAGAAAGAGTAATAATAGCTGTCCCATGCTGGTCATCGTGAAAGACCGGAATGTCCATCGTTTCAATTAGCTTTTCTTCGATATAGAAACACTCAGGAGCTTTTATGTCTTCCAGATTAATGCCACCAAAGGTAGGCTCTAACATCTGTACCGCTTTGATAAGCTCATCTGCCGAATTCACATTCAACTCAATGTCGAATACATCGACACCGGCAAACTTTTTAAAAAGAACCCCTTTCCCTTCCATGACCGGCTTACCGGCCAGAGCTCCTATATTACCGAGACCTAAAACAGCCGAACCATTTGTCAACACCGCAACAAGATTCCCTTTATTGGTGTATTCATAGGCCAGGTTCGGATCTTTTTGGATTTCGAGACAGGGATAAGCAACACCGGGAGAATAGGCAAGAGACAGGTCCTCAGGTGTATCAGTGTCTTTAGTCGGAACAACGCCCAACTTTCCTTTCGGGTATTTGCTATGATAATCCAATGCATTTTGTTTGTAATCATGCATAATATTATAATTCTAAAAGTCCTTTTTCGATTTGTTTTATGAGCTCGGCTGCTTTCGTGAGACTGTCTTCATTTTTAATCTGGAGGAGTTTTATATCACGTATGACAGTTTTCGTTTCTTCGGGAATATCCATATTGCCCAGGTGCTCAAACCTGTCCAGATATCCTTCTATAGAAATATCAATATTTTTCAGCCTTTCCTTATCAAAGCTATCACTAAGGGAATCTTTAAAGAGTTCGATCTTCTTTTTATTGGTATCTTTCATTTACCCACACAAAACCTGCTAAATATTCTGCCCAGCACTTCCTCAGTCTCTACCTTTCCGGTTACTTCACCGATTTCTCGAAGAGTCTCGTTTATTTCCAATATATAAATCTCAGGAGGAGCATTCTCTTCCATTAGAGAAGCTGCTTTTTCCAGGAAGCCCCTAATCTTCTCAAAATGATGCCGGTTTCTATCTTCTAGAAGAACATATTCTCCATCCGAAGTTTCCACCTGCTTAACTTTTTCGAGAATAATACGGTTTAATTCATCGATTCCCTGGCCTGTTTTTGAAGAAGTCTCGCATATTTTTATTGTAGTATCAGTACAAAATAAATTCAAAGTATTTTTCCAGGAATTATGCTGTATATCGATTTTATTTGCAACCAGAATACTTCCGGTAATTTTTTGCCGGTTTTTTTCTAAAAACTCCTGAACCCCTATTTCCTCAGAAGTATCCAGGAGAAATAGACGAACATCAGCTGTCTCGAACTCTTTTTCACTTCTTTCTATTCCCTTTTTTTCCAGTTCATCTTCTGTTTCCCGTATTCCCGCTGTATCTACAAGTTGTATGGGAAAACCTTCCAGTAGCAGGGACTCTGAAAGGTAGTCACGGGTGGTTCCGGGAATATGGGAAGTAATGGCTCTTTCTTTTCCTAAAATCGCGTTTAAAAGGCTGGATTTGCCTGTATTTGGCGCACCGTAGAGAACAATTTTCGTGTGCTGAATGACCGTATTGGCTCTTTCTGAACTCTTTAATACCTTACGAACCAATTCTAAAAGACTTCGTAAACGTTTTTTTCTTTCTTCAAAAGATTCAAAAGTTAAATCTTCCGTAGAAAAATCAAGTTCAGCCTCACACTCTGCTTTCAGATTGATTAACTCGCTGCGAAGCCTGGAACTCAGGCGATGAATTTCACCGAAAACGTTTTTACGAGCTAATTCGAGTTCAAATCTTGAACGGGCCGAAACCAGCCTTCCTATGGACTCAGCAGCGGTAAGATCCAGTTTTCCATTCAAAACCGCCCGTTTACTGAATTCTCCCCTTTCTGCCGGCCTGGCTCCTTCTCTAAATAAGAGGGAAAGAACCTCGCTTAAAAGAATCGGGTTCCCGTGAAGGTGAAGTTCGGCTATATCCTCGCCGGTATAGGAAGCAGGTGAGGAAAAAAAAAGGCATAAAACCTGATCAACATGTTTCTCTGCATCAAACAAATCACAGAGTATAGCTTTTCGAGAATGAGTAATAAAATAAGAAGGAGGAAGAGGCTGGTTATTTTTTTTTAGAATTTTAGAACAAATTTCAGAACTTCGGCTCCCGGAAAGCCGAATGATGCCTATAGCTCCGGGAGTGTGTGCTGTAGAGACGGCAGCAATGGTATCCATGCTGGTTTAATCAAGCTCATCCGAACCAGAATCAGATTTATCAGGGTCTACATCCGGATACTTATGCCTGTCTTTCATAGGGATTACCCTGACACGCTTATAGGTTCCGGTTCCATCGCTGCGGGTAAAAACACGGTCGTCTTTTTGAAGGGCCATGTGGATAATTCTTCTTTCGTAAGGATTCATAGGCTCTAAAAGTCTGGCCTTTCCTGTTTTAGCTACGGCGGAAGCGGTAGATTTTCCCATACGGATCAAGGCCATTTCTCTCTTTTCTCTATAGTCAGCTATATCAATTACGATTTTCCGGTTGGCTCTTTTTTCAGCGTCTACCATCAGGTTTACGAGAAATTGAAGGGCATCCAGAGTGGTTCCTCTTTTACCTATCAAAAGACCTGAATCTTCGCTTTCTAATTCTACGTAAATTTTTCCTTCTACATCACCCATTCCTACCACACGGGCTTCGATTCCCATCTTTTTCAGAATAGTCTGAACGACTCCATGGATGATTTTTTCTATCGGTATATCAGTCCTGGCAGGGTAAGCCCGAACTACAGCCGGCTTTCGGGCTGTAAGACCTAAAAAACCAAACCGGGGTGATTCCACCGTTACAAATTTCAGGTCGGAGGCATCCAGCCTGAGGGTATTCAAAGCATTTTGCTCGGCCTCAGACCTTGTTTTTCCTTCCGATTCAAAAATGTAGTTTAACATTATGATTCTCCAGAATATAATTTCGAAACATTGAACTACGGTCAGCCTTACTGGCTTACCATAACTTTTATTTTCGGCCCCTTACCGAATTTATTGGTATAAACCTGTTGAACAATAGAGAGAACATTCTGGATTGTCCAATACAAAGTGACCCCGGATGGCATAGTCCAGAAGAAATATAGCATAATCAAGGGCATGAAATACATCATCATCTTCTGGTTCGGATCAGATGATACCGAAGTCATACTGGTTTGCACCACCTGGGTTCCCACCATAATCAGGGGTAATACGTTAATATTAATTGTCATTCCTAATAATTTAGGAATTGTAAAAACAGTATCCGGCTCACTCAGGTCGTTTACCCAGAGAAATGATTCTTTCCAGAGATCAATTGTATCACTAAAGGCCGTATACAGGGCTATGAAGATAGGGATCTGGATAAGCATGGGCAAACAGCCCCCCATGGGGTTTGCATTATTACGCTTGTAAAGCTCCATAATTTTCTGCTGCTTGAGCTGGGGATCTTTTTCATATTTTTGGTTGATTTCATCTATCTGGGGCTTTAGTTCCTGCATTTTTTTCATGCTTTCCGCCTGTTTCTGGTTCAGGGGATAAAATGCGACTTTAAATAAAATTCCAAAAAGAATGATACACCAGCCAAAATTCGGAATGAGAAAATACATTTTTTTAAGTAACCAGACAATCCCGTTTCGGAAAGGAGTTGTAAGACCCTGGTTGAAGGACTTGTCCAGCTTATCAGAAAGACCGTGAAAAGGACTGTCCTTTTTAATGGGCTGAAAAGCTTCATTACGGAAGGTCATCGCATCCATTTCCCTGATTCCAACATAGGCAGCGAAATCAAAAACCTTTTCCTCACCAGAATTAAGACTCAGAGGCTCGTAATGAGCGAGGATTCCAGTCTGGTTTCCATCTCTCTTATCGAGTAAGGCTCCGCTCGGTTTGTGGTTTAAGGGGTTCAGAGCAGCTACAAAATAACGACTACCGGTGCCAAAAAATTCCAGACCATTCGCATTTTTGATAATATCAAAACGGGGATCTGTATTTTTTTTGTTTCCTCCGAAAAGAGAACTGAAAAAACCATCCGTAGATTTTCCATCAACGCTGTCTTCAAAGTCTCCATCCATGTAATAGAAACGGAAAAAATGCATTTTGTGTCTGTCATCGAGTTCATCATAATTATCCACAGGACCGAGACTTCCAAAAGATCTCAGAAAAATAGGATGAGAGCTTACCTCTACCTTTTCTGTGGAGTTATTTCTGAGTTTTAGTTTAAATTTAAAGTAATTTTCTTTTTCAAAGAACTGGAATTCTTTCTTTATGAGAAATTTCCCATCCAGAGAAACTGCATCGAAACTTAAGAGCAGCTTTTCTTTATCAAAATTAGATGAGAAGTTAACCTGGTTATAAGGAGAAAGCGGAATCGAGTCCATTTTCTCGATAATATTAAAATCAAAACCTCGATTCCGGCTGATTTCAATGGCCTTATATTTCTTGTCCTGAAAGGTAATTTCATCTTCTTTCTTTTTGATAATTTTTACTTCATTTCCATCCAGGCCGGGATAGTTCTTCACATAAAACTTCTCAATTTTCCCACCCATAGAAGAAAATTCTATGAGATAAGAAGAAGTAATCACATGATATTTGGAAACTTCTTTCGGTCTTTCTATACCCGGAAGTTCGACTGGTTTCGAGGATTCAGAAGGTTTCTCTACAGTGGAAGGTTCTTTTGTTTTATCCTCTGCACTTTTATTCTGAGTAGTGGTGCTGTTTGGAGTCTTTCCGGTTTGAGGTTCTTCCTTGGGAGCAATAAAGAGATTGATTCCATACCAGGTTACGAAAGTTAAAAAAATTACAATAAAAAGCCTATTCTGTCTGTCTTCCATTCAAATACTCAACCTTTTTTCTTGGGATTTTCCGGGATTGGGTCATGATAACCCTCGGATAGAGGGTTACATCTTGCTATTCTTTTTATGCTGAGATAAAAGGCATAAAAAAAGTTAAAATTTTGAAATGCCTGCGTTGCATACTCTGAACAACTGGGGTAGAAACGACAGGCACCGGGTAATAGGGGAGAAAGAAACTTCTTGTAGAGACCGATGATAAAAATTGCCACTCTATTCATTTGTCTATTTTCTGGAGCAATTCTTTGAGTTGCCGGATACGTTCAAAAAAAAGTTTTTCGGTAAACAAATACGAAGCGATAATCGCTATATCAAAGCCGGGTGATACAGAGGATTCAAGCTCTCTTATGCAGGCCCTAAGAACCCTTTTTACCCTGTTTCTCCTTACAGCTGTGCGGGCTGTTCTATCCGAACAATAAAGAAAACGGGTTATGGAAACCCCATTTTTCAAGTAAAAAATTCTGAGTGGATAACTGCTGAGCTTTTTTCCTTTTTTAAAAACAGCCTGGATTTCTTTTTTGGAACGTAGAGTATTGTCTCCGGTCAAAAAGTTTTATTTTTTATCGGTTCTTTCGTCAGAAACGGTCAGTTTATAACGCCCTTTTGCTCTTCTTCTGGAAATGACATTTCTGCCTCCCTGAGTAGCCATCCTACTGCGAAAACCGTGAGTTCTTTTTCTCTTTATTTTACTCGGTTGGTATGTCCTTTTCATAACTCTTGTCCTGTATAATCAGAAAATAATTGCGTAATACGACTGGTACAAGTTATTTATGGGCCTTTTAGCGTCAAGTCGAAAATGGAAGAAAGTTTAGGAGTTAAATATCAGCTTCTTTCCGGACTTTTATCTGAAAAAAAAAGTTTTCCTTCTGGGCTTACAGCTTCATATTGTCTTAAAAAATATCAGGGAATTTGCATGAAGAAAATAGAATTCAATCCTTTTGCCGAACTCGCTCCCAATACGGCGAGTGAAAACTTCGAAGTTAAGAAAAACACCTATGGAAGGTACTTAGACGAATTTAAAGTAGGGGAAATTTTTGTTCATCCAAGAGCCTTTACCGTAGACAGGTCATTTGCCCAGGAATTTGCTACGACTTTCATGGATGCAAACCCTCTTTTCCTGTCCGCACCCTATGCTCAGGCACACGGATTCAAAGATATGCTGGTTTCTCCCATGCTGGTGTTTAATCTTGCCCTTTCTCTCGGAGTCCAGAATAATTCAGAAAAAGCGGTTGCGAATCTTGGATATTATAATGTCCAGTTTTTAAAGCCTGTGTATCCGGGAGATACACTCTCTTCCCGCACAAAAGTATTAGATATTGCAGATAAAGGAAAAGATAAACCCGGTATTGCTCACGTTCGTACCCTTTGCTTTAATCAGAATGATGAAGTCGTACTGCAATATGAAAGAAAAATTATGATAAACTTTGCTAATGGTAAAGTAAGCGGACCTTCCAAACCGGGAAGCACTACTGCCAACTTCCCCGAAAAAACAAGTCCCCAAATTGAACTTCCAGAATTAAAGTATCCATCGGCTTTCCGGGATGTAACCTGGGAAAATAGCTATTTTGAGTCCTTTAAAGCCGGACAGGTCTACATACACGCAAATGGTAGAACTATCAGTGATGAGCATATTCCCTGGACATACCGTGTGGGAAACACTCACCCTCTTCACTATGACAGGTTATATTCGATGGGACTTTCCGGCCCCATGAGTGGTGAGCCTATCGTATACGGTGGCTTAGTATTTGCCTGGTTAATCGGTCTTGCTTCCCGTGATATTTCAGAAAATATGCTCTGGGATCTGGGTTATACCGAAGGCTATCATACACAGCCGGCTATCAGCGGTGATACGGTTACCTGTATTTCGCGCATCCTCAGCACTGAAGATGTAGGGGGTAAATACGGAATCCCTGCCGGAGAAGTTCAAATACAGTTTATCGGCTTGAAAAACATAAAGGCCAAAGAAGCTTTTGAAAAATTTGGTGCCGAATTGTTCATCAAGGAAGGCGATAAAAGAAAATTGGGTAAAGAAAAGCTACCCGAAAAGATTTTTGAAATCGAAAGAAAACTTGTTATCAAGAAAAAACCCCAATAACTAAAAAAACCGACTGGATAAAATCGTAAAAGTCGCGTATTGCAAAGTAATATACAGATGAGTACAATGGTTGCTCATCTGTATATGGAATTCATGGGATATCTAATATAGCAGCATTTTTAACTCTATACCCGGATTTTCTCCGGATCTGTTTTCTACTTGACCCCGGATTAGTGAAAGAATTTGCTTAACTAAGAACAAGAATCTCTGGAGGATCAGTAGTGAGCTATACAAACGAACAGAAAAGTTTCATATCTTTCCGTAATAACCTGAAAATTTTTTACCAATCCTGGAAAAAAACGGATGCAAAACGAGTTCTCGTAATCCAACACGGCTTTGGAGAGCATAGTGATCGCTATAAAAACCTCCTTGATAAACTGAAAGATTCGGATTTTAATATTTATGCACTCGATTCGAGAGGGCATGGCCGCTCTGAAGGAATCCGCGGGCATGTAGAGCAGTTTCAATACTATGTGGATGACCTTTCTCATCTCATTCATATTGCCCAGGAAGAGAACAATACAAAAAAAATATTTCTCCTGGGTCACTCTCTTGGTGGTGTAATTGCCTTACAATATTCCCTTGAGTTAAATAATCAGGATTATCTCCATGCCCTGCTATTAAGTGCCCCCGGGCTAAAAGTCAAGATGGACCTGGAAAAAGAAGTTAAAAAAATTGCCGCTCGTTACCTCGCGGTACTTATGCCCGATTTTGTCCTGGATGCCAATCTCGATGTAAATTTTTTAAGTCACGATAAAGCGGTTATCGATGCTTACAATAAGGACCCCCTGGTTCACGGCAAAATTTCCTTCCAGATGGCCAATAACCTTTTCCATCTCTCTCATGCCCTGTATAAAAAGGCACACAGGCTTACAGCACCTGTTTTTCTTATGCATGGTGATGCTGACGGTATTGTGGATGTTAGAGGAAGCATTGAATTAGAAAAAGCCTTGAGTAGCGCACAGGTCAGTTTAAAAGTTTATCCCGGTCTTTACCATGAAATGATGAACGAACCTCCGGAAAGTCGCGAGAAAGTATTGGATGATTTAAAATATTTTATAGATTCGATTGTCCCGGAATCAAAACCTGTATCTTCATAAGAAAAGGGAAAAAAACAGTTTATTAATAGAGAAAGATTCATAAGCTGATCCGGAAGGATTGTTTATGAATCTTAAAAATTTATTCCTATTTCTTACGTTTTTCTTTTCCATATTATACGCCTCTGATACCTACAGGCTGGAAGTCAAAGGTTTCGGAAGGGCTTCAGAAGATGCCATTCGTTTAAAGACCTATCTGGGCAAGAAATTAAGCTGTACGGAAGCTGCTCGCTTAAATGCTCTGCAAAATAGTTCTATAGATGGTAATATACTCTTGCAGGGTTCTCCTGAGTCCCCCGAAATTCAGTTCAGTACGGCAGGAAAACTTCCCCCTTTTTCTCTTCTTTCCTGCAGGAGTGTGAAAAATGATTACGAAGAATGTATCTGTAAGTTAAAAATTAAGAAAGATCCTCCTTTAAAAACAACTCGGGTTACAAGTCGGGGAGAGGGCTGGATCGATGAAGACAACTATGAAACCCTTTCCGAAGGTAGGGCATCATCTAAAGCTATAGAAAAAGAAAGTCCCGCTATGAAAGAGACTACCTGTGTGGAGGCTGCCCGCTTAAGTGCTGTAGGAAAAATGTTTTCTGACATAGCCCGTGAAAAAGGTATTCGACACTATAATATCCGAATACAATCTCCCCAGATCTGGCTAAAATCCTGTGAATCCACCGATAATGAATTTGCAAAATGTAGATGTAAAGTTATGTTATACGCAAAAGGTCTGAAAGATAGAGTAGAAAAGGCAATGGAAGAATAATTCTAAAAATCCTTATGATTCCATTTTTTCTGGTAGTCATATAAATTCTCTTCGGAAAAATTTGTCTTATGAAAGAAAAGTCCCTTCAAACCGCTCTTTTTATAGGTCATGGTTCTCCAATGAACATAATTGAGGAGAATGGTTTTACAAAAACTTTAAAAGAGTTTCGTAATAAACTTACAAAACCTGATGCCATCTTGATTATCTCAGCCCACTGGCTTACGGAGGGGACTTTTATAACTGCACAGGAACATCCACAGCAGATTTATGATTTCTTTGGTTTTCCTCCTGAACTTTACCAGATAAAATATGAGCCCCCGGGGAAATCGGAACTCGCAAAGATTATTTCTTTCGAAATTCCGGAAATTAAACCTCACATGCAGTGGGGTTTAGATCATGGTTCCTGGTCTGTTCTGCATAATTTATTTCCGGAAGCTGAGATTCCGGTTTTACAGCTAAGCATTGACTACACCTGGCCTGAACGCTACCACTACGAATTGGGAAAGAAGCTTCGTTTTTTAAGAGAACGTAATATCCTGGTAATAGGAAGTGGAAATGTGGTTCATAATCTACAAAAAGTTGACATGAAACAGGTAAATGCAGAACCCTGCGCCTGGGCTGTTGAGTTTGATTCCTGGGTGAAAGATAATTTAGATAAGAAGAACGATGTGCAACTCTGTCAGTACTATAAGAAGTCTGATATAGCCACCCGGCTTTCCGTTCCCACACCGGAACATTATCTTCCCATGATCTACATTCTTGGAATGAGAATGGAAGACGAAACCGTAAAATATATATATGAGGGTTTTCAAAACCGTTCGATTTCAATGAGAAGCTTTTACTATTAATAATAAGGAACGAAGATGAGTTTATTACAAAAAGAAGCACCTGTATTTTCTTTGCCGGATTCAGAAGGAAGCCTTGTTTCTCTATCTGATTACAGAGGTTCCAGGGTTTTACTTGTTTTTTATCCAGGAGACGATACACCTGTTTGTACCAAACAACTCTGCTCTTATAGCAGTGGTTTTGAAGAATTTCAGGGACTTGGGGTAAAGCTTCTGGGAATAAATATGGATTCAGTCGAGTCTCACAAAAAATTTAAGGCCAAGTATAAACTCCCTTTTCCCTTATTAAGTGATGAAAAAGGAGATGTATGCAAAGCCTATGATGCCAAAGGTCTTTTAGGTACCAAAAGAGCTACCTACCTTATCGATGAAAACGGTAAAATTATTTTTGAAAATGTTGTTCTACCTATGTTTTTCAAAGATAAGGAAGACATCATTGGTGAGATAAAAAAAATATTATAATCGGAGTACTAACTATGAAAAAATCTACTATTACAATTTTTCTTCTTACTTTTTTCTCAGCAATTCCCGCTTTAGAGTACAAGGCTTCTTTAAGCCTGTTTTTTAATCCATAACTTCCGGATTTCCTTCGAGGAAAAGAACCCAAAATACTTATGTATAGTAAAAATTGAGCTAAAATCATAGTAAAATTAGTACAAGGAAAAATGAATGAATAGCTCCTTCAGAAAATTTTTCACTGTTTTTAAAAATCTCGCTATGATGAATTTTCTCCTATAGAAATATTTGCTTTAAATCCATAAGCAATAGCCTGGAATAGTTGCTCCATAGATGAAAATTCAAATATTTCAAACAAGTTTCTTATCTTTTGCCAGAACAATCTTTTTGCATGAAAAGTTCCAAGTGCTTTTCGAAATAATGCACAGCTTGATTGTTGGATCTGATCTACAAGAAAAGCAAGTATCATAAGAGTTGCAAAGTTATTAGACAAATTCTTACTGCCATGTCCATAATTGTGTTCAAAGTGATAACCCTGATTTTTCAGAGTATTGAAGGTTTCATTTTCTATCTTCCATCGTGCTCTCGCGATTCGCATCAATTCATAAGCATTTTCTTTTGTAATTTCAATATCTGTAACCCAGCTAAAAGCAATCATATGCTCTTTTTTATCAACCTGCTTATACTCAAGAACATTGACTTTGAGTTCTGAAGTCTCATTTAAAGAAATTTGGTTTGTAAAAGAAAAGTAATGAGAAAATCTATCTTTCTCTATACAGAATTGCTCTGTCTTTTTTAATTCCTGTAGCTTATCAAGTTGATTGTAAAGGTGTTTGTGATTTTTTTCTTTTGCACCTATGATAAAGGATAGATTCTTCTCTTTCAGTAATTCAATGTGGGGAGCATTTGAAAACAGAGAATCCTCTACAAATATTGTTTTTAAATGAGGATGCTCTCTTCTAAAATCTTCAATAAATCGTTTAGAGGCGTTTAACTCACAGTCATTTTTTGTTTTCCCATCTTCGTTTGTAATAGGTTCAAACATAAGAGGGATAACTTCTTTCTTATCCGGATGCACAATACAGGCACCATACATCATATGCTGGTAGAGAGTTCCACTTTTCTTATTCTTTACAAGACAGGATTTACAATGAATTTTCTCTGAGGAGAAGAATCCGGTTCCGTCTCCGGAAAGAATATAATAATCATCAAGGACACGATAAGATTCGAGAACCTTGCCACGCTGAAGTTTTGAAAAAAGGTTTTTATATATTTTCCTGAAAGCTCCTGTTGAAACTTCATCAACAATTTCTCTCATTTGAGTGTCAGAGGGTATCTCTTGAATCTTGTATATACTTTGAAGATTTTTATTCTTCACTTTTTCTCTTTCAAACTCAAGAAGCGATGCGTTCTTTTGAGAAAAGATAGCAAAGGCTGACATCAAAGCATCTGTTAGGGAAATCGAAGGATTGACTCTGTGGTCCGGGATTTTAGAAAATTCTTCCCGAATTGTTTGATAAAGTCCATCTGCTGATAAATCTACCCGTGCGTGTAACTCGTTTTTGGCTGGCATATAGTCAAAAAGACTATATCCCTGCACAGGTACAAGCGATTTTTGATGAAAAAGTTTACGAAAGCTTTCCCTGTAAACCCAAAAATCTTAGCCTTATCTGCCTGTTACAAGCAAAGCGGGAATTGCTGCTTTTTTCTTTTTCTTATATTGCAATCCTTCAAAAACAAATCAGGCAGTGCCGGTAGCCAAAGTTCTCTTTTTAAATGGAGATGTACAGATTACAAAATCCGATGGAACTACTCATAACGCAAAGCCCGGTGAGTCTCTTGGCACAGGAGACGGTTTGAATACAGGTAAAAAATCTTCTGTGATTCTCAACTTAGGTGCTGAAACCGGTAATATAGAAATCCAATCGGAAAGTAAAATTAGAATCCAAAAGGAAGCCGAGAAGCTTTCCATTTCTATGCTACAGGGGAAAACCTGGTTACAATCCAGTAAACTCAAAAAAGGTGAAGAACTTATCCTGAATACTCCCGTATCGGTAGCCGGGATTCGTGGAACCAAGTTTTACACCATGATAAATGGAGATATGGTATTCACCTGCCACTGTGAAGGTAAAATAGAATATAAAAATATTCAGGACAACAAAACTTTAACTAATGACACCGATTATTTGATTGTTCAAAAGAAAGATAAGGTTGTTATTATATATCCTGCAGATTTGCAAAAAGCAAATATTGGCTTTTCTCATTCCCATTCAGAACTTGAAAATAGCCCTCTGGGAAAACAAGATACGATGTCAGATCCTGATAGAGAAAAAATGTTAAATCTAATCGAAAGTAAGTTTAAAAATATTGAATAAGGAACCGAAGGGTGACGCAACCCAAAGTAATTGTACTGAAAAGGTGTAAACCCGCATCAATTAGTTAATTTATAGAACTAATTAAATTTTCGCTGATTAGAGGCTAAATACTTCAGTTTTACTCGTTTTCCCTCCTGTTATAGGAGCACCAAAAACAGCCATAAATCCATCTCCCAGGAATTTATTAATGATTCCCCGGTTTTGATTGATGCTTTCAATCATAAATTCAAAAAGTAAATTTAGATAGTTAAAAACTTCCTCAGGAGTTCTATGCTCGGAAAATTTTGTAAAATTTCTAATATCTAAAAACATAACACAGACATATTTGTATTCAGAGACCAGAGTCTTTCCGGATTCTAAAATCTCATTTACCACTTCCTGTGATACATGAGAGCCGAAAATTTTTCGTAATTCATTTTTCTGATTCAGTAACTTTATAGAATGTAGAACCCTCTTCTTAATTTGAAGTCCTACGAAACCGGCCATTAAGCCGCTGACGAGAAAAATGAAAGCTCTTTGATAGTATATGGAATTTATATAATGAATCTTATCTGAAACGGTAGGTGCTATAGTAATCCAAACTAAAAAGAAGTAATGTAAGCTCGCAAAAATTCCTGTAAAAAAGGAGATAAAAAAATCTAATCGAAGCGTGGATAAAATAATAAAAATAAAATAAAGATAAGTGGGAGGAGTTGCCAATAAATATTCAGCAGGATAAATATTTTTTAAAGAGATTACGATCAGTGTGGGAAACGAAATCTCGAGAAGAGTGTTCATAATCCGTCCGAATAGGGGAATCGGTTTTTGAATTCTTTGAAAATGTTTGTAAAGAAAAGTTATACCAAATTCATAGAATGAGTAGAGCAGAAGAATAAGGAAAACTTTCCATTGAACTTGTTCTGTTTTGATACTCTGAAGTTCTTCTGGATTAAATAGGAAAAAAAATTTAACCAGGAAGATTAAAAAGGCTAAACAGATTAGCAATAAAACTAAATATGCTCTCTGAGTTTCACTTTTGAGAATTTCAATCTGAAAGTTATAGTCAAATTCTTCCTGAAAGCGAGTGTGAATTCTATCAAAAAGTTTATTTTGGGAAAAGAAAGAATTCGATTTATTTTTAGTGGTTTTCATAATCTTTAATAACCATCACTAAAATTTTCATGGAAATCTAAAAGAACAATTTTAGATTTCGATTTAAAATAAAACTCCTTTTTAATACATGTTAGTTGGTGTAATATAGAATTCTGATTATGAAAAATAGGATTTTACTTAAATTTAATTAAATCAGAATAAGTATCCTTACCTAAATAGTAGATATTACCGGACTTATTTACAAATAATCCTCGATTATAATCATAGGATGCATATGAATTCATCACAGATATTCGTGTCTTCCATTGTGAAACCCCACTGGAATCATACTTAGCAATGTAATTTCCGGTAGAAACATAAACCATGCCTGATAAATCTATACTTATGCTGCATCCTCTAAAATAAGCATTGTAAATTCTTGTCCATTGCCTATTTCCATTACTATCATATTTTGCAACAAATAAACTATCACCAGAATAGGAACTATCTTTTATCTGTCCATTTAAATCTCCACTTGTAGATCCGGTAATATAAATATTGTTATTTGAATCTGAAATTATAGAATATCCCTCCACCCAGGAACTACCAGATAATGACCTTGTCCATTGCTTATTTCCATTTGAATCATACTTTACTATAAACGTATCATGACTGGTCACTGTTAATCCATCTATAGTTGGACCTTCAGAATAACCTGTTATATACACATTTCCTAATGTATCATTAATTATTGATTTTGGATACTGATACGAATCTGTACCTCCCAATAGCCTTGTCCATATTCTATTTCCGTTTAAATCATACTTTGCAATAAATAGATCATAAATTCCCGTTTTTACTTGAGCATCTAAATTACCACTCGTATAGCCTGTGATATAAATATTGCCTGAATTGTCAGAAGATATTCCTGAGCCAAGAGTTGTAGTGTTTGCTACTCCATATAATTTTGTCCAAAGCAGGGTTCCGGTAGAACTATATTTTAAAATAAAAAAATCTTGCTTTCCATTGAGCAATTCTCCATTTATTTCTCCTTTTGTTAGTCCTGTTATATATACATTTCCATTATTATCTGTAACTATTCCAGTTCCTTTAATTGTAAAAGTTTCATTCATTCCGTCGTCCCAGAGCAAAATTCCATCTTTACTATATTTTCCAAATCCAAGGTATCCTCCATTAGATGACAGAACATAAATGTCTTCATCGTTACTGACAGTCATTGCTATTGGTTCAGAACTATTTGTAAATTCTAATTCTGTTTTCCAAAAATATCCATTATAAGCATTTACATAAAAATAACGAGACACTTTATCTATAGAAGATTCGATCTTATACGAAACTTTACTGGTAAAGTTGTTCGCAGTTTGTCCCGATATCTGTGGTATTTGTTCAACTGTAACCTGGTCTAAAGTTGATGTAAATTCTGCAACCAAAGAAGTTTTATCCATTCCAATTCTAAATGGAACTGAAAGATATATAGATTCATTTGTAATCAATGCTTCGTCCGGATAATCTTTAAATTTATATGTAAAACTTACAGCAGGTAATATTAGTGAAGAGTAATTTTTAGTGTAATTTCCTTTAGTTGTTTCTATAAGAACCCGAGCACCTTGTTCATTTACATACATTTTAAGGTCTTCTGGTATTTTAAAATATAAATTCTGTAATTCATTAAAATGACCTCCTGCATTATCAGAGACTGAGCTAGCAATCATCTCAATTCCATTAATAGTAACAGTGTTATTTTCTATATTAGAATCAAAATTCACTCCAGTAATACTGGCAAATTCATTTATCCTTAAATATGGTAATTTCATTTCTGAAGAAATATAAGGTGCTTCATCATATACACGTATATTATATAAATATCCTTCTAATTTTTCTACCTTTAAAAAAAATTCTCCATCAATAGTTGAAGCAAATTTATATAATAAACCACCAGAATTGGAACTATAAGAATTGTTTATATTTACTGAAAAAATTTCTTTTTGAGAATCTCCTTCAATACCTGTAAGTTTTAAACCATAACCTTCTACCATTATATTATAATTTTTGTTTTTTTCAGCCTGGAAAGAATAGTAATTAATGGTTTCATTTACTTGATGATAACTGGGTTTATTATAATCGATTTCAAGTTTAGCAGCGAAGTTATTCCAACTTTGATTATATTCTATAAATTTCATTTCCGCCAAACCTTTCTTCCAATCAGGAATCAAATCATCTACTTTACTTTCACATCCTGATTGAACAAAACCTAATATAACTATAATAATGAAATGTAATAAATTTTTCATGACAGTTCTCCTTAAAAATTCTTATCAATACTAATGGATAAAAAACTAAAAACATCTACAAGATAATCTGTTTTGGTTTTTTCCAGAGGATATATAGTAAAATTTCTATTATCCAGTATACTGGGAGATAATAGAAATTTTTCAGTTGAAATACTACCGGAAATTGTTTCCTGTGTAGAACCCATGGGTTTGTAAATTATAAAATTGCCACCAACACTTTTTCTGTTCTTAAAAGAACGGTAAGATACTACCTGATTATTCAAGGATATCTTAAAAAAGAGTTTTTCTATTATCTCATATTCATATACAACTTCCAGATTAAAACCGTAGCCTATCATATTCTTTTCATGATAATTTACAAAGTTAACCAAACTAAAGTTTTCTATTTTTGCGAAAGACATTTCATTCGAATTATTCTTACCGTTCATAAGAGACAATCCAGCCATAAAGGTAAGTTTATCTTTTTCTGTTATTTTTTGCGACGCTCCGACTCCCCAATAAGGTCCTATAGAATCCATAGACTGATTATCAGCTAAAGTGAAAAAAGGAGGCATTGTAAAAGAAGGAAATCCTGGAAAATTTAAATATAGAACATCGGGTGAAAAATTTTTTAATTTCCAGGAAAAGGTCTGGTACCGCAAACCAAAAAAAAGAAAAGTATGGGTTTTCAATTCCGTATTTTCCTGGATATAGTATTTGAATAGTATGTCCTGATCAAACTTGGAGAATTTATATTTTTTATCGGGACCCAAAAACATAGAAAAACTATCACTGGAACCCGTATAATACCTGGAATAAGGAGTTGTTTCATAAGAATCAACATGCTGGATTTGATAAAAAGAATCCTGCCTGCTGGGTCTGGAGGTAATTCCGCTTATGGAAAATTCAATTTCCCAGCGACTATTTTCAGGTCTGTAGCCAAGAGGAAAACCAAGCATAGCAAAGTTTGCATGTTCTTTATCTTTTTTAAACTTCTGAATGCTTATCGTTCGAGAGTTTTGATCCGAACTAAAAATAAGAGAATCATAAAAATTTTCCTTTTCTAATTTTGCTTTCGTTTTATTGCGATACTTGTTGGCAGCAATTCTCCAATCCGAAAATTTTACTTCCAGTTGGGCATAAGCATTATCAGTCCGGAAAATAAAAAGATAGATAATAATCATTAGACCTATCCAATGTTTCTTTTTCATCTCCATAACCCCATATTCTTTCTTTTAGAATAGGAGTAGTATAGAAAGATTTTAAAACAAAGTCGATTCAATTTTCTTCATGGATATACTACAAAGGGAGTATTTATTTACCTCAATCGATTAAATTGTATTCAGATAATTTATTTATTAATTCAATCTGATTTTTGACTCCAAATTTTTTATAAAGATTGCTTAGCTGTTTTCGGACTGTTTGCTTTGAGGTTCCAAATTTCTGGCTGATTTTATCAATACCATTTCCGAGCATTAATTCTTTTATAATACTCCATTCTCTTTCGGTAAAACATAGGTGTTTTTCATCGGGTTGTTTTAAATTTCGAATATATTCTATGACCCTTTTTGAAGTGTTAGGAGAAAAAACCCCTCCTCCGGAAAGGACGGTGAAAATAATTGAATCAAGCTGTTTTACTTCTTCTTGTAGAACATACCCAATCGCCCCGGAACTTAAAACCTCAGAAATATCTTCAATGGACTCATTAGAAGATATTAGAATAATCTTAATTTCTGGATATTGGCGTTTAATGAGTTTGGTGAGTTCCAGTCCATTCATACCAGAAAGTTCTATCTCTATTAGGAGGAGACTCAAATTTTTCTTATTTCTTTTCCTCCAGAACTCCTCTGCTGAAATCCATTTTTGAAATTTAAATTCAGTAGAATGGAATTCATTAATCTTTTCTTGTTTGAAAGAATAGAAATTTATATCCTGACTGATTATCCCAATATTTTGTGACACAGGAAATTTAGGTCATTCGACAACCTTCCTCCTTCCTGTAGTGATTTATGCGAGAAAATAATTCAAGTCTATTGGATGAATTTGTTTTTTTATAGATACTTTGGATCTGTTTTTTTACGGTAAGTTGTGATATACTTAAAAGCCCGGCTATTTCTTTAACTTTTTTTCCTTTCAGTAAAAGTTCTAAAATTTGGTTTTCGCGTGAACTTAAATGAAAAGGTATCCTTTGAAAATAGCTAAAAATCGAAGATGAAGCAAGAGGGCTGGTTTGGAGTTCACCGGTTATTGTTTTTTTTAACAAGGTTTGGAAATGAGCTTGTTCTTCCTTATAATAAACTGCTAAGGCGCCAGCTTTTAATAATTTTACAACTAACTCGTTATTTTTTATATTTAGAATAATTATAACATTAAAATTAAGAAAAAAACTATCTAATAGGAATTGCAAGAGCTTATCAATATCATCTGCGGAATTAGTAAAAATAATATAAAAAAATTCCTTATTAATCTCATTGAAGAGAGAGTCTATAGAGCTAAAACTAGTAATATTGCTTAAGTTAAAAATATTAGATAATACTTCCAAATCATCAGATTTTTTAGAATAATATCTTATTACAACACTTGAATAACCCATAATAATATAAATTAGGATATTTATTTTCCTTTATCCTAAAGTAAAGTAAAAACACTCTAATAGGTTCTTTTTTGTTATTTTAAAATCATGATATATAGCGGTAACAAATACTAATGGATATAGACAGGATCCTTATATAACAACCCTGGACCCACAGAGGAGAAAAAAATCTTCTTTTCTCCTGAATTCAGGTCTGATACAATGGGAAATAAATTGTTTTATACAAAATAAATAATACAGGGGTTTTTGCTTATGAACTATAAAGAAAAAGCTTTACACGAACTGGAGGTGGTTCTTGCCGATTGGAACTCTACACCGATAGGTAGAAAACACTTTCTGGCTTCGGTTCCACTTTTGCTCTCGGCCTGTTCTTCTGGTGATAAAAAACGCTATAGAGAAGGAGATAATACAGGGCAATACACGGATATTACCGTGGAAGATGAGAAAAATATGGCCCAGGAGTATTTACCCAAGATGCTTGAAGATTATCCTCCGGTTCAAGACAATGATATGCAGGAGTATATCTCCGGTATAGGGCAGAGGATTGTACGGGCCAATGGTCTGCATGGAAAGCCCTATGAATACAACTTCATGGTGGTTGGAACCAAAAACGTAAACGCCTTTGCCCTTCCTGCCGGAACTATTTTTGTCACCGCTCCCCTCATTGCCATGGCGGATTCCGAAGCAGAGCTTGCCGGTGTCATCGGTCATGAAATTGGACACGTTAAGGCCAGACACACTGCCGAAAGAATCTACGAAGCAGATCAAATGACCACAAAAATGTGGAAAAATATCGCAACAGGCAGTGGAATAGGTGCTCTTATAGGTGGTGCTGCCGGTGCTGCAACTGCTTGCAAGGGAAAGAAGGGAAATGACTTTAATAAATGTGTTGCAGCAGCAGCTGCTGCCGGTGCTGCTGTCGGGATTGCTGCTGGCTATCTTATTACCAAATACCAGTTTATGCAAAACTCCCAGGAAGACGAACTCGAAGCTGATAGAATTGGTTTTAGAACCGCAGTAAATGCCGGTTATTCCAAGGCGTATGTAGGAAAATTTTATGAAAAATTATTACAAATGGAAAGCCAGGCCAAGGCCCATAAAAACCCGATAACCAGCAGTCTGGCAGATGCTATGAGTACCCACCCTCCTTCAACCAAAAGAGTGGGAGAAATGAATAAACTTGTAGCAGAAAGCAATAAAAGCGGGGGAGCTGTGTCCAGTTCCGCTTTTGAAAAATTTAGTAGTAAAGCCAGAAGGCTGTAATTGAACTATATAACCTCGGCGCTTTCGGGCGCGGGGTTATTTCTCCCGTTTTAGGGAATAAAACGCATCCCAGACACCCCAGAATCTATCAATGGTATCTTCCGGTATCAGATTTATCTCAATTCTTCCATTCGGAAAATCAGTAGGGCCAAGCTGAATCACTACGGGGTTTTCTTCCTGACTTTCGGAGGAAAAATAAACAACCTGCTTTAACTGATCTCCAACGAAAATTCTGAGTCCTTTCGGATGAATTTCAATCGGGCGTATCGAGCGGTATCGGGTTAAGTCCAGATGAAGATATAAACTTCTTTTCCAGTCGGGATTGGCTGTTAGATAAAACTTGAGGCCCTTAGGAGGTACCATCCGGCAAATTCCGTCTTTCAGTCCGGCTGCCGGATTATCGGGAATCAGGTGCAGAGAGTGATAGTTGGCCCAGCGACGCAGAGCACTGTAGTCGGTATAATCCTCAGCGGAACCGGCTTCTTCTTTTTCTAAGATAGGATTGAAATTCAGACTTTTTTTATATTGATTAATATCATCCGAAAAAACAGGTTTCAAACTGAGAAGAAGTAGGATTATAAAGAAATAGTTCATAGGAGTAAAATAATTACTCCATTGTAGAATTCTGCAAGTAGATAAAAGTCTCTCAGGAAAAAAATTGAAAACAATTCACAACATACAAGACGAATCAGAACTTCCTTTGAATGGCTCCGTGATTACTCTCGGCAATTTTGATGGAATCCACCCCGGTCACGTGGCCCTTTTGAACCGGATAACAGATATTTCTATCGAGAAAAAAATCCCCTCTCTCGTCATCACTTACCATCCCAACCCGGCTCGGGTTCTGGGAAAAAAGCAGAATTTCAAAGACATATTTAGTTTTGATATCAAAAGAAATCTTCTGAATAATTGCGGAATTGATTACTTCTACCCGATTCCATTTACTCCGGAATTTGCCGGTATGAATGCCTATGATTTCTTGCGTGATGTTTTAGTTAAGAAGCTAAAAGCGAGGCATATTGTAATAGGTTTCAATCACTGTTTTGGAAAAGGGCGAGAAGGAAATTTTAGTTTTCTAAAGAAACATAGTCGGGAATTTAACTATGATGTGGAGGAAATTGAGGAAGTTAAATTTGATGGTGAAGTTATATCCAGCTCCCTGATACGTAAAAATATACAGGAAGGTAATATAAAAAAAGCCAATAAGATGTTAGACAGAATCTTTTATCTCAGAGGTACAGTAGGGAGAGGTTTTCAAAGAGGTAAGAAAATTGGCTTTCCTACAGCCAATTTGATTGTAGAATCGGAATACATTATTATTCCAGGAGACGGTGTCTATGCCTGCCTGATAAATATTAATAATAAATTATATAAGGCAATTGTAAATATAGGAAATAATCCTACTTTTGAGAATAGAGAGAAAAGTATTGAAGGCCATGTACTAGGCTATCACGGGGACCTATATGGAAAAGATATTGAATTTCATTTTTTTGAAAAAATACGTGATGAGATGAAATTTAATTCTATCGAAGATCTTATTGAGCAAATTTATAAAGACAGAGAAAGGGCCTATAGTATGCTCGCCGGGATTATATAAAACACGAAAGCAAGCACTTCTTAGAAAGCTCCACCTAACCACATCCCTCTCCGTACTTCGACAGTGGTTGGTGAACGGAGCCGAACCACAGTAACAAGGAAAGGGATAGACCGGCATAGTATCAAAATAGTATAGCCCACCAAATAAGGCCACTAATTTTAAGCGATCAGCTCTTAGATAGTTAAGTATCCCTTTTATAAGAAAAAGCTTATCTATCACAAAAGCTGATCGCTGCCCTTCGACTCTCTACGTTCGTTCAGGGGTCTCATCAGCGCTTGTACTGAGCGAAGGCGTAAGCCTGAGTCGAAGCATAAAAAATTTTTCCAGATAAGCTTCGGGGAGTTCGGTAGCAATAGAAATCGCTTGAATAGATAGATTCATTTTTTTCAAATTTATCGCAGTTCGGAGTTTACTTTTATGTTCAGCTCTTTTTTCACGAATACTCACAAGGCGCTGTGTCTTCTCTATTTCTTGAGTTAGATAGCGTTCCTTTTCGATGCCCTCTTCCTTTCCTTTTTTGAGTCCTTCATCGAAGGCATACTCGATGGTGGCTTCGTGGTCTCTTTCTGTTTTCAGACGCATCTCGTAGTAGTTTCTTGTTTTTCTGTCCAGAGAAATATCCTGAAGGGCTTCAACCGCTTCACGAATCACAGGGTTTTTGATCCGGATTTAGTATTTTTAGCCGGGTGATTTTTTGATTTCCTTCAAAACCCAGAACCGAGTTTAAAAGGTCTGCCAGCAAATGCGGATACTTTATGCAAAATATCTTAAATACAATATCGTTATGTAAGGGTAAAAGCCCGTTCTGTTTTTCCGTATCTTCCTGTTTCATTTTGTGATCTCCTACTATAAAGGGTTTGAAAATGCACAAATGGAACAAAATTTTTCTATGGAACGGGAAGCCAAACTGAATTTTTGGGATACTTTTTTGAACTTTTTTTTTAAAGCCAAAATTTGGCTCCTGGTTGCTGAGCAAGCACAGCGTCCGGCTGAACGGAATTATAAGATCAACTCTTTCCAAGCTATCAAAGAGATAATTCGAAATAGAGTTAATTTTCTAAAGCTTAAAAGTTCTGGACGCATATTTCTTTTTTTTCATAAGGTTTTCTTATGAATACAGCTTGGAATAAATATATTCTCATGTTTTTTTGTTTTCTTTTTCTTATACCGGGTGTGTATGCAGAAGATAAGAAACAAGAAGAAAGACTTATACAGAGATTGGTAGAAGTTAAGACCGACTCTCCACGGGATACAATGAGAACATTCATGACTGCTATGAATGATTATAAAAAAGGGGTGGATTCCGGCGATATCGAACTAAAAGAGAGAATCAAAGTCGCTATACGTTGTCTGGATCTGGAAGATACACCTTACCTCCTTCGCGAAGAGAAAGGTTCTGAAATTGCTATTTTTCTTAAAGAAGTAATCGATAGAGTTATTATCATTAAATATGAATATATCCCTGAAAAACCGGAATCCAACCGCTGGAGGTTACGCAATACAGAAATAACCATTTCTAAAGTAGAAAAAGGAGAGCGTGCCGGAGAGTGGCTGTTTTCCCCTGCAACTACCTATAGAGCCAGGGACTTTTATCAAAAAGTCAAATCGTATCCTTATCTGAAGGGTTCCGGTGCCGGTGCAGCCTATAAAGCTCCCTGGTTAAGACGGATTATTCCTGCCTGGGCCAGAGCGAAAGTTTTGGGTTCTCATATCTGGCAATGGCTCGGAATTTTGATAGCCATTTTACTGGGTTATTTAATTCGTTTACTTATCGGGCTTGCAACTAAATTATTTTTACTTATTGCCAGTAAAACAAATAATGCCTGGGATGATAGGATTGCTTCTGCTATTTCCGGGCCTCTTGGCTATATTGCCGCTGTAGGCTTCTGGTATTTTTGTTTAAAATACTTACAGATTGAAGGCATCTTACTTACTATACTTGATTTCGTATTAAATATCCAGTTGAGCGTATTTGCAATCTGGATGCTTTATAGACTTATGGTGGTATTCTCTGAATTTGTCGAAGTTCGTTATAAAGATGCTGATACACATTTTCGAGCACATCTCCTTCCTCTAATATTAAAAACTGCTAAAGTTTTAGTTGTGATCTTAGGAATACTGGTCAGTATACAGAACATGGGTTATAATGTAATGTCGATTCTTGCCGGTCTGGGAATCGGAGGTCTGGCCTTTGCCCTGGCTGCAAAAGATACCGCTGCCAATCTCTTTGGATCTCTTATGATTTTATTCGATAAACCTTTCAAAGCCGGAGACTGGATTGTTCTTGGTTCTTATGAAGGGGTTGTAGAAGAAATAGGACTACGTTCTACAAGAATTAGAACCTTTTATGATTCAGTTGTATCTATACCCAACTCTGATATGGCAAATACAAGAATCGACAATATGGGATTGAGACAATACAGAAGAATTCTAACAAAAATAGGAATCGAATACGGTACAGCACCAAACACAATCCTCGAATTTGTAAGGGGGATTAAAGAAATCATAGAAAGGGATCCGGAAACCAGAAAGGATAAATTTTATATAAATTTCACTTCCTTCGGGGCCTATAGCCTTGAGATACTGCTTTATTGTTATGTTCAGGTACCGGGTTATGCAGAAGAACTTGTAGCTAAGGAGAGAATCTATTTGGAGATAATTGACCTGGCTGATCGTCTCGGTGTAGGTTTTGCATTTCCTACTCAAACTGTGCACCTTTCCAAAGAAAAGGAAACGGAGAATTTTTCAATTCCGAAAAAAAGAGTAAGTAAAAAACAATCTCGAAGATAATTAAGCTTTGATTACCTTCGGAATAAAATAATTCTTGCGATTTTTTTCCTTAAAACTTTATTCTGAATTTAATAATGTTTAGGGGCCGTTAAAAAGTGGTCGCTGAGTACCATCAAAGCGACTTTTTAGACAGCCCCTTTCCGATATAGATAAAAGAGGATATCTAATGAAAGTATTTTTTACTATTCTGTTTTATGTTTTCTTGACAACTCTGACTATAGGAATAGGAGCAGAAGAAAAAGCAGCTCCCGAAAAGAAAAAAGAAGTAATCGAGGACAAAAAACCTATCTTAGGATACAATGCAAAATTTCGCTCTCTATCATTTTCCTTTGGGAATAGTCTATTTTCTCCGACGGGTTCCCTACTCAGTACCGAGAAAGGCTATGATAGACTTTTAATGCTAAAAGTATTTAATGGAAATATTGCGAATAGTGTATATGGCTCCGGAGCCTTTTATCACCAGCCCAATTATGAGGGCGCAGGGCCCGTGAATATTCTATACGAAATGGGCTATAGTGACAATATCAGCATAGGTGTTAATTTTAGTTACTATTCGATTATTGCAAAAAGGCAGAGGATAGCAAAAGAGCTTCTCGCTTACGGTCAGATAATAACGGCACCCAAGGAAATGTCCATTTACCAGGAATTCAGTCCTGAAGCTGTTGTTACCTATCACTTTTTTACAAATCAGGCTTTAGACCCTTATGTCCGTGGTTCACTTGGCTTAATTTTTGCCGGAGGAGATAGCATTCACAGGGATATTTACGAAAACTATCTAAGGACAAGTGATGACTTAACCAACGGTAGAGGATTTAGTTATGGTTTTGGTGGAGGAGCTAACTATCACTTTAATTCCTATTTGTATACATTCTTTGAAGGAAATTTTAAATTCCGTCATATAATGGCCGATCAATTCTCAACTTACCGAACCCTGAGAAGTTTTACTTTTAATATAGGTGTCGGAATTAATTTTTCTGACGTATATTACTAATTAAGAAGCGAGTGAGCCATCGGTGGCTCACTCACGATTTTAAAACTTATTCAGATTATTTATACTTAGAATCAATGTATTTCTTTTTAGCCTTGATATGTTCGGTTAAAGTCTGAGAAAAATAATGAGAGCCATCTGGTTTGAGTAAAAAGAAAAGATTCCCTGAATCAATCGGTTCATAGGCTGCTTTTAAAGAAGCGAAACCCGGGTTTGAAATGGGTCCCGGTGGATATCCACTATGTAGATAGGTATTATACGGTGATTCTTTTTTTAGATGGATTTCAAAAAGACGTTTTTTAGGTTTATCAAATAGATACTGAACAGTAGCACAACTTTCGAGTCTCATACCTTTTTCAACTCGCTTGAGAAAAACACCCGCCATCATAGGTCTTTCTTCATCCCTCTGAGCTTCTCTCTCTACTATAGAAGCAAGAATCACTCGTTTATGTCTTTCTTCCGGGCTAAAACCTTTTGCTGTTGGGATTTTTTTTAAATTCCTAATAAAACTTCTTATCATCAGTTGAACTATATCTCTGGCTTTATAATGATAGGGAACCCAATAAGTATCCGGGAAAAGATAACCTTCAGAAGTTGTTGCCGGAATCTTAAATTTCTCCAGGATTTCTTTATCAGAAGCGGCCTGTAAAAATTCGTCTCTGGACTCTGCTATATTCTTCTTCACCAGCAGGTCACCAATTTGTCGGTTATTATAACCTTCCGGAACTGTAAAAGAGCGTAATTTTACCTTTCCCGCTACCAGAACAGAAAGTATTTTTTGAGCGTCCATGCTATCATCGAGACTGTAGATTCCCTGTTTCAAGTTTCTGGCATTGCCCGTAAATTTCAAAAGAAGCTGGAAGTAATAACTGGAACGAATGAGTTTATTCCGCTTTAACCTGCGGATAATTTCAGTAGAGCCCTCTCCCGGATTAATGATAAACTCTACTTTTTTATCTCCCCTTCCCATCGGTCCACCCTTGACCGTATCTAACCAGAGTACAGACATAAAACCTGAAATAGCTAGAATGAAGATTCCAAGAATAAGGTATAAATAGAATTTCGGATTTCTAAGAGCGTTTTTGATTGTATCTAACATTCGATATAAACCTATTTTCTCCTACTATATGTAACAAGTCATTCTCCTTATATTCCCTATAAAAACAGGAATAACGTCCGGTATGACAGGCAGCTCCTTCCTGTTCTACATAATACAAAAGAAGCTTTTCACTTTCCGAAAAATGAACCGAAATAAGGTGCTGATAATGTCCGCTAGTTTCCCCTTTCAACCAACTAGCATTTCTAGAACGGCTAAAATAAGAGGCTTTTCGTGTTTTAAAGCTCATTTGCAAACCTTTACAATCGGTAAAGGCTTGCATTAAAATATGTTTATCCGTATCCAGGCAAATTACCGGGTATAACCCTTCTCCTAATTGAAAATTTTCCTGAACTTCTCGAAAAGAAAGAGGATTTCGTTTTTTTTCGTGTAAAAAAAGAAAGGAATCTTCATCGCAATCCAGCAGTAAACGGCCTTTTCCGGCCGATTCTAAAAAGGCCGGGACAGAAAAGGGAGAATTGGCTTCATACTTCTCAAAACCGGTAATATCTCCCTTTTCATCCTGATAGGTTAGATAAACGGGCTTTTCCATTAAAAAAGTTTTTTCAAAGAGTCAACACCGGGCAGGTTCTTTTTTAATTCTTCCTGGAACTTGTCTTTTAAACCTTCTGAAAGAGCGTCTTTCAGGATATCCTTTAAAGAAGGAAGAGGAGATACGATACTAAGATCCGGGTTTGCAACATTACCGCTGGACTTAAAGGTTAAAAATAGCATATCCTCTTTGATGAAACCGGAAAGAATTTTATCCTGAATTTTTTTTAAATTTTCTTCACTCAGCTGAGCTGTTTTTAAAGAAGTCTGGATGGAATCGATCAGGGGTTTGGAATCATTCCTGGAAAAGGTCATATCTGCATGAAACAGATGCTGATTATTGGTTACCTGGATCCAGCTTTCTTTTTTCAAGGACATAGTATAATGTTTTGTAGGTAGACGAATATCATCCTTAAAAGTAAGAACCCCATGTCCATAACTGGCCTGAAAGGAAGCATCCTCTTCGAGTTCCGCTTTTTCTGAAAGGGATTTCATGTCCGAAGAAAGTAGCCCCTGTAATTGTGAATTCAGAGCATCAAAAGCAGCCATTGCTGTCACATAGGAGCCTTTCAGAAGTTTTAGCTTAAAATTCAGCATGGGATTTATCCCACCGGTTTTGGAATCAAAAGGAGCGACTTTTCCATTGGAAGCTAAAAGAAACTTTGAAAGTTCTTCTTTCTTCCTGTTTAAAACAAGCAATTGGGAGGAGGAAGTGAAATCTATGGAGTTGTGATTTTCGAGATCCTTAGGATTTACATCAATAAACCCAATAACGAGATCCAGGGTGGAAATCTTTAAAAACTGAGAAGTTTTCTGAACGTAAATATTAATACCGGCATTTTTTAATCCGATTTGCTCTAATTTGGCTGCTATCGGTAGTTCTTTTATATTGAAAGGTTTTTCAGCTTCTTTACTCTCATTAGCTTTATCTTTTTCAGCTTCTTTTGGGTCCAGAGCCGGGTTCAATTTACCGTTTACTACTTTCGGCATGGTAAAAAGGGTATTTAAGTTAGTTCCGCCGTTTTCTTTCAGGACTATATTGGCATTCATATCCTGAAGGATGAATTTTTTTACCTCAAAACGTTTTTCCAGAAGAGGAAGGAGGCTGAGTTGTAAATCTACGCTTTTTATCCCTAAAATTTCATTCTCCAGGGGTTTTCTCTCTTTGAGAGGAGTTCCTTTATCTGCCAGCAGATCACGTTTACCGACCTTAATACCCTGCACCTCAATAGAAGAAAACAGGGATAAGAGGTTAATATTTATCTTCTGAATTTCAGCTCGACAATTTAAGGAGGCTTCAAGTTGACGAACCACCAGATCAGGGGTAATAAAAGAGCTTAAAAAATAAATTCCGGCGATTAAAACAACGAGCAGGATTCCAAAAAAACTGGTTAATAATAGGAAAAACTTTTTCATAAGAGACTTCTACTTAAATAATTTTAGTATGCCCTCATTTTTTCCGGTAAGTGAGCGAGTCTATGTATTAAAAAAACTCCCGGCTTTTTTGAAGGGATACTGATTTTAACACATAATTTTTAGGATAAAAAGAACTGTCAACGGGTTCTTTGAAGTAGGAGCCATAATCGAAGGCTTAGTAAAATTTTTGTTTACTTTTATTTTTTTCGAAGTAGAAATATTGGGTAAATTATGGGTATATATATTCCATTATTTCGGGTAGGAAAGTGAATCAGAGACTTTTAAACGCGTACGTGAATACGGATTATCTGGTATTTTTTAAAGAGAAGCCATTTCAACTGATACCGGGTTCTCCTTTACCTGAGCAACTACTTGAGTTATTAAATCTCAAAAAACTCAAAACATTTGCTTATATTACCGCCTATAACCCGAATTCTTTACTTCAGGAAAACTCAGAAAATGTGAAGAGGCAAGAAAGCTTAAAAGCGGAACTTGTACGTAAAGAACGCTGGATACTGCCCGGCTATAGTCAATCGAAGAAAAAGGATTGGGAAAGAGAAGAAAGCTTCTTTGTTGCCGGAATTTCTTTACCGGAAGCCATGCACCTGGCGTATCAATTCTCGCAAAATGCCATTCTTTTTGGTGAATTAGAAGGTTTCGTCGATTTAAAATTTTTATATGAGCCTTGCCGGATAAGCGAAATGAAAAACGGAGATTTTCAACTCCATGATGAATATCAAAGAACAAAACAATGTTCTTCTTCCTTTCTTTCTGAACCGAGAATTCGCCGGTATCTGGATATTGTGTATTTACCGGTGGACCTTTATCAGGAACTATTTGTAGATACAATTCCTATTTTTGTATACGGAACCTTAAGAGCGGGTGAGGTAGGAAATCGATTTATGAAAAATACTACATTATTAGAATCTAATGTACTGATTTATGGTTATGAACTTTATAGTAACCGATATTACCCTTATGCTGTACCTTCTGAGGATTCAAAAGATTGGATTCGGGGAGATATTTACCTTGTAAGTCATGAAACCCTCTACAGTCTGGATGAATACGAGGGGATTCGAAGCGGAGAATATAAACGTATATTTGATTATAGGTTGGGTTGTTATTTGTATATTGCCGGAAAAGATCTACCGGCCAAAATACAGAAAATCCCTTCAGGTGATTGGAGGGAAAGGAATTTTTAGGCTTTACAGAAAAGGCCGTAAATTGTTTATCCGCAGTATGGATACTTCAAACCTTTATGATACACTTTTTGAATACATGAAAAAACATGTATACAGATACTCGGACACACCTATCACCCTTGCTTCCGGTAAAACATCCCATCATTATTTCAACTGCAAAGAAATCAGTATGCATCCGCAAAGACTGCAATTACTGGCGCGTTATTTTGTTGAGAAATTAATCCCTCTCCGGATAGTCAGCACTCCTGAAGCCATAGGAGGCCTGACCCTGGGTGCAGATCCCATATCCTATGCGATTTCCCTTGAATTTAGCAGACAGGATAAACTTGTGTATCCCTTGATTGTCCGCAAAGAAACGAAAGATCACGGAATTAAAAAGTTAATAGAAGGGGCTTTATCATCCGTTAAGACCTGTCTTGTCGTAGATGATGTGATTACCACAGGAGGTTCCACTATCAAAGCTGTTCATGCTTTAAGGGATAATGGCATCACGGTTAAACAGGGAATTTGCATTCTGGATAGAGAAGAAGGTGGAAAAGAAGCTCTTCAGGAGATCGGAGTGGAAATGTATTCCGTATTCCAGAAAAGCAATTTTATATAATCTGAAAATGAAGCTACAGGCTCTTGCAGCTTGCTTTTCTTTAATAGATAAGCCTGTTTTAAGACACGCTGTAAGCAGTATTTTAAATGTGCGGGGATTTTACCCTTCTTTGCGAAACGGTTCTTTCCCCGGTCTTTGATTAGAACAGAAACTACTTCCAGGCAATGAAGTTTCTTCCATTGTATTTATATACAATTTCTTTTCGGTTTTCTTTTATTTTAACGATACGTAAACGGTTGCCACTTGTTTTCTTGTATTCCTCATTGACTCTTTCATCAATGATTTCCTTGACTCCATCTCCATCAATATCTTCAAACTTGATCTTGTGCCAGGTGAGTTCTGTAGAGCTCTGGTTTTCAAGTTTATTCCCGATGAATTCAGAACTAAAAAGAACTTTATAAGAATTATCTTTAATAGATAATAAAAGTCCTTTCTCTTTGACCAGGCCTTTTTCTATGCAACCGGAGATTACCCAGAGTTCAGATTGGCCGTCTCCATCTATGTCTACAAGGCTGTATTTACCGGTACAGTTCTTAAAGAAATTTCTCTTAACTTCCCAGTTTTTTCCTGAGTATTCTAACAACCATAGCTGCCAGGACTCTGCCTTATCTTTTCCGTTAACCGAAACAATGGCCTGTGTTTTATTTGCAGTGATACAGGAGTATTTCCAGGTAATTGGCCATAAACCTTTCGGAGCAAATAGGGTTTGAACCAACTTTTTATCGAGTCCCGGAGTAAAATCTGCATTATCAGAGCATTTGAGTTTAACCATAGGACCATTTTTTGCAGAGATGGACATAGCTGTTATCAGACCTGCTAATAACAGGAAGAAAAAATTTTTTAACGCTCTGTTCATTTTCATATCCTCCTGTTGAATATTTTCCTTCCTATAAAAAGGACGTATAACCCTAAAAACACAGGTACTACGATATACGTCAACTCAGAAAATAGTACAAGAAGACCTTTATCCGAAAAAAAGTATGCTCCTATGGGAGATACTTTTATGGGTCTATAAGAAAAGAAGTAACGCTTAGAAATAAAGGGACAAAAAAAGCATACACCAAGACCTCCATTTGTCATAGCATCTGTTAATCCGTGTGAAAGGGTAGATAAAAAGAACAGGAAAAAAACTCTCCAACTTTCTTTTTGCTGTATTTTCTTTGTTTTATAGAGCAAAAGGATTAGAAAAGAAGAAAATAGTAGTGCAAAAGGTATAGAATGGCTGATTCCCCTGTGTCCGAAAATATGTGAATAAGGAATTCCAAAATAGAAGGCCACAACATCTAAGTCCGGAATGATAGCACAGAGAATGGCTACGAATAACAACAGGGTGTCTTTTCTTTGAAACAAGCTAAACTTGATTCCATATGCAAGAACGGCATGACTGAAAATAGTTGGCATATTTTCTCCCATTTTTTTGCTACTCTATTTTGATAGATCCACCGTGTAAAGACTTATAAGCGTAGAATCCTCCGGGGCAGTTTCTTTTTCGTAAACAAATGAGTGGAGTTTCCTTCAAGAATTGCAAAGACTATTCGACTTCTTATTTTGACGAAGATTCTTTTACATACCACTATAAAAATTGTAAGAATAAGGATGATCTGGATTCCTGCGAAGTTGAATCTTATAATGAAGTGGAACACCAAAAAAATAAACAAACGAAAGAAGAGGAATAATAATCCAGCACTAACAGAGTTTGATTGGAGATTAGAGCTTAGTTCCAAGCACTTATCTCCAATCTTGAATTAGCCTTTCAAATTACTTTTCCGGGGTTCATGATTCCTTTCGGGTCAAAAAGCTTCTTAATCTCTTTCATAAATATTATCTCAGCTTCTGTCCTGGAAAAACCTAAAAAGTCTTTCTTTAAGAGACCGATACCATGTTCAGCACTGATAGAACCTTTATATTTTTGAATCAAAGAGAACATTGCGGGGTCTACTTCTTTACAGGCCTTAAAAAAGTCCGGATCCAGCATATCTTTAGGTTTTATAATATTCAAATGAAGATTCCCATCTCCAATGTGGCCAAAAAGAGCAATTTCAAATCCGGGATATTTCTCATTCAAGAGGTTCTGCATTTCAGAAATAAACGCGTCCATATTACGTAAAGGCAGGGATATATCATTCTTATGAACCGTATACTTGATAGAAAGGCTTTCGCTAATCCCCTCTCTGTATTTCCAGAAAGTTTCGGCCTGTCTTGAATTTTGAGCCACGCTTCCATCGTCGATAAGCTCTTTTTCTGTGATAGATTCGAGAAAAGTAAAAAGTTTTTCTTCATCAGATTCTTCCTGTATTTCAAATTCCATCAATACATAATACGAAGAAGCAACTGCAAATGGATTAGAAAGTCCCAGGTGTTCCTTTACTTTTTCCATACAATAATCACTTAAGAACTCAAAACACAAAAGGTTCAGCTTAAACTGGTGGGTTTCTTTAAAGATATTGAGTATATTCTTATAATCAGATACTGCTAAAAATAGAACGCGGGTATCCTGAGGTTTCGAGGTAAGTTTCAAACTAAGTTCGGTTATGATTCCGAGACTTCCCTCTGAGCCGATAAACAGGTGCTTTAAATCATAGCCCGTATTATTCTTCAATACTTCTCCATTAAACTCAAGCCTTTTTCCATCTCCGGTAATCACCACCATACCAAGCACCCAGTCTCGAACAAGACCGTATTGCACGACTCTGAGTCCGCCGGCATTTGTAGCCACATTGCCACCTATTTGAGAAGAACCTGTTGCAGCAAAGTCTACAGGAAAATAAAAACCTTTTTCTTCTACTAACTTATGCACGTTCTTACTGATCATCCCGGCCTGAACTTTTACCGAACCGAAGAAGGGATCAAAATCCAGTTCTTTGTCCATCTTTTCAAGACTGATAACCATTTCTTTTTTTGAAGCTACAGCTCCACCTGCATAACCGGTTCTACCCCCTGAAGGCACAATTTTAATATCATGCTGGTTGGCAAATAAGACAAGACTTTGAACTTCTTCTGTATTTTTAGGAAAAGCTAAAATATCAAAATCTGCTTTATAGATTTTCGTTCTATCCATTCCGTAGTTCAAAAAACTATTTTCATCCCAGGTCTTATCTTCGCGAAATAGTACAGTTCCTTCTTTCAATAAGGATTTTAATTCTTCTTTTTTCGTATTATCTAACATACTCGTCCCTCGAAGAAATGTTTGCCATAAAAAGAAAAGACGTCTACTCTTTTATTTTGAAGCTTTGATGAAAAGGAGATTATACCGGGCTAACGGTTAGAAACGAGATAAAAAAGTATAAGGGTGAGAGTAAAGAAAGCGAGGTTTATCAAAAAACCCTTTTGTAGCTTTTCTCTTTCTTCGGGGTTTAAAAGATAAGCGGTTACGAAAACAGAGAAGAAGCCGGCCAGATGCGACCAATGGGCTATTTTATCATCTTCAAATAAACCAATAAAATCCGAGTATATCATTATCCAGGCAACAGCAAAAACGGGAAAAAAAACCCTGTAACCTCCCACTCGAATACTTAAAGGAGAAAGAAGGGCTGAAACTGCCGCAAGTCCGGAAATAGCACCGCTGGCTCCGACTACCGGATGCGGATCAGGATAAATGTAACCTCTGATAACAGAATCTGCAATTACTGAAATAAAACCTGCCATGAAGTAAAACAAAAGCCACTTGACTTTACCCACCTTTTCTTCGACAACTCTTCCGAGAAAAAAAAGAAAGGCAACATTCGAAAAAAGATGTCCCGGTGAAGAGTGAAAGAAGATGGAAAGTGTCCAGTTATCGGGGAAAAACTCACCGGGGTAGGATAGGAAGTAATGATTTATAATAGAAGTAGGTATAAAAAGTATCACTAAAAAATAAAACAGAACCAAAAAAAAGGTGAAACCGGCTGTAAGAGGGTATTCCCAGAATAAATTCCAGATGAGCAAATTAGGCCTGAGATTCTAAACGTTTTTGTAAACCGATAAGGTGAGAATACTCATGAAGACCCATAAGCCAGAGCCAATCAAAAAGATGCAAAAAACCAAATATAGGGTGCTCATAACCCCGTTTTTCCAGCTCTGTTCTGGTTTTATTTTTGCAGACAGATAACATTTTATCTTCTGCCTTCTTTAGAAGTTCCTTAATTTCTTCTCTACTGTATTGGTTTTTAGGAGCTACATTTTCCGGGTTCTTCACCCCGCTGGGTTTTTGCAGGGCCTCAAAAATAGATGAGTATTTCTGAGTATAGTCCTTCGGACAATCAGAACCAAATTTACCTGAAAGTACAGCCGGAAACGGTCTGACGGAGTTCAGCTGGCTCAAATAGATATGCTCCATTAGCAGAGAAATGGACCAGGGGTTTCCTTCCGGCTTATAGGTAAAAAAGTGTTCCGGTACCTGCTCGAGGGTTTTTAGTACTTCAGAACGAATGGTTTTCCACTGTTCTAAAACATCCTCTATAGCAGGTAATTCGTTAGAAAGTTTTAAAATCATGTTTATTTGGAAGTTTTAATGATTCCTTCTCTTTCTAATTGTTCCGCAAAGTTCGCACCAAAAGCCGTAAGTAAAAGATTTACGATAAGACCGGGAGCTACTCCCAGACCGAAAATAGGTACTCCGACCCCAATGATGGCCACGATATACAGTGCATAGTTCCAAAAAAGTTCCATATACTATCTCCTTGTACCAAAATCTGAAAATATCTAAAAAAAAACAGTAAAAAAAAGAAATACGAGAATTCTCATTTCCCGGAAAATCAAAAAAAGCTGGCAGAAAATGCTATCCTGAGAAATATCATGAGATCATGAATCGACTTTACTATGCCTTACCCCTACTTTTTTCCCTTTTTGTAACCGAACTTCTTTTTTCTGGTGATGTCCCTAAAGAAAAGCCAGCTTTCATTGAAATGACCGTTCATGACTTCATGGAAGACTACACCAAACCTGCGACCAAACTCGCAAGGAAAGGAAAAAAAGAAAAGCTTGTCGAAAGCCTTAAGGTTATGCCTTCTATGGCTTTAGAATCCCAAAAAGAAGACTGGGAAAAAATAGTCAATAAAGCTCTCAGTTCCGGTGATTATAAGGCTTCCTGCAAGAGCTGTCATTCTAAATATAAGAAAAAGTATAAAAAAACCTACCGTAAAAGGCTGGTAAAAGTTCCTTCCGAACTCCTTGAACTTTTTAAAAAGTAAAATAATTTTCCCATGGCTGCCGGTGCTTATGCTGAGCGATACAGCAGTATAAACCGACAGTCAGAAACGAAAAACTACTAATCCCTAATTCCTCCCTTTGAACTCGCTGTGACAATTAGCCGGGAATTGTTGTCCGGGATGCGGGTTTTCTTCCATACGTTTCAAGCGGATGGACAGATCATATTCTGTCCTTACAGGGATGGTAATGTCTTCGAAAGCCACATCATCGAGTAGTAAGTGCGGGACTTAATAGAACTTTTGAAAGATCTCCAAAAACTCCTGCTTTATTTTTTCAGGACCTACAATTTGCAAGACTCCATTCCAATAAAAAACATAACTAAAGACTTCTATTTTATCGTAGGTTTTTACTTTCCAGAGATAATACTCGCTCTTCTTCTCCCACTCTCCTAGCATCCCTTTCTTTCGTTTCCTTAGAGCCAAATAATTTTCAAAAGGAACCGCTATGTGAATTTCATAAGGCTCTATTTTCGAATTAGTCGAGAGAGAAAAAGAATTTTTGTAAAACTCTGATATAGAAAATTCGGGTATTTCCGGGTAATAGTAATATTCATTCACAGATGCTTTTTTTGCAGATAGAGCTTGAATACTATGAATCAGGTATTGATTAAAAAATTTCTCATTTATCTCCCAACCGATTAATACCCAGTGTCCATCTTTTGCATAGATTTTTACCGGCACAAAGTCTTTAATTTCAATCACTCTATTTTCTCTGTCCTTCTTGTAAGAAAATTGAACAATCATTCTTTTTTCAATGCAAATATCGAGAAAGGTTAAGAAGGCTATCGGCATATCCTGTATATACAACTGGTTTAAAATATCCCAATCGAGATTACCTTTCAGATTAATAATAGCAAGGGTTAATATACTCAATAAACGATAGATGCCAGCTTCTTTTATCTCTTCCGGTTTCGCTTTTTTTCTATTATAGACCGAGAAAAAACTACCTGTCCGGGTTCCGCGAATCTTTAAACTTTCACCACTTTCATTAATAATGCGTTTTGCATTCTTTATAGTTCTACCCCAATCATCTTTCTCCAGGGTATCATGAAAGGTTTTGAGTATATCTTCAATCTCTTTTGCTGATGTATTATTTTCCGCCTCTTCTTTTTCCGGATAAAAGAAACGGGAACCCGATTCAATTAGACCCAGAATTTTAATTTCCTCCAGGACTTGAAAAAGAGTTCTTTTTAATAAATCATTATCTTTAATAGAAAATTTATCCAGATCCCTTTTCAGGATTTCTGAAGTAAAATGTAATTTCCTTAAAAAATAGTTTTCGTCTCTCATGAAAGTTCTTTCCGGAGATACTTTATTATAGTATCTCCGGCGTATATATTAATTTTTCTTTTTTATAGATGTGAACCTGATGATAAACTCAGGGTCTCTTACTACAGAACTCTCCAACATATTGGATTGTTCAAAACCCCTTTTATTATCTCGAATAAATTTTCCTGAGAATATGACGGTGTCCCCTTTGGAAAGTTCTGCAAGCTCTTTATAGACTTTAGAATTCAGAGCAATCATAGATTTTGCATTAAGATCACTTAACTCATTATTCCAGGTCTTGTAGTCAATATCCATTTGTTCTTCTTCCATGCCTTATCCTTTACATATTTTGGGACAAGTATAAGGTATATACCGGCTTCAATAAAGGACGCAGGCGTACAAATAAACAAAAAAATGAGATGTTTTTTCAAATACTTCGAATAAGTTATTTTAGTTGTCATAATAAATATACTTGTTAAATTATGGACAATCGCTCAATTATATTCAAAAACTATGAATAAGTCATTATTATCCCGCTTATCCTTTACCCGCCTGTCGGTTACTCTAAAGCCGGAGGCTGAGTTTTTCTTTCCTTTTTTCCCGGGTTCTCTCATCCGGGGAAGCTTCGGACATGCCCTGAAAGAAGCCTTCTGCGTGGTTCACGGGAAAGATTGTCCCTCCTGCCACCTCTCGTCCTCCTGTGGCTATTACAGGTTGTTTGAGAGCCAGGATCCGACTCTTTCGGGAACCGGTTTTCGCTTCAAACCCCATCCGTATAACCTGTCTCTTCCGACTAAGAGAAGTTTTGAAGAAACAGGTACACTCAAATTTACTCTCACACTCCTGGGGAACTTTTCCGCTTATATTCCTTATCTCATCTATGCCTTTGAGTTAATGGGCAAAAAAGGACTGGGGAAAGGCAAAGTCCCCTTCTCTATCGATTCCGTAAAAGATGGAATCAATGGAAATAGTCTTTATAAGGATGGTAAGCTACATTCTTCGCGCTTAGAACAAATCAGCATTCAGGAATATGTATGCAGGGAAGAATTCAGAGAAAATACGGATTACGAATTGCAGTTACAATCCCCTGCCCGGATTGAAGAAAAGGGAAAGTTCTTCAAGGAATTGAAAGCCGCAGACATTCAAAAAAGTATACAGCATCGTTACAGGCTCATGCATTCCTTCTACGGTGAATTGGTAGATGAGGATCTGCAAATAGAGGACTTAAGGCTTTCCTGCCAATCTCAGGAGTTTGTTGATTGGACAAGGTATTCGAATCGAAAACAGAACCGACACAAACAGGGGGGAATTGTGGGTAGCTTTCTATTAGAAAAACCGGATAAAAAGACCTATGAGCTTATAAAGGCAATGGAAATTTTACATATCGGAAAACAGACCAGTTTCGGACTGGGAGAGGTGAAGGTAAGGTAATGGAGGATAAGAAATATCTAATTCTTTTTAGTATAGGTCCGGTTCAGAGCTTTATTGCACAGGCAAGAAAAACTCAGGATTTGTATGCCGGTAGTCAATTACTCAGTGATTTAGCCAAACAGGCACTGGCAATTGCAAAAAGGGAAGCTAAATCTTTTAAACCAATATTTCCAAATCAGGATGAATTGAAATACTATCCTAACCGTTTTTTAGCAGAGTTTTCTCATGAGAATCCGCAGGGGTTCGGGGAAGAAGTAAAGAGAAAACTCAGGCATTTTAAAGAAAAAATTGTAAATGACGTTTTTCTAAACATAGATAAACCGGAAGGTTTTAATGCACAAATCGAAGACTTCTTAGAAATCTTCTGGGTAGTCGTAGATTATAACAGTGATTACAAAACTGCATATAAAGAAGCCGAGCGACTCCTGGGAGCCATAAAGAATGTTCGTGTATTCAAACAGCTCAATAATGGCAAAGGCGAAGTTGGTAGAAAATGCTCTGTAGATGGTCAGTACAATGTGAAGTTTTACCGTAAAACAGAAAATGATAAAGATGATAACAGACTTCTTGAAAAAAAACTATTTCAATCAAAAGAAGACGTTATATTGTTAGAACAATCCATTCAAAAACCTTTCACTCTGGCACAAATACAACCCGGGGAAGGTCTTTCAGCAATGAGTATGCTGAAAAGGTTATATAAGATAGATGGAAACTTTCCTTCTACTGCCGGAATTTGTTTGAAACATAAACTTCACGATCTGGAGAAAATGAATTCTACTAATTGCTTACTTAATAATTTGAAAAGCTATACAGAGCAAAAAATCGGCCATTTTGATGAACAGTTCTATTTTAAAGAAAACCATTCTAAAAACTATTTCAAGAAATTTGGAATCAATGAAAATGATTATTTTGAAATATATAAATCCTTTAAATTCAATTATGATAAAATTGAAACCCATATTTTTGGAGATAAAAATCAGGATAACTTTAAATACTACGCCATACTGACCTTTGATGGAGACAGTATGGGAAAATGGTTGTCGGGAGAAAATATAAGAGATGCTCAATTATACAACTTTCACACCGAGCTATCAGAGAAACTGAGTGACTTCGCTTCAGAGGCTTCTTCTTTAATCCAGAACGAAAAAGGTAAGACTGTCTATGCCGGTGGGGATGATTTTTTAGCTTTTGTCAATTTAAACTATCTCTGGGATGTATTGGATAAACTACGGGAAAGATTTAAAGAAAAGGTTAATAATCCTCTAAAAAACAAATTTGGTTTCAATGATAAAATTACTTTCTCGGCAGGAATTGCCATTGCACACTATAAAATTCCTTTAAAGATAGTCCTTGGTGAAGCTCGGAAAATGTTGGAACACGCCAAAGATATTGATGAAAAAAAAGATGCCTTTGCCATTACCGTTCTCAAGCATTCCGGTGAGACTCCCTCCACAAGGATGAAGTGGTATTCTAAAGACGAGAAAACGCTTTTTCGCCTTCATGTTGATGTTTCCAAAGAATTAACTGCTAAACTCAATTCTAAAAACAAAGTTTCCAATAAGTTTATCTCGGATTTCCACAGAGAGTTTGCTTCTTTGATTGATAAAAATGGTGAGGTCGGTGTAGAAGACGAAATATTAAAATTTGAACTTTCCAGATTAGCACAGAGAAAAGTTCCGAAGGAACAAAAAGAAGAAACAAAGCAATTTATAGAAAATCAACTATTTCTACTATATCGGAATAAAGAATTTTTAAATTTCATCCAGTTCCTGCATATCTGTGATTTCATAGCACGCCATACCGAAGCGGAAATTTACGATGATAAAGCGACGGAACAACAAAAGGAGCTTTCCCATGCCAATGCATAAAATAACCTTCGAATGCGAACTCATAACTCCCCTGTTTATGGGAAATGCCAACCCTAATGATTGTGAACTACGTGCTCCCTCCATCAAAGGAGCCATGCGCTTCTGGTGGCGAGCCATGCACGGAAATATGCCCATAGATAAACTTCGAGAAAAAGAAGAAGAAATCTTCGGTGGAACAGAGAAAGGAAGGAGTAAGGTGATTGTGCGGGTGGATTCATCAAGACTTAAAATCTCTAAATCGTCTTATAAAGAAGAAATTTGGGATAATATTAAAAAAGCTCCTAAAGCTGGAAAAGAAGGGGAAGCTTATTTATTTTATTCTTTATTAATGCAACATGAACGAAGATATTATAATGGAATTTTTCAGATAACTCTAAGCTCTGCTTCTAAAAAAGATTTATTAGAGTGTTCTGATGCATTTTTTCTACTATCTTTTTTTGGTGGAGTCGGAAGTCGTTCACGAAGGGGAGGTGGAAATTTCTATATAAAAAAGGTTACAGATAATCAAAGACTTTTATCTCAAGATTATTTCATTGAAAATGATAAAGATCTCAAGATTTATATTACTAATTTTTTAAAAATCATTAGTAATAAATATAATATAAAATCATCTACTAAAACTCCTGATTTTTGTAATTTAAGCAACTGCAAAATTTATTTAATAGAAAATAAAGATCTTAATTTTATCGGAATAGAATTTAAAAACTTCAGAGACAGAAAGCCTAAATCAGATTATAACGGGATTAAAACCTTTTTGCAAAATGGTGAAGTACCACAATCATTTAAAAAAGCTATTTTCGGTTTACCATTATCTTATAGGTATGGAAGTATTTATGATAGAAAGAATGCTCCAAGTGCTTTAATTGAAGCCATATCCGGTAAAGATGTTATAGATAGAAGTGCTTCCAGTTTATTTTTTAGAAAACAAAAAAACTTTTTTATTATTTTAGATTTTCATACAGTTTTATTACCTAAAAACTCCAGCCTCCTAATCAAAGATACAACACAAAAAAAAGTAATTTCAGAGATAAAAAAGGAGTATAATATTCTTTATGCTAAAAAGGAAAGCATAAGTTTAAATTATTCACCTAACAGCTTAAAACAGGATTTTATAGACTCCATAAAAAATATAAATCTTATTTATCCAATTAATGAGGTCCACTCCCGTGCTTAAAACATACTCAAAGAACCATCAAAAGCAGAAATTCTTCTTGATTTTGCATATTTTCTTCCCATAATGGATTTATTAAGGATTAACAACCGTGATAATTGAGTTTAAAGTAAAAAATATTCGTTCAATTCGTGATGAATTGGCTTTTTCTATGCAGGCAAATGCCTCTGTGAGTCGGAAAAATGAGTTGCCGGATAATTTGATTTTACATGAGAACGAATCCTCTTTGTTGAAATCAACAATTATCTATGGCAGGAATGCCTCCGGAAAAAGTAATATTCTATATGCTCTGGTAAAACTACAAAAGTTACTCCGGGAATCGGATAGTTATAAAGTAGAACAACAAATTCCAATTTATGAACCTTTTCACTTTGAAGAAACTAGTGTGAAAGAACCATGCAGAATCGAAATTAAATTTTTAGTAGAAAATGAAGATTTACAGACAAAAATAAAATACGAATATAAAATAGAATTTAATGAAAACCATATTCTTTATGAGTCTTTGTCTTTTTATCCTAAAGGACAAAATGCCAGACTGTTTGAAAGAAAAATTGGAAATCCAATTATATATGGTGATTACTTGAAAGGTAATAAAAAGCTAATAGAAGATACTCTTTTAGACAATCAATTATTCTTATCTAAAAGTGCCAGCTATAAATTAGAACATTTAAAAGAACCTTATCTTTATATTACCGGTAAGATTTATCCTTTTATTGTTCATGATAACAATTTTGAAGATCATATTGTAAAAGTAATTTATAAAAAATTAGAAGATCCTATTTTTAAAAATAATTTATTAGAACTATTAAAAGCAAGCGATACCGGCATTGTGGATATTTTCTCAGAGAAGTCACCGGGAAAAATATATACATCTCATCGTTTTTTTCAAAAGGAAGAAGAAAAATCTTCATCCCATTTTTCTTTAGATTTAGAATCTCTTGGCACAAGAAAACTCCTAATTATTGGTGGTATCTTATTATTGAATTTACAACATGGAAATTTGATTGTTATTGATGAGTTGGATAAAAGTTTACACCCACATCTTACCAGAATGCTTATCCGTTTAATACACAGTAAGAGGAACAATCCTTACAATTCTCAATTAATTTTTACCACCCATGATAGTTCTCTTATGGATGGAGATTTGTTTCGTAGGGACCAGATGTTTATTACCGAAAAAGATTATTATGGTAATACTACAGTTTATAACCTCGCTTCTATCAAAGGAGTTCGCAAGAATATTCCCTTTGAAAAATGGTATCTGGGTGGAAGTTTTGGTGGAGTTCCAGTGTTATATGAGCCAGAATTGGTATTTAAACAGTATAGAGGAGTATCTAATGCTTAAACTCGCAAGTCCCGAACAAAGAGAGTTTTACGAAACGATTCTTTATCCCATGCAGGATGTAATATTTTCTCTTCTGCAATCAGACAAATTTTATCTCACCGGTGGAACCTGTCTTTCGAGATTCTATTTTAACCACAGGTATTCGGATGATCTGGATTTCTTTTTTATGGGACAGGAAGATGAATTAGAAATCTTTGAATTAGAATGTAATAAAGTGTTTCAGAGAATCGAAACAGATTTCAAACTGGAAGTTTCTATTAATAATAAATCCTTTAAGCGTATTTTTGCTTATAAAAATGAGAATCCTTTGAAGATAGAGTTTATCTACGAAAATTTTCCACTTATAGGAAATAGGATAAAAGAAAAAGGAATCCTACTTGATACAAAAAGTAATATTGCTTCTAATAAAATTACAGCTATTCATGATAGAAAAACTTATAAAGATTATTTCGATCTGTTTTTTTTACTAAAGGAATTTGACTTAAAAGATTTACTCAAATGGGCAGAATTAAAAAAAGTTCCTTTAGATTATGAGGGTACATTACTTTCTCTAAGTCTTGGAGAGTTGGAAGGAGATGTCTTTATGATACAGAATATAAAAGAACCGGATTTTAAAGAATTTATGAAAAAACTTACCGGAGAGATTTTAAAACATGCAAAAGAGATTTCATAAATATTTTTGGGACGGTCTGGAGAACTGGAGTCCTGAATTTCAGCTCAGGCGTATTATTGAATACGCCAGTTTTCCTGATTTGATTCACTATCCATTTAATGAGGTAAAAGAGAATCTTTCTAAAATTCCTTTAGAAAAACTTAGAACAGGGGATTTACGAAAAGAGTTTATTATAAAACTGGCTCCTTTTGTAAGTGGTGCGAATACATGGGAAGAAGCCATCTGGGCAATGATTGATTGCTATTTTCAAGAAAATAAAGGAGCCGCTTAAATGCCAACTGTAATGATAGAACCTTTAGACACATTGTTTTTCCGGGATGGAAGACCCTTCAACATGGGAGACGAAACCTGGGCAGAAGGGATGTTTCCTCCAAACCCGAGTGTGATATATGGGGCACTCAGGAGTGCTTATTTTTCTTTATACCCTGATGAATTTCAATATGCAGGGACAGAAAATGATCCAAGTAATAATATCGCCATAACAGATATATATTTCTGTGAACTGTCAGATAAAAATGAAAAATACTTTTATTATCTAACTCCGGCAGATATTTTAAAACCCAAAAATAAAAAATCTGGAAACTATGATTATCAACTCATATCCTCAAAAAATACTTCTTTAGAAAATAAAATAAAAAATATTCCTCTATATAATATTTCTGAAAACCTTATCAGATTAGAGAATACTTTTATTACAAGAAGAACTTTCTTAAAATATATTCAGGCTTCAAATAAAGAAAAAGTTGAGACAGAAAGCATCAATTCTTTTATCAGTAATGAACCTAAAATTGGAATAGGTCGAGAACGAACAAAACATGCAGCAAAAGACGGTATGCTATATCGTACTAACATGATTAGAACTGCTAACAAATCTAAAAGTGACAGAAAACTTCATTTTGTCATAACTTATAATTTTGAAGGAGATAAAGAGTTCATTATACCCGATACAACCCTTTTGAAATTGGGTGGAGAAGGAAAAGTCATCAATATTAATTCGATAAATCCACAATCAGACATTCTTTTATCAGAAAACTTCTCATCTAAATATATTAAGTTCTATTTAAAAACTCCTTTAATCACAAATGATTTAATTCCAAAAAAGATTTATGAGTATATTAATGAATATTTAAAAGTAGAAGTAGAAAATATTACTCCTATAACATATAAGCCTATTTATATAGGTGGATTTGATCTGAAAAATAAGAAACCAAAAACAATGTATAAGGCTTATCCTTCCGGTTCTATTTTCATTGTAGAAACAAAAGAAAAAGTAACCTATACTAATAAAATATTTAAGGAATGCATCAATCATTCTCTTTCTGAAAAACGAGAAAAAGAAGGATACGGCCTATTTCAGTTAGCCAAATTTGGAGAAAATAATGAATAACGAATTATATATAATCACAACTGTAGGAACTTCAATATTTACAAATTTTTTTAAATATTACGAAATTAAAGATGAAAGTCCTCCCTCTGAATTTAAAGACATATACAGGGATTTAGATAAGTGTGCTTACTCTATTGATGATTGGAGGAAATCGGAAAATGATAGAAATGTTTTAAAAAATAATAATGATTTCAAAGCTTTTTATAAAGACAACGATAACGCTTCCGCAGAAATAAAAAGTATTAATAAGATTATTGAAAAAAATCCTAATAAAAATATCAACATTCATCTATTAGCTACTGAAACAGTACTATCAAGATTAGCATCTGAAATAATAATGGAAGTATTTGCTAAAGAGAATATAAATATAACTTTCTCAGAAAATGACATCATCCCCAATCTAAAAGTTTCTTTTGACAATCTTAAATCTGAAGAGGAGAAGGAAGTTATCAATCAGGGTTTTGAAAATTTTATACAAAAGTTATATACTCTCATTACTGATTATAAAAATAAAGGAAAAGTCATTTTAAACATCTCCGGTGGATATAAAGCACTTACTCCTTTCACAACAATCATCGGGCAATTAGAACAGGTTCCTCTTAACTATATCTATGAAGATAGTAATACTTTAATAGAGATAAATCCTATACCTATTAATTTTGATATAGGAATTGCTGAATTATATTTGCCGTATTTGGAAGATGCATCTTTAAGCGATCCACAAACGATTCCTCTAGTTGCAAAAAAGAATTTGGAAAATTGGAAATTAATTCAAATAAATGAAGAGGGTCTTTTTAAAAAAACTATCCTGGGCGAATTATTATTAATATATTTTGATTCAAATGCTTCTCTTTCCAAAAAATCTCTGGGATTTTTTGTTGAATATAAAGTGTTTGAATACTTTGCAAACAGACAGTACCACTCTTTAGATGAAACAAAATTCTGCATAGTGAAGCTAGGAGAAAAAATTAAATCCAAAAGCTATCCAAACCCAGAAGAGATTGATATTCTCTTATTTGAAAATCAAGAAAAAACTAATTCTAAAGTAGTGTTTATCGAAATAAAATCTTTATCTCAAAGCTTTAAAGAAGATGGAATTATAGCTCGAATGAAAAAGAGATATGAGATTGCCAGAGAAAAAAACTGGAATTTGATAGAATATTCCTTAATTGTTTACTTTCCCAATTTTGAAAATATCCGTGATAAAATTGCAATTTATAAAAAATATAAAAGGGAAGCTGAAGTTCTTGGAATCCAATTTCGAGTTTTTTATTTCAACGTCCCGATTTCCAATGAACAGGTTCATTATCAGAATTTCTTACAAAATAAACTAAATGAACTTTGTGAATTAAGCTTATTTGATGAAGTAATGGATTCTTTGAGATCTGTTATTAATCAAGCATTAGAAATAATTACGAGTTCCGGAAATCCGCTTAAAGTGTATTTATTTGGCTCTGCTGCTCGTAGACAAATGCATAAAGATAGTGATTTAGATTTTTATATAATAGAGGAATCTAATGGAGAAGAAAAAAATAGAGCTGCAAAATACTATAAATCCTTACACAAACTAATAAAACCGAAAGATATTATCGTAAGAACAATAGACGAATTTGAAAATAATAAGAAGAAGATCAATGCACTTGAGAATGATGTTTTTTATGAGGGAATTTTATTATATGAGAAATAGCTATAATGATGCCATGAGCTGGATAAAAAATGGTGATGAGGATTTACATTCTGCAAAAATACTAATTGATAACAATGGATCTTTGAGAAATATTGGTTTTCATTGTCAACAGGCAACAGAGAAATATCTCAAAGCATTTCTTGAGTTTAATGAAATACGGTTTCCAAGAACCCACGAACTGAGTAATCTATACTCTATTTGTTTTGAGATAGATTCTTCTATTGATATTGATTTAAACTTTTTATCGAATTTTACTGAATATGCAGTGGATATCCGATATTCTAAAAATCCTGATATTGATGAAAAATCCTTATACACCGGTTATAATTATGTTCAGGCAATTAGAAGTAAAATATTATCAAAAATCAAGGAATAACCATGTATAGACTAGCAAAACTATTATTAGTATCCCGTATCCAATCCCAAATTCTAAAATTGCAAATATGGAATAATTTTAAAAACCAGGCATGAATATTACAGCTCTTACAGATTATTTTTCCAACAAAGATTACCTCAACTTTGCTTTGCTTTTTGGTTCTCAGGCAAAAGGTAAAACCAATCTTATGAGTGAGGTCGATATTGCTATTCATGCCAATAGAAAACTTTCTCTTGCTGAAGAAGCAGTAATAGAAAATGACTTACAAAAACTTTTGAATCTTAATAGAATGGAAATTCTTAAAGCTCAGATAGATGACTTCCGTGAGTTTATCAAACATATAGAAAAGGAACCAGAATGAAACCTTTTCCTAATCCGCATTATACAAAAGCAATACCGATATTTGAGAGTTTTCCCCAAATACAAGTTGTATATTTGTTTGGCTCTCATGCTTCAGGAAAAACACATGCAGAAAGTGATCTGGACTTTGGTTTTATGGCGGAATCAAATATAAAAGATGACTTAAGTCTAAAACTTATCAAAGCTGGATTCGGTGAATTTAGCCTGGTTTATATGCCCGAAGCTACTCTCTTATTACAATTTGAGATCGTGAAATGGAATAATATTGTCTATCAAAAAAGAGATTACGATCCAAATTCTTTTTACTCAAAAACTCTGAGAATGTATTTTGATATGGAATATTATAAGGAAATACAAAGAAAGTATTTAAAGGAAAGAATTTTACATGGTGAATAAATCTATTTTACAAACAAAAATAGAACACTTCGAAGAGTATTTTTCTTTTTTAGAAGAGATGAAACAATACTCTAAAGAGGAATATTTACAAAATATGATGATACGAGGAAGTGTAGAACGATATTTACAGCTTTCTATTGAAGTAACAATAGATATAGCGAACCATATTATCTCTTCAGAAAAATTAGGGAATGTACATTGGTATCAGGATGTGGCTATCATTTTTCAAGAGAATGGATTTATAAACCAGAGTTTATGTGAAACATGGATTCAAATGATTCGCTTTAGAAACCTACTGGTTCATGAGTATGTAAAAATCGATCACAATGAAGTATACAAAATTCTGCAAAATAATCTTTCTGATTTGAAAGAAATAGAAAAAGTATTTATTCAAAATTTTATATAAAGGAAACGAAATGTACAAATTAGCCAAGCCATTATTTTTAATCTGTGAAACTCCCCTCCACGCCGGGAGCGGAGATTCACTCGGAATTGTGGATTTACCCATCCAGAGAGAACGCCACACAGGCTTTCCCAAGATCGAAGCTTCGAGCTTGAAAGGAGCGATACGAGAAAGTTTTGAGGAAAATGAAAATGTAATCAATGTATTCGATAGTCAAGAGACTACAGTAAACGAGAAAATGAATATACATTTAACTTTCGGTCCGGAAGAAACCGGAGATGCGGGTCATGCAGGAGCCCTTGGCTTTTCGGATGCAAGAATTTTACTTTTTCCCATGAAGTCCATGAAAGGTGTCTTTGCCTACATCACCTGTCCGGCTGTTTTAAAACGATTTAAGAAAGAGTTAGAAGATGTTTGTAAGCTGGGTAGTAATAAGGATTTTTTAAAAATTGAAAACTTCGATAACTACAAAGATACCGTTTCCAATAAAGAACACCTATGTTTAAATAATCATGTAGTTTTAGAAGAATATGCAATCAAAATTGAAAAAGAAGATAATACTATTGCTAAGTATCTCGCTGAGGTTACTCGCAAATCTGAAATCAATGATAAACTCGTTATCCTTCCCGACAATGTTTTTACTGACTTTGTTCAACTTTCTACGGAAGTGATTACCAGAACCAAAATCAACAACGAGACTGGAACCGTCCAATCCGGTGCCTTGTTTACAGAAGAATTTCTTCCGGCTGAATCAGTCCTGTATTCCCTGGTCATGGCAAGTCCCATTTTTCAACCGGAAAACAAAAAGGATAAAGCTATTTTCTACAAAAGAACAAAAGCGGAAAAGGAAATTCCGGAAGAAGAATCTGTTATGGAGTTTTTTCAAAAAGGCTTAAAACCTATTATCCAAATTGGCGGTAATGCGACACTCGGAAAAGGCATTGTAAAAACCGTTGTAGGAGGGAAAGAAAATGAGTAATAAAAGATTAGACCTCGATAGACAAAGAGCTGAGTTTGCTTTTAAAAAAGCACAGGATTATAAGAGCGATAAATTTACAAGTAATGTAAGAAAGTTTCCTATGCTCATCAAGAACAATGGTCTCTGTGCTGCCGTGGCTTTTGCTTATTCAAAAGGCATCAATGTTAAAGATCCAGAAAAATCTAAAGACAAAAAAGCCTGGAAAGATTTATACAATACAATTTCGGAATGGCTAAAAGAAGAACCACAAAAATTTCTAAATTCGTTTTTCAATAACGCATCCGAAGATACACTCATGAAATTAATTGCAGGCTCAAAAGATGATAAAAATGAAAAAACTTTCAACTTTGAGCAATACCGTTTTGCTACAGTAGAAACCCTCGCCCTCTTTTCCTGGCTGAGACGATTTGTAGGAGAGGAAGAAGAGAACAGCAAAAATGAGGATAAGTCTGATGAATGAGGAGTATAAATTGCCGAAAGTATTAATTCCTGCTTTCACGAAAGTTTCTATTTTAAATAAAAATGAACCTATTGAAAATTATGCAGTTCAACTAAACTATTTTCCTCAGAAAGATTCAAAAGAGAAAATAAATTTTCATGAACTTGATAAACAAGGGAAAGAATGTCTGGCAAATTATAAAATATCAGATAAACAATTCTATTCCAGAGCAAAAAAGCATTATGAAAATATCAAGCTCCTTTTAAAAGGCGAAAATACTAGACAAATTAAACTGAAATCCGACTGGCGGTTGATTGTCGGTCTGGGTAATAAATCGGTCTATGAAACTTCCATCACGCTTCACCATATCTATGGTATTCCTTATATCCCTGCCAGTGCTATCAAAGGAGTCGTCAGAAGCTGGATTATTACTTCAGTATTCAATAATAAAGAAGAAGATGCCATTCAAAATAAAATCTTCTGTGATATTTTTGGTTGTCCTGAAAAAGTAGAAAAAGCGAAAAGTTATTATAAAAAGTCAATGGAAGGTAAAATTATTTTCTTCGATGCTTTTCCGACTAGTAAACCCAACATCGAACCCGATATAATGAACAACCACTATCAACCCTATTATGATAAAAAAGCTCCACCGGCAGATTATCATAGTCCCATACCTATATCCTTTTTAACAGTGAAAGATAAAGAAAATGAGAGAACAAATTTTCAATTCATAATAGGTGAGAAAAAAAGTTCAGAACCGGTGTATAAAATAGATAAGAGTTTAATTCTTTTTAAAAATGAAAAAGGACAAACCGTTTCGTATTTTAAAGAAGGTATGACTAGAGAAAAAATATTAAATATGAACCTCATAGATCTCACTTTCGAGTGGCTCAAGCTCGCACTCACCGAGCACGGTATCGGTGCGAAAACGGCTGTGGGTTACGGCTATATGGAGTAAACCATGTTTTTAAACTGCACAGCATATAAACTCATCAAGCACTCTCTCTTAAGGGTATGCTTAAGCATACCCTTAAGAGAGCATCCACTATCTCACCCATGACACCCGACCTAACCCCCATTATCACCTTCAGCAAAGAAACCTTTACTGACAATCTTCTTGCTATCATCCTCTACGGTTCCCATGCGAGAGGAACAGCAACAGAGGAGTCTGATATTGACCTCTGTTTTGTGTTTCAGAACTATGGAAAAGATAATGCCGGAGACTTCAGAGAATTAGATTTTCCTTTTGAAGAAGAATTTCGACTGGACAAGTTATTTGTGTCCAAAGAAAGATTTCAAACCGAATGGGCACCGATTTATACTTCTGTAAAAAAAACGGGAAAAATTATTTTTGGAGAAATAGATTTTTCAGTGAGTAGTTCTCCGGCGCAGGAAAGATATGCTGAGTTTTTCATAGAATCTAAAAAACTTGAATCCTGGAAAGTTAATATGGCAAAAAAGATGTTTGCCGATATGGAATCCACACCGGTAGATTATCTCTATATTGCTGTAAAACATACCATCCAGACTAAGCTTGCTCTTTTGGACAGGGGCTTTTCCAGTAAATTTGAAACTTTAGAGTCTCTATGCCGGGAGCATTTTTCTAAAGGTATTGCAAAGGATTTTAGATTTATCTACGATTTATACCAGAAAAGTGAATTTGAAGCATCCAAAAAGGATTTTCTAAAAGCAATCGAATGTGCCGATACTATTCTTAAACTCTATGAGTAAAAATGCTAGTATGAAAGATTTAATAAGTCAGGTTATAAATTATTTACAATCCAAAGATTACATTGAAAATGCCATTCTTTTTGGTTCCAGAGCCAACGGAAAAATACACGCTATGAGCGATATTGATATAGGAATTTTGACTGAAAGGGAACTCGATCTATTAGAAATAGGTGAAATTGTCGGGGACTTAGAAATAATCACTAACTTAAAAGTAGATCTTCTTCTTCTTAATAATTTATATTACTCCGATCCGCTGCTGGCTTTTAACATCATACAAAATCATAAAGAACTTTTTTTGAATGATATTGAAAAATGGAACGAATACAGGGTAAAAACTCTTTTAGTTTATTTTGATGAAAAACCAATTCTTGATAAAGTAAATCTGGCTTTTAAAAAAAGATATGCAAAGGATAAGGAAAGTAATGAGTAAATTAAGTCTACTGGAAGATAATATTTTACAATTAGAAAGATTAAAAATCAAGCATAAAGATAATCCTGATTTCTTTTCAGAAAAAACAAATGAATGGGCTTTACGATACGGATTTCTTGAAAGCATACAAATTATTATCGATATAAGTTGCGATATATCTACCACATATAATCTGGGAAATCCAAAAAACTCAAGAGAGTGCATTGAAATTTTAGCAACAAATAAATACCTTTCCAGTTCCCTCTCGGAAACATTAGCAAAAATGGTAGGTCTAAGAAATCTTTTAGCACATGAATATGCAAAGATTAATATTAAACAGCTCGCTTCTTTTTTAAACAGGATTACTGATTTTAAAAAATTTATTAGTGAAGTAAGCGAATACTACTAAAGTGGAACTCCCATGAAAATACAAATCTGTCTTCTATCCGCCCAGCCCATCCCCAATCTGTTACCTCTCTGTGCTGAAGAACTAAAGCCCGATAAGGTAATCCTTCTCACTTCCAAAGACATGGAATATGTAGCGAAAAGAATGATTCCGATCATTGAAGACTGGGGAATTCAGTATGAAAAAAGAGAAATAGATGCCTACAACCTTTCTAAAATTAAAAGAACCTGCCTTGATGTTTTAAATACCTATGAAGATGAAGACATCTATGTAAACATTACCGGTGGAACCAAGATTATGTCTGTCGGAGCGTATGAAGTGTTTCAGCTCATGGGAAAACATATTTTCTATGTAAATACGGCTGAAAATCAAATTCATATACTAACGAATAACCGGATTATCCCCTATAAAAACTGGATCGATGTTGAGACTTATCTACGTGCCTACGGTCAAAAAGCTAAAAGTGATCAGAATGAGTTTTTTAATAAATATCTTCCTGTTTTACAAAACCTTTTTTCTGAAATGGAAAGCTGGGAACAGAAATTTAGAGAATCGACCATCGGGATTTTAAACTATTATACAAAACTTGAAGATAATCTATCCTACCCTCACAGAGTTCCCCTGGATAGAAAACACACACAACGTAAAGACCTCTTAGAGTTAATTGGATTATTCGCCAAATATAAACTCCTTGATTTTCAAAATGAAATGATCAGTATTCCCGGTGAAGCACAGCATAAGTTTATCAACGGAGGCTGGCTCGAAGCTCTGACCTATTTCAAAGTCTCCCGGATTCCGGGAACCGATATTAAGACGGGTCTTGAAATAGAATACGATAATGGAAAAACATCTAACGAATACGATGTGGTATTCACTTATCTGAATCGCCTGTTTCTCATAGAATGCAAGACTTCCAATATTCGACACGGAGACATGGGAGTAAATGTAATTTATAAATTGAATACATTAAAAGACTTTGCCGGGGGATTATTTGCAAAAGGAATGCTGGTTTCTTTTCAAAACCTCTCTCACCATCATAAAAACAGACTGGCAGAATATAAGTTGAAATATACTGAAGAACTGAAAGATTTGGATACACGTATCAAGAACTGGATAAAATAAGGGGAGAACCAAATGACTGAAATCCTGATAGAACCATTTTCAAAGCTGGTAGAGATTTACAATTCTCCAGAAGAATTTTACAAAGAAGCATTTTATAGCCTATCTATCACACAACCGGAAGTAAAAATTAATTTTGCGATTTATTTATACAAAGAAGAAATTGTTTCTTTAGAAAAAGCTTCTGAAATTGCAGGAATGTCTATTTTTGAATTTAAAGAAGTTTTACGTATAAAAAATATAGAATTGAAAACCTATATAGGAACTCCAGAAGATATAGATAAAGAAATCGAGCTTTTAAAGTAAACGATATGATACTTGGTGTTTATCATTTCATGGGACTTGGACGGGCTCCGGGAGCTGTAACAGGCCCCATTTCTTATATTGCACATCGTTACAAACGTTGGAACGAAGAAGATAAGCTTTTCTTCTCAGACTCAGGAGAAAGTGCAAGATTTAGAATTAATGATGAAATTCTTCGTAAATTAAAAAATGAGAATCTACCTAAAAATATTTTAGTAAAGCTTAAAACTCTTAAAAACCAGAAAGCTTTAACAGAAAAAGTCTTTTTAGAAAAACTTTCTTCTCTTTCCATTAAAGATAAATCTCAAATCGAAAGTATTTTAGAGAAATCAGATATGAAAGCCGGTGATATTCAGGCAATTATTTTAATTTCTACAAAAGAAATATTTGAAGGAAAAGAAATTAATAATGGTAAGGAAAAGATTATTAACTGTTTTGATTATGTATTAAATTCTCCAGGAAATTATGATAATTTTAATCCTCCAACAAAAACAGAACTATCCGTTAAAGAGGAATTAGAAAAACTTCTCATAGCAGAATTTGCCAGTTTTGAATCCGGTAAAGAAGAAATTCCTATTTTCTGGGTAGAGGTTGATAGAAGGAACTTTAACCAGGTTTTCGAAAGAATATCCGAGATAATTCTAGCATTAGCAAATATAGGAGGGCAGGGAATGAAGAGCATTCTGAAAAATGTATACGTTATCATATACATCCGCAGGGAGAAGACAATTTTCCGTATTGGATTGAAATACCTATCTTCCCTATTGCACTAAGTGCTATTGAGCAAGAAATTATTAATATTATTGAAGATGAAGAGCTTATTGAAAAAGAAAAAATACTAAACTTACTACATTCTCGCTCATATTATAAAGGAGTAGAAGACATATCAACTTTAAAAGAACAATATCTACAACCTTTATGGAAACAGGGATATATAAAAGATGAAGATAATTTCTATATGCTATCTCAAAGATGGAAAACTGTAAAAAAAACTTTATTAGAAATAAGGAAGAAGAAACAGGAATTCGAAAAAGATAAAACCAGTCTTGAAGAATTATGTAAGAAGCATAATTGGATAAAAAGAGAAATATTAAATATAAAATAATAAAGGAAAACCATGTTTTTAAACTGCACAGCACATAAGCTCACAGAAGAACAGATAAATACCATACGCGAACTTTATACCGAAGTTATAGTAGAACTCAAAGATGATAATTCTATACTTCATTCAAAACTCGTAAACTGCCCTTCTGAAATCGGAGAACTTCAGGAACTGGCCAGAAACTTACTCGAATACCTCAAAGTAAAATACAGTGAAAGCAAAGGGAAGCTTGTCATCCACTTCCCTATCGGAAGCCCGGCGTTTAATGCCCTGTTTTTCCGGCATCAGGAAAGAGAAAATTTGCCTCTGTGTTTTGTTTTCTCGCATACAGAAAGAAAGTCTGTGGATGAAAAGCAGGAAGACGGCTCGGTAATTAAACGCTCGATATTTCAATTTGTCAAGTTTATCGAGATATAAAAACCTAAACAAGTCATGAGTAGAATTTTTAGTCAATTTATTTCCGATTGCTCGGTGAAAAATGGCCATTTTTCCGGGAGGTTACACCAAAATACGTTATGCGATAACCCGAAAAAGGCCGTTTTCTGCCTATTATTTAAGCAAAACCTGCCATTTTGGCGTAGAACATTTGTACATTTTCGTGTAACCTATTTTCGGGCTAAAAAAGGGGTAGGTTACACCAAAATATTAGAAAAAGTACTTGTAAGCTATCTTAGAATGCTACAGAATGGTACCTGAAAAGAGGCTGTGGGAATTAGTCTGGCTCGTTTGAGAGCATTGCGACCATTTTTGAGCATCTGCTTGATATTCCCATATCTTATTGTGGGAATTAGTCTGGCTCGTTTGAGAGCATTGCGACCAACTCAACTTTCATAAAGTTTATTTTGTTCCCCGAAAGGTGGGAATTAGTCTGGCTCGTTTGAGAGCATTGGGTTTAGGGATTGGTGATTAGAGGTTGGGAATTATTACTAATACCTAATATCTAAACACTAATCACTAAGTTTACCTAACCCCCTCTTTCCCCCTTCCCTAATTCGTTCTCTCGCTTCGCTCATTCACAGGGCAGGGGGAGGTCTTATTTGGTGGGCTTTGTTGTCCGTTCAGCCGGTGCTTCGATACAAAATTTATTGCAAACGCATTACGGTTGCTGACAGACTGTGTGAAAAGTCTCGTTATTGAATATTTTTTGTTTGTCAGGAATGTAATGTATATAGAAAATTTCCTTATAACGATAAAGAGTTATAGGTGCAGCTATGAATTATATACAAGGAACTTCTCGAGAACAGATAGTATTATACAGTGAATGTTTGGATAACGTCATAAAAGAAGATAGTCCGGTAAGGGTTATTGATGCCTATGTTGATAATCTCGATCTTAAAAAATTAGGTTTTAAAATTCCAAAGTTAGAAACAGGTAAACCACCATATAATCCACATGATTTACTAAAAATATATTTATACGGATATATAGAACGAATCCGAAGTAGCAGAAAATTAGAGAAGGAATGTAATAGAAACCAGGAACTTAGGTGGTTAACAAAGAATCTCGCCCCGGATTTTAAGACAATAGCTGATTTTCGAAAAAATAATAAAGATGGAATAAAAAATATCTTCAAAGAGTTTTTATTCTTTTGCAAGAAAATGAATCTACTAACTCTTTCAATAGTTGGAATTGATGGAACGAAGCTAAGAGCACAGAACGGACAAAATAATGTATTTAAAAGAGAGCGTATTGAAAATATCGAGCAAAATATAAAATCCAAAATACAGGAATATTTGGAGGAATTAGAATTGAATGATATTTCCGAAGCAAATGAACTAAATCTTAAAGATGGAGATGAAGCCAGGGATGTATTAAATAAACTAAAAAGACTAACGAAATACAATGATAAAGTGAAAGGGATTCGGGAATTATTTGAAAACGACCCGGAACTACAGGTCTATTTTGCTAACGACACAGATTCAAGATTTCAAAGTGACAAAGGAAAAATTCGTCCTGGATATAATGCCCAAACTGCAGTGGATAATACAAATAAGTTGATTATTGCAAATGATGTATCGCAAAAGTCAAATGACCTGGAACAAATGACTCCTATGATTGAAAAAGTCCAGTCGATAAAAGAAGAACTTAAAATAGAAAATGAGACAAATGCAGTAATGGATTCCGGATATTTTAGTGAAAAAGAAATAATGAATAATAAAGATAAATCGGGGATAAATATTATAGTACCAGATACCAAATCTGCACTGGATAGTAATAATAAGCGTGAATGTAAAAGTAATCCTGATAAACTTCCTGCAAAAGGATATGAAATCCAGGATTTTGTTTATGATAAAGAGCGGGATATATACGTATGTCCGGCAGGAAAAGAATTAAATAGACAAAATGAAAATCCAAGACAGACGTCATACGGGATTTATGTAAATGAGTATAAATGTAAGGAATGTAAAGATTGTTTTCATAGAGCAAAATGTACCAATAGTAAAACTGGACGAACTATTCGGGTCTCGATAAACCGAGAGACAATGGATGATTTTAAAAAAGAGATGGGGAACGAGGAAAATAAAAAGCTAATTCGTAAACGTAAGGAGATTGTGGAACACCCATTTGGCACTATAAAGAGAAATTTGGGGTTCACTTACTTTATACAAAAAGGAATTAGAAGCGTTCAGGCCGAATTTAGTTTCATATGTTTTGCTTATAATTTTAAAAGAGTCATAAATATTCTGGGAATAAGGGCTTTTATAGATGCTGTAAATGCAAAATAGTAGGAATAATAGATTTTTATTTGATGGATAGCAATGAATTTTCTCTCTTTTATGACTTATAGTAAATTTATTTACTAAAAACCAATTTGGAATGATTGGTTTTTAGTTTTTTTAGTAAGAACCGAGTTCGTCAATATCTACAGGTTTTTTTTTGCTCACTTTTCACACAGTCTGTGAGTAAGGGCGAAAGCCCGCACCGAAGCACGCTCAGCCGGCGAAGCCAAAGGGCAGCATCCGCATCCGGCTGGGATAAAAATGTTTCAAAAAGTATCCCAAAAGTCCAGTTTCGGTTCCCGTTCTATAGAAAATTTTTGTTCCTTTTGTGCATTTTCAAACCCTTTATAGTAGAGGGTCACATGAACAAACGAAAACTCCAAAAAACCTTTGATGAAGTATTTAAGAAAAGAGCCATAGCTTTTTTCTCAAAGTTCGCAAAGGTAGAAACGGAATTTGAATTGCACAGGCTTCCGAGAAAACTCGATGTCCTTATTATTGAGAGCGATAAACCTATAAGGCAGCACCTCGATTTAATGAACTATTTTCAGGAATTCAATATCATTGAGTTCAAGTCAGAAAGTCAGGGTGTAAAATTACAGGATATATATAAAACTTTGTATTATATCTCGGCTTTTGTCCTGCGGAAAAAAGAGAAGGGAGATATAAGCTTCACTCTTATAACAACGAAAAAGCCAGAACGATTTTTGGAGACATATCATTTCTTAGAGAAGAGAAAAGGACTTTATGTCATGGAAATTTCGGGAATTATAAAGATACACTGTATCGTTATTTCAGAACTGGACAAAAACACGGATCGAGAACTGGAGTTTTTACAAATATTCACAGCGAAGAAGCAGAGAAAAGAGATAATCCGGGAAGCCATAGAAAAAGGTTTCGGCGAGAACTTGAAAGATAGTTTTTTGCTTTACAGAGAAGAAGTTGAGTCTATACTAAAGGAGATGGGAAAGAGTATGACTGCCATAGAAGAAAGAGTCTGGGAACTCGCAGAAGAATTTGGAATCAGGGAGAAAATAAGGGAAGCCAGTATCCAGGAGGGCAGAGAGCAGGAACGCCTGCTGGCAGAGAAAGAGATAGAGAAGACACAACGCCTTGCGAGTTTTCGTGAAAAAAGAGCCGAGCATAAAAAAGCCCTCCGAACCGCGATAAATTTAAAGAAAGAAGGAGCTGAGTTAAAATTTATTTCCCGTATTACCGAACTCCCGGAAGCTTATTTGGAGAAGTTTTTTCGGAAAGCGATTAGGGGTGAGGAATGAGGGGTGGAACTATTACTAATCCCTAATATCTAAATACTAATCACTAAACGGCTCGTTTGAGAGCATTGAATTACAAAAGCCGCGGAGGTAATCCGAGGCTTCTCTGTTTGTTGGGGTTATGGTTGCCATGCCTCCTCTCGTTTCAACTCCCAATCGTAGCGGTACAAATCTCCGGTTTTTTTTACCCTTATTGAAGATCGACGACATGAAAAGAGCTTGTAAAGAGTCGATTCATGTTGTCTAATACATTGCTATGGAAAAGGAAATAATCAGATTTTTTATGACCTGGGCTTCGGTCTCAATCATGGTTTTCGTATTATTGAAACTATTGGTAAAGCTTTATATAGACGTTACAAAAACAACTAAAAGCGGTAAAGATTGAGCAATAGGGATTTGCTCATCATGTATGTATCAATAGTCTCTGGACTATTGGCAGCGTATTTTGCAGTAGATAAAGACCTTCGCTTTTATGTCGATTTGTTTGTAATATTTATAGGGGTTACTGGTGGTATAATGGGACTACTGAAATTTATATTTAGAAAGGGAAATGATTAAATGACTCTAATATGGTTTTTACTTGTATACATGGCTTTCCAAAAGGAGAACCGGTTTTCTGATCATTACTAATCACTAAGTTTACCTAACCCCCGGCCCCTTTCCTAGTTCGCTTGGCTTCGGCTCAGACTTACGTCATCGCTCAGCCGGCGATTTCCTTTTGCGTTGCTTCAATGCAACCGGTTACTGAGCGAGCCAAAGGCGAGTCGAAGTATAGCCCGATAAGAAAGGGTTTTCTTATATACAAAAAGCATTTCGAGAACAGTCCATTAGATAAGTCTTATAATTTATGTCGTTTCCCAAGGGCGGTCGTTTACGGCTGCCCTGGGAAAGCCACGTCATCGGAGAACAAAAGCAGGCTTCGCTTGTGAGAAAGAAGCGATCAGAGATGGAACGGTCTGAAAGGGAACGGTCTGAAAGGGAACGGTCGCGACCGTTCCTTACGATAACAGTTATACCTCAGATTTTAGATTATCCTTATGTTAGAAGAAGCATTCTCTTACCTCCACGTTTCAACGCGGGGTACGGGAGATTCGCGGATTCGGATAATCTAAAAACTGCTTGTTTTTCATTCCCCAGTATCTGAAAATGGTAAAAGGTTCTTTACATGAAAATCATCGTTTCCCTGGTTTCTGACCAACCCATTCCTAACCTGATACCCCTTAAAGAGGATTCTCTCAGACCGGACAGGCTCATCCTTCTGGTTTCAGACAAAATGAAAGCCAAAGCCTCTTACTTAGAGAAGATTGTTCACCGCTGGGGGATATCCGTAGAGTCTTTTTCAATTGATGCCTACAACTTGCAGGAAGCAAAGAAACCCTGTTTGAAGATTTTAGATAAATATAAAGATTCGGAAATCCTCCTTAATGCTACGGGTGGCACAAAAATTATGGCCTTTGCTGCTTATGATGTATTCAATTCTTACAATAAACACATCTTCTATGTAGACACTCAGGATAAACTTATACAGGGAATCAATTATGATTTAAGAATACCCTATCATCACTGGTTAGATGTCGAATCTTACCTGAATGCCTACGGACAGTGTATTAACTCTCATTCTAATGATTTTTTCGATAGATACACACCCAGGCTTCACAGTTTATTTACCGAACTTATTAAATCTGATAAAAATTATTTATCCTCCATCCCGCGCTTTAATCAGTATTGTTATTTTAATCATCGTAATTATTTTCCGGCAATAGTAGAGATAACTGAAGATGATTTTCGAGATAGAGATTTCATGAGCTTAATTCATTTATTTACAAACTCAGGTCTTCTTCGTTTGTCCGGAAGAAAAATCACTTTTGAAAATGCAGATATTCATTCTTTTCTACATGGCGGCTGGCTCGAAGCCTATGTATATAATGAAGTAAAAAATATACCCGGCACAAATGTTTTCTGTAATGCCAAAGTTGGTATGTTGAATGAAAATTCCCAGGTCAATAAAAATGAATATGATGTAGTATTCACTTATCATAATCGCCTGTATCTGATTGAATGCAAAACAGCTATCATAAGTTCTAAAAGTATTAAACCTGATAATATTATTTATAAATTGAATACTCTTAAAGATTTTTCCGGCGGACTCTACGGTAAGGGCTTACTGGTTTCTCTTCGAACCCTTTCTGAATGGCAGAAAAAAAGAATGAAAGATTATCGACTCGAGTCCGTAGAAGGAACTGAAGGTCTAAAAAATCTACCTTCTGCCCTTTTAACACTTATAAGCAAATGATACAATTTAGTCTGGAATATGCAGAAAAGAATTTTGAGGAAATTCTAAAATTAGCACTTTCTGATAAAGAAATTGTTATACCTGCCGGAAGAGGGAAAAATATAAAAATAAGTTCTGAAAAACCCAAAAAGATCCAGATTTCCAGTAAGAAAATTTACTCTATTGATAACTTATATGCTTCTACTCTTCAGATGAAAAATCCTCCCTTTATCTCCAATGAGAAACTCCCCCGAACAGTTGCGAATATACGTAATCAGCTTTTTTTTGAAGCAAAGAAATACCCGGACAGGGCCTTTGATGGACTTTATAGATTTCTCCACAACCCGGATATCCTGAAAGCTTCTTTAGAACGAATTTTTTTCAAACATTCCGGTGCAAAAGTAGCAAAAGAAATCCAATCAAAAACCTACAGAGATTTCCTTTCAGAGATTAAACAGGAATTAGAAAGCAGGAAATATAAACCTCAATTCTCAAAGCAAATTTTTTTTCCAAAAAAAGAAGAAGGAGCTTTCCGAGAAATTAGCCTGTATGATTTGAAAGATAAGGTGATCCAGACTTCCTTCTACCTTGTTTTAGAGCCCCTGTTTGAAGCAAAGTTTTTAGATTGTTCCTATGGTTTTCGTTCAGGGCGAACGAGAGATGATGCGGCCTTAAGCTTAAAAAAATATATCCGTTCGGGTCATACCTTTATCTATGATGCAGATATTCGTTCCTGCTTTGATAGCATTCCTCATAAACCTCTGGTAAATATTACTAATAAGCGAATCGCCGATAAGCATGTTTTGGAAGTTTTAGAAACTATCTTAGCTGCTCCAAAGAGAGAAAATGAATTTAGCATGGAGAAAAGAGAGCTCAGCAGGGGCATTCCTCAGGGTGGCATTCTATCTCCCTTACTCGCGAATATCTATTTACATGAATTTGATAATTTTTTTTACAGCAAGAATGCAGTTTTAAAAGCTACACATTCCAGAATGCTTCGTTATGCAGATGATTTTGTTGTAGCTTCGAGACATCATACAGAGGAACAAATTAAGCTAATAAACGACTATTTGAATAATGAATTATTACTGGATATACATCCGGATAAAACAAGGCTTGTAAATCTAAAACAGGAAGGAGAAAGGGTTAATTTTTTAGGATATTCTATTTCTCTTTCTGATAAAAATTCTCATTCTTCTATTCAAATTTCTCCTGCTAACTCAGCCATTGAAAAGGAAAAAGAAAGACTGTCTGTACTCTTATATGATACCTATAAAAATGCAGACATTCCTGAACTTTTAGAAATAGTCCTGGAACGTCTGGAATCCTGGAGAAATCAGTATAAACTGAGTAAAAAAGACTATATGTATAAACCCTTATATGATTATATACAAACTGAACTTACGCAAATTCTTCGATACAGGATGGCAGGTTTTCGTCAATCAGGGGATGATGAACCCAATGGTATAGTACTATGACAGATATTTATGTAACAAGACACGGAACCTACCTGCATAAAGAGGGGGACACTCTTCTTGTAAAGTTTAAGGGAGAAACCCTTGCGAGAATTCCTTTTAAAGATATAGACTCTTTACAACTATTCGGTAATGTGCAGTTTTCCACCCAGTTTCTTCTGGAAATGCTGAAACGAAATGTGTCCTTTTCTTTTTATACACAGAAAGGAAACCTTCTCGGTCAGGCCCTTCCTCCCTTTCCGAAAAATATAGACCTTCGAGTTCAACAGGTAAACCTGCAAAAAGACGAAAAGTTCCGTCTGGATATTAGTAAGCAAATTGTTTTTTCCAAAATTATTTTTAGTATTAAGCTTCTAGAAGATGCACAGATTAATCATCCTGAATTAGTATTCAAAGATAAACTTTCAGCATTAAAAAAATGGAAACAGAAAGTCCTGCAAGCAGAGGACATCGCAAGCCTGATGGGTTTTGAAGGAAGTTTTGCTTCAGCCTATTATCCCTGCTATAAAAAACTTTTTCCCTCAGAAGATTTGTTTAAAGGACGAAGTCGAAGACCTCCAAAAGACGAGGGAAATGCGATTCTTTCTTTTTTGAGTGTGCTGGTTTCTAACCGACTCGGTTCCTTGATTGAGGGCAAGGGTCTGGACCCTTATCTTGGCTACCTGCACGGAACCCGCTACGGCAGAAAAAGTCTTTCTTTTGACCTTGTAGAACCTTTGCGTCCCCTTTTTTGTGAAAGAGTCACTGTTAAACTTTTTACCCTTAAAATTCTGCAAAAAGAAGACTTTGAATCGGTGAAGGGGGGCGGGGTTTATTTGAAGCAAAGTAGCCAATTAAAATTCCTTCGGTTTTATAATGAAGAGATAAAAGCAGAAAGAAATTACAAATTAATCACCGGAAACCTTGATGAGCTGATTTATTACCTCAGCGATTGGCTCAAGTCCTGCATCAAAAAAGGAGTGGTAGAAAGGTTGAATTTAAACCTAAACAAGTCATGAGTAGAATTTCCAGTCAAGAAATTTCCGATTGCTCCACCGAAAATGGCCATTTTTCCGGGAGGTTACAGGAAAACACGTTATACGAAATAGTAAAAAAGGGCTTTTTCTGCCTATCATTTAAGCAAAACCTGCCATTTTGGCGTAGAATTTTTAAGCAAATTCCTGTAACCGTTTTTCGGGCCAAAAAAGGGGTAGGTTACAGGAAAATATTAGAAAAATTACTTGTAAGCTACCTGAGAATGCTACAGAATGGTACCTGAAAAGAGGCTGTGGGAATTAGTCTGGCTCGTTTGAGAGCATTGCGACAATTTTTTCCGTTACTGATTACGGTGTAGATTAATGCAGTGGGAATTAGTCTGGCTCGTTTGAGAGCATTGCGACATGTTTGACTACTTAACGCTTGAAGCTTCTCCTTAGTAAGTGGGAATTAGTCTGGCTCGTTTGAGAGCATTGCGACGTTGTGTTACATCTTCAGGGGTGACACCCTGAAGTGAACCGTGGGAATTAGTCTGGCTCGTTTGAGAGCATTGCGACGACTCAGTGAAAGCTGCGAAAGCAGCATGGGAACAAGAAAGTGGGAATTAGTCTGGCTCGTTTGAGAGCATTGCGACCTACAGCTCCAAGGTTTAGTGATTTCAACTTTTTATCAGTGGGAATTAGTCTGGCTCGTTTGAGAGCATTGCGACTAATGTTTCTGTATGCGTAAAATAACCTTTTTGATTGTGTGGGAATTAGTCTGGCTCGTTTGAGAGCATTGCGACTTAAGAATTGAAACTAATTTTTCAAATGCATCTTTTGGTGGGAATTAGTCTGGCTCGTTTGAGAGCATTGCGACATAATTCCCTGTGAAAGGAGCTTTATTCGCTTTTCTTTATGTGGGAATTAGTCTGGCTCGTTTGAGAGCATTGCGACTATTATCTCTATGACTCCTTTATAATGTGTAATTATCTGGTGGGAATTAGTCTGGCTCGTTTGAGAGCATTGCGACTTGAAAACCTTACGGGGAATGAACGCCTAAGGCTTTTAGTGGGAATTAGTCTGGCTCGTTTGAGAGCATTGCGACCACTTAGCTCCCACTCTCTCAGATAAGAGTCAAGTAGCCAGTGGGAATTAGTCTGGCTCGTTTGAGAGCATTGCGACTAATGTTTCTGTATGCGTAAAATAACCTTTTTGATTGTGTGGGAATTAGTCTGGCTCGTTTGAGAGCATTGCGACATAATAGAGATCATTAGAGAAAATTTAGAGAAAATTTGTGGGAATTAGTCTGGCTCGTTTGAGAGCATTGCGACATGTTTTCATCATAAGGAGATTCTAATATGCAAAATAGAGAAAGTGGGAATTAGTCTGGCTCGTTTGAGAGCATTGCGACAGTAAATCTTCGAGTGTTAATTTTGTAGTGTCCATTGTGGGAATTAGTCTGGCTCGTTTGAGAGCATTGCGACCTCACATCATCCTTCTCGCTAACGGCTTCTTCTGCATACGTGGGAATTAGTCTGGCTCGTTTGAGAGCATTGCGACTAAATTACAGGCACACTATCAAAATGATGTTTCGTGTGTGGGAATTAGTCTGGCTCGTTTGAGAGCATTGCGACCCAGGTTTCACCTTTTGTATCCGGAGTTTCAGCCCACATTGTGGGAATTAGTCTGGCTCGTTTGAGAGCATTGCGACTGAACTTGGCCTTTACGACTTCTTTAGTGTTTTTTGTATGTGGGAATTAGTCTGGCTCGTTTGAGAGCATTGCGACTTATGTAGTAAACTGTTCTTGGGTTCAAATTACGTTTCATGTGGGAATTAGTCTGGCTCGTTTGAGAGCATTGCGACATTCCGGATTGAACGTCTTCAAACGGTTTAAATATCGGGAAGTGGGAATTAGTCTGGCTCGTTTGAGAGCATTGCGACAATAATTGTTTCCTGTTCAGCCGGTGCCTGTTCAGCCGGGTGGGAATTAGTCTGGCTCGTTTGAGAGCATTGCGACAATCTTTATTAGAGAAAACTTTTGCTCTTGTACCTGTACTGTGGGAATTAGTCTGGCTCGTTTGAGAGCATTGGGTTCAGCTGCCAGCAATCAGCTAAACAGCCGTCAGCTTTTGTGGTAGGTAAGATTTTTCTTATAAAGGAATGCTTAACTATTAAAGAGCTGATAGCTATGCTTCGACTCAGGCTTACGCCTTTGCTCAGCACAGGTGCTGATGCGACCCCTGAGCGAACGATAGAGAGCCCATTAGTAAATAAGTGGCTATTTTTTAAGGATTTCTTTTTCTGAAAAAGTAGCACCGAACCAGAAATGGAAGAAGCCTATCAGCGAGCCAGGATATTAAATCCATCCTTCGAATAAGGCCCCATTTCTGTATGTGATAAAACTAAATAGAGCTTTTGAGTTTAGAACTCATTAATTATGGGCAAAGTTCAATCACACCGGTTCGGCACTTAAAATACATGTTACTTTAAGAGGATACAGATGATGAAAAATGTAAAGTATTTTATTGGGATCGATATCTCTTCTGAATTTATTACTGTTTCTTATTATTCAAAGAAAGAGGAAACGTATATATCATTGGGAAATTATAACAATAACCCTGATGGATATTTATTGCTAATCAAAGATTTCAAGAAAGCAAGTCCTAAAATTACAAATAAAAATTCAGTTATTTGTATGGAAGCAACAGGTGTATATGGGGAACAATTAGCTTATTATTTTTCTGGTTTAGGTTTTTTTATTGCTGTAGAAAATCCTTTAAAAGTCAAAAGGGTTTTTGAAATATCACAACATAAAACTGATGAGGTAGATAGTAGGAAGATAGCAGAATATGCTTTCAGATTTTTAGATGAACTTACTAAATGGACTCCTAATAGTGAAATTCTTGAAGAAATCAGTGTTTTGCTTGTACAGAGGGAATAAATAACCAAACAAAAAACAAGTAATACGAATGCACTGAAAGCATTAAAAAAGAAACATTACCAGGTCAATGAAGCGATGATGATATATGAAGAAATGATTTTAAACTGTAAGAATATGATAAGTAAAATTGAAGATAAAATAAAAACTCTAATTGAATCAGAACCGGAACTGAAACAGACAATGGACAATATCAAGACTATTCCCGGAGTGGGAAATATTTTTACATATTATTTATTAGTAACTACTAATGGTTTCAAAGAACATTTGGATTACAGGAAGCTTGCTTCTTATATGGGTATTGTACCATTGCAATATGAAAGTGGAAAATCAATAAGACGAAAAACTTCTTCCAGCGGAATCGGGCCGGGTAACTTGCGACGAGTAATATATTTAGTTTCTATGGCTTCCAGAAAGTATGATAAAAACATGGAAAAATATTTTCTAAGGAAAGTGGCGGAAGGAAAAAACAAAAAACTGGTTCTTAATAACATAGGAAATAAATTATTAAAAATAATTATAGCTCTTATTAAATCAAACAAACCCTATATTAAAAACTTTGTCTCAATTCATCCAAAAAATTTTAAAACTGGTTGACAAAATTTTACATAGAGTTCGAAGGGAAGCAACGATCAGCTTTTTACCTAACCCCCTCTTTCCCCCTTCCCTAATTCGTTCTCTCGCTTCGCTCATTCACAGAGCAGGGGGAGGTCTTATTTGGTGGTCTTTGTTGTCCGTTCAGCCGGACGCTGTGCTTCGGCTTACGCTCAGCAACCACATCCGGCTGGGAAAAAAAGTTTCAAAAAGTATCCCAAAAGTCCAGTTTCGGCTTCCCTTCTATAGAAAATTTTTGTTCCTTCTGTGCATTTTCAAACCCTTTATAGTAGGAGATCGTAAAATGAAACAGAAAGATACAGAAAAACAGAGCGGACTTTTACCCTTACATAGCGATATTGTATTTAAGATATTTTGCATAAAGAAACCTCATCTCTTAGCAAAACTTTTGGATGCCGTACTCGGATTCAAGGGAACTGATAAAATCGAAAGCCTGCAAATACTCAATCCGGAAATACCTGGTGACACCCGGAATGATAAATTGTCCATTCTGGATATACACGCTGTAAATAAACGCAGCGAGCATTTTGGAGTAGAAATGCAGGGCTTCCCACAGGATTATTTTGGAAAAAGGGTTCTGTATTACTGGGCCAAGCTCTATTCACAGCAAATTAAAAAAGGAGCTACATACGTTCAGTTGAAACCTGTGTATTCCGTTTCTTTCTTGAATTTTAACCTGCTGCAAATAGACAACTTTCATTCGACTTTCCAGCTATTGGAAAAAGAGAATCCGGAAATAGCCTTGACGAAAGATCTGGAAATTCATATAATAGAACTACCAAAGTTTCTAAAACAGGTAGAGGAACTGGATACCGAGCTGGAAAACTGGTTGTATTTCCTTGGAAAAGCCGAGCATTTGCAGGAAAAAGAGATGAAAGAGTTGCAAGAAAGAAACCCGGTCATGGAAGAAGCGATAGAAGCTTTAAAGGATATATCCCTCGACGAGAAGACCAGGGCTTATTACGAAATGCGCTTGAAATCGGAACGGGATTTTATGGCGATGAGACATTATGCCTATCATCAAGGACTCAAAGAAGGAATGGAAAAGGAACGCCTGCTGGCCGAGAGACAAATTGAAAAAGAACGAAAAAGAGCCGAGCATAAAAGTAAACTCAGGACTGCGATAAATTTGATGAAAATGAATCTTTCCATTCAGGCCATTTCCATTGCTACCGAACTCCCGGAAGCTTATTTGGAGAAGTTTTTTCGGAAAGCGATTAGGGGTGAGGAATGAGGGGTGGAATTATTACTAATCCCTAATATCTAAATACTAATCACTAAGTTTACCTATCCCCCGGCCCCTTTCCTAATTCGCCTGACTTCGGCTCAGACTTACGTCATCGCTCAGCCGGCGATTTCCTTTTGCGTTGCTTCAATGCAACCGGTTACTGAGCGAACGATAGAGAGTTCGAAGGGAAACAACCGACGAGCGGGCTGAAAGCTGTTAGCTAAAAAGGCTCGACTCAGAGCATTGAATTACAAAAGCCGCGGAGGTAATCCGGGGCTTCTCTGTTTGTTGGGGTTATGGTTGCCATGCCTCCTCTCGTTTCAACTCCCAATCGTAGCGGTACAAATCTCCGAATTTTTTACCCTTATTGAAGATCGACGACATGAAAAGAGCTTGTAAAGGGTCGATTCATGTTGTCTAATACATTGCTATGGAAAAGGAAATAATCAGATTTTTTATGACCTGGGCTTCGGTCTCAATCATGGTTTTCGTATTATTGAAACTATTGGTAAAGCTTTATATAGACGTTACAAAAACAACTAAAAGCGGTAAAGATTGAGCAATAGGGATTTGCTCATCATGTATGTATCAATAGTCTCTGGACTATTGGCAGCGTATTTTGCAGTAGATAAAGACCTTCGCTTTTATGTCGATTTGTTTGTAATATTTATAGGAGTTACTGGTGGCATAATGGGACTACTGATATTTATATTTAGAAAGGGAAATGATTAAATGACTCTAATATGGTTTTACTGTACTTGTAGTGATGGGTATTGGCTCGCTAAAGAGAATTGGTTTCAGCTGCCAGAAATTAGGAATTGGTGATTAGAGGTTTGGGATTAGTGGCTTTATTTGGTAGCATGGATTTCCAAAAGAAAAACAAGCTCTGGAACTATTACTAATCCCTAATATCTAAATACTATTAGCTAAGCAGCCGTCAGCTTTTTACCTATCCCCCAGCCCCTTTCCTAATTCGCTTGGCTTCGGCTCAGACTTACGTCATCGCTCAGCCGGCGATTTCCTTTTGAGTTGCTTCAATGCAACCGGTTACTGAGCGAGCCAACGGCGAGTCGAAGTATAGCCCGATAAGAAAGGGTTTTCTTATATACAAAAAGTATTTCAAGAACAGTCTATTAGATAAGTCTTATGATTTATGTCGTTTCCCGAGGGCGTGGGTTTAACCACGTCATCGGGTGAAAAGAACGGGCTGAATAGGAATGGTCGCGACCATTCCTTACGATAACAGCTATACCTCGTATTTTTAGATTGTCATAATATTAGAAGAATCTATCTCTTAACCCCACGTTTCAACGCGGGGTACGGGAGGTTGAGGAATAATAATTTGTTTTATCATCACAAATATCCATACCGATACAGCACACCCAGGAAGACATATAAAACAGATAGAATAGTTACCGGTACAATATGAAAAGCTAAAGATATTAGATTTTCCTTATTTAATCTGGGTATAATTCGGAGTCTTGCATCTATTGCCAGGACAAAGGTAAGAAAAAGTAAAAGAAGTTTATAGGAAACGAGCCTCGATACAGGATTGGAAAAATCAAACCAATCTCGTCCGCCCAGACTGATACCAGCCATCCAGAGACCACTAAAGATTTGAATAATAAGTGCAGGTATTCCAATAGTTTCATAAGAAGATTCAAACCTTCTTATAAATTCAATATCTTTATTCTTTAAAACTCCTGGCAAAATAGTAAGGGAGAGAATCAAATGACCTCCTGTCCAAACAGTAGCCGCAAGAACATGAAGACTCAAAATCCATGCATACATATTTACTTTTCCAATCCTTTTTGAAATATTTATTTATACAAAGTTCTTAGACAGTTTATTCATAAAATAACAATACAATTATATTCCTTTTTCTGATATTTTTACAGTTTTATTGATTTATATCAATGACAATTTTATTTTTATAATATAACAAAAAGATAAAAATATTTTGGGGGCAAGATGTTATCAAAATCACAGGCAAGGTTATTTTTCCTATTGGGAACTTTAATTTTTGCTCTTGCGTTTCTTGGTTTGACTGTGGACTCAATGAAAAAAGTTCCCTCACAAACAAATGAAGCCAATATGAGTGAAGAAGTGAAAAGAGGAAAAGAAATCTGGGACAAGAATAATTGTATGGGCTGTCATACACTTTTGGGAGAAGGAGCATATTATGCACCGGAACTCACAAAAGTATATGAAAGGAGAGGCCCGGAATGGATGAAATTATTTATAAAAGATCCACAGGCGATGTATCCGAATGAAAGGAAAATGATAAAATACAACTTTACCGATAAGGAAATTGATGACCTTATCGCTTTCTTTAAATGGATAGGAAATATGAATCTGAACGGATTTCCGGCGAAACCTAAAACCTTACTTTCTTCCTCTGCAAGTGCAAATACAAATGCGGGTATAACACAAAAAGAACCTCTTAAATTTACTCAGCTTTGTAGAGCCTGCCATGCTCTGGGGGGAAAAGGTGGAAATACCGGTCCGGCCTTAGATGGAGTAGCAAAGAAGTATGATTCTCAATATCTTGAAAAATGGATCGCAAATCCCGCATCGATTAAGCCGGGAACAAATATGCCCAAATTACCTCTCTCTGATACAGAACTTAAAGAGATCGTTAATTTTCTCGGGGAACAAAAATAAAAGGAGTCAGGGTACATGAAATATCGATCACAGAAGATAGCTTATTATTTCTTTGCAGTTTGTATGCTACTACTTAGCTTGCAGCTAATTTATGGTTTTATAATGGGTTTTGCCCATATTGGTCTCGATGGATTACACGATTGGATTCCTTTTAATGCAGCAAGAGCTACTCATACAAATCTTCTTGTAGTATGGTTATTATGCGGCTTTATGGGAGCGGCGCACTTCATTATCCCGGACGAAGCCGGACGCGAAATCTATTCCGAAAAGTTAGCCTTTTTGCAACTGGGTTCGCTGGTTGTAGTGGGAGTGGTTGCAATTATAGGCTTTCACTTAAATTGGTGGGAAGGAAGAAAGTTTTTAGAAATTCCCAGACCTCTTGATTTTTTAGTAGTTGTGAATGTTCTAACCTTCTTATTCAACATAGGAATGACTGTTTGGAATGGTAAAAAGCATACAACTACAGCTCTTGTACTTTATTTTGGTCTTTTGGCGGCCGCCCTTCTGTATTTACCGGGGATGATTTATTTCCATAACCATACCCTTGATTCCTTTTTTAGATGGTGGGTGGTTCACTTATGGGTAGAAGGTGTATGGGAACTTATCATGGGTTCTATCCTTGCCTATCTCTTGATTAAGCTTACCGGTGTTGATAGAGAAGTTATTGAAAAGTGGCTTTATGTGATCGTGGGTCTTACATTTCTTTCAGGAATATTAGGAACCGGTCACCATTACTATTATATCGGAACACCTTCTTATTGGTTATGGGTGGGAGGATTGTTCTCTGCTTTAGAACCTCTTGCATTTTTAGGAATGGCTCTGTTTGCCATTAACATGTACAGAAAAAGTGAAAGAACGCATCCGAACAAAATTTCCCTTTATTGGACAATTGGATGTGCCATCATGTCCTTTGTGGGTGCAGGATTTTTAGGTTTTGCTCATACTCTTCCTCAAGTAAACCTTTATACACACGGAACCCTGGTTACAGCTATGCACGGACATATGGCGTTCTGGGGAGCCTATGCCATGATGGTTCTGGCTATTATTTCCTATGCAATGCCACTTCTTACGGGGCGTAAACTCTGGAATAACATGTCCGGTTTACTTGCATTCTGGATTTCTAATATAGGCATGCTCGGAATGACAGGAGCCTTTGCGGTTGCGGGTATTGCCCAGGTTTACCTGGAACGAATACTGGGTCTGGATTTTCTTGCAGTTCAAAAAGAAGTGGAGGTTCACTTCGTAGGACTTTTACTGGCTGCGAGTCTGTTTACTATAGGAATAATCTTATATATTTATAATTTTATAAAATTTGGATTTCCTAATGATGAAACCCTGATTCCGGAAAACTCTCAGGATGACCTTGCCTACTTTTCCAAGCAGGGAGTATAAAAATGTCTTCTCACTCTCCATCGGTGTTTTACAAACCCACAGGTAAGGAAATTGAAATCTTCGAATCCTGCTTCAAAAACAAGTTACCCTTGCTTTTGAAAGGACCAACGGGTGCAGGAAAAACGAGATTCATTGAATACATGGCCTCGAAATTGCAATTAGAATTAATTACCGTTTCCTGTCATGAAGAAACTTCGGCAGTTGACTTACTGGGGAGACACCTGATAAAGGGTGCAGAAACAATATGGCAGGATGGCCCTCTCACGAGGGCTGTTCGAAATGGAGCAATTCTCTATTTAGATGAAATTGCTGAAGCCAGACCCGATGTAATTGTAGCCATACATCCTCTCACTGACCACAGAAGAGAGTTATTTTTAGACAGGTTAAACGAAACGATATATGCGAAAGATTCTTTTATGTTGATTGCTTCTTTTAATCCGGGTTATCAGCGTGGATGGAAGGAATTAAAGCCTTCAACCCGACAAAGATTTGTAAGTATTCAATTTTCCTATCCTTCCTTTGACCTGGAAAAAGAAATATTACAAAAAGAGTCCGGTATTGAAGATAGTATTGCAAAGCGACTGGTGCAAATTGCACATCGAATCAGAGCTTCCTATGACTTAAGCCTTTCTGAGACGGTATCTACACGACTGCTGGTGGATGCAGCGAAATTAATTGCTTCAGGAATTTCCCCACGTATGGCCTGCGAAGTGGCTATTGCCCAGCCTCTTTCGGATGATCCGGATACCATCTTTGCTCTGAGAGATATGATTTCTCTGGTGTTTTAGAGTATGGAAATTGATCAGTGGGTTTTTAAAAAACTTTACCACCCGATAAAAAACTTACTAGCCAAAAAAAAATCACCTGAACTAATTGAAAGAACGGTAGAGCTTTCCTCTCTTAAGCAAAGATTAAGTATTTTTGCCTGTCTCATAAGCGGTGAGACAATTCGTATACAGGAAGCCGAAAAAGAAGGTGGATACAGAGGAAACGTGTTTTATCTTCCGACTTCCTACTATCACGGCCCAAGCTTGAAGGACAATACGGACTTTTATATATTTCGAGTTTTGTATTTAACTTTTCAGAAAAAACTACAATTAAACTGGGAAAAAGAAGGAATCTATAATCGTACACATTCTTTACAAAAAGCTAAAAATGCTTTTCCTGGAGTATTAGAAGAAATTCATAAACATTTTCCGGAAACAAAAGAATGGATTCAGAATATCTGTAAACATGAGTCTACCTTTCAGGAACAATTATCCAATAAGACATTTCCTCTTTCCTATCTCCATGGAGTATTTATGAGTCCCGAAAAAAGAGAGGACTCAAGTTCTATGTCACTACGGGACTCAGATAGAAAACTTCAATCCTATTCAACCGAAAAAGAAGGAAAGCCTAAGGAAGAAGTCATTGTCTTAGAGGAAAATAAAGAAAAAACGCGAGAATATACCTTAAACCATAATTTTGAGAAGATAGAAACAGTAGAAGAATTCAAAGGTGACTGGAGAACTCTGGATGGAGAGGATGAGTTAGATACACATGAAGAGGCACTCAATGAATTAGACTTACGTCATTTAATACGGACGGAAGAATCCAGTTCCTCTCTGTATAAAAGTGATGTCCTTAGAGCCGACATTCCTCTTGAAGCAAAAGATGTAATTTATACTGAAAATCGTTTCTTGTATGATGAATGGAATTATAAGAAAAAAGGATATAGAAAGAACTATTGTTCGGTACTGGAATATCCTTTTACCCAAAAACATTCTTCCTATTATTCAGAATGTTTAAATAAGAATGCTTTAACTTTAAAGCAATTAAAAGAAAAGATGAATCGTCTCGCTAACCAACTTGAGAGTGTAAGACATCAAGAATATGGGGAAGAGTTGGACATGGATTCTCTTCTTGATTATACAGTTCAATTATTAAGTCATTCCAGTCCGAATGAAAGAGTATATGTATCAAAGCGCAAACAAAAGAGGGATATGTCTTTATTGCTATTGATTGATCTCAGTTTGTCTACTGATGGATATGTATCCAATAATCGCATCCTTGATGTAGAAAAGGAATCTGTAATCCTTTTGGGGGAACTTTGTAATGAATATGAAGATCGTTTCCGAATAGATTGCTTTTCCTCGAAAACTCGAAATGATTGCGAATACATTAATGTAAAATCTTTCTCGGACACCTGGGATTCCAAAAAACACTTTATTGGTGCTTTAGAACCCAGGGGCTATACGCGCATCGGTCCGGCCATTCGGCATGCAAAAAGTATATTAGAAAAAGAAGTTTCGCGTAAGAAATGGATACTTTTACTTTCTGACGGAAAACCGAATGATTATGACAGATATGAAGGTAAATATGGGATTGAAGATGTAAAAAAGGCGGTGCAGGAATGTGAAAAATCGAATATTCATCTTTTTGCCCTGGCCATAGAGAAATCGGCTAAAGATTACTTGCCACCGATGTTGGGAGAAGGTAGGTTCCAAATACTCAATCATCCCAAAAAACTGCCACAGGCCATGGCAGATATATATTCGAGGGTATTTCGTTAGAGTGCGAACCGTTGGTAGTTCAGCTATTTATAAATCCCATTTTAAAGACTCTTTAGTTTTTCAATCAAAGCATCCGGATTTTGTCCTAAGCCTTCCAGCCTGTACACGATTTCTCCTTTCGCATTTAAAAGACTTATCAAATTAGAATGAGAAAATGTTCCGTCTTCCATCTTTTTGTACTTCACTCCCAATACAGCTGCAATCTCGGCGATATCAGAAGCACTGGCATGAATCAAAGTCCAACGTTTCAAGTCAAATTTCATTTTGACTGCATACTCTTTTAATACATTCGGAGTATCTTTATCGGAATCAAAAGAAATAAGAACATATTTCACATCCTGAATAGAATCTTTTTCTAATTTTCTTTCAATGTTTTGCATATCAGCAACCAGGCGAGGACAGATATCTTTACAGGTCGAAAAGATCATGCTCACTAATACCTTAGAGTTTTTGAAATCGCTCAGGCTGATAGCTTCAGCGTTTTGATTTTTTAGTGATTTTCCTTCCAAATTATACACGGACTCTCCGCTAACTTTTCCGGATTCCATTTTGTGATGCTCATGATGAGCATGCTTTGAGTGATCCTGTTGCTCCTTGCAAGCATTCATAACAAGAAGCAAAATAATTAACATACTTTTTTTCATTCTTTCTTCTCCATAATTATTCAGTTATTATAGGCACATCGAAAGCCGAGGTTATTAACGGTATATTTGGCATCAAGACTGCTACGAAAGCCATATCTCATGAAAGCAGCGTAATCATTAAAATTGGAAGCACCGAGGCTTCCGCTTCCGCAAAATAAACCTTTATCGAGACTTGAATCCCCTCTCGAATCTCCCGTAACCATGGCCGTACTAAAATCTTCCACCCATTCCCAGATTAAACCGTGCATATCATAAACTCCGTAAAAGTTCTTATATGTAGAACCTACTTCTGAACGATTCACTCCTCCCGGTCTCGAATACCACTTTAATATTCTTGCGGAATAATCTTTTTTATAACTGGCATCTCTTTGTGTTTCATCGGCTAAAGCTACAAATTCCCATTCGGCTGTAGAAGGAAGTCTTTTTCCCTTCCAATGACAATAGGCTCTTGCTGCAAACCATGACACATTGACTACGGCTGCATTGTGTATGGATTTATCGGGAGTATTTCCTTTCCAATGAGAAAGGTAAGCTTTCTCTACAAAAATGGATTTCGCATTTTCTAAAGACCATTTTGATTCTTCTTTTATAAAATTCATATATTCTAAATTACTTACAGGATATTTATCAATGTAGAAACTTTCGACGATTACCTGTTCTCTTTTTGATTTATCAAAAAAAAGAGGTTTAAACTTACCTCCTTTGATAAAAATCATACCTTCTGTCGGAGATTTAGCGGGCAAGCGGACATCCGACAGAAGATATAATAGAATATATAGAAATCTTTGTATTTTCATTTAAATGGTTTATTTTCTAAGTGCTTTCACTTCCTCCGGTTTTACCGCTTCTCCTTTATTTCCCCAGGAATTACGGATATAAGTTAATACGTTTGCAATATCGTTATCATTTAATCTTTGTGCCGGCATTACTCCATTATACTTTTCTCCATTTACAGCTATTTCACCGTTTAATCCATTTAAGATTACCTGAATGGAACGTTTCTTGTCTTTCATTAAGAAATCAGATTTGGCGAGAGGGGGAAATGAACCCTTGATACCATTTCCATCTGATTGATGACAGGCCATACAGTTTTGTGTAAATACCCTTTTTCCATCTGTTAACTGCTCTTCAAAAGTGAAGACTTTAGTAGTTTTCTCCACCTTATCTTCAAGAGATTGGTTAGCTGCACCTTCAGGAAGATATACCTGGTCTTCTGTTTTACCTGAATAAACCTGCTTGTCATCGGGTCCTTCTACTTTTAACATACCGAGGGCACCTTTATTAAAGGTACGGAAAATTGAATGATCTACAATGATAAAAGTTCCCGGAACCTGAAGTTTAAAATCAACAATCGTAGAACCTCCTGCTGGAACTATAGTGGTTTGTACGTTTTTATTTATAGTATCACCACCTTCCGGATAGACCGTATCAAAGATTTCTCCAATCACATGAAACGATGATACTAAATTCGGCCCACCGTTTCCGACATATAACCTTACGTTATCCCCCACTTTAGCTGTGATAGCATTATCACCGGCAAGTGCACCTACCGCTCCATTAAAAACTACGTATTCAGGTTGTTCGTGAAAAGCTTTATCCATATCAAAAGGTTGTCTACCGGTTTCACCATGTTTACCTTTGGTATAAAACTCACCCTGCATTACATAGTATTCTTTATCTACTTTAGGTAAGCCTCCTTTAGGTTCTACTAATATAAGACCATACATTCCATTTGCTATATGCATACCCACCGGTGCAGTTGCACAATGATATACATACAAACCCGGATTTAGAACTTGAAAAGAAAATTTGGATGAGTGACCGGGTGAAGTAAAAGAAGAGGCAGCTCCTCCTCCCGGGCCGGTTACCGCATGGAGGTCGATGTTATGCGGCATCTTACTATCAGGATGATTACTCAACTTAAAGTCAACAATATCTCCCTCTCGTACCCTGATGAATGGCCCCGGAACTTTACCACCATAAGTTCAGAATGTATACTCCACTCCATCTGCCAGTTTCATAACTTTTTCCACCGTCTCGATTTCCACTTTAACACGGGCCGGACCGCTTCTGGTAATCGGAGGCGGCACTTCCGGAGCAAATGTTAATTTGGCGGTTTCTTCTGTTAGCTGTCCCTTGCAGTTCAATAGCTGTGCTACTAAGAAAAGACTTAGTACTGAATTGAGAACTATATATTTTTTAGTCATACTGAATCATAGGCTATTCATAGATTTTAAATTTTTTCATTGATAAAAATCAATAAATGGATACTTTATGTGACTTTTAAAAAAAAGATGCAGAAAAACAGAACGGGCTTTTACCCTTACAGCGTGTCTTAAAATAAGCTTATATGCTAAAGAAAAGCAAGCTGCAAGAGCCTGGAGCATCATTTTCAGACAGGCTCTTATATAGCGATATTGTATTTAAGATATTTTGCATAAAGTATCCGCACTTGCTGGCAGACCTTTTAAACTCGGTTCTGGGTTTTGAAGGAAATCAAAAAATCACCCGACTAAAAATACTCAATCCGGAAATAGCCTTGACGAAAGATCCGGAAATTCATAAATAGAACTACCGAAATTTCTGAAGCAAGTCGAAGAACTGGATACCGAGCAGGAAAACGGGTTCTATTTCTTCTAAGGATGCTTTTCTGAAGAAACTGTATGCTAAAAAATACCCTTGATATAGTTAAAATCCCTCCAAAAAAATTACTCATTTATTATTTAATACTCTACCTTCTGTCTCTAAATCTTTTCTATTTCTGGAAGCTAAAAATGGCTCACCCAGCTTTTTATGGGTTTCTTTTTGGTTTTAACCTTGGGTTTCTGATAGAAGGAGTTTTTCTTAGTCTAAAAGTTTTTTTTGCCCGTAAGAAAGCTTCCTGTATTTCCTGTCAGATGGTGATTCTGTTTTCCTCTCTGCTACTCAACCTGCTGGTGATATTTCTCATAATGGTACAGGGGGGGAGTTTGGGCTCGATACTGGGTTTTTTAGTTGCCTTTCACGAGATTCTTTTTTTATTAGTTTTTACAGCATTTTTTTTTAGGGACAAAGACCCTTGAACTCAAGAACAAAAATTTTAATCGCGATCGTATTTTCATTATTTTCTTTTTCAAGTGCGCTCTATGCCAGTGGCGGAGAAGATAAGCCTTTTAACTTATCTGAGGTAATCGACCACCACCTTCTGGATCATGCGAACTTTCCTTTTAACATAGGAGGAAAGATCGTGTATGAGGGTGAATCAGGTTTTGATAAAGGTAATCATGCAATTTTTGAGGACCATAATACGCATAAGAAGTTTCACTATGTGGGTGGTCTGGATATGCACATCACTAAGCGTGTTTCCATGATGTGGATTGTGGCATTCCTTATGATGCTTATTTTTATACCGGCCTCAAGGAAAATCGCAGCAAACCCCTACAGGGTGTCTTCTCGTTTTACCGGTATGGTCGAAGTGTTTGTGAACTATCTGCGTAAAGATGTGATAGATCCCAATATGCACGGACACGGAAAACCCTATTATAGCTATTTATTTACTCTTTTCTTTTTTATTCTATTTTCAAACCTTCTGGGTCTGGTTCCTCCTCTGGGAGAAATCCTTTCAGGTGGAAACCACCATTCCCTGCTTGCCATGGTCTGGAATGGTATGACAGTAACCGGTGACATTTCCGTAACGGCAGCTCTTGCATCTCTTACTTTCCTCCTGATTTTTGTAACCGGTTTTGCGTATCAAAAAGTATCTTATCTCTGGGGAGTGGTTCCTAATGGTGTTCCATTCCTTCTTTATCCCTTACTCTGGCCTCTGGAGTTTCTGGTTTCGCCGCTGGCAAAATGTTTTGCGCTTACCATTCGTCTTTTAGCAAACATGACAGCAGGGCACGTAGTGATCCTTGCCCTTTTAGGTTTTATTTTTCAATATATGAATTATGGAGTAGCTGCAATTTCTGTTTTAGGAGCAGTTGCTATTAACTTTTTAGAGTTACTGGTTGCCTTTTTACAGGCATATATTTTTACATTGCTTACTTCCCTATTTGTGGGTTCTGCAATGCACAGGCACTAATTTTTAGGAAATTATAACTTTCTAAGGTATAGGAGAAAACATGGAATTTGGTTTAGCTTACATTGGTGTTGGAATTGGAGCTGGTCTGGCAATTATTGGTGCTGCGCTTGGTATCGGTAGAATCGGTGGTTCTGCTGTTGAAGGTATGAGCAGGCAGCCTGAGGCTGCTGGTGCGATTCAGCTGGCTATGATCATCTCTGCCGCCCTGATAGAAGGTGCTGCGATGTTTGCTCTCGTTATTACTTTCAGTGCTGGTGGAGCTCTGAACAACGAACTTCCGAAAGCTATTGCTAACAAGGCTGCTCAAGTTCAACAGGCACCTGCCGGACAGACAGCACCTGCTGAAAAGAAGTAAGGCAAAACGAGAGAGATAGGTAAAGAAACTTGATATTAGCCGCAGGTGGATTATTACACGTTGATCCGGGGTTATTAGTTTGGACCGTACTCACCTTTCTAATTGTTGTTGGTATTCTCGGGCTTACCGCCTGGAAACCAATAGTTAAGGCTCTGGATGAAAGAGCGGAAAAGATCCATGGCGATATTGACAGGGCTGAAAAGCTCAAGAAAGAAGCTGAGGAAACACTATCTTCCTACCAGGCTAAATTAGAAAAGGCGAAAGAAGAAGCTATAGCGATTGTAAATGAAGCCAGTTCGGATGCTTCAAACCTCAAGAAGAAGATGTTAGATGAAGCCCAGGTAGAGATAAAATCTCTGAAAGAGCAGGCAACAAAAGACATCGAACTGTCCAAGATGAAAGCAATTGAAGAGCTGCAGACCAAGGTCGTAGACCTCTCTGTCGCTATAGCCGGGCAGATTTTGGAAAAGCAGCTTCGTGCCGAAGATCATGCTTCTTTTGTAAACGCAGAGCTTAAAAGGTTGAAAGACTCGAAACTGTAAAAATGGACAAAATACACGTAGCAAAAGTATACGCTTTAGCTCTTTTAGAAATAGCCAGTGAATCGAAAAAGCTGGCCGAGTACGAAGAAGAGCTGAAAACCCTGGAAGAGATCATTATAAAAAATCAGGATATATTCGCTTTCTTTTTATCCCCAAAAGTAAGTAAAAAGGATAAAACAGATATCGCCGAAAAGGTCCTTACATCCAAGGTTTCGGATCATATCCTGAATTTTTTGCTGATTTTGATTAAAAATGACAGAATTTTGTATTTAGAGCAAATAGTAAAAGAGTTCTATTATGCTCATGATAAGCTTCTGGGCAGAAAAAGGGTTTTTGTACACTCTGCTGCAGAGCTTAAACAGGATGTGCTAAAAGAAATTAAAACAACCCTGGATACCCAACTTTCATCTGAATGTATTGTGGAAACCAGGGTAAAGCCGGACCTCGTGGGCGGCTTTATTGTAAAATATGATGATATTGTAATTGACGGTTCGATGAAAAATCACCTCGAAAAGATTAAAAAAGGCCTACTGCTGAGTAAATTGCAAAACGGGACTATCTATGAAAATTAAAACGGACGAAATTACCTCGATACTTAAAAAAGAAATCGTTAACTATAAGCAGGACTTATCTATAGATGAGACCGGAACCGTAACGGAAATTGGGGATGGGATTGCCAGGATTTATGGTTTAAAAAATGTAATGGCTGGTGAGCTTATTGAGTTTGAAAATGGAGTCAAAGGACAGGCCTTTAACCTTGAAGAGAACTCTGTGGGTGTGGTTATTCTCGGTGAGTTTAAACATATCGAAGAAGGCTTCTCTGCCAAGAGGACCGGAAGGATTTTTGAGGTTCCGGTAGGTCCTGAGCTGCTCGGAAGAGTAGTAAATCCCCTCGGTGAACCTATTGATGGAAAAGGCCCGATAGCTTCTAAAAAAGCCAGGCCGGTAGAGATTGTTGCACCCGGTATTTCCAAACGTCAACCGGTGAATGAACCTCTTCAAACAGGTATCAAAGCGATTGACTCTATGATCCCGATTGGAAGGGGACAGAGAGAGTTAATCATCGGGGATAGGGGAACCGGTAAAACGACTATTGCACTTGATACAATTATTAACCAAAAAGAAACCGGTGTTATCTGCGTATATGTAGCTATCGGACAAAAAGCATCCACTATTGCGAGCGTAGTAAAGCGTCTGGAAGATGCAGGTGCCATGAAATATACTATCGTGGTTTCAGCCAGTGCTTCTGATCCGGCTCCCTTGCAGTATATTGCTCCTTACTCCGGATGCACTATGGCAGAGTATTTCATGTATGATGAAGGCAAAGCCACCCTGGTAGTTTATGATGACCTCTCCAAGCAGGCTGTAGCTTACAGGCAGATGAGTTTACTTCTCAGACGTCCTCCGGGTCGTGAAGCTTATCCTGGAGACGTATTCTACCTTCACTCAAGGCTTCTTGAAAGAGCTGCCAAACTGAGTGACAAGAATGGTGGAGGTTCTTTAACTGCTCTTCCGGTAATTGAAACCCAGGAAGGTGAGGTTTCTGCCTATATTCCAACAAACGTAATTTCCATCACAGACGGTCAGATTTATCTGCAAAGTAACCTTTTTGCTTCCGGCGTTCGTCCTGCGGTAGATGTGGGTATTTCCGTATCTCGAGTGGGTGGAGCTGCCCAGATCAAAGCTATGAAAAAAGTAGCCGGACCTCTGAAACTTAACCTGGCTCAGTTCCGAGAACTTGAAGCCTTCGCCCAGTTAGGAACTGAATTAGATGCAGCTACGCAATCTCAGTTAGATAGAGGTTATAGAATCGTAGAAGTTCTGAAACAGGCCCAGGGAAAACCCATTCCTGTAGAAGAGCAAGTGATTGCTATTTTTGCAGTAACCAGAGGACTTATGGACTCTATTGCAGTAGATAAAATCAGGGCTTTTGAAACTTATCTCATTGACCATATCAAAAGCCACCATCCCGAAAACATGAAAGAGATTCGTGATGAAAAAGTGATTAAAGATGAGAACCTCTTGGCTGACAGAATAAAAGAGGCAGTTGAAGCTTTCAAAAAGAAATAAGGGAATAGGACTTCTAAAGTGGCATCACCCAGAGAAATAAAAAAGAGAATCAATTCGGTTAAAAATACGAAGAAAATTACCCGTACTATGGAGATGGTTGCAACCGCCAAGTCCAAGAAAATGAGTGATAAGGTAAATGCTTCCAAGCCGTTTTCTGACAAAGTTAAGGAGATGGTAGGTTCACTTTCCTCTCTTTCCTCTCAGGTGCAGAGTCCACTTTTAAGAAAACCGGAGAAAATTCAAAAAGTTGCCCTCCTTGTAATCACTGCGAATCGCGGTCTTTGCGGAGGGTACAATTCGAATACTATCCGGATTGCCCGGAATAGACTGAAAGAATTTACTGAGAAAGGAATTACCTGTGATCTGTATGTAATCGGAAAAAAAGGTATTTCTTTCTTCAAATATATCAAACAGAACGTAGTTGAAAGTTATACAAATATAGATGATAACTCAGGTTATAAAGAAGCTGAATTCTTTGCAAAAAAGTTTATGAAGCTTTTTGCTGATGAATCGATTGATGCAGTAGAGATTGTATCTACAGTTTATCATTCCTCATCCAGCCAGACACCTGAATTAACAAAAATTCTTCCTCTTGAAAGCTCAGAAGGTAGTAGTGCTTCGGTTCAGGATAGCATAATCTATGAACCCGATCCTCAAAAAATTCTGGAGTCCCTGCTCCCGCTGGTAATCAAGACAGGTTTTTATAAGGCAATTATGGAAGCTGTTTGTTCCGAGCAAATTGCAAGAAGAATTGCAATGAAATCTGCTACAGATGCAGCTTCTGAAATGATTAAACTCCTCACCAGGGGATATAACAGGGTTCGCCAGGCAAAAATCACCCAGGAAATTTCCGAAATTGTGGGTGGAGCAGATTCTTTACAGTAAGATAGTATTATTTGGAGTAATCGATAGATGAACGTAGGAAAAATTAAGCAGGTAATTGGTTCGGTTTTGGACATTTCTTTTGAAGGGGCAGAACTCCCTGAGATTTATAACGCTCTTGAAATTGAAGTGCAAAAAGACGGCGGAGTAGAAAAGATAATTGCAGAAGTCCAACAGCACCTTGGTGATAATACCGTACGTGCGGTTGCACTTTCTTCTACTGATGGTATGGTCAGAGGGATGAAGGTTGTAGATACCGGCGCTGCTATTCAGGTTCCTGTAGGAGAACCAACCTTAGGAAGGATTTTTAACGTTCTCGGGAATACTGTGGATGAAATGGGTCCTGTTCAGGTCAAAGAAAGAAGGCCAATTCACAGTAACCCTCCTACTTATGAAGAACTCGAGCCCAAAACAGAGGTTTTCGAAACCGGAATTAAGGTTATCGACTTACTGGCTCCTTATATCAAAGGGGGAAAAACCGGTCTCTTTGGTGGTGCGGGAGTGGGAAAAACTGTTATCATCATGGAATTGATTAATAACATCGCCAAACAGCACGGAGGATACTCTGTATTTGCCGGAGTGGGCGAAAGAACGCGGGAAGGTAATGACCTCTGGTTAGAAATGAAAGAGTCAGGAGTTATTGACAAAACTGTTCTTTGTTACGGTCAGATGAACGAGCCTCCCGGTGCAAGGCTAAGGGTAGCTCTGAGTGCTCTAACTATGGCTGAATATTTCCGTGATAGTACCGGAAGTGATATTCTCCTTTTCGTAGATAATATCTTCCGTTTCTCTCAAGCAGGTTCTGAAGTATCCGCCCTTTTAGGTCGTATGCCGAGCGCTGTGGGATACCAGCCTACTCTTTCTACCGAAATGGGTGCTCTTCAGGAAAGGATTACATCTACAAAAAGAGGATCTATTACTTCCGTTCAGGCAATTTACGTTCCTGCTGACGACTTAACTGACCCTGCTCCGGCTACTGCTTTTACTCACCTTGATGCAACAACCGTACTCTCCAGGGCCATTTCTGAAAAAGGTATTTATCCTGCAGTTGACCCTCTGGATTCAACCTCTCGTGTGATGAGTCCGGATGTTCTGGGTGAAGAACACTATAGTGTAGCCAGGGAAGTACAGAGAGTTCTACAACGTTATAAAGACCTTCAGGATATTATTGCGATCCTCGGTATGGATGAACTTTCAGAGGATGATAAGCTTCTGGTAGCCCGTGCAAGAAAAATTGAGAAATTCTTATCTCAACCTTTCCATGTGGCCGAAGTCTTTACAGGTTTCCCCGGAAAATATGTAAAACTGGAAGATTCTGTTCGTTCTTTCAAAGAAGTGATTAATGGAAATTATGACCATCTTCCTGAACAAGCTTTCTATATGGTTGGTTCAATAGAAGAAGCAGTAGAAAAGGCTAAGAACCTGAAATAAGTAGACAACAATGGCACAGAATAGCTTAACAATACAGGTTATTTCTCCGGAGAGAGTTCTTTTCTCCGGAGAAGCGGATTATATAAAGCTTCCGGGTACAGAAGGTTCCTTTGGAGTTATGAAAAACCATGCTCCTATGCTCGCAAGTCTTGATGTAGGGATTCTTGAAGTAAAAAAAGGGAGTTCCGTGGTTAAGATGGTTATCGATGGGGGCTTTGTTGAAGTGAGAGCGAATCGAGTCAATGTTCTGGCTAATGGCGGAGCCAGCAAGGACAAAATTAGTAAAGAGGAAGCCCGCAAATTGCTGGAAAATGCCAGAAATATTGCAGATCTGGAAGAAAAAAACCTAGAAATAAGAAAAGCAAATACCAGAATTAAATTAATCGAAAGCCAGTAAGAAGCCGATATTTTCCCAGAGGGTAATCCGATTTTCGAAAAAGTTGTAAAATCCAGGCTTATGTACCTGCTGGTCTTTCTTATAACGGGTTTATTACTATACCTGTATCGACCCCTCATATACAAAATTTATCCCTCACAGCAAATCCACGTAAAAATTTCCGGGAACGTAAAGAATCCCGGAATTTATCTCCTGATTAAAGGGAGTTTATTGCATCATTTAGTTGACAAAGCTGGTGGATTGTTAGATGCTAATGATAAGTTGAACTATAATCCAGAAGCTACCTTAGTGGATGGCCAGGTAATATTTCTTGGCTCAGGTAAAATAAATGTCAGAAAATAAACATACAGACAAGCAATCCAAAATTTCAACTCGGGTGGAAGATATTGATTTTCTTTCCTCCCCGGATACTCTTGAAGAGATCTCTTTTGATGAATTAGACTTTGATCTGGAATTAGAAGATCTTGAACTTTTTGAAACGGAAGAAACTTCTTTTCATGAAGAGTTTGATGACTCTGAGGAAGCCTCATCTCAGGTAGAAGATACTGAGGAAGAACAGGAGCTGAGCGATGAAGATCACTCTCTCTTGAATGCTGATGGCCTGGAGCTAAACGAAGTTGATGATTCTGATATATCTCTTTCCGAAGAAGAATTAGGTAATATTTTAGACGGAGATAATTTTGAAGAATCACCCGAATCATTGGAGTTAACCGAGGATAATGAATTTGAAAGTGAACCGGATTCTGAACAGGACGATAGTTTCGAATACGAAGATGAATATTCTGAGTTTGATGATGAACCGGATGGACGTTCTGTTTTTGATACAGGTGAATTAGACCATATTGACGATGAAGACCTGTCCCTTTCAGATGATCTCGAAGAAGAAGGCTTTTCCCTTCTCGAAGACACTGAACCTGGAGACGATGAAGACGTTTCCCTTTCCGATGAAGAATTAGGAAATATTTTAGAAGATGTAGAAGAAGAACCCGACTTAGAGGACGAAGAGCTGGGTGCATCTGTTTTTGATGATCTGGAAGATGATGAACCAGAATCACTCTCAGATGAAGAAGTCGATGAAATTATCGGTGCCCATAGCATGGAAGAGATAACCGATCTTGAAAATCGTTCTGTTTTTGATGAGGAAGAGGATGATGAGGAAGAAGAACCCATATCCCTTTCTGAAGATGAACTGGGGGATATTCTGGAAGAGGATTCTTATGATGATACTGAAGAAGAAGAAATATCTCTTTCAGAAGACGAATTAGGTGGTATCCTCGAAAGTGCGGAGTTTGTTGAAGAAGATGATTTTGAAACCGAAACTGGTTTCTCAGATGAAGAATTAGGTAATATCTTAGAAAATGCGGATAGAGAAGAGGATGAATTCGATAGACTTTTAGAAGATGAGTCGAATACTTCCGAAGAAGAGAACATATCTCTGTCTGAAGACGAGCTGGGCAATATCTTAGAAAGTGGCGGGTTCGAAGAAGAAAGTCTGGATGGAATCGATGAGCCCGAATCTACTCTGAATGATGACATAGAGGAAGAAGAAAACATTTCTCTCTCTGAAGATGAACTGGGCAATATCTTAGAAAGTGGCGGGTTCGAAGAAGAAAGTCTGGATGGAATCGATGAGCCCGAATCTACTCTGAATGATGACATAGAGGAAGAAGAAAACATTTCTCTCTCTGAAGATGAACTGGGCAATATCTTAGAAAGTGGTAAGTTCGAAGAAGAAAGTCTGGATGGATTGGAAGAGCCCGAATCTGCCCTGAATGAAGATATAGAGGAAGAAGAGAACATTTCTCTGTCTGAAGACGAACTGGGCAACATCTTAGATAGTGGCGAGTTCGAAGAAGAAAGTCCGGATGGGATCGATGAACCTGAATTTCCCCTGACTGAAGACATAGAGGAAGAAGAGAACATTTCTCTGTCTGAAGACGAACTGGGCAACATCTTAGATAGTGGCGAGTTCGAAGAAGAAAGTCCGGATGGGATCGATGAACCTGAATTTCCCCTGACTGAAGATATAGAGGAAGAAGAGAACATTTCTCTGTCTGAAGACGAACTGGGTAATATCTTAGAAAGTGGTGAGTTTGAAGAAGAAAGTCTGGATGGAATCGATGAGCCCGAATCTGCCCTGAATGAGGACATAGAGGAAGAAGAAAACATTTCTCTCTCTGAAGATGAACTGGGTAATATCTTAGAAAGTGGTGAGTTCGAAGAAGAAAGTCTGGATGGAATCAATGAGCCCGAATCTGCCCTGAATGAGGACATAGAGGAAGAAGATAACATTTCTCTCTCTGAAGACGAACTGGGCAATATCTTAGAAAGTGGCGAGTTCGAAGAAGAAAGTCTGGATGGAATCGATGAGCCCGAATCTGCCCTGAATGAGGACATAGAGGAAGAAGAAAACATTTCTCTCTCTGAAGATGAACTGGGTAATATCTTAGAAAGTGGTGAGTTCGAAGAAATTGATACTCTCGGTGTTGTAACCGATATTGATACCTCTTCATTTGAAGAAGAAAAGCATCTGGATCCGGGTGAAGAAAGTCTGGAATCACAGGAATCCGTGTATCAAGCTGAAGAGTCGGAAGACATAGAAGAAGAAGAAAACATATCTCTGTCTGAAGATGAACTGGGCAATATTTTAGATAGTGGCGAGTTCGAAGAAGAAAGTCCGGATGGAATCGATGAGCCCGAATCTGCCCTGAATGAGGACATAGAGGAAGAAGAAAACATTTCTCTCTCTGAAGATGAACTGGGTAACATCTTAGAAAGTGGTGAGTTCGAAGAAATTGATACTCTCGGTGTTGTAACCGATATTGATACCTCTTCATTTGAAGAAGAAAAGCATCTGGATCCGGGTGAAGAAAGTCTGGAATCACAGGAATCCGTGTATCAAGCTGAAGAGTCGGAAGACATAGAAGAAGAAAACATATCTCTGTCTGAAGATGAACTGGGCAATATTTTAGATAGTGGCGAGTTCGAAGAAGAAAGTCCGGATGGAATCGATGAGCCTGAATCTTCCCTGACTGAAGATATAGAGGAAGAAGAGAACATTTCTCTGTCTGAAGACGAACTGGGCAACATCTTAGATAGTGGCGAGTTCGAAGAAGAAAGTCCGGATGGGATCGATGAACCTGAATTTCCCCTGACTGAAGACATAGAGGAAGAAGAGAACATTTCTCTGTCTGAAGACGAACTGGGCAACATCTTAGATAGTGGCGAGTTCGAAGAAGAAAGTCCGGATGGGATCGATGAACCTGAATTTCCCCTGACTGAAGATATAGAGGAAGAAGAGAACATTTCTCTGTCTGAAGACGAACTGGGTAATATCTTAGAAAGTGGTGAGTTTGAAGAAGAAAAGCTCAGTCCTGAAGAAGAAGCTATTCTGGCTAAAGATGAAAAGGAACCGGTATCATTCGAAGATCTGGCTCCAATTTTATCAGAAGGGGAAGAAGAGGAAGAATCCCTACTTCCGACTACAGCAGCTATTGCAGGAGTCGCTGCAGCCGGTGCATTAGTTGAGTCTGAGGATTCTAATAAAACTACTGATAAAAATTCTCTTGTTTTTGGGGTTAACAAAATAGAAGCTAAAGAGTTAATGGAACAACTTGATGAACTTCTGGCAAATTTACCCGATGCCCTAATTTTAGAGTTTAGTAAATCAAAACATTTTGAAACCTACAAAAAGCTTTTAGAGGGACTGAAGGAAAATGGCTAGTCTCCTACAGAAAGCAGAAAAATTTATACAACTTCATATTGAAGAAGCGCCGGAGGCGTTTTCTAAAAAAAAAAGAACACTCTATGAAAGATTAGAAGAGATTCAAGCCAGGTTCTACGAAAAAGAATATGCAAAACCTGTACAATTTGATGAGGAAACATTTGAGCTACCCATTCCAGGAGAAGAACCTAATTTACAAAATGAAAAAGATCCCTTTGACGATTGGGAAAAAGAGGCCCTTGAAGAACAGGGGTTTGAAGAAAAGAAAAGTGAACTAAGTACAAGGGAAATATCCTCTCCGGATTCCGAGGAAAAATTTGTTTCTACATCCCACCCACAGGATAATGAATTAGAAGAAGATAAGCAAAGGCAAATTGAAGAGTATTTGGCTTTAATTGAAATTTCAAAAGAAATAATCAAATCCGGTTCTTTTGAGGAATATTTCGAAAACATAATGTATGGAATTCTTGGTCAATATGGGGTTGATAGTTTTATGCTCTTCTCAAATCTAAATTTAGAAGAAGATTATCAGCTTATCAAACAGGATGGTCTCGAAGAAGAGATCTCATTCAAGTTAAAATACCAGGGAAAACTAAAACACTTACTTACAGAGCAAAAAGGTATTATTGAATTTCAAACTTTATCTTCCTCTTCTATTGACGAATCTGAATTTTCCTTCATGAAAGAAACGAATACCAGGATCATTATACCTCTCTTTTCGAATGAAAAGCTTTTTTGTATAATCTTGATGGGAGAAATGATTAGCGGAGATGATTATACTGGCTCCGACTTTGAAATAATAGAGATTTTTTGTGAGTTTGCCGGTAACTTCTTCAATAACGTTTCTGAATATGAACAAAAAAATAAGACTCTCGAAAATCTTACAGACCTGGCACGTTCGAGTCTTGAAACATTTACCCTGACAGATAAGTTTACTTTTTGTAACAAATTAGAAGATGCTTATGATATTATATCAGGTTATTTAAGCTCTGTTCTTGAAATTAAACGCCTTACTATCATTTTAAATACCGGTAACTTTGAAACCTCTTATAAGATTGTATACACAAATCAATTCCAGGAGAAGACTTCTGAGAAGTTTATTTTAGATTCTTCAGATTCCGAGTTTCTGGAAAAATTACAGAAAGGAATTGATTTATATGAATTTTCCATTTCAGAACAGGATGAATTCGTTGCCCAGATTCCTGATGATGAAATTTCCCATGTAAAAGATTTTAAAGTATTTCCTCTCATAAATTCAGGTTGGCTTTTGGGCTTCATTGCCCTGCATGATCTGGGTGAAAATTGGAGCAGTTTGAAGAAAGATAAAATCTTACATCTTTCCGGGGTTATAGCAGCCACACTTGCAAGTTTGATACTACAACAAGAAAAATCTGAATACATGTCTAACCCATTTGGTTTAATTGAAGGCTTTATTGATAAACAGATAAAAATAGCTTCAGTTCGAAGTACTCAATTTAGTCTATTAGTTGTTAAAATACAAAACTCAGGTCGTATCATTAATCTTTTGGGAATGGATTTTTACAACGAATACAACCGGAAGTTATGGGAAATCATACATTCCAATATTGGCAGTAAAGATATTTTAGTTCGTATTGGTATAGGAAAATATGCGACAATTCTCAGTGACACTGGTAAAAAAGATGCAGAAATGTTTATTAATCGGATTAAAACAGGTGCCTTATCTATAGATAATGCTCGTAGCAAAGGTTTTAATATTTCAATTCAAATATATCTGCTTATATACCCCGAACAAACAACCGATAAGAGAAAATTCCTTGAAATGTTAGAAGAAACTTAAGCCTGAATGTTATTTCAGACACTCGAATTTTTTAGTTTTTTCATTATCTTCTTTTTCTTATATAACTTCTCTTCTTTACGTATTCAAAATGTTCTATTATTATTGGCTGGTTGTTTTTTTTATTCAACCTGGAGTTTAAAAACTTTACCTATCTTATTATTTAGTATATTCTTTAATTTCTATGGAGCTGTCTATTTAAGAAGTTTAGAAAGAACTACTTATAAAAAACACCTGTTAACATTTTTAATATTTCTAAACCTGTTCTTTCTTATTCTGTTTAAATATTTTATTTTTTTTTCTATTATTGTAAAAGATATAATTCATATATTTGAACCCGGTATAAACCTACCCTTAAGTTTGCAGCTATTATTACCTGTGGGAATATCTTTTTATACCTTTCATAATATTAGCTATCTCGTAGATGTTTATCATGAAAAAATTCCTCTATGTAAAAATCTCTTACATTACAGTATTTATGAAATCTTTTTTCCTCTTCTTTTAGCCGGTCCCATCGAAAGAGCTGAAAAATTAATACCTCAGATTGAAAATAAAAGAATAGTAGATAGAGATAAGCTCGTTTCCGGTTTTTTACTAATTTCCGAAGGGATTTTCAAAAAAGCTTTCGTGGCAGACAATCTGGCTTTACTGGTCGATTCCTGTTTATCTGTACCCGAAGAATACTCTTTAAAACTTTACATTCTTGTTTCTACTATATTTGCCATTCAGCTTTATGCTGACTTTAGTGCCTATACAGATCTGGCAAGAGGCCTTGCCCGCCTTTTAGGTTTTGAATTGTCCAGTAATTTTAATGTCCCTTATATTTCTTCTAATCCTTCTGAATTTTGGAGAAGGTGGCATATTAGCCTTTCTACATGGTTAAGGGATTATATATATATTCCTCTCGGTGGTAATCGGATTGGCCTACTCCGACAGAATATAAATTTGATGATCGTTTGGATGTTAGGAGGACTATGGCACGGAGGTACTTACGGTTATCTGCTCTGGGGAATATCTTGCGGCGTACAGGTGGTAGCTTATAACTCAATAAAAACTGTTATATATAATTTTACTAATGTATATTTAAAATTGGTTTTAAAATTTTTAGGGGTACTTACAACATTCTATCTATTTGCTTTTGGAATATTACTATTTCGTGTAGATTCTCTATCCCATTATGTAAACTTTTTTAGAATTCAGGGGGGATTTGATTACACTATAGACTTATACTTAAAATTATTACTATATTCTTTTCCTATCTTTGTGTTTGATATATTGCGAATTTATAATAAATCGGAAGAACTTTACTATAAATCAAAGATGAATCCTATTATAATTATATTACTATATATTCTTTTTTCAATTTTGTATATGCTACTGGCTTCGTTTGATAAGAAGGATTTTTTCTATTTCCGGTTTTAGCCGTTGTAATTTCGAAAACGAATCCTATTTTCTTCTATCCGGAAATTTAAATTTTCCAGTAATTTGTTCCATAATAAAGAATCCGGATTCCGGGAAAGTTCACGCTTTATAAGTAAGCCGGCTTCTAAGAGATCTGAATTTTGAAGGAAGATTTTTGCTTTTTCTATTTTTAAGTTATCTAATTCTTCGTTTTTTTTATCTTGTTCAAGGATGAGTAGAAGTGTATCTATTATTGAAATAGCTTCTTTATATTTTTGTTGAGATAAATAAAGCGGATAAAGTCGTTTTAATATAGAAAGTTTATATTCAGGTTTATTAATTAAGCGATTCATCAGGTTCATATGAGATTCTTCCGGTGAAATATGGATTAAAGAATCATAAGCCAGTTTATAAAAAGATGGATCCTTGTCAAAAAAGAGCAGGCAGAGTCCGGCTAATTCGGTAGCTTGATTATAGTATTCATGCTCATAATAATATTCAAGGTATATTTTATAAGAATTATAGAAAATATTCTGATACTCTTTTGCTTTTTCACGAAAAGAACTGGAACTGTATGTATAGATATTTGTAAGTGCTTCTGAAATTTTAGCAGGTTCCGAAATTATATTTATTCTCGATTCTATATAATCAATTTCTTTATTTTTTAGCCGTAAGGCATCCAGGTTCGTTGGCTTTAAGGCTTGATAACCCTTTTCGGAATAATAAATTCGAAAGAGAGGATATTCCAGGTAACGTAAATTTAAGTTTGTTTTGATAACAGGATCTTTTTTCTCCTGAAATATAAGAAAAGGAAAACCGAATTTATCAAGCTGCTTTACATAAGTGAGTACCTGCTTTTCTTTCTTTTTTAAACCCAGAACAATAGTCTTATTTTGAATAGCATTTTTCTTTGGTAATTTTTTTACTTTGGGAAAGGGTAAGGAAGTATTGTAATATACAAAGTCTTTTTCATTAAACTGAATCCCTGTAAAAAGAAAAGGTACAGGAGAAATTTCTTCTTTTTCCGTAAAATCTATATCATGTATGATAGGTAATGGAGTAAAAGAGTAAAAAACAAGAGCAAGGGTAGAACTAAGTGCTAAGATTCGATAATATGGCTTAATAAGTTTTTGTAATAAAATAGGTAATAATATTAAAGCCACAAATATGAATAATAAAATATATCGAATTTCATAGTATTGATTACTATAAAAAGCTGATATAAAAAGTGCGAAACCATTCATAATCGATAAACCGAGCTTATAATAATTGATTCTGTAAGGTGAATAAATGGCGATTAAAGCTGTATCCATAAAGAACAGAAAAGGCAGATAGGTTTCCTGAGTCGCCTGTTTCAAAGATAGGACAACATTTGTAAATAATAGAGTGAGTCCAAGATAGTATTTTAGGCGAATCTTTCCTTTTAAATACCCATAGGAATATATAATATTGCAGATAAGCAGACCTATAGAAAAACCCATTAAAGAATTTAATAACTCACTTTCTGTATTTACATAAAAGGAAATCGAATGCAGAACAAATAAAGCAATTCCTGAAAAGAAAAATATGGTTGTTAAAGGATGCTTATTTTGTTCGTGCTTCAGAAAGGAGATAGATTTAAAACGTGATAGAAAAGAGATAAGTGCTATTTCAATGGCAAGGAGAATTAAGAAATTATTAATATACTCTTCCGGTTTCAGGCTTATAATATTTTCATTGAATGTATGAAAGCTTAGAAAGCTGAGTATTCCCAGTAAAAATCCCCAGAGTCTGAAATTTCGTAAAACCGCCGTAAAAATTCCAAAGGCAAAAGAGATGATAGCTACAAAAAAATAAAAAAAGTTTGTATAAAAAATATAATCTACCTGTATGCTACTGGAAGAAAAATACTTCAAAGTTAATATAAGCAAACATAGTAGCAGAATGGTTGTAAGCTCTGTATATATAATGAATTTATGATGATGTTTTACAAATTTCTTAACTCCAAAGCCAATTAGAAAGAAGAATAGGATGGATAATTTAAAGCTTAAAAAATAAATATCTTCCGTTTCAATCGCCTTAATTTCAGTATAGGCCTGACGTAAAAGCATAATCCCTATAAAACCAAGGGAAAAACAGAGAAGGACATTCGGAATAATCAACCAGGTAATAGCATTGAGTTTTTGGTTTTGATTTTTAAGCATTTTATTGAATACTTTAATTACCCTTTGCCATGATAAATTTTTCCAGGAATTCAGTGATATCTTTGATATTTCGGTTTATCATGCTTTTTAATTCAGGAGGAATATTCTGAGATTTTATTACCCTGTAATAATTTAATGCATTTTTTAGCATTTTTCTGCGAGCAAATTCCTGTGCTTTTGTTAGCATAGGCTTATATTTATAATAGGAATATTCCATTATACTGTAATTCTTAGAAAGTCTGAATGAATGAGGTATTTTAGTAAAATCATAGGTTAAGGTTAAGAAAGGTGCATCGTCTTCTTCCGGAGGTTTTAATTCTAATACACCATGAATGGTTCTTTCCGGTTCAGGCGGGGCCTCGGCTTCCGTAACTTCTCCCTCTTCTCCTTCCGGTTCATATTCATCGGCATAGGGGCTTTCGGTCAAACTGCCGCCCATGAATTCCACTTCGGGCCCCTCTGTTTCTTCAATTTTTGTAGAATCGTCTATTTCTTCTTTTCCATCTTCTCCTATCTTTCTAAAGATATCTTCCGGGTCCGGAAGAGAGATAGTTTTAAAACCGCTCATCAAGGAGGAAAATTCGTAATCGTCTGCATTTATAGGATCCGGTAGTCCTATTTTAATTAGGCCCTTTTCAATATCAATATCTTTGATATACTCTTCATTAGCCGCACCTGCTTTTCCGGAAGGAGGAGCACCCGTATAGGGAACTCCTTCATGCCTGGAATTGGAATCCAGACCGGCAAATGGATAGTATGGCGGGTAAGTAGGTACAGAGGAGGACTCAGCCTCAGGTTTTTCAGTCTCTCCAGTATCCTGTGGTTCTGTAGTAGGAGGAGCTGCACTACCGGGAAGGCTGTAAGAATAAGGGCTAATCAATCCGGAAGGAAAGAGATCCTGAACCGTTCTGGGTTCAAAAATATCCTGAGGAACTTCTTCCGGAGCATTTGTCTTTTTTTGCTGAACCCATTCATTTAAATATTCATCTCGTTTTTTGAATAGATCTACTTTTCTCCTGTCTTCACCACTTCTACGATTTTGAATACCGGGAGGTAGTACACTCGGGTAGCTTCGCCTTTCTTTACCGGAACGCCTATCTTTTAAAGGAAGATTCCGAAAAGATTCAAAGTCCCTTGAGAAATACAGGCTGCTTAAAAGCTCATTAATGGGGTTATAAACATTATAATTCTCAGGAAGATTTTTATTCCTTGCCAGCTCCTGTCGGTAGGTTTCCGGGATGGAGGAAGGAGAGGAAGTTTCCTCCCGAATATCTTGAGACTGTGAAGGGGACTGCGAGTCCAGTATTCTTTCCGACCCGGAATCCATAGGGGATTTTAGTTCACTTTCCTGGTAAGCCTGTTGTGTACGAGCACTATTTGAATCTGCTGCCGGGCCAGAAGCCGAAGAGTCTCTGGTTTCCGAATGGCCTGTCTGTAAAGAATCAACCGGTTCAAATGTATTATGACTTTCTTTAACTCCTTCTATACTGAGAGAATCAAGGTTTTTAATGGAAGCTGTATCTATATGAGCTTCTTTTCCACCTTCACCTTCTCGAATAGGAGACATTCGATTTGCATCATCAGAAGTGTTAAATTCATAAAGGAAGGGGGAATTTAAACCAGATTCTACATCACGTTCCGGTAAAGAACGATCTTTAGGTCTTTCCTTATATTCGGTTTTATCCCTGATTTCTTCCTTCTCCCTATTTTCTGCTCCGGGAAATGTAGAAGGAAAAGATAAGGAACTGGCCAGTTTTTCAGCTAACTCTTTCAATTTTTGCTGAACATCAAAACTCTCTTTTCTCTTGTGAGTACTTGAGCTGGCACTAATACCTTCAATACCGCTGGTAGCATTTGAGTCCGAGATAAGTCTCTGGATATCTTCAAGATTTTTAGCTATTTTGGCACGTATATCCGGGTCGTGAATCCTCTGCTGGGTTCTTGTATAGACTTCTATAGCACTTTTATAATGCTGCTTTGCAAATAGGGATTCTGCATTTAAAAGGGCTCTTTTGTGAAAAGAGAAGCGTTTCGAACCTTCTAAAATTTGTTCTGCGTTATATGTTAAGCCGGATTCCGTCACGTGTTTCTCTTATTATTTGGGAGTATAGGGAAATTTCCAGTACTTTATTATCGAGAATTTTAAGGAATTAGTCTATATAGAATAAGGAAAAAATCGGTTTTAAGGATTAAAAAGCCAGTAAGCCCTCATTTTTTCCGGAGATCGAAGCGAAGCACTGGTGATTTTTCCGTAACCCCGATTTTTTTGAAGGTATGCAAAAGCCAATATAAATTTACTACTTATAATTCAAGCATAAAAAGTTCTTGACAAGAATGATTTTTTCTGAACTTATTCAACCTATGAAAACGGCTACCAAGAAGAAAAATCTGAGTTTTGGCTCAAGTCCTGATAATCCTGATGGTCTACAATTAAGAATAACTTTCGATGAAGATACAAAAACCGCTTATGGTGATTATACCTGTCCTGTTAAATTTCAGGGCCAACCGGACACGGTTCATCCCGGAATTATTGCGACTATTCTGGATGAGATCATGGTGAAAATTAATGAAGCTATGAACTTTGACACTCTTACTGGTGAATTGACAATTCGCTACCTCCAACCTGCCCATGTTAATGAGCCTCTTCACCTCAGGGGATGGTTTGTAAAAAAGAATAAAAAAGTGATTGAAAATAGAGCCGAGATAGAAAATGAGATAGGTAAGATAGTTGCCAGAGGAAAAGGTAAATACATGGAATCCGGTGACTGAGAAATGATTAAGCCGACGTGGTGAAACAGGTAGACGCAGTGGATTCAAAATCCACCGGGGGCAACTCCGTGCCGGTTCGATTCCGGCCGTCGGTATATTTCTTATTTTGCTCGATTCATCTCTTCTATTCTTAAAGAATTTTCATAAAAATCTTTTTCTATAATATCAATTCCCCTGATAATCAAAGTTATTTCCTGATCGGTAAGCTCATCGAATAACTCACGCCCTTTTTTCATTATATCCAGGCCCATTTCTATGCCTTTTACTTCCGAGGGATTATAAACTTTTGGATTCTCTTTCATCTTTTCAATCACATGATCATTGATAAGAATGATTTTCTTGAGTAATTCTCGGTTTGCGAGAGTTTTGAATAGGTTAATAATATCATGCCGGAACTCAGTAGCTTCTTCGTAAGGAATCTTGGCTATCAGGGAGTTAAAATGGTCTTCCTGGCTGATGTCGATTTTTTTCTGTATTAAAGGTTTGGCGTAAGAATACAGGGTATTTTCAAATTTATGGGCAGTCAGGTAGGAAGATAAGGCTGCAATTCCGGCTTTGATACCGGCAAAGAGGTGTTTTCCAAATTTTACGACAGCATACCCCATGTTGCCGATTACGCCCAGAAATTTACGAGGAGACTTAACAAAACCGGCCAGGGAAGTAAAAGCATTGTCCAATTCCAGTCTAATTTCGTATTCCGGATAGAGTAATTCTAAGAAATAGCGAATGAGTTTATCTACCGTAGCTCTGGGTAAACCGGAAAATTCCGGGTAACGAGCAAGATTCTCTACGGAATAACGCCTAACAAGGGATTTCCTGTAAGCATCGATTAAAATTGCAAATTCGGGTTCGTCTAAATGGCTTTCCATTCTAATTCTCTGAGCTTTTTGTCACTACTTTAAAATAACTTTCGCCACTGTCAGTAATATACTTGCTGAAGTCGATTTTTTTTCCTTTTGGAGCATAAAGAATGTCGGGGTTTTTTACTTCCAGGCCCTGAAAAAGAGAATATATTCCTACAGCAATACTTATCGCCATTTTTCTTCTTTTTACCTGGACAAAGTACATGTCTTTATCGCTGGAAATATTTCCCAATTCTAAATAAGCACTGATTCCATTAATAAACGTCGGAAGGCTGTAGGTAGAGATAAAGGGAGGAAGAATTTTATCGGGAGATTCAAAACTGGGGTGGGGATTTTGTTGGACTTCGGTTCTAAAGCCGTATTGAATAAAACGGAGCAGTTCCATACCGGCATAATGGTTGTCTCCACCAAATCCTTCCGGTCCATCTTCTCTTCTCATCAGCTCCAGATCGCTTTTTTCTCTTTCCCAGAAAGGTCCTGTGGCTTCAAAATCCTCGTGCTTGATGGCATAAGGTCCCGGAGTATTAATTCGGTTTGTCCAGCCCGGTGAATCTCTATAGGCCCAGGAGATCATGTTTTGGCGAAAACCTTCAAATCGCTTTAAATCTGCTTTTGTACCGGATTTATCAGACCAGTAACCGTGAAAATATATCCAGGCATCAGCCATGGCATTTTCGATGGTATTCCAGCCTGCCTGGAAGCGCATCCAGTTCTTCCACTTTGTATTGTAGAAAGTTTTTACACTTTCTTCTCCGGAAGAAACTTTTCGAAGTAGCTCAAAGGTACGATAAGAGGGGCTTAAAACGACTCCCATTCCCTGAAAATAGCCTCCGATTGAGTTGATATGCAAAGAAACCACCAGCTCGGGTTTTTCTTCATTGATTTTGGAAATTCTACCTTTCTGAAGAATACCGGTTTTAAAATCCGGGTAATCATACATACGATAAGGAGCATTTTTATCATCTTTCTCTCGGAAATTTCTATCAGTAAAATTATCTGAGCGACTTAAGGTGGAGTGAAGAATGATCCAGGGAGCATCAGAACGGGAAAAAAGCTTAATATAGGATTTGAATTTCCTGAACCCTCTTTTGGTGCGAGTCAAATCAAGGATATACTGCACTTCCCTTGCCAGATCCATAACGATTTCCATTTCTGTTCTATCGTGAAATTGAGCCCCGCTTTTATAGTTTTCGAGGTATTTACCGGTCACGATATCGTATTTATCTCCGTACATTTCATAGGGGATTTGCTTACTTCCTCCATGTCCCGGATCGATTACAATTTTATATTGCTTAATCGGAGCGGAAAATACAGTGAAGGATAAAAAAAGAAGTAATAAATATGCAATGTGGCATAAACTCTTCATGGGAATCAAGGCTAAGAAAAGCTCATTTCTTAGCAAGAAAAGAAAGCTGGAAGTGTTCCTTTCTCGTAGGTGAATCGGTAGCTTATAAAATATTTATTTTGATAGTAAAATTCAAAAAAAAATCTTCTTTTCTACTCTATTATCTTGAGGAATAAATATGAATAATAAAAGTATCACCCTAATTTTTCTTTTCTTTGCTATTTTATATTGTGGTAGAAGTGGACAGGTTTATGAACTCAAAAGTTCGAGTTATGAACAGGAAGACTACTATGATTACTCATCGGGTGCAAGTGGTATATCTGATGGTGAATCACCTAAAATAGCAAGGTTTAAGGAAAAAGAGAAACGGGTTTTTAATACAGAGGAATACGACTCCGTAGAGGAAAATGGAATTTTAAGTGTTGCTAATAAGCCATTATCCACATTTTCTATAGATGTAGATACTGCTTCCTACAGTAATATGAGACGTTATCTCAATTACGGAAACAGGCCACCTCTGGGTGCTATTCGTACTGAAGAGCTGGTAAATTATTTTAACTATGATTACGCACCTCCCGGCGGTAGTGAAGCGTTTTTGGTTCATACTGAAATGGCAAAGACTCCCTGGAACCCGGAGCACTTACTTCTGCAGATCGGTATAAAAGGTCGAGGCATTGATAAAGAACGAGCACCTTTGAATCTTGTTTTTCTATTAGATGTTTCCGGTTCTATGGATAGTCCCAATAAACTTCCACTTCTTAAAAAAGCATTTAGCTTGCTTTCGGAAGGACTCACACAAAATGACAGGGTTTCTATCGTTGTTTATGCTGGAGCGAGCGGGATGGTTCTTAAACCCACACCCGGTAGTGAAAAAGATAAGATCCTGGATGCACTTGAAAAGTTAAGCGCAGGTGGAAGTACCAATGGTGGTGCCGGAATTGAACTTGCCTACAGTCTTGCTGAAAAGAATTTTATAAAAAATGGAGTTAACCGTGTGATTCTTGCTACGGATGGTGACTTCAATGTGGGGCCTAGTTCCCAGAGTGATCTTGTTAATTTGATCCAGAAAAAAGCAAAGTCAGGTGTATTTTTAACCGTTCTTGGTTTTGGAATGGGAAATTATAAAGACTCAAGTATGGAAAAACTTGCAGATAAGGGAAATGGAAATTATGCCTATATTGATACATTGAATGAAGCAAAAAAAGTTTTGGTGCGTGAGATGAATGGCACTTTATTTACTATTGCTAAAGATGTTAAAATCCAGGTGGAATTTAATCCGAATCTGATTAAGGCTTATAGACTTATAGGTTATGAAAACAGGAAGCTTGCTGACAAAGATTTTGCTGATGATAAAAAGGATGCCGGTGATATTGGTGCCGAGCATTCTGTTACAGCTCTTTATGAATTAATTCCGGTAAATAGCAATACAAAGATTCCTGATAAAATTCCTTTAAAATACCAGAAAAAAGCAAATCCGGGAAACAACCAATCAGAAGCAGTGACTGTTAAACTGCGGTATAAAAAGCCTGATGCGAAGAAGAGTGAACTCTTAATATACCCGGTAAAATATGAAGAAAGAAGTCTTGAAAACAGTTCACAAAATATGCGTTTTGCAACTGCAGTCGCAAGTTTTTCTCTTCTACTCAGGGAATCAAAATATATCGGTGATATGAATTTTGATAAAGTTTACAATCTTGCTAAAGCAGCAAAAGGTCAGGATAGATATGGGTATAGAGAAGAGTTTTTAGGACTTGTAAAAAAGGCAAAAGAAATATATAAATGAGATAGAATTTCCCCGTTTTTTCCCGGCCGGATGCGGTTGCTGAGCAAGCAAAGCGCGCCGAAGCACAGTGTCCGGCTGAATTGGAAGAAAAGCTTTCTTACTTTGATTGCTTTTTTAGAAAACTAATAAATTTGGTATCACATTTTTTTTGAGCTATTTGAAGGGGAGTTTTATCATCTATGGGAAGTTCATAATCCATGTGTTCTGAGTTCATACTGGCACCTGCATTCAGTAAGGCTTTGCTAATTTTTTCATCGCAATTCATACTGGCAAAATGCAAAGGAGATGCGGGCATCATTTCTGTAAAATCAGCTTTTGAACCTTTTTTTATCAGTTCCTGAACCATTTTATAATTTTTATTTTTAACCGCATAATGAAGGGCAGATTCATGAGATTTACGTTTAATATTCGGATCAGCCCCTTTATCTAAGGCTATGGACACGAGCTTATCATCGTTACGAAAAGCAGCCGTTACAAGAATCGGATCATGAAATCTATCCTTATCATTCACATGAACATTTGCATTAAACTTTTCTATTAACTCATAGGTGAACTGCTTTTTTTCGAGCAATACGGAATAATATAAAAGCTTATCCGGATCTCCACCATGTGTAAGTAAATACCTTACAGCAGTAAAGTGATTATTCCTTAGAGCAAGTTCTAAGGACAGGGGAGTTACCTGGGCCTTGTTTTCTAATAAAAACTCTAACATCTGCACATTTCCTGCTTCCGCAGCAAAAGCCAGGGCTGTATAAGGAATTTTTATTTTAGAGAAGCGATCTTCTAAGAGTAACTTTTCTTCTATTGAAACTCCGTCGGTTAGAAATTTTTTTACTTTTTCTTTCTCGCCAGCACGGACTGCATCAAAAAACAAAATATTTGATTTTTTTAAACCGGTACTTGCACAGGCGTTTATAAGAAATAACAGGAAAAGAAACAGATAAATTTGGAACTTCATTTTATCTCCATGTAGGGGCTATTTTTAAAAATATCTATATATATAAATAATTTTGCAATAAAAAATCTCTTAAGCTCTCTTTCGTATTCTTTTCCGGATTTTTAAGTACATAGTCCATACAACTATTTAAAGTATCCCCAATTTTTCTTTTTTCAAGAAGGGGTAGGAGTTGAACGACTTCATTCCCATTTATTTGTAAATCCTTAACAGATAAAGGAGGGTTTTGAGCTATAACTTCCTTTATAAGAGATTCCTCCCGGCTATTTTTTCCATAGAAAGTAAGCTGAAAGCTGGTTACATACTCAATATGTTTCTCTTTTCCTGTATAAGATATAAAGTGATTCAAAAACCTTCTTGTGTCTTCTTCAGTGTGTAATTCTTTTAAGTTTCTCCACCTATCCAGAAAAAAGATACAGTCTTTCAGGTTCTTCTTTGAATATCTGAGATCTTTCAACAGGCTTTCTGAAATACTTAAGTCAAAGGCATTTTCTCCAAGAATAATATGAAGGAGTATTGAGAGTTTGATTCCGGGAATTTCAGTATTTGCTGAATCAAGCAAATCAAATAATCTCTCATCTGCTTGAATATTTAGTGCGACTCCGGTAAAAAGAGGAAATATTTCATTTTTTATTAATTCGCGAATACTTAGAGAGCTTTTCTCGACTTTTAAAATTTTATTTAATTCATCATGAAAACGTTCTACCGAAATCTTTGCTGTTATAGAACGAGTTTTATAAATTGCCCGGTAAGTCGCCTCTTCAATAGAAAAGCCCAGAGTAGAAATGAAGCGTAGGGCTCGAATGGGTCTAAGCCCATCTTCGGTGAATCGTTCTTCCGGTATTCCGATAGTTCGAATGATTTTATTCTGAATGTCTTCTAAGCCGTTATGTTCATCAACAAATTCTTCTGTGAGTAAATCTAGTGCAAGAGCATTCATGGTGAAGTCACGGCGTTTTAAATCATCACTCAGGGTTTCACCATAGATAATTGCATCTGGTCTTCTTCCATCTGAGTATCCTATATCGAGACGAAAGGTTGTAACTTCATAACCCTCACCATTTACAATTACGGTAACTGTTCCGTGTTTAATTCCGGTATCAACTACTTTTCGAAATATCTTTTTTACGTCTTCCGGTTTGGCTGAAGTGGTAAGATCGTATTCGTACGGAACTTTTCCTATAGCCAGATCCCTTACAGAACCTCCTACAAGATAGCATTTGTAGCCAGCTTCATTTAGAGTCCGGGAAATAAATTGCAAATCTTCGAGGTTTTTGGGAGGAATTAGAATTATTGCGTCACGAATAGACTCAATCATAACCCTCTTCGATTTCTTTATTCTCTGCAGGTTTTGCTTCCTCTATTACTTCTTGTGATTCAGATGGTGATACAGGAGTAGTTTCGCTATCTTCCGGTTCAGAAGGTAAGACAGGATCAGTTTCGGTATCTTCCGATTCAGGAGGTAAGACAGGACTTGTATTAGTTTCCTCGGATTCAGTATGTAATTCGGAAAAACTTTCTGTTTCTGTAGAAGTAAGCACTTCGACTTCTTCAGGCCGAGACTCTTCGATTTTTATTTCATCCTGCTGTTTTTTTTCTGAAGATTCCGGAGGCAGGGGAAGGCCTTCTGAAATCAGAATGTCTTTTAAACTTTCTCGAATAGCATCAATGATTACTTCATTACTAAGGCGCCCGGATATCTCAATAGAGTTTTTTTGCTTATACCTTGTTGGCAGGTTATTGAGAACATCTGAAAAGAATTTTTGAAACCTCTCCTTATTCCAGGATATGGATCTATAATGACTTTCTATAAGAAGACCTTTCAGATGATTTAGAACTCTTTTTTCGTTGGAATTCTTTATTCCTTCAGTCCAACGGTTGATTTTAATAACTCTTTCTTTTTTTACTGACAATGCTTACACAGTCCCCTTATTAAGACTTCGACATTATGAACCTTATAACCTTTAATTTCTGAACTGATTTTTGGAAACAGCTCTCCTTCAAGGCAATCGATTTTACCGCAGGAGTCACAAACAATGTGTCCATGGCTCTTCACGCCAGAATCCTGTAGTTCGTAATATTTAACACGGTTATTAGAATGTAAAGATTTTACAATACTTTTGTCTTCAAATTCAGATAAGGTTCGATAAATTGTTACCCTATCCCAGTTTTTTTCGCTTGGAAGGTTTTGCATAATATCCGAGTGATTTACCGGCTTTTCTGCAACCGACAGCAATTTTAATACAGCCACACGATTTCTTGTAACTTTTAGGCCGGCGTCTTTTAAGAGTTGCTCCAGCTTTAAAATTGCTTTCATAGGAAAATTTTCTAAGATTTCTAATTTTTGTCTATAGAAATTTTGCTTTCTGAAGAAATAACAGAATTTATGTGGCTAATTATTGTATCAATTCTCTCCAGATACTTCCATATTTAATGTCGAGATGAACATTTTTTTGAAGTAATTTTTCAATTTTCTCTTTTTTTTCTGATTCAATAATTAAGCGGGAATAGGGAAGATCAGCTTTCAGGGAAATGACTTCTTCAATTTCCTTTTCTGCTTTTAGAGCAGCCTCCTTACATTCCTTTTCATAGCGCTTGACCTTATGTTCTCCACAATAAGTAGATACAGCAAAATGGTCTTTTTCGCGCATAATTTTTTCTAATTCTATTTCTTCCTTATCTCCACAGGAAATAATAAGAAGACCTATCAGGGTACAGTATATTCCTTTTTTCATATCAACTATATTTACTCAGGTATAAAATAATCATTCCTATTGTCAGAAGTAAGCCGGCAATACTTACAAAAAATATCCAGTTCAACTGTAGTTTATCAGATACATCCTCAAAAAGAGCTGTTTTTTTGTCCTTGGGAACCGCGATTCTTACTTTTCTCTCCTCAAAAGCTTTTAGGAGTACGTTTTCCGGACCTTTCGCATAGATATAGTATTCTCCCTTGCTCATCTCTATATATCGGTAAAATTTCACAATAAGTGGATGGACGATTCCATCTTCTCCTACAGCCCCCAGTCGATTGGCCCAGATTTTTTCCTGATCGGTTTTATAGGGCAGGGTAATAAGAATTTCCTGTCCTTCCCTTAAACGGGAAAATTCAATTCCGGAAACAGGTGATAAAACCGTCTTGCAACGAACTACGCTGGAAAAGCCCGATTCAATCTCTTCCATTTTTAATTCGGTCCCGGATTTAGGTGCAGGGATATCGGATGGAGGAGTTGACTCAGAAAGGGTATTGACTGAAGCTGAACTCAGAGCTACCCTGGGTTCAGTTAGAACCTTGGCCCTAATTTCTACTTTCTTTTCAAAAGGGCTTCGGACGGGTTGGATCTCCTTATTTAAAATGTTTTCCGTTCTAAATTTTAAACTGGAAACCATTTCTACATCAGCTTTAATGCTGTAATTGGGTGTCCGCAATTCTTTATGAAAGGCATTATCTAAAAGTACAATAAAGGAATCCGCATTCTTTTCTTTTTTCCAGAAAGGAATCAATCTTTCGATTTCAGAGCTGATAAAACTTCTGTAAATGATTCTACCAATAGTTTCAGAAATCCCCCGGTCAAAGTCTGATTTACTCGCATCAAGCATGCTCTTCAGGATGTTATGAAATTTTTCATAGGTATTTAATTTATTCAGAATAGGAGAACTACTAAAAACCGAGAAAATATCCAGTATTTCTTTTTTATAATCTGATAGCAGTACGACAATTACGCCGGTTTTATTTTCTATCTGGATTTTTAATTTGAGAAGCCAGGCATCCTTGATTTTATTATTAATTAAAAGCTCAGCCTGCTCTTCGGTAAGTACGGATTCCATTGCCAGTTCTTTTAAGTCCTGTCGATTTGGAAAATCTATATTATCCACATTCATGAATGTCCCTTTGTACTATTAAGTAGATTATAGAATCAATAATAAGACAAGAAAAAATGAAAAAAATTTACTAAATTAATTATTTTTTTTTTAACTTAATGAGACATATATTAGTCCTGATTTTTATTGAAGTAAAGAATCCAAAATCTTTCTTTTATATTCTTCATACTCTTCTTTTGTGATTAATTTCTTATCCAGTAATTCTTTTAATTCTTTCAGTTTTTGACTGCTGTTTGTTCCGGTTTTCTTTTCTTCTGCCGGTTTATCGAGGGGAGCCTGAAACAGGATAAGCCAGGAATAATTTATTTCAAGTTTTTTCTGTTCTTTGAATAAAGAAGAAAAACTTTCTCTTAATTCACAGGATGTATTTTGGGAATAATGAAAACTGTCTTTCCACTTATCCTCATAGAATATAAGTTCTTCTCCTGAACAATAAATTTTCTTTTCTTCGGGTAAGGCCCAATCTTTAAATTTGAATAAATCGTCATATATATAGTTCTTATATATATCTTCCAATACAAGATTCCATTTATTCTCAGAATAAAATATCCATACTGATGTTCTAAAAAAACGTTTATATGGATTTAACTTATCTTCTCGAAGAAAAATAAAATGATAAAAATATAAGTTGTCTTCTTCTGTATTTAAGGCATTCGATATTAAAGATAATTCAGTTAAATTAAAAAGCTTCTCTCTATTATCACCTATCATCTTCTGCTGGGTTCTATAAAGATTTTTTATAAAGTCAGTTAATATCTGTCTTTGTCTCTCATTAAAAGTTTGAAGCTTTGATTTAAACAGAGGAAAACTGGCAGGATAGGAGTAGATGATATAGTTATCCCCCGATAACAACACCTTTGCATTTTCTTTTTGTTCAAGACTTACGCAGGCTGTAAAAAAAAACAAGATTATGATTTTCAAGAAATTCGACATTATAAAAATAGGTTAAAAACATACAGACTCTTGGATCAAGAGAATTCTTGGATTGGATGGAGAACCACATTGCTTAAAAAATCAAATTTATTTATAGTAGGTCTATTTATTCTAACGCTTTTCTTTATATTTCAGGATCGACTCCGAGCTAATACAATAAAAGAAGCGAAAATTGCTTATTCCAAACGAAATTTTGCTAAAGCTATTAAATTATTTAAAAGTTATTCAAGTGCGAATCCTTCTTCGGGTGAACCTTATATGTATATGGGATATATATATGAATCACAAAAAAACTATCCTCAATCTATTCAAATGTTTCAAAGGGCTGTTGATTTAAAGCTTCCTGCTAAGAAGAAATTGACCTGTTATTTAAAAATTATTCTCTTTTATAAATACCTGAGAGCCTGGAACCATGTTATTCATTATTCAAATCGTTATCTGACTATGAGTCCGAATAATAAAAATATTATTAAAATACGAAGTAAAGCTTATGCACAAAGAGGAAAAGATACTCCGGTATTAGTATATAATAAAGATACCAAAAAGGAAGAGACAAAAAAAGATGATAAGAAGATAACAAAAGAACATAGCAAGGAAACAAGCCATAAAAATACTTCGTTAGCGGTAAAAACAGAAAAAAACAAAACAAAAAAGAAGGAAGAAACGGTAGTTATTAATACGAATAAGAAAAAAGTTTCAGAGAGACCAAAAGTAATTAAAAAAGAAAAACCTGTTAAGAAAGTTGTAAATAAAAAAAAGAATCATATAGCAGAAAAGAAATCTGTAAAAGTTAAAGATTTAGAATATTATAATAAATTACTAAGTCAAAAACCGGAAGATGAGAGTGCTCTCTGGTCAATCTCTCTTATCCATTTTGTTCAAAAAGAATATACTCTTGCTGATAAGTATCTTTCTTTTCTAAATGAAAAACACCCTTCCGATAAAATGTATTTATATAAGCATGGTGTAGTTAAGTTGCGTCTCGGTAAACACGAAGAAGCTATCGATAAATTTCGTAAAAGTCTTCGTTTAACCGATGAAAGTGATGTTAGGCTTCTTTTTTCCTTACATTTGAATATGGGGAAGACTTACTTTGAGTTAAAAGATAATGGGATGGCCAGAGCTCATTTTGAACAAGCCTTGCAGTTTAAAGAACACTCCGGAGCACGTATTGCTATCTGTAAAATTGATTATACAGCTGCCCGCTATGAAAACGCATTGAAATCAACAGATTTAATTCTAAAAGAAACTCCGGATGAAACTTCAGCCTTGATGTACAGAGGATTATCCCAGCTTCATATGAAAAAAGAAGTGGAAGGATACAAAAACCTTTTGCTTTTTGAAGAAAAGGTTCTGAAGAGCTATAACCCTGTAACTTCCATACCAACTGAATACCATGAAAGTCTATTCTATTTGTCGAATTTCTATTTTTACAAATCTGATTATGAATCTTCTTCTAAATACTTATATACAATTGAAGAAATGTATAAAAATTCACTTGAATATTTATTTTTAAAAGGCAGGGTTCACTTCCATTTGAAAAATTATACAAGAGCAATTTTGGATTTAGAAAAACTAAGTGATAACTCAGAAGCTCTTTATTATATAGCTAAATCTTATGCGGCACTTAAAAACTTTGACAAATTAAAAGAATTTTTAAAAAAAGCTGCTGATAAAAAAGAAAGCTACTGGAAGGAAGCTCTGTCTGATAAAGAATTTGGTGAGTATCTCTCACAAAAAAAATACCAGGACTTTATCGGTCGTAAAGGTATAGAGCCGGAAGTTAAAAAAAATGAGCAAGTCACAAAGTCTAATGAGACAAAAGAAGTAAAACTTGAAAATAAAACCGAAGACGTAAAAAAAGAAGAAAAGCAAAGCCCGATTCCGGAAAAAAAAGAGGAAAAGAAAGTTGAAGTAAAACCTCAAAAGCCACCTGAAAAAAAAGCGGAACTTCCGGCGGAAAAAACAGATAATAAAACTCCCTCTGTCAATAAAACAGAACCAGCTGCTTCTAATAAGCAGCTGAGTGAAAAATGAATCTTATTCTTTTATCTCATTTCCCGTAGAAAAACGCGGATTAGAAATCTCCAGCTTTTCTTTCAATGTTTGCTTAACCATCTCCCAGGAAATCTTATCTGTATTATCTAACTTTTCTATCCGTATTTTCTCTGAAAGTTTTCGATTTAAATCTTCGGCATATTTCATTTTTTCTATATATGTAGATTCTAAAGAAGGGAGATCCTGGTTCAAATACCCGCTCAATCTTTTCAACTCTTCATTTAGATACTTTTCTCCATATTTTAATTCTCTGCTTACTACACCCAGCATATTCCAACTTACGAGGGTTTTATACGAGAGAAATTCATTGCCCTGAACTTCCGGCATAACTTCTTTTAGAAGAAGAGCCTGAATCGTTTCCAACAAATTTATTGCGTCCGGTCTATCCTGCATTTTCAATCAACCTCATTGCTTCAAATTCCATTTCACAGCTACGCCTTCCAATGGCAGCAAGCTCAATTCCCCTGTCTTTTCCTGAGAGATGCCTTTCTGCCTGTCCTACAGAACCAATGGCCCAGCGTAAGTTTCCTATTACTTCCCAAAAAAGTACCCGATTGGCATCTACCGGTTCTTTTGCATATTTAGAATAAAGATCATAAAACTCTTTTCTTGTACAAATGCCTCCTGCTTCCTTATTAAGACGACCAAATCTCCAGTCACGCATACAGAGCCAGGCTATGTCTTCATAAGGTTCACCCCAGTGAGCAAATTCCCAGTCTAAAATTCCTTCGAGGCCGTTCTCGGAAACCATGAAATTCCCGGTTCGAAAATCACCATGCACAAGAACAATTTCGTTTACTTCGGGTTTGTTCTTTTCTGCCCAATTGAGTATTAGCTCTATAGCCGGGTGGGGTTCTTTAAGCTTTGCAACTTCTTCTCTTAGAGTTTTAATTTCATCTGCCGCGTAATCCTTGTCCAACTTTCTACCGGCACCAAGGACTTTATGTAAATCCTCTTCTTTACAATCTGTAGGTTGTATGGAGTGTATCTTTGCAAGGTTTTCAGCTAGTTCATGGGGAAGGTTTTTTCTCGCTTTCTCAATAGTCCTATCTTTTACCAGATAACGTCCATTGGCCTTTCCGTTTATCCTTTGCATAACAAAAAAGGGATTGCCTGTATAAGATCCATCTTCTTCGAGCCAGTAGGGTCTGGGTGTTTTCACTCCTCTTTCATGTGCTATAGAAGTTACTCGAAATTCATCTTTCTTGGAAATACTTGCATACAGAGAAGCTCCCTTATCCGTTCTCATAACCAGCTCATGCGTTCCTTCCCATTCACCTGATGAAACCTCCAAACGAAGACTATAATTATCCTGGCAGGCTCCACCACCTCCGCTCAGGGAAATGAAATCCTGAATTTCAACCTGAGTATTTAGTCTTTTTTCTAAGTATTGTTTTAATTTATCCTGTAAGTCCATTTCATCTTCCTAAATTAGAAAATACATACTCTGTTACAAAAGAGGCATAGGTTTCTATATTGATTTTTTTTTGAGAAAACCTGTATCGTTTTAAATACCAGTCTTGAAGAAGGGCTTTGATCGCCATTACGTGTAAACTCAGCTCTTTCATTTTAAACTCTCCTGCTGTAATCCCCTGTTTTAAAATGTCTTCAAATACCTTTTCAGTTGATTGTTCGAGGGATAGAGTTTTCTTTTTTACATCCGGTTCGAGATTTTTTGCTTCCATAAACAAAAAATAAAAAACTTTCTGCAAAGCTTCACTTAGATACAGGTGGTAGCAAATCGCCCTTTTCAATTTGATCCTGCAAGAAAATTGCAAGTCCAGATTTTCCTTAAACACATCTCGTATGAGACTCTGACCTTCTGCAAATATCATCTTTAAAAGCTCTTCCTTGCTTGAAAAATAATTATATAAAGCTCCCATACTTAAACCCGATTCCTTACTCAAGTCCCGTAGACTCATAGCATGGAAACCTTTCTTAAGGCTTATCTGAAAAACCGTTTCCAGGATAAGTTGAAGGTTTTTTACAGCCAATCCTTCCTTCTTGATTTTAATGGAATCGGCATTATTTAGATAAATATTCCTGCAAAGTTCCTCTATAGAAATAGGGTATTCATCCAAAAACTGCTGATAGTTTATCTCAGATATATTCACTTTTTCTTATTCAGTTTGTTCTTATATTCTTTCAAGATTCGAGAACCCAGAGAAGATTTATGCACTTCATCTGCTCCGTCATATATCCTGGCTGCTCTTTCATGCCGATAAAAATAAGCTAAGATTGTATCATCTGACATACCGAGTCCACCGTGAACCTGGAGAGCTCTATCGATTACTCTTTGCATAGTATTTGCCACAGTAAATTTAATCATTGCTACTTCTTCTCTGGCCTTATTCATTCCTTCGTTATCAATTGTCCAGGCGGCTTTTAGGGTCATAAGTCTTGCTGCTTGAATTTCAGCTTTTGATTCTGCCACCCAGTATTGAACGGCTTCTTTATCGGCCAGAGTTTTTCCATCTACTGTAATGATTCTTTCATTGGCTCTTTCACACATAAGATCAAAAGAACGGTTACAAATCCCTAACCAGCGCATACAGTGATGAATTCTTCCGGGACCCAGTCTTTCTTGAGCCAGACGAAAACCGTGTCCTTCTTTGCCTAAAAGATTTTCTTTAGGTATGCGACAGGACTGAAACATGACTTCTCCATGGCTGTTGTAATCGGATCCGGTTTCACCCATAATCGAAATGTTTCGTATTAAATTAAAGCCGGGATTATCGCAGGGAACGATAAACATACTGGTTTTCAAGGCAGGGTTCGCATTCGGATTCGTTACCATCATGGCAATAGCAAAGGAAGCTCCATCCGCACCAGTTGTATACCATTTGTGGCCATTCAGGACATACTCATCTCCATCCTTAACAGCAGTAGCTTCCATAAGTAAAGGATTGGAACCCGCCGTATTTACTTCGGTCATAGCAAAGCAACTTCGGATGTCCCCTTTTATTAGAGGTTTCAGGTATTTTTCCTTTTGCTCTTCTGTACCGAACATGTGAAGAATTTCGATATTTCCTGCATCGGGAGCCTGACAGCCAAATAGATAGTGGCCTAATGGAGAGCGTCCGAGTGCTTCCGAAACCAGTCCGTGTTCGACAAGATTCAGACCCATGCCTCCGAGCTCTTCAGGATAATTTGGCCCCCAGAGTCCCATTTGTTTTACTTTGTTTCTGAGAGCCTGTAATTCGGGTAAAAGTTCTTTAAACTCCTTTCTAAAAAAAGAAGGCTCAAGTGGGTAAACTTCTTTTTCAAGAAAGGTGTGAATCATATCCAGAACAGTTTTCATTTTGTTTGAAATTGCAAAATCCATAATAGGACTTATTCTATCTTATAATAGAAAACTGTCAATAAAAAAACGAGCGAACGTTCGCTTTTTATTCTTTTTTTGTTCTTACCGAAATAACTTTTGTTTCACGAATCGGAATGTTCATTTTGCCGAGGATGGTATTAAACTCTACAGAGCCATCGAAGATAAGCTCAATTTCTCTATCAACAAGCCAGGATTTTAAAAACTCCTTGATAAAAAAAACAATATCGGACTTTTTATTTTCCTCCAGGGCTGTTTCCAGATCCAGAGTAATTAGCTTTCTTTCCAGAGCAGGAATCAGGGTTTCTTCAGCAGAAACTACATTTGCCAGCATAATTTCATCCTTCTTCTTGCTTTTTTTTAAAATCTGGAATTGAAACCTTTCGATAGTAACCGGAATTTCGTTTGTATTATAAACTTCTACATCGGCTTTGAATTTGATCTTTGGAACCGGCGGAATTAAAAGAATTTTGTAATTCACTACGCGAATATCCTGTAGTGTAATTTCACATTTCTTCAACTCCTGCATCTTTTTTTCTATAGGATTCGAGCAAAAAGACATAATAAAGATCCAGAATATTAGAATAAACTTATTCTTCATTATAAACAAGCTGCTCTCCTTTCACAGTTAAAATTGGTCCTCTCGGGTCTCCATCCTGTAAAATTCCATTTCCAATAAGAACATGCCAACTATCTCGTAGCTGTGCTTTTTCTTCAAGAGGCAAAGCCTGTATCAGGCCACTCAGCTTATCTTTGGGTAATACATCTCCTGCGTGCAGGTTATTATCCCTGTAAAGACGTAAAATTTTATTAACCAGTTGCATAAATACCTCAGTGTGCTTCATCCCAATTTCTGCCGGATTTTCCTTCTACAAGAATCGGAACTTTTAATGAGAAAATATTCTCCATCGTTTTTTTCGCAAGAGCATAGATTTTTTCTTTCTCTTTTTCATTTGCTTCAAATACAAGTTCATCATGAACTTGTAATATTAGATTAGATTTATATTTTTTCTGCTTCATTTCTTTATGTATGGCTATCATGGCAAGTTTTATCATATCTGCTGAAGTACCCTGGATCGGGCTATTAATAGCTACACGCTTGGCCGCTTCCTGTATCTGCTTATTACTGGAACGAAGATCAGGTACGTAGCGCCTTCTCCCCGATAAGGTTTCAACATAGCCCCTGGTTTCTGCCTCTTTACAGACTTTATCCATATAGGCTTTGACTCCGGGGTAGGCTGAAAAATACTTATCAATAAATTCTTTAGCCTCTTTTGTCGAAATACCTATGTTTCTACTCAGGCCAAAAGGAGTCACTCCGTATATCACGGAAAAGTTTACCGCTTTTGCTTTACTTCTCATGTCTGAATCGACTTTGTCCTCCGGGACAGAAAAAAGTGCCGAAGCAGTTCGACTGTGAATATCAAGACCTTTCTCATAGGCTTCTATCATATTTTTATCTTCTGCAAAATGAGCCATAATACGAAGTTCAATTTGGGAATAATCAAGGCTTAAAAGATAATTTCCTTCTTCCGGAATAAAGCCCGAACGAATCATCTTGCCTTCTTTATCCTTAATTGGAATGTTTTGCAGGTTGGGATCTGTGGAAGATAATCTACCGGTTGCAGCAATTGTCTGGTTAAAACTGGTATGTATTCTTCCTGTCTTAGGGTTTATTAACTCAGGAAGAGAATCTACATAAGTAGACTTTAATTTTGTATATTTACGATAGTTTAAAATATGCTCAACAATCGGGTGCATTCCGAGAAGAGCTTCCATTACACTATGATCGGTAGAATAACCGGTGGAGGTTTTTTTTTGTTTCGGAAGGTTTAAGTCCTCAAAAAGAACCTGTTGCAGTTCTCTGGTCGACGCAATATTGAACTCTTTACCGGCAAGTTGTTGGATTTCTTTTTCGAGTTTTATAATTTCTTTTTGAAAGTTTCCGGAGAGTTTTTTAAAATATTCTGCATCAATTTTTACTCCCTTCGACTCCATGTCAACCAGTACAGGAATTAGAGGCATCTCGATCTCAGAAAAGATTTTAGTAACCGAATGTTCTTTAAGCTGTGGCTCTAATACCTTGTATAAGCGATATGTAATGTCTGCATCTTCACAGGAATATCGGCTTACTTCTTCCGGGTCAATCTCATAAAGGTTTCTCTTATTTTTTCCGGTACCGGTCAAATCAGAATAGCTTATAGTTTTATAATTTAAGTGCGAAAGAGCAAGGTCATCCATATTATGCCTCCTGCCTTCCGGTTGAATGCTATAAGAAGCCAGCATTGTATCAAATGCAATGTTTTGAAGCTCTATTCCGTGATTTCTTAAAACCATAATATCATATTTAATATTCTGACCGATTTTGGGTATCTTTTCATCTTCTAATAGAGGCTTTATCAGTTTTATGCTTTCTTTTAAGGGTAATAACTTTTCTGTAAAAAGATTTGTTTCTCCGTATTCGAAAGCAAGATACCAGGCTCTACCTTCTGCATCAGACAAGGCAATTCCGAGTAAATCTGCCTGCATGGCATCTACCGAAGTTGTTTCTGTATCTACGCAAAGTTTTTTTGATTTAGAAAGTTTTTGAACCAGGGTTTCCAGATCTTTCAGGGTTTTAATTCGGGTATAGTTCGCTTTGGAAGTTTCTATATTTTGAATATCTAAAGCACTTGGAGCTTCCGGGGAAGCTTTGACACCCGCCTGCTTTGCCAGGTCCCGATGCAGGGCATTGAATCCTTCCTGCTTAAAATAGAGGACATTTCTTTCGGAGAGATAATCGCTGAGTTTTAAATCCTCCAGTTTTAATTCTAAATCCAGATCGGTACGGATTGTTGCGAGTTCTCTCGACATAAAGGCATTGTCTTTATACGTAATCAGTTTCTCTTTTGTTGCTTTACTTTTTATTTTATCCAGATTGGCATAAATATCTTCGAGGTCTTTAAACTCAGAAAATAGCGAGACCGCCCCTTTTTCTCCGAGTCCTTTTACCCCCGGGATATTGTCAGAACTATCTCCCACTATCCCCATATAATTTGTAACCTGGTTGTAGGGAACGCCAATGAGCTCCTTGACTCGATCTTTATCAATCAGATCAAACTCGGTTACTCCTTTTTTTCCTCGAAGCATAAGAATATTCTCATTTTCTAAAAGTTGATACATATCCTTATCACCGGAAAAAATATAAACTTTTGTTTTCGAATCAGAAAAGTTTTTAGCTATAGTTCCGATAATATCATCTGCTTCGTGACCGGGAATACTTAGAACCGGGAAGCCTAAATTTTTAGACATACTCAGTATTTTTGCAATCTGTGGTTTTAAGTCTTCCGGCATAGGCTTTCGATTTGCTTTGTATTCGCTGTAAATTTTATTTCTTTCGAGAGGAGTTCCCGGATCAAAAGTGAGTGCAAGGTGTGTAAACTCGAAATCATTCAAAACTTTAAATAACATTCTAAAGAAGCCAAATACAGCTCCACTTGGCTCACCGGTAAGAGAATTTCGTAATCCCGCTGTTTGAAAAGCATAGTAGGCACGAAATGCGAAAGCGTGTCCATCAATCACTATTAATTTATTCATGGTTCAATAAGATATCATAGATATTTTTAGTTTTTTTAATTGTCTCTTCAACCGAAAACTCCTTAACGAAGTTGCGATTGAATTTTCCAAATCTTTCTCTGAGTTCCTGATTTTCAATTAAAGCCCTGTATTGCTCTGCAAGGGTCTCGTCATCTCCCACATTAGATAAGAAGCCACCTTTATCGTGGATAAGCATTTCTGAAATCCCACCTCCGCGAGTAGCAATCACGGGTAAGTGGGAAGCCATTGCATCTAAGACAGAAGTTCCGAGTCCTTCTTCCTTGGAAGTCAGAGTAAATACATCAAATAAAGCAAAAAAAGCTAATACATCTTCTCTGTATCCGGTAAACAGAACCCTGTCTTCAATTCCGAGTTCTTTCGCAGTCTGTTTTAAAGCTTTTTCTAATTCACCGGCACCGACTATAAAAAAGAGAAAGGGGACTTCGGTTTTGATTTTAGCCACTGCCCTTAGAAGCGTTGCCTGGTCTTTATGGTCTACAAGTGCTGCTACATTACCAATGAGAACTGTATTATCCTTTATCCTGAATTCTTCTCTCAGATATTTACTATCAGGCAGAGATACAAAACGATTTAAGTCAACACCACTTCTTACCGTAAGTAATTTCTCTGCCGGGATGCCATCTTCATATAAAATTTCTTTTACCTTATCTGATACACAAAGAAACAAATCATTCTTTTCGCTATAATATTTGCGTTTACTTAAATAGTTTTGCTTGATATGAAAGTCTACCCTTCGTGAAACTACAAGCTTTACCGAAGGGCAACGCCGTTTCACTAATAAACCGAGGGAATGTGCAGCAGCGGTGTGGGTATGTATAACTCGAACTCTCATTTCTTCTACCAGTCTCGCCAATTTCTTTGCAGCAAAAATGTCGTATTCTCCGCGTATAGAAAGAGGAAAGAAAGGAAAAACACCCTGTGCCCTTTTTTCCAGTTCAGAACCGACTTTACCGGCCACAATCTGGGGTATCTTCCATTTCTCCAGACCTTCTGCCAGATAGAAGAGTTGTTGTTCGCCACCTCTCCAGGTTTTAGATGTATTAATATGTAATATCAAATTTAACTCGTTTTAAAAAGCAGTGCTTCACAGCTAAAACCGGGCCCCATTGCCGTCATGAGTCCCTCTTCCCCTTTAGAAAACTTTCCATCTTTTAGAAATTCCTCGATAACAAAAAGCAAAGTTGGAGATGACATATTCCCATATTTTCTCAGGATTTCTATCGTGTAATAAAATCTTTCTCTTTCTATTTTTAAAACCGACGAAAACGCATCTATTACTTTTGCACCACCGGGATGAAATAAGAAATGTTGTATATCGGAAAAGGAAAGCTTTTCCCTATTAAAAAAAGCATCCATAATCTCTCCATAGTTTTCCATTATCAAGAAAGGGATGCTTTTGTCAAAGATTACCTGAAGCCCATCGTCTTCAACATCCCAACCCATAACATTTAAAGAATCTCTCCATTTATATGAATAGGAAGATTGGAGTTCGATACTATTGATTTTCGGTTCTGAAGAAATTATAGTTGCGGCTGCTCCATCGGAAAAAAGCGAAAGAGCAATATAATTAGCTTTTCGTTTATCCCCCGGTCGAAAAGTAAGAGTACAGGTTTCTACAGCTATCAAAAGAATCTTTTTACCGGGATAAGCTTTTGCAAAATCTCTCGCACGGGAAAGGCCATAAGCTCCTCCCGCGCAGCCCAGACCGGTAATGGGCAGGCGAATACAATCTTCTTTCAAACCTAAAAGATCCATGAGTCTTGCATCAAGGCTCGGAGTTACAAAACCGGAGCTTGTCACTACCAGCAGTATTTCGATTTCTTCAGGTTTCAGGCTTGCTTCTTGTAGGGCCTTTTCTCCGGCAAGTTGTGCCAGGGAAAGGGCATGGCTTAAAAAAAGCTCATTTTTCTCTTTGAAACTGTGGCCTGTTTCATACCAGTTCAAATTCTCTAAAACAGGTCTATTCTCAATTTGAGCTGTGTCGAAAACCTTGATAAGTCCGGGATAAAGGCGGTTCCCCGGGTCAAAAACTCTCGAAGAAAAATTTTTAATCTCTTCCTGTTTCAGGATCTGAGCAGGAACTGAGGAAGCGATAGAATGTATAAAAGCCATTATTGTTTTAATTTATTCGCAGTAAATGCAATCTCCAGAATAGAACCGTAGACATTTTTTTCCGGTAGGGTTTCTGTAATTTCTCCATTAGCGTGATATAAGACCTTTACAGTGTCCATCAGTTTTCGCATAATCCGAATTCCCTGACCCATATTTCTATGGATTTTATGAATTCCCTTAAAAGGCAGTTTCCCCGGTTTACCATCCTGATGGCATTGAATATCTTTCAAAAAGTCATGTATTTTCCTGTAGGATTTCTTATCAGCTTCTGTTGGTACAAAGCCTTTTCCATAATCCATAATGAATAATACAAATTTTGGTCCCTGAATCCTCCATCTACAAATAATAATTTCCTTACTGGCCTGGGCGAGGTTGGCAGAAATAGAGTTTGTAAGGGCTTCATCGGAGGCTAAAACTATACTGGAGATGTCATCATCCGAAAAACGGTTCTGTTCGAGCGAAAATTTAAGTTCTTTACGAAAAGTTTTAGTAGCATCCATATCAGGAGGAATAAACATTACATATGAATTTTCATTTTCTTTAAAAAATAGTAACTTTCCTTCTGACATACACTTTTTCTCGTAGAGTAAGAATAAAACCCTTACAGTACTATTTATGAGACGAAAAAATTTCACAAGTACTAATTTTATGAGAAGATGTAAAAATAAATTTCTATACAAATCTTCTCATTTTTTTAAACTTTTCCTGAGGAGTCGTATGTGATTGGATTTGTTATTAATATTGTCTTGTTGGCCCTGGTGATTATGTTTGTTTTTCCTGCCTTACATAAAGATATGAAAATTAAAGGGGAGTTTCAGAATTCCCTGGTGGTTGCCCTTGTTTTCTTTGTATTAAATGCAATGATTCGGTACGGATTAGCAATTCTAAGCCTCGGATTGGGAGTTATCTTTTATTACCTTACACTCGGAATCGCCGGGATTTTTATAAATGCTCTCGTACTACTCCTGGTTCAAAAGCTTATGCCGGACTATCTCGAAGTTCCCGGTTTCGGTTATGCTATACTGGGGGGTGCCCTGCTTTCTTTAACCAATGTTATATCGGGCATGATCCATTAATAGTATATAATACCTTTCTTGTATTTTGTTTTTTTAAATCTTCTTTTTCATTAGTTTTTCAACTAATATACTATGTTTCGGAGGTATAATGAAGTATATTCATTTCATCTTAATTACTTTTAGTCTGATAGTTATACTCAAGTGTCAAAAAGAGATTACAGTTTCCTGCACGGACTCTCCCAAAACGCTGAAACTTCTGGATTCACAATCTTTTATAGCCAGTTGCCCTCAAAACTGTGGAGGGGGGCTTTTATGGGGAACGGATATTTATACTACTGACTCTGCTATCTGCAAGGCCGGGCTTCATACCGGTTTGCTGGATAGAGAAAAAGGCGGCAGTCTAAAAGTTACACTTTTACCCGGACAAAATAGTTACTCCGGTAAGGAAAGAAACGGTGTAAAAAGTTCAGATTGGGGTTCTTATAGTTCCAGCTTTAAACTGGAATAGACCATATTATTATTCTTTTTTAATCGGAGTCTGCTTTTACAAAGCCATCGGGAAAATATGGAAAAGTGTTTGACGTAGAATCCCTTTAAACAAGCCTTTATACCTCAGGAGAAGATTATGCGAGAACTCATGGAAAAAAAAATCAAAAATTACAACGGCAATAATAAGGTTTTAGGCATTTCCCTTGAGGGAGAGGAAATCTTACTTGTGATTGACGAACCCGGATTACCGGAAGGTAAATTAAAAGATTTTGCAAATGGTATGCTTTACCCGGTTTCTTATTTCAAAGAGTTTCGGAATTACTCAGGTAAGTTCAGTTATAGTAAAACCAGAAATCATGATATTCGGGCCGGAGAATACGTACACGGTGGACAAAATACCCGTCGATAATGCTCCAAAAAGCTATTGAACTCAAACAGGTCTGTCGTTCTTTTAAAAATCTTAAAGCCAACGATAACCTGACAGAAACTATTTACGAGGGAGAGTACATTGGTCTACTGGGTCCGAATGGAGCCGGGAAAACCACCCTCGTAGAAATGATTGAAGGAATACAAAAGCCGGATTCCGGTGAAATTATTATTTTCAATAAAAATTGGGGAAAGGATGAAAAAGAGCTTCGCAAGCTCATCGGCTTTTCTTTACAGGAAACCAGGTTTATTGACCGCCTGAGTGTTTACGAAACACTCAAACTTTTTTGTAGTTTCTACGGTCTTGCTATTTCCGAAGCAGAGCCTTTACTGGAACTCACCGGCCTTCAAACTAAGAAAGATACCTATACATCAAAGCTCTCCGGGGGACAAAAACAGAAGTTAGCTCTCTGCATAGCCCTGATACATTCTCCGAAGATTCTTCTTTTAGATGAACCTACTACAGGTCTGGATCCTTCTGCCAGAAGAGATATTTGGAACTTGATACTGGAACAGAAAAAAGCAGGAACCACACTTATTTTGACTACACACTATCTGGAAGAAGCCGAATTTCTCTGCGATAGGATTTTAATTATGGATAAGGGAAAATTCCTGGCCAGGGGAAGTATGCAAGAGTTATTAGAAAATCATGGAATGCATGAATTGATTCGTTTTATTCCACAATCCTTTCTTCCCGAAGAAAAACTTTATTCCTTACCCGGATTCGAATCTTTACAGATTGATTCACGTAAAAATAGTTACACCCTTCATGTTAAAGAAATTATGCAAACATTACCTTTTTTACTAAAAGAGCTGGAACTATCCGGCATTAAAATTAAAAATCTTGAATGCAGGAAGATGAATTTGGATGATCTTTTTCTTGCCATGACCGGGAGAAATCTGGATGAATAGGCCTCTTTTACAACTCTACATTTCCCAGCTTAAAGTCTTTTTTCGAGAACCCGGTATTCTCTTCTGGGCTTTTGGTTTTCCTATCATGATGGCCTTTATTCTCGGAACGGCTTTTGATACCAAAAAAAATTTGTTAGGAAAAATTGCCTATATAGGAACTGAAGACAAACTCGGTGAATTAAAAATTTTACAGAAGAATAAAAACTTTGAAATTCTATCTATGACAGAAGAAGAAGCTAAACTTTCATTGAAAAGAGGAAAGATTTTACTCTATGTAAAATCTGAACCAACTAATACGTATCGTTATTACTTTGATCCCGGAAACTCAGAAAGTTATCTTGCCTATTTAAAACTACAGAATCGATCCGGTGAAGCAAATATCATCCCTTTAACTTCAAAGGGAGAAAGGTATATCGATTTTTTTATTCCGGGGCTTATTACTATGGGAATCATGAATTCCTGCCTCTGGGGAATAGGTTGGAACCTTATTGAGTTTCGAATGAAAAAACTTCTAAGAAGAATTATAGCCAGCCCTGTTCGTAAATCAGACTTTTTGCTTTCTCACTTTTTGAATCGACTCACTATTACCTTTGCAGAAAATGTGGTTCTATTACTTTTTGCCGGTTTCTATTTTAAAGTTCAAATGCCTCTATCCTGGGGAAGTTTTTTCTTACTTTTTTTGGCCGGGAATTTTTGTTTTGCCGGTTTCGGGGTCTTGATTTCTTCCCGTACAGCCAATACACAGATTGCCAATGGCCTGATAAATGCGGTAGGTTTTCCCATGATGATTCTTTCGGGTATCTTTTTTAGCTATCATAATTTCCCTGATTGGATAATCCCTGTCATACAATACCTGCCTCTTACTGTTTTCACGGATGCCTTGAGGATGGTATTTGTAGAAGGAGCCGGACTTGTTGTAATTATCATTCCAACAGTTCTTCTATTTTTATATGGCTTATTCACGTTTCTTCTGGGACTTAGGATTTATCGCTGGGATTAATTTTTCTTTTCTTTTTCAGAACAAAGTGTATAAACCTGGTGCAAAAAATTTTCTGTTTTTTTTAACTCTTCATTAATAAAATCTCTCAGCAGGCTGTCTCTTTTTCTGGCTTCAAACTCAATTCGTTCTAATCGACGAACTAAGCCGGGAAGCTGATACAGGGAAATGATAAAAAGAAAAGGAAAACGAAGATAAGGGATAAAAAATACAATATGGCTCAGGAAAAAAAACTTTAAACGCCTGATGATAACTCCCTTATTTCTTCCTTCTTCACTCCGAGTAAATTTGTATATAAGAAGAACTTTATGTGTTTTACCGCTTCGTAATTTTTCCAGAAGGGGAAGGATTTCTTCTTCAGTAGCATCTCTTTGTAAAATAGAACGATAAAGGTTGGAGATAAATTCATAGTCTTCAAAAGAGAGTAGTTCTGAAATGTCATATTCCTGTTTTATTTCTATACCGGGATTTTCCCAGTTTTCTTTGCTCATCTGAAACCAGATATGGCTTCGATTTTGTAGTTTTCGTCTTTCAACTTCTTTACGTATTCCTTTAATTAGTTCTTCTGGATTTAAGTTAGCAAGTTTCACTTTGTACCTCTTTGTGTCGGTGAAAGGTTCTTTCTCTGTATAGATATCGAATATAAGAATAGGAATTTTTTTGAAAAGATTCTTTCAGGGAGTATCGAAAAAAATAATATGGAAACATTAGTAAGTAGAATATTTCAGTACAGAAGTATAACCATGAGCCTGTTTTTAGCCTGTGATAGGCTTCATAACGAAGACGTGTGTAGATAATAGGAATGGTATATTTACAAAGTAAACGCATGGGAAATGTTTTACTCATATTTATCCAATAATTTCGATTGAGTAAGCGGTATTTAAGAAAAGGAAGTTTTTTTGTGGAAGCAGAAAACTCGTGATACGCTATTGCTGAATCGATATACCAGACTTCAAAGTCCGTTTTTTTTTGTAAACGACAGCAATACTCCAGATCCTCAAAATAGGCAAAGAAGGTTTCATCTAAAAAACCTATTGTTTCCAGAGTTTCTCTTTTAATCAGCATACAGGCACCGGATACAGCCAGACAGGGGCCCTCTTTGCGAGATAATTTTTCAACGGGAATACCAAAATCTCTATCCCAGGCATAGCCATAAAAATTCATTTCTATCCCTGTGGAATTCAGAATATTCCTATTCTCTAAAAAATGAATTTTGCCCCCTATAATCCCCGCTTTTGCTTTTTGTTTTGCCTGTAAGATAAGATTATGCAATAAGTCTTTATCTACAAGTAAATCATTATTTAATAAAAGGAAATACTTATATTCTCTTATTAATCCATATTGGAGGGCCTGGTTGTTTGCATGACAGAATCCTGCATTATAGGTATTCTTAATTATTTGAATATCTGGATATACTAATTCAATTTGCTCTCGGGATCCATCTTTTGACGCATTATCTACTACAATTATATCAAATTCAGAATAAGAGCTCTGAAGCAAGGATTGTATACAATGAAGAGTTTTATCATTCGAATTCCAATTTAATAAAACTATAAGAAGTTCTTTCATTCGCAATAAGCCCTTATGATTTCTTCACTCGACTTCTTGGAATTGAAAGTTTTTGCTTTTTCTTTTCCCAGTTGTATTAGCTGTTTTCTATATTCTTCTTTATGGAAAATCGTTTCCATAGCCGTGAAAACTTCCTCCGTATTTGCCGGTGAAACTAATATTCCTGCACCTGAAAGAATTTCCGGTATAGAAGAAATATTAGAAGCAATTACGGGAGTCTTAGAGTGCATAGCTTCTAATACCGGAAGACCGAAACCCTCGTACAGAGATAAATACAAAAAGCAGGTGGCGTAATGGTAAAGAGAAGGTAAGTCAGAAAGAGAGGCATAACCGGTAAAAATGAGTCTATCCCTGTAGGAATAGGATTCCAGGAACTTCTTAAATATTTCATTTTTCCAGGCCCAGGCACCGACAAGCACAAGATAAGTTTTTTCTTTTGCATGTTTTTCTGTAAAAAGAGCAAAAGCTTCCAAAACCCGTTTCAAATTTTTTCTGGGTTCAATAGTGGAAACAGAAAGAAAATAGGGTGAATCTTCAGGAATTGCATATTTTTTTCTTATTTCGATTTCAGGCAGATAGCTTTCTGTTTCATATATCGGATGGACACAGGGATAAGATACGAGGGTTCTGTCTTTCGGTATCGAATAATAATGGATGAGATCATTACGTGTAGATTCCGAAATACAAATAAATGTATCAAAATATTTTAATTCTTTTTGTTTTTCTTTTTCTTTTAAAATAGAGAGTTCATCGTGCAGGTTTGGAAATAGTCGGGCAGTTAAATCAAATATAGTAATTACATTTTTTTTGGCTTTTTTATTCGGAATAAAAAGCCAGTCTACAGCATGAAAAACATCTGGAGAATCTTTTTTACTTTCGTGTATTGAATATAGAGAAGGATAGCGCAGGGCAAACTGCAAATGTTCTTTTACGAAAGGAATGGGTAGAAGCCTGTCCCTTGTATACTTGTAGAATTTATTGAGAAAAAAAAACGAACTAAATTTGGTTATTTCTAAATTTTCAAAAGTAAATTTCTTGGTAATTAAATCGGCATATAAAGTCTCAGAGAGAGTATCTTTTTCTATGTATAGACCATATTCGTGTTCAGGAAAATACTTTTGGAGATTTAAAATCATTTGCAGGGTATAATTTCCGATCCCGCTCAATTCATACTGTAAAACAAAAGCATCCAGTCCTATCTTCATAGAAAAATTATCCTTTTGAGATTTAAAAGTTCTTCTCTTATTCGATTTCTTTTAGATTGAATATACTTGTTTTGAAAGAATATTTCAATACGCTTCAAGTATAATTCGTGCAAGCGAACCCTTTCTTCTTCCGGATCTTTATCAGACAAATATTTTTCTTTATATATCTCATAACGCTGCATTCTTTCGAGTAAATTAAGATCTTCTTTACCTTCTAATAATTTTATAAACTCTTTATATATTAATTCCGGTTCAAGATCTAAAAGACAGGCTCTTCTACCTTTTTGACAGAGATGCATTTCTTCTTTACCCTTCGATTGTTCGTGGTAACAACCAAAACAATCAATAGAGGGATGTAAGGGGAGCCGTATATTAGAAGTTCCGCAGAGTCTGAGTTCCGGCAGAGTGGGTCCAAATAAGGCAATCGAGGGAACTGAAAAAGCCCGGGCAATATGTAATAAACCGGAATCGGGACCTATAAAAAAGGAAGAAAGGGAAAGTATATAGGAAAGCACATTTAAATCCGGAATACGACCGCAGAAATTAACATACTCCGGATCTAAGGTATGCGGATTGGAAGAAAATACAAGAATGCTAAATTCCGGATGTTTCTTTTTTAGAATATTCAGGAATTCATAATATTTTTTAAGCGGATAGTTTCTTAGTTCTGAGGCAGATTCAAGCTGAACTGAAATGATTTTTTTTCCGTTATGGCCAAATTTAAAAAGATAACGTTTGGCCTGTAGTTTTGAAAAGGAGCTGAAGGAAAAGGGAAGCAGTTGTTTTTGTACCCGGATTCCTGTCGAAAGAGAATAAGCATCCTGTATATGAAGATTCGGATGATCCTCGTAATGAAATAAAAAAAGTTTCTCGTATTCAAATTCAGGAAGGCTGGAGTTTAAATTTCGAAACAGATGAATTTTATGAAATAGACCGGGTTTAAAAAGGTCTATGTCTGTTAAAAGCTCAGGCGAATAAGAAGGCTCTGCTTTTAAAAACTCCTGCACAAAAGGCAAAATAAAGACCAGGTCTCCAATTGCCATATGCCTGAGAAAGAGAGCCTTCTTCAAAGAAACCGGACTCCTATTAATTGCCGATTTCTTTGTGAATTTCCTGTAAACTCCGAATCGAAAAGCCCTTATTTAACATTTCACCGAGTCCGTTAATCAAAGCCTTAGCCGCCTGGGCTGTTGTCAAACAGGGTATTTTATATTTAATGGCAGATTGACGAATGATGTAGGCATCATCTCTCTGTACCCGGTTCATCGGTGTATTGATAATCAGGTCTATTTTCTTTGCTTCGATGAAGTGTAAAACATTCGGAAAAGAACGTTCATAGTTCTTGTTGATAGCGGAAGAGAGAACCCCATTTTCGGATAAAAATTCATGGGTTCCTTTGGTTGCCATAATATGATAGCCCATAGAAGAAAGCTTAGAGATATAAGGAAGAAGCTCGGGTTTCGTTTTATCGTTAATACTCACGAAAATCATTCCTCTCTGTGGTGGTTCATCTCCGGCCATAATCTGGGCTTTCAAGTAAGCTTCTCCGGCAGTTTCAGCGATTCCCATCACCTCACCTGTAGAACGCATTTCCGGGCCGAGAATGGTATCCACACCCGGAAACTTATTAAAGGGTAAGACTGCTTCTTTTACGTTTACAAGAGCAGGAATCAATTCAGGAACCGGGATAAGGCTTTTCAGACTCTCTCCGAGCATGATTCTTGTCGCATATTTTACTACCGGAATACCAATGGACTTGGAAACAAAAGGAACGGTTCTCGAAGCCCTGGGGTTTACTTCTAAAATATAGAGTTCTTCTTTCTTGATAGCAAACTGGATGTTAATCAGCCCTTTCACTTCCAGTTCAAGGGCCAGATTTCTCGTGGCTTCCTTGATTTCAGCTAGAACTTTTTTGGAAATACTCTGGGGAGGAAGAACACAGGCCGAGTCACCGGAGTGGATCCCGGCTTCTTCGATGTGCTCCATAATCCCGGCGATGAAAACATCTTTTCCATCGGAAAGGGCATCTACATCGACTTCTATTGCATCTTCCAGAAAGGAATCTATCAGGATAGGTCTTTCTTCTGAAATCTCTTCTGCATCATCTACGTATTTATCCAGTTCTTTTTCATCGGTAATAATTGCCATAGCCCGACCGCCGAGTACATAACTCGGTCTTACCAGAACCGGGAAGGAAATCCGTCTCGCAATTTCCCTCGCTTCTTCACGGGTAACCGCCATGCCGTTGGCTGGTTGTTTGAGTTTTAGCTTATCCAGAACTTCTATAAAACGCTTCCTGTCTTCGGCCCGGTCAATAGAATCCGGAGAAGTTCCTAAAATATTTACTCCCCGTTTTTCCAGGTCCATAGCGAGTTTTAATGGGGTTTGACCTCCAAATTGAACAATCACCCCATAAGGTTTTTCCCGATTATGAATAGCGATTACATCTTCTAAGGAAAGAGGTTCGAAGTAAAGTCTATCTGAGGTATCATAGTCAGTAGACACTGTTTCGGGGTTTGAATTCACCATAATAGATTCGATTCCGGCTTCCTGTAGTGCAAAAGAGGCATGGCAGCAACAGTAGTCAAACTCAATTCCCTGTCCGATTCGGTTCGGGCCCCCTCCCAAAATCATTACCGACTTTTTGTCTGTAACCCCGGCTTCATCTTCCTCTTCATAGCTGGAATATAAATAAGGTGTATAGGCCTCAAATTCTCCCGCACAGGTATCAATCCGTTTATAAACCCGGTTGACTCCTTCTGCTTTTGAAACTTCTTCATCCAGTTCTTTTTCAGCCTTATTTAAAATGGAATTTATTCTGGACTTAATTTTACTTAAAGATTCATCAGATTGAATAATTTCCAGAATCTGTTTACGGTTTCTTAAAAAAGCCAACTGACGGTTAGAAAAACCTGCCTGTTTCATTTTTTTCAGGATGGAGTTTCCTTCCTTGATGTAACGCTCTCCTAACTCATGAATTTCATACATCTGGCGCACAAACCAGAAATCCATCAGGCTCAGCTTACAAACTTCTTCGATACTCAGGCCATTTTCAAAAGCCAGCTTAATATAAAAAATACGCTTATCCGTAGGTTTTTTCAGACGACTTTCTAAAATTGCTTTTTTTTCTTCCGCTGTTTTTCCTCTAAATTCTATCAGTTCCTTTAAATAACCATCAGCACCAAAACCATGACGATCATTTTCCAGGGAACGCAGAGCTTTCTGAAAACTTTCTTTGAAGGTTCGACCTATGGCCATTGCTTCCCCTACTGCCTTCATCTGAACTCCGAGGGTATCATCTGAATCCTGGAATTTCTCAAACGAAAAACGGGGAATTTTGGTTACTACATAATCAATAGAAGGTTCAAAACTGGCAGGAGTTACCCTTGTAATATCATTTTTTACTTCATCCAGGGTATAACCAATCGCAAGAAGAGCCGCAATTTTGGCTATTGGAAAGCCGGTTGCCTTGGAAGCAAGAGCAGAAGAACGGGAAACCCTCGGATTCATCTCAATTACAATGATTTCTCCATTTTGCGGATTTACGGCAAATTGAATATTGGAACCACCCGTTTCGACCCCGATAGCCCGAATAATTTTCAAAGCCATATCCCTCATTTCCTGGTATTGCTTGTCGGAAAGGGTCTGCTGGGGAGCTACGGTTATAGAATCACCTGTATGAACCCCCATCGGGTCAATATTTTCAATAGAACAAATAATTACTACGTTATCAGCATTATCCCGCATGACCTCAAGTTCGTATTCTTTCCAACCCAGAACGGATTCTTCAATGAGGATCTGGTTGATAGGAGAGCTACTGAGTCCTCTCATGGCTACTTCATCAAAAGTATCCCTTGAATGACAATGACCGCCGCCCGTACCGGCAAGTGTGAAAGCCGGACGAATAATCACAGGAATCCCGATTTCCTCTACAATCTGCCTGGCTTCTTCCATATTGGAAGCGAGGCCGGAACGGGGAACCCGTACCCCTATAGATAGCATGGTTTTTTTAAAAAGGTCCCTATCTTCTGCTCTTCGAATCGCATCTGTTTGAGCCCCTATCAGCTTTACATTAAAGCGATCCAGAATACCTTCTTTATGAAGGTTCATGGCGAGATTTAATGCAGTTTGCCCTCCTACTGTGGGCAGGATTGCATCGGGCCTTTCTTTTTCCAGGATTTTGGTTAAAACCGGAACGGTTAAGGGTTCGATATAGGTTGCATCTGCCAGAATCGGGTCTGTCATGATGGTTGCAGGGTTAGAATTTACAAGGATTACCCGGATGCCCTTTTCTTTTAGGGCTTTTGTGGCCTGTGTTCCTGAATAGTCAAATTCACTTGCCTGGCCTATTACTATAGGGCCGGAACCAATGATGAGTACGGATGAGAGGTCTTTTCTCTGAGGCATATTAAAAAAACAGTTTTTTTGAAATATGCCTTATCTTCAAGCAGAAATAAGGGATACAGATTTTATGCCTGTATCCGTTGGAGTAAGCTTACTTCTTGATTAAACGGAAGGAAATTCTACGGTTTTTTCTGGCATCCGGCTCGGAAGGAATCATGGGTTCATTGGCAGAAACACCTACATATTTCATTCTGTCCTGAGGGATTTTAGCTTTTACAAGCTTATCATAGAAATATTTTGCTCTTTGCTCGGATAACCATTGATTGGGTTTTTTTCCAACAGCACTGTCTGCATGACCTTTTATTTCGAGAATATAATTACCCGGTCCGAATTGATCTACATATTGAACAAGGGTGGTAAGGCTGGAAATAGCCCATTGATTGAAATCTTCATCTTTGAAAGAAGTGACATGAGGATCATAACCATTTGGACCCCCAAAGAAGGTCAGTCTTTTTAAAACTTCATTTGCGTCGTCAACGGTTGGTTCTTTTTTTGTTTCTACTTTCTGAGGTTCGGCACAATTATAAGCCAGAAAAAGAACCAGAAAGGATATTAAAATTTTCGCCAGAATATTTCTTTTTTGCAATTTCATACCTCTAATTTTTATAGTTTCTAAAGCATATTCCGAAACTATATAGACTCCTTTTTTATCGTTTTTATAACCTATTTTTGCAATTCATTCCAATCAATTATTTTTTATTATTTTAGCCGAAGAGGTTTTATTTTGTAATAGGCGGGATAAAGATATAATCATTAATAATTTCTGCATTTTCAGCCTTTTTACACAGTTCAAATAACTCATCTTTATACGCTTTTCCCACTACCGGCAGGCTATTCCATAAATTCTGGGTGTTTAGGGGATCTTTTAGTCTGTCAAATAGCTCAAAATGGACTCCATCAGAAGTTGGTATATAAATCAATTTGTATTGTTTTCCGATTAAGCCCCTGTGTTTGGCAAAGGCAATTTTATCTTTATATTCGGGTTTGGTAATCATAATTTGAAAACCTTCAGAGGGAATGATAGTATGAAGTTTTAGTATATTCGGATACATGATTCTTTCTTTTTGAAAAAAATGTTCCCCCTTATCGGAAAACCAGATTCCGGTTTCGGTATACACTTTTCTATCGGTAAACTTACTTTTTTGATTTGGTAGTCTATTTAAAGAAAGACCCGGAAAATTCTTATGAGTAGGTATTTTATAATAATCTAAGATAGTAGGAAGTAGATCGATAGAAGAACTCATTTCTTCTATTTGTCCTTTTTTTAAACCTGTATAGGAAGAGGGGTATTTTATAAATAAAGGAACACGGCTGATGTTTTCTCCGCGAAGATGTTCTCCATGTCCCTGCCCATGAACTCCTTCATACAGAGCTTCCCCGTGATCACCTGTTACAAGAATAAAGGAAGAATCATAAATACCTTCTTCTTTTAAGTAGCGGATAAGTTCACCAAATTCCTGGTCAAAAGTATGAACAGCTGCATTAAAAACATTTCGGATTTGTTCCATATCTTTTTTTGAGGGTTTAGTGGACTTTGAAGGATCTACAAACTTAAAAAACTTATACTGACCCCGATAATTTGGGTCTCCGAATTGTTTATAATACGGGTAAGGCGGGGAATAGGGAAAGTGGGTAACGGAAAAAAAAGTCGTCAGGAAAAAAGGAGAATTTTTGTTCTTTCGAATATACTTTCGAATCTCAGGAAGAATTCGTCTTCCGTCCCCGAGGCCGGGAAGCCCATCCACTTCCTTAAAAAACTTTCCTCCGCCCAAAAACTCTCCGGTTAAAAAAGGCATAAGAAAAACCTGGGGTTCTAAAACCTTCTGTACAAGTATAACAAGAGCAGAAAAATTTGGAGCTTCTGTTTTATCAAAACCAAAGTTAGCCCTCGGAAAAATGTCTCCGGCAAAGTTAGAAAATACAGCTGTATGAAAACCATGTTCTTTTAATATCTGCGGAAGAGTCGGGAAAAAACCGGAGCCTAAATTATTTTTCTCTTCTTTAGAAGGAAACATGTGTCGAATTTTATGACTCATAGAATATTCACCGCTCAGCATATCCGCCCAGCTCGGAAAAGTTCTGGCAATAGTTACGTGGTGGTCTTCAAAACTCAGGCTTTCTTTTTTGAAACGATCCAGGTTCGGGGTAATACTTTTTCCTTTATACAAAAAAGAAATTCTATCTGCGCGCAAACTGTCCGCGACTATCCATATCAGAGGAGCTTTATTTAAAGCTGTTATTTTAGTTTCTGTACTACGGTTATCATAATAATAAAATGAAAGAAAGGAAATGAAAATCAAAAATAATACGGCTACTTGTTTTTTGTTGGATAATTGAAACATCTTATATAAGGGGAATAATAAAAATAATACAACTAATGGGATGAGAGAAGAATAAATATAGAGCAGAAGAAACAGACTGAGATACACAACATAAGATAAAATTTGCTCTTCTCCTTTCTTGAAAGCCGAGTAAAACAAAAACAAAAAACTACTTCCGTATACGAATACGAAAAGGGAATAATACAAATGTGGAGAAAAATAGTTCGTTATAAAATATAAAAAAGAAAGCAGGTAGGGATGCTGTAAGTAAAAGAAGTCTCCGTAGAGCTGCGGATACATACAGACCGAACCCAAAAAACCCAAACCGAGCAGTATGCTCAGATAAAAAAAGGAAAGAAAAAAAGTGGATTTATTTGTTTTTTGGAATCGAAGTTTAAAAGGAAATAATAAAAAATGGAGAATTAAAAAATAAATCAGGAAAACTTTGGCTGAGGTAAGGATGAAATATCCCGCATAGTCCTTATTTAAAATAGAACCGAGTTCCTCGCTTAAGTCAACCCCCATTAAACGAAAGGATGCGTTCAGGGCAATCGATGAAACAAAAAAGAATAAGGAAAATAAAAAGGGCAGGTATACTTGCGAAAATAATTCTTTACGATAGGTTCTAAGTAAATGTAGCATCTGTTTTAATTAAAAGGTAATTATTCCTGTAGCGTTTCACTTCAAAGTTTTCCCAATTCGGGTTTTCCCCGGCTTGCAAGATAAGCATCTTTTTTCCCGGCAGGGAAGAGTTTAAAATGTTCTCGGTAAGTTTATAAATCTTCTCTTTAGAAGAACCATTCCAAAAAGAATAAGGTAAATCTAAGAAATAAACCAGTGTCTCCACATTTTCACAGTTTATCTCTTTGTAAAAACGGAAAGCATCCCTGTGATACACTTCTAAATCAGGAGCAATGTCCTGCATATTTTTCTTTAAAACCCGAAACCTTTCGGAAGAAAGTTCAAAAAGTACAGAACGGGAAAAACCCCGACTGAAGGCTTCAAGCCCCATTTGTCCTGATGCGGCAAAAAGGTCCACAAATACAGAAGTTTGCTTATTCAACTTGCCCTCCATTTCCAGGGAATCCAGAATCGAGAAAACAGCTTCCTTGATAAGGGAAGGAGTAAAGTTTTGATTTCCTTTAATAGCCGGAGGTGTACTTAAAACCCTGCCTTTCAAACTCCCGGATAAGACCTTTAACTTTTGCATTCGAATATTTAAGCGAGTAAAATTTCTCGAACGGCTGAAATAACATCTTCCACATCTTCTCCGTTCATCCCGGCAAAAAGAGGCAAAGAAAGAGCTTTTTCATACATGGCACCGGCATTCGGATAGTCATTTCGATTAAACCCGAATTCTCTTCGATAATAGGGATGTTCATACAGGGGGATAAAATGCAGACTGCATCCAATATTACGTTTTCTTAATTCTTCACAAAGTTCATCTCTTGAAACACCCGAAACTTCCGGGTCTAATTCAATTCGAAATAAATGCCAGGAATGAACCCCATTTTCATCGTCAGAAGGGAGTTTGAGTCCCGGTATATTAGAAAAAGCCTCTATATAGGTATGAGCGATTTCGGTTCGTCTTGTCCAGAATCTATCGGATTCTTTAAGTTGGGTAATGCCGATAGCCGCTGCAATATCGGTCAAATTGTATTTAAAGCCTGCCTCTACAATTTCGTAGTACCAGCCCGGACGATTGTAGCTATCCCGGTTCATCCCGTGCAGGCGCATCAGACGAATTCTTCTTGCATAATCTGCATGAGGGCTTGTCACCATTCCCCCTTCCCCGGTAGTAATTCCTTTGGTAGCATAAAAACTAAAGACCGTAAAATCTCCCCAGGTACCTATCATTTTCCCTTTGTGAATCGCCGGAAAAGCATGGGCAGCGTCCTCAATTACGAAAAGTTGGTATCTTCTCGCAATTTCCATGATTCCTTCCATATCACAGGTGTAGCCGGCCAGATGTACGGGAAGAACAGCTTTTAAAAGTTTTCCCGTTTCTCTATGGTAAAGCCTTCCTTCTTTTTGCACACATTCTCGTTCAATTGCTTCTTCGAGAGTCTTAGGACTCATGAGGTTATGAACAGGATCTACATCGGTTAAAACCGGCCTGGCCTTAAAATAGCAGGCTACCTCAGCTGTTGCGGTGAAGGTAACTGCCGGGACAAAAACCGCATCTTTTTCGGTAAGTCCGATGGCTTCCAGGCAGAGATGAAGTCCGGCTGTAGCTGAATTCAGGGCTATGGCTTCCGGTGCTGAAGTATACTCAGCAAAAAGAGATTCAAATTCCTGAACTTTGGGGCCTGAGGTTACCCAGCCGGAGCGCAGGACTTTACTCACTTCCTCAATAGCATCTTCAGAAATACTGGGAAGGGCAAAGGGCAAGAAGGTCTTTCTAATTGTTTTCATGTGCATCTTATCTCTAGTTTACTCGGAAGAAATCGTCAAACCTATTATCGAATTTTTACGACATAAGCCGGTCTTTTGTTCCGACTTCTATTCGGTTTATTGAAGGAAATGAAGCAAGAAAATACTTTTATTTCAATCGAATATCAACAAATACAGCTTTTATCGCTTCTTCGCTTTCAACTATATATTCATTGTAAAATTCACTATCCGAGTTATCTACGCTAAGCTTTGAAACCGGAAGCTTCGGTTCGTAGGCGTTGTCTCCCTTACTGTAAGAGCGAATTTCGATAGCAGAATGCTTTTCCTTTCCCAGTATCTTTAAGGCAAGGCTAAAGATAGTTCTACCCGATAAACCACCGCCGGGAAAGGGAGCCGGGTCGGTGAGGAGGTAATCCGGGCATAGAAAACCCTCCATTCCTGAAAGTTCTCCGGAGGAGGAAAGCTTTCGGTAGCAGAACAAGATTTTTTCTTTTATTTCAAGCTCCGGAGCCACAGCAGATTTCACAAGAAACTCTTTTTTCTTTTCGGTTTCTTCTTTCCCTCCGGTTGTTTGGCAGGAAAATCCAATTAATAAGCTAAAGAATAAAATTATTAAAATCTTCATTTTACATCCTGAATATTCCGGTTTTGGGTTCTTTTATTTTGGAGTAACGATTTAAGCTGAGGGCAATTCCCAGAACCTTTCTTGTGTCGGCGGGATCGATAATTCCATCATCCCAGAGACGGGCAGAACTATAAACCGAAGAAGATCTTCTTTCATAATCCTCCAGGATGGGTTTTTTGAACTGGAAAGCTTCTTCTTCCGTCATGCTTTCTCCTTTCTTGGCAAGCCTGTCCTGTTTTACAGTTAATAACACATTGGCTGCCTGCTCTCCCCCCATAACAGAAATCCTGGCGTTCGGCCACATCCAGAGAAAACGGGGGTTAAAACTTCTTCCGCACATCCCGTAGTTTCCGGCACCGTACGAGCCACCGATAATCACTGTATATTTGGGTACATTGGCTGTGGAAACCGCATGAACCATTTTGGCTCCATCTTTTGCAATCCCGGTATTCTCGTATTTTTTTCCGACCATAAAACCTGTAATATTCTGAAGGAATAAAAGCGGGATTTTCCTGTGGCAACAGAGTTCTATAAAATGAGTGGCCTTCAGAGCACTTTCCGAAAAAAGAACCCCGTTATTGGCGATAATCCCCAGTTCCTGCCCGTAGATGCGGGCAAAGCCCGTTATGATAGTAGTGGCATAGAGTTTTTTAAATTCCTGGAAACGTGAACCATCTACCAGCCTTGCAATGACTTCTCTTACATCGTAGGGCTTGCGGATGTCTTTATTAATGAGTCCGTAAATTTCCTCGGCAGGATACAGGGGCTCTTCAAATACCATTTCTTTTTTTGAAATTTTTATATTCAGGGTTTTTACAATATTTCTCGTGATTTTCAGGGCATCCGGATCATCTTCCGCATAATGATCGGTTACACCTGAAGTCCTGCAATGCACGTCGGCCCCTCCCAGCTCTTCAGCTGTAACCACTTCTCCGGTAGCCGCTTTTACAAGGGGAGGCCCCCCCAGGAAGATAGTACCATTGCCTTTTACAATGACAGACTCATCTGACATGGCGGGGATATAGGCTCCACCTGCCGTGCAGCTTCCCATAACAACGGCAATCTGGGGAATTCCTTCCGCTGACATGACCGCCTGGTTATAAAAAATTCGTCCGAAATGTTCCTTATCCGGGAAGACTTCATCCTGAAGGGGAAGAAAAGCTCCGCCGGAATCCACAAGATAAATACAGAGCAGGTGGTGTTGTAGGGCTACTTCCTGGGCACGCAGGTGTTTTTTTACGGTAAGTGGGTAATAGGTTCCGCCTTTTACCGTGGCATCATTGGCCACAATCATGCAATCGATTCCATGAACCAGACCTATACCGGTGATAATCCCAGCAGCCGGAACTTCGTCTCCATAGACTCCTTCCGCAGCAAAAGGAGAGAGTTCCAGAAAAGCGGTTCCCGGGTCAATCAGGTGACGAATTCTTTCTCTTGCGGTAAGCTTGTTCCGACTCTTATGCAGTCGGACATTTTCCTGCCCACCACCTTCCTTGATTTTTTCATAAAATTCCCGGATTTCCTGGACTTTTTTAGAAAGTTCCGTATAGTTTTCCTGGTAGGATTGAGAATCCGTGTCTATCTTCGAATGAATTATATCCATATTATGCTTTCCTGGAGAATTTATCTACCAGAACGGTTATCCGTTTGGCCAGTTCATCGGGGTGTTCTTCCATCAAAAGGTGTTTTCCTTCTATATAATTTGTAAAACCGAGGCGTAGTTTTTCCTTGATATATTCAGCCTGGGCAACGCTAAACGAGGGTTTCTCTTTTCCCCAGATAACCTGCCTGCCTCCTATCATTTTTTGTAAGCCCGATTCCATGTCTCTCTGTGCATACAGGGTTCTATCTACACACTGACACATTTTTAAGAAGTTATTTTTCTTATTCCCTTCCAGAAGAAGATGGGCATAGTCCGAAGCCAGTTCTTCTCCAATTTTACAATCTTTGGATACAAGTTTAGTATTATAGATGGTCTTTAAAAAAGAAGAGGATAGAAAGAAAGAAAACAGGTTTCCTAAAAAACGAACACTGAGTATATTTAAAGGAAAATAAAAACTTAACTTTTTCAGGTTCAAAAAGGAAGAGAGAACGGTTATCGTTTTCACCTTTTCCGGGTGTTCGTTGATCAGTAAAAACGAAATCGGGCCACCATAGTCATGAGCGACTATATGAACCGGCCCTTCTGTAATTTTTGAAAGAAATTTATATAAGAACTTTGCCAGCATCCGATGGGAATAAACTTCTCCGGTTTCCTCAGAAAAACCTATACCGGGAAGATCAGGGGCTATGACACGAAAATTTTGAGAGAGTATCGGGATAATTTTACGAAAAGAATAAGAAGTAGAAAAAAAACCATGAAGCAGAAGAACAATTTCCCCTTTGCCCTTGTCGATGGTAAAGATGTTGGTACCATCCACATTAACAAACTTACCTTCCCGGAAAAATTGGTTTAATTCTTCTGTCATCTCTCAGGACTCGTATAAATTCTTTAAAAGTATTTCGGCTTCTTCGCTTAAAGTGAAATCTCTTCTGGCCATTACCTTTTTTGTATTTTCTAAAAAGTAATCCAGGCGATAACGATTGTCTTTTTGTAACCAGCTAAAAGGAGGCATATAACCGGAAAAACCCGGGCCTACAAGATTACAGGCTATGTCTACCACAGAACCTGTGTTTAACATGGTTCCGATTCCTATTTTAGAAAAATCACCGATAATAGAACCAAACTTGATGGTTTCTGTATTGATCTGTTCTTCTCCGATTTTTATCCTGATAAAACCATAATTATTTTTCAAATCGGAGGTGGTGGCCAGAGCACCTATGTTCACCCAGGAACCGAGGAAAGAATGCCCCAAAAAACCCTCATGGTGTTTATTAGAAAAGTTTCCAATCATAGAGTTTTCAACTTCTCCACCAATTCTACAGGTATGTCCGATAATACAGCCCCCGGTAATTCTTGCATTATCGATCATGGAATTTTCTCCAATGTACAGAGGGCCTTCTAAAAAGGAAAAGGGAGTGATTCTTACATGACGGTCTATTACAATAGGACCGGAGCTTACATCAAATACAACACCGGGGTAAATATTAGCTGAAGGATGAATATATAATTGCTTCTTCTTGCCTATGACAGAAAACTCTTCCAGTTTTACTTTAAACTTGCTTCTCCATTTTTTTAGTTCTTTGTGCAGGGAAATATCCGTATCTATACGACCCGGAATTTCGGTTAAAAGGTTCCAGGGAGTTTCTGTTTCCGGTTTAAAAATCAGGTCGACGTTTTCTTCTGCATGGGCAAAGCCATCCGGGTTTCGTTTTAAAAAAAGAGCTGTGAATAAGGGGTTTTGATGCTTATAATAAATCTTTGCATGGGGATATTCCAGCCTGCATCTCTCGACAAGGTTAAAAATACCGGTTTTCTGCTCGGAAAAGGAACGATAACGGGTATTAACCTGCATAGAAACAGGAATTTGAGATTCATCAATAAGTATTCTCTGGATTTTATCTTTCATTTTTCCTTTTCACAGGCTCCCTATAGCTCTTTTCGAACTAAGTAGCAGGTTTTTCAAATCCTTTTTTGTTCTGGCTTCTGCAATCAAACGAATAATTGGTTCTGTATTAGAAGGTCGTATATGCACCCAGGAATCAGCCGATTCGAGATGAATTCCATCTCTTTCGTCAAGATGATAACCCGGAAAACTCTCCAGCAGGCGGCTTTTTCCATCGACCAGGTTGATATTACCGAGGGGAAAGGCTTCCTTGTGCATGTGAATTTCGGGAAGTTTGGAGAGAGCGGAATCAATAGTTAATTTTTCTCTGCTCAGATAATTTAAGATATGAGCAATACCGGAAAGAGAGTCTCTACCAAAAGAGTTTATCTCCGGGTCAATGACTCCGCCGTTCCCTTCTCCACCAAAAAACGCTTTGCTCTGAATCATTTCTTCTACTACATTCGCCTCTCCAACCTTTGAACGTATCAACTTTTTGTTGTATTTTTCCAAAACGGAAGCTGAAACAAAACTGGTAGATAGATTGACCACTACATTCTTCTGCTTAAAGTTATACGGACTCAGAGATTGAATCGCAAGAGGAAGGGTGTATTCTTCAAGAATCGCTCCTTTCTGCGGGCTCAAGATCACAAGCCTATCCGCATCCGGATCAAGAGCAAAGCCTATATCTGCACCACAGGATTTCATCAGTATAGCTGTTTTTTTAAGAGCGGAGGGAGTAGGTTCCGGTGGTCTCGGAAAGGAACCATCGGGCCGACAGTTTGTTTCAATAACGGTACAACCCAGTCTTCGGAGAAGTGCCGGTACGGCAAAACTTCCTCCTCCATTCACCGCATCTACTAAGACAGTAAATTTCCTTTTTCGAACCTGCTTCTCGTCTATACGTTTTAAGACAGAATTCAGGTGAAGTTCGAAATAGATTTCAGAGGCTTCTTCTAATTGAGAACCGGGTTTAAATAAGGGTTCAGGAAGTTCATCTCTCTCGTAAAAAGACATAAGCAGATCGTTCTGCTCTTTATTAAAGAAGAAGCCGTTCTTTCCTATGAGTTTAAAAGCGTTCCACTCTATCGGGTTGTGAGAGGCAGAAATCATAATGCCTCCCCCGCTTTTGCTTGCATTCACCACAGCCTTGACTGTGGGAGTCGTTGTAATACCTAAAGAAATGACATCTTTTCCGGTTCCTAAAAGCACTCCTTTCACCAGTGATTCAAAAAATTGTCCACTCGGTCTTGAGTCTCTACCTATAACTATCTTCTTAGAAGGAATACTGGCAGAAAAAGCCCTGGTGAATCGGATAATATTCTCGAAATTTAAACCGGAAGGAATTTTGCCCCTGATACCGGAAACCGAAATCATTAAGTTTTTATCGGTTTGTTTTTGGGAGCTTTGCATGAATTTTCCTGAGGGAAAAAAGGATGGTGGGCGATGACAGGATCGAACTGCCGACCCTCTGCTTGTAAGGCAGATGCTCTCCCAGCTGAGCTAATCGCCCATCCTGCTTACCAATTATTATTATAGAGAATAATTGTCCAGTAATATTTACAAAAAAACTTCTTCTATTTTCTTAAAAATTATTTTCGGATACTTTCTTTTTTTGCCGGAATTTCTTTCACGAAGAGCCAGAGGGCTTTTAGTTCGGTTTCTGTCATCTGGGAAAAATTATTATAGGGCATGAAAGGATTCAGCTCATTCCCATCCGGTCGCTTGCCTTTTGTCATAGCTGTAATAAAATCGGCTTCTGTATATTTACCGATTCCTTTTTCTTTATCACTCGTGATATTGGAAGCAGCCGGAAAACTGGGAGGAACGCCCGGAATTGGTCCTCCGGAAAAATCCGAACCATGACAACCCTTGCAGGTGTTAGCGATGTATTCCCCGTAATTTTTGCTTACTTCCGGAACAATTCCTTTTACCGGTTTTTTGTTGTGATCGATTAGCTCAGCAGCGAGTTTTAGCTCCCCATTGAATAGAAGAAGACTTGTGATCGGGCCATAGCTACTGGGCAGGGTTTCTCTATCTACAGAAGCTGCGGAAGTGATGTAGGCTGTGAGATCGGAAAGTTCTTCGGCACTTAAGCCCGTATACTCTTCGGAAGGCATCCATTTCAGGGGAAATCCATCTCGACTTACTCCGTTATGAATGGCGCGAATAATGTCTTCATCCTTTAATTGTCCGCCGGTGCCACCTTTTCCTTTGGTAAGGTTGGTTCCAAAAAGTACTCCTGCCGGAAGAGCATCAATTACCTTTTTTCCACCGAGATCTGTTCCATGACAGTCCGCACAGCCTCTGGCGCGAAAGAGTCGCTTCCCATTTTGAAGGGCTTCTTCTGTCCTGTTTATGGCTACCTCTGAATTAGATACTGTGTACTTTTTTGCAAACCGTTGATTCAGCGAATGATTGACAAAGAAGACAAAAACAGCGAGTCCCACTATCAGCAAACCAAGGAAACCTAATATTCTTTTTTTTATCATATATAACCTTTTTATTTATTCTGATTCTAAGAAATAAATTAAAGATATTCGGTCAACCCAAATTTATTTCCAATAAGCTATTACTCTAATCAAGGAGAAGAGATTAAATCAGGCATATATTGTCATTCATGAGTCCTGTAATACATACTATTTGTATTTATAAAGTTTTCATATATTATTCTTTGATAATGTATTGCACAGGTTATTTCCACCGTGCCTTATTCTTTTCTGTATTTACTTCCCCTAAATCAAGCAAAAAAAGAAGATAAAGAATTTAGAATATTCGTTTTTTTGAAGTTTCTTTTTAAAATATCCATTACTTCCTGTATGATTAAATTACCGGAAGTATACAGCTTTTATGCAGAGCTAATATTACCAGGTAGTATAGTATACCTTCATCGATGCCTGCTGGAAGGCCTGCTCGTTCGGGAGCAAGCAAACATGGGGGCGACGCAAGTAATTACATACTCCTGCATCTTTCAGCCGGACGCTGAACCATCCGGCCGGGAAAACGCTTTATATCTCATTGCAAGCTTTTTACCTATCACCCGGCCTCTTTCCTAATTCGCTTGCGCAGGAAAGGAGATGAGAGTTAGGAGGACTTTAGTCAAAAAAGTAGAACTTTCTAATATGCTAAATTCTACCAACAACAACTTGTTTAAAGAATATATGGTTAAGGTCAAATGTTCGATCTTGGAAGTAAAGAAGCTCTGACAAAAGAAGAAGAGGAGGAGGAGGAGGAGGAGGAGGAGGAGCTTTTTCAGGAAGCCCGAAAAGAGAGCTTGTCCCACATACCGTTAGAGTTCAAACGGAACATATATAAGATATTATGCAGCTACTTTTTTGTCAAGCTGTTGTTCTAAAAAGTCAGCTAAAAATATATTAATTTTATTAACTCCATTTATCTTGCGAAACCTTTTCTCTTGATAAAGCAAATTAACAGATACCCATCTTGAAATCATATCTGTTCCCAGATTCCATTTCTTGACTCTTTTCATTAACGATTTGGGGCCACTGAAACCAGATTCAATTGTATTCGTTGTTAAAAATGTTTTACGCATTTCCACAGGCATTCGTATTTTATGAATAGTTAATAGATCATATTCTGCTTCTTTTAAACTGTTTGAAGCAGAATAACTTATTCGACTTAGCCAGGTTTCAAAACCCAGGTATTCTTCTTTAGCATCACTATATTCATTGCAAGAAAAGATTCTTCGATAACGAAGCTTACATTCCTCATGGTGTTTCTCTGGAAGCTTTGCGAGTAAGTTCCAGAGCTTGTGATTGGTACATCTCTGGATAACTGCACTATCTCCAAATTGTTCTTTTATGGCTTTCTTTAAAGAGCCTGAACCATCCAAAATAAAAATCACTTTATCTGTAAATTTCAGACCCCTCTCCCGGAAAGACACTAAAAGTTCTTTTGTAATTTCATAGTTCTCCGTAGAACCCTCTGAAAATCCAAGGAAATGCTTGTTTCCTTCAATATCAACTCCAAGAGCTGTTACTATAGATTGACCTCCCACATTAGTTCCGTCTATGAATACTGCAAAGAATTTATGATTTTCAAATTTTCTGTTCTTAAACTCATCAAGCTTTTTTCTCGATTCTAATTGGTACATCTCTGGATAACTGCACTATCTCCAAATTGTTCTTTTATGGCTTTCTTTAAAGAGCCTGAACCATCCAAAATAAAAATCACTTTATCTGTAAATTTCAGACCCCTCTCCCGGAAAGACACTAAAAGTTCTTTTGTAATTTCATAGTTCTCCGTAGAACCCTCTGAAAATCCAAGGAAATGCTTGTTTCCTTCAATATCAACTCCAAGAGCTGTTACTATAGATTGACCTCCCACATTAGTTCCGTCTATGAATACTGCAAAGAATTTATGATTTTCAAATTTTCTGTTCTTAAACTCATCAAGCTTTTTTCTCGATTCTAAAATGAATTGTCTCGAAACAGAGCTTTTGGATAAACCAGCATCTTCTGATAACTTCTCAATTACCTCTTCATACTTCCGAGAACTAACACCTGCTGATAAGACATTTAATATTCTATCTGAAATATTATCCATCTTTCTGAGATTTTTATAACTCTTTAATGGAAGCTCTTCATTTCCTTTGCGAACTCGTGGTTTTCGTAAAGGAACTTTCTGTCCCTGGATATAGATACTACCATTTTCGCTTCCGCCTCTGTGGCATAAATCATTCTTCTTATGAGAAAAAACTTTCCCACATAACTCTTCCACTTCCAATTGAATAAACTGTTGAATGATTTCTATACTGGCTTTCTGAAGCAGGCTTAAAAGCTCATTATGGGCTATTTTACGAAAGGCTTCCAGAGGTAAAATTTCCTCTTGACTGGAATGATGGCTGGTTTTATTCTTCTTCATGCGGAACTCTCCTGTTGATTTTTTTTGCCAAAACTATTTTCTGGCGAGTTCCGTTTTTGTAAACCCTAACGATTCAGGGGACTAACTCCGAAAAGATCCTAAATTGCTGGACAATTTGAAAGGTTTTATTAAAACATTAAAAGAGAAGTATCAATAATCACCTTCAGCTTATTGGCTAAAAATATTATATTAAAGGAAGAGAGTCAGGATGGCAATCCCTGATTATCAAGCCCTAATGTTACCTTTGCTAAAGGCTATTTCCGATAAGAAAGTCTATATAGGTTTAGAGAGTTGATTGATATTCTTGCAAATAAATTCTCCATAAGAAAAGGATTGTATTCATGAAAATTATATTTCTAATATTTACTCTTACACTGACTACATGCCAGACTGTGGTGGGTGTGGGAAAGGTAAAGGCCTACTCCGAGTTAGCCAAGAAGCTCGGCAGGGTAACAAAGCTGGAACGGGTGATTGTTACGGGAAAGGTGACCGAAAAGCAGGGTTTACGCATTCGGGAGAAACCCACAACCTCTTCAAAGCAACTGGGCATCATTCCTGTAGATGGGGCAGTAAGAATCACAAGCCTCGAAGGTCCGGAAGAGACGATATACGGTATCACTTCCCGCTGGTATGAGCTGGTCTATGAAGGTCAGGCTGGCTGGGCCTTCGGGGGTTTTATCAGCTACGAGAAGACAAAGGTGACGAAGTATGTTGAGAAGAAAACTGATGGAGAAGAAATCGACAAGAACTTCGGACTGAAGCTCAGAAAGAAAGCAGGACGTTCAAGTGAAACATTAGGCCATATTGCCTTTGGAGAGAAGCTGGAAGTATTGGATGATACAACAGGTCTTCAGGAAACTATCTACGACATTCCGGGTAGGTGGTTGAAAGTTCGTTACGGAGAGAAAGTTGGCTGGGTCTTCGGTGGACTGGTGGAGTATGAGAAAGAAAAGAAAGAAGAAAAGGCTGAGTCCCGAAAAACATTCACCAACTCTTCGGGCATAGAATTTGTCCTGATCCCTGCCGGAGAATTCAGTATGGGTTGCAGTCCTGGAGATGAAAAGTGTCACGAAAATGAGAAGCCTTTGCATAAGGTAAAAATTACAAAGCCCTTCTATATGGGGAAATTTGAAGTGACCCAGAAACAATGGAGAGATATCATGGGTAAAAATAAATTAAATACCTGTGGAGATAACTGTCCAGTACAAACAGTGAGTTGGCCTGAGGTTCAGGAGTTTATTAAAAAGCTAAATGAGCAAGTAATGAATGGTCACGACCATTCATTACAGGGATACAGGTATCGACTGCCCACTGAAGCAGAGTGGGAATATGCTGCGAGAGCAGGAACTACCACACGGTATTATTTTGGAAAGGATGCTTCCACATTAGGGGATTATGCCTGGTATCGAAATAATTCAGGAAGAAAAATTCATCCGGTAGGAATGAAAAAGCCCAATGCTTTCGAACTGTATGATATGATTGGGAATGTCTGGGAGTGGGTGGAGGATACGTATGATAAGGATTACTACTCTAAATCCCCTGAAAAAGATCCGAAAAACGAAAAGAAGGCTCCTTATCGCGTATTTCGGGGTGGTGGCTCGAACTATGGTCTGGAGCGTTGCCGCGTTTCAGATCGTTACTACTGGATACCTGATTATTATAGTATCGATGTTGGCTTTCGCTTAGTTCTTTCCTTAAGAGAGAGGATAGCTCAGTAGTGGTAGGATAGCAAGCACAAGCCACAGGAAAGGGGGAATAGAGAAATGGGCAATGGATAAATCTATGAAGTTTTGCTGGCGAGGGATGCTAAAAAATATCTTAGGTTCTCTCAATATTTGCCAGAACTTTTTCCCTTTCTTCTTCCGTTAAAGAACTCCGGAAAAACCAGAAAAAAAGCCCTTTTCGAATTTCATTTCGACTTAAAGCCAGTTCCTCCGGAATATTGCCCGTTTTACCGACTTTGGTACCCAATAAAAATCGTTCTCCTCCATTGAGAGCTATAAATTCTTCTTTTAATGTTTTATTTTCCATTGTATTTCCCTTCGAATTTATTATAGTTCTAAAAAAGGAGACTCCTAAAATACGATATTTCTCAGCTTTATTTTCGAAAAAATCTCTTTTCAAATAGCACGAATTTTATTTTTTGAGTAATAGAATTATAGAATGGAAAACAGGCTATGAGAGAAATTAAAACAGTAACCATTATCGGTGCAAATGGTTCTATGGGTGCAGGTAGTGCCGGAGTTATTGCATCCTTCGGAGAAGCAAAAGTTTACATGCTTGCCCGCAGTGTAGAAAAAGCAAAAGAAGGGATTGCAAAAGCAATCAGTTCAGTAAGGACAGACACAATTGAAGCGAGGATGATTCCCGGAACAATTGAAGATGACCTAGAAAAAGCAGTGGCCGAGTCTGACTGGGTTTTTGAACTTGTGGCGGAAAGCTATGAAGCCAAAGAACCTCTAAATAAGAGGATTGCAAAAGTTAGAAAACCGGGAACCATAGTTTCAACTGTTTCTTCGGGACTCTCAATTGCTCGTCTATCAAAGAGCTTTGACGAAGATGGACAAAAGCACTATTATGGAACCCACTTCTTCAACCCACCTTATAAAATGATTCTTTGTGAATTAGTAACCCACCCCGGTAATGACCCGGAAGTTACCAAACAATTAGGTGCTTACCTTGATGATACCCTGAAAAGGGCTGTTGTTTATACAAATGACACTCCTGCTTTTGCCGGAAACCGTATTGGTTTTCAGCTGATGAACGAGGTAGCCATTTTTGCAGAAAAACACCAGGATAAAGGTGGAATAGCCCTGATGGACGAAATTATGGGTGGCTTTACAGGTAGAGCTATGCCTCCTCTGGCAACTGTTAATTTCGTAGGTCTCGATATTCATAAAGCTATTGTAGATAATATCTATGCCAATACAAACGATAGTGCTAAAGAAACCTTCAAACTTCCCGGATATATTCAAAAATTAATAGACGAAGGTAAATTAGGAAGTAAAACCGGGGGTGGTTTATATAAGTCCTTAAAAACTCCGGACGGAAAACGTTCTCTGATGGTTTACAACATAGCTACAGGGGAATACGAACCCAGACCAGCATTTAATATTCCTTTTGTAAAAGAAGCTCAGTCTAAAATCCAAAGTTCTGATTACAGCGGAGCTATGGAAACCATCAAAAAAGCCAGTGGCATAGAAGCTGAACTTTGCCGTTATTTTATTGCCCGTTACATCAGCTATTCTCTCTCCATAGTAGGTGAAGTGGTAGAAAATAAAGAGAATGGAGATGCGGCTATGGGATTTGGTTTTAACTGGGTGCCGGCCTCGGCTTTTGTAGATTTCTTAGGTGGTGTAGAAGAAACAAAAACCTTCTTAACCAATGCCGGAATTGAAATTCCGCCGGTTCTGGCTGATGCCAAGAAGAAGAAATCTTTTTACGAACTCCAGGATAAACTGGATGCAAGAAGCCTTTTCAGGGCGTAAGTCTAAATGAGTGCAGGAGTAAATCATGAGTAAAGTATATGTATTAGGCGGCGAACAGACTGATTTCCAGAGAAACTGGAGTAAAGAAGGCAAGACCTTTATGTCTATGATGAGAGAAGTAATGTATGACTCTCTCGAAAAAGTAGGCATCGATTTTGAAGAAATTAAAAAATTAAATAAAGAAAACCGTGTAGCTGTTTTCGTAGGTAACTTCGATGCAGAACAGTACGCAAACCAGGGACATCTTGGAGCCTTTTTAACAGAAGTTCACCCTGCATTTTACGGAGTTCCGGGTGGTCGTTTTGAAGCAGCCTGTGCTTCCGGTTCTATAGCCCTCGATGCAGCCGCTACTAAAATCCGTGCTGAAGAATACGATGTAGCAATTGTCGTCGGCATTGAAGTTATGAAAACGGTCAATTCCGCTGTAGGTGGGGATTTTCTCGGAACAGCTGCCTACTATGAAAAAGAAGCCAAGGGAGTGGAATTTCCCTTCCCGAAACTTTTCGGAAAACTGGCTGACGTCCTTTTAGAAAGATATAAATTAGAAGAAAACCGCTTTATGGATGCACTGGCAGAAATCTCAAGAATTAACTATGATAATGCCAAAAGAAACCCAAAAGCTCAAACCAGAACCTGGTTTATGAACAAAGAACATGCAGTGCAGAGAGGTGGCCCTAACAATATGTCCGTCGGGGGAAGACTTTGCATTACCGACTGTTCTCAGGTAACAGACGGTGCGGCTGTTGTGGTTCTCGCTTCTAAAGATTATACGAAAGATTATGCCAAAAAAAGAGATCTGAAAGTAGATGATATTCCTACCATGAAAGGCTGGGGACACAGAGTTGCTCCGATTACTTTCGAAGCCAAGGTTGCTGAGTCAGAAGGGGACAAGTATGTACTACCCTGGACCCGCAGAACTGTAAAAGATGCCTACAAGCGTGCTGACCTCGATGTAAAAGATATAGATGTTTTTGAAACTCATGACTGTTTTACTTCGAGCGAATACGCTGCAATTTCTGCTTTCGGCATTACCGAACCCGGAAAGGAACACGAAGCCATTGAAGACGGAACGATTGATTTTAAAGGTAAAAAACCGATTAATCCGAGCGGTGGTCTTATTGGTGCCGGACACCCGGTAGGAGCCAGCGGAGTCAGGATGATGCTCGATATTTACAAGCAGGTAACCGGAACAGCCGGGGACTACCAGGTGAAAGGAGCCAAAAACGGCCTGATGCTGAATATTGGTGGCTCAGCTACAACTAATATGGTGTTTATCGTAGGTAGATAGTGGAAAACGAATCCCGGAGTAACGCTATTCATGTGTATTTAGTCCGTTTTGCGGTAATTTTTGTATTATGGGAAGTCATTGCCTTCCCATTACGGCTGCTCTTTTTTTCAGCAGATACAAATACTGCAAATGAACTCATGACCCGTTTCCTTCCGGGATTTTTTTGGACCGGCATTTTTACTGCTGATATAATTTCCGTTGCTTTTATTGGGGTCCTTTGTGATCTTCTACGTCCTGTTGTTCCGAGAGGAATCTATGGAGGTCTTACCCTCGGTTTTTTATTTTCTGTCAGTGCTTACTCAGGCCTGGTGGTTATGCTTATCAGCTTGAATATTTTACCCGTTTTTATAATTTTAAAACTGGGAGCCTATCTATTTCTTCAAAGTTTAATTCTCTGCACGGCTTATTTTATCCAGGATTTCATTTCCTGAATACTTTCTCAAAAACCTAAAAATTTACTAAAAAATTTATTGTTTCTTGTACAAGAGATTGTATACTGTTTGCGGTTTACAAGGAACATTTATGGATTGGTTTTTGCTCTCTTACTATTCAATCGGTGTATTTGCCTGTTTTTTAATCAGCTTCATTATGTCTATATTTCTCGGCACCAGAAGAGGAGCATCCGATACTACGAAATGGCTGGCAGGCCTTTTTTTAGGTTTTACCGGAATGTTCTTCGGATATTTCATGGCCTACTCCACCTTTCATGAATTAGGAGCTTATCATAGATATCTAACAACCCTGGTAATCATAGGAAATGCCAGTTTTGTAGGCTTTTCTTATAATTTTCCAAGAAATGAGAATCCCAGGGAATTTAAATATATCACCGGTCTGGCCTTTATCATAGCAATAACTACTTATATTATTTTCTTTTATCAGAATCTAAATATAGAAAAATTTTACGATTTCGAAGCCCATCATTACAATTTTGATGCCGGAAAAATTATGGCTGTCTTTATCTTATTAGAATTTATACTATCTTTGAATATTCTAATTCGCAAAACCATTCGTTATTCCGAGTATCACGGAAAACTCAAAAATAAATTTCTAATCGGAGTATATAAATTCTTCTTTCCTAAGGGCAAGGATGCGGAAGCTACCAAGAGTTATACGAAAGCTTTATTCTTATTAATCGGTATTGGAATTATCAATAGTCTTCATAAAACCGGGGTTATCACCTACGACCAGTATGCATTTTTGTATGCTACAGGCTCTCTCCTTGTCAGTTTTTATATTGTTCTTACTTATTTGAACAACTCACCGGAACCTACCAGCTTCATGGTAAAGCTTCTCGGAATCACCCTAGTAACCCTTCTTCTGGTTATGGGTTTTGTAGGTAAAATTGCTCTTGAAGTAAACGAGTCCGATTATGACAACCAGAGGATTACAGAGGTTAAAAACGCCAGGGAGCATATCTTAAAAAAAGAGTTTGAGGTATTACCGGAAGGCATCCAATATGTTCTATCCCGGCCCTTAGAAGGAGGAGTTTTTCAGGATAAATATGAACTCCTGTTTTCAAGACAGAATGAATACAAGCTTAGCCTGGAAGAAATCTATAAGGCTGAAGCTACAGATAAAGAAAGAGAATTCGAAGCACAAAAGCAAAAGATCCATAAAAAATTTTCCGGTATGAGTGAAGACGAACTCAAGCGTCTGGCTTTGGAGCAAATCAACCTGAGAAAGTTTGAATCCTATAAACGGGGATACCGAAATGCCGGTAAACTTTTTACACACTTCTTGTTTATCCATGATAATACTCTGTACGAAGTTGGATACAGCTATTATGAATACAGACAGCATACCGATAGAACAGCAAGAAAAGTATGGTATATTATTATCTTTGCCAGTATTGTTACCCTGATTACCTTTCCCCGCTTTTTCCGCACCAGTCTCGTGGAACCTCTTGATAATCTTTTAGAAGGTGTAAGAAAAGTAAACCACGGTAATCTGGAACTCGAAGTTCCTATAAAAAGTCACGATGAAATTGGTTTCCTGGCTACTTCTTTTAACTCGATGGTGGTTTCGATTCGGGATGCTAGAAGAGAATTACAGGACTATGCAGATAATCTTGAACATAAGGTTCAGGATAGAACCAGGGAAGTCCAGGATAAAATGGAAGAAGTACATAAGCTAAAGGTTCAGCAGGATGGAGATTATTTTCTAACGTCTTTATTAGCAAAACCTTTATTTTATAACGCCAATAAATCAGGTTTTGTAAAAACGGATTTTATTATTCATCAGAAAAAGCAATTCGAATTTCGAAATCGAAAATCGGAATTAGGTGGTGATATCTGTTTAACCGGTAATCTTCGACTCGGTAAAAAAGAGTCTTATAAGCGATACACAGTAGCTATCAATGGAGATGCAATGGGGAAATCCATGCAGGGTGCCGGGGGTTCTCTGGTTATGGGAGTAGTCATGAATTCTATCCTTGCCCGCTCTGCCGCCAATGATAGGATTTTAGACTTAAGCCCGGCTGAATGGCTAAGCAAAACCTATCAGGAAGTTCATTCTGTCTTTAAATCTTTCAACGGAACTATGGTCATCTCTGCTGTATTTTTTGTTGTAGATGACGAAACAGGAGATTGCTGGTATTTTAACGCAGAACACCCTTTTACTGTTTTATTTCGAGATGGTAAAGCCTCCTTTATTGAAAATGATTTGAAGTTAAGAAAGTTAGGTCTGGATTCGGAAATCGAATTTCAAGTATATGATTTTCGAATGAAGCCGGGTGATGTACTGATTCTCGGTTCGGACGGCAGAGACGATATAAACCTGAGTCCAAACCAACCTTTTAAAACTTTAAATGAAGATGAATTTTTATTCTTAAGGCATGTGGAAAAGGGCAATGGAATCCTCGAAGAAATTGTGGCTTCTATTGAAAATACGGGTGAATTAACCGATGACCTTTCCTTATTAAGAATTGGCTTCAAAGAAGGTATACTGGAAGAAGAATCTTTCGAACTTAACTCACTCAATACAAACACAGCTTTAGAGAACATATACCATAATATTTCCGAGAGTGAAGAAATTACAAAATCCAAAGTATTGGAGAAAGTGTATAAAGAAGCCAAGGAAAAATATGAATCCGGTGAAATAGAACGATCTATAGAAATTTTGAGAGAAAACTATCATAACGGGAATTCCAGTAAAAAAATTGCAAGACTTCTTGGACTTTTATACTTTAAAAATAAACAATATAAAGAAGCAGCCAATCTGCTCAGTGAATACCTTGAACAGGATTCCGAACAGGCAGATCTATGGTACTACCTTTCCGTTTCTCAAAAAAGAATTGGCGAGCTGGCAATGTCGATCAATTCATCCAGGTTCTTATACGACATGAAACCGGATCATCTACCTAACCTCTTAAGTCTTTCGTTTCTTCTCTTTGAAATTGGAGAAACTCGTGAAGCGAGGCAATTTGCAGAAGAAGCTCTTTCCTACAAACCCGGCGTTGCCCAGGTGAAAAAGCTGGAGAAAATTTTAAATTCATAAGAGCCTGTCTGAAAATGAAGCTGCAGGCTCTTGCAGCTTGCTTTTCTTTAATAGATAAGTCTATTTTAAGACACGCTGTAAGAAAAAAAATAGCTTCCAAAAATATTGCTATTGACCCTAAGACGAAAAACGGAAAAGGATATGTTATGAAAACTCAGTTTCAGGTGGATATTATCCTTGGATGAAATGATACTACAGGCAATTATTGAAAACTCCTCAGCTTTTATTTATATAAAAAATAAGGAAGGTAGATATACGGTTTTGAGTAAAAGCCTTCTCTCATTAGCCGGTCTGAATGAGTCATACCAAATGAAGCATTGTACTGAGATTCTTCCCTTTCTACATACCGAGCCCATTATAGCAAATGATAAAAAAGTTTTAGAAACAGGTTTAAGCCTAAATACAGAAGAACGATTTCGCTTACATAATAGGGAATATATCCTTCATACCCAGAAAATTCCTATCCAGGACCAAAATGGAAAAGTTGTATCCGTTTGTAGTATTTCCCATGAAGTAACAGGTTTTAAAACTACAGAAGAATCTATTAAAAAAATTTTTTCATCCATTTATCACAAACATAATGCAGCTTTTTTTACTTCCCTGGTAAAGTCACTTTCGGAAACCATTCATTCTGACTATACCTATATAGGAAAAGTAAATTCTGAAATAACGAATATCGAAACCCTTGCTTTATATCACAGAGGTGCAATCATTCCAAACATTCAGTATGAACTCAAAAACACTCCCTGTGAATCCGTGATCAGTAAAAAAAATTATCTATACACCGAACAACTACCGGAGAACTTCTCAGAACTTCTATTTCATGCAAACACCGATCTTTCTGCATATATCGGCGTTCCCCTGATTAACTCGAAAAATTCGGTTATTGGCATACTCATTGCACTCTATAAAAATCCTTTAGCCTCGCATACCTATATTCATGAATTACTCACAATTTTTTCCGGCTGGATCTCTACAGAGATTGAAAGGTGTGAAAAAGAAGAGAGTCTTATTGAATTAAATGCATCTCTCGAAGAAAGGGTACTGCAACGAACAAAAGGACTCGAAGCCTTAAACCGGGAATTAGAAGCCTTTTCCTATTCCGTTTCTCATGACTTAAGAGCTCCTCTACGCGCCATAGACGGATATAGCGAAGCCCTTATAGAAGAATATACAGAAGCTCTGGATAAAGAAGGACTTTTTTACTGCAAGAGGCTTCGTGCCAGAGTAAAAGAAATGAATGAATTGATTTCCGATCTTTTAGTACTTTCTAATTTAAGTAGAAAATCTATGGAAATTACAAAAGTCAATTTAAGTCAACTGGCCAATGAAATTATAGACAAGCTTCGTACCTCAAATTCAGAAGAAAAAGAACTTCATATTTTTATAGCTCCAAATCTAACTGCCTACGGTGATAAAGGGCTTTTAAAAATTTTATTATCCAATCTTTTAGATAATGCCTGGAAATATTCAGGTATTCGGCGTACCATTTTTATTGAATTTAATGTTTTAGCACAGGATAATAAACAAGTATTCTTTGTAAAAGATAAAGGAATTGGCTTCGATATGAAATATTCAAACCGTTTATTCACTGCATTTAGCCGCTTACATAATTCAGAAAATTTTGAAGGCCAGGGTATCGGCCTTGCAACAGTATACAGAATTATTAATAAACATTCCGGTAAAATTTGGGCAGAGTCAGAACCGGATAAGGGAGCCACTTTTTTCTTTTCTCTCCCGGATACTATCGATTATATGGATAATCCGTATATATAGCCTGTTAAGCTTTGTCAAGGAGACTTGGTATAATGAAAGAGACAGATATTAAAATTTTTCTAATAGAAGATTCTGAAGATGATGCTATCTTATTACAAAGGCGATTAAAAAAAGAAGGTTTTCACTTTAAGATTAAACGTATATCAAAAATACAGGACTTAGCCTATACCCTCGAATCATTTAATCCTGATATTGTAATCACCGATCATAACCTTAACTTCTTTGACTCTAATGAAGTAATTAAAATTGTCAGGCAGTATGATAAAGATTTGCCGATCATAATTGTTTCCGGAGAAATCGGCGAGGAAATTGCAATCAATGCCATGAGGGCAGGAGCCAGTGATTATATAATGAAAGATAATTTAATGCGACTTGGACCTGTCATCGAAAGAGAACTTCGCGAAGCCGAATCCAGAAAAGGTCAAAGAATCGCAGAAGAAACGATTCGCTTCATGGCCTATCACGACCCTTTAACCGGCTTAACCAATCGTTTTGAACTGGAAAGAAGTTTAAAAGATATACTGGATTCTTCAAAGAGAACGGGGGATACTCATTGCTTATTGTATCTCGATCTCGATCAATTTAAAGTCATCAACGATACTTGCGGACACATTGCTGGTGATGAATTACTAAAGCAGGTTTCCTTGATTATGGAACAGGCTATCGGAAGAAATGCAATCCTGGCAAGACTTGGTGGAGATGAATTTGCTATTCTTTTAAAAAACTGCAAAATAAACCAGGCAAAAAAAATCGGCTATAATATTTTAAAAATCTTAAGTGACTTTCGCTTTAACTGGTTGGACAAAATGTTCAGTATAAGCGGAAGCATCGGAGCATTAGAAATAACATCGAGTTATGAGAATATTAACGAAATGTTAAGTATGGCCGATATAGCCTGCTATGCTGCTAAAGACGCGGGACGAAATCGCCTACAGGTCTATTCCCACGGAGACAGTGAAATGACCTTCCGCAGGGAAGAACTCCGCTGGCTCAGCCGCTTGAATGAGGGAATTGTTAAACAGCGCCTGGTTCTTTTTAAACAGGAAATTATTCCCTTACAGAATGATGAGAGAACTTTCTATGAATTTTTGTTGCGTATGCGGGGAAATAATGGAGAACTAATTTTACCGGGGGCTTTTATTCCCGCAGCAGAGCGTTATAACCTGATGCCTATTGTTGATAGATGGGTTATTGAAAATGTTTTAATCTATATAAAAACGGAATATGCAAAAAAGGCTATAGTTCCGGGTAAGGTAAAATTTTTCATAAATCTTTCCGGAGCCAGTTTAAGCGATGATACTTTTTTTGATTTTGTTATTGATAAGATAGAATCTTCTGAAATATCACCGGATTTTCTCTGTTTTGAGATTACAGAAACCAGTGCGCTCTCCGATATGAAAAAAACTATAGACTTCATTAATCTGGTACGCTCTAAAGGAAGTAGTTTTGCTCTGGATGACTTCGGTTCCGGAATGTGCTCCTATGGTTATCTAAAAAGCCTGCCGGTAGATTTTCTAAAAATCGATGGTTCTTTTGTCAGTGATATGATGGAAGATCCGATGGACTACGCCATTGTCGAATCAATTAATAAAATCAGTCATATCATAGGTTTAAAAACAATAGCAGAATATGTTGAAAATGATGAGGTTCTAAAAGAACTCATTAAATTAGGAATAGACTTTGCGCAGGGATTTGGAATATCCCGGCCTTCAGCCCTACACCCGGAAACCTAAGCAAAAATATTTAACATTTCCTGAATATTATAATAATAAAATGGAAATGTTCTTTCCTTTTGTAGATTCATTGTGGTTTCGTATTCTTTTAACTCTTCTTCTGAAGGTAGTATTTTTTTATCCTGTAAAATTAACCTGATATCTTGGTGTAAAGCTTGAATACTCTTATTTATAGACTTCTTATCCGCTCCTGCTTCTTGTAATTTTCCTAAAAGTTCTAATTTCTTTAAATACAGGGGGTTATCTTTCTCTAAAAATTTTTCAGGAGAAAATTCATAGACACGCTGAATTTTCGTATATTCAGTTTTATCTATACATTTAGACAAAATTTCTTCAGGTATCTGCAAGTTCATAGTGCAACTGACAACCGAATAAGAAGATGCCTTATAAGAAAAAAATTTCTCAAATAGTTTATCTCCTATCACTTCATAACGCTTTCCTCCGGTTCCATGGACAAAATACTCAGCCAAAAACATACGAACATACATACTTAAGGTTATAGCCGAGGGAAATATGGTTTCTTTCTGTATATTCATTTTGTCAGATAAACGATTTCTATTGCCATTTTCATAAATCCAAAAAGGTAAATCAGCTCCGGTAAGATCTGGCAATGGCTGTGCGTGATTTTTAATCCTGTGTTCTATTCGATAATCCTTCAAAGCTTGATTATGAATTTCTCGAAAACTTCCTCCATGGGAATATATGCATTCCATAAACTCTTGAAATGCTTCAGAAGCAAGGAGTTCTGTGCTGCGAATCGTATAGACTTCGATTCCATTTTCATGCAAAAATTCAGTCCTAATCTTTTCACTGATCCATACTAAATCTTTTTTGCTATATAGAGACTGTAAAATAAATTTAAGATTTTTTAAAATATAGTTTCTTCTTTCTTGAGAAAAAAAAGAAGGAAGGTGCTCTATGGAATTTTCTATACAGGAAGAGAGCTTTGAAAAAAAATCTAAATCAATAGAGGGATTTAAGAATAAACCTTCTTTATTCAAATAAGAAATATTTCGTTTTTCTAAAAAACCGGATTTGAGTTCATGAGGAAAGGAATATTCATATTCTTCTGTATCCGTCTCTACCAGTATATGTATGGCATACCCATTCACTTCTTTAGCCAGTGAATGGGAAAACAGATCTTTGATTAAAATACCCGGATGATGAAAGCCGGGTTGATGCCCCGTAAAAATCAGAGGTTTATCTATGTATTCAAGTCCGAGATTCTTAAAGCAGCTTTTTCTTGCCTTCTCTCGAAGTAAATTAAATTTTTCCTGATAAAAAAAAGAAGGGGTCTGATCTTTTAGATTGTTAGAATATTTATGAATATCATTTTTTGCTTCTTCTATAGAACCCTCACAGATAAACTTTTGATACTCCTGCATATTCACTCAGCGAAATAGGCTGGAAATTTTCAGGATGTCCAGAGCTTCTCGAATATAAAAAGGTTCGGCATAATTACAATTGATACTTAAACCATAAAAACTATTGAGTAGAATAGTATCCTCTATCATCTTACCATTTCCTTTTTTTATAAATTGGGATTCGTAGCAATTCAAAGCCTCACGTTTCTTTTCAACAAAAGGACTCACATCCACACAAAAAGAAGGTTTTAAATTAATGCGAATATGATTAGGAAAATAATATATAATCTGATACGGATAAAACGGCTCACCTTTAATATCAGACTTGGTAAGTTTGGAGTAAAACCTTGCAGCTTCGGTTAACTTACAAGCAGCTCCATGATCAGGATGAGAATCATATTCATAGTGAGTAAATATATAATCACATTTTATTTCTCGAAAAACTTCAGCTAATCTCTTTTTATTACTAATGCTATCTTCAATATAGCGGTTTGGAAAGTCTAATTGAATACGTTTCACACCTAAAAGATTCGCCGAATTTTCACTTTCAGTTTTCCTTGTTTCTACGCTTCCGTAAGGAGTTGGTTCTCCGTTGGAAAGATCCACTAATATTACTTCATGCCCGGCTTCTTTCATCCTGAGAACTGTTCCGCCCATACTTAACTCAACATCATCAGGATGAGCTCCCACACAGGCTATTGTTAACTTTGTTTTATTCATTCTCGTTTACTTCTGTATCTGTAATTTCGCTTGAGATTTGTGTTGTCTTTTTCTCTGAACTCTTCTCTTCTTTATTTTCTTCACTTATATCAACTTTTTCTATAGTACATAAAATTTCATCATTTAATTCAGTAATAGTTACCAGACGATTTGCCTGCCTCGAATAAACTTTTTCAAATAAGTTTCGAGCCATACGACCATTTCCAAATTTATCATCACGCTTTTCATAAGCTTCTCGGAATATTTTAAGAACTGCTTCTTTCGCATCTTTCGTTAGAATTAATTTAGATTTATTTACAAAAATATGAAAAATTTCTAATAGCTCTTCCGGGGTATAGTCGGGAAACTCAATGTATTTATTAAATCTGGATTGAAGACCGGGGTTTTTCTCTATAAATCGTTTCATATTATTCGTGTATCCTGCAACGATAGCAATAAAATTATTCCGATTATCTTCCATATATTTTAAAAGCGTATTAATGGCTTCTGTTCCAAAGTCATTCTCTCCTCCTTCTGATAGAGCATACGCTTCATCAATGAATAAAACGCCACCAAGTGCCTTCTGACACACTTCTAAAGTCTTAGTTGCAGTTTGACCTACAAAACCAGCGACAAGTCCGGAGCGATCCGTTTCAACTAAATGCCCTTTTTCTAATATTCCTAAAGAACGGAAAACTCTGGCTATGAGTCTCGCTATAGTAGTTTTACCGGTTCCCGGATTCCCTGTAAACACCATATGAAGACTTCGTGAAGGAATAGGCAAATTCTTCTCTTTACGGATTTTTTCTACTTTTAATATATTTACAAGATTCGTAACTTCTTCTTTTACATTTTTTAAACCTATCAGTTTTTCCAATTCAAGAAGCAGATCTTCCAATTTTTCTTCTTCTAATTCCGGTTCTACCACATTTCCCTTATTCTTTATCTCGTCCTTAACAGGTTCTTCCTTTTTAGGTTCTCTCGGATCATCTACATAAATTAGCTTTTTCTTTTCTCCGGCAGGTGAAAAAAAATCATTATAGATAGAAGAAATATTCGCTGAAATGTCAGGCATACTATCCCTATATTTTTTTTCTAACTCGGGAATGGGTTCATGTAAAACTTTTCGATAATGATCCAGAAAAAATTTTTCTGTATCGGTAACCCGGTTATCAGATTTGACCATGAGATTTAAAAGCTGGAATAAATAATTAGATACTATATCAAACTTATTGCTCAAATGATCAAAGTCATAGTACCTTACAACTTTCATTAGTACGGGTAACTCTAATGAACTAATTTCTAAATTTTTCCCAATCGATTTTGTATTGCTAATATACAGATCTATATCCTGCTTTATAGAAGAAGGATGTTTACAGGCCGGGTCTAATTCTTTTAGAAGTAAAAACATGATTTCCAGGGTTTCAACCGGAAGAGACTTATTGGCATGAAGATAAGCTCCAATGCGAATTATTTCGGATTGTAATAGGGCTTCTGCCTTCATAAATCTTTTGGCAGCATCTCCCAGATCGTAATAATTTTTCAGGTAATGATTGACGCAGGGTTCAAGTTCTTTTACCACATCTTTTAATTTGATTTTAATCGATTGTAGATCCATATTAAAAAAAGAAAATAGTATAGTAGGAATCAAGCAAGAAGAAATTTACCTCAGTGATAATAATTCTTTTCTTAAAACCTCACCTAAGACTTCATAGCCGGCAGGATAAGGGTGTATCGGGTCATCGAGAGGATAAAAGCTGAACCCTTCTTTATCTATCAAAACATTCTCCAATTCGATTATTGTATGATCAGTTCGTAAACTACGAATAAAAGAATTGTTAGTTCGGATGACATCCCAAAGACTCTGCATATTAGAGAGAGGTGCAGTACTTAAGACAAGTTTCGCAGAAGATCTCTTCTGTATATATTGAATCAGTTCCAGTATATAATATTTATATTCCTCTGAACTTAAACTCATAGCATCATTTGTACCGAGTTCAATCAGGATTATATCAGCCCGACTTTGCAAAACCACATTTACATCAAAAAACCAATCCCTTACATTTCTCCCCTCAACTGAATAATCAAAAACCAAATAAGAACTTCCGAGCTTATCCTGCAAACCAAACGCACGGGAACGCTGAGATAAAGAATCACCCAGGATATTCACCCGAATCGTTTTTCCTTCATGCAACAGTGCCAGATAATCCGGGATCGTTGGTTTCTTAGAAGTATAACAGGACAAAAATAGACAGAAAAGCAACAAAAAATGTTTCATTTCTCCTCTAAAAAACCCGTTTCTAAGTGCAAAGCATGTAAACCGGTCTGAAAGAATTCCTGCAGGCAATTATACACAAGACGGTGTTGTTCGAGAAGAGATTTGCCCTTAAAAAGGGGTGTGTATAAGCGTATTCTAAAATGTGTGCCTCCACTACCTTCAGGATTTCCTGCATGTCCTGAATGTTCTTCAGAATAGTCTACGATACTTAGAATATCGGGTTTAAAAGTTTCTCGTAATACTTCTTCGATCTCGTCTTTTTTCATCTTATCTCCTCGATTAAAACATTTCTTCAATATTTTTAGAAAGGTAGAAGTCTTTCAAGAATCAAAAAAGATAAATTAAAAAAAGGATTGTAGCGAACCTTATACTTTCAAATGCTATAATCTGTTTATGATACAGACAAGAAAGGATTTTTTAAAAAAAGCAGTAATCTGGGGTGCTTCAGGCTTTGCTGTATCTTCTCTTCTGTCGGAAGAGCCACCCAAAAAAGGAGAAACCCGGAAAGCAAAATTTTGTATCATCGGGGCCGGTCTTTCCGGCTTATATGCAGCTTATAAACTTCAAAAACAGGGCCATAAAGTCGTTCTCATCGAAGCAAGAAAAGAAGCCGGGGGTCGCATTCAAACCTATTTCGATGAAAAAAGTGGTTTTATTGGAGAATTAGGTGGTGAGTTTATTGATAAAAGCCATACTCTTATTCAAAAACTTTGCACAGAGCTGGGCCTTGAACTGGAGAAACACAGATGGCAGGAATTTTATTCTGTAGGAAAAGAATTCCTACCTTTTGCAGAAAACTACCTTACAAAAGAAACCACAGAAATCATCAAGCGCCTTGAGGACTTATATTCCGGGATGAATCAAAAACAACTGGAAGGTCTGGATAAAATTAGCCTTTATAATTATTTAAAGTATCAGGGGATTAAAGGCAGAGATCTTTTGCTGGTTGAGTTAAAACTCAGGACTCTCTTCGGAGAAAGCATAACCGGGATTTCAGCGGCTCGCGGACTTCCCCGCCTTCTTCTCTGGAAAGGTGGACAGGACTATCAATTTAAAATAAAAGGAGGCAGTTCCCAACTGGTTCAGAAATTAGAAAAAGAAGTGGGAAATGAAAATATTCTGAAGTCAGAATCTGTAGTGGCTATCTGGCAAAATAACAGAGGAGTTGAAATTATTACTTCCACCGGGAAAAAAATCCAGGCCTCAAAATGTATCTGTACAATTCCGGCTCATTTTCTGGATAAAATAAACTGGAGTCCGGAACTTCCCAAAGATTTAAAATTTGCAGCTCTTCAAATCAATTACAGTCGTCAGTCCAAAGTAGTTTCCGTCATGGAAGATGTAATCTGGTTGACAGAAGGTTTCTCTTTAATCAGTACTTCTTCTTTAAATTGGATGTATATTTTACAGGAAGATGTATTGCAAAAAAAAGGACTTCTTACGATAGTAAACAGTGGAGATACTTCGGAACTTTTTTATAACCTTTCTCCCAAAAAGGCAAAAAAAATCATTGAATTTAGTGCCTCAGAGTATGATATATTTAAAGCGAATAAAGTCAGTACATTCGCCAGCCGATGCTGGCAGTACGAGCCTTATATCAAGGGAGCCTGTTCGATTTATTCCCCGGCAGCTTTTTCTGCACGGGAGGCTCTACGAACCGCCTTCAGGAGGGTATTTTTTGCCGGCGAACACCTTGGAGATGATACGGGTAGCATGAATTCAGCAATCCAATCGGTTGATAAAATTCTACCTTCCCTATAAAAATATTTGTCGGATAAATAAAAAAGGATGGATATACGATAAGTAAATTATGGCTGCTCTCAAAAATCTTAGTGTAAAATCAAAAATCTTCGTATTTGTAGGTTTCTTTCAAATTTTAACCTTCATCATTGCAATTCTCGGTACTTCCGGTCTGAGTAGAATGGAAAAGGAAGTTACCAGTATATCCGATATATACGAGAACCTCGAAATCCGCTTAACCCGGATGAAGTATCATGTTACTCTCCGTCGCAATAAGGTTCTTCAAATTACGCACTCGCCAAAAAAAGAAGAACTCGACGAACTTTTCAAGGCTATCAAAGAAAGTGAAACCACTATAGAAAATGATCTAAAAGGAATTCAAACGTATATAAGTTCCAACCAGAAGATTTTCAAAAAGAATGATCTGGAGAAAAAACTTTTAGAAATTCTTGATAAAATCAATTTGAACCTGAAAGAGTTTAAAGAAACCACCGATATCTACGAAAAATCCACACGAGAGCTTCTCGATTACAAAACTCGTTACTACCGAAAAATAGAATTAGAGAGAAGAGTTTCAAGAGCATTTGAAGATAAAGCCAAATTAGACGGGATTATTTTGAAATTAGCCTATGATTTCAGTAAGCACACCTCCGATGCTTTCCAGGATGGAAAACAAAACATTGGCATTACTTCTGCCTCTGTAAAAGGGGTTCTGTGGGGAGGTCTGGGGGTCTGTGTTCTAATTGCCATTATCCTGGCTATTGTAATGCTCAGAACCATTGCTATTCCGATTAAAGAAGCAGAGACCATGGCAAACCGTTTTGCCGAAGGGGATTTGACCATTAATATCGCCAATGATGCCGGTGATGAAATTGGTAAATTGATGAGAGCCTTAAATAAGGCCGCCAAAAACTTAAGTACCCTGATTAAAAATATAGGAGAAACAGCCGATCATCTCGCCTCATCCGCAGAAGAACTTTCTGCCACTTCTCGCAATCTGGCCGATGGAGCTACAAACCAGGCTTCTTCTCTGGAAGAAACAGCTTCTGCTATAACTGAAATTTCCGAATCGATTTCCTATGTATCCCAGAGTGCCAGAGACCAGGAAAAGGAAGTTCTGGAAACCGGGAAATATATGAAGGAACTTTCTCGTTCTATAGTCGAAGTTTCCCAAACCGCTCGCTCTTTAAGTGATGGATCCAATTCCGTGCTTTCTGAAGCCAAAGATGGTCAGGTGAAAGTCGACGAGTCTGTTAAACGTATGGGAGCTATTGAAGAAAGTTCCGAGCAAATTTCCGAAATTATTGTGGTAATTAACGATATATTCACCCAGACAAACCTGCTTTCTTTAAATGCAGCTATAGAAGCTGCCAGGGCCGGCGAATCAGGACGGGGTTTTGCTGTTGTAGCAGAAGAAATCTCCAAACTGGCCGCCCGTTCCCAGAAAGCCACTAATGAAATTGATGAGTTAATTGCTGACAGTATCTCCAAAGTAAATGATGGGAAATCTATCACGGGTCAGATTGTAGAATCTCTGGTGAAGATCCTGCAAAAGTCCAAAGAAGCTGCCGGTATGTCTGATAATATAGCCAGTCAGACAAAAATACAAACCAGCAGTAATGAGAAAGTAATGAAATCTGTACAGACACTTTCTCAAATGGCTGAAGCAATATCCAGGGCAACCACAGAAATGGATTTATCTGCAAAAGAAATTGCCAATGCAATCGAGCAGGTGAATATAGTGGCTCAGAATACAGCTTCTTCTTCAGAAGAAATGGCAGCTTCCACTTCCGAACTCGCCCTGCAATCTGAAAAGTTAAGCGAACTTATAAATGCTTTCAAGGTAAATTAATCTGATTATTTATGTTTGAAAACATTAAAACCATAAAACAAAATGACCCGGCAGCCAGATCCACTCTTGAAATCATTCTTTGCTATCCGGGTCTTCACGCTCTCTGGCTGCATAAAATTGCACATTTTCTTTATAAATTGCATATCCCGATACTTCCGAGATTTATAAATACCTTTTCGCGTTTTTTAACCGGTCTGGATATACATCCGGGTGCTAATATTGCCAGCGGGATTATGATCGACCACGGGATGGGAGTTGTAATTGGAGAAACAGCAGAAATCGGAAAAGGCTGCCTGATTTACCAGGGAGTGACCCTCGGTGGTACCGGAAAAGAAAACGGAAAAAGGCACCCTACCTTAAAAGAAAATGTCGTTGTAGGTTCAGGTGCTAAGATTCTCGGTAATATCACCATTGGGAGCAATGTTAGAATCGGGGCCGGTTCTATTGTCATAAAAGATGTTCCTCCAAATTGTACTGTAGTAGGTCTTCCCGGTTATATAGTCAAAAACCCTGACGGAAAAACCCTCGATAGAGAACATATGCTGGATCATAATGCTTTGCCGAACCCTATTGCCCGTGTCATTTCCATCCTGGTGGATAAAATTGAGAAGTTAGAAGAAAGATATCCGGAGGCAAAATCCTCCAATACAAAGAATGAGGAGGAAGGAGACGTGATTCATAATTTCATAAATGGAGCCGGGATCTGAGAGGAGGTATCTCCCTTATACTCATTTGCCTAATTTTCTTTCTTCGATGTTTTTCTCCAGAAAAAAAAGGAGATAGCTTCTTCTTCCCCTCCTTTTATTTTAAAGCAGAAAAACCGAATTTATTTTTAAAAGTCTCAGAGGACCACAGAAATTTTTTTGTGGATATTCAAAAAAGTATATATTCCGAAACAGAAATGGTTGATATTTTTCGGGAACTCTTTTTGAAGCATAATAAAGTTTGCAAAATGGTATGGGGCCAGATTCCTTATAAAAAAGAGTTTATACGCACGTTCCTTTCTGATAAAAGCTTCTCAAAATCCCCTTTTTTATATTGGGACCATCCGGTTCCCAAACTGATTGCAGGTTGCTGGAACTTCTTTAAAATGAATGATATGAAACCCCAGAAAGATTTTCGTCTGGTTTCCTATTTATATCCTCCCGGCAAACTGGACTGCTATAGTGTAGGTTTTCTTCAACCCTACCTCATGCACACGGAACTAAATTGTAAAAATCTAAATATGATAGATGCAGATTGGAGAATTCATGAGGCACACTGGCAGCTTTTGGAGGAATTCTTCAAAGGAAAATTTACCACAGAAGAAGAAATAGAAAAAGACTTACCCAATTTACGACTGGGTTGGATAGCCAGATTTGATGGAAAACCCATGGAAGCCTCAACAGATGTAAACCTGAATACAGTATGCTTTAAAAGCCATCATTCAGTATGTAAAAAATTTATTAGTGCTTTTCAAGCTCGGTACAGAAGTATAAAGACTATCAATCTCCAGCTTTCCTTTTTGCATTCGGGTGACTACACAACAAAAAAAGATACAATTCCGGTGATATATTTAAGTAATGCGATTGATACCATCTACACAAGCCAAAAACAATTTGATTTATTCTTAGATTCAGTAAAAAAAGGCTTGCCGGATAAAGGAAAAGCTGTTTTTATTTATCACTCAGCAGGAAGAGATAATTTTGGAATCTATGAATTAGAAAGAAGAGGAGAGGCTTATAAGGTCCGAACCGTCTGTAAGGATATTTATTATACCTCACCGGTTCACAAGATCCAGAGAACTTTTTCCACATATTTTGAAAGAATACGAAACAGGGATAAAGTTAATAAAAAAATTTCCTGTCAGCAATTATTTCTTGAAAAAACAGGGGAAAAGGATATTAAAGAAATTAATTGAAACTCTTTTAGGCAAAGAAGCATAGAATGTATATTAAGGTATTTGTAGAACCTAATGACTATATAGAAGCATTTAGCAAAGGCGAAGCTGTTAAAATTATTTTGAAACGCTTTTCCTTTGATCAACTGGGAGAAGTATATCTGGTTCTCGGTCAGATACTTATTTCACAGAAAATGGAAGCTTATCAACAGCTTGCCCAGGCCGCCTTAAAAGAATTGGTTCAAAATGCAATCAAGGCTACTCGAAAACGAATTTTCTACATTCAAAGTGGTATCGATCTAGTAAAAGAACATGATAAAGGTCTGGAAAAATTTAGAGATTCTTTCGCAGAAACAATGCCGGATGAATTCACAATCGAGGGTCATGCTGATTTTACTGCTGAAGTTACCTTTCAATTAATTAATAAATCCATTCTTATTATGGTAAAAAACCAGGGAGTTATGACCCGGGAAGAAGTAAGAAATGTTGATTTTATGTTAGAAAGGGGAAGGAAATTTTCCCAGGTAGCAGAAATTCTAACCGATGAAGTCAAAACCCGGGAAGGAGGAGGACTTGGCCTGAGTATGCTGGTTATCCTCATGAAAAATATGGGCTTACCCGTAGAGAACTTATATTACAAAGTTCATGAAAAAGAAACTGTATTTTTTTTAAAACTAAACTAAATTCTTAAAGGTATCAACATGGAGTTAACAGAAAGAGATAAAGGGAACCATAAGATCATTGAGTTATCAGGAAATCTTGACATCTATTCCGCCTCAAAGATCAAGAAAGAGATAAATAAAAAAATCGATGATGAAGAAATCGAGTCTCTCATTCTTGATATGTCAAAGGTAACACATATGGATTCATCAGGAATTGCAATGCTTGCTAACCTTCAGAAAAGAATGAAAAGTGATGATTTAAGCTTTGCCTTACTATCAGTCACAAATGATATTATGGCAGTACTACGGCTTTCCTCTCTTGATAGCTTTTTTAAAATCTATCAAACAGAGACTGAAGTATCCTAATTTCTATAACCATTAATTTTACTTATAGAGCCCGGTGGGAAATTCTTCTTCACGTCCGGGCCTGTAATTTCGATATAGTTTTCGGTTAAGAAAATCCGCCTGGCATTCAGTGTATTTCCGTTTTTCATTTTTACTGTAATATCTGCATTTTCGTTGGCTATAATTTCGGACACCATATAATCCTGAATTTTTATTGAAAAGCTACCTGAGCTAATTTCAACATGATTTCCTAAAAAGAGTAGCTGGTTTCCGTGGATTACTCTATCATCTAAAAGAGTAATAGATATAGCAGGAGGTAAATCACGCTTTTTTACTTCAACTTCTTTTGGAGGAGCAACGGTTTCTATGACTTTTTTTATTTCCGGAGCTTCAATAATTTCGGCGATCTCTGTTTCTATTTTCTTCTCTTCTACTACCTTATCTTCTTTTAACTCCTCTACAAACTCTGCTTTTACATCTCCTTTCTCTACTGCCTTTTCTAATTTCTTAAGGATTTTAGGAGCTACTATCAGGTTCTTACCTTTCTCAACGTTTTTTACCATTTCATCATCTTTCAATTCTTCGGCTTTCTGCTTGGAAAAGTTGGCCAAAGTATCGTTCTTCTGATAAATATTACTGATCATGACAAGGCGACGGTTTGCTTGTCTGGCCACTTCCGGATCCTCAGTTTGATTTACAAGGCGGATATATTCTTTGATTGCCTGAGGAATATTAGAAGTTTCTTCTAAACTTCTTCCCTTAATATAATCGAGAGCATACGTTTTTTCTTCAGGCCGAAGCTTAGAATATTCGGTTAAAACTGCTTTATAAAATCCGTTTTTATACAAGCGGCGAATCTTTTCAGCACCGGATACGGTACTTTTTGCAATTTCTGCTTTCTTCTCTTTTCCGCGTAAAAGTAATTCTTTTATGATTCTGGCACTCTGAGAATAGTGTGTACCCGGAAAATCATTTTCAGTTTCAGTTAATTTCTGGAGTGCAAAATCAGTATTTTCTAATAATGCATAGCAAAAGCCAAGATGTAAAAGAGTAAATGCGTATTCTTCACTTTTTTTATTATCAATATTCTTCAATAACTCTTCATACTTTTTTATGGCCTGCTTATACTTATGAGCTCTCTCAAAAAAAAAGGCGTATTGTAGCTTCAAGACAATTTCCTTATCCTCTACAAATCGTAATGAATCTTTAAAGGAAAGTCTCCTTACTCCATTGACAATCATTAAGCCTGTATGATCGGCATAATCCAGTTCAATGTTGATATCATCTTTCGAAGCATTTAAAACTGTGGAATCCTGTATATTTAAAGCGATCTCTTTCTTATAATCATCTTTGTACAACATTAATTGCTTGAACTTATCACGTAATAACTCGGAAGAAAATTGCAAGTTTAATAGCTGATCTTTGGCTACATAATACTTTAACTCTTTTAACTTGATGCGTACAATGGACCAGGATACAAAACCAAAAGAGGTGAATAATAATATCAATAATAGTATAAAAAGAATAATTCTTCTCATTCTGGAATCTCCAGGAGAAGCATAGACACATCATCCCGGTATTCAATTTTAAATTCATCCAGTTTTTCCGCCAGAATTTCCAGAACTTCATTGTTTGGTTTATCAATATTAGTTTTAATGAGTTCAATCACTCGTTCTTCAGAAAATTGTTCTTCTGTTTCATTAGGTGATTCTGTCAATCCATCTGAGTATATAAATATTTTATCACCGGCCTGTGTCTTTATTCTTTCTGTTTTATAAGGATGATCTTCTGACATTCCGAGAGGAGGTCCGGAACTTTTTATAAACCGCATATCTCCTGTACTTGGTCTGTAAACTATGGGAGCATTATGTCCGGCATTACTCACATATACATCGCCTTTATCATTAATTAAAAAGAAAACAGCCGTTGCGAAAAAAGAGGCCTGAAGTCTATTACTCATCATTTCGCTTAACTTACGAATTACATATCCGGGATGAAAGCTCTCCTTGACAATTGCATCAATACTCATGACCATTACTACAGTAACAAGAGCAGCAGAAACCCCATGACCGGATGCATCCGCAAAGAAAAATGCACTATAACTTCTCGGACTATTTTTATGTTTCGGAAATTTGAAGAAATGATAAATATCACCGCTCACTTCCCTCATAGGTCTATACGAAATAGCTAATTTAAATGCTTTATATTTAACTTTTTTTGATAAAAATAATTCCTGAACTTCTTTTCCAATTTCTAATTCCTGGTTTATCTCAGCATTTAAGCGAGTAATAACTTTAGAATCCTCTTCAATTTTCCTGGCTTTATCCTGAATTTCCTTAACATTGGACTCAATTTTCTCTGCCATAAAATTAAAGGATTGCCCGAGATCGTCTAACTCATCACCACGACTAAATTTCCATTTGGCCCTGGTATGTAAATCTCCCTCCCCCATTTTATCACTGCTCTGTTTTAAAATCCCAACACGAATAAAAATAACCCGATAGACATAAATCGCAAATAATGTGTGAAACACAATTCCCCAGATTAAAGCTGTAATAATTTGTAGCCAGAGCTTGTAACGTAATTCATCAATAGATTTTAAATCAATAAACGTATAGATAAAGATATTTTTTCCATTCTTAACATCTACTCTTTCTTTTTCCTGTACATTAAAGAGTAGCTTTACTTCAAAATCTCCCTGACCCTTGAATGGAAATAAAAGGCGGATTTTCATATCTTCCGTATCCGCTTCTTTAATATACTTTGAAGTATTGATACTATCATTCTGAAGTTGTTTTGATTTCTTTAAAAAATCCTGATTTATATAATTTTTCTTTTCTTCGGTTTTATCGTATGTATATAAAACTTTCAGTTCCTCAGGTTTACCTTCCTGGCTTTCCGTCTTTTTATTATCCTTCTTCAAAGGATCCGTATTGACCGGAGGTGCTTCTACGATAGAAATATACTTTATATTCCCGGCATTGGATTCAACAATTGTCTTGATGGTATCATTATCTACGACATAATTCTTGGAAGATATTTCTGTTTCGATCTCGGTCGCAAGTTTACTTGCGAGCATATTGGACTCGAGAATAAATTTATCCTTAATTAACTCTGCCTGGTTTTCAAATATCATCACCGAAAAAAAAGTGATATTTACAGCTGCAAGAAAGCTATAAAGTAAGCCTATCTGAAAACTGAGTGAGCGGGATATTTTTCCTTTAGAAGGCTTGTTCATAAAATTGCTGAATAATTAATACAGATAACTCGATCTTTTTCAATCTTTTTTCTAAAAAATGCTCAGAATTCGTAGTAAGGCGTTTAACAAATAGTAGTAGACTTTTCATAGAGCATATAATATGCTTATAGCGATTTTAAAGTACATTTATGAACAAAAAAGTCACTAAACCAATTCCGGCTTTTAATCCATTATTTATTTACTATTATCGGAAATTTTTTCTTTTTAATAAATCCGCTGCTTTCTTCGTCTTTTATCCTATTAAAAGTATACTCTTTATCAGTCTAATTTATTCAAAGGTATCAGGGTTTTGAAACATTTTTTTTTAAACATTTCAACTATTATTATGTCCCTATTAATCTGTATCCGGGGTATTGAGGCTGATTCTCTAATTTTGAAAAATGGAAAAAAATACGAAGGAGTCTATATTTCAGAAACAAAAAAAGAAATAACATTCAATATTAATTTTACAGACGAGAAAACCTTTAAAAGAAGGGAAGTAAAAGAACTCATTATTGATATCGTAGGCCTACCCAGTGAATATATCCTGTATTCCGATAAAAACACCATTCAAAAAGCCAAGCTTTTTGCTCTGGATGCTGAAAGGGCTGTATTTATCGGAGAAACTCCAAAGGGAGAGAAAGAAGTTCTGGATTATAATGCCAGTGAAATCTATAAACTACAGGCAAAAAAAGAAAATCGTTCTCAAAAACTTTCTACAGTCCTTCACAAGGGAGTAAAATTAAAGCTTCAACTGAAAAATGAAGATCTGCAGGAAGGGGAACTTAAAGAAGTAAACAAAGAATCCGGTGAAATTACTTTAGAAGAAAAAAAATACAAGGAAAAAGAACTAAAAGGAATTGTATTTGAGGGCCCCTATAAAGATCCCCTGTACGTAAGGCTTTACAATGGACTCAAGCTGACAATTCCCGGCTGGGTAGAACTGGAAAGAGAAGAAACAAAAAACAAAATAAAAGGCGGATTTCTTCTTTCTTCGTTTTTAATCTTTGGTGCAGCCATCCCCTACTACTACAGTAAGGCGATTGCAGCCGAACAAAATGATATTGACCTTATTCCCTTAGGAAGCCAGGTGTATCTCTTTCAAAACTTCTCTCCCAGCAATGCTTACAGCTTCCACAGACAAAACTATATGGTAGCAGCCGGGCTCTTTGGACTGGTTTATGCCTATCACGGCTTTGAAATCTACGGAAAGGAACTCTCGGGGAATAAAAAAATTTCCGTAAACCTCTTTAGTAATCCGTTTTTTCACGAAACCCCGATAAACCCCTCATTTGAGCCTTATAGCAAACAATTCGGTTTCAGTATCAATTTCAGGTTTTAACTTTCCGCCTAAATCGATCTTTCAATACTTTAAAAGCTTCCAATCCACTCAGGTGGCAAATAAAGAGATAAACCAGGATAGCAAAGGACATAATTCCTGATAAACACAGTCTCGATGTATTTCCATGCGAAAAACCGATGGATTTAATAAAATTCATAACTTCCAAATGAAAAAAGAAGCGATAAAGGGCTAAAACCAGGATCAAGCCGAGAATTGGAAAAAATAAAAGCACATTTTCTTTCCAGAACTTAGAAACAGGAATTGGAATACTGTGCTTCTTTAAACCCAGGAAAAGTAAGATAAAGGTGAGACTCGCGGAAAGGGCCGATGAAAGGGCCAGTCCGGCATGTTTCATGAAATGGATGATTAAAAGGTTAAATGCAATGTTAAAACTAAAAGAAATCGCATTTATTCTTAAAGGATGTCGTGTATCTTTAAAAGCATAATAGGAGGATGTTAAAACCTTATTCATGCTATACATAGGAATAGCGAATGAATAGTAATTCAAGGCCATCAGGGCAGTCTGGGTAGCTTTATGATCCCACTTACCACCAAAATAAATGGAATCCAGAATTATTTCTCCCAAAAAAAGAAAACAAATGGAAGCCGGTATGGTCAAGAATAGAGAAAAAGAAAGAGTATGACTTAGCTCTTCCGGTATCTCATTTATATCATTCCTTCTGAGAGAACCTAAAAGAGTGGGTAAAATCGTTGTGGCAAGAGCAACACCAATAATTCCGGTTGGAAACTGAATAAGCCTTTGAGAATAATCCAGACTGACCACAGCTCCGAGTCCCGGATTCTGATTTTGAATATAATTCGCCAGAAAAACATCTGTCAAAAGGCTGATATGATAAAATCCACCCCCAATAGCTGCCGGAAGCATTAACTGAAAAATCTTTTTTATGGCCGGGTGTTTCCAGTTTAAATTTAAAACAGGTGAGTAACCCAGCTTCTTTACATAAAAAGACTGGAGTAAAAGTTGTAAAACTCCTCCCAGAGTAATCCCATAGCTTAAAACTCTTATCCTTTCCAGACTGTTCTGAATAAAGAGAAATACAATTACCAGGATAATTAAAAAAACAATGTTTAAGAGAATAGGAGACAGGGAGGGAACAAAAAATTTATCCCTGGTATTGGAAATCGCCATGAAAATAGAGGAAAGACTGGAAGTCATTATAAAAAAGAACAAAATAGAAGATAACTCAATCACAAGCCCGGAGTATTTTTCAGTTCCTCCCACCAGATAGGGAATGAAAAAAGGAGCAGATAAAATAAAACCACTGACAAAGATACATAATAAAAAGAAAAGAAAGGATAAGACCGAACCCGCCATAACTGCCGCCTCTTCTTCGCTTTTTTTCGTATACTCAGAATATAAAGGCATAAACGACTGAGAGAGAGTTCCCTCCGCCAACAGGTTACGAAACATATTAGGAAAACGATATGCAACAGAAAAAGCTGAGGCAACCCAACCTGTACCAAAGGTAGTAGCCATGTAATGATCCCTCAGAAGGCCCAGGATACGAGACATAAAGGTATAAAAGGAAAGAGCAATGCTCTTTCTCGCACTGCTGGCAGTTTTTTTTTCGTTCAAAGTTTTTCGGAGGATTTTATAATATCCAGATCAATCAGTCCGTCTTCCACTTCAGATAATTCCACTGTTTCCAGGATAATACCCTCAGCTTTTTTAGCCTGAGGCTTTTCATTTGAAAATTCATCCAGGTCAATTACAAATTCATCTTCAGATTTCTCTGGTAGCGCAGGTTTTTCTGCCAATAAAAAGGTTTCAAACTTCAGCTTTTCGGATAGTACTCTTTCTTGCAATTCTTCATCACTGAGTTCAACAATTTCATACTGTGCTTCATCCACCGCATTTCCCCACCAATAGGAGTGAATGCTTCGTTCTTCTTCAGCACTTAAAAGGACAATTTCACCTTTTTCATTTTCTTCGCTTTTCGTTTCTTTTAAGCTACTCTCATGAATGTGCACATGATGAGGATCATCATGAAAACACCAGCCTTCCTCAAGACCCTGTAATTGTTCTCTATGAGAACATTTTAATTCTTCAATTCTTTCCAGAAGATCTTCTTCATCAATATCATCTTCTTCGTAAAAAAAAGTGGATTCGTCATCCTCGGATCCTTCCTCTTCTGCAAAAACCCAGCCTTCTTCCTCTCCCTGACTTCTCTCTTCTTCGAGATACTTCAGGTCTCTGGCTTTTTCCTCTACATTGTGAACAAACAGGTCGTCCGAGTAGATGTCCTCAAGGTCTTCTTCGTAAATATCTTCCAGACCGAAATCTTCGTCATCCTCAGATTCTTCCTCTTCAGAAAACTCCCAGCCTTCTTCCTCTCCCTGATTTCTCTCTTCTTCGAGATACTTCAGGTCTCTGGCTTTTTCCTCTACATTGTGAACAAACAGGTCGTCCGAGTAGATGTCTTCAAGGTCTTCTTCGTAAATATCTTCCAGACCGAAATCTTCGTCATCCTCAGATTCTTCCTCTTCAGAAAACTCCCAGCCTTCTTCCTCTCCCTGATTTCTCTCTTCTTCGAGATACTTCAGGTCTCTGGCTTTTTCCTCTACATTGTGAACAAACAGGTCGTCCGAGTAGATGTCTTCAAGGTCTTCTTCGTAAATATCTTCCAGACCGAAATCTTCGTCATCCTCAGATTCTCCGTCTGTTTCAGATAGCTCAAGAGCATCTAAAACCCCTTCCTCATCTTCTTCAGACTCATCTTCAATTAATAAAGCTCGATTTTTGAGATTACCCTGAATCGTTTCTGTAGAATATATTTCCAGGTTATCATCTATTTCTTCTTCAAATTCTTCAATTTCCGGAGGATTATCCTCTATATCATCCGTTTTACGGATAGATTTTTCGAGTTCAACTGAATCCTCTTCAATTAATTCTACTACACTTTCATTTTCTATGAAAGGTGTATCAATAGGTTCTTCCGAATAGGTGTCGAGAATAGGTTCTGTAATAACTACATAGACTCCATCATCTTCGTTCTTCAGTTTTATTTTCTCTTTTGGTTTACGTTCGGCTTCACCAGAAAGTGCTTCGAACCCGGGCTCTGTAGATGGAATAGAAATAGAATCTGTTTTTTTAGAAAAAGCGATAGATGCCGGCTCAGAAACTTTAAAATTTGAAGTATTCTTTAATTCTTTTTCAATAATATCATCCAGCATTTTTCTTGCACTGGATTTATTTTCTGCTATCAATAGCTTCTTATCCAGACCAAAGAATCGAAATAATAATTTGATTTCTTTATTGATTTGAGCGTAAATCAGGCTGGCATTATATTTTTCCAGGGAAGCTTTTATGCGTAAAATAATGGAAATTCCTGAAGATGAAATATAATTCAATTCCTCACAACTTACAATAAACTTGGAATAACCTTCTTTTAACTTGCCCGAAATATACGCATAAAAGTCATTAGAACTGGAGGTATCCAGACTTCCCTTTAAGTTTATCACCAGAACCCTGGATGATTGAGTTTCATTTGTATGTAGATCTAACATTAGTCTAAATATATTGCGTCCAGCACTTCTTTTTCTTTCTTTTGTCCGGAAATATTAGTACCGGAAGAGCCTTCATCCGGAATAGGTATACTTTTTTCACGAACACCATTTATCTTTTCTTCCCCCGGTTTTGAAGAAGAAACCCTTTCTTTCTTTTTCGGTTGTTCCACCTGCTTTTTTGCATCTTTTTCTTCTTTTGATTCAGACCTGGATTCAACCTCTATTTCAATATCATGTTTCCTTGTGGCCTGAAAAACCTCGTCCTTCAAAATAGCCGTGATAGAAGCCGATGGAGATGCCATAAAATTCTTAGGACTTAAGGGTCCTGCAGGTGGATTATCCAGTTGTTTCAAGCCTTCCTTGATCCCTATAAAAGTAAATACAGCAAAGAAGACCCACAGAAGGATCCCGGCAATAAAACCAATTACCAGGTAGTTGATTAACATCCAGATATAGATATCCTTCTGTCTTTCTAAAAAGAAAAGAAAATTTCCCCGGTTGTAAATCATATGAACAGAACCCTGTGTTTCCAGATGAATCTGGCTATATACGGGAGCTGAAACAATCACCGTCTGATTTTTTATATCAGGAAACAGACGAATCGAAGTTTTACTAAAATAACTCCCATCTCCCTTATACTGATCTCCAAAATTTTGAGGAACAGGAGTCTGACCTTTTCTCATACGATGAGCCCTTAAAAAAAAGGGTTTCTGGTACTGAGAAGAAGGCTCTCGTTTGGAAATGTCTTCTTTTACTCTCGAAGGATCACTGTGGGCCAGCAGTTTTCCATCTCTAGAAATCAGGAATATTTCCTGAATTGTAAATTTATCGAGGTCTTTTTCAGAAAGTTTTACCAGGCGATAAAAATAATCATTCATTTCAGAGTACCCATAAGGATACATCCTTGCTTCGGCCACTCTCGCAATGGTGGATAATATATCCCTGGCTTTATTATCTGAAGTGTACTTCAAGAGATTCATTGAAGAATTCGCTGATTCATAAAACGACCAGGATACAGCCGAAAAACTAAGGATCTCGCAAAAAAGAATGGAGATGAATAAAAATGTTCCGAGCCTGAGTATCATTTCGTTTCCTGTTTAAAACATCGGTAAATTTCTAAAAATGCAAAAATAGTATCCCTTCAAAAGCCGGGAGTTTTTTATCCGTAGACGAACCACCGGTGGCTCGCTTACTACCCGGGAAAAATGAGAGTTTCCAGAAATAAATCTTTTCTACTCCTGTATTATAGAAAAATCCAAGGGTATATTGTAAACAAAATAGTTTTGATACGAGTTTTCAACTGTAGAAAAATACCTGAAGCAATTTCGCTTTTCTTGTACAGAAACTCTTCCGAAAATACCATTGAGCATGGAGCAAGAAAAAATATTATACATGATAATGGGTGCTATTATCGGCGCCTTTTTATCCAAGTTCATTCCCTCCTTTTTTGACCCTAAAGAACACATGCTCAAAAAAAAGCCGGCCAATAATCCGGTTCCGCTGGAAGAACTGGAGCATTTACAAAAAGCGAAAATGGAAACACTCCTAAAAATGGAGGAACTCGAAAAGCAATTAGATGCAAGCCGAGTAACCTATCCGGTTATATTCAAGGCCAGTCGTTTTAAAGACCCCTTTACCCCGGATAAAGTTACCTTCACCGAAAAGGGGGTGTCTTTTCGGATCTGGAGTTTGTTTGAGTTCAATGATAAGTTTATATTCTATTCTGATATTTCAACCGTTGAAGTGGTGAGCGGTCTTTTCTTCGCTACCATCATTATTAAACCCAAAAATAAAGACACAGAACAGGATATAACGATTTCAAACTTTACCCGAAAGGATGCCCAGGACATACAGGATTTTATAAAAGGAAGACTTTTCTCCGGAGTCGAATTTTCCAAAGGAGTATAACTTGTCAACCTTCCTTTTCAGGTTACCCTTATATAGCGATATTGTATTTAAGATATTTTGCATAAACTATCCGTACTTGCTTGCTGCCTTTTAAACTCGGTTTCGATTTTGAAGGCAATCAAAAGATTACCCGGCTAAAAATATTAAATCCGGAAATAGCTCATCCCTAATTCTTAGCTCTTAATCCCAGAACCAACACCTGAGACACAACTTTCAGGTTGCTGTAAGGGTCAGTATACCTTCCGCTATACTATCCAGTATACGTACAGGTAGGCAAAAAAGTTATAATTACATATTCCAGCAGGTAATCCCGTACCTATACTCGACGCCTGAGAACCTGAAAGGTATACTGTAGTTGTAAGCTTTCTGTAAAACCGGTGCTTTTACTTGCCACTATCTCCGCTTACTGAGCGAGCCAACGGCGAGCCCATCAGTAAATAAAAAGATAAGCAGCTTTTTACCTATCCCTCTACTTCCTTAACCCACGGCTAAAGTCATGGGTTAAGGAAAGATAGCTGATAGCTTAAAATTAGAGGTTGGGAATTAGTGGTTACTAATCCCTAATATCTAAACAGCCGGACGCTTAACCATCCGGCTGGGAAAAAAAGTTCCAAAAAGTATCCCAAAAGTCCAGTTTCGGTTCCCATTCTATAGAAAATTTTTGTTCCTTCTGTGCATTTTCAAACCCTTTATAGTAGAGGGTCACATGAACAAACGAAAACTCCAAAAAACCTTTGATGAAGTATTTAAGAAAAGAGCCATAGCTTTTTTCTCAAAGTTCGCAAAGGTGGAAACGGAATTTGAATTGCACAGGCTTCCGAGAAAACTCGATGTCCTTGTGATTGAGAGCGATAAACCTATAGGTAAACACCTCGACTTAATGAATTATTTTAAAGAATTCAATATCATCGAGTTCAAGTCAGAAAGTCAGGGTGTAAAACTACAGGATATATATAAAACTTTGTATTATATCTCGGCTTTTATATTACGGAAAAAAGAGAAGGGAGATATAAGCTTCACTCTTATCACAACGAAAAAGCCAGAGCGATTTTTGGAGACATATCATTTCTTAGAGAAGAGAAAGGGACTTTATGTCATGAAAATTCCGGGGATTATAAAGATACACTGTATCGTTATTTCAGAACTGGACAAAAAGACGGATCGAGAACTGGAGTTTTTGCAAATATTCACAGCGAAGAAGCAAAGAGAAGAGATAATCCGGGAAGCTATAGAAAAGGGCTTCGGAGAGAATTTGAAAGATAGTTTTTTGCTTTACAGAGAAGAATTAGAGTCTATACTAAAGGAGATGGGAAAGAGCATGACTGCCATAGAAGAAAGAGTCTGGGAACTCGCAGAAGAATTCGGAATCCGGGAGAAAAGCATACAGGAGGGAATACAGAAAGGCATAGAACAGGAGCGTATTCTGGCCGGGAAACAAATTGAGAAAGAAAGAAAACGCGCAGAAAAAGCAGAGCATAAAAAAGCCCTCCGAACTGCAGTGAATTTAAAGAAAGAAGGAGCTGAGTTAAAATTTATTTCCCGTATTACCGAACTTCCGGAAGCCTATCTGGAGAAGTTTTTCAGGAAGGTGCTTAGGGGTGAGGAATGAGGGGTGGAACTATTACTAATCCCTAATATCTAAACACTAATAGCTAAACCATCCGGCTGGGAAAAAAAGGCGCCGCCCTGAGCAAGCGAAGCGCGCCGAAGGGTAGATTATTTATTTTATTTTCTGTTTTTCAAAGACTCCGGGTTTCGCCTGTCATGCCAGACGGCAACTATCGAAATCAGGGTTTCTTTAAGAACGTAGTATAGGGAGAAAGGAAAACGCTTTAGCTTTGTTTTCTTTACCGAAGATAGAGATGTATTGCAATCCATCTTTACAGCCTTATCTCCCCTCTTTTTTCCCAGCTTTTCGGCTGCATCAAAAACCTCGTTAGCAAATTCTAAACCCAAACCTTTCTTCTGTTTCTCATACCAGAGATAGGAATCTTCCAGGTCTTTCTTTGCTTCCGGTTCAAAGCGGTAAGTCTCTTCCTTCTTGTCTTCATTTTCCATGAGGCCTCCCTTGAAAGCTCGAAAGCGCTTTCGAGCCTTCTTGCAAAGCTGAAAGCTAAACATGTAATGCCTCCAGATCCCTTTCTACTTCTTCCCTTGTAAAACCGGGATGAGGGTTTTCTTCCATACGCTTTAAGCGGATTTCAAGTTCAGTCCTGCGTTCGTCTTCGTTTACATTAGGTTCATCCTCGAAAACTATGACAACGGTGTAGGTTCCGGGTTCTATGGCCTCTGGTAGCTTTGCGGTAAGGGTTCCATCCTCGGCGACCGTGGCTTCTACTTCGTAGTGTTGCATGTGTTGTGCTCCTTTTATTTTCCAAGCTTCTTTAACTGGCAAAGTGCTTGACGCTGCACTTATTCAGGTGAAAAGCTTGGATAGGTGATATAACTATAATTATAAGTATTTATAATTATGTAAATAAAATAATTACAATTTTGCGAATTTTTTAATGAAAAAAGAAGATTATAAACGCTTATTTTCTTATCTTGGAGTAAATCAAAAGGAGTTTGCTGAAAAGTTTAACATCCATGCCCCACATCTTAGTGACATTGTAAATGGAAAGCTAAAAGGACTACCGAAAGAAATAATGATACAGCTAAAAAGAGAATACGGTATTAGCCTGGAATGGTTAATGACTGGTGAAGGAGAAATGTTAAACATTAGTGGGAAAGATAGCCTCAGTGAAGAGGAAATTGAAGTTGTAGAAGAAATGCGTAGAGATAAACGGCTGGTTGGTTTAATTCGTTCTTTTCTTGAAGCCATAAAAATTAATCTAAAATAAACATTTTTTGCTTTCTTTTTATAGTTCCCTGTCATAATATCATCCTATCATGTCGGTAGTGAAGGATGTATTGCAGATTTTGGAATTTGGAAAAAAAAGTTCCACCTATAAACTCTGCCTGCTTCGCAGTATCCTTGACCATATTTTTGAAAATCCGGCTCCGCAGACCGGAATTGGCTTCCAATTCATCCCCTTATTTCAGGTAGCGAAGAGTTTTCTTTTTTATTACTGGATACTTACCGAACAAAAAATTCCCCAGAACCCGGCAAACACCGGACTCGGAGTTCGGACTTTTATAGACAGCTATCTTTCCGGTGAAAATGCAATATTAAAAAGTTCCAATATTCATAGCATCTATTCTTTTTTCGATAGACTCGAAGACCCGAACTATGAACTGCAAGAGAATGAGCAAAACCTATTATTAGATATTCGTAATCTAATTGTGGAAATGCCACTCCGCTACATTCAAAACTTAGGCGGAGAGAAAACCGGGATATTGTCCCTATTTTTAAAACAGGCTTCTAATGATGACAAATATGGCTTCCAGTTCTCTATGGACTTTGAGAATAATCTCAAAGAATCGGTCATAAGAAAAAGAAAATTAGATGTTCTCGTTCACGATAGAAAAACATTTCAAAACCTTCTGGATAAGGAAATTGCTTTTATTGTAATTTCAGACAGAGATTATAAAGAACTCAGTTCCATGAGAGTCATGCTCCGTGACTCTATTTCTCTTCGCTGGATAGAAGAGAGTTTGCGTTTTGCCAAAAACTCAGAATTAGATAAGTCTATATTCGATGAGCTTTTTACATTCTTCTCTCTCAAGCAGGAAAGGGATACAAATAAAATGCGGCACTTGCGGAAGATTTATACAAAGCATGGCTTAAACCATTGTCTTTATACCGGTAGCACCTGCGAGAATAATTATCCGATTGACCACTTCCTTCCTTTCTCCTACTTCCCGGAAGATTCTTTTTGGAACCTGTATCCGATTGTGAACGGAAGCTTGAATAGTAGGAAAAGTAATCATCTTCCGCTTATGGATGGAGAAATGAAGAACCGGATAAAAAGCCACTTAAATGGAGCGATTCAAAGCGGGGAACAAATTATACTGAATGATTTACATCGTGTATTTTTAAAGTTAGGTAAGAAAAACTTTAGAAAAGATGATAATACTAATGTGGTTTATTTGATGAACCATATTGAGAATATGCACCATGACTTATGCCAGATTGTTCCCGGTAATCTCTGGGACTGGCGGGATGTGGGGTGAGAGGGGAAATGAGTAAGATAAAGGTTCAGGGGACTGAGATAACTATTCTTTCTGTTAACAATGAAGACTATATTTCATTGACCGATATGTTGAAAGCAAAGGAGGGAGATTTCTTTATTTCAGACTGGCTCCGTAATCGAAACACTGTGGAGTTTCTAAGTATCTGGGAAAAGATTCATAATCCGGATTTTAATTATGGCGAATGTGCCATAATTAAAAGTCAAGCAGGCTTGAATAGTTATAAAATAAGTGTGAAGGAATGGGTAACGAAAACTAAAGCTATTGGTATTCGAGCTACAGCAGGCAGGTATGGTGGAACATATGCTCATAAAGATATAGCTTTTGAATTTGGAATGTGGATCAGTGCGGAATTTAAAATTTATTTGATTAAAGAATTCCAGCGACTCAAAGATGAAGAGTTGAAGCAATTTGGTTGGGATATTCGCCGCAACCTTACAAAAATAAACTACCGAATTCATACCGATGCTATTAAACAAAACTTGATTCCACCGGAGCTTTCAAAGAAGCAGGCAGCATTAGTATATGCCAGTGAAGCAGATGTTTTGAATGTTGCATTATTCGGAAAAACAGCGAAACAATGGCGGGAAGAGAACCTCGATAAGGAAGGGAATATTAGGGATTACGCTGATGTTTCGCAACTGGTTTGCCTTGCCAATCTCGAAACTTTAAATGCACATTTTATCCAGCAGGGATTGCCTCAATCAGAAAGATTGTTGGCATTGAATCAGACTGCTATATACCAGATGAAAATCTTAACTGTTGATAGTGGAATAAAAAGGTTGGAAGAAAAAAAGAATGAGAAGTAGTATTAGAAAAGATGATAGTAATAATGTGGTTTATTTGATGAACCATATTAAGAACATGCACGATGACTTATGCCAGATTGTCCCCGGTAATCTCTGGGACTGGAACGATGTGGGCTGAGAATAGATTGTTTAAAAATTAGATAAAAAAAAGTATACAAAAGTATTATGACAACACAATACAAAACTGAATATAAAATAGATTTAACTCACGAAAGGAAAGTCAGGCAGGGTAACTATATTAGCCGTTTGCCTTTTCCTCACCAGAACAATGCCATGAATCTCATGCGAGACTTTTATAAAGCAAGTGGTAAAAGAGGAATCCTTGTTTTACCCACCGGTTCTGGTAAAACTTTTACTGCCGTTCTTTGGCTTTTAAAAAATGCTATTGCTAAAAATGTAAAGGTATTATGGCTTGCTGATCAGGGTTTTTTACTTGAGCAAGCTTTCGATACATTCAAGAAAAACTGTCTTGAAATACCGGAAAATAAAAGGGAAATTCTCCAGATGCGCCTTGTTTCTGGAAGCACAAGACATGCAAACGGTAACAGTATTTCAATTCATGATGATATACTTTTGATGACGGCACAAACTGCAATTGGTTATTGGGATTCTAATAATCTGGATGATAATGGTAAAAAAATAATAACTCCTTTTCATAAATTTTTAGAGCATGCTGGAAAAAATGAATCTCTATTTATAGTTTATGATGAAGCGCATCACACACCGGCTTTTGGCCGACGAAATTTGCTTATAGGTGGTTCAAAAGAAAAAACAGGAATACTTGAAAAGTATCCAAATTTTAATTTACTTGGACTAACAGCAACTCCTACATACACCAATGTAAACCAGAGAGGTTGGCTATGGGAGATATTCAAAGATGGTGTTATATTTGAAGCCAGGAAGAAGGATCTCGAGGATGCAGGAATTCTGGCTATGCCAAATTTTAAATCCGAGAAAACGCAGTTTAATTTTGAAATTTCGGATTCTGATATTGAAAAAATGCTTATTAAGCATCAGGAACTTCCTCAACATATAATTGATGAACTGGCAAAAAATGAAGGAAGGAATGAATATATAGCGAAATACTATGTAGATAATTTAAGTATTTTTGGGAAAACCATTATCTTCGTAGATAGATGGTATCAGTGTCGAACCATAGAAAACAAAATTAACCGAGAAGCTGGAAAAGTAATTGCTGCTTCTATATTCTCCTATGTGGAAAATTCACGTTCTATTGATTACCTAAATTCCCGTATTTCTAACCAGAATGATATCAACTTGGAAAAATTCAGGAATGGAGAGATTCAGGTTTTATTAAATGTTAGAATGTTAACTGAAGGTGTAGATGTTCCTGATGTAAAAACTGTATTTATTACCAGGGAAACAAATTCAAAGATTCTTTTTACCCAGATGATAGGAAGAGCACTTCGAGGAAAAAAAGCCGGAGGTGAAAAGGATATTGCAAATATAGTCTTCTTTGTAGACAATTGGAATCGACACATTCAATTTGCTGGTTCTAATTTTGTTGGTGGCTTGGAAGATAAAAAGATAGAAAGGGGTTATCGTCCATATGAATTAATTCGCATTGATTTAATAGACAGACTAAATTTCGCTATAGAAAATCAGAATTATGAGTATAGCTTTATTGAATTAGTTGCTTCCGGTTGGTATGTAGTTACTTATAATGATGTCCATATTGAAGAAGTAGAAGGACAGGAAGAAAAATCCTCAGAAACATTTACCGAAAATGTTTTAGTATATGAGAATGAAAAAGAAATCTTTGAAATTTTTATTGGTGACTTTTTAGAACAAAACAAAGATTATATCTGGGAAAAAGAAGAATTAGATAAATCAGAAGCTTATAAGATTGCTAAAGAATTTATTGAAGAATATTTTCCTTCATCAATAGTAAGTTCAGAATCTCTTGAAATGAGAATTATACAGATAGCCAGACACTTAGGTCAGAATAGAATTAAACCTGAGTTTTTTAATTTTGAACAAAAGAAGGATTTGGATTTTAGATCCCATGCAATTTCTATTGTAGAACGAGACTTGCGTAGATCCGAAGAAGAAGAGTATTTAAAAAATATTTATTACAGTGAAGACAAGTCATTGCTTAGAGTTGTATTTCATGAGTTTGAAAAATTTCAAGATGCATTTGAATACGAAATAAAAGTATTTAAAAGAGGAGGAAAAAATTCAAATACAGATACTACAGCAAACCCCGGTTTTCAAAAAGAATTCCCCAAGCGCTTAGTCCCGGAAGAAGTTAGGAGAAGAGTTTTTTCCAGAGATGGATATAAGTGCTTATGCTGTGGTAAAACAAAAAATTTGCAAATCGATCATGTAGTTGCAAATAAATATGAAGAACCCAATGATGATAATCCTGAACTATATCAAACTCTTTGCGGAACTTGCAACCGTGAAAAAGCAGCAAATGGTTTTAATTATAAGCATACAAAATTTGATGAAAGTAAAATTGCAGTTAGAGATGTTTTAAAGGCTTCTAAATCAGAAGAACCGATTTACTATGTGACAAGACTTATAAATTGCTATTACACCACAAGCGCAGTTCATAAGACTATGGTAGATGCTAAAAATCAGGGAAATTCAGTTTGGAAAATAGGAGTAAAACTTGGAGCAAATATTAATAATAATATGGCTAAGGATATAAACGCACTAATAGATATCATTAGAAATAAAGGGTATAAACTAAAAAATATAGAGGTAACAGAGGTTTAGAATAACATCATCGGGCTATCCCTCAACTATGACATGTTCCACATAGATAAAGGCATAATAAGGAAGCATAGTGAGAAAAAATCAATGAAAAGCGATATTGAAAAGATAAAAAAGAAGCCAATATAAATAAGTCTTAAATGTTTAAAAAAATTAAAGGATATGGCTGCATAGAAAGTGTCCACTAAAACGTAACTAGGCTAAAGGATGATCATTACACCAGATGAAATAATAGATATTACTTGTAATAAAATTGTCTTCCTAAATCTATAGTACATGTGCACTGTGCTGGAGTAAGAAAAGATGGATGTAAATAAAAGAATAGAAAAGATAAAAAAAGATATAGAGAAAACTGAATATGTTATAAAGTTCTCAGAATTGCTTTCAGCTTTTGAAATTAAGTCATTGCAGGAGGAAGAAAAAATACAAAACTTAGAGGAACTTTTTAAATTAAATAATATATTTGTAGAAAATGAGTTAGGGGAAGTTGGAAGTTTTTTGGATTATAAATATTCAACTTATCTCCATCTTAGTCTAAAGAAAAATAATGATATGGATATTTCTAACGATATAAAAGATCAACAGGAAAGTATAAATGACATAGAAGAGATTGATGAAACTGGGGGAGATATAACAATTCCCTTTGATCCTAATTTAATTAAAATTAGGCGTGATCCCTATACATTAGGAGAATTAATTGATCGAATTGAATACGAAGAAGTGAATTTCAAAACAGCTTTCCAACGGAAAGAAGGCTTATGGAATGAAACTCAAATGAGTCGATTGATAGAATCAATATTATTAAAACTTCCATTACCTGCATTTTATTTTAGCGAAGATAATGAAAATAACTGGGAAGTAATTGATGGTTTACAAAGATGTTCTACTTTGAAAAAGTTTATTGTTGATAAATCCTTAAAATTACAGAACTTAGAGTTTTTAAAGCAATTTGATTATAAGTATTATATGGATCTACCAAGAGATCTCCATCGAAGAATAAAAACAACTCCTATTGTTTTATACGTAGTAGAAAAGGGAACACCCAAGGAAGTTAAATTTAACATTTTTAAGAGGATTAATACTGGAGGCTTAATTTTAACTCCACAAGAAATTCGTCATGCATTAAACCAAGGGAAACCAGCAGAGTTTATTGCGGAATTAGCAGATCTTGAAATATTCAAAAAAGCTACTTGCTATAGAATTAAGACTGAAAGAATGGAGGATAGAGACTTTATTACGAGATTTGTTTCCTTCTATTTAATTCCTTACGAGAAGTATCTTCCTGATTTAGATAGTTTTTTAACTAGGGGAATGTCTGAAATTAATAATATTTCAGTAGAGGAAAAAATAAAACTAAAGGAGAATTTTATAAAATCAATGAATTTCGTATATAACATTTTTGGTGATGATGCCTTTCGAAAAAGGGTATCTGAAACAGATAGACGAAAACCAATTAATAAAGCACTTTTCGAAGTTTTAAGTGTTTCTTTTTCTTTAATTGATGAAGAAAAGCTTAAAATATTAGAATTGAAAGCTGAGACTTTTAAAAGTAAATTTAGAAAACTAAATAATGATTTAAAATTTCGTTACTCTATTACATCAGGAACCGGTCAAAAAGAAAGTGTTTTAACAAGATTCAAGGAAATCAATAGAATTATAATGGAGACAATAAATGGCAATGATTGACAAAATCATAATTAATAATTTTAAATCGCATAAAAATACCGAATTAGACTTAAGCTATTTAAACATTTTTACAGGGGTAAATGGAGTTGGTAAATCGTCTATACTACAGTCACTATTATTATTAAAACAATCTTTTGAAAAAAGATATTTAGAATCTGGTTTAGAACTTAATAAACCATATTGCGAAATTGGATTTGCCTCTGATGCTTTATATCAATATGCTGAAGAAGAATTTATCAGTATATCTCTTTTCTCTGATGAAAAAAGTTTTATATGGAATTTTCATCCTATGAAATTAAATAAAACTTTTATCCCAATTCATGGAATGCCACCTTTGAATTATAATACACTAAATATTTTTTCTAATGATTTTCAATATTTAAGTGCAGCAAGGTTATCTCCTCAAGAAAGCTATCCTACTGATACGTTACTTGTAGAAACAAAGAAACAGTTATCTATTGAAAAAGGTCAAGGAGAATTAACTCCACATTTTTTATATTACTGGGGGAAAGAGCAGAAATTACAAGTTGAATTTGAAAATATGTTACATGATGAAAATATTGATAAAGACTTATTTAGTCAAGTTATTGCTTGGGAAAGGGAGATCAGTCCAAACGTAAATATAGTGGTATCTCCAAGTGACAAGTCATACAGTTTAAAATATTCTTATAATAAGCCAGGAGATATTACTTCAACTGAAGAATTTAATGCTGAGAATGTAGGTTTTGGTTTGAGTTATGCCTTACCAATTATCGTAGCCCTTCTTTCCGCAAAAAAAGGTGGAGTCATACTGTTGGAAAATCCGGAAGCCCATCTTCATCCAAAAGGACAGTCAAAATTAGCAGAGTTAATTGCTTTAGCAGCTCAAAATGGAATACAAATATTTTTGGAAACACATAGTGATCATATCATTAATGGTATATTAATAGCATCTAAAAAATTTGAGGAAATAAGAAAAGGAATTGATAAAAAATATATTTCTATTTATCATTTCGAGAGGGATGATAAAACGCATAGTAGTCTTGGTATCAGGATAAATGTATTAGAGGGTGGAAAGATAGATCACCAACCAGAAGGATTTTTTGACCAAATTGATAATGATTTAAAATTTATATTAGGATTTTAATGTGGGTATCAACGCTTATTTATATTTTCCTGAAAATGAAGAGAACTTATTTTTAGATAATAAAGATTTTGCAACTAAAAGTAAAGAAATGAATACCTTTATTGGTTTATTGACAAATACTAAAAATTCAAAAAGCTATAATGAGAAAATCGATATATATTACAGTTCAGAAAATATTGAAAATTTTATTAATAAAGCGAAAGGATTAATTGATGAGGTTTATTTAAATGATCCAATAAAGCAATTAAGGATCTTACTAAAAAATGAAACTAATATAAACCCATATTCTATTAATAAAATATCTGAAAATGTAAGGTATTATTTTATTGATTATGTTTCTTTTAATATACAAATACAGGAATCTACAAATTATCTTTCAGAAGTTATGGAAAGAATTTGCAAATATAATAGACAAAAAGAAACTTTCTTAATTAATTTTGGGAATAGGATTGTTCACAGTCGAAATTTTATACCAGTTTTTAAAGATGGATTATATTCAACAGAAAATCTTCCGGAAAAGTTTATTCATATAAATGAATTATCTGAAAATATAATGATTGGTTAAACCAGTACAAGAAGTTTTCAATAACGGATAATAGTGATTTTGAGCGCTCATCTTATCAAAATGGTAAAGCCAAAAGAGAAAAATCTACAGGTAGAATATGGTATTTAGATGAACTACATCGAGATCATTATGAAATTTTTAATAGTGATGGAACAGGGTATGGTATTGCAGATCTTAATGGAAAAGTTGATACAACTTCAGATAAAGCAATAAAGGTAAAAAAAAGAACTATTGATTAAGGAAATTATCATATATCATCCTTAATTATCTGTTAAAACGTAAGCGTATCATGAACCCACCTTCTCTGGCTCATACTACACTGGCATCATGAATTGGAAAGAATCTATCAAGAGCTGGCAGGGAAGCGGCAAGATTTGCATGGCTATTACTCTAAAAAAGCTTGCTATTTAAAATTAATTATCCTATCATTGAATAACTACAATCTAATAATAGGGATGAAAATATGAGTATTGGTATTGCAACATTATTGGTTATTGGCCTTGCATCCTGGATGTATGTAGGTTTCTCTATAATGACAAGAATTATAAAGCGAGAAGTTGGTGAAACGGTAAGGAAGGAATTAGAAAAAAAAGGTTTATGATAGAAAAACTTCTATTATTACTTGTTTTACTGGCAATAAGCCTTCTAATCATTCTTGCACAAACCTATGCTAATTGGAAAGAGTATGCGGATATCCTTATATCTCTTCTATCTATTACGGGTAGTCTTCTGGCAATTTATGAGTTTATAAGGAAGAAACGTTAATAACAAAGACAACATTCCCCCTGCTGTAAACCATCATCTAAACCCCTCAAAACCACTTGCATTTATAGTTTTACCCGATGTGGAATACAGAGACTTCAATCATTACAAAAGCTGTCCTATCCTGCACCGAAAAGAAACCTTTCTTCATTCTTCCCACCCCCGCTATGAAGAGTTCAGTGCCCTGAGTTCCGCTGAAGAAGCAGGGCTTCTTTCGAGACGGGACATTGGTTCCAAGAACAGGTGGGAGGAAGTCTTACAGGAAAAGGGATTACGGATTGAGGGACATGTGCTTCTATAGGGTGCCGGCTGAGCGTGCTTTGACTCCCCGTTGGCTCGCTCAGTAACCGGATAAGCCGAAGCCCGTCGTCAGAAAAGGAGCGGTCTAAAATGGAACAGTCACGACCGTTCCTTACGTTAGCTACCATATCTCATAGTATTAGAAGAAAAATTCTCTTAGCCCCATGCTTCAGCATGGGGAAACGGGAAAATGGGGGTTCGTGACTTATCAACCTTCCCCCTCAAGCACAGGTGTAAAAACAACGGATTCAATTTTACCCCCTTCTTCTTTACCGGAATATAAAACTTCAGCTTTCATTTTTCTTGCAGGTTTATACATAATATAAGCTTGAATGGCGTCATAAGCAGTCATTGTATAGTCTATAAGACTCACCACAAGTGATGCCGGGATAAATCTTTGTTTTACCAGACTTTTTTTCTCGGTTTCTTTACTCGCCACAAACCATTTGTACATTCGAACCGAGTTGTTGGTGTTTTTTAAAGTTTCAAGACTTATCTTAAATTCCGGTAAATTAGCAGATTGTTGATTAAAGTCAACCTTAACCGACTGACCTTTCTTAGTCGCTTCGTCCAGAGCTCTCGATAAAGCCAGATCAAATGTTTCATCATCGATATATTCCAATACCTTACAACTCGAATAGATTGTATCGCATACATCTCCAAAATTCTTATGGATAAAAAAGAACATCATCACGTTATAATCTTTAGGGTGGTATAGAACTTTCGCATTATAATTTTTTGTTTCTTTGTATTTAATTTTATTTTTAACACGGGTATAAATATCCCATAGACGAATACCGGCATCCTTCAAAACCGGAATATGATCTATAAGCCCCCGGTGTCCTATATAATAAGGCTCAACCGAAACTTTCCCTTCTCTCTTACTTATCTCCCGCAGATATTCTAAGACATTCTGAATTTCCTCATCATTTAACCTTTTATCATAATATCTCATACGGATTAAAATTTTACCTGCTCCCTTCTCCATGAGAGTATTGATTTTATCATCGAGTTCATTATAATCGGTATACTCAATTTCCGTACAAACACCCGGTTCACAGGAAATTTGTTCACTTAATTCATTGCTATTTAAACTGACAGGGCTCTCAAGGTGTTTGATTTCCTGATTACTTGACTCGGAATGTACAGAAGGACTCAGATCATGATTTTGCTTTTCAGAAGTTCCTGCACAGGAAAAGAAGAGTAAATTAAGACTTATAACAAAAATATATCCTATCATAGTATTTCTCCAAATTCTAAATCAATCTTTATTTATTAGTATCAAAGATCAATAGTCTTTCTGAGTTTTTTTTTATTAGCCCCATGCTTCAGCATGGGGAAAAATGAGGATTTAAAAAAAATCTTAAAAATTATCCCAAAAGTCCAGTTCGGCTTCCTATTTCATAGAAAATTTTTGTTCCATTTGTGCATTTTCAAACCCTTTATGGTAGGAGATCACAAAATGAAACAGAAAGATATGCAAAAACAGAACGGACTTTTACCTTTATATAGCGATATTGTATTTAAGATATTTTGCATAAAGAAACCCCATCTCTTAGCGAGACTTTTAGATGCCGTACTCGGATTCAAAGGAAGCGATAGAATCGAAAGTCTGCAAATACTCAATCCGGAAATACCCGGTGATACCCGAAATGATAAATTATCCATTCTGGATATACATGCTGTAAATAAGCGAAATGAGCATTTTGGCGTAGAAATGCAGGGCTTCCCCCAGGATTACTTCGGAAAAAGGGTTCTGTATTACTGGGCTAAGCTCTACACACAGCAGATAAAAAAAGGAGCTACATACGTTCAGTTGCAACCTGTGTATTCTGTTTCTTTTCTCAATTTTAACCTGCTACAAATAGACAATTTTCATTCGACCTTTCAACTATTAGAAAAAGAGAATCCGGAAATAGCCTTGACGAAAGATCTGGAAATTCATATAATAGAATTACCCAAATTTCTAAAACAGGTAGAGGAACTGGATACCGAGCTGGAAAACTGGTTGTATTTCCTTGGAAAAGCCGAGCATTTGCAGGAAAATGAAATGAAAGAGTTGCAAGAAAGAAACCCGGTCATGGAAGAAGCGATAGAAGCTTTGAAAGATATATCCCTCGACGATAAGACCAGGGCTTATTACGAGATGCGCTTGAAATCCGAAAGGGATTTTATGGCGATGAGGCATTATGCCTACCATGAAGGACTTAAAAAAGGAGTGGAACAGGGAATTCAGGAAGGAAAGGAAGAGGAACGCCTTCTGGCAGAGAAAGTAATTGAGAAAGAGAGAAAAAGAGCTGAGCATAAAAGTAAACTCAGGACTGCGATCAATTTGAAGAAAGAAGGAGCTGAGCTGAAATTCATTTCTCGTATTACAGAGCTCCCGGAAGCCTATCTGGAGAGATTTTTTATGCTTCGACTCAGGCTTACGCCTTCGCTCAGCACAAGCGCTGATGAGATCCCTGACAGACTGTGTGGAAAGTAATTTAAGCAATAAATTCTATTTAATATAATGCAGTTATAGACCAAATGAAATAAATTGATAAGTGAAAAAAGCCCTTTTCACACAGTCTGTGAGCGAACGTAGAGAGTCGAAGGGCAGCCATCAGCTTTTGTGATAGATAAGCTTTTTCTTATAAAAGGGATGCTTAACTATCTAAGAGCTGATAGCTAAAAGCGATGCCGTAGGCGAGCGTGCTGAAAGCTGATAGCTTAAAATTAGTGGTTTTACTTGAAATTATTACTAATCCCTAATATCTAAACAGCCGGACGCTAAACCATCCGGCTGAGATAACGCTTTATATCTCTTTGCAAGCTGGTAGCTTAAAAAAGGGCTTTAGCCCGATAAATAGTCAATCTCGGATTCAATATTCTTTCTTGCTTTCAATTCTAATTTAGTATACATTTGTTCTGTTAGATATATCCGCTCTCTCTGTATAAATGTTTTTAATACTTCAGCTCTTCCCTTGCGGTAATCGCCATCAGAAATATGGCTATATTCTTTTCGCACATTTTCTTGAAATTGTAAATATATGTCTTTATCGCTTCCTAAAATGGCAAGATCGCAATCTAAAAAGAATTCACAATCTCCATTTTGAATTCTTGGGAAATGTTTTATCGTACTTAAGATATATTCTTGAGATAGCTTAATTGAAATTTCGGGAATATTTGTATTTCTTAATAAGTTTAGCATTTCCTCAGAACTTCGCTCTTCATTATCTTTTGAATGAACATCATAGACATAATCATGAAACCAGATGGCTATATAAAAACTTAGAGGTTCTTCAGGATTATATTCATGAGAATATTTTAATATATTCTGTATATGTCCAATATTATGATAATAGCGATTTGAACCGGTATATGCAGTATAGAGAAGTTCAAAAACTTCTCCTAATTTATCTTTAAAGAGATAAGGTGCAAAAACAGTATAAAAACTCTCTTTTACATCCAACTACAGATTCTCAGCTATTTTATGCAAGAAAGGCACCATACCATCAAGTTTTTCCGGCAACTCATATTCTAATAAATCACCCGCCTGTACGATATCACCCGATTCGAGTGAATTAGCTATTTCACGAATAGTCGAGTTCAAATTTTCAATCATTCCTTCAAAAGCAGACTCATCCAGTTGTAACTGCGAAAAATTTATATCAGGACTTGCTTTTAATGAAATCAGACCTGTAACAAGGGAATGCATCTTTCCTGTGCAATGTTGCAGCAATTCAGCCGCCACTGCATCTTTACCGGATTGATAATTTTCATTTACGCGGATAAACTCACTTTTTAAAACTTCCATATTCGAAGCATAAGCTGAGACCAAATTCTTTACAGTCAACCTGTCCAGGCCGAGAGGAATCAGACGATTAAACAAATCAATGGTGAATACTTTTAAATTCCTTAAATTATCCAGGTATTCTTCAATCCCCTTCAGGCTATCAATCTCCTCCGATGAAAGTTCTCCAAGGCGATTTAATATCTGCTGAAGACTGGGTCCTCCAGTAACAGGAAAGACAAGACTGTAATCCAAACGCAAAATCGATGCGGCAGAAGCCAGTATTTCCGACATCCACCTTGTTCCCTCTTGCAAGTCCCGACTTTCTTTTTCGGTTAAGGAATCTCTTCCGAATAAAGTAGTTCCAACTGTATCCAGATACCTGTCTAATTCTATAATACTGGATTGAAGAATATCAATTTCTTTACCTGAATAAAAGTCTATTCTAACTTCACTATCTACACTAATGTCTTCCAATTCAGCTCGAAAGGTTTCCTTTCCATCCAGCAAACAGTTCACAACATACTGACCCTGTGACTCTATCCAACGGCTCACCTGATCAAATACCTGCGCTAAATTTTTCTCTTCCCCTAAAGAAGAATCAACTTTTTGTTCGTTAATGTAAAGATTCATAATACTCACCTACTCCAACTATCGTCAGATATTTTAAATCTAATGATATTTTATTTCTGATCCCCGAATACATGGCGATAGTTATTACGTAGATAGGTACCTGTAGCTTTATGCCTTCCTACTCCCTGTTCCATGTATTGAAACTTCATCTTCAATCTTTTTTCATAGCTAACCAGGTGAGACTGATAATCCTTAATTCGCTTATCATTCTCTCTCATATTTTCTTCCAAAAGGGAAATCTTGGAGGAAACAATTCCTGATTTAAACGATGTATAAGGCTTTAATAAGGTAAGAGTTTTAATTCCCACTCCATCATCATGCCTGTTATCAGAGTTATTATCAGAAGCAAAAAGTTCTTTTACGGAATCCGGGTTATCACTTAAAGCTACATTGAGCACTTCCTCATTAATAACCAGAAGACCTTCCTGTATATTTTTCCAACTACTTCCTAACTCCCCGGTAGAAATTCCAATGTCAGATAATACTTTATACCTCGGCTCCGTAGAAGACGGGTAAGAAGCACCAACGGTTGTTTTTAAACCGGCAATTAATTGCAAAACCGCATTGTCTCCGGCCAGAAGACCTGATTTATTTTTAATATTCCAGTAGTCCTCAGAAATATCCACGCGGTTATCATCCACATTATTTTTCAAATCTACCGAACCGGATTTATTACTGATAGTTATGTCTTTAGAGAACTTTAGAAGTTCATTATACGACACCACCCACTCTTTAACCATCATCATCCCCTTACTGGTATCCACATCGATTTTCATCTCAACAGGTTCCTTCGTTGTCTTCAGGATATTTAAAGTTACTCCCTCAATAGCATCACGTATGTCATCATTCCTGTCACGGGTTACTTCAATTCCATCTACTTTAAATTTGGCATTCTGTGCGGGGACTATAGTTGTAGCCGGGGCAGCACCTGTTATCTCACCCGGAATTACATAGTTCACAATACCATAAGTAATATCTGTTTCTCCGGGATTGGAAAAAATGAAACCTGTAATTTTTTTATCCCTGGCAAAATTAGCAACCTGTAATACATACTTATTACCTTCCCGAACCAAATTCTCGAATCTGGTTTTCTCCTCTTCTCCATCCTTATACCTGACTCCCACTCCAAGATATTCAGGGAGAGACTCTGAACCGGAAAGAATCATAAATTCTAATTTAGAGTATTTTTTTGGTTTAAACTCCGGGACAGGAAAAATATAGGCAGTTCCCGGCTTTAGGCTGACACCTCCTTCTGCAGAACTCGGAGCACCTGCTTCTCCCTTATTCCCGGTAAAACGCTCACTTCGAAATGGAGTGCCTTCTGTTGAAGAAATACTTACCATACTCGAACTCGGTGGAGGTTCCGGAACATTTCCTCCAACCAGACCGGCTGCCTGTAAAATTCCGGAAGGATCTAAAAATTTTAATTTAGCATCTTCCCCATATTGTCTGGCGTGTAAAGAAATAACCAGATTATCCTTGTCTACCCTCGTAACAGAAGCATCTACAACGATTTTTGCATGGCGATTTATTTTTTCTTTTAGCTCGTAAATATCTCCACCTTCAAAGTTAATATCTACTCTTTCATCCTTGGATAAAATCGTAAAAGCACCACCCGGAAGTTTTGTTTCCATGCTTATTTTCTTACCGGCTACTTTATTACGAGTTGCTAATTGCATGATTTCAATTTTTTGATTTCCCGCTTTAGCCGAGCGACTGGCTTCACCGGAAATAACGCCTTCTTCGGAAGAAGAAATCTTTTTTGAAGAAAAGGGTGCTGTAAAGGATATTAATGCTTTTGTTTTTTGCTGGTATGTAGTAGTAAGTTTTTTTAATTCCTTCCAGGCCTGTATCTGAACCTGGCTATAATTATTCTCTTTTTCCCACCTTTTAATCGGTCTGGATTCGAGGTCTACAAGCTGACGAACAATATCGTTGGTGTTATGGCCTGAACTCAGGCCGGGTAATGTAAATGCTGGCATATTCTATCTCTGTTTTTATTATCTTTATTTCTTCGGTCAGGCTATAGTAAAAGCGAAAAAAGCCGGACTTTAAAAGCGGATTAATTATTTGACTACCTAAAATGGCTTTTTAGAAAATGATTCAGAGATAAATTCCAAATCCGAGCTGGAGAATTTGATCATCAATGGGTTCTGATTCTTCCCGACCCCTTTTTAAAACTACATGCTGCTTCTCCCCTTCTAAAAACAAATGTACAGAGCTAAAATTTATGCGCAGACCGAGCCGAGCAAAAGCTTTCCCTCCAATACAGTCAACTCCGCAGCTTCCAAATCCAATTCCGAGGTTCAGGTAAGGATCCAGAGTCTTTTTAGGTCTAAAATGAAGGCTGAGAGCGTGATCTATAAAGGGAACCGAGGCACCGAAAGCTTCGTTCGACTGAGAACCGGCTGACATTAATACCAGTGGAAAAAGATAGGCCCCCAAAGAAGAATACGTGGAAGAACCCGGAGAATTAGAAAGAAGGAGGATGGGAAGGAACTGAGAAACAGGATTTACTTTGGGTTTAAATTTATAAGTATCTCCGGAAATTCCAAAAATATAACCTACATAAGAAGGAAGGAATTCTCCATAAAACCGATAATGGTAACTCTCTCCCCGAACCTCTTCATTCGAAAAAGAACCCGAAAGGAATGAAAAAAAAGTAGAGTTATCCGATCTAAGCTTTGTTTTCGCCCCACCCTTTCCCAGAATCATCTGGATAGACCAGTTTGTAGAACCTGTCGGTAAAGGTGTATCAACCGGCTTTTCTGCAAATAAGGGGAAAATAAAATATAAACTAAGAACTACCAGGGAAAAGGTTTTAATCAGTATTTTCATATCTTACCTTCTCTTCTAATCGGAAAAGATAAGCTTCTGCTTCAACACTTCCTTCCTCCGGGGCCCAGGTGGCAAATTCTTTATCTACAGTTGGATCGTACGGCCCGGTCTTTCCTTCAAAACAAATGGCTTCTTCCGAAAGGCAGACCAGAGAGTGCCAGATTCCGGGCCCAATATCAATCCCATAATTCGGACCCCCTGAAGAAAGCATTTCCTGCCTTTCAATTTCTCCCTCTTCATTAAATAAGAGAAACGCAATTTCCCCCTTTAGAATTAAAAATGTTTCTGCTTTAGGGGGGATACTGTGCCTGTGAGGCCTCACGTAAGTACCTTTCAGGAGAACATTTAAAAACCTCTGGTAATTCTCAGATAATTCATGAAAATTATGATTCATTCTCTTTCTTTGAGAAAGATGTGCTTTATCCAGGGTTTTAGAAATGAGGTGATGGGAGATTAATTCGACCTTACTCAAGTTTTTTATAAATGCTTCTGACAGAAGTGGTTAAAATCATCTTTACAGGCTGTACAAATCCTGGAAATTTCTAACTCTTCGGCAATAGCCTGTGCGGAACAGCCTTTTTGCCTTGCCATCTCTACGACCTTCTCAAATTTCACATTAGAACAATGACATTTATCCATAGAAAAACTCCTGTAGTTTTTCTTACTGATATTGAGACTGATTCTTAATGTCAATTATATTTTATAGTAAATAGGGAACCTTTTTACGATTTTTTTTAATCAATCGAAGGAATTAATTGCCTCTTCTTCTGAATCAAAAATTTCCAGGTGAGCATCCATTCCGGTCATCTTAAAGACTTTTGCAACAGAACCTACTGTATTCACGACTTTCAGTCCTCCCTGGTATTTTTTAAGTTTATACATCACCGTAACCAGGGTACCTATGCCAGATGAATCCATAAAAGGCACTTTTGCAAGATTCAAAATTATTTGATACTTACCATCTCGTATCATTCCATCAAGCACGTCTTTGATATCTTTGGCATTATAGAGATCCACCTCGCCAACAATATCAATAACCGGGATAGATTTATTTTCTCTTTGTATAATTTCCATAATGACTCCGCGATAATTCTATCTACAAGCAATGCCAAAAGTAAAGTAGTTTTGATTATCATCGGAGAAAATGATCTAACATCAAGAAAAAATAGGAATATTAAAAAAAAAAGGAAGACCTACCCGTCTTCCTCTTCTAAAATTTCCATAGGTCTAAATTGCGCTACTTCCTTTTTCTCCGGTCCTTATACGTATTACCTCTTCCAGAGGCAGTATGAATATTTTTCCATCTCCTATTTTCCCTCCTCCTGTCTTGGCAGATTTAAGGATGGCATCTATAGTCGGTTTTACAAAGTCATCATTTACAGCAATCTCAAGCCTGACCTTACGAATCAGATTCACCTGGTATTCATGCCCTCTGTAAACTTCCGTTTTTCCCTTTTGTTGTCCATACCCTTGAACATCACTCACTGTCAATCTTGACACATCATGCTTGGATAACTCCGCTTTCACTTCTTCCAACTTATGAGGCTGGATGATTGCTACGATTAACTTCATAGATTCTCCTTTTATAATAAATAATTACCCGGGTTTTTTCAGCATACCATGCAATATAGGTACCTTTTACTTCTTTTTATGAAGTTATAAAAAAAAAATAAAACATTACCCGGTAATGAGACAATAATCAGAAATAAAATTAAAAAGTTTAGGAACAGGTTTACAAAGGAGTTCTTATTTTTCCCATTAATAAAACAGTATGCTTAAATTTTAAACAAGTCTAAAACCATACATTTAATAAGCCCGGTTGATTATCCGAAAGAAGTACATCGATTTTTCCACGCTCAGTAATAATATTTCCAATTCCCTGCAATTCGGTATTCAGAAATTTTCCCTTTAAAAAAACCTGCATCCCAATAGAATTTTTCCTGTTATTTAAATTACTAAATAAGGACTTATACAACCATTTCCTATCCTGGTCCGATTTACCCAATATTTCAGGAAGCTTTACTTTTTCGAGATTTTGCGATTCTTCATTTACCGTGAAACTTTCTTCAGGTATCACCGAAAAGGAAAGCAGAGCTGAAGGAGAGAGAAAAACATCGGTTTTGTCGGAAGCAGTTTCCATGTAGTTTGCAGCTACCAAACTATCCAGAGAAAGTAAAACCTGATATCTTTTCCCGGAAATGGTAAAAAAAGACTGTTCTTTCTTATCTCCGCGAATCATAAGTTGGGATTCAAGCTTATCCAGATTCATTTTCTTACTTAGAATTATAATTTTACCATCCGGGAAAAATGCGTAACTTTTATTGTAGAAGCTATAAGAATCCTTGACCAATTTCCCCTTCTCCATCTCCAAAATAGAACCTGCAACAATAGGCACATCATAGTATTTCGAAAGACTACGAAATGTGTCTCGGTATACTTTTTTCATCTTCCTCTGCTTTATACTCATCAAGGATTTATAGACATCAGTGGAAAATTGGAAATAAGAAGGGATAAAAAGGTGAAGATTGGATATCATCATCCTTTTTATTACAACATCAAACCTATCTGAAAGAATTACTTCTTTCCTTTCATCTAACAAAAACAGTGGTGTACCAATATGTTCCGGAAACATAACAAGGGTACCTGTTTTTAGAAGTCCCTTTTCTTTGGCTGATTCAAGGTAAGATTCAATAAATTGATAAAATCTTTCCGCATTGGAATAATCAACCGCCTGGATATAAGCCTGAATTCCAAGGAGATTACCCTGGTTTCTATCTTTTCCAATACTGCTGATAATAAGGGGGGGAGTTTCTTTTCTAATTTTCAAATACTCACTTTGACTGAGGCCCGGATGGTAGATTAGCCAGGCAAAGCCAAATGCTAAAATACTGAAAAGAACATAGCTAAACTGGCGGAAAAAAAAATTCATAAAATTCCCCTAAAAGCCGGATTTTGCAGATAAGAACTTACTGCAAATAATAAATGCTTCTTAAATAAGGGTTCCGGATTATAGGTCTCCCTATCTACCCATTCCATATAATCATGTTCATTGGAAAGCTGTATATCTCCTCCCAAAAACTTCCCTTCATAAGCCACAATAAGACAGGGGTATTTTCCCTCTACTACCCGATGCCTCGCAAAAAAAATGGGCTGTGGCTCAATATCATATTGAATATTTTCTCCCAATTCTTCTCTTAACTCTCGTTTCAGACCTTCTAACCAATCTCCAAAAAACTCGGGTTCATTGATTCTTCCCCCCGGAAGGTCTCCATGTCCGGATTTTCTATCTCGCAGGATGAGAATTGAGTTTTGATTTCTTAAAAAAAGTTTTTGTGTAATTTGGAAGAAGCCGTGCGTCTCATTCATGAAAGGTTCCTATAAATTCTTCCATAGTTTTAAAAAACCCATCATCGTAAAGATATTTCTAAAAGCCTTTTCCTGTTTCCATAAAGAATTAAGGACAGATTCAACCCTTCTCCAGGAAAAACCGATAATTGAGCAATATGAAGGTCGCAGTCGTACATGATTGGTTAACCGGAATGCGAGGAGGAGAGCTAGTTCTTGACTCTATTTTAAAAATTTATCCGGAAGCTGAAATTTTTACCCTGATTTACAACAAAGGGAAATTAAATGAAAGGATTGAAAATCGTACGATTCATACTGCTTTTACAGATAGACTTCCTTTTAAGTCAAAAAAATATAGATCCTATCTTCCTTTATTTCCAACGGCAATAGAAAGTCTGGATCTAAGGGGCTTTGATCTTGTCATTTCCTCCTCTCATTGTGTAGCCAAAGGAATTATCCCGGAAACCGGTTCAATTCATATTTCCTATATCCACAGTCCAATGCGATATATCTGGGATCTATTTTATGACTACTTCCCCCGCAAAAAGGGCTTAAAAGCTTTCATAATTCAATTTATTTCTAATTATCTCAGAACCTGGGATATAGCCTCTTCTCAGAGAGTAGATCTGTTTGTAAGCAATTCAAGCTTTATCTCCGAAAGAATTCGTCGTTTTTATAACCGGAAATCTGTAGTTGTATTTCCTCCCTGTCTGCCGGGAGGATTCAGTGCAGAACAGGCGACTAAATCAGATTATTACCTTGTGGTTTCTGCCTTTGCTCCTTATAAGCGAATTGATCTGGCAATAGAAGCTTTTAAAAAAAGTGGTAAAAAGCTGATCATCATCGGAAGTGGACAGGATGAAAAAAAGTTAAGAAAAAACTCATCATCTAATATAACTTTTTTATCTCATTTACCGAGAGAGAAAGTATTGGAGTACTATAAAAATGCTAAGGCATTTATTTTTCCGGGTGTAGAAGATTTTGGAATTGCACCCGTAGAGGCCCAGGCTTATTGTACACCGGTTATTGCTTATGGAAAAGGCGGTGCTCTTGAAACCGTTATAGATGGAAAGACAGGGGTATTTTTTTATGAGCAGAATCCGGAAGCAATAAATAAAGCAATTGAAAAATCAGATGGTATTTCCTATAAAAAGGAAGACTTCCAAAAGAGTATCGACCGCTTTACGGAAGAAAAATTCATAAACGATTTTAAATTTCAGGTCGATAGACTGTTAAGAGGGAAAAAGTTCCGGGAAAGTAAGAGTGATACTTCTGCACAGATTAAATAAAACTGAAATGTATTTAAACGCAAATCATATAGAATCTATAGAAAGTACGCCGGATACAACTCTGACTTTAAGTAATGATAAAAAGTTGATCGTAAGAGAAAGTGCTCAGGAAGTTCTGGATAAAATTATTGAATACCAGAAAAAGGTATTTCATCTACCTTCTATTATAAATAAAGAGGAGACCGAACTGTAATATGGATATAGCCTCAATAATCGGTTTAGGTGTTGGGATTACAGTTATTGTATTTGGTGTGATTTCGGCTGGTTTAGGATTCGGTGACATTATAGATCCCGGTTCGATACTCATTACCTTCGGAGGATCTATCAGTGCTACCGTAATGGCAAACCGTATGGTCTCCACTACTTCTTTAATGAAGGTAACCCGAAAAGTTTTTTATGAAGATTCATTTGATATTCCCAACCTCATCACGACTCTGGTTTCTTTCTCGGAAAAAGCGAGAAGGGAAGGTCTTTTAGCCCTTGAAGACGATGTAAATGAATTACAGGATGAATTTTTAAAAAAAGGAATTCAGCTTGTCGTCGACGGTACTGACCCCGAACTGGTTCGTTCCATCATGGAAACAGAAATGAACAATATGGCCCAGAGACATGCTTCCGGTAGGGACTGGTGGGATACTCTATCCAGCCTTTCTCCGGCTTTCGGGATGCTTGGAACCCTTATCGGTCTTATCGCGATGCTCCAAAACCTCGGTAACGGGGATGCATCTGCTATCGGTCAGGGTATGGCGATAGCCCTTATTACCACTTTTTACGGATCCTTTCTGGCCAACATGATAGCAATTCCCATTGTAAAAAAGCTCATGAAACGGAGTGAAATGGAAATGGCCATGAAACAAATTATGATTGAAGGAACTCTGTCCATCCAATCCGGTGATAACCCCCGTATCGTTAAAGAAAAATTATCCAGTTACCTGCCTCCTACCGAAAGGAGTGCCTTAAAAGACGGAGATTAATAGCTAAATGGCCAGAAAAAAACAGAGCTGCCCCCCTTGCATGCAGAAGGTTCCGGAGTATATGCTTACCTATGGAGACATGGTAACACTGCTCTTAACCTTCTTTATCATGCTCTTTACAACAGGAAAGACCAATCAGAAGGATATGCAGATTATACTTTCTGTTTTTAAGTCCTCAACCGGCTTTTTTGAAGGCGGGCAAACTTTAAGTAAAGGAAGTCTGGAAGAACTCGGGATGAACATCGAATCGCTCCCTTCCCAGACAACCGGTAGAACTTTATCTAAAGCAACGAGACAGGCTACTGAAGTATTTAAACCTGAAATACAGGAAGGGAAAGTTCGGATTCAAGAGAATGAACGGGGACTTATTATATCGCTCGTTGGAGCTGATTATTTTAATCCGGGTTCAGCGATTCTTTTACCTCCGATAAAAGAAACCTTAAGAAAAGCCTCAGGTTTACTAAAAGGTATGGATCAGTATATCCGTGTAGAAGGCCATTGTGATGAAGATGCAGTTCTTCCCTCACAGGCTCCCGGTAGAGAAGAAAGGCAATATATAAATAACTGGGATCTGGCCGGAGCTCGTTCGATTAATACAACTACTTACCTGATTAATGTGGGTCGTCTGGATAAGAACCTCTTTCAAGCAGTCAGCTTTGGTTCAGCCAGGCCACTGGTCGTGGAAAAAGAAGGAAGTCCTGAGTCCAGGGCCTACAATAGAAGAATTGATATTGTTATATTAACCCAAAAAAGAGCTATACGAAAAACGAACGAAAGCAATTATAAACTTCCGGAATCCAAATTACCAAACTCGGAAACCGGGTTTTAAAAGCAAAATTATTATAAGGAGGAGCGCTTATGGGTGAAGCAGAATTAGAAGAAGAAGGTAGTCAGCCGATAGCGGAACCAAAGAAAAAATCACCTATTCTACAATGGTTGATTTATATTGCACTGGGTATACTGGGTATATTAATTGTTACAGTGATTTCTGTTTTTGTGGCTCAGAAAACGGCTACCAGTGTTTATAAACAACAAAAGAATATTGCACTTGTAAAAGCACCCCCTCCTCTGGAAGTATTTAATTTTCCTGATGAATTCAGGATTAATACTGCCGATGTGGGTGAAGTTCACTTCATTAAACTGAAATTAGCTTTTGGGTATGAAGAAGGTCAACTAACACTGGGAAATGAGTTAGTAAAGCGTTCTCCCCAGATGCAAAATATTATTAACCTTATCATTTCGAGAAAAACAAAAGAAGATTTGAAAACAACGGTTCAACAGTTAGATCTCAGGGAAGAAATTAAGGCTCACATAAACCATATTCTATCTGAGGGCAAAATAAAAGAAGTTTATTTCAAAGAATTTATTGTTAACTGATTGGAAAAGCCACGTATAGCAGGTATAATTCCGGCTCGATTCGGCAGCAGCCGATTCCCCGGAAAACCTTTGGCCCTAATAGGGAATAAAACCATGATTGAATGGACTTATTCCCGGGTCATAAAATCCCACCTATTAGATGAAGTTATTGTAGCTACTGATGATAAGCGCATTTTTGATGAAGTAAAACGTTTTGGAGCTCAGGTAGTAATGACTTCTTCGAAGCATTCTTCCGGTACAGATAGAATTATTGAAGTTCTACAAAACAAGAAAGATATTGAATTAGTTGTAAATATACAGGGAGATGAACCCGGAATAGAAATAGAGCTAATTGAAGGTGTTATTCGTCAAAAATTAGAACACCGGGATTGGGAAATGAGCACTGCCGCCTGCCTGATGAAAGAAGACGAATATGGAGATCCAAATCGTGTAAAAGTAGTTTTTAGCCAAACAGGACAGGCTCTGTATTTTTCCCGCTCTTTAATCCCATCCAATCATAAAAGTAAAGTTCCGGTTTACAGACATCTGGGTCTTTATTGCTATGAAAAGGAAGCTCTTCTGCAATATTCTTCTCTTCCGGAAAGTAAACTGGAACAATCTGAATCCTTAGAACAGTTACGTGGCCTTGACCATGGGTATAGAATTGGAATTTTTGTAACGGATAATGCGGCTCTTTCGGTGGATAGTCCTGAAGATCTCAAACTGCTGATTTCTGATTTTAAACAAAAAGGCCTAATAAACTAGCTTTTTTAATAGAAAACACTCCAAACAAAATTATCCAGACACTTCCCTTTATTTTCTAATTTTTTGTTGTGGTAATTAGCATACTTCAAAAACTGAGTTTATGCAGTATACGGTGTGGAGAGTTAGTCCCAGTGGAGAAGCATTTCAGTTAACAACTGTTGGAGCTTCTTCTGTTAAAGAACGGGCCTTAGAAAAAGCAAAATTATATAATGAAAAACTACGTTCCAGTGATCCTGAGTCAGAAGATATATTTGTGGTTAGAGATGAATCCGGGAAGGAATTTCGACCAGCAAATGCTTTGAATTCTGCCAGAACCTGAAACTTTCAACCCGGGGATATACATAAGATTTTTATTCATCTTTCTTCTTTTTATCTTTTGGTGCAACAGCACACTCCAATCCAACGCATTCTCTTATGGTTTTCGAGTCGGACCGGGTTATAGACCTGAAGATAAGTTTATATCCAATCTTAAAAACTATCAATCCAATCCTTTATCAAGACTTCACATAACAGAACTGGATCGTATTCCAACCAGTTCTAATTATGAATTTTTTTTTCGACTTGGTCTTGATGAAAGATTATCCGCAGGTTTATCCCTGGGAAAAATGCAACAGGGAAATCTGAAATTAAAAGAATACAATTCGGATCCGTATTTCATTTATCTTAAGAATAATCTCAGAACTGAGTATTTATTTCTTTCCTTTTATTATAACTGGTATTTTCGACGTTTTTATCTGGAAGCAGGTGCCGGACTCGGTGTAAACCAGAGCTATTGGAATGTAAATGGTTTTTCCATAACTAAATTTGGCTTATCAAAAGAAGAAGGTTTTTTTTCCGGTTCCGGTTTAAGTTATCGTCTTGAAACCTCCCTCAATCGAAAACTTTTAGATTCCATTATTTTACAGCTAGGAATTGGCATAGATTTCCATACCGTTCCCTCTTTCAGAGGAACCCTGAATGAAGACCCCGGAAGTATTTACATTCGATCCGATGGAAGCTTAAGTCAAATGACAGAAAATGAAACCCTGAGTAATTTAAACCTGTATAACAGCCAGGTTTTGAGAGAAATCGACATGGCCTCCAGTAACATTCTTGTTTTTTTTTCAGTCATTCATAAGATACAATTTTAGGATGGAAAAGTTAAAACAATTTTCAAAAAAGATTCTTTATATCATCCTTGATATTGAGGCTCCGAGGAAATTACCGGAAGAGATCCGGATAGATGAGATAAAACCGGCTCCTCCACCAAAGCCAAAGCCCGACAAAACTATACTCGGACCACCCGAAATTATTCATTCTATAAAAAAACACAGAAAGAAAATTATAGAGGTTTTGAACCGGATTACTCCTTTCCTACCGGAAGATGTTTTTCTTTTTAAATCCAATCAGGATTATATGACCGCTATAAGAAGCCCTTATGATACTTCTCGTTTTCGGACCTTTCATAAAAAATCCCGTGATTCAAGAGGTAGCTTTTTCCATTCCGGTTCACTGGAAGATAGGAAGGATTTTCATCCCTCCAGTTTAAAAGCCCTGCAAAAAACCGGAGCTGTTATCTCAGGGAAAGCTAAAAAAAATTCAGGAAATTTTATAGAATTATCTCACTATAGTCCGGATAAACAGATTGAAGAACTCACAAAACTGGGAATTTCTTATTTTTATGACTGCTGGATCTGTCTTGAGAAAATGAAAGTGTTAGAAACAGAATCTCAAAACACGGAAGCCAGCGAAACCACAATTGCAAGTCAGAATCTAATATTTTTACAAAAAAGCCTTTTGGAAAAACTAAAAGAAGATTGGGAAGATAATGTTAGGGAGCTTTCCTTTTTCTTGCGTGACTCAAAAGGGGATATGCTCAGTCCGGAGGCGAAAAACTTTCCTATCCTATCAGAAACAAATGATAAAAATCTAATTTCTTCCGAATCTCATTTGAATTTCGAAGTACAATTAAAAATGTTATTCGAATTCTATCAAAAAAATGAAAAACAACTCCAACATGCTGTTTTATTGGAGGGCATAGAAAAAGAACGATATACAAAAAAAATCGGAACTAAACTCGACTATGAGCTCAAAAAACAATCCCGCATACTGATTCAGTTTGAACATATAGAGATAAAAACAAATATATTGAAATTACAGAGTATATTAAATTTTTTATTGAATCCCTAAGACAAAAGAAAAACAATATCAGGGGTATATGAAAGTATTTTTTGGTATAATTCTTCTCATTTTCATGCTCGGATGTACAGGCAAAAAGAAACACTATCCGAACGAGACAGAACTTCAAAAACTATTTCAGTTGCAAACTGATTTTAAAGTTATAAGCTCAAAACTTGTTAATATTGATTCTGATAAAGACTTAGAAACCCTGCTGGTAATCGAAGAAAAAGATATAGAACGAATCCTTATTTTAAAGAAAAATGGAAAGGATAGCTATACAGGTTTATACAATTTCCCTTTTAGAAATGATATTCACAAAGATCTCAGCTATAGTAAAAAACTAAAGAAATGGATCACTTCTAAAAAACATCATTCACAGGTGATAAAACGTATATTAGTAGAGAGTCTGGCAGGAGATGATTTTAATTCTTTATTCGTTGAAGTCTTACAGAAAAAAAGTGATTCGGTTTACTCCAATATTTTTGCTTATAGACAGGGAAAATGTATTTTAGATGGAGAAAAACAGTTAAAAGATCATCCCTTACTTCTTAATTCTCGTAGAGTCAGTTTTACCTATATTTCCAGGGAAAAAAGTATACAAATTTTTCCTAAAGATCCTTCTTATGCTCAGGAATTAGTTTTTAATGGAAGGGAAATGCTACCAAAAGTATCCGGAATTCCTATCCCTGCTATCCTTGAGATAAAAACCAGAAAGGTATCTGAGACAGAATTGGAAGTATTTTTTCAGTTAAAAAATAGAGGTTCATATAGTTTTGTCTCTTACCTTTCTCTTCATTTTCCGGCCCATTTATCAATTAAAGTTGATTCTAAAAATACGGGTTTAAAGATTTATAATAAAGGAGAAAAAATTTATTCTATAAGTAATAACTCTTACATTCCAAACCCGGGAACTCTGCTAGAGATCACAAAAGAACAATGGGGTCAAAACTACAAACATGATATTAAGTTTATAATAAAGAATAATAACAAAAGCTTAACTCCACATTTCCTTTTCCGTCTTTCGACCAAAGGTCCTGACAGGCAAATTGTAAATATTCCGAATGAATTCAGCTCTGTTGAAACCGAAACAGATCCTCAGGGTTTCCAATCCTATAAAATTATCCCGGAACTATAAAATGCTGGTTTATACCCAAGAACAAATTCATTCTGCAAGAGAGGAAGTAATACGAGCTCAAATAGAAAGATTCCATGAGTTCTATGCTCATTATTTTTCTTTAAAAGAAACAAACTTAATGGTGAATTACTTTTTTGATAAATTATATAATCTTGAAGGTAAAGATGAATGGACAAGATTAGCAGTCGATACCTTTAACAAAGTAAAGAATATGATTAAAGAACAAACCAAAGCGAATATAGAACAACTAATCTACCTGAATGAACTAACAGACAGACTCGATATTCTAATGGCAAACTATTTATTAAATAGAGGCTGGGAAAAGGGAGATAGGTTAAGCAGAAAAGAATATGATGAATTCTTCATAGACTTAGGGTACGCAGAAGATAGAGAAGAACAATTAAAAGCTGTTTTAAAAAATATGAAATTATTTTATGAACTTGCACACAGACCTGTAAACGCTGTTATTATGAAACCTGCCAGGTTCATGTCCAAGGTTCTCGGAGTATATCCCCTTTTTGCCAGTGTAGAAGAAGGATACTATGCAGTTCTTCCTGTAAATAAAGAACTCTTCGAGAAATTTTATAAAGAAGTTGAATTAAAAGAATGGGATTATTTATATAAGACCTTTCCAAATCTAAAGAAAAAGCTGGTATAAACATGAAACAATTAATATATAAGATTATATTAATATTTTTATTATTTTTCATCATTTCCTGCAAGAAAAAAAGTAAAGGGGTTTTTGATCCAAGCTGGAGAAAAGAATCTCAGAAGATTGCCTCAGATATTTGCAAAAAACTATCCTCCTGCTCCAAGGACAGCCTACAGAAATTAAAGCCTTCATGGAAAAGTTATGCTTCTTCTTTTTTACGAGAAGATAAATGCACCAAAAAGAATGAAAATTCACCTATTCATAACTTAAGTGAAAACTCTGTTGAAGTAATAAAGGAGGTCAGTAGAAGCTGCTATAAGGTAATCATGCAAATGAACTGTGAAGATATAAAAGCAGGAAAAATTCAGCAAGATATACAATGTATAAAAATGAAAAAGGCCCAAATGGGCCAGAAAATTACTCTTTAAATAAACCTTTTATAGAATTAAAAGCATCAGCCTTTACATAGTCTTCTCGTTCAATAACAGTGAGGGATAGAGAGTCTTTCTTTATCCTTTCAAGTATTTTTATGATGTCCTGCTTATCTTTCGATGTACTTGTAATGTATCGAAACTCTGTTCCACAATTTTTACATTTTCTATCCTTCGTATAGTTTAAACCAAGTTGTTTGCATTTACCGCAGGTACCGTAAAGATCATCTACGGTAATTAAATGATCTTTAATCTCCTGCACATCCATCTTCTTCCAAATCCTGAGATATATATCTTTACCTTGCATACAACCAGAGGATTCCCTATTTTAAAAATAGTCAATAAAAAAGAAAGCTGAAGCTATTAAATAAGTATTTTAGATCATATTAATGTATCTATATAATTATGTTTTACACTTTTTTTTCCTTTTTTTAATTCAATTCTTGTACCCAAAACTAATGATATAAAAAAAAAATTGTACTACTTTTTTAGTCCGAAGCGGAAGAAATGAATAGATTTTTTCCCCCCTACAGAATCTACTGTCAGTAGAAATGAACCACGAATCATGGAACAACATTCTTATTGAAGTTTCAAAAAAAATCCCGGCGGTGTACTACGAACCTTTTATAACTCCGCTGGATCTGGTTCATTATGATGAAAAAAAAATAGTTTTAAAAGCGCCTTCTATGGCGATAAAAAAACACGTTGAAAAACGATACCAAAAGTACATAGAAGAGGCCGCGTTTTCTCTCTTTGGTTTAAAACCGGATATAGAAATAAACACGGATATAGATAGGCCTGTAGAGGAGTTTTCCAAACAGGGTTTTCAGGACGAAAATTTTGATTTCAATCCTGATTATAGTTTTAATAATTTTGTTAAAGGTAAAGCAAACGAATTGGCCTTTACAGCCTTACTTGCTGCCCTTGACAAACCCGGTAGCATTAACCCTATTTTTATTCACGGGGGAGTCGCAAGCGGTAAGACACATCTTTTACACGCTTTAGGCTCTGCCTATAAAATGAAATATCCAAACCTTTCTGTAAAATACATCTCGATATCCACATTTTTACAGGAGTTTGTTAGCAATGTTCAGAATCGAAATTCAATAGAAGCCTTTCGGAACAAATACAAATCTTACGATCTCCTACTCGTGGATGATATGCAGTATTTAAATAGCGGAGCTGAGAAAACTCAGGAAGAATTTTTTAACATTTTCAATTACCTGTATGATAGAAGAAAACAAATTGTTATTGCTTCTGATAGGTATTGTTCCGAACTTCCCCTCAATGATAAATTAAAATCGAGGTTGGAAACCGGATTTCAGGCAAAGCTGGAGGAAATTGATATAGACACCAAATTATCATTACTCAAGCAGAAAGCATCCGGTTTAGATTTGCATCTGGACGAAAGTTCTTATCAGTTTATAGCCAATAACTTCCAGACAGATACCAGGCGGCTTATCGGTTGTTTAAATGATTTGTATCTATATAAGAATACCTATCGTCTTTTAATTATAAGCCCGGAGCAGGTGAAAGAAATTCTTAAAAATCGAATGCAGTCTTCTTCTAACCTGGAACCTCTTAATGAAAAAATTATAACTGTCGTATCCTCTCATTTTTCTATTGAAAAACGAGATATTTTAAGTAAAAGTCGTAAAGCTGAATTTATCCTTCCAAGACATCTTTGTATGTATTTATTGTTCAACTTCGCAAACTTAAATAAAACCCTTATCGGTAGAATGTTTCAAACAAAGCATACCACAGTAATTAACGCGGTAAATAAAATGAAAATCCGCTTAAAAGAAGAGCCTGCTTTTGAGAGAAAAATAGAACTTCTACAAAAAGAGATCCGAGAAAAATAAAGAGACATAATTTAAATTTCTCATAAATGCAAATTTTTACGCAGAATAATTATGTAAATAAAGCGTAAATAAACTATCAAAAAAACATCTATAAACTATTAATAAGACATAATGAATGACTTATTGTCTCTAAAAAAATAAGTTTCACTTTATAAAAAAAGTTATTTTCAAATTTTATGAGACATATTTCTATACTATTTCAGGGTATCCGGTTTGTGTAAGGACTTATTTACTTATTTACAGGCCTAACAATAACAACAAAATATATATAAAAGGAAATAAACAGGAGTACTTAAATGAAGTTTAAAGTTAAAACACATGATTTTCAAAAAGCAATTAATTCTGTAGAAGGAGTTATCACTGCAAGAGAAATTAAATCAGCCTTATCTAATATTAAAGTAGAGACAGGTGAAAAAGCAATTTTTCTTTCTGCAACAGATCTTGAAATTTCATTAAAGACTTCTGTAGAAGCTGAAGTTTTTGAGACAGGAAGCATTTCTTTACCTGCCAGGCAATTAAGTAATGCTTTTAAGACCATAAACTTTGAACATACAATGCTGGAAACAGACCAGGAATATCCCACTCAAACGATTATCACAGATGCTGATTCTAAAATTGATTTTAGATTGAATATCAATGGAATTGATGCAGATGAAATAAAGACAATAGGTACGGTTGATATGGAAAGTATTTTTGAACTTCCCTGTCGTACTTTCCTGGAAATGATTCGGAAAACGTCTTATGCTGTTGCTTTGGAAGATACCCGCTTTGTGTTTAATGGTCTGTTTGTTTTATCTAAAGGAGAGCATGTATCATTCATCGGTACCGATGGAAGAAGGCTTGCAAAAGTAGATAGGGTATTTCCCAATAAAATTCCTTTCGATTCAGGAATCATTATTCCTCATAAAGCTGTTCGGGAAATTCAAAAAATGATTGAATTGAATGAATTTGGCCGAGTAGGTATTATTGATAAACAAATTTATATTGCTATCGGAAATGTAGAGCTTCTATGTAAACTTATTGATGGAACTTATCCGGATTATGATTCGGTGATTCCGAAGAGTTCGAGTGAAAACGTTAGAATTAATAAGGATAGTTTTCAGATCGCTCTTAAGCAGGCCCTTATTGCTGCAGAAGAACCTTCGAGACAAATTCGTCTGAGGTTTGTTGATAATCACTTACATATAAACTCTTCTACTCCGGGTTCCACCGAAATCAATATTAATATACCAGTGGAATATAATTCAGATGAAACTATCATTGCCTTCAAGGGTGATTATCTTATTGATGTGGTAAAATCTATTGACGATTCTGAATTAACCGTTGAGTTTTCCGGCTCAAATGCTCCGGTTCTTTTCAGAGACCCTTCAGATGAAGAATACCTCTCAGTTATTATGCCTATGAAACTTTAATGTATTTAAAAAAGCTAAAATTACAGAATTTTAGAAATCATAAAGATACCGAACTTGTCTTCTCCGATGGACTTAACTTTTTTATTGGAAATAATGGGGAGGGCAAGACCAACCTTTTAGAAGCAATTCACTCTATTAGTACCTTTAAAAGTTTTCGGGGGAATTCTAACCGGGAACTAACTCTTTGGGATGACTCTTTTTTCTACATAAAGGCCGAGTTTGAGAGTCTGGGTGAAGATAAAAGAATTGAATTTGCTTTTCAAAAATTAGATAAAGATAAAATAAAAATGAAATTAAACGGGGAAGCTGTTACGAAAAAAGTGGACCTCGTTGGTGAATTTAAAAGTATTATCTATTCTCCTGTTGATATGGAAATTATCGAAGGAGGACCAAAGAAAAGGCGAAAATTTTTAGATACCCTGATTGCAGGTTTTGATAGAAGGTATTATAAGAATTTATTAGAATATAATGGTATTTTAAAAAGGAGAAATACTCTCCTTAAGAAACGACAGGTTTTAAAAGCTGAGCTATTTCCCTGGAACAAACTTTTAGTGGAAAGAGGTACTTTAATCCAGGAGATAAGGAGTAAATATGCTCTGCAATTAAATGAATATTTTAAAACAAACTTAATGAAAATTTCGGGGGAAAAAGATTGTTTTAATTTTACTTATAAACCTAATGTATCAGACCTCTCATCCTATGAACAAAAAATGGAGCTTTCATTAAGTAAAGATATACACCTGGGTTATACTTCTTCCGGAATACATAGAGATCTTATTTTTATGGGAAAGGAAGAAAGAGATTTAATAGAATTTGCTTCTCAGGGTCAGAAGAGAAGTGTGGTGATTGCTTTAAAAACGGCTGCTTTCCAATTAATGAAGGAACTGAGTTCTCAGTATCCGGTATTATTAATAGATGATGTTATAAGAGAACTGGATATTAAAAGAAGGCAATATTTTCTTGATTTACTTTCTTGTTGCGGACAGGTTTTTTTTACAACAACAGATCTGGATGGAATGGGAGAATATTTTGAAAATTTTGGAAGACCTTACAAGGTTTTCAAGGTTACGGGAGGGGGAGTTTTCGAGACTGATGAAAAAGGTTAGTTCTATCAACCTCTCTTTTCTTGCAATGAATTGGGAAGGGGATATGGAAGAAATAGCCAGAAAAGTTGCCCTTCAAAAAATTCAGACTCAATGGGAAAAGATTATAGGTCCCCTTTTTTATCAACATTCCTGGCCGGAAAAAATCTACCCTGCTTCCTTGCTTGTCCTGGTAGATCACTCTGCCTACACAATGGAATTAACTCTTCTTTCTTCCCAAATTATTAATAAGATCAACGAACTTTTTTCCGGATTCAGGATTACAAAACTGGAACTTAGAACCGGAAATATTCCATATCGAAAAGTATTAGAACTTCCAAAAAAGAAACCGGATTGGAAGGGAAAAGAAGAGCTATTAGAATTACTCGAAACGGAAGAAGACAGGCTGGCAAAAGCCAAATTAAGGGAATTAATTGGTGTTTTGGACTAAATACTGAGCTTTTTCAGTATAATTTATAAGATTAAAAGTTGCTTTCATAAGCCAATAATAAATAGTATAAAGAGAGTCTGGAGTTTATTAATAATTATGAATTCTCAAAATGATTACGGTGCCGATAAGATAAAAATTCTCGAAGGTTTGGAAGCAGTTCGAAAACGTCCGGGAATGTACATCGGTACTCAGGATGAAACAGGCCTTCATAAAATGGTTTTTGAAGTGGTCGATAACTCTGTCGATGAAGCTATGGCAGGTTTTTGTTCCCACATTCTCGTTAAAATACTTCCGGGGGATATTATTGAGGTAGGTGATAATGGCCGTGGAATCCCCGTTGATATACATCCTGATAAGGGTGTTTCAACAATGGAGGTGGTTTTAACCGTTCTACACGCCGGTGGTAAATTTGAGAATGATGCCTATAAGCTCTCAGGTGGTCTGCACGGAGTGGGTGTCAGTGTAGTGAATGCCCTTTCTGAATGGTTGGAAGCCGAGGTGGATCAAAGAGGCAAAAGGCATTATCAGAAGTTTTTACGCGGCGTTCCGGCTGCACCTATGAGTGTAATTGGGGAAGCTTCCATGACAGGCACAACTATTCGATTTAAGCCGGATGCAAAGATTTTTACTACTACCGAGTTTCATTATGATATGCTGGCTTCCCGCTTTCGGGAGATGGCTTTTTTAAATAAAGGCCTTACTATAAAAATTGAAGATCACCGCAAAGAAGAAATTCATCAGGACGAGTTTTGTTATTCTGGAGGGATTGTATCTTTCGTGGAAATGCTGAATGAAAATAAGCATCCCATCCATAAAGATGTGATCCACTTTACAGGTACAAGAGACAACATTATTGCTGAGATAGCCCTGCAATATTCCGATTCCTATTCAGAAAATGTATTTTGTTTTACTAATGCTATCAATAATAATCTTGGAGGAACTCACCTCGAAGGTTTCCGTTCTGCTCTAACTCGAACCCTAAATGACTATCTTAAAAAAGATGCAAATCTTCAAAAGAAACTTACAGCCGGTTTGAGCGGAGAAGATGTAAAAGAAGGTTTAACTACAGTTATTTCCATAAAAGTCCCACAGCCTCAATTTAACTCGCAAACCAAGGAAAAACTGGTGAATGCGGAAGTGAAAGGTTTAATGCAAACCATTACTTCGGAAGGTTTAAGTCTGTATTTTGAAGAAAATCCGGAAGTTGTAAAAAAGATTATTGAAAAATCTATTATGGCTGCTCGTGCTCGTGAAGCTGCAAGAAAAGCTAGAGATATGACCCGACGCAAATCTGTTTTAGAAGGTGCGGGTTTGCCGGGTAAGCTGGCGGATTGTTCTGAAAAGGATCCGGCTCTTTCCGAGCTTTATCTGGTGGAGGGTGATTCGGCGGGTGGTTCGGCCAAGCAGGGACGTGATAGGAATACGCAGGCTATCCTTCCCTTGAAAGGTAAGATTATTAACGTAGAAAAAGCCAGGTTAGATAAAATTCTATCGAATGAAGAAATACGTACTCTGGTAACTGCGATGGGCACCGGGATAGGTGAGGATGAATTTAACCTGAATAAAATTCGTTATCATAAAATTATCATCATGACCGATGCGGATGTGGATGGATCGCATATTCGAACCCTGTTATTAACTTTTTTCTACAGGCATATGAAGCAGGTAATCGAAAGAGGATACTTATATGTAGCCCAACCTCCTCTTTACCTTATAAAAAAAGGAAATTCAAAAACCTATGCTTATTCGGATAGAGAAAAAGATAAGGTAATAAAAGAGTTCGGTAAAGATTCCAAGTATAGCATTCAGCGTTACAAAGGTCTCGGGGAAATGAATGCCGAGCAACTCTGGGACACTACGATGGACCCAAAGGCCCGCGTTATGCTTCAGGTTAAGTTGGATGATCTGGTAGAAGCAGAAGAAACCTTTAGTATTTTAATGGGTGATGATGTAGCTTCTAGAAGACGATTTATAGAGGATAATGCTCCTAAGGTTATGAATCTCGATTTATAAGATATACTATATGAATACAGAAAAAGAATCAGGTAAGATAAAAACACTAACACTTTCTACTGCATCTCGCCCGGATGTAAGTAAGGCACTTGAAAGCGATGTGAGGGTTATACCGGTTGAAGTTGAAGACCAGATGAAAGAAGCATATCTGGATTATGCAATGAGTGTAATCGTTGGTCGAGCTTTACCCGATGTGAGAGATGGTCTAAAGCCGGTTCATAGACGAATTCTACATGCAATGAATGAAAGAGCCTGGAGAAGTGATAAAGCCTATGTTAAATGCGCGAAAATTGTCGGGGAAGTAATTGGTAACTATCACCCTCATGGTGATACAGCAGTTTATGATACTCTTGTTCGTATGGTGCAGGATTTCTCCCTTCGAGTTCCACTAATTGATGGGCAGGGAAACTTTGGTTCTATTGATGGGGATAATCCTGCTGCTTACCGTTACACAGAAGCCAGGCTTGCCAAAGTAGCAGAAGAATTGCTCAGGGATATAAATAAGGAAACTGTTACATTTTCTCCGAACTTTGATGATACCCGGATGCAACCCGATGTTCTTCCGGCAAATTTTCCTAATATTCTTGTAAATGGTACTACAGGAATTGCCGTTGGTATGGCAACGAATATTCCACCGCATAATCTTTCAGAAGCTGTTCGTGCGGTTGTGGCTGTCATTAAAAATCCGGATATTACTGTTAAAGAAATATTGCAAATTATGCCGGGTCCCGACTTCCCTACCGGCGGCACGATTATTGGTTCTGCCGGTCTCTATTCCGCTTATTCTACAGGCAAGGGTTCTATTATACTTCGTGCAAAAGTAGAAATTGAAGTAGAAGAGAAGAAAAATAGGGAACGTATTGTTATTACCGAGATTCCTTACCAGGTTAATAAAAAGCACATGCTGGAAAAAATAGGGGAACTGGTAAATGAGAAAGCAATTGAAGGTATTTCTGAAATATTAGATTTATCAAATCGACATGGAATTCGAATTGAGATTTATATTAAAAAGGATTATAACTCTCAGGTAATCTTAAACCAGCTCTATAAGCTTACCCAGCTACAGGCCAGCTATGGCATTACCATGCTGGCTATACTGGATAATAAGCCTAAGATATTTACCGTAAAAGATATTCTACAATCGTATTCAGAACACAGACATTCTGTAATCGTAAAGAGAACCCAGTATGACCTGAGGAAAGCAGAAGAAAGGGAACACATTTTACTCGGCTTAAAAATAGCCCTGGATAATATTGACGAGGTAATTCGCATTATACGTTCTTCGGAAAGCCCTGACACTGCTAGAACCTCTTTGATAAGTGCCTTTTCTCTTTCGGAAGTCCAGGCGAATGCCATATTGGATATGCGTTTACAGCGCTTAACTTCCTTAGAAATAAAAAAGATAGTCGAAGAGTTAGAAGAAATAAGAGTCCAGATAGCCGATTTGAAAGATATTCTGGCAAGCCCTACAAGGGTAAGCGAGATAGTCTGTACGGAATTAGAAGAAGTAGAGAAAAAATATGGTACAGAAAGAAAAACTTCTATCAGCACGGAATCTGTGGAAAGTTCTTCTTTTGATGTCTTAGACTTGATTGCAGATGAAAATGTGGTAGTTCAACTGAGTCATGACCAATTCATGAAGCGCCTGCCTATAGATACTTTCAAAAGACAGAAACGGGGCGGAAAAGGTGTACAGGGAAGTAATACTCGTTCAACGGACTTTCCTAAAATTATAAAGATTGCTTCTACCCATGATAGCCTGATGCTTTTTTCCAACAAAGGTAAGGTTTTTAAATTTCAAGTTCACGAGATACCGCAGGCCAGTAAGGAAGCAAGAGGCAAGTCTTTAAAAGCAATTATTAATTTAGAACCGGATGAGATGATTACTTCTATCTGTGATTTAAAAGAATTTTCCGAAGATTCTATTCTGATGGTGACCCGTTCCGGTGTAGTAAAGAAAACGAAGCTTCAAAATTTTTCAAATGCCAAGAAATCCGGAATCATTGCCATAAATCTAAAAGAGGGTGATGAGCTTATCTGGGTAGATATTGTTTCTCCGGAAGACGATATTATTCTTGCCAGTCATAAGGGACTTGCTCTTCGTTTTAATACCGGAACCGTTCGGGATCAGGGCCGAAATGCAGGTGGTGTTACAGGAATGCGTTTATCCGCAGAGGATAAATTAATAGGTGCTTGCATAGTCAGAGAAGATGCCAAACTTTTGGTGATCACCGAGAATGGATATGGAAAACGGACCGACTTCGATGAATTTTCCACTAAAGGTCGTGGTGGAAAGGGAATGGGCTATGTAAAAATCAATGATAAGAATGGAAATGCAGTGGGTATCGCCAGTATTTCAGAAGAGGATGAGATCATTGTAATTGCTCAATCCGGGATGGTGATTCGTGTGGAAGGGAAAGAAGTTTCTCATATAGGAAGAGTTACTGCCGGGGTGAAAGTTGTGGATTTAAAAGAAGAAGATCTGGTCCAGGACTTTGCTATTATCCAGGAAGAGAAAGATGTTGAAGATCCGTAATATTCTAATAAACGGAGATATTGCTTTATCTCCAATGGCCGGCCTGTCTGATAGTCCGTATAGGAAGCTAACAAGAAAAATGGGTTCAGCTTTTTCTTTTACAGAATTTGTCAGTGCCGATGATATTGTAAATAAGTCGATTCGGGCCAGTCGTCTATATAAATATTCAGAAATAGAGAGGCCTTTACTTTTTCAGATTTATGGAAATAATCTGGATGCTCTGACAGAAGCAGCAAAGCTTGTAGAACAACTAGGACCGGATATAATCGATCTAAATATGGGATGTTCTACTGCTAAGGTTTCTGCCAGAGGTTCCGGTGCCGGCTTACTAAGAAGACCAATTTATGCGGGGAAAATTATCGAGTCTTTACGTAATGCCGTTTCTCTTCCGGTTACAGCTAAGATTCGGCTCGGATGGGATAAAGCTTCTATGAATTATAAAGAATTAGTTCGTATACTGGAAGAATCGGGAGTGGAAGCAATTTCTGTCCATGGAAGAACAAAAGATATGAAATATAGCGGAGAAGCTGATTGGGAATCTATAAAAGAAATCAAGCAAATCACTTCAGTTCCCATATTTGGTAATGGGGATATACTTAGTTATTCTACTGCGATAAAACGAAAAGCCGATTCAGGGGTAGATCTTGTACTTATAGGCAGAGGTGCTTTGGGGAATCCCTGGATTTTTTCCGGTCTTGAAAAACAAAATATTTCAGTAGATGAATTTCTTGATGTAGTATTAGAACATTACAACTATATGAAGGAGTTTTATCAGGATATGGCTCTTAAACTTTTTCGGAAACATCTTGCCTCGTATTGTGAAGGATTAGAATTTACTAAATCTTTTAAATATGAGCTTGTGAGATGTGAAAATGAAGCAGAGTTTTTTGCAATTATGGATAAGATACGGACTATAAAAAATTATAGTCCATCCTTACTCTGTGCGTAATTACTTTTTCTTTCCTTCCTGTATAATTAATTCAGCAATCTGGTTATAATCCATTGCACGAGCAAAATTTAGTGCAGTCCAGCCTGTTCGGTTTACGGAATAAATATTAGCATTTTTTGATAAAAGAAGTTTTACAACAGGAACGGAACCTGACATAACAGCCTTCATTAATACGGTATCTCCATGTTTATCCCTGGCATTCACCTCTGCTTTTTTTTGAATCAGCATAGTAACTATTTCTAAATACCCATAATAAGCGGCTTCTGAAAGAGCTGTGTAACCTTCGTTGTCCTGAACATTTACATTGGCCTGTTTTTCCAGTAGAGCTTTTACTATGTCGGTATGACCGTTTCTACAAGCTATAATAAGGGCGGTATCTCCATCTTTATTGGTGAAGTTTACAAGAGCATTATTTTTTAAAGCAGAGGAAACACGGGCAGTATCTCCTTTCTCGGCACCCTGTATAAGATCTATATTGGGACTGGCAGTTAAAAAAGTGCTGAGAAGTATTGTGAAACAAAAAAATATTAGATTAATTTTTTTCATAAAAAGTCTCCTTACGGATAAAATGAATGCATATAATGAATCGCTTTCAGAAAAAGTCAATAATTTATTTTTCTTTTGTTAAAAGTTCATCGAGGGCATCTTTAAGCTCTGATTCAGTGATAGGCTTGACAAGGAAAAGGCTGTTAGAAATATCTTTTGCCCGCTTTACAGTTCTATTATCTGAGTTACCTGTAAGAAAAATAATAGGTATTTCGGATTTTTCACGAATCATATGTGCCAACTCAATTCCATCTTTATCCCCATAAATTTTTATATCCATCAGGATAATATCCGGCGTATTATTATGAAACTCCTGCAGAGCTGATTCTACTGAGTTTGACACAATAAGATTTGAATAGTTTAGGTTTTCTAATTGTTTTCTTACTGCAAGAGCCAGGATGGCTTCATCTTCAACGATTAGGATTTTATAATTCATCTTCAATTTTAAAATAAATACAGGAATCTGTTCCTGAGCTTGAGTTTACTTTATATTCACCATCCAATTGCTGTACTAAAGATTCTATAAGTACTATACCCAGTGTACTTGTTTTTCTATCAACCTCTTTTTGGTTGTATCCGCTTCCATTGTCTTTAACCCTTAATTCAAATGTATTTTCAATATTTCTGAAAGAAACCAGAATGTTTCCTTCATCTTTATCCCGAAATGCATGTTGAAGAGAATTCGTAATTAGCTCATTGATAATAAGTCCGCAGGGTATCGCATATCTCATGTCAAGGACCATAGCTTCTGAAGAAATATGAATACTTACTTTATTACCGTTACAAGAACGTTTCAAATTGTTTATAAGTTCCTCTATATATTCTTTAAATTGGATTTTAGCCCAGTTGCCGGATTTATATAGACTTTCATGAACCAGGGCGATGGATTTTATACGGTTAATGGATTCTTGAAAAGTTCTTTTTAATAAATTATCTTTGCAATACGAAGCCTGCAATTCAATCAAACCTGAAATAATGGCCATATTGTTTTTTACTCTATGATGAATTTCTGAAAGTAATATTTCTCTTTCATGCAGAGCCGAACGAATTTTTTCTGCATCTTCTTTCTCTCGAGTAATATCTCTTTCTATGGCTATATAATGGGTTAATTCACCCAATGTGTTATGGATAGGGGTAAAATCAATTTTTACCCAATAGATACTTCCATCCTTCTTATAATTTAACAGTTCTTCGGAAAAAGTTCTACCCAAAGATAAATTATCCCTGATATTCTTTATTGCATTCGGATCAGTTTCATGCCCCTGCAAAAATCTGGGATTTTCCCCTTTGACTTCTTCATAGGAATAGCCTGTAAGTTTTTCAAATCCTCCATTTACCCATTGAATTTCTCTTTTTTTATTAGTAATAATAACTGCGTTACTTGTTTTGCTGGCCACCAGGGATAATTTGTTTATTTCATCTTTTACTGTAAGTTCTTCGCTGATGTCTTGTATTGTAAAAAATATCTTTATCGTTTTCTTATTTTCCTGTATTGGTTTTCCGGTAATCCGTACCCAGCGTTTATTCTTTTTAGCTGTAATGAATTTTAATTCGAGAGTAAAGGGTTCACCCGTGTCTATTGCTCGACTTAAGGCTCTCATTAGTTTGTGAAGAGATTCCGGTTCAAAAAAATTATAAAAATTGTATTTATTAAGTTCAAAAGAATCTTCTAATTCATGAATTTTATAAACTTCTTTTGTCCAGCTTATATGGTTGGTTATTAGATCAAGTTCCCAACCACCAACATTAACGGCCTCTTGAGTATCTAATAACAGGTTTTTATACTTCTTATTTTCACTAATATCTGTGATATAAATAATTTTGAAAATCTCTCCATCATTTCTTCGATACTGATTTATTTTAATTGTTATTTCAAAAGGGGTTCCGTCTTTTTTTATTGCTTTGGATTCTATAGATGTGAGATTTTGAGTATCAGGCTTATCTATACTCGCAAAGAAAGATAAAATACTGCTTATATTTTTTCCTAATATATCTTTTCGATTATAAGCAAATAATTTGCAAAAACCGGTATTAACATTAGTTAGAATATTTGAACTATTGATAATAGCAATACCGGTGTCTGTATTTTCATAAATAAGATTTAATAGTTCCCTCAGTTCTTCCAGTTCAAATTCATTCTTTTTAGAATTGGAAATATCAAGTAGACTATAAGAAATCATTTCAATTTTTTCAGCATCATTCTTTATGGGACTGAGATTGTATTGATACCAGAAAATTTCATTTTCTTCATTTTGGAATGAAACGTAACCATTTAAGGTTTCACCTGCTTTTACCCTGTTGAAATTATTATAAAAGTCTTTAACATTTTCCGGAGGAATATAATTAATGATGAGATCTGCAGTATCGATAGAACGAGCACTTATTCTATAAAATAGTTGTTTGGCTGCCTGATTGTATATAAGTATTTTATAATCCAATCCAATCAGTAAAAAAGCTTGAAGTGTATTATTCAGAAGAGTCTGGAGTTTATTTTGAGTTGAAAGAAATTGGACTTCTTTTTGTTCCAGGGCATTATTCGCTGCTTTCAATTCCGAATAGGCAATTTGCATTTCTTCATTGGTAGATTGGAGTTCTTCGTTTGTAGTTTCTAATTCTTCATTAGCAGATTGAAGTTCTTCATTGGTAGATTGAAATTCTTCATTTAGGGATTGAAGTTCTTCATTACTTGATTCTAATTCTTCTATAAAAGACTGCATGTACTCTTTGGCAGCCGAGAGTTCATCTTCGAGTTCTTTTATCTTTGCATTGTCGGTATTTATTGTTTCTATTTTATTATGAAAAGTAAGCTCGTATTCTTCGAATGTTTCAAAGATCAGCATATATAATTCTTCTTTTTGAGTTATGTTAAATAAGGGTTTTATTATGATTCTCAGGAAGAATGTTAGATTATAGAAAGAAATTTTTAATATGGGAGTTTTTATTTTCTGTTTTGTTTTTATACATTTAGTTATGCCTGAACGTAATTCTATTTGAAAATCATTATTAATTAATTTCAGTATATTACTGTTGAGGGAACCTTCCGATAGTCGCAGGTAGGGTCTGAGATCTCCCCGTATTTCAATTATATCCATATTGTCATTTATGATAACAAAAGGGCTGTCATAGGAATTATATACAGAATCTCTAATGATATCCTGTAGGGAAGTTTCTCTATTTTCGGAAAATTTACTTTTGCTTTTTTCTTTAAAAGGTTTGTAATGAAAGAGTGGAAATTGGGTGGGTAAAGAGCGATTGGAAAGTCTTCGAGTATATATTTTATGCTTTTCGTTTATCGGGGTAAAAAGGTCATGGTAAGTGCCTATAGACTCCGATTTTCCTAAAAATAAAATTCCGCCCGTATTTAAGGAATATTGGAATATTGGAATAATTGCATTTTGTAAATTAGCATTAAAATAGATTAGTAAATTCCGACAGCTTAAGAGGTCTAATTTTAAAAATGGAGGGTTTGTAATAAGATCATGTTTGGAAAATAGGATTAGTTGTTTGAGAGATTTTATAACTTCATAATGAGATTCATCTAACCTGATAAAGTATTTACTAAGAAATTCTTTTGGAACATTTTCCAGACTATGTTCCCCGTAAATTCCTTTTCTGGCGAAGTTAATTGAAGTTTCATTTATGTCTGTAGCAAAAATTTGTATGGAATAGTCCGGGATCGATGAGTTTAATATTTCATTTAGTATAATTGCGATAGTATAGGCTTCCTCTCCCGAAGCACAGCCTGTGATCCAAATCCTGATAGAGTCTCCTTTTTTTTTGTTGTTTATGAGATCCCTCAGATGTATTCGTAAATCCTGAAAAGAGTCGATATCTCTAAAAAATTTGGTTACACCTATTAAAAGAATATCAAAAAGAGCATTGAGTTCCTCCGGATGCTCTTTTACATAATCTAAATATTGTTTTTGACTTGTAAAGTGTAAAGCATTGATTCTTTTTGTTAATCTGCGAGTGATAGAGTTATTTTTATAATTCGAGAAGTTTGCACCTGTTTGATTGGAGAGTAGTTCTAAAATTTGATTTAGTTCTATATCTTTATTGGATGCTTTTTTGGAAGTGGTAATGTAGAAATTCGGATTTTTCAGGATGTCTTTTATTTTATCTCCCATTTCCAGAGGTCTACAGATAATACTGATTTCACCCGTGTCAATAGCTGCAATGGGCATACCATTGTATTTTGCGGAAGAGGGATCCTGAACAATAGTAAAACCAGCATGAGAGCGAATTTCTTTAATCCCCCTCGCACCGTCAGAGCCGGTACCGGAAAGAATAATCCCGATAGCCTTTTCCTGCATCTGTGTGGCCAGTGAGATGAAAAAGGAGTCTATAGAAGGCTTGGGACCGGAATTATTTATAGGCCGTGAAAGAATAATTTGCTTTCCGGAAATGGTAATATCATTATTGGGAGGTGTAATATAAACACTTCCTTCCTCGATTATCATTCCCGAGGAGGCTTCTATAACTTTTAGACCGGTAGTTTTGCTGAGCAGTTGTACTAACATGCTCTTATAACTCGGACTCAGGTGTTGTGCAATAATGATGGCAAAGCTTCCAATTGTATCAGAAAAGTTACTTAAAAACTCCTGTAGTGATTCCAATCCACCTGCAGAAGCTCCGATTCCAATAATATATTCTGGAAATTTATACTCTTCTTTATGCATCTATAACCAATTTTAAACAATAAATTATTAAGAATAGCCTTTCAATAGATTTTCTTAAAAAAAACTGGATGACAATTTTTTTTTAAAAAAAAAATTTACCTGTGTATCTAATCCTTTAGAATTCGGATAAATCCGTTTTTTAAAGGATATAAAGGAGTACACAAACATGTTGAACAAAACAGTATTGGGATTATTAACACTTTCCTTTCTCTTTCTTATGAATTGTGGTGGTGGAAATAAGGTTTATGAACTAAAAAATGGACGTCAGTTTGAAGGTTGGGCCGGTCCACCGGAAGATCCAACCGGTTCACCTCAGGAATTTTTCTATATGAAATATACCGGTCGTGCGAGCGAAAAAGCTCTGAAAAAGAAAAGTGGAGCGATGATGGAAACTACCTGTCGTGATGCTGCTGAGCTAAACGCAAAAGGCGACATTATTCAGAAGCTGGCTCATGAAACTGTAACCGGTGCATCAGGAGTTTCTGACGGCGAGTCTACCGGAAAGGTAGTAGTTCGGGAATTTGCTGCCCAGGTTACTGGTATGAATACCATGCAATGTGAACCTCTGGCAAAAGCAGAAGCTGACATTCCGAATAGTGAATGGAAAGAATGCCGTTGTGTAATGTATGTTCGTATCGAAGGTGGACGGGACTCAGTTTTAGCAAAAGCTAAAGCAAAAATGTCTGAAAATTAATTCTTCCTATTTTCTTTAGAGCCGGGAGTAGAACCCGGTTTCTAAAGAAGCCTTACTATCCTAATTTATGAATTATTTATATACAATCGTTTCGATTTCTTTTTCGTTTTTATACATAGTTTTTTTCATTATAAACCTTCACAATTGTAGTTCTGAAAAGTTTCAAATAAAAGATTTTGAAAGTAAGGCTATTTTAGGTTTTGCCGGACCTCCCTTTGAAGAAGAGAAAGAGCCTTTAGAATATTTTTATGTGAAGGTTCAAGGAAAGGCGAATCGACAGGCTTTAGAACTAAAAAGTGGAGGGATGATGCATAATACCTGTACAGGTTCTGTATTAGAAAATGCTAAGGAAATTTTATTAAATGAATTAACTTTATTTGCAAGGAAGAATAATTTAGATCTAAAAAAGGATGAATTTCCTGAACTAAAGAAGAAAATAGAAACGGTTTATGATATTCAGCTAACAGAAATTCACTTTAAAGAGTGTAAGCCTACCGGAAAGCCCAGTCCGGGAATTTTATACAGCGAGTTTAAAACCTGTGAGTGCCTGGTTTTTATTCGTTTACAGGGCGGGAAGAAGAGCTTTCTATTAAGTTTATAGAAGACATTTAATAAGCTTAATATATCCGATAAAATTATGATTCCGGAAGAAATGAGGCTATAATTCCCCTAATTTCTTCAATACCTAAATTGTTTTTAATGGAACTTCTGATGATTTTAAGTCCCCGAAAGTCGAGGTTGTGAATCTTGCATTCTTTTCTTAGCTTATCTCTTTCTGACGCATTTAGCTTGTCTACCTTGGTTCGAACCAGTACTGGTTTTATGCCTCTATCAAAGCAAGTCTCGATTACATCTTTTTCTTCTTCAGGTAAAGTTCTGGCTGAATCGCAAAGTACAAATAAAACTTTCAAGGCTTTACATTTATTCAAATAATAATTCGTTACATCCATCATATCATCCCGCTCTTTATGCGAAGCTTTTGCATATCCAAAACCGGGTAGATCTACAAGAAAAAGTTTTTCATTTAAAAGAAAGAAATTAAGGGTTCTTGTTTTACCGGGCGTCGAAGAAACCTTAACCAGATTTTTTCGATTTACGATAGCATTGATTAAACTCGATTTACCTGCATTTGACCTGCCGCAAAAAGCCAGTTGTACTCTTTCCCTGTCGTCAGGAAAAGCATTTCCCTTGCCGTAAGATGCCTGAAATACAATATCCTGAATTTCCAATTTACTTTTCGTTTCCATTTTTTACCTGCTTGAATGTATTTGACAAAGTATAAAAGTTCGGTTCAATGTATCTAATTTTTTCCGGGAAGACAACATGAAACCACTTAAAAATAGTCTTTATCTAGTAATTTTCTTATTTCTCTTTTTGGCAATCAGTATTCCGGCAGATGAGCCTTTAGTACTTTTAAAAACCGGTCGGGAAAACTATTATTTCAAAGATCCTATCAAATTTAATGTCTTTTTGCATGAAAAATCTTACCTGTATATTGTAAACCTGAGAAGTAATGGTGAAATGCACTTACTTTACCCCAATGAATTTGAAGAAAATAATCTTCTCGAAAAAGGAAACTATAGTATCCCTTCAGAAAAAGATGATTATTTTTTTTATGCCGGTGAGCCGGAAGGGAAAGAGATTCTTTTTGCTCTTGTTTCCAGAACACCCGTGCAAAAACTGCAAAAAAAACTTCATTATAAAAATCCTATTGTAAAACAAAAAGCAGGTTCGAATTTAAGCACTACCCTTTTAAATTGGTTAACTTCCGAGCTTCCGTACGGAGACTGGGATCTCTCCGAAGTTCATATCCGGGTTTATAAAAATAGGGTTAAAGAGTAATTGAAATATCGCTTCTTTGTATTTATATTTCTTTTTCCAGACCTAAGTCTGTTGTCGAGTCCTGTATCGTTTTTAGTTCAGGAAAAAGAAAAGCTTATAGTAAAGAAAAATTCAGAAAAAGTTTTCCCAATTGCGAGTATTACAAAACTTTTTACCGCGTTTACAGCTCTTTCGCTTTATTCCTCTTCTAAAGTCTTTAAAGTTCCCTCTTCCTGTGTAATTAAGAACTCTTATGAATCCAGGGCCGGTTTAAGAAAAAACGAAAAATTTAGCCTTATGGCTCTTATAGAAGGACTTTTAATTTCTTCCGGAAATGATGCAGCCTGTGTTCTGGCCAAATCCTATAAAACCGGAGAAAAAGGATTCATGGAGGAAGTGAACCGCTTCGTTCAAGAAAAGGGTTTAAAAAAAACCAGACTTTTGGAACCCGTAGGACTCTCCTCTCATTCAGTAAGTTCTGCTGAAGAATTACAAAAGATTCTTCATGAACTGGAAGCTTATCCTTCCCTCCTTACCATTTTAAAAAAGAAACAAAGCCTGATTCAATCAAAGAAAGGCAGAAAAATTAAATTAGTGAGTCGGCAGAAGCTTTTTTCTTACAGAGGTTATGCGATATTCGGTAAAACAGGAACTACCCGTAAAGCGGGAGAATGCTTTGTTGGTTTTGCAAAAAGGAATGATAAGTTTTATTATCTTATATTCTTGGGTTCAAAAAATGTGTATAAAGATATTCGTAAGATTCTTTTAAAAATATCAGGAGAATCTTCAGACTCATGAAGTTGTCCAATCGGACCTGGTGGATGTACTTCCCTACTCAGGGTCCGATGGTGTATCCATTAGCGACTTTTTTAGACAGCCCCTTAGAAAAACAGATTATTTTTTTCGAATGTTTTGAATTTCGACAACACTTTCCAGGGTAGGCGGCAACCAATCATCCAGTAAGGGTAAGCCATCTCCTCCTATTTTCTTCCGGAACAACATTTCTTTATTCGCCATAGCAATTTCAGAAGCAGTAGAAATCATCCTGGATGTTTCGATAGCTTTCCAGTAATGCTGCATAGCGAGATTGAATTTTCCCTGCCTTTCATATATAGCACCGATATTATTATAGATAGCGGATAAGGTTTGAAAAACTTCCTGATGACGATTATCCTGCGGAACAGGAGTTGCAATATCTCCCATCTTCTCTTCGAAATCTTCCTTTAGTTTAAGATAATTTCCGAGAGCCGCTTTTAACTGACCGGTGTAGTAATAGGCATTTGCCTTACCCATAATCACATTTACATTCGTATAGACATCATCTTCCAGACGGGACCAGTCTTTTAAGGCTTCCGAAAAGCCTTCGTTTGTCATAGAATTCATATACTCTATCCAGCCTTTATAATAATGAAGTTCTCTTAAAAGAGCAGGATTTTTGAGTTTGAGTTCCTCGGCTTTAGCGAAATAGGCTATTGCATTTTTCATTTCTTTTCTACGATCCCTATCTTTATTGGGAAGTTCTCCGAGAGAGCGTGTAGGGTATACCTTGCGTCCGGGAAATGCCGTTAGATCATCTTTCTCGGTTATGCTGGAAGAACCCATGTAGATCATCTTTCCAATATCAAAGAAAATTCGACCTGGCTCTCCGTTGATTAGAGTCTCATCCTCATCCCTTCCACCGTAGTAATGATGATAACGCTTATATCTTTCCGCAGCATTCTTTAAGAGATTCATGCTCTCTTCAGTATTGCCTATCCTCATATAATGCTCTGCCATTTCTAAAACAGCAAGATAATGAGCCGGATCATAACTGGCCGCGTATTCAAACTGTTTTAAGGCCCGGATAGATTCTCCGCGTTTCAGATAAAAACGTCCGCGTTGATAATAACTTTCTGCATGGTTTCTACCATTGATTTTAATCCCATCCCTATTCTCAGTTCTCGTGAAAGCTACATTTAATAAATGATTTGTCACGTCATCAATGTCCATGCCGGTCACCTGATCTTCCGGATTCAGGCTATATTTGATTCGTATGTTACTGGGATTTAGATCTATATAGAATCCTGCAAGTTTTGAAAGTATAAACAGAGAAAGTTCATCCTCTACATTTAATACATTCATAACCTGACGATGATGGTTCATGACAAAACGCGGGTTGTGGTCATTTTTCCACATCTCAATATAATTACTTAATAGACCTTCGTGTCCTACCGGGTTATTCGGAAACTTTTCGTATATCTTATCATAATAAGAAAGAGAGGCTCCGTAGTCTTTCTGATTGTAATAAATCTTTCCGAGACCGGCAGTTGCTTCGATATTATCCGGGTCACCACCGAATGTAAAGACATTCTGATAGTAGTCAACAGCTAACACATCATTTTTGTATTTTACTCCATCTTTACTGAAGAGTCTTGCCGGGTTGGAATGAAATCGAGCCAGGTTAATAAATGTATCGTTGTGATACATTTTCTTTTCCAGGGCAGCTACAAGATAAGCACCTGCTTTTAAAACCCTTCGCTCTATTGTGCTTCTATCGACCAGAACCCTCATCGGATCCTTGTCATTTTCAGGTTTTTTACCGGCAATCGGAAGCCTGTCGTCATCCCAGCTATAATAGCCGGAAAAACTGAGCAATGGGATTTTTTCTCTTTTATTCCAGGCCATTTCCGGGTTATTGGAACCCAGATCCGGTTCGATTTTCCCGAAAAGCTTTTCAAAGGCCCGGTCATATTCTCCGATTTTCATGTAGGCAATCCCGAATTTATTTAAATATTCAAGATTGTTGGGAATAATCTCTTCCCCTTTGGCAAAATACCTCTCGGCTTCTAAAAGATGCTCTTTTCTGAGTTTTGTATTTCTCGGCTCTCTCCAGGCCTTTTGAATTTCTTCCAGACCCATTTCGTATTTACTGGATGCCTGGTAGGGTTTAATCACATATTTATAGGATGAAAATAAACCAAAGATCAAAAGAAAACCGGCAGCAACACCCAGAACGGTTTTTTTAATGAGTTGCCTTCTGCGAAATTCTCCTTCCTTGGTATAAATTTCATCCTTAGCAATAACCTGGACTCCATCTTCAGAATACAGGCCGGAGCTATCATACAACTCAACTTTCCTACCAAGAACCGTGGATAGGAATTCAGCTACTTCTGCAGGTTTTTGCCTCGCTTTAATAAGTTCGAGTAAGGCTCTCTGATCATTATTAGAAACCCGATCATTGGTAATCGTATCAATAATGGTACGCTTCAGTCTGGGTGGATAACTGATGATTTCTTGTTGAATAATAGCCAGTTCTTCATCAGAAAGCTCGTCTTCTTCTACCGGCTCCCCTTCTGCCAGACTGGATAAATCATCTTCAAGACTGGCTCCTGCCAGAGTATCCGTTGTATCTATATCTGAGTCAGTATTTGCATCAAAATCACCCAGATCGGCTCCGAAGTCATCGAAAGCATCTGTATCTGAAACAGGGCTTATACTATCTTTTCCCGGTGAATCAAAACTATCAAAAAGATTCTCATTGTCGGCAAATGGGTCTTCAGTTGTATCTACTTCAGAAGAATCAGAAATGGGAAGGTCTTCCAAACTGGCAAATGGGTCTTCGTCGTCGACAACAGGAGGAGTGGAATCCTCGTCACCGAGACCCATATCAGCAAAAGGATCGTCTTCAGTAGAAGAACTACTATCCTCTCCCATGTCCATGCTGGCAAATGGGTCTTCATCGTCGACAACAGGAGGAGTGGAATCCTCGTCACCGAGACCCATATCAGCAAAAGGATCGTCTTCAGTAGGAGAACTACTATCCTCTCCTGTGTCCATGCTGGCAAATGGGTCTTCGTCGTCGACAACAGGAGGAGTGGAATCCTCGTCACCGAGACCCATATCAGCAAAAGGATCGTCTTCAGTAGAAGAACTACTATCCTCTCCCATGTCCATGCTGGCAAATGGGTCTTCATCGTCGACAACAGGAGGAGTGGAATCCTCGTCACCGAGACCCATATCAGCAAAAGGATCGTCTTCAGTAGGAGAACTACTATCCTCTCCTGTGTCCATGCTGGCAAATGGGTCTTCATCGTCGACAACAGGAGGAGTGGAATCCTCGTCACCGAGACCCATATCAGCAAAAGGATCGTCTTCAGTAGGAGAACTACTATCCTCTCCTGTGTCCATGCTGGCAAATGGGTCTTCGTCGTCGACAACAGGAGGAGTGGAATCCTCGTCACCGAGACCCATATCAGCAAAAGGATCGTCTTCAGTAGAAGAACTACTATCCTCTCCCATGTCCATGCTGGCAAATGGGTCTTCATCGTCGACAACAGGAGGAGTGGAATCCTCGTCACCGAGACCCATATCAGCAAAAGGATCGTCTTCTGTGCCAGAATCAGGTGTTCCAAGGTCAGAAAAAGGAGAATCCGGAATATCAATTTCAGGAGAAGAGTCATCCGGTTCTATGACGATTTCCTCATCCTTAGTTTTGGGAGTTAAGCCCCCTCCGGGTTTGTCCGGGTCATAATTTAGCAGTTCATCTATATCTTCATCATCAAAGTCTTTAAACTCCGGAACTTCTTCCTCTTCAGTAAAATCGACCGGAGAGGATACTTCTTCTACTAATTCTTCTTCCTCTTCTTCGAATTCAGGGTGAGGTTCCCCTACAATGTCCCTGCGGACTTTTGCCATTTCATTAAGTGTTTCATATCTGGCAGGGTTTTTATTCAGAGGGTCGAGTATCTGGAGGATTAAATCCTTATCCTCATCGCTAAATCTGGTATTTTCTGGCATAGTCGTAACTCATAGAAATTATCGGAAAATCCAATAAAGATTCAAGCTTTTCATTAAAAGATTCTGCATTTTTATACAGGTAGCCCTAAAAATTGCAAGAAAGCTCTTTGTCATTTCCCTTTTTTTTTCGAAATAATTAGTATTGACCCTATTTATTATCCATAGTATATTTAAGGCTAAAAAACTGGCGTTTTCAGGTTCAAAATGAATAAAAAAAATATCTTAAAACTCATCTTTCTCTTTTTTTTCTCGACGATTCATCTCTTTCCTCAGGAAGCCTGGAAATGGGTAAATGGTTATTCCTCCAATGAATTAGAAAATGGAGGGGTCCGAAGCATAAAAAATGAAAAAGTTTACTATTACTGGCAGCTTCAAAGTTTAAAACGAGCCATTTCTCCCAGATACATCAAAATTATTGATATTGAATCCTACCGGGAAAACAATAAGCTTTTAAACCGGGGAATTTTATTTACTTATTTCGGTCTTCGGAATAACAAAGTATCCCTCTGCGGAAATTTTTCTGCCTGGCGCTGTAAGCCCATGCATAAAAATAAATACGGAACTTTTTTTATCATAATCCCTGCAAAGTTTGTAGATGAGAACCATCAGCTTCAAAAAGTCTACCAATATAAGTTTAAAGTCGATGATGTTTATGACTACGATCCGACTAACTTAAGACGAACCGATGATGGCATGGGTTCTTACCTTTCAGAATTCTATCTTGAAGAAGTGGATATAGAAAAACACGTTACCTATAAAATCTTTGAAGCAGAAGGTGACTATGAATTAGGTTTCCGCACAGTTGAGTTTCGTATCCATAGACCGGAAGCCAGTACAATTTCTATAGTGGGTAATTTCAATAATTGGAATCCCGAACACGATTACCTGAGTAAAGATAGTAATGGAACCTTTCACCTGAAAAAAATGTTACGTCCCGGTGAATACCTGTATAATTATATTATTGACGGCAACATGGAGTTGGATACTTATAATGAGGAAACGAGATACCGAACAGATACGGGAGAACTGTCCTCTTATCTAAAAATCGAAATTCCAGGAAGGCAAATGTAATGCAAAATAAAACTTTAAACCAGGAGCAAATTGTAAAAATACTCAGGCAACACGCCGAGTTTTTAAGACTTTTAGAAGACTTTCCGGTATCCATTCGAGAACTTCCTCGCTGGATAGAAAGAAAAGATGCTATTCTGGAGAAATATAATCAGGAAATTACTTCTCCCCATCATAGAGTTATCTCATAGATTTGGATGAGAAGACCGTACAGTATTATAATGAAAACGCCGAGAGTCTGTATAATTTCTACTCTTCAGTTGCTTCCGGACAGGGAATTTCAAAATACTTTCTCTCTGCATTTCCCTCTCTAAATGCAAAGATTTTAGATATAGGCGCCGGTTCCGGTAGGGATATTTTAGAACTTTTAAAGCATGGCTATGATGCCTACGGAGTAGATGCCAGTGAAAGCTTAGTTTACACTACTCTCACACATAATCCGGATTTGAAAGGCAGGCTTCAAGTATCTTCTTTACCTGAATTAAAAAACTTACAGGGAAAATATGATTCCATTCTTTGCTCTGCTGTTTTGATGCATATCCCAAAAAGAAGTTTATTTGATAGTGCTTGTAGAATTCGAGAATTACTGAATCCTAATGGAAGGCTTCTACTCTCCCTACCCAAAAAAAGAACAATCAACACAAAAACATTTCGGGACCTTAATGAAAGATTATTTTATCCTTATACCGGTAAATATATAAGATATTTATTTAAAAAAATAGGTTTTTCGAATATAGGATATTGGGAAGATTCGGATTCCTTAAAGAGAAGTATCACTTGGATAACCATGCTATTTCAGTATTCAAATTCTCACTAGAGCCTGACTTCGACACCTCTTCAGCCGGATATCCGGCCGGGAAAAAGGGCACCACCCTATTGAGCGGTTGCTGAGTGAAATTTATTGCTTTTGCAATAAATTTAGTATCGAAGCACGCTCAACAACCGAGAGTATATAATTAATAAAAGGACTAGAAAAATAAGGAATACTTGAGAAGAAAAAAATCGTGATTTCTCTTCAGAAAGAAGCGAATCTCCTGACCTAAAACAAAATGTAGCTTTTCTTTAAATGCTTTCAATAAGCTTTAAAGGCTTTTACTTGTACTAATGGAGGTAACTTTTCTAAAAGACTTGTATATTTGCTACTTAATACTGACTTTTGCATTTTGAGATTTTTGAATAAATATCTCCAATAAACCAGCCATTCGCATCCTATAGTAAAAATTTGGGTCAACCATGCCGGATTGACTATTGTCCTCATGATATAGTGCTATATTTTCGTCTACCTCGCCTCCTGCTCGGATGTATTTGATACCTGCTACGAATACACCGATGATAGCTACAACAAAGCCCTCTCTTAAGGTGATGCTTAAGCATCACCTTAGTGTGTCCGGCATGTGTAATAACTTGAGGGTGAAAGTCCCTTATGGAGGTTGATTGCACCAACCATTAGCTAAAGACAAGGGTGTCCATCGTGAGGTGGAATCTGAAGGAAGTCGGCGGCAAAGTTCCGGTTCGATGTATAAGAATCTGATTTGAGGCAGCACTGACTGGACGAGTTTGCTAAGCAAAACAAAGTCCGATGCAATCAAGAGTCAGTAATGTATATCAGGCGAATATATGGAATGAAGGTGATTACACTTACCCGGAGAGGTCTACATAGGACAGAGATGCGATGTGTAGAAGTCAGCAGAAGCCATAGTAGGCATCTTAGATTGAAATGAATACCCTGCTATCGGGGAACCGGTAGCACAGAGAAAGACTCAAGGGTAGAGTGAAAAGAATGTAAGATACTAAAGGGCTGAACATTAACTAATGGAGGAATCCATTGTGAACTTCAATTTGGTTTTAGAATTCAGAAAGGAGCCAAACTATACAGAATGAATCAGGGTGAAGCCCGAAGTTCGTCTGTATAGAGGAGAGGAATCAAATTGGCAGGCAATAGAAGAATCCAGCGATAAAGGATAAAGGACAAAGGAAATATCAGGCATGGAACTGATGGAAGACATATTAACAGAAACGAATCTTGGCGAAGCCTTATGGAAGGTTCTCAGTAATAAGGGAGCGGCCGGAATAGATGGAGTCAGGACAGAGGATTTCCACAAACAGCTAACTGAAGAATGGGAAGGAATCAAAACAAAGCTCTTGAACGGAAAATATAAACCGAAGGGAGTAAGAAGAGTTGAGATACCTAAACCAAACGGCGGAACAAGAATGCTTGGAATCCCTACCGTGATGGATAGGTTTATCCAACAGGCCATGCTACAGAAGTTAAACCCGATATTTGACCCGGAGTTTTCGGAATACAGTTACGGATTTCGTCCGAGGCGGAGTGCTCATGACGCTGTAAGACAGTCCAAGAAATACATTGAGGAAGGGTATGAATACGTAGTAGACCTTGACCTTGAGAAATTCTTTGATACAGTAAATCATGATATTCTAATGTATTTAGTGAGTAAGAAAGTAAGAGACAAGCGAGTATTGAGACTGATAGGCAACTATCTGAGAGCGGGAATTCTTGAGAATGGAGTAATCACATCTAATGAGGAAGGAACGCCACAGGGAGGAGTAATAAGCCCTTTGCTTGCGAATATTCTTTTAAACGAACTGGATAAGGAGTTAGAATCACGAGGGCACAGGTTCTGTCGTTATGCTGATGATTGTAACATCTATGTAAAATCGCGAAAAGCCGGTGAACGAGTAAAGAAGAGCATAACAGATTTCTTAAAGAAGAAATTGAAACTCAAAGTGAATGAATCGAAGAGTTCAGTAGATAAACCGATGAATCGTAAATTTCTTGGCTTTAGTTTTCAAATACGAGAGAGTTTAGAGATAATCATATCTCCACAATCTCTGAAACGGGTGAAAGATAAGATACGAAAGCTAACAAACTCCTTATGGAGCATTTCGATGGAAGAAAGAATAAAATCTTTGAACAAATACCTGAATGGTTGGTTGGGATATTATTCTCTAAGTGATACGGAATGGCACATTGGAGCCCTGGACGGCTGGCTACGCAGACGTATGCGTTTATGTAGTCTGCATCAGTGGAAGAAGTCAAAAACTCGAATTAGAGAGCTAAGAAAACTTGGTGCAAGTGAAGGTGAAGCACGTCGAATTGGCTACTCAAGGAAAGGAAATTGGAGATTGAGTATGACACCACAGATTCATAAAGTGATGGGAATCGATTATTGGAAAGAAAGGGGTCTTGTAAATCTTGTTGAGGGTTATAACGCTTATCGTCAAGGTTGGTGAACCGCCGTATACCGAACGGTACGTACGGTGGTGTGAGAGGACGGGGCGTAAAACCCCCTCCTACTCGATAGAGAGTATCACCCAGCCGATCACGGAGTGCTCGCTCTTGCCTGTGAGGTCTAAAATCTCCTGAGCATGGAATGGTGCACAGTCGATATTGTACTGCAGTAATCCGCCTTTTACTGTGGCTGAAGCTTTTCTTCCGTTCTCTACATTTTCGCATGGATGTTGTGCGCGTTGAAAAGTTTCCTTTCTTTTTTTATTATCTTCTTCAAGCTCTTTTTGTTCTGTTTCTGTTGGGGTTTGACTATTAACATTACCTATTTTTTTTTGTGCAAAACTTACACTAAGGTTAACCAATAAAACTAGAATAAATATAATATTTAATATTTTTCTCATGATGCTATTTTGAAGTTTACCACCAATATCGTTTATAAATAGACTTACCTTCGCATTCATTCATAAGCATTAGATGATATATTAAACAATTATTAATACCGGCATGGTCAACACCTACCACGATATAATTTCCATTTTTATCTTTAATGCGATCTCCCTTTTCATCCCTTGCATACACTTTCGAAAACATGAGGCATAAAAATAATGGATCATCTTGTTCTTTTTTGATTTTGCAGTATTCCTTTTCACTTTCATAGGGACCAATTCCTGTATCCCAGCATGAAATTGTAGCGGATATAGAAAATGTACAGATTAATAGAATTATAGATTTTACTTTCATAATCATCCTATTGAATCAGATTTATTTTCATTTTCAATCCTTTATTGCTTATGACCAATAGAGAGAAATACACCTATAGAAAAGCACCCCGACTGAATGAAATATTTCATTCAGGCAATTTCCATTGCTACAGAGCTCCCGGAAGCCTTGAACGTGCTGGAAGCTGATAGCTTAAAATTAGAGGTTAGGAATTGGTTTTTACTAATCCTAATATCTAAACACTAATCACTAAGTTTACCTAACCCCCTCAGTCCCCCTTTCCTAATTCGCTACGCAGGAAAGGGGGAAGGAGAGTTAGGAGGGCTTTAGCCCGATAAGAAAGTCTTTTCTTATAACAAAAGCTTTTCAATACCAGCTCATTAGGATATTCTAATAATTTAGAAATATTCTCTTAGCCCCATGCTTTAGCGTGGGGAAACGGGGGATGGATCTTTCCCCAGGGTGGTCGTTTACTGCCCGGCATTGAAAGCTTAACTTTCCAAAAGGAGAAAAAGCTCTATTCTTCCTGATTTTTTATTTTTAACTGAATTCGACTATACATATCGAGATATTCCCATTCTTCCTCTGTATATACCGTATTAGCCAGTATTAATTCTCCATTTTTGTTTTCATAAATAATTTGGTTTCTGGCCAGACCCCAGAACTTCTTGCATAGAATAGGAAAATAACGTCTATCTTTTCTTTCTGACCATAGGAACACATGTTCTCCATCCGGCGAAAGAAATTCTCCTCTTTCTACTCTTTCGTAGGAAACAACAGTTTCTTTACTAATTCCGATATTGGAAGCAAATACAGGTTTTCCATTTCCGGGAGGATAGGTCAGCTCTTTTAAATGTATTTCTCCTGTTTTACCGCTTAAAAGAAATACATTACGACTATTTCCAAAATATAAAATGGGAGAAATGATATTCGATTCAAGTTTCGTACTTTCTTTTGTTTTTGGATTGAACCAGTAAAGATTATATGCTCCTGCATTTCCGGAAAATATAAGAAAATTCTTATCTATCGGATACAGGAAATTACGATTCTGTATTTTAGGAAATGGAGATTCTATTTGTTCTTTTTCTAAAATCAACACCGGACTATTATACCTTGTTGTAACTTCCCGGTATAAACTATTTTCCAAAAAGAAGTAAATTTCCAATCCATTGCTTGAAACTCCGGCTGCATTTTCGCAGGAAACAGGGTTGGCTACATTGTAATCCGGAATATTTTCCTGAAGAGAAATGGAACGAATCACACATTTTCCCCGTTTATCCAGGGGGAAAGCCAGCAGGGCAGTTTCAGCACTCGAAGATGAAAAAACATTAATAGGGTTTTGTTTGAATTTTCGAATTTTTACACTGGGATTCGCAAGGTCTCGAAAAATCAGTTTATTATCTTCCAACCATAATACCCGATTTCTATCGTTTGACATAACCAGAATTCTTTCATTTTTAGGTTTATTGCTTGAAAGAAGCTCATCACTAGCTCTCTGGGATTCGAGGATAGTTCTAAGACGATTACTGGCAATCTGATATTGTTCATTTTCAATCAGCTCATTGATTTCCCTTATCAAAGCTTCGTGTTTGGATTCACAGGAATAGAAAAAAGATAGAAGAATGAGAAAAAATACGGCTGTTCTCAAATTTCTTTATTTTCCTCTTTTTCAACAGGTGCTTCTTCTATCAATAATTCCTTAGAGAAGAGTTCACAACAATTTTTTCCAACCCGAATGGTTGAGGTATAGTTTAAACCAAAAGTTAAACCAAAACCGAGTATGGGAACCCAGCGGCGAAAGGATTTTCGCAGGTAACGTTTGGAAATATTTTCTCCGAGTTTATGAATAAACGCTTCCAGCAATTCTATACTCATAGGTCTAAGAAGGATTCGAGTTCCCAGATCTTTTGCAAAGGAGGAAACGAGACTCGGTTCTGTTCCGCTAAAAAGACAATAGAGCATAGCTTCCCGGCTCAGGTTTGTATCTTTTCCATAAAGGGCAGCAATATCTTTTACAAGATGCCCCTGTATACGATACTGAATAATAATTTCCGGTACAAGGCTTAAATAATTTGCCCAGCTCGGGCTTAAAGATAGCCCCGAAGAAATTCCGGCGGTCTTCCAGGCAGCTTTTCGACTAATCTCCAAAGCAATTTCCAGAGGATCTCCTACAGACAAAGCGTAAGGACTGATATAACGATCAAAACCGGTTAATAAACTTAAAAATTTCGATGACATTTCTTTTGAAAACTGATTCTCACTCATTTGCTTAGCTATCCTCTACATTATGAATCCTTTTTCGGGATAATAAAAATGAATAGCTGAAAAAGTGCCATGTTTTTTTTTGTCTTATGTAATGAGAGATAGGCTTTTAAAAATCCAGCAAAACTTCCAACGCATTGAAGAAGAATTATCCAGTCCGAAAATTTCCCCTACGAAAATAAAAGAACTGGCCAGAGAACGTTCCCGCCTTGCTCCGATTGTAGAAAAAGTAGAGCAATACCTTAAGGTAGAGAAAGACATGGAAGATGCCCTTCAACTTCTTAAATCCGAGAAAGATCCGGATATGATAAGTATGTTGAAGCAGGAACAGGAAGAAGCAAAAGAAACTCTTATCTCATTACAGGAAGAGTTGGAATATCTTCTTCTTCCTCCCGATCCGAATTCAGGAAAAAATATACTGATAGAAATTCGTGCCGGTACGGGTGGAGAAGAAGCCGGTTTGTTTGTTGCCGATCTTTTCCGTATGTATAGTCGCTATGCAGAAAAAGAAGGAATGCGTTATTCAATTATAGATTCTACACCAACAGGTATTGGTGGTTTCAAAGAAATTATTTTTTCCATAGAAGATGAAAACGCCTACGATATTTTTAAATTTGAACCGGGAGCTCATCGTGTTCAAAGAATTCCTGCAACTGAATCAGGCGGAAGGATTCATACCAGTGCAGTAACCGTAGCTGTTTTGCCGGAAGCAGAAGAGTCAGAAGTTGAAATCACCGAACAGGATATTCGTATTGATGTATATCGTTCTTCCGGAGCCGGTGGACAGCACGTAAACACAACGGACTCTGCCGTTCGGATAACGCATATTCCGACGGGAATCGTAGTTAGCTGTCAGGATGAAAAATCCCAGATAAAAAACCGAGAAAAAGCCATGCGTGTACTTCGAGCCAGAATTTTAGAAAAACAGGAAGAAGAGCGTCATGCTTCCGATGCAGCACTAAAGAAGAAGATGATTGGAAGTGGAGACCGTTCCGAGAGAATACGTACCTATAATTTTCCCCAGGGAAGAATTACCGATCACAGAATCAATTTCACCAGCCACAATTTACAGGTTGTTATGGATGGAGAATTAGACGAATTATTTGCGGCTCTTACTGAAAGAGACCGAATTAACCGTCTCCAGGAAGTTAAATCTTCTTGAATTATAGTAAAGCAAGTAAGCAGAATGTTATAACTTGATATTGAAATGGGATTTTTCGGATGATATTTTAAATTTCCTCCCTATGATTTCCGAAGATCCTTTACATTTACATTGAGAATCCTTAAACCGATTTCCTCGAGCCTCGTTTCGAGAGTTTTAATTATAACATCTGCCAACTTTTCTCTGTCGGAATTCATATCTTCAAACCCGGAAAACTGGAATAAAATAGAACTCAATTCCGCTTTTACAAACTCCTCAGCCAGTGCAATCATTTGTTTTTCACTCAGTCCGAGTAACTTTCTTGCTGCGTTTTCAGCGAATCCGGGTTCAGGGGAAATATGTAAGGATAATGTGATAGATAAATACACCTGTTCTGATGTTTGATTCATATTGCCGGTAACGCTAGTATTTAAATACATGGGAGCAAGGTCCAGGAAGGCATATTTTTGAAGAATAGGCCAGATAAATTTTCTGCCACCCCGAACACAGACAAAATCCTGATTCGGTCCCACTCCACCATAAACCACCATCATCTTATTAGGAGGACAAACCTTGATGCGTGTGAAAAGAAAAATTAGAAAAGTAATAACAACAAGAAGAGGAAAGGCCATCAGGATTATCAGAGCCGGAAAAGTATTCATATCTATTATGTCTTAAATAAAGAGATAATAAAGTAAACTAATAAAAAAATCCAGCTTTTTCAAGGGAATACAGAAAACTATTCCTATAATTATCTACTCAAAAAAACAGGGAGAAATTTCCTTGACTACCGGTTTAAACCGGTAGTCAGTAGGAGTTTCCCGGAAAAATTGAGTGGATATTCCTATAATTACAAAATACTCTTAGGAGCAGGCCTTTTATTCCAAAATACGCTGTGTAGTAATGAAAAATCCTTGATTGTATTTTTGCAAAAAAATTCATAATCTAAGCATGTCAAATGTACCTGAAATCGTACCAATAGGCGAGCTACCTCCCCTCGGAGTGGTTCCTAAGAAAATGTATGCACAACTTATTCGACCGGAGCGTTTTGGTGAGCCCAAAGATGCCTTTAAAATCGAACAGATTGAGGTTCCCGAAATAAAGCCGGATGAAGTGCTGGTAGCTGTTATGGCTGCCGGTGTGAACTATAATAACGTCTGGGCGGCATTGGGCTATCCTGTGGACGTAATCGGTGCCCGTAATAAAAAAGGTGAACCAGAAAAGTTTCATATCGGTGGTTCTGATGCTTCAGGAATCGTTTATAAAGTGGGTTCGGAAGTTAAGGATCTCAAAGTGGGTGATGAAGTTGTAATCCACTGTGGAATCTGGGACAAAGAGGATCCCTGGGTGAAAGCAGGGAATGATCCGATGTTTGCCCCTTCTCAACTAATCTGGGGATATGAGACCAACTGGGGTTCTTTTGCCCAGTTTACAAAAGTTCAGGCTCACCAGTGCTTACCCCGTCCCAAACACATGACCTGGGAAGAATCGGCTGCATACATGCTGGTTGGAGCAACTGCTTATAGGATGTTACACCACTGGAAACCCAATGATGTAAAAAAAGACGATGTGGTTTTAATCTGGGGTGGTTCCGGTGGACTTGGAGCTATGGCAATTCAGATTGTGAAAGCAGCGGGTGGAGTTCCTATTGCTGTAGTCAGTTCGGATGATAAGATCGATTTTTGTAAAAAACTCGGAGCTAAAGGTGTAATTAATCGTAAGAATTTTGATCACTGGGGAGCTATTACCACCGATATAAACAAGCCGGAAGTATTTGTGGAGTGGACTAAAAAAGCTCGAGAATTTGGAAAAGCTATCTGGGACATAGCAGGAAAAGGAAAAAATCCTCGTATTGTTTTTGAACACCCCGGAGAAAGTACAGTTCCAACTTCTGCTTTTGTATGTGAAACCGGCGGGATGGTGGTTATCTGTGCCGGAACTACAGGTTTTAATGCTTCTGTTGATCTTCGCTATCTCTGGATGAGACAAAAAAGGTTGCAGGGTTCCCATTTTGCAAATGATGAGAACTCCAGGGATTTTAACCAATTAGTTCTGGATGGAAAAATTGACCCCTGTTTATCAAAAATTTTCAAGTTTGAAGAAACAGGCGAATGCCACCAGTTAATGAGAGAGAATAAACATCCGCATGGAAATATGTCTATTCTCGTCGGAGCAAAAGAAGTCGGACTGGGAAAAAAAGCCTAAAACAATAACACAGGGGGAAGTCTTTCTTCCTGTGTCTTTTATTTTTCTTTATACTCATTCAATTTTTAACTTTCCAAATATTTATAAAAATTCAAAACTGACGATACGATCTTTGAAAAATAAAGTTTTGGGGCAGGCAATACACTAAAGGAAATGAGTGTACATATAATATGAAAATTTTTGCTTACCTTTTATTCTTAGCTTTTTTTTCGAGCTTACTTCATGCTGATTTTCCGAGGTTTAGTGAATACTCTTTTAAAAGAGAAGATTATATTGCTGCTTTACAAAAGCAGAAGCAGGAAAATAAGTTAAAACCTCCACTAAAAAAGTTACATATAAATCGAAACAAGGAAACCCTCCAATTTTTGCAGATTCCTTTCTCTCATAAATTACCAGTTATGAGAAGTTTTTCTGATGATAGCGTTAATCCGCACAGGGGACTACTCTTTACCTATAGTACTACCGGTCATGTAAAGTCCTCACTATCCGGAAAAGTTGTGGTTGTAGATTATATGGAAGGATATGACAATTATATCATCCTTGAGCATAATAATAAATTAACCACTATTTATGCCCACCTTGATCATATAACCGTGAAAGAGGGAGACTACATACACAGGGGAAAGATGCTCGGAACCCTGATAAAAAATAAAGGTTTATATTTCCAGATAAATAAAGATAAAAAGGCCTTGAATCCAACTACATTTTTAAAGGAATAAGGTAGGAAATAGTTTACAAAAAAAAAGAGAAATTTTTATCTTATTCTAAATTACCGGGAAAACTATAAGTAAAGGTACTTGACATTGGCAGGACCAACCATAAGACACTACAATAACCAGGCCATCATCTATTTTGATGGAGATCCACCTGAAGAAATTTACGTTCTGAAAAGTGGCAGGATCATCCTTACCTACACAGATATAGATACAAAAGCCGAAATAAAAGAAGATGTGAAAATAGGAGAATTCTTCGGAGTTCGTTCCACTCTGGGTCATTATCCAAGAGAAGAAACGGCACAGGTAATTGGTGGAGCTACCGTCCTGGTTTTTAAACTTCCTGAATTTGAAACCTTCGTAGCAAATCGAACCCATCTTATTATTAAGATGATGAAAGTATTCTCCAGTCAATTAAGGCAGTATCACCGTAAAGTTCGAGAAAATCTTGGTGATTCCACAGAAGTCCGATCTCCTTCCTATGAACTGGTGAATGTCGGAGAAGTATTCTATCGAAATGGAGAGTTTGAACATGCCACTCATGCTTTCGAGAAATATTTGCAATACTATCCAGGAGGAGTTTATTCCGGTAGGGTACAGGAATTACTGAACTTTCTCAAAAGAGGTAGTGCATTTCCTCCTCATATGCCTACTCTTGCCTATGAAAAAGAACGACAGGGACCGGTTTCTGTTCAGGATGCGAATCGAGGGGCTTTTCAAAAACCTTCTCCGAAACCTGTTGTTGCTTCGACAAATCGGGATAACTCCCTAAAAGGTCTATACCAGCAGGCCAGAGAAAAAGAAGAGGGTGGAAAGTATAGTGAAGCTATCAGTCTTTATAGGGCTGTTACGGAAATGCAAGCCTCTGATGACGAAAGAAATAATCACGAAGAAGCTTTTTTTTCTCTCGGGCGTTGTCAAAAAACCAGTATGAATCTGGATGCTGCTTTTATAAGTTTTTCCAATCTTTTGAAAAATTATCCGCAGTCAGGAAAAGCAAAAGAAGCTATTTTGAATATGGCAGAGATTTCAGAACAGAAATCCGATAAAGCCAAAGCCATAGCTCTATATTCCAAACTCATTTCTATGCCGCCTGCAGATACGATTTCAGACAGGGCTCGGCAAAAAATTCAAGAATTAAGATCCTGAGGTATATAATGCTGAAATTAGATGCAATGTTTGAGAAATTTGGTAAAGTGTACAATCCGGATCAGGTTATTTTCTGCGAATATGAGCCGGGAAATGATTTTTATCTCATCCAGGAAGGCAGGGTAAAAATTACAAAAACAGTGGGGAATTCTATCAAAACCATAGACATTCTCGAAGCAGGGGAAATATTTGGTGAGATGGCGATCCTCGAGGAGCAACCCCGCTCGGCTTCTGCCATAGCCATTGATCAGGTAAAGGTTTTAAATTTTAACCGGGCAAATTTTGAATTACTGATGACTAAAAATCCACCGCTGGCTCTCAGAGTGCTTACTGTTTTTTCCAAGAGGGTTTACGATGCGAAACGGCGTCTAAAAATTTTATTAATGGATGATATTCAGGGAAAGGTTGCAGATGTATTTCTTATGCTATACGAGAAAGAATTCGGAAATGAAAAAGGAAGACAGGAAGTCACATTAAAAATCACAGCTAATGATGTGGCAAGTTGGTGTGCACAGCCCGCATCCGAAGTGCAAAAAATTATAAATCAATTTAAAAAGGCAAATAAGCTAGAAATCTTTGCAGACAGAATTGTTATAAAAAATATAGTGGACATGCAGAGACTTGTAGCTCAAAAAAGAAGGTCCTAAAGTAAATTTGTTGGCGCTTCCGTAGCTCAGGTGGATAGAGCATTTGTTTCCTAAACAAAGGGTCACAGGTTCGAGTCCTGTCGGGAGCAAAAAATTTCAGGAGTTATCAATGATTAAAAAGTCTCTAATCCTCTTTGTACTTGTGAGTTTTCCTCTTTTATCTCAAAGTGTAGACTCTTATTTGAGTAGCTTAAAGTCCGGTTCAGATAGTGAAAAAGAACAGGCCTGCACATATCTCGGAGAAAAAGGGAGTAATATGGCGAAAACAGTTGTTTCTGAGGTTATTATAGCCTTAAAAACAACTACGAACTCGGATGTAGCTCTTGCCTGTGCCAATGCTCTGGGCTATTTTAAGTTGAACGGGCCGAGTACGGAGGCTTTGAAAGAAAGAATTACTACTGATAAAAATACAGATGTAGTATACGCTTCCCTTTTAGCTCTTTTGAATATAACAGTAAATAACAAACAGTATGAACCGGCAGCCAAAGAAGCTATGGAATTTGCAGATAAGAATCACAGGGATGATGAGTTTGTAGCTGATTTACTGGATAAAATAAAGGCTCAATTACAACAATTAGGTATAAAATAAGAAATAGAGTATGCTCTCCCGGGACGAAATAACCCGTTACTCCCGAAATATTCTTTTAGGAGAGGTCGGAAAAAAGGGTCAGGAGAAACTCGCGGCCTCTACTGTTGCAGTAATCGGAGCAGGTGGTCTTGGTAGCCCGGTTTTGTTTTACCTGGCTGCTACCGGGATTGGAACGTTACGCATTGTAGACTATGATACGGTTGATCTAACCAACCTTCAAAGACAAATTCTTTACCATACATCTTCTCAAGATTTGCCGAAAGTAGAGGCAGCTCGAGAAATTTTATCAAAATTAAACCCTAATATTCAAGTGGAAATATTCCGGACAAGGTTGGAAGCTTCTAATGCAGAATCTATTCTTACAGGTTCTGATATTGTAATAGAAGGCTCTGATAACTTTGAAACCAAGTTTTTAGTAAATGATGCTTGCTTTTTTCTTAAAATTCCTCTAATCATCGGGGGAATTTTGCAGTTTGAAGGGCAGGTAATCGGAATAAAACCTGGAGAAACCGCCTGTTATCGTTGTATTTTTGTAAATCCTCCCCCTCCTGACGAAATTCCCAATTGTGCTGATTCGGGTGTTATTGGAAGTATGGCAGGGATTATTGGAAGTATTCAGGCCCTGGAAGCTACTAAAGCAATTCTTGGTTTTCCGGAAGCGGGACTTTTTGGAAAAATTTTAAGTATGGAAGCAAAGGAAATGAATTTCCGAAAAATAATAGTGAAGAAAAATTTAAATTGTCCACTTTGTGGAGCCAATCCTTCTATAACTTCGATTATGGACTCAGAGGCGGGTAAACCCGCCTGTTGACTAACCCGGCCCCCAGGTTGTAATTTCTGGGTGTTCTGCGATAATCTTTTCCACCAACTGGTAAAGCTTTTTTCCCCAGCCAGTTTCTGAATTATAAATATTTTCTTCTGTATGTAAGTTCTTTCGAATTCTATGTAAACTTTCTTCTATACTTTCTGCATCCGGTTCCGTATCAAGTATTTCTTCTTCTGCATCCTGAATAGCACGTATGGCTCTACGCCGAACTTTTTCTTTGACCTGCTTCATATGAGCAATTTCATCGCGTAGTAAAGCAAAAGCCCTGCCTATTTCTTCTTTGTCAGTACCTACAAAGGCTTTATTTATATGATCTTTATGTTTCTCTTCCATCCTGATACCCTCTTTCTTCAGTTTATGGTATTTTAGGGAAAATGCAAGTTCTTTTCAAGTTTACTTACCCGACTGTTCTTTTAAGATTTTATTCATTTCTGAATCTATTTTATTTACCACTCTGTCGGCCAGGTAATTGATATCTGAACTTTCGAGTTGAATATCTCTAGTTGTCCAAAAGTACCCAAAGCCAAATACCCTTTTTAATATCAGAGGGAAACTCCATTCGATTCCTTCCTTCTTCATAGCATTTATGAGTATGGTTCCGGATTCTACATTGATAATTTTTAAAAGAAAGCTATCCAGTTTTCCGGCCACAACTCTGGGTTCTTTTGATTCTTCTTCCTTTTTCTTGTTCTCGGTGCTGGCAGGTTCCGGAGCTAGACTTAAGGGCTTTATTCTTCCGAGAACTACAGCGTCGACTCCTAAAAACTTGCCCATTTCAGCGGCTGTTTGTTGATCAATAAGACCTGAACGAGCAAATTTTTGTTCCTGTAAAATCTTATCGATATATTGTCTGTCCCGTTCTAAAATTTCAACTTTTCCCGTTTGCATGAAGTTTAGCACGAGAGCGTCGGTAAAGTCTTTCTCTAACTTGGCATCCTCTGATTCAAAAGGCAAAATGGCAATTTTCTTCATAGAGGCTACTCTGCCCTTATTGCTACTTACCGCTACATCAATCGAACTGCAGTTGGTGATAAACAGGGTAAGAAATATTGTGCACAATAAAAATAGTTTTTTTCTTTTCATAAACCGATTCTCCAGATTGCTTATTATAAGGATTCACATTATGTTATACGTCAAGCAGCAAATCTTGGCTTTTATTTTTCTATTTCCTGTTTTCGGAGGTCTTTATTCCTGGAGCTATTCCTATAATTCTTTTGATTCTCGCTTATATCATACAGGTTACGGCAAAACGGATATGGGAAGAACAAGGCTTGATTCTTTGAAAAGTTCAATTAGCTCTTCTGATAAGGAAAACGATGGTTTTCAATTTATTCATAGTTTCCAGACTGGCGGAGCTTTTTTTAGTCAGAAGGGGGGAGATAGACGAAGAGATGAAGCCGAAAAATATGGAATGAGAGGACAGGGAAATCTTGAACTGGCTATTGCTTTAGAAAAAGAAGATATAGAAACCTATCTATTACTCTCTCCAATTTCTATTTATAAAGAAGATTATCACAGACAAAAGAACATAGAAAAATTAAAAGATTTAGAAGCAATATTTGGGTTTAAAATAAAAAATGCACCAAATTTTATTTTAGAAACCGGACGGGGATTTCAAAGACTTGACTCCTTCGGTCTTATGTTTGCAGGAAAAGCGAATTTTGTAGAATTTAAGTGGCGAGTGGGAGAATTCAGTCCCTTGATTAGTCTTACAGGTATACAGTATAATAGAAAAGAAGAATTGCATATTAAGCAAGAACCTGAATACGGAATTTTAAAAGGAGGAAGTTTAAATTTTTTGTATATTCCGAATATTTACAATTTCAGAATATTCTACTATGAAAATAATGAAAAACTTCTTATCGCCAAAAAAAAGACTTTTTTTGAAGAAGAAAGAGAATTTTCACCAAAGGCATATTTTCGATATGCAGGAGGAGAAATATTCACTAAAGATATATTAAGTATTTTTAAACTTCAAGCAGGCCTCTTTTATATATCAGGTTTTAAAGATTACCGAGAAAAGGCCACTGAGCCTGTAAATAAAAAAGGAACAGTTGCCGGTCTAATATACGCACAATTAATAATGTCTCAGCTTCCTTTAAAATTTGGTTTTTTGCGCAGCAGTAAGGATAGAGAAGAAAGAGTGGGAAGAAGGGACAATGCTTATTCACCTATACTGGCTGATCCTTCTATTTTCGGGGGTAGAGCTTCTTTTTTATTAATGCAAAATATCAATATGGACAATCCGGCTGTTTTTACCGATTTGAATACTTATCGGAATTCTACTTATACAAATGCCGGTATGCAAATAAGTCATATTGAATACCGGTATAAGCTTCTTTCTTATTTTTCAGTTGCATTCTTACTGAATTATGGGTTTTCAGAGCTGGGAAAAGGTGGAGAGTTTATTTTTTCATTATATTCCTCTCTCCCTAGAAATAGTCTCTCATTCCTACTACTCAGTTATACTACTGCGTTCATTAAAAATTCTGAGTCATATGGATATTTTTTAGAAGATAAGTCCCGCTCGAAGGAGTATAAGCGCATATTTTTTTCAGCGGGCGTAAGTTTTTAATACTTTGTAGTTTTTTTAACACTTCTTTTCCTTGAAAAAAGGTTTATTTTTTTAGAGATATAATAAGAATAGAACGTATGCAATCTATCGGAGAATATTCCCAATTAATTTTGCTTTTTGAAAGTATGAATTCGCTCTTATATAAGGGTAGGGATGAGGTAAATGATAGAGATGTGGTTATTAAGATCCCCAAAGCCACTGATTATTCTGAACTAAAAGTTAATCAACTTTTAAATGAATATAATTTATGTTATAAGTTGAATTTTCCCGGGATAAGGAAAGCCTATAACACTTTTGAATTTAATTATCTTCAAGTACTTGTTTTAGAATATATCTCCGGTATGAGCTTGAAAGCTTTTATTAAAGATAATTCTAATATTCTTTCCATTCGAGATTTTTTGCAAATTTCAATTCAAATTGTTGAATCACTCGGATACTTACATGAATTAAAGATTATTCATAGAGATATAAATCCAAATAATATTATAATAAACCCATCTTCTAATTTATTTTCGATTTGCATCATTGACTTTGGATTTTCCTGTCGATATAATTTGCAATCAGAAACAGGTGAAAGGGAAAGAGGTGTTATGCAGGGAACCCTGGAATATATATCTCCTGAATTAACCGGAAGAATGAATCGAAATGTTGATTACCGTTCGGATCTTTATTCTCTTGGAATCACCCTATATGAATTATTCACAGGAACTTTACCTTTTCCTTATGAAGAACCCGGAGAACTTATTCACGCTCAATTGGCCCGACTTCCTCTCTCTCCATTTGACGTTTTATCTGAATCAGCTAAAATAGCAGAGGATACAAAAGAATACTCAATAGTTTTTTATATATCTTCAATTATTATGAAACTTTTAGCTAAAATTCCGGAAGATCGTTACCAATCCTGCCGCGGTCTTTTATATGATTTGAATAAATGTATAGAACTATTAGAAATTGATTCAGTTGAAGTTTCACTTAAAGCAGGTGATTTTGATTATTCTACAGAATTAAACATTTCTCAAAAGTTATTTGGTAGAGAGCGAGAACTTCGTGAACTTCATGAATTGTACAAGAATATGACGAAGGGTAAGAAACGTTTCAGCTTAATTACCGGTGAATCCGGGATTGGAAAAACGGCTTTAGTTAATGAATTTTATGCACAGCTAAATAATTTTGTAAGACATAAAATATTTTATGCATATGGAAAATATGAACTCTCAACGATGAATATCCCTTATTCTGGTTTTATAAGAGCTTTAAATCAAGTAATAGATAAAATATTACTTGGAGAAGAGGATATCGTTATTTGGAAAAAAAGAATATTAGATAATTTAGGCGTTAATGCACAAATAATTTTAGACATTATACCTTCATTATACGCTATAATTGGAGAACAACCCGAAGTTCCTGAATTGAATTATCAGGAAACAATGAATCGTTTTGCTCTGGTTTTTAAGAAATTTATTCAATCTATTTGCAATGAACAAAATAATTTAATTTTATTTTTTGATGATTTGCAATGGGCTGATATCCCCTCTATCAATCTTTTGAAAAATCTTTTAAATGATCCTGAGATCTCTTACATTTTAATTCTTGCTACCTGCAGAAATACTCAAGATAATATAAAAATTCATAATTCCATTTCGGAAAAATACTTTGAAATGGAATTAAATCCTTTTATAATTAACTTAGACAGGTTGAACCATAATGATTTATTGATGATTTTAAAAGACACTTTTAAACGGACAAAAAAAGATTTAAATGAACTGACTGAAATTACATTAAATAAAACAAATGGGAATCCTTTTTTTATTAAAGAATTTATTAATTCATTATATAAAAAATCTTTAATATATTTGCATTACTCTGAAAATAAGACTCATGCTCCTTTCTGGGATTGGGAAATACATTTAATAAAAAAAGAAGGTATTACAGAAAATGTTCTTCAGTTATTATATGCTAATTTACAAAAAATAGATTCTGGAACTTTAAATTTTTTGGAGTACGCGTCAAGTATCGGGAACCGCTTTAGCATAAAAGTATTACTGGATTTACTCTCCGAAGACAAAGAAAAAGTAATTGTTTATATTGAAGAAGCAATTAATAACAATTTTATAATATCCCTTGAAGATAGTTATAACTTTGAGATATTTCAAAGTTATACATTAAATATAAAATTTAAATTCACACATGATAAAATTTATGAAATTATTCAATCTAATCTTTCTGAGGAAAAAAAGAATCAGATTAATTTACAAATAGGATTATACTATTTAAGTCATGAAGAATTTAATGAAGAACAAATACTCTTTGAAATAGTAGATCATCTGAATCGTGCAATACCTGTCATTGCAGATAGACATAAGATTCTACAACTTGCAGGTTTAAATAACGAAGCCGGGCTAAAAGCTAAGCATTCAGGTGCTTATCAATTAGCTTATCATTATTTTATGTTTGGTTTACAACTTTTACCTGTGGAAAGTTGGGAAGAAGATTATGATTTAAGTTTATCTTTATATATGAATGCCTGCAATGCAGCCTTTTTTAGCGGAGATTACGAGTTTGTTGCAACCTATACTTCTTTAGCATTAAAGAAAAACTTGCCCTTATATGAAAAAATAGGCATGTATGAAATTATTCTTCAAAGTTACTCCTCACAAAATCAGTCTTCAGAAGGAACCTTATTGGGATTAAAAATACTTTCTGAATTAGGGATGGATTTACCATCAAGTCCTGATAAAATGATCCTTACATCACATATAACAGATATTCGCTCTACCTTGAGTGCATATTCTTCTGAGGATATACTAAAACTTCCTGAGATGCAAGAACCTGTAGCTCTTGCCAGTCTCAGAATTCTAAACCGACTGATACCTTTGAGTTATTTTGCAAATCCTGCCTTGTTTCCTATTATAAGTTGCAAGGGAGTAGAATTAAGCATTCGCTATGGGATAGCAAATGAAACTGCCGTTGCATTTGTTAATTTGGCTCTGATTTTTTGTAGTCCAGTTCTTAAAGATTATACTAATGGATACCGTTATGGGCTTTTATCATTACAATTGCTCGCCAGGAATAATACAAAGGTATATGAGCCTTTTGTACTTAATAATTTTTATTCATATGTTGCTCTTTGGAAAGAGCAAATTTATACATTTTTACCCGAATTAAAAAGAGCTTATACCCTGGGATTAGAGGTGGGTGATCTTGAATTTGCCTGTTATTCTATTACGAACTACCTTCGCTTACTGTTTTTCTCAGGCATAAACATAAAAATAGTTTTAAAAGAATTTAAATATTATTTATCAAATATATCCAGTTATAAGCAAATTGTTTCTTATCAGTATACCTCCTGTCTTTATCAGGCCATATGGAATTTGAATCAAACAACGGATATGCCCTTAAATATAAAAGGAGAGTTTTATGATGAAGACCTAATGCTCCCTTTTCATTATAAAAATAAAAACTCTCTGGCTCTTGCTATATATTACTATTCAAAGATACTGTTGTGTTTCTTATTTAATGATTTATCAAAAGCTATAAATTATTGTGAAAAAGGAAAAGAATTTATTTTTGATATAGGAGGACATCATCCCTTACAAGCATTTATTTTCATGTATTGTTTAACTTACACTAAAAAAATTAGAAATCCGAATTTAGTTACAGATGAAATTAATAAAATTGAGGAGTACAGAAACCTTCTTCTGTTATGGTCAGAAAATTGTCCTGAAAATTATTTGCATATGCACTACCTTGTAGAAGCAGAAGTTTATAGATTACAAGGAGAGAATAGTAAAGCAAAGGAATTATATGATTATTCGATCCAGTCAGCATCGAATAACAGATTTATGGGTGATGAAGCTATAGCTTATGAATTAGCGGGTTTATTTTATAAGGATTTAAAAATCAAACATTTATATGAATATTATATAAATACAGCTTATAATATCTACAATAAATGGCAAGCATATCGAGTTGCATACAGACTTAAACTGGAATTATCTGAAGTATTTATAAATTCGCCAAGCATACTTAAAAAAAACATATCAATTTCTCAACCCAGTATTATATCTTCAGAATCAAATATTATTAATACTACAAATGTAGCTCTTGAAACAATAATAAAATCTTCTTCCATCTTAGCTCAAGAAATTCGTTTAGATAAACTTTTAAAAGCAATTGCTAATTTGATTATTGAAAACGCAGGTGCAGAGAAGGCATATATAATTCTAAGCAGAAATCAAGAATGGTATATAGAGGTATTCTGTGATATTAGAGAAAAGAAAATTTCCGCTTTAAATTCTATGTCTTTGAATAATTCCGGTGATTTATTAAGTTTGTCAGTTGTTAAATATGTTATTCGTAAGAAAATTACATTAATATATGATAATATACAAAAAGAACAAATTTATTTATCTGATTATTATGTTCAAACAAAAAAACCTCTATCGGTGTTATGTATTCCCCTTGTAATCAGGGGGGAGTTGAATGGGATTTTATATTTGGAAAATAACTTAACTCCGGGAGCGTTTTCCAAAAACAATGTAGAAATTTTGAAGTTTCTTTCAGGACAAATCTCTATTTCTCTTGAAAATGCTTATCTATATGAAAATTTAGAACGGCAGGTTGGCATTAGAACGGAAGAACTAAAAGAATCTGAGGCTAATTTAAAAGCAATTATTGATAATCAATTACAAGCTCTTATATTAATGGATTCAAATATGGTAATACTTAAATATAATGAACTTGCTGTGGATTTGTTTTATTCCATTACAAAGAGAAAACTTGTGAAAGGAATTAATTATTTAAACATACTTTCCGATCCGGAAGAAGTAGAGATATTTAAAGAGCTTTTCTATAGCACACTGCAAGGAAAACTTATAAAGCATGAAAGAAAATTTCGCATGGAAGAAAGCGAATTATGGTTAGAAATGTCTATAATCCCGGTAACAAGTGATATTGAAGGAATTCGAAGGTTGTGCTTATCGGCTCTTGATATTACTGACAGAAAGAAGACTGAGGAACAGTTAAAAATATTATCACAACTCACTGAACTTAGCCCTGCAATGATTATGCTCACTGATAGTAAAGGAAAAATAATATATGTAAATCCGAAGTTTACCGAAGTTACGGGTTATCAAATAAAAGAGATTGAAGGAAAGAATCCAAATTTCTTATCCGCCAGATTATTCGATAAATCACATTATGAAGAATTATGGAATACTATATTGTCAGGAAAAATATGGCATGGTGAGTTTTATAATAGAAAAAAAAATGGAGATTTATATTGGGAGCTTGCTTCTATTACCTCTATAAAAAATTCTAAGGGGGAGGTAGTTAATTTTATTGCAGTAAAAGAGGATATTACTGAAAGGAAAAGAATTGAAAAAGAATTAAAAGAAGCAAAGGAACAGGCAGATTATGCAAATAAAGCGAAAAGCGAATTTCTGGCTATGATGAGCCATGAGATAAGAACCCCGCTTAACGGAATTATTGGTATGTCAAAACTTCTTAATGATTTAAAGTTGAATGATGAGCAGAGAGAATATATACAGGCAATCAATATCAGTAGTGAAAGTTTGTTAACCGTTATTAATGATATATTGGATTATTCTAAAATAGAGTCAGGTAAATTGGAATTTGAATATAAACCTTTTTCACCTGTTTCTTGTATACTTGATTCTATAAAAATATTTACATTAAGAGCAAGGGAAAAAGGAATTTTATTAGAATATGAAATATTGAACAATATCCCTCAGTATGTTGCCGGTGATGTGATTAGGACCAGACAAATACTTATTAATTTAATTGGCAATGCAATAAAATTTACCAATGAGGGACAAATAAAAGTAAATATATCAAGTAAGGAAATGCATAATGAAAATGTAGAAATTACCTATACAGTAAAAGATACAGGTATAGGAATTTCTAAAAATAATTTAGAAAAATTGTTTCAATCTTTTTCTCAGGCAGATTCATCTATTAGTAGAAAGTATGGAGGAACAGGGTTAGGTCTGGCTATATCTAAGCGTCTTTCTGAACTGATGGGAGGTAAGATATGGGTAAATAGTGTTCTTGGGGAAGGAAGTGAATTTTCATTTTCAATAATAGCAGGAAAAACAACTTACATAAAACCAATTGAAACTCCTCAGGATTTTTTCGATAAACAGCAAATACCGGAGATAAAAATACTATTAGCTGAAGATAATGAAATTAATCGCTTATTGGCACTCAGGATACTACAAAAAGCCAAGCTTAACGCCGACGTAGCCTTGAATGGTGAAGACGCAATTAGATTATTTAAGGAGAAGGAATATGATTTAATTCTTATGGATATTCAAATGCCGGAAATGGATGGTATAGAAGCCACTTCACATATACGAAATTTAAGCCAATCAAATGATAAGCCGGTAATAATTGCAATGACAGCTAATGCAATGACAGGAGACAAAGAGCAGTACCTGTTATCCGGTATGAATGATTACATTAGTAAGCCCATTCAAAAAGAGGAATTATTAGAGAAAATAAAAAGAATACAGTTTTCATCATAATAAATTTGGAATTTTAATAACTTCTTTTGGCACTTCTACTTTTAAAATACGGTTTATAGCTTTTATATGAAGCACTACATAAAGCATTTTTTTCACTTCTATTACAATGGCCTTTCGTCCGGCAAACGGTCCGGAGATGATTTCAACCTCTCTACCTTTTTGTAAGAAATCACTTTCTTGAACTTTTAATTTATCCGGGTATTCATTGACGAAAATCCGTAAAATTTCGATTTCGCTTTCTGTAATCTCTGCTGGTTTACCGTTAAAAAAAACAAAACTTACGGAATTTGGTTCTCTGGATATATCCAGAGCTTCTTTTTCAAAGTTTATTTTCACAAAAACGTATGAAGGAAAAACTGGGGTTTCAACATACTTAGTTCGATCTGACCATTTTTTTTTTTGCTTTAGAATGGGTAGAAAAGTTTGAATGCCTTTTTTATCCAGGGAATCTTTTAGCTTTTTTTCAGCCCTCGGCTTTGTATAAACAGCGTACCAACTCTTTTTTTCTTCCATCAGATTTCTCTATTCTTTATAGTATAATTACTTGCTATTGAGTTTTGAGAGTCAAGTTTGTTTTCGGAATAAAAAAATAGATTTTAGAAATTTATGTCTCATATTACTTTTCATTTTTTTTATTACACGCACTAAAAGAATAACATCTATTTTTCAGACTACATTTAACAAAAATTTTTATATACATATAATCCAAGCGATTAAAAGCTTACAATTATATGGGCATGAATTGAGCTATTTTCGGTTTATAGCCGGGTGTGGTACAATATTCTTGAGTTCAGGTAGTAAAATGAATTTAACAAAAGAAGAAAAAGAGAATAAGTCTTCCTCCCCTTATCCATTTTTAGAAGTGTACAGGGAAAAAGATGCCCTCATGATGGGTGTAAATATGACAAATCGCTATATGCAGGATTTGTTTAAATACATCGAGAAACAATCTACTACGGTCAATGCTGGAAAAGGCTCTCTTTTTTCTCTGAAGAAGCATCATCTCGAAAGCATTAAAGTCTTACCGGAGGATCTGGTAGTTTTTTTAAACCGCTTAATCGATGACAAGATGATTGCCCATTTAATGGGTTTTGAATATGATCTTGATTTGAATAGGGTTCAGATTATTTCTTATTTTGCAAGCCAGCCACATCCGGACAAGGGTGGTAATATTGAAGCCATTTTTGAGAGGGTATTAAATAATTCCTGCCTTGCAATAAAAAACTGGTTAGATAATCGTCCGGAAAAGAAGTATGAACAATTTGAAAAGGAGTTAGATGAGCAATTCAATTCAAAAAATACCCATGTAAACCAGGATTTTTTTCATTATGCAGTTGATCTCAGAAAAATGCTTATTTCTACAGATACCAAAGTAAAAGTTCAGAGAGAAATGCAGGAATTTCTCTCTAAAGAGGTTACAGAATATCTTCTTCGTGAGAAAAGAGCGGTTAATCTTCAGGGTCATGGTCTATTATTGATAAAAGCAAAGGAACTGGGTAATTGTTATCAAGCATCAACAGATTTTTTAGAGAAGAAGTTATTACCTTCTTTGAAGGAGAATGTGAAACTGGTTCATCGACTTAACAAAATATCTTATGAAGAAATAGCTTATGATATTTCAGCAGAAAGAAAACCTGCCACTACCCGTTTTCATGTAAAAAAGGCTACAGAAGTTAAGAATATTAATCTCAGGGGTGAGAAGGGCGCTAAGACATATCCGGGTTCTCTGGCTATAGAGACAATCCTTGGCCTTGAAAGTCATATGGAGAAAGAATACCTTGATAGTTGGAAACAAACTACTCTACACCTGAAATCAGAGTTCAAATCAACCCTGAATCGTGTTACTGAAAGATGGGAAAATCTGGTTCGGATTATTACACAGGAAGAAGCGAATACTTATCCGGCAGATTTATGGAGAGATTTAGTAATTGATAATGATCTTTTTTATACACGCTGGGAACTTCCGGAGACGAGGGTGCACTTTTTTATAGGGAGAGAACCGGCTGTAATTAAAAAGATAATAGGAAACATGTTGGATTTATCCAGTAAAGAATTTTGGAAAGCTCTGGCTGTTCGCTCCATTATAGATGAAAATGAAAATCTTTTAAGAAAGGTTTTAGATGATGACTTTTTCATTAGTGATTACGGTGCATTATTAAGAAAAGTTTATATTCATACAGTTCCCTGGTATTATAAAGGCCTCTATCTTATGCCGTTTAGAATTTTTCAAGATATTTTCTTTAAAAAGGCCAAAGAGATTTTAAAAGAAGAACAGGAATACCTGGCAAGAGAAAATGAACATAGGATGCAAGATATCAAGCAAAAACAAGAGGATGAAAAGAAACAACGTCTTGCAGATGAGATGGAAAATATGATAATCACATCAGTTCTGGAAAAGCTTGATCATATTTATTTTGTAGAAAAGAGTGTTCCTCATATCGGGGCTATAAAAGCTATGTTTCCAGAAGTTGACAATAAAGACTTCTTAAAAATCTTACAGAAGAAAAGTTTTAGAATTATTCCTCTTGGAGCCAAACACAGCAGAGATATGGATATACTTCTATATCCAATAGATAAAGATTGGCATGAGAGAAAAACCGGAATTATGAATTTTCTTAGGCAAACCATAGAAAAACTTACTGTAGGATTTTTAAATGAAGCCGAAAAGCTCACTGTCTTGAAAGCCCGGAAACTCAAATCATTTCTTGAAAAAAGTACAACCAACCCCGATATAGTTGTAACAGATGCAAAAACCAAAGAAGACGATCCTTATGAAAAGCTCGAGAAAGAAATCAAAAACTTGAAAATAAAAGAAAAACAAAAAGAAAAAGACTTACAACAAACAGAAGAAAAATCATAGATTTTTCTAATATGCTAATAGATATTCATACACATCAATATAAAAATTCCGAGTGTTTTCAAATTATGAGTATCGATATATCCCAAGATATTATCCCTGATATAAACTCATTTTCTATTGGCCTGCATCCCTGGAAGATTAAAGAAGAAAACTTGTCCCACTCATTATTCGAGCTTAGGAACTTCATACAACATAAGAATTGTCTGGCTGTTGGTGAAGCAGGACTGGATCGCTTGAAAGGTCCCGATCTAGAAATTCAAATAAATGCCTTGAAAGAGCAAATTAAATTATCTGAAGAATTTTCCATACCTCTAATACTTCACTGCGTCAGGGCATTTCCTGAATTGTTTTATTTAAAAAAAAATCTAAAACCTAAAAACCCCTGGATTCTTCATGGATTCACAGCAGGAAAAGAGATCGCAAAAGAAGCTATTAAAAAAGGAATATTACTAAGCTTTGGAAGTGCACTCTTGAAAGAAAAAGTAAAAATTTTACAGTATTTTTCTGAGCTTCCTCTTGATAGCATATTTTTTGAGACAGATGAAGATAAAGTATCAATTATAGATATTTATAAAAAAGCATCCGGTAGTTTACAAATTCCCCAAGATACACTAGAATTACAGATAGAAAAAAATTTCAAGAAGGTATTTCGTTATGAATTATGATGTGTGGACAGAAAGAACAAAGCTTTTACTGGGAAATGAAAAATTAGAAAAGTTAAAGAATTCTCATGTACTTGTCGTTGGTCTGGGAGGGGTAGGGGCCGTTGCTGCTGAAATGCTCTGTCGTGCAGGAATAACTTATTTAACTATAGTGGATGGAGATAAATTTGTTCCGAGTAATTTAAACAGGCAGATACCATCACTAAATAGTAATTTGGATCGAGGAAAAGCTGAAGTTCTGGCTGAAAGGTTACAGGATATCAATCCGGAAGTTAAGATTGAACGTTATGGCGTTTTCCTTGAGCCGAATATAATTTATGGATTATTTTTAGAAAAGAAATATGATTATGTTATTGATGCTATAGATACGATTGCTCCTAAGTTAGAGTTAATCCGCTATTGTATTGAAAAGAAAATTCCAATTATCAGTTCTATGGGAGCCGGGGGTAAGTTAGATCCTTCGAAGGTAAGAGTTGCAGATATTTCCCGATCTTATCAATGCAAGTTAGCTCAAAGAATACGGAAAAAATTAAAGAAAGAAAATCGGATTTATAAAGGTTTACGGGTAGTTTTTTCACCGGAACCGGTACCTAAAGAAAGTATTCAGATTGTTGGAGAAAAATACAAGAAAAGTTCAGCCGGTACTATATCTTACATGCCGGCAATTTTTGGAATTTACGCTGCTTCCGAGGTGATTAACGCTATTATTAAAAGATAATATTTTAATCTTCTTTTGTTTTTAAGCATAACTTTCTTAATTCTCTCATTACTAAAAATAGTGCATAGGTATCCATTTTACAATATAGTAGTAATCTTTTTTTTACTTTTTCCGTTTCCAAAAATGAAGATTTTCCTGATCTAATTCTTAAATATTCTTGATTGGCTCCATGGCCATCCTGGATTTTTAAATTTTTATAAGACTCATCGGTCATTACCGGTAGAATAGCTTTCAAAGATGCTTTTCCTTTTTGTTCCGGATGATAATAATAAAAATATTTAAAAGGAATAGCAAGATCCAAAAACATGGGTAAAATACTTTTATACCAGGGTTCAAATTCTTTATGAAAGGCTACTGCTTCTTTCAAACATTTTTTCTCAAAAGCATCGTTAAAGCATAAAATAGTTCCTTCCGGGTAAATTAATTTTCTTAAATTATCTAATATTTCTATCCTTGGGTTATTGTTGTCCATCTCGCAAATATACTGGTGATGAACTGGCTCGCTATCAGGACTTTGAAGGATATGCAAGGAATATTGAAAAGGAACGTGTTGAAAAGGTTTGCTATTAATAAATATAGGAAGAGGGGGGTTTATGGTTTCAAAGTCTAAAAAGTATACAGGAAATTTTATCTTTTCTATAAACTGAGCAATCATCTCATGATTGATGTAAGGAGATTTTGTCTTATGTGCTTCGAACTGAAGTTTCTGTATATCACTTAATTCTACATCCTGAGGTATATCAGTAATGTAATGTATTCCTTGATTTGTATAAAGATCATAAGATAAATCCTTTCCTTCTCGGAGTTGAAAAATGTCGCTATCCTGTAAATTATCCCAGCAAACATTCGGATAGATACACTTGGTCGGATTTTTGCAGCCTCTATTTTGAGGAGATTTTGTTGATTTATAAATCGCTTTTAATCTTTCTAATTTACCGGGTATACTTTGGAAAATTCCCTCAATTCGCTTAGTTACATCGGTATTTTTGTAAAATTGTTCAGGTTCTATATTATTATCAACAAACAGATAATTTGGATTAATCGTTTTAATAATGCAGGTATCAATTTTAAAACCAGAAAGCTCTATTACATATTTCTGAAAGGCAATATCGTAATAATCTAATTGTTTGATATTAGGGGAAAACTTAATTTCTATAATATTCCAAAAATTTTCTTTTTCTGATGGAACAAGTAAATCTGTTTTTGAATTTAAATCTTCAACTTGAAAATGTGTATTAAAAGTGGGTTTTCTATTCTTTAAAGCCTCGAGGGTTTTCGTAAAAGAGTAGTTACTTTTATAACTTTTAAGTTCTATTGCATCAGGATAAAGTTTACGATTTAATTGGATGAGATCTTTATATTGTAATAATTCTAAATAATGTGCATTCGAAAGATTATTTTTACTTTGTTCCCAGAACAGTTTTTCACAGCGCAAAGAGGTTTTAAATTTTTGACGACTTATAAGAAAGGAGGATGTATTGATTCTAAATAGTTTTTTTAAAAAAGACCTTACGCGAGAAGGTAAATTCATATTATAAGGATTGGCTGCTCAAGGATGGCAGGAGCAGCCTTTAATATTTTTCTTAAAAAATGGCTTTCAGATCTTTTGGATTTGAAAGACACAGGATTCGTATTTGCTTTTGAGCAGCATCTAGTTGAGCCTGGGTTAAACCGGCAACAGTCCGACTTGGCCCGAAATCAACAATCGCTTCGATCTTTTCCGAATTTTTAACAACTTCGGAAAGAGAAAGATCCCAATGAAGATTCTGCACAACCACCTCATCGAATAGAAGGCTTCCCAAATTTTTAGTTTCAGTTCTCAAATCTTTTCCTGAGACAAATGAGAATACAGGAACTTTTAAGTCAGCCTGCGTGAAAGGAAAATCCATATCTTCTTTGAGTGCTTTGTCGAATACTTCAATAGAAGAAGAAGTCAGGGGACAGTGATAGGGTGCTGTAGTTTTAAGATAAACAAACTTACAACCTCTTTCGTCCATTTCTGGTTTATACTTTTTTCTAAATGCAATGACTCTTTCCGGCCATCCGGATACAATCATCGAATTAGGAGTATTATAAAGGCTGATATGGATCATATCTTTGCCGGAAGCTTTCTCTTGATCATTGAAAAAGTTTACTCGACTCTCCAATTCATCTCGGGTGTATCCTATACAGGCAACCATTGGAGCCGGATTTTTATCTCCCAGTTCAGCAGAGATTTTCAAAAACTCGTCTTCTATAGTAAAACGAGAATATGATGCCTGACCGTGAAAACCCATATTCAGCATATAAGTTGTATACTTATATAGCGCCTCATAGTATTCTTCTCCATCTTTACCTAAACTGGCAAAAGCAGCAGCAGCCACACCCTGACTGTGACCTGTAGCTCCGAATGTATTTTCTATTAGTTCAGGCATCGGATAACCTTTCTGGAGAAAATTCGTAAATGCAGCCATATGGGTTACAAAAATAGAAGCAATGGATATACTACCCCTAATTAAATAATTTTCGTCCGGAGCTTTGGAGTTATCGTTTACCCATCCTTTCAAATCCATTCCTTCTGAAATGAGAGGACTACCTTTGTGTTTTTTCTCGAAATCAGAAAATGCCTGAAAACAGGTATCAAAATACTTTTTTAATCCTTCTTCTTCATGCAGTTTTGTGAGTTCTTTTAGGAAGGGTGCTCCTTGCCCGCCAAACTCTAAAAAAAGCTTCTTTTTACTGGCTCTGGCTTCTTCAAGTAATTTTCCGGATGACATAGTGTAAGTTCCTTTTTTAAAATGAATTTTATAGTTTTTGATGAATCGGATGATTCAAGCAGACTATTTTAATTTCTTGTTTTATGAAAAATTCACGTGGACTTTTAATACCTATTTTAATACCACAGAATGGATTGCAAAACTTTTTCTCATTTTTCAGGTAATATACTATATGAAATATAGCATTATTGGAATTTTATTCTTTTTCTCCCTTGCTCTGGCTTTTTATCTTACAATTATTAAACAGGTTGATGATGAAACCAGGTTTCCTTATAGAGCTAAAATTGTTTTTGATAGAATTGATGGCTTAAAGCAGGGTACGGAAGTATCAATAAAAGGAATTACTGCCGGAAAAGTATACGACATAATAGTAGTATCCAGAAAAAATCTCAAGAATATACCGAATTATTCACCTGAAAAAGAAGAGCTTATTGAACTAACATTGGCTCTTGATAGACCGCTAAGTTTATGGAAGAATTATTCGGTTGAATTTAAAAAAGCAACTGCTTTCTCCGGTAGAAGTATAGATATAGATCCCGGAGGACAGAATAATTTTATTGAGAATACATATATTCCTAACCCAAGAAAAAAGGATCTGAACATGACTATGAGATATTATGATGATTTTTTTGCCGGTTCTGCTCGACTTATCAGGGAAAATAAACCGGAACTCAGGAAAACTGTATCCAATTTAAAAAGTATTAGCAGTAAGTTAAATAAGGGAAAGGGAACTTTAGGTGAATTAATCAATTCTGATAAGACATATGTTTCTTTGAGTGAAACTACAAATGATATAAAGATACTGGCAAAAGAGGGAAGATGGTATGCAGAAAGTATACGTCATGATGATGTGTCTTCGGTACCATTTTTCATTACAACAATTGTCAATATACTCGGAATAAATCTGATTTTTTAAAAGAGGAAGGAATGAATATACAGGAAATACAGGAAATAATCTCATTAAGTTTTTATAAACCAAGAGAGGCATATAGACTGAAAATTCAGCATAAGGTTTCAAACTATAATTTATTTAAAATTTTTATATTTTTTCTAATAATTGCTTTAAGTATGAGATTTCTATATGTTTTGATAGATACGCAATTCGATTGGAAGTTACTGTTCGATAAAAAATCTATTTTACTTGTATGGAAGCCATTTATTTATGTAAGCCTACTTTATATAATCTTACCTTTTTTTGTGTATACTCTCAACTCACTTCTAAGTCTTTTTATTGAGAACCGTTTCCAAAAGAAAGCTGATTTTTCAGTGTTTTGGATTTCCTTTCTTCCATTTGCATCTTCATCAATTCTATCAATCTCACCCACACCTATTTTTATAATAGCTTCATTTTTACTTTTCATATTTAGTATTTCCATAAGCTTGAATGTCTTAAAAGCAGAACTTGGTTTTCGAAAAAGAGATTTAATGGTTTTTGGATTATATTTATTTCTTTTTCTTCTATTTCTATTCGTTATCTTTTTAGCTTGCTTTAGGTTGTTTGCCTATTTTTATTCTAATTGAGGTTATTAAAATTGAAGTATTTTATCTTTTTCTTATTTACTACTTTACTTTATTCCTGTAAAGCAAAAGCCAATCATATATTACCAGGTAATGTTCCTGTTGGTGCAAAATATGATAGAAGAATTAACTTATTTACAAAAATAGAAAATGGTAAGTTATCTCAGTGGACAAAAGAGGGACTTCTTTATATGGATTGCGAAGTTAATCAAAATGGAGTTTTACACGGATACTGCAAAACTTACCAGAAAGAGAACCGTTTAAGCTCTGAAGGTCGAATGGTAAACGGCAATAAAGATGGTTTATGGAAATGGTATTTTCCCGATGGCGAGTTATATATACAGCAGGAGCATAACCATGCCAGGAAGCGTATCTACTGGGGAGATTATGATAAAATAGGGAATGAACACGGAAAATTTGAACAATATTATCTTGATGGTAAATTGGAAATTCGGGGCTATTATGATGCTGGTTATAAAACGGGATCCTGGGAAAAATATTACAGGAATGGGCAATTAGAGTATAGAGGGAAATTTAATAAGGATTTGCGTACCGGAGAATGGTTACACTATTATAATACAGGAACTTTAGAAGTAAAAGAAAGTTTTGATGAAGCAGGCAAGGTAATTTATAGAACGACCTATGATCCGGAAGGACATGAAATTTGTTCTGTTACAAGAGAAAAAACAATTTGCAGGTAAAGATGTTTTCAGAATTACAAGGAAAATTTTACATTCGAATAGAAGATAAATTTGAATCTTCCCATTATCTTTATAATTATTTCCCGGATGGAAGTGACGAGCCCATACATGGACATTCCTGGAAAATAGAAGTCTATATATCCGGGAAATCAGGAATAAAAGCGGATGGTATTTGTTTTGATTTTCTTACAGCAAAAAAGAAATTAAAAGAGCTTTCTGAAGCAATGGACCACAGGCTAATCAACGAGCATCCTGATTTTAAAGGAATAAACCCGACTTCAGAAAACATTGCGAGATGGTTTTATTACTACTTGCAGCATGAAGTAGAAAAAGAGAATGGCAAAATAAAAAAAATTGTAATACACGAAGGCCCGGAAAATTTAGCATTTTTCGAGCCGGATTAATAAAATTAGGGAAGGCTAATCACGGGAATAGAAGAAGCCCGGATTACCCTTTCTGTAGTAGAACCAAAGAGTAGATTTTCAATTTTTTTCTCGTTGGAATCTGTATTTCGTTTCATCACAATTAAATCTACATTTAGATCTCTTGCAATTTTTACAATTTCCAGAAATGGAATACCTTCGACTACCATCACCTGACTTGAGGATTCTTCCGGGATCAGGTTTCTTATTGCTATTTCAGCCTTGTTTTTGAGTGTCTGAAATAACTCTTCTTCTTTTCCGTAGTCGAGAAGCTGAAAATTATCTTTTAAGCGAATATCCACTACATGTAAAAAAATAAGTTCTAACTGCTTCCCGAACATGCTTTTTAGGGTATCAAGGCAATTTACAGCTTTATATAAAGACTGTACGGGAAGTAAAACACTGAGTTGTTGTTTTTGGGAATTTTCTTTCTGTTCTATTGTCATAACCTTAATTATTTATTGAAATATTACTAGGTTTTTGTATTTATATTAAAACAAATAAATCAAAGCTTTAGATCCTTACAAGCAAAAATATTCTTATAAAGCAGGTGAGCTACTCTGGCAAGATATACAAGTAAAGAAGACGCTTTAAAAACTATCCAGCTCTATATATCAAAAGGTAGAGTATATTGGTCATACCATATAGGTATGAAACTAAAAGGAAAGTCCATTAGTAAGGAATATATCCTTTTATCTTATAAAAGATATGAGATAATTGAAGAGTTTCCTTCTGATAATTTTCTTCCCTGTTTTATTGTCTATTCTGAATATAACCAGGACAAGTTCCATATTATCATCGCGATGGATGAAGAAGAAGATAATGTTCGAATTCTTGCGGCCTACTACCCGAATTTAGAAACCTGGGAAAAAAATCTTAAGAAAAGGAAAAAACGAGTGAAGTGTCATATATGTGGAGGCTTAATGTCAGGTATTCATACAGATTTACCCTACAAAGTAGATGATAAAGAAACCATAGTGGTGAAGCAAATGCCAGCATTACAGTGCAATAATTGCCATCAAATAATTCTTGAGGAGGATACTATGCAAAGCCTTGATGGAATTATTAAACAACTTGAATATAAACCTCAAGAAAAAGCAGAAGATGCAGAAGGTGGAGAAGATTCCGGAGAGGAAGCTTAGTTTCTTATCGTCGTTTGAATTAAATAGTTCAGTTTCTCTTCAATTGCAGAATCAGAGTAGTTTTTTACAATATATTCATAACCATTACTACCTAAACTGATTCTGAGCTTTTCATCTTCTAACAGAATATTCATACATCTATTAAAGTTTTCCTGCGAATCATAAAAAAGACCTGCTTTACTTTTCTTACATTGATTTCTTAAAACGGGAGAAAGTGCGTTTACCAGAACCGGTTTACTGTGAGCCCAGGATTCAAGAAGAACGTAAGATAAACTCTCTAGCCGGGATGGGTTTATAAGGAAAAGACAGGAATTTAAAATTTCTTCTTTTTTTTCTTCATCTACAAATCCATAAAACTCAATATGATCGCTACTCGGATTCTGAAAATCTCCGCTACCACAGATTAACAGTTTTACTTCTTTTGAATACTTTGTTTTCCAATTTAGAAAAAACTTACATAACTCGTATATTCCCTTTGAAGAATCAATACGTCCTAGATACAATACATAAGGAAATGTAAAACTATTTGTAGTAATTTTTTTTTTATTTAAGTCGAGACCTGTTCCTATGATTGAAAATTTCTGAGGCTTAAAATTATAAAGCCTGGAGAATAAGGAGTATTCTTCTTCCGTATTAAATCCGTAGACTAAGTCATTTTTAAATAAAGACTTAAACATAGGAAAGTAAGCGTGGGTTTCATCGTGTAAAGCAGGAACACAGATCGATTTATCTCTTATCAGGGATAAACCTCTAACGGTAGGATAATATAAATAGGTAAAAAAAATGAAAACTTCATATTTCTCTTCATTTTTTATAATATGTTCGATTAGGCTTGGTACATAGGGTCCCTGCTCTTTTAACCATGAATTCTCATCTGCTTCGCTTATATAGGGAAGCTGTTCTTTTAAATTTTTATCTAATTTATTAAATTGAAGAATATTACGTTCCTTTAATGTTTGAAACCGTAAAATTCTTCCAAAAGCGAAGGAGGCTTCAGGAATGGGTAATTCGTTCTTCCAGGTAATATAATCAGTAGCACAGGTTGTTAAAATAACCACATTATAGTTCTTTGAAAGAATTCTTGCATACTCATAACTGAGCCTTTCTGCTCCTCCTGCAAGTCTATCATGAAAACGAGGAGTGATAAGTGCTATTGTTCCTTTATTCATTAATGAAACGTTCGTCCTTTAGTTTTTTAAGAAATAATTCCTCGGGTTTAATACTCTTAAATTCTTGTAATCTGGTATTTTGTTTGCTTGTAATATGAAATCTAAATTCAGGATCATATAATAATTTATAAGCTAATTCAGCTATAATCTCAAATTTCTTCTCATAAAACAATATCCCGGAACCGGAAAGTGTCTCTTTTACAGCACCTGCATCATAGGCCATAATAGGAATTTCATGGAACATAGATTCTAAAAGAGGAACACAAAAACCTTCATGTTCACTCATACTTAAAAATAAGTCGGCTTCCTGATAATAACGATTGACCTGCTCATCTGTGACAAAGCTGGAAAAGAAAACCTTATCAGATATATTTAGTTCCCTCAATAGGCCTTTTAGCCCGTTCTGGTAGAGTTGCATCTCCGGTGAACAATGTCCAACAAGATTAACAATAAAATCTTTTGAGAAATATTTGTTGTATATACTGGCAAAACGAATTAAGTCATCCTGCTTTTTGTTAGGTGCTATTCTTCCAACAAATAAAATTTGCTTAATTCTGTTTTCCTTAGGGACTTTGCGCTTTGTAAGTTTAGAAAAATCGTATATAATAGGAAGCACTGTAACATCCGAATAACCCAAGTCTATAAGTTCAGAGCGGTTATATTCTGAATCAGCAAAACAAAAAAGAAATTCGTCTTTTATATACTTTAGATCCTCTCTCCCCTGCTTCAAAAAAAAGGTCATTTTTAAATCATAAGGCTGAAAGTAAATGTGAGGGGTGACATTATGGTAAATTAGTATTTTAGGAACATTTTGCTTGAGTATAAAACTAAGAACCGAGGAATGTATGGAATGATGATAGATGATCATTTCCTCTGATCTGGATGTATATGTATTAAACTTCTTTACTTTTCTGGTTTCGCTTAAACCTAAATTTTCTGCAAAAATTTCACCTTCAATTCCTTTACTTTTTAAAACCTTCTGGATCATAAGCATTTCATTACTGATTGCATCACCATGGTGAAAGCCGGTTGAAAATTGATGAATTCTCTTTATTTTCATTATAGAAAGTTTAAAAGTTTTAGAATAGATCCATCGAAATCAATTGAGTTATAGTGATCAATTACTTTGTCCTGTGTGGTAATGATTCTTTTTTTTAAAACCTCCTGTAAATTTATAGTATGAATAAGTTCTGCCAGATAATTGAAGTCTTTTGCATAGAATAGAACTCCGGCGTTTCTCATTATTTCCGGTATAGCTGCATTTGCAAATGCAAAAGTAGGAATCCGTCTGGAAAAAGCTTCTAAAATAGGAATGCCAAATCCTTCATGCTCACTCATGGAAACATAAACATCAAAATTTTTCAAATTTTCATCAAGTGATTCTTCAGAAACATTAAGCTTTATATGAAGAGATTTTTGTAAACTCAGACTTTTAGCGAATGAATTCAGGTAATTATAGTAAGATGAAAAGACTGGAGGTTTTGTTCCTAAAAGATGAAGAGAATATTCAGAAGATCTCTTTTTTAAAAAATATAAAAGGCGTAAAATATCTTCTATTTTTTTATTTGGTGCGAACCTTCCAACAAACCCGAGCCTATAGGAAAGTTTTTTATATTCAAAAATTTCTTCCTGATTGTATCTTCTAACAATAGGAATTATTAAAGATTTTTTTCGATTTATTTCTCCAACATTATATTGAAAGCTATAGTAGTTATAGTTTGAAGGAAACAGGAAGGCAGAGAAAAATTCACGGAATTTTCTTAGTTCCAGGTATGCCTTAACTTCACTCAGAGCAAATTGAGCGGAGATATGAACATTTTTATTAACATCAAAAAACCTGGAAGGTGTTATATTATGGAATCGTAAAACTTTTTTACCGGGAAGATTAAGAATTTCATGTAGAGGAAGACCGTATCCACCGTAGTGAATAATATGTATATCTGAATTATAGAATCGAAACTCTCTTAAGTGTTTTAAGGAAAATACGATTTTATTGGTTACGTGGGAATGTAAGCAAAAAATTTTAGATGAAATATTGTTGGAAGTTAGGACTGAGTGAAAACCGGAAATATCACTCCCTATTCCATCCTTCTTGCTATAGTCAGTAACATACTGAAAAACTTGCATATCAGGGTTTATAAAAAGAAATTATGTCGTATTCATTTTCGGGTATATTCTGGTGTAAAATATTTATAAACCCGATATTTCTGAGATAAGGAATCAGTGAATCCATCTCAATTTCAATCATCAGCTTTTCTGAAAAGGGGCCAGGATTAGAACTAGGTTCGTTTTGAAATCGAAAGAATACTTTAGTACCCGAAGAAATTTTTTCATATAAAGCATTCAATAATCGATTTATATACCAGGAAGGAAGGAAACATAGATTAAGAGCTAGGAAAACTTTATTAAAATTTTCCAAACCACCAAGATCAAATATATCCTCTACATATTTTACAGCAGGATCTATATTTTTCTTTATATAGTTATACTGCCGTAGATTGTCAGTTATAACTGAGTAGGATAAACCTTTATTCCGAAATATCTCTATAACTTCTCCCCATGCGGGAAGTAGTAACAATATATGATCCTGTTTGTTGAAAAAGGGTAGTATAGTATTGAGACTTCTTCTCTCAAAATTATTTTCCGAATTTAGATTAAGAAATAGTGAAAATTCTGGCTGAGTAGATAAATTCTTTTTTAACTCAAGATTCTCAGTTAACAACTGTTCTACTCTTTTTTCCAGAGAATTTATTCTGTTTGTTTGAAAGGTAAGTTCATTAATTAGTAAATAAAAAGCTTTTACTCGATTAATAGAAAGAACTCGTTCGATTTTAGAAAATATCTCAACAGTTTTTATGGTTATCCATTTCACAGGACCGAAAAAAAACCAATTTGTTTTATCTTTAATGACATTCTTATTTACACCTTTCTCAAACAAAAATGCGGTATAGGATGGGTCAAAAGCCTTTTCTTCTTCAGCAGTACTTATACGTGTGTTTTGAATTAATTCAATATCATCTATATTTACACGTCTTTCTTTTAAATTTTCTTCTATCTCCTGCATGAGTTTTGATACGTCTATGTCAGGGTTATTTATTTCAAAAATTGGTTTTCCGCTATGTTTCAATTTATTCTCGTTTTCTACCTAATATAAAATTTCATGAGTTTTTAACAATTCCCATTTTCCACCCCGTTTCACGTGAAACGTAAAACTTTGCACCCTGCCCTCTTGATCATATTTTATATTGTTTTGTTTTCTGTCATCACTAACTGAGTTCATTCGGCTTATCAGTTTTTTATTTTTATCATACATATAAATAACCTGCCCCATGGTTTTTCGATTCTCAAGGGAGATTTCTTGAATAAATTTAAATTCAGAATCTGGGGATCTCTTAACATTATAGTATTCCATATCTTTTGAGCCCAACCATAAAACTTCAATACTTTGAAGTTCGTTATTCATCACTTCCTTGATTTTGTAGTGAACAGTATCTATCCCGGAACTATCTAACAACCTGAGTCTCTTCAGGTTGTCATTTTTATCATATTCAAAAATTCTTGTTTCTTTTATTTTTCCATCTAAGCCAAAAAGTTCTTCCTTAATGACCATTTTTCCTCTGTAGGAATACCGGGTATATCCATCCTCTTTTCCTGTCGAATTTAGGTATTTTTCTTTTATTAAATTTCCATCTTTATCATATTCAAATTCAGCAGAGTATAAAACTTTATCAGATGGACTCTTCACTACTTCTTTTTTAGGTTTAGCGTCTGTTTTTTTCATAATCACAGAATCAAGATGGGACCATTTACCAGGAGTATAGGACCATAAGGAAAAATTAATGAATATAGTTAATAAAAATTTCTTTAACATAGTGAAATCCGGATAAGGTTTAGAATTACTATCGGAAGACAGGGGTGATAAAAAAATGAAACTTTTCAAGAAATGAAGTAATAATTTTATAGATGAAAGAGGAATCGAAATGCTCAATGAAGTGATTTTAGAATTATTTCCTGAAAATGGACGTGATATTTTGAATCTGTTTGAACTAAGTAAAGTGGAACAGTATTATTCTTTTTTATTAGAAAAGGACGAAGAAGGAGGTTTCTTTTCCAGAACAGATAGAGAGCATATTTTAAAAAGGCATATAATTGAATCTTTATATCATGTGTATAAAATTTTTAAAAGTATTACCGTTTCACGTGAAACGGTAATACTTGATTTTGGCACCGGCCCGGGTTTGCCCGGTTTTTTGTTTTTCTGCTTAAAACAGCCTCCTGAAATTATATTTGTAGATTCGCAGAAGAAGCGACTTTCTCTTCTTGAGACATTCGTTAAACAGAACTTTAAGATAAATGAGATAAGTTTTTATTACAGTAGAATCGAAGATTTAAAAATACCTGGAGTTGATATAATTGTTTCCAGAGCCAGTATTCCCTATCCATGGAGTGCAGAGGTATGCGTAAAACTATTAAAAAAGGGAGGTTTTTTTATTCCATTCTTAGGTGCTAAAAAAAATGATTCCGAAATTGAATCAAAACTGTTAAATAACCTAGGTCTTGTATGTGAAAAATCTCTTGATCTAAATGAACTAAATTTTTTAGGGAAGCGGACAGTTAAATTCTTGAAAAAGAGAAAAGAAGCAAATTATGGTTTTCCGAGAAATTGGAAATTGATTTCTAAGGAGATAAAGCAAAAAAATGAGTAAAATACTTTCAGTCAGCAACCAGAAGGGAGGTGTTGGAAAAACTACGACATCAATTAACCTATCCTCTTATCTTGCAGGAATGGGAAAGAAAATTCTTTTAGTAGACATTGATCCTCAGGGTAATGCAGGTTCCGGACTTGGTTTGAATATAAACGAAATACATAATACCACCTATGAACTTTTAATCGGAGAACTTAGTCCTACTGATGTTATCTTAAAAAGCGGTATTGAGAACCTCTGGATAATTCCTTCCAATATTAATTTAAGCGGTGCGGAAATAGATCTTATTCATCTTGAAGAAAAAGAATACAGGCTTCGTAAAGTATTGGAACCTATTCGTTCCAGATATGATTATATTATTATTGATTGTCCGCCTTCTCTGGGTGTTCTTACTATGAATGCTCTCTGCGCATCTGATGGTGTAATCATAACACTTCAAACTGAATATTTTGCTCTTGAAGGTTTAACTCAATTAATGAAAATCATCTCTCTTGTTCAGGAAAATCTGAATAAGGACTTAAACCTGGAAGGAGTATTATTGACTATGTTTGATAAAAGAACCAATCTTTCCAACCAGGTTGCAGCTGATGTTCGAGACTTTTTTAAAGAAAAGGTCTATAAGACTATGATCCCCAGAAATATCAAATTGGGTGAAGCTCCTTCATTTGGAAAGCCTATTAATTTTTATGACCCGGATGGAATTGGAGCGATTAGCTATAAGAATTTAGCCCAGGAGTTTATAGCGTCCTGTTAAATAGGAGGAATTATTATGGTAAATAAAAATCGCTCAGCACTCGGTAGGGGTTTAGGAAATCTAATTCCGGGGGTTAAAACATCAAGTTCTGATTCAAGTTCATCAGTTGATAGTATTGAAAAAAATTCTAATTTACGAAGCTTGAACATTCAGGAGATATCTATAAATCCTAATCAACCGAGAAAAACTTTTTCGGACGAATCGATTGAGGAACTATCCGAAACCATTAAAGTTCATGGTTTAATTCAGCCTATTGTTGTAATTCAGAAAGGAAATTTTTTTGAGTTAGTTTCTGGTGAAAGAAGACTTAGGGCTTGCAAAAAAGCCGGTCTTGCAAAAATTCCAGCTATAGTAAAAAACTATTCAGAAGAGCAGTCTCTTGAAATTGCTATAATTGAAAATATACAGAGAGAAGATTTAAATCCGATAGAAGAAGCACTTGCCTATCAAACTTTAATAGATAAATTAGGACTGAAAATTACCGAAGTGGCTTCTCGACTTGGAAAAAATAGAGCAACCATCTCTAATCTGGTAAGGCTTTTACAATTACCGGAAAGTATAAAAGAATTACTCAGACAAGGAAAGATTACAGAGGGTCATGCAAGGCCCTTACTTTCTATCGGTAATAGTAAAAAAGCAGAAGAGCTTTCAAAACAGATTGCAGAGAAGGGTTTATCGGTAAGGGAAGTTGAAGAAATCGTAAGTAAATTAGTTGATGGAGAAAAAATATTAACCAAATCTTCCTTGAGTCAGGATCCTTCTATTCTGGATATGGAAAATAAAATTCGCACCAAACTATCAGCTAAAATTAAACTTTCCCACAATGTGAAATCAGGGAAAGGTAAAATCATCATTAACTATAATAACCTGGAGGACATGGATAGAATTCTACAAAACATGGGAATATGAAAACTTTTCTTGACTAATTTTCAAAAGGAAGTACATGGAATAAGTAGGCCTTCTGTTAAATATATTATGTCAGTTTTTAAACAAGTAAATTGTCCAAGTTGTGGTGCATCTCAAGATATTAAGAATCCTGCAATTTCTCAGGCTACCTGTGAATTTTGCAGTACTGTCTTTATTTTTGATAAAGATGCAGTCAGGGATACGGGTAAAAAGTCCCGTTTGATGCCCGCTATTTCCGGTTTAAAAGTTGGAACCGATGGAAAATTAAAGGGTAAAAGTTTTACAGTAATCGGTCGGGTCCAATACAAATATACCGCTCCCGGTTCAGATGTTAAAGAAGAAGAGCTTGGAAAGTGGGATGGTTGGTATCTTCAGTTCTCGGATGGCTCACCTGCCTGGATTTCGGAAGACATGGGAGAACTTCTTTACGAAGCTCCGATTAAAGAAAGGTTGCCGGTTAAGGAAAGTGAAATTCTTCCTGGTGATAAAATAAAAATTGCAGGTAAACAATATCAAATACGAGAAAAAGGGACAATCCTCTGTGTGGGTGCAGAAGGTCAGTTACCCTTCCCTGTTATTCCGGAAGAAACTCATGGTTATGTAGATGGTATCAGTCTTGATGATAATAGTGTACTCACTCTTGAGTTCGATGAAGAAGAAGGACCTACCGGATTTACAGGTCGAGTACTAAAGAAAGAAGAAATTTCTTATCAAAAAGAAGTTCAGGCTGAAGAAAAAAGAAATAACGAAGCCCTCCGCTGTCCGAGTTGTGCATCTCCCCTGGAAACACACAATATGGATGTGCAAAATTTTACCATCACCTGCTCTGCCTGCGGAACCATGTCTCAATTCAATGCAAGTGTTGCGACGGTATTGGGTAAAGTGAAACCTGCTTTAAGCGAGGTTTTCATGATTCCCCTTGCTGCCAATGGTAAGCTTTTTGGCAAAGATTGGATGGTAGTTGGTCGTCAAAGAAAAGATTGGAAAGACGACGGTGAGACGGGTTTTGAAGTAGAATATTTGCTGTTCAATGCTGACTCTGGCTATCTCTGGCTTTCTGAAGAAAATGGACATTATTATACAGCGGAACCTGCTGAAGAAAAACCCCATACTTCACTTATCAGTTCACCCCATGCTCCTAAAGCAAAAATTAAAATTGGTAAAGATTATTACCAGTTTTATGAAACCGGTGAGCACAGACTTACATATGTAGATGGAGTTTTACCCTGGTTTGCAAAAATCGGAGATGTTACAAAATATGGAGATGCAATCGCTCCTCCCCACATGCTTTCCGAAGAATTTGTAATTCATAATAATGAAATTTCTGAAATTGAATACTACAAAAGTACATATATAAATTCTCAGGATATAGCAAAAGCTTTCAATCTGAGCATTCCTAAACCCTCCGGTGTGAGTCCGGGTCAACCCTACAACGCATTAAAAGGCCAGCGTTTAATTTCCCTATCGAGCATTGCAGTTGGAATTTTTTTAATGATCAATGCCTGTGGTCTGAGTGATAAAAAAATTGAAATTTTAAAAGGTACTTATAACGCTCTGGATTTAAAGAAGAAAGAGGTTTATACAAAACCTTTTACTATCGAAAAAGCCGATGAAACCCTCCGAATTGATGTTCGAATGAATTTAAATAATAGCTGGGCTTCTGTTGGAATTGCATTGTTTGATAACAAAAAAGAAGTAATTCTAAGTGATGAAGATGTTGGAATTGAATATTATTCTGGCTATGAAGGCGGTGAAAGTTGGTCAGAGGGAAGTCAGAACAGTGAACTTTACTGGAAAGTTAAAGAACCGGGTGAATACAGACTGATGTTAGCTGTACCGGAAACTGATTTAAATAGTTCTGCAAAATTGGATGTTACGATTAATAAAGGTGTTTATAAAACTGGTTCCCTTTATTTCTTTGCTTTTTTATGGTTTTTACAACCTCTTGTTTTTAGAATTCGGAAATGGCTCTTTGAGACCAGTCGTTGGAGTGATGTGCTTGGAGATGACTGAGGAGGTAGATAAATGAAGTTTGTTCTTATCTGGAATATAATTTTAATGTTGCTAACAGGGTATAGATATTATGCTGTGAATTCCAGAAGCAATATTGAATATGCTGAGGGAGTAAATATCTCCTTAAAGGAAGATAGTCGTACGGGTAGAAGACCTATTTATTTTTTTGGTACTTTACGCTCCCGTACCCCTTCCGGCGGTGGATTTGGTTTTGGTAAATAAAAAATAGGAGAAGAAAAAGTTTATGGAATCAAAAAATTTACAATTAGTGGTGTTTATAGAAACATTTTTGTATGCTTTCATTGGTATCAGCATTTTTGGTCTGGCCATCTGGTTAATGGAGAAAATCACTCCGTTTTCAATTCGTAAGGAAATTGAAGAAGATCAAAATACCTCTCTGGGTATTGTTATGGGATCCGTAATTATTGGTATTGCTATTATATTGGCAGCGGTATTGAAATAGTTTATGATAAAAAACGGGCGGCTATATGAATAGCCGGCTAAATTCAAGGAGACTCCTTCTCCTTGCTACTGTTTTAATTATTTCCACATCTGGCCTGGCCTACGAACTAATTGCAGGAACTATGGCTACATACCTTCTCGGGCAGTCCGTTACCCAGTTTTCTTTTGCTACTGGTTGGTTTATGGCTGCCATGGGATTTGGTTCATACCTTACCCGATACATAAAAGAGAATCTTTTCAATATACTCATAGATGTGCAGATTGTTCTGGCTGTTGTCGGGGGGTATTCTGCCCTGATTATGTTTCTGGCTTTTGCCTATACTGATACTCTCTATCCTTTTTTTCTAACCCTTGCATTCCTTATTGGGACAGCTGTCGGGTTTGAAATCCCGGTTCTTCTTCGGATTATTGGAAAGTATAGAGTTTTAAGTCTTGCGGTATCAGATGTTTTTACTTTTGATTATATTGGAGCATTGTTTGCCAGTATAGCTTTTCCTTTATTTGTCTTACCGTATATGGGCCTCATTCGTTCCAGTATGTTATTTGGAATTATGAATCTCTCAGCTGCTTTTATCATTCTTTCCATTAATCGTAAGGAAATTAAAAAAACGAAAGAATATGCCCTGTATTTTGCTGCAATTTTATTGATACTGGGTTTTATTTTTTCCGGTTTTTTAACCAGTTGGATTGAAGGAGTTCTCTATCAGGATCCTGTTGTTACTTCTAAAGAAACAAAATATCAGAGAATTGTGATTACGAAGTGGAAGGATGATACAAGACTATTCCTAAATGGAAATTTACAATTTTCGAGTCGTGATGAAGCCAGATACCATGAATCTTTAGTTCATATTCCCATTACCTACTTGAAAAAAGCTCCGGAAACAGTTGTAGTTCTGGGTGGTGGAGATGGGCTTGTGATTCGAGAGGTATTGAAATACCCTACTTTAAAAAAAGTGATTCTGGTTGAGTTGGATCAGGATATGATACAACTTTTTAAAGAACATCCCTTTCTTAAAAAGATAAATGATTTTTCATTAAGTTCCAGGAAGTTAGAAATTGTCTACGGGGATGCATTTCACTGGATGAAAACTCTAGGCGAAGATATTCAATTTGATTTAATTATATCGGATCTACCGGATCCAAATTCTTATTCTTTAAGTAAATTATATACTGTATCCTTTTATTTGTATATTTTCAAACACCTGAAATCGGAAGGCATTTTTGTAACTCAGGCTACTTCAGCAACTTTTTCTCCTGGGGCATTCTGGTGCATAAATAATACAATTCAGTTTGCCAGCAAAATTCGTTACGGTACAGCCTGGAAAACTTTGCCTTATCATACCTATGTACCAAGTTTTGGTGATTGGGGATTTATTATGACTTCGAAAGAAGAACTGAATGTTGCTAAGAATCGTAAGCTTTCGGTGCAAACCAGGTTTTTAAACGATTCCTTGATTTCTGGCTTATTTCAATTTTCGAAAGACATTCTTCCTGTAGAAGATTTGCCGGTGAACAAAATGAACGATCCGGTTCTTGTAAAATTATACTCTCAGTCCTGGCACAGATGGTATCAGTAAATAAGCTCAATTATGAGACATAATGTCGGATGACCGACATTACTCTTTCAGATCCAGAAGTAAGCCACGAATTTTTTCAATTTGCTTTAATAGATTGAACGCAGAGTTTTGCGTGCTGAGCATTGTCAGAGCCAGTAATTGTAGGTTTTCATCTATAATCTTGACTGTAACCAAAATTTTTTTATCGTGCCTGCCCCGCCTTCTGGCATGAACAATCTCCGTATTATTTTGTAGAATCTGGTCTATAATATCTTTTACAAGGGTTTTATAGCGGTTTAGATTTGCCTGGTTTGGAGTTTTTAAAAAATCCTTCTCTACTCCGGGGAGTTGCCTCCATAATTCATTTAAACTCCTGGTTTCTTCTTTTGTAGAAGGAGCAATCGATTCTAGGATAGATAAGAAAGACTCGTTAGTTTCCTCCCCGGCTGATGCTTCAGACGCTGCTTCCTTTTTTTTCGTTTCAGCATCTTTTACTTTTTGAGCAAATCTTGTTGCGTAGTTATTGAATATAATCATACTATTTCCTCGGGTTCACGGTACACTTTCCTTCAAAATGAACACCTTCTTCAATAATCAGACGTGGTGTCACTATGTCTCCGATTAATTTACAGGTGGATAACAGAACTACACGCTCTGAGGCTATGATATTTCCCTGAATAATTCCACCAGCAACTACTACTTTAGCTTTTATATCTGTATCGACTTTACCGGTTTCACCTATAAGGACTTTTCCGTCGGTTTCCAATAGTCCTCGAAAAGAACCATCGATTCGAATCAGGCCTTTTAGTTTAAAATCTCCGCTAAATTCAGCACCTTCACCTATTATACTATTGACCATCAGGTCTTCTGTTGTTTCTTCTTTCATTAATTCTCTATCTGATTTAAAAAAGATGATGGGTTTAAAGGATTTGTGCCTACATGTATTTCATAATGCAAGAAGTAAAATTTACTTATTGAAGATTTTCCAACAAATCCAATGACATCTTCTCTGGATACGACCTGATCCTTTTCAACCTGGATTCTGTCCATATTAGCATATATGGTTTTCCATCCAAATCGATGCGCTATTTTTATATAATAACCGGTATTTTCCGTAAAACCGGTTTCAAAAACAGTTCCCGGTGCGGTTGCAATTACCTCAGTTCCGGGAAAGGCCCCGATATCGATTCCATTATTTTTTACTAACTTCCCTGTGATAGGAGACACATATTTTCCAAAGGGAAAGAGTATATATCCTTTCGCCGGCCATAAATAAGGGGTGTTTTTTACAAGGTTGTTCTTTTTCTTAATTAGGTCGATCATTTCATCAACCAGGTGAGTTGATAATTTTATATCATGTAAACTGGCCTTCTGGGTATAGAACTCCCTGGCTATATTTGTTTCTTTTTCAAAATTTTTCAGCAATTCTTTCTGTTCTGAATTGAGCTGGTTTAGGAGTTCCGGAGAGTTTCCGCCCAGGCGAGAATATAATTTCTGGATTTTACTATCATAATATTCAATTAACTTTTGAAGATTCTCAACCTCCTTTTTTAGCTTTTCTGATTGTAAAACAAAATCCTGATTGGATAGGTTGAGCTCTTTTATCTCGTATTGTTTGAAGTTATGATTCAGTATATTTACAGTGCTAATAAAAATTATCCCCACAGATAATAGTAAGAAAATAAGTATAGAACTATAAGATATATAAATTTTGTGGGTCTTTTTTTCACTATGTGGTACGAGCATTATGGTCAAATGCTGATTTTTTTTGGTTTGCCAGAATTCTTTAAGGTAATTAATTTTATCGGCTAAACTTTCTCGTATGGTTTTCTGCATATTGGTACGGAGTCTCTCTATGTAGCTACTTACAGTTCTTTCAGTCAAGAAAAATTAAAACAAAATTGTCTATTTGCAAGCCTTATATTCCATGGCAGTATGAATCAGGGCCTAATTGATACTCACTGCCATCTCGACTTAATTGTTAACTTCGGCCAGGAAATACTTACGAGTATTACAAAAGCAAAAGAGGCCGGTATTAGTGGAATTGTTCAGATTGGAATTAATGAAGAACGTTCCACTGCGGCAAGAAATATAGTTGAAGAGTATTCCCATTTACTTCCGCTGCGCTATACGATAGGTTGTCATCCTTCTGATGATATTGATGAAGAGGAAAAAAATCAGATAATTTCCTTAATTTCTGAATATAATAGAGATAAAAATTGTATCGGGATAGGAGAAATTGGTCTGGATTATTACCATAAAAATAATTTTACACAGCAGCAGGAAATGTTTCGAGGATTTTTAGAGCTCGCAGAGAAAGTTTCTCTTCCGGTAATTATTCATTCCAGGGATGCTGCTGAAGATACCCTGACTATATTAAAAGAATATACAGGAAGAGTGAGGGGCATTATCCACTGCTACACATATGATTTAGAATATGCAAAAAAGTTTGTAGAACTGGGCTATTATATATCTTTTTCCGGTATAGTAGTTTTCAAAAATGCCAGAGAAATTCAAGCTACTGCTGCTTCTATTCCATTAGACAGTATTTTAATGGAAACCGATGCACCTTATCTGGCCCCTCCTCCTTACCGGGGAAAAAGAAATGAACCTTCCTATGTGTCTTATGTATTGGATAAGATAATAGAATTGAGAACTGAAGACCCATCAGTTATAAAAGAACAAATTTATCAGAATAGTAGGAAATTCTTTAATAAGGAGATTGTTTGATACATGCTGGATTTAAACCTGATAATCAACAACATTGATAGTTTGAAGGCTATGCTCAAAAAAAGAGGTATGGAAGATACTTCTGTAGCAGATGAGCTATATAAAGTTATATTAGATAAACGTGAATTACAAAAAGAAGCCGAAGCATTGCGCTCAGAAAGAAATTCGAAAAGTAAAGAAATCGGTCAAATGAAAGTTAGGGGAGAAGATATTTCTTCAGTTTCTCTTCGAGTAAAAGAAATTGGAAATCGTATAAAAGAAATTGAAACCGAGCAAGAAAAGAAAGAATCTTTATTAGACGAGATAAATTTATCTTTACCAAATTTTTTGGATGAAAAAGTTCCTTTTGGAAAGTCAGAAGAGGATAATGTGGTAACCCGTGAGTGGGGAGAAAAAAAGAAATTTTCTTTTACACCCCTTACTCATTACGAACTGGGAGAAAAATTAAAAACTCTGGATTTCGAGAGAGGAGTAAAACTTGCCGGGTCAAGAGCCTATACTTACTCCGGTCTGGCAGCAAGCCTCGAGCGCGCTCTTATGAATTTTATGCTGGATACAAATGTCAGTGAATTTGGTTATGCCGAGACATTTGTACCGGTTGTAGTCAATGATGATTCTATGCAAATGACAGGACAGTATCCTAAATTTAAAGATGAATACTATCGTCTGGACAAAGACAATTTAAATTTAATTCCTACTGCCGAAGTTCCTCTTACTAATTTATACAGGGATGAAATCATAAAAGAAGAAGAACTCCCTATCTACTTAACGGCATTTACTTCTTGCTTTCGAAGGGAAGCCGGTTCTCATGGAAAAGATACTCGCGGTCTTGTTCGAGTTCATCAATTTCAGAAGATTGAGTTGGTTAAATTTGTAAAACCGGAAACTTCTGAAGAAGAACACCATAAAATGCTTGCAAATGTAGAAACAATATTACAAAGACTTGAAATACCCTATCGTGTACTTTTACTTTGTAGTAAAGATACATCGAATTCATCTTCGATTACCTATGATCTCGAAGTCTGGATGCCGGGACTTAATCGTTACCTCGAAATTTCTTCTGTGTCAAACTTTAAAGATTATCAGGCGAGACGTGGTAAGGTTCGGTATAAAACCAAAGAAGGCAAAAAGGAAATTTTGCATACTCTTAATGGATCCTGTCTTGCTCTGGGCCGAAGTCTTGCTGCTGTTATGGAAAATTATCAGACTGAGGATGGGAAAATAAGGATTCCTGAAGTTTTAAAACCGTATATGAAAGTAAACTATGACTGAGCATGGATTAACTTTTTAGATAGTTTTTCTTTGGGCTACATGAAAAAATAATATAGGATATATTTGGAGAGTCTTATGTTTGAAAAAAAGATGATAGAAGTTCTTAAATCTGCACAACGTGTAGCCGTACTTACCGGCGCAGGTATTTCTAGTGAAAGTGGCATTCCTACCTTTAGAGGAAAAGGTGGTTATTGGAAGAATTATAAAGCGGAAGAGTTAGCAACTCCTGAAGCATTTAATAGAGATCCAGCACTTGTTTGGAGTTGGTATGGAATGAGAAGGGAGGTTTGTCATAAAGCACAACCAAATCCTGCACATTATATTCTTGCCAGAATGGAAGAGTATTATCCAAATTTTCTTTTAATTACACAAAATGTAGATGGGCTTCATCGCAGAGCCGGTAATGCAAAAATTGTAGAAATTCATGGAAATATTTTTCATGCAAAATGCAAAATTTGTGATTGGAAAGATGAGTTTTTGGAAATTCCTCTAAAAAAAGAAATACCAAATTGTCCTGTTTGCGCTTCCATTATTCGTCCGGATATTGTTTGGTTTGGGGAAACTTATGATGATCAAAAATTAATTCAATCACAATCTTTTCTTGCAAAGGCTGATTGTATACTGGTAATCGGAACTTCTGCTCTTATTTCTGTTCCGGTTCGGCTTGCTATGTTTTCAATTGCACAGGGGGCTTATTCTATTGAGTTGAATCCGGATAGTACCAGCCTTTCAGATAGAGTGGATGTAAGTATTAGAGGTAAAGCCGGAGAAATATTACCTGAAATCTGGAAAGATGTTCAGGCCTAATCCGGCTTATTCTATATTTATTATTTTATATCTTCTGATTGAATTTCTTTTCCTTCTTCATATACAACTTTTTTCTTTTGTCCAGAGGGAAGAATTTTTATACCGATACCGTGTTGTTTATCATTTCGAAAATCACCCTCATAGATGATTCCATTTGTATCTGTAAACTTTCCTTTTCCATCAAATTTCCCTTCTCTGAAATCCCCTTCATATACCTTTCCGCTTTTAAAAGTGAACTTACCTTTCCCGTGAAATAAATCTTGTTTATAATATCCCTCATACATATCTCCATTCGTATAAACAAATTTTCCAAAGCCTTCTTTCTTTCCTTCTATAAAATCTCCATCATAGATATCGCCATTCTTATATTTCAAAATACCTTTTCCGTAAGGCTTTCTCCACTTTAAAAATCCCTTATATTCATCACCGGAATCATATTTTATATTACCTTCATACAGGCAGGATGTGAGTAAAAAGGTAAATGCGAGCAAAAAAAGAATCGTTTTTTTCATAGTGGACCTTCCCAAAATGTTGTAAAAATTTTATAGCCATTCTAATATTTCCGCAGATAAAAATAGAAAATATTCTTATGGAAGCTATTTTCACCAGTTTTCCAGATTATGGTTCTTTCGCAAGCCTTTCTGTATACTTCATTTCTTGCAAAAGCTGGACATAGATAAGCCCGGTTAAAAACTTGTAGTTATGGCTATATTTCTTATTGTTTTCGTTTCAATTATTAAGCTGTTTCTTTCTCTTAACGTTCTTATATTGCCGGATGAAGCGTACTATTGGGATTGGTCTAGACACCTGGAGTTTTCTTATTATGACCAGGGACCGGGTGTCGCCCTCTACATCCGTGCTTTTACTTCTATTCTGGGTGATAATTTGATCAGTATTCGAATAGCTGCTCTTTTCGCTTCCAGTATAAGCATTTTTTTCTTATATAAATCAGCCATTTATCTCGGTATGAGTCGGATACAGCAATACCTTATAATTCTTATGTCCCATCTTACTCCGGCTTTCTTCTTTGGTTCTTTCTTGATGATGCATGATTCCTGTCTTTTACTCTTCTGGTCCATTGCTTTGTATCATAGCTTAGTTTTTATAAGAGAAGAAAAACCATTTGACTTATATATGATTTTCTTAATGTTAGGACTCGGTACTTTAAGTAAGCATACAATGATTTTCTTTGCAGTATCTCTTATTTTATGGTTATTGTTTCATAAGAATAGATACTCTATTTTCAAATCCAAACACCTGTATATTTCTATCTTATTGTCAGCTATTGTAGTTTCTCCTATGATTTATTGGAATATCATAAATGATTGGGAGAGTATTGAAGCTATACAATATCTTCGCTCAGCCGGAAATAACCTGATTACGGAAAAAAAAGTATCTACTGTTTTATTATTAAGTTCTCAGTTTTTTACTTTATCACCTACCTGGTTTATGGCTTTTCTTATACTACCATTATTATATAAAATGAGAAAGATGAAAGATTTTTCAAAGGAAGATATTATAAAAAAAGATCTGCTCATTTTTCTTTTTATTAATTCAAGTGTTTTATATATCTACTTTTTTTATATGTCTTTCTTTAAAATGACTCAACCAAATTGGCTTTTTGCATCTTATCTTCCGATGTCTATACTTCTAATTTACTTTCTGAATAAAGAAGTGCAAACTTTACGCTTGCAAAAGATATTTAATTATCTAATATACTCAGGATTCCTGATAAGTCTATTTTTTATTCTGGGAGGCTTTCTGATAGAGGCCATAACAGAAAAGTTCAAAATATCAAAAAGTGCTTATTATTCTCCCCTGGGTAAATATGGTGGATATAGAGAAGCAATAAAGAATATAGAAGCATTTCAAAAAACGGAATACCCTTCAAGTAAAATTATAGCGAATCGATATCAGGATGCAGCTCTTGCAGGATGGTATCTACAGGGAAATCCTTTTATTCAATCTATAAACATATTGCAAAAAAATCAGTATTCTCACTGGACAAATATGGAAAAAGGAAAAGACTATATAATTTTTCATATTGAAGATGATCCCTGCAATACAAATATGAATTTAACCGAATTCATTTTAAGCAATATGTTTACCGAATTAAAATCTTTTCCGGAAAAACTGGTAATCAAGGATGGTAGAATATTGAAAAAGTATAAATACTGGTATGGTAAGAATTATCAGAAAACCTGGTATGATGTGTGGTTTATGAATTTTAACAAGCAATTATTTTCGGCATATACTTCCGGATTTAACTTAAGCCTATCGGAATATGAGAAGCACCATAATCTCTTTACGAAAGTATTATTCTCTATGTTTAGCAATAATAATGCAACATTTCAAGAGTTTTGCGGAGAAGGAAAATGAAGTCAATATTATATTTTTTTTTATTTTTCTTTCTAATGTTTTGTTCAAAACCAAAGAGCCATTTCCCTACTGATTATAGAAAATATGTAAAAGAAACTGCGGAGTTGTTTTGCAAGGAAATTGTTTCTTGTTCATTCTCACAATATAGAACTATTCCTAAAAAAAACAGAGAAGCTTATACACTAACTGCCTGTATACAGGAGCTTAATAAAAGCCTTGATGTATTGATACCTTTGCAGGATGATAATTTAAAAATGCTTATTTTTCAATGCTTCGAAAAGAGGAAAAAAATGTTAGGTAACTGCGAAAAATTTATAAATTCGCCTATTAGTATTTCTGAATGTAGTTTGGCCTTTAAGAGGAATGCCTTTCTTTTAAATCAGAAAATGAAATAATTACTTTTATTTTCTGATTTTTCTTTACAGGATAGAAGAAAATATTCCAATATCAAATAAGCAAGAGGTTTTTATGCCGAACATTCATGAAGAACTTAAGCAGGAAGAGTTACTTTCTACCGATAATCTATATGGGAACAAAGTGATACTTTACAATGATGACTATAACACATTTGATCATGTAGAGTTATGCCTTATGAAAATTTGTATGAAGTCAGAAAAAGAAGCCCAACGAATTGCATTAGAAGCACATAATAAGGGTCGAGCTATTTGCTATGAAGGGAGTCATGAAGTCTGCGAAACAGTTGCAGAAAAAATGTCACTACAAAACTTAAGTGTTACAATTGAATAATGTTCTCAGGAGTTCTTTACTGAGATAGGAAGAACTATTCTGAAACTGGTTTTTCCGGTTTCGGAGCTAAACTCTATCTTTCCTTTATGCTTTTCTATGATTCCCTTGACAATGCCCAATCCGAGTCCTGAACCTTCTCCCTGATCTTTTGTTGTGAAAAAAGGATCCCAAATTCTATCCTGAATCTCTATAGGAATTCCACAGCCTGTATCTATTACTTCTACACATACAAAAAGTTCATCAAGCAGATAAGTTTTGATTTCCAGATTCCCCTCTCCTTTCATTGCATGAATTGCATTTTGTATTACATTTGTCCATACCTGGTTAAGTTCATCTATATTACAGAAAACTCTGGGAATATTATCATAAGAGCGAATTACTTTAATACCATGTTTTATTTGGCTGTTCAGAATAATTAAAGTATTTTCAATTCCTTCTACAAGGTCTGCCTCTGCAAAGCTTGCTTGATCCAGATGAGAATAGTATTTTAAAGCTCTCACGATTCGAACAATATTCTTAATAGAATATTTTATATTTTTTTGATTCCTTTGCATACTGGTTACATTTGCAATATATTGAAAAACTTCATTTCCACCCACTTTGACAATATCTACAAGTAATTCATCAATTTCTAATAATTTCTTCTCTATAATGAAATTGCAAATTTCAGTAAGAAGGGGATCTTTCAAATCTTTTTCGGCATGTTTTTCTTTAAGTGCTTTCTTGAATTTAAACTTACTGCGATTATCAATGATTGTTTTATTTTCTGAATTTAAGATTGTATCTAAAAGTTTCTCTACTTTTATTTTTAGCTCTTCATCTTGAAAGAACTTACAGAGTGTGCTAATATTTTTAAAAACATGTTGCATATTTCCTTCGAGATTATCTGCGGAGCCATTGATGACACCGGCAGGTGTATTAATTTCATGTGCAATTCCTGCAACCATAACCCCGAGAGAAGCCATTTTTTCCGACATAACCAATTGCGATTGAGCTTCTTCGAGAGCCCTTGTTCTTTCCTTAACTTTTGTTTCCAAATTTTCTGTCAATTGCGTTAGACGGCTATAGAAGATTGCATTTGATAGGGACATTACTGATATAGATTTTATATCATAAAAACGTTCCAGTTCTATCCTATGAAAATTTAGTTCTGAAATTTTAGAAGAGATACAAAGAATTCCTAATAAGCTATTATTCATGGTAAGAGGAATAACCAGGCTGGCATCTGATTTGGAAAAAAAATCCCTGGCAGGATGTTTAATTTTTTCTAATTCTTCAAAACTCTCAAAATTATCCGGAGAAAATATTCCATCATTATCGGCAAGCCATAGAAGAAAAGGATCGTAAACATAGAAATGATCATCGATTAACTCTGAAGATGGATGGGGACGGAATACGCCCTGCTCTTCATCCCACAAATATAGTTTTGACCAGTTAACATGGAATGTATTTTCAATAAAAGAAGTGATGGTTGTGCAAATTGATGGAATGGAATTCAGTGATAGAAGTTTATCTTTTAGTTTATCAACAGCTGAAAGATAATCCAGTCTATCCCGATTCGAATCCAAAAGAGAACGAATACTTTTTTTTTCCTTGAATCTTCCATAAAACCATAGAAGTATAAATCCTATTGTATTCAAAAGGAAAATAATGCTAACATCTAAAAGAAAATTTCTTGTTTCTTCCGGCCTGGACTGAAATTTATAATTTACAAAATAAAGAGAAAAATATTGGAATATAAAAATACAAATGATAACCAGTACTGGAAACAAAAGGCCCTTCGTATAATGAAAATGGCTTCTCATACAATCACTTCTCCGATAAAAACATTATCCAACCGGCAGCTTATTCTCCCGGATAAATAAATTAATTCAAATCGAATGAGTACTGTCAAAGAAAAATTTATTCTATCGAGGATTTATGGGGCTATCTATGAAATCTACAACCCGCAGTTTGGAAACGTTCACGCAGTATTAAAAGGTAGACTCCGTCTTGGAAGGAGCGAGGAAAGGCATCCCTTTGTTGTAGGAGACAGGATACTGGCAGAGCCCGGTACCGGAGAAGAATGGGTTATACTGGAAAAAGAGGAAAGAAAAAATTTTTTAACCAGAAAAAGTGTGTTTGCTGATACGCATGTTCTCTGTTCAAATGTTGATAATCTTTTAATAATTGCTTCTCTCGAAAGCCCGGTAACCAAGGATAGTTTTATCGATCGTTGTTTGGCGGCGGCTTTCTTTGGGAAAATTCATCCCCTGATTGTATTTAATAAAACAGATCTTGCTAAGAATGCTCTAATAGAGGATAAACAGGAAAAATATAATCATCTTGGTTATGAAGTTTATACCGTATCCTGTCTGGAAGAGGGGAGTATAGAGGTCCTAAAGAATAGGATAGCAGGACAGACAACTTTTTTTGCAGGGAATTCCGGAGTAGGAAAATCATCTCTCTTAAATCTAATATCCGGAATCAAAATACAATCTATTGGAAATGTTAGTATTTCTACACAGAAAGGTAGGCATACGACAACTAATACAAGAGCTATTTTTTTAGAAGAGAATACAATTCTTATTGATTCTCCGGGGATTAAAGAATGGGGACTTTTACACTTACAGGTTCATGAAGCTCTCGAAACATTCCCGGAGTTTTGGTCTTTAAAAGAGGAATGCCAATCGGTTGATTGTTGTAATGGATCTAAACGCTGTGAAATATTGAAGAACAGGGAGGATATTGAAATTTCTCCTGAAAGAAAAAAAAGCCTCGAAGCAATTCTTCAGTCCATACAGAAACCCGGAAAACATAAAACCTCTGTTTATACACGTAAGACCAGAAGATAGTATTGTTTTAAAATAAGAAGTTAATCAATATTCTTAATATACCAGTAATGTGTAATAATTCCCAGAAGAAAACCTATTAGCAAAAAGAAAATTTCTTTATAACTAAAAATCACAGTTTTATTATCATCTTTCGTTTCGAAAAAATTTTTAGCTTCTTCAGAACTTGTTTCTTGAACCATATCAGAAAAAGACCGATTTGTATCCTGAAAAAAGGAACGAATTTCTTCCGGGAGTTCTTCGATACTTCGGTACTCTTTTCCTTTATAAAAAAAACGCTTTGATTTATCCATAATCGTATTGAAAATAAGAATAATTTCTTTACAAGCCTTTTGAACTATGTATTCATTTTTCTTAAACAGATGAGAACCTTATATTTTCTTTTATACTTTATTATCAGCCTTAGTACTGTTCTTTTAGGAAGTGATTGGCCGGATTTACATGAAGGTGACAGGACATATTATGGAAGCGAACGACAGGAAAAGTTTGAACAGGATGGGCTTTTCTGGAAGTTAGAACGCTGGGATAATCATTATTCCAATCAGGTTTTCTGGTTATATAAGTATACCGATTATCCTAAATACCAATCAACAGAGTTATTTCCTTTTTTTTATAAGGAAGAAAGCAAGCTGGATAAAAGAAAAAGTACACGCATCTTCAATTCAGTTTCCACACAGGAAATGGACAGCAATCATTACACTTTCTTTCCTTTCTGGTTTCAGGGTAGAAAAGATAATACGGATAAAACCTATTATTCCTTGATTCCTTTCTTTTATACATCTTCGTACGGTAGTTCAGAAAAAGAAGGCGAGGATTTTAAACTGATTACTCCTCTCGGATACTATCAAAAAACTCCCCGGGAAAAAGATTGGTTTGTTCCTATTATCCCCTTGATTTCCGGAAATCAAAATGAAACTTCAAGTGCTTATCATATTTTTTGGCTAATCAACTTAAATTCCACAAAGCAAGAAGGTTTAAAATCTTTTAATATATTACCCCTGGTTTATTATGGTAAAGAAAATAATGAGCGGTATCAGTCGAGTTATTTTGCCTTTCTTCCTTTGTATTCCAGAATAGAAACAAACGATGATACCGATTTTTTGCACATTTTTCCTCTAAATTTTTATTGGAGAAATACTTCCGAGAAAACGGGTTTATTCTTTCCTTTTTTTTATTATAATAAACAATATGATGAAAAGAAAGAGGTCGTAGGTAATACGTATATAGCTCCTTTTTTTTATAAAGACTCTTATAAAGATCAGGATACTTTTTATTTTTTAAATTACTATAACCATGAAAGATTTGGAAAAGATGCAGAAAAAGATTTATATTTTTTTCCATTTTATTTTTATAATAGTACCCTGACAGGAAATTCCCGGCTTGTTTTTCCTCTTTTTTATCGGGAGTGGAAAAGTGATGGAAGTACTTACTGGAATATTCTCGGATTTATGCACTGGGAAAATGATGTAAATAAAAAATATAACGATTCTACAATATTTCCTTTTTATGTAAAAAGATACGACAAAGAAAAACCTGAAGAGAGAGGTCAGATTTACGGCTTTCCGTATTATATCAGTTGGTCTGAGGAAGAAGAATTTAGCTCTATTCTTCTCTGGTATAGTAATACCGATAAAAAATCAGGAAATTTTTTCAAAATGTTTCTTCCCCTGTATTATAAATGGAAATCCGAAAACTCAGAAGCCAACATTCTTCTTCCTATAAGTCTGGAATACAAAGATAAGGAAAGCAATGAAACCTATGATATGTACTTACTCGGTTTACTGAAAGAGAATAAATCCGGATTTTTGCAACCGGATATGAGTATTGATTTTGGAAAAAAAGAAGGCTTCTGGTATATGGATACAGACATTTCTTTTCTCTATTACTTTGCTCGCTATAGTTCAAGAATAACAGGTAAAAATCCTTTTGCCGGTTATGAATATAACGAAGATGAACTTAAGAAAGCCGAACAGCTTGAGGAAGAGAAAAAAAAGATAGAAGAAAAAAAAGAATTACAAGATCCACTATTCAATGAACTTGCTGAAGAGAGGAGTTCTATAGAAGAAAATAAAGCTGCCTTAAGTAAATATAAAACTATTGATAGAGAGAACTCGCTTTCTTTTAACGGTTTAAACTTATTCTTTGGAATTTTTGCTTATGAAAAAGCGGATACAAAAACGCATACCCGTGTTTTTCCTCTTTATTGGTTAAGTTGGGATGAAACTTCTGAAGATAGAGTGCAGGTAATTCCTCCAATATTTGTTTGGTATAAAGATTTACAAAAAGAATACTACGTTTTCTTTCCATTTTACGGTAAGCAGGAAGAAGGTAAATCCTTTATAAAATCTTACGGACTATTTGCCTATATTGATGAATACGATGAAACTGAAGATAGAAAAGAAATTTCGGTGGTATGGCCTTTTTTTAATAAATATACAATGAAACAAAAAAACGGTCACAGGTTACTTCCGTTTTATTATCATACAAACGAATTAAATGAATCAGGAACGATCTCTGATACAGTCAGCATTCTGTATTACTATTCCAAAACAGTTCATGAAGAAGATAAAACTTACAATTCAAGTCTTTTTGTTTATCCGATTATTTTTTATCAGACAAAAGATGTACTGAAGGATAAAGAAATTACACAGCAATTTTCTATTCTCCTTCCTCACTTTTATGATTTTGAGATAGACGAGTACGTAATCAAGCGACATTTATTTACACCTTTTAACTATCATGAAAACCATGTTTATAAAGATAATAATGGAGAATTAAAAGAAGATTATTTTCATGAGTATCTATTCTTTGCTTATTATACCGGCAAAGAATATGAAGATCGATTTAGAGGAGCTTTATTCGGTTTACTCGGATACGGTAACGAGGGTAATCGGAAATACCATAGAGCTCTTCCTTTTTATAGTTATTCCTCAAATGAAAAAAGCGATTCCCTCTCTTTATATCCTCTTCTGTACTTTTCTGATAACTATGAGTCGGAAAGTGATACTTATTATTCTGCTATTAACCCTCTATATTATTATAAGAATACAAAGAGTGTAAATAAGGATTCGGAATCAAAAAAGGAAGCCTATATTTTTCCTCTTCTCTTTTATTATAATTCCCATCCATCTACCTATAATTTCTTATTTCTTATTCATAATAAAACAACTGACTCAGAAAAAGTATCCTATTTCTTGCCTTTCTATTTTTATAATACAGATTATAAGGATTCTTTCAGTTTCTTTCTTTTCGGATACTATAGGGAAAAAAATGAAAATACAGATTCTCACAATTTTTTATATCTTTTTAGAAAAAAAGAGACTACATCTGGAGAAAAAAAATCCGAATATGCCTTGCTCTTTGATACATTTTATTCTTCCGAAGAAGGCGAAAAAAAGCAGAAACAGATTTTTTACGGTATAGTATATGATTCTTTATATATAGGAGAAAAAAATAATTACTCTGACTTTTTTTATTTTTGGAGTCTTAAAAATACTGATACCAAGACTTCTCAGAATTTCTTTCCGATTTTTTATCAGAACCAGACTTTTAATTCGAAGTCAAAAGAAGTGAATACAAAACATAGGAATATTCTAGTATTCTATGATACGAAAGAAGTAAAAAATCGTTTAAGAAGGTTTATACTCTTTCCCTACGGATATTTTGGGAAATATCAGTATAATAGCTTATCTAATGAACCCTATGAAACCAGTCACTTTTTATTTCCTTTTTATTATGATAATCGAACAGAGAAAAAAACGACTCTATTTATTACCCCACTCTATTTGAATTGGACAGAAAATACAAATGAACAGAATCTCTTATATTTATACCATCGAGAAAAATATGAGAATGGAGAATCCTATTGGAGTTTTATTTTTCATTCAATTTATTATGATAACCTGAATGATACAGCCAGATTCAAATTGCTGTACGGGTTTTTAACTAATTATCGCTATAAAAATTCAGATGATTTTTCTCTTCATTATTTAGGAATATTTGGATATACAAGAAATAAGGAGAGACACGAAAGTAACTTTTTCCCTATTTATTATAATGATGAAATCGAAAATAAATCCAGATTTCAGTGGTACGGAGCAGGAATCGCTTTTTATCATGATGAGGATGATAGGGAGTTATTTCAGCACAGTTTACTGGGTATATTATACTATCGTTCTAAAATGAAACAGCAAAATGAAGATACTTTAGCGATTCTTGCCGGAACTTTATATTATAGTAAAGCAAAAAAAATACGGGGTTACAACTCTTCCGGAAGTTTATGGGGCTGGCTCTGGGAGTATGAGACAGAAAGTGAAACAGACTTTTATAAGTTTTCTGTATTAAAGTTTTTTGGACTTGAACGAATCAAAGGTAAAACAAAATATAAAATATTAGGGATAAAGTTTTAATGTATTTATATGAAAAACCGGTAAAAAAAAGTTTTGAGAACAGCCATATACTTTTGGAACCTCTTTGTCTGAAACATGCTGTGAATCTATTTAACGCAGCTTCGGAAGATCCGGAAGTAACTTTTTATCACATGTTTTTTGGTCCTTTCGATGAACTGGAGAATATGCAGGAATGGATAATGAAGGAAAGTATGGATACTTCCAAATTTACTTTTGCTGTATATCGAAAACAATCAAAAAAATTTGTGGGAACCTTTTCTGTTTCAGAAATAGATTCGAATTACGGTACCGCGGAGTTATCCAGTATCTGGTATGCTACATCTGCCTGGGGAACAGAAACCAATCTCTGTGCTTCTTATTTACTCCTTGAATATTTCATGGAGAAACTTAAATACAGACGCCTTGTCTGGAAATGTGATGATACAAACACAAGAAGTAAGAATGCGGCTCTAAAGCTGGGGTTTAAACAGGAGGGAGTTTTCAGAAAGCACAAAATTATCAAAGGAAGAAATAGGGATACTGCCTGGTTTTCTATTATAGACGATGAATGGGAAGAAGTAAAAAGAATGCTGGAGAATCAGATAAATAATATAATGTAAACGAAGAACGGATCTGTTGGCTTTTTTATTCGGGTCGGAAAATGGATTGGGTCGACACATATCTACGAAGAGATGTGTAAGCTCCAAACAAAACTATATTTTAATAATCGCCACTATGTCTCGATAAAAAAGGTCGTTTTGTTGATAAGTGAAAAAAATATGAATGACGTAAAATAGCAGTTGACAATTTTTTTTAACTATATACATTGCTGCACGGTTGAAATGATGCTTTTGAAATGATGCTTTTGAAATGAATAATTCCGGAGCAAACACCTTTATTTGTAGATCTATGACGCTGATAAAAAGGCAGAAAAGTAGGTTCGTTTTTTCTGCACGCTTTTTTTTTCTTTATTTTAAATAAGCAGGCGTATTCATGGATTTTAAGGAGTATTTTAATTTCTTCCTCCTTTGAAATTGTAAAATTATATGATATTCGATAACTTATACGGATTATTCTCAAACGACATGGGGATTGACCTCGGAACAGCCAATACATTGGTGCATGTGAAAGGTCAGGGAATCGTGCTTTCTGAACCGAGCGTGGTGGCCGTACAGGCCTCTACAGGAAGGGTTTTAGCTGTCGGACAGGAAGCCAAGCGAATGCTCGGGCGTACTCCGGGAGATATTGTCGCCATCAGGCCAATGAAAGACGGGGTAATTGCGGATTTCGAAACTGTCGAGAAAATGATCCGCTATTTTATCAAAAAAGTTCACAATCGCACAACTTTCGTTAAACCAAGGATTGTCATCGGTGTTCCTTCCGGTATTACCGAGGTAGAAAGACGCGCGGTGAGAGAATCTGCGGAACAGGCAGGTGCGAGGGAGATCTACCTTATTGAAGAAGCTCTCGCAGCAGCGATAGGAGCCAATGTTCCCATTCACGAACCAGCGGGAAACATGATAGTAGATATCGGGGGAGGAACAACCGAAATTGCTGTTATTTCTCTAGGAGGAATGGTAATTGCTGAATCTATTCGTACCGGTGGAGATGAGTTTGATGAAGCTATCGTTAAATACCTGCGTAACCAGTATAATATGGTTATTGGGGACAGAACGGCTGAGGATATTAAACTAACCGTTGGAAATGCTTACATGGACAAGAGGATTGAAACCATGGAAGTAAAGGGTCGCGATGCTATTTCCGGCTTACCCCGTACTCTTGAACTGGATAGTAATGAAATACGTAAAGCCCTAAAAGAGCCGGTAGATGTCATTTTAGACGGAGTAAAGCGGGTTTTAGAGAAAACTCCTCCAGAGCTTTCTGCTGATATTGTAGAAAGAGGGATTATCCTTACCGGTGGTGGCTGCCTTTTAAGAGGCCTTGAATATTTTATTTCCCGTGAAACCGGAGTTCCGGTTTTTCGAGCTGAGAACCCCCTGACCTGCGTGGTATTAGGGACTGGAAAATACCTGGATGAGATAAAAAATATTAAATCCAGGTTAAAGTAAGACTATGTTATGTTCTGGGATAGAATCGGTCAATTTAAAGAGCTTGGCTCAGTTCTCTTCGTGGTTATCTTTTCGATAACATCCCTTGTCTGGAATGCTAATTTTGTAGTAAGAACAGTTTCCCATTCGCGTAAAGTGGGAAATATTATTTCTTCCTCCTTCCAGGCAATAGGAAACCTGTTTGGAAGGGTTTCCGAAAGGATGGAATCTTTTGAAAAAGTAAGGGGCGAGAGAGATAATTATCTAAAGAAAGTAGAAAAATACGAGCTGGAACTTTTAGAAAAACAAAAACTGGAGGAAGAAAACCGAAAGTTAAAAGCTGAATTGGATTTCAAAGTTCCGGATGGCTATTCTGTTATTAAGGCCAAAGTATTAACTGTTCGCTTAAATACCATTTACCGAACCATTATAATCAATAAGGGAAAAGCACAGGGTATTCAGAATTATATGCCCGTTATTGCTCGTCTTCCCGATAATCCGGATATTAAATATGCTGTTGTAGGAAAGGTGATCGCTGTAAGTGAAGAATCTTCCATTATTCAACCGCTGGTAAATTCAAGTTTTAGCATGGGAGTACAGCTCCCCGGCGTGGATATATGGGCTATGTTATCAGGAAATTCCGGAAAGGCAATGGAAGTTATTTTAAATTATCTGGATAGCCGCTTAATTATAAAATCAAAAAACAATGAAACCATTACCGGTCTTGTCGGGCGGCCTGTATATTCTTCAGGTGGAAGTGGAGTATTTCCTTCCGGCATTCCTGTAGGCGTGATTACGCGGGAGGGTCCACAGGAAGGAACTTTCCGTACTGCCTATGTAGCACCTTATACAAAGTTCAATGATCTGGAATATGTAACGGTAATTAAAAAACTTCCAAACAAATGGAAAGAAGCCTGGCCGAAAGAGAGAGAACCTGAACTGGAAGATCCGATTCTGGAAGAACCCCTTTATCCGGATAAGGATAGTGAGGCTAGCGAAGAGGTGCATTTTCGACCGAGAAAACTCCAGTCAAAATCTAAAACTACAAAACCAAAACCAGAAAAGCAAGGGAAAGAAGATAAAGTCCAGGCTAAGAACAAGAAAAAATCAACTTACGAGGATGAGAATGAGGAAGATGATTTCCTTATAAAAGACGGAAACGAGGAATGATGATTGAAAAAATTATGACTGGTGCCGGGATTTTGCTTGTGCACTTTTTAAATCGCTCCCCTTACCTGGATCTAAGCGATAAACTTCCGTTTCATTTTCAGCCTGATTTGATGTTCATCTTTGTGATCTTTTTTTCTCTCAGAAGAGGTGCTTTAACCGGACTCTGGGTGGGTTTTTTTGGAGGACTCTTAACTGACCTGGATCAGGGAGCAGTAGATTCTACGGCGGTGATTCATTCCATGATAGGTCTTCATACCTTTAGCTACTCAATTATTGGATATTTAATGGGAAAATTTGGTCGCAATGCCTATAATGAAAATTTTCTTTCCATATCCATTACTATGTTTGTATTGACCCTGCTGGTTAGAGGTGTTACCTTTACCCTTTACATTTTCTTTTTTAAAGCAGATGAAAAGAACTATGCATTTTTTGGAACGGCTTTTTTTAATTCAATTCTTTCTCCTATATTTTTCTCCGCCCTTTCCTGGATCTATCGAATGGAATCGGCAGAGGTAAGCAATGAGTAGACAGAGCTTTTCTTCTGCAACCGAGTACCGCTTAGAAAAAAACTTTCGAGGCAGGTTATATTTTTTTATGGCTTTAGTTATTGCTGTTTTTATAGTATTTGTATCTCAATTGTTTAACCTTCAGGTACTTCATGGTACAGAATATTCTATGAAAGCAGAAAGGTTTGTTAGGAAAAGTGAATCTTTACCGGCAGCCAGAGGACTTATTTTTGATAGAAATTTTCATTCCAAGGAAGTATCCATTCCTCTTGTTTCAAATTCTATTTCGTTTGATGTAATTGTAAATTCTTCTACTTTTAAACATAACCGTAATAATATCAAAAGTTTTGTTGAGTATTTTTATTCCGTGCTGGGAATTCCACGAGATTATTATAAAGGAATTTTAGCAGAACCTAAATTCTCAAGAAGAATTCGTTCTCGAAAGCCTATTATTCTTCTTCGTGACATAACTCGTGAACAGCACGAAAGAATTTCCGTATTTGATAATCTTACTAAAAAGATTCTCCTGGTTTCCTCCCCCAGACGAATTTATCATCTTGGGCCGGCTCTCGCCCATGTTACAGGCTATGTGGGAAAACCTACAAAAAAAGAATTAAATAATCCCGAAATAAAGCCTTATCAACTCATAGGAAAAGCCGGTCTCGAGAAGCAATATGATAATTTTTTACGTGGATCCGACGGGTTTCGAATTCAGAAAAAGAATTCAATCGGACTTGTTGAAGATGAGAAAATCATCGAAGATGCAAAGATGGGTAATAACCTGGTCCTGACTATTGATAAAAAAATGCAACTCAGTGCTTATAAAGCCTTAAGAAGATATAGAGGAACTGTCATTGCAATAAAACCGGCTACAGGGGAAGTGTTAGCCATGGTATCTAACCCGGGCTATGACCCGAATGTTTTGTCCGGGAAAAATCGGAAACGAAGAAGTCGACATTATAAAGATATTATAAAATATGGAGGCTTTTTAAATATAGCACTTCAATCGAAGTTTCCTCCCGCTTCTACTTTTAAAACCCTTGTAGCCCTGGCCGCTCTTGAAAGTGATCATAAGATAGATTTTAATGCCGGTTCCAGGTTTTATTGCGGAAAGAGCTTTACTCTTAAGTCTACATACGGAAGTGTTCCTGACCAAATTTTTTATAACTGGGACAAGAAAAATTATGGAGAGATAAATCTTATCCAGGCGATTCAGCATTCTAACTCGGTTTATTTTTATCAGCTTGGTTATAAACTGGGCTCGGAACCAATACTGACTTATTCACGTCTTTTCGGTCTGGATAAAAAAACGTATATTGATCTGCCGGGAGAAATTGAAGGTTTTGTGCCCAGCAGTGATTGGAAAAAGAGAGTATACGGAAATAAATGGTTTGATGGGGACACCATCAACCTTTCTATAGGTCAGGGTTTCATTTCCGTTACGCCTATCGGTATGGCTATGTTTTACATGGCTATATTAAATAATGGTAAAATTTACCAACCCTTTGTACTTTCTGAAGTTCGAGATCCGGAAAATGATACAATCATCCATAGAACCAATCCAAGAATTATTCGGGACATTCCCCTGAAAGCATCGACGATAGCTTCTGTAAAAAAAGGGCTTCGTATGGTAGTCAAAATGGGAACAGCTTCTTCAATTTTAAATAAGCCGGGACTACCGGAAATCTCAGGGAAAACGGGAACAGCCCAGACGCGAAGACGAGGTTCCTCTTCCTCAAACCATGCCTGGTTTATAGGGTATGCTCCTTCCAATGCCCCGGTTGAAGAGCAGGTTCTTGTTGCTGTTTTTGTTGAATTTGGTGTAGGAGGAGCGGTAGGAGCAGCTCCTATTGCAAGAGAAATTTTCCGTGTCGCCTTTCCACCGGGTTCTTTTCACAATAAAGAAGATCGAAAAGTAGAAGAGGCGATTAATGAGGAGTTAATAGAATAGTGTTGGAAAGAAGACTGGATCGAATTGATTATTTTCTTGTATTCTCTGTAGTAATAGTCGTTTTTTGCGGAATATTCACTCTTTATACTCAGGATGCACATCTGGCTGAAGCCACAGGAAGGTGGTATAAGCAGCTTATGTATTTTTTTGTTGGTTTTGTTTTTATGTTCATTATGACTCGTGTGAATTATCAGCTTTACGGGTCTTACGCGCTCGCTATATATCTCATATCTATTGTTTTATTGATTCTTACCTTAATTCCCGGAATCGGCTATCTTCCTTCCGGTCGGGGAGCCCGTTCCTGGATAAAAATTGGACCTGTCAATTTTCAAACCAGTGAATTCGCCAAATTATCTACTGTAATTCTTCTCGGACAATATTTAGTATTACGAGAGAAGGAAATTCGAAATATTACGGTTCTTATTATTCCTTTTATTATCGTAATTATCCCTATGGTATTTATTATTCTACAGCCTGACTTTGGAACGGCTGTTTCATTTTTGCCCATGCTCCTGGCTATGCTATTTCTGGGTGGAGCCGATATGATGCATATCTTTTCCCTCATTATCCTGGGAGGAATTTCCCTCTGTATTCCTATGTATATGGAATTTGTGAAGTTAACCCTTCTTCCCCATATTATTCGTGGATTGTCTAAAGCCGGAAAAACAGAAATTTTAGGATACGTAAACCAGTTAGGTGGAAAAATATGGTTGATATTAGATGGAAAAAAAGGTATTCCTCCTAATATGCCTGATCTGGGAAAGGAAGAAAATTTTCTCGCCTTAAGAGAAGTAGTAGATAAAGTTATTGAAGAGAATACGAACATGTTTTTTCAATTCTTTTCCAATAATTCCCTGATGTTGGGTCTGGGCGGACTTCTTCTTATATTCAGCTTGCTTCTTCTACTTTTGCGTTATTCTCGAGGAGGAAAAACGCTTCGGAAATATTATGTCATTTTCGGAGTTTTTGGAATCAGCATTCTTATGGCTGTTACGGTGAATAAAACCATTCCCTTCCGGGAAAACCAGGTGATTCGACTGACCGCTTTTATTAATCCCGAACAATTCAAACAGGGAGCCGCGTATCAATTGCGAGCCTCTAAAGCTGCTGTGGGTTCCGGACAATTTTTTGGGAAAGGTTTTTTTTATGGGGAAATGACGGAAGGAAAGGTACCGCACGTTCCGGAAAGCGGGACAGATTTTATTTTCTCATCCTGGGCAGAACAAACCGGGTTTATTGGTTCAACTCTATTACTCTTCTTTTTGCTCGCAATTCCCCTGAGAGGTTTACAAATAAGCTTTGAAAGCAAAGATAGGTTTGGTTCTTTACTCGCAGCCGGGATTGTAGCTTTAATTTTTTTTCATATGGCTATTAATATTGGAATTGTAATTGGAGTTTTGCCAATTACCGGTTTACCTCTTTCTTTTATGAGTTATGGAGGCTCCCATCTTATCATGTCGATGGTAGCTGTTGGAATCATTAATTCTGTTAAACTACGGAAACATGCTAATTAGGGTTTGCTTATGTTTGATGACTCCTTTATAGAAGACACAAGATATTTTTTTGACCTTAAGAACGAATTAAAAGTTAAGGTTGAAGAATTAGAAAAGAATGTGTTCGAGGCGAATGAACTTCTTAATTCAATTCAGGATATATTTGGTAAGTTGGAGGAAATTACCAAAAAATTGGATTCTTCCTATTATACAATAAAGGTGAATAAACTTAAGATTCTTATTGATGATTTGTTTAAAGATAAGAAATATAATCGTCTGGATTTTGATAAAATTTTCAACAAGATTGATGGCTTAAAGCAATCCGATAGCATTGAATTTCTGGATGAGACTTTAAAAAACCGAATTGAAAAACTTTCCGGTGGTTTATTACCTTATTTAAATAAGGATATAGACTACAAAGACAATAGTCTGTATTTACTTTTTAATTTTGATTCTGTAAACTTTGTTATAAAAAATTATCCAAGAAAGATTATAAGAAATGTAGATGTTTTCCAAAAGAAAGTTGAAGTTAGGGGAAAAATATATGATATTTTTCCTGGTGGTAACTTTGGAAAAGACAGAGAAAATGCGAAGAGACGAAATCCTTATTGCAATCTTCTAATAGTTCAATTAGATGAAAGTGATTTTCGCTGCTTTCATTTTGATTATATTGAAAACCTTGTCCATTTTACTGGTGATAACCTGGCAAAGCGTAAAAATTCCGTTAGTACTTCTATACCATTTATTAGTTCTTATATACGATGGAGAGGAAATCGTTATTATTATATTGAACTATAAGGATGACATTCTTCCTTAAAATTATATGAAAAAAAAGTTTCCGACAATTCTTGTACTTGAAGATGAACCAATTTTTCAAGAATTGATCAAGCAAAGTCTGGAGATAAGTTCTGCTCAGATTATTACATGTTCGACAGCAAAAAAAGCAATTGAAGAATTACATTTTCGAAAAATTGATCTTGTCTTGTTAGATCTTAACTTACCTGATGCTTTCGGGATAGATGTCTGTAAAAGTATACTGGAATTAAAACCCGGATTACCTCTTATCTTTTTAACATCTGAAGATTCTGAATCAATCATCGCTGAAGCATTTGATGCAGGGGCTGTTGATTTCATAAGAAAACCTTTTTCCTCTTTAGAATTAAAATCAAGAATCAAACTTCATCTTGATCTTTCAATAATGAAGGATGAACTAAAGAATGAAAATTTTGAATTAAACCAGACCAGAGAGGAATTATACATATCGAATAGAAGATTACGATCTTTTATTGATAATAATTCCTTAGGCATTATTGAGATGGATCCGGATACGAGAATATTACGTTGTAATTATGCAGCGGAAAAGATTTTCGGCTATAAGGAAGAAGAACTCGTTGGTAAACTATTGTTAGATATTATTGTAACTGAAAATACTCGAAACAAATTCATTGCAAGTTTAATGGAAGTTTCAACTACTCCGAGGTACATCAACAGTTTAAATGGAAATAAACGTAAAGATGGACAGATAATCATTTGCGAATGGAATCATACTCTAATATTAGATTCTACAGGTGAAAAGATAGGCTTTATTTCTCTGGTTCAGGATGTTACAGAAAATGTAAAAATGAAAGAAAGCATGGAGAAAGGTTTTTTAACTTTAAATATGTTGATGGACACTTCTCCTGATGCAATTTTGAGTCTTGATCCTGATGAGCACATTCTTTCTACGAATTCTATAGCCTGTGATCTATTTGGTTATTCTGAGGAAGAACTTGTAGGTATTTTTTTTGATAAACTTCTGACTAAAGAGAGTTCTATTCTTTATCATGAAAAAATGGAAGAATATTTTAAAAATCAAACATTCTCCGGTAGCAACATCCTTTCCTTATACGGACAAAAGAAAAGTGGTAAAACATTCCCATTTCGCTTTATAATAAAAGAAATTAAATATAATGAGTTTGAAAAGCTTTTTATTGTGCTTATTCAGGATGAGACAGAAAAAAAGAAGCAGGAGGAAAAAATTCAGGAAATAGAACATAAGTACGAAGAAGATTTAAAACGCTCTTATATCCGTTTCTCCATGGTTGAAAGAACAGCACAGATTGGTGTCTGGGAGTGGAATTCAAATGAAGGAAAGGTTTTTTGGTCAGAAGGAACTGAACGGATATTTGGATTACAACCAGGAAGCTTTTCCGGAACATTAGAAGAATATTTGAGTTACGTGTATGTGGATGATAAGAAAAAGTTATTAAAAACTATAGACGATTCTATTAAAAATAAAACAGACTATTTAATTGAACATAGAATTATAAGAAAGGACGGGAAGCTTCGCTGGGTAAGCTGTAAGGGAAATTTGGTAACTCCCGGCATAGGAAATTACACATTTATGTTGGGAATTATTTATGATATTACAGAAAGGAAAAATACAGAGATTGCCCTACAGGAAAGCGAGGCCCTGAAAGGTGCAGTGTATAATACTATCAAAGTTGGGGTTTGTTTGACAGATGAGAACGGAATTTTTTTCCAGGTAAATCGTGCTTATTGTGAATTATATGGATATTCGGAAGAAGAATTATTAGGGGAAAGTTTTTTAAAAATTGTTCCTGAAGAAAATCGCTATAATACCTGGCTCTTATATAATGATTTTCTAAGTGGAAAGCCGGAAATGCCGGCTGAATGGAAGGTTTTGCATAAAGATGGTAGGTTAATTGATGTTTTCGTAACAGCTTCTATTTATGAAACGGAGGATAAAAAACGTTATAAAGTTACCTCTGTACTTGATATTTCGGATAGGGTTAAAGCTGAAGAGATCTTGAAAAAGGCTAAGGAAACCGCAGAATTGGCCAATCGTGCAAAAAGTGAATTCTTAGCTAATATGAGCCATGAAATCAGGACTCCTATGAACTCTATATTAGGCTTTACAGAAGTATTGGGCTCAAGACTTAAAGATCAAGATTTACTTCCTTATTTAAAAAATATTTCATCCAGCGGTAAAACCTTACTAACTTTAATTAATGACATTTTAGATTTATCCAAGGTAGAATCAGGGAAATTAGAATTACATCCGAGTCCTGTCTCTTTAAGAAATATCATCCAGGAAATCGAAAATATTTTTAAAGACAAGTTCATAGCCAAAGGAATTATTTTTGAATCTGATATTTCTCCTGAACTTCCTGAGAGTATTTACCTCGATGAAGTTCGCATTCGTCAAATATTACTCAATCTAATTGGTAACGCATATAAGTTTACACATAAAGGAAGAGTAATGCTGCAAGTTGAAATATTAGAGAACAAAGCTGTGAGTGATTTCTTCAGCTTAAGAATATCGGTAATCGATACAGGTATCGGTATTCCTATAGAAGAGCAGACTAATATTTTCGAAGATTTTAGTCAGGTAAAAGGAACTTCATTAAAATATGGAGGAACCGGACTTGGTTTAGCTATCAGTAATAAGCTGGTAAAGATGATGAAGGGAGTTATTGAATTAGAAAGTGTTCCCGGTGAAGGTAGTTCATTTCATGTAGTTCTTCATGAAGTAAAAAAATCCATGACCCTTCTCTTAGAGAGACAGGACATTGAGACTGACAACATCTATTTTGATCCTTTTCGTATATTACTTGTCGATGATATTTCCAGCAATCGAGAACTTATCAAATCTTATTTGGAAGAACAAGATGTTTCTATCATGGAAGCAGCTAATGGAAAAGAAGCTTTAAAAACCTTAGAAAATTATAATCCGGATATTATTATTTTAGATCTGGTTATGCCTGAAATGAGTGGATATGAATTAGCACATCTTCTTCGAAAATCTCCAGAATGGAATCAAAGACCTATAATAGGAATTACCGCATCGGTGATGAACCTTTCAGAAAGAAAGAAAAATCAAATGTTTAATTCAATATTGTTCAAACCGATTTCTAAGGCGATTTTTTTACAAGAATTACAGAAATATTTACCCTATAAAGAGTCTAAGGAGAACTTAATGGTCTTATATGATACTCCTACTTTAAGAGCAATGAATAGTAGGGATGATTTATACCGGGAGCTTGAAAGGATCAAAAGAGAAAACTGGGAGAATTTAAGTAAAGTCTTATATTTAGATGAAATTCAATCCTTTATAAGGGAGTTAAGTTTATTACTAAATAAAAATAGTTGTTCCATGCTGGAGAATTATGTAAAAGCACTGGAACAGGGCCTTGAAAGTTTTAATATGGAAAAAATACGCTCCGGTATTGCTGCCTATCCTGCATTTTTAGAGCAGATTTTAGAAGAATTTAAAAAAACAGAAAATAAGGAGGATTTATAATGTATACGGTACTTATAGTCGATGATATACCTCAAAATATTCAATTGTTAGCAACTTTGCTTTCTAATGAATATCGAATTTCTATTGCCGAATCCGGTACTCGGGCTCTTGAATCAATAGCTATATCGAAGCCTGACTTAATCCTTCTCGACATCATGCTTCCTGATATAGATGGCTATAGTATTTGCAAAAAACTTAAAGAAGCTCCTTCAACAAGAGAGATTCCTATTATATTTCTTACAGCGAAAACAGAGACAGAGGATGTAGTGAAAGGTTTTGAATTGGGTGGAGCAGATTACGTGTTGAAACCCTTTAAGTTTGAAGAATTAAATGCAAGGATTAAAACCCATATAGCTTTGCAGGAAAGTAAAAAAGCATTACAGAAATTAAATAAAACGAAAGATCGTTTTTTCTCCATTATTGCTCATGATCTTAAAAATCCTATAGCAGGCCAAATAAGTCTTACTGAAGCTTTGCTTAAAAAAATTGATAATCTCGAAAGAACAGATTTTAAGCGTTATATTGAAATGTTACATCGTTCTTCAGGTCAAAACTATAGACTGCTTGAAAATCTTTTAGAGTGGGCCAGGGCCCAGTCTGGTGAAATTCAATTTTATCCCGAAAATGTTGAATTGAAGAAGCTTTTTAAAAAAATAAAAGATGAGATAGGAAGTTTTGCTTCAAGCAAAGAAATTCAAATTGAGTTTACTGATCCTATAGATTTAAGAATAGTAGTGGATAAGAATATGTTACTATTAATTCTTAGAAACCTTATTGTAAATGCTATTAAGTTTAGCTATCGAAATGGACTGGTTTTTTTGGGATTGAAAGAGGATTCATCAGAATTTCTTTTTTATATACAGGATCGTGGAGTAGGAATGTCGGCAGAAATTATAAATAAATTATTTAAACTCGGAGAAAGCGTGAAACAGCACGGAACGGAAAGAGAAAGTGGAAGTGGTCTTGGCTTGATTTTATGTGCAGAGTTTGTAAATCGACATGGTGGAAAAATTTGGGTAGAAAGTGAAGAAAATAAAGGAAGTACTTTCTATTTTACTATTCCTAAAAATATCTCATTATAGAAATAATTATTATTAGGAGAAATCCATGAATTTAAGAGTATATGAATATAATAAATGTGGAACCTGCCGTAAAGCATTAAAATACTTAAATGAAAAAGGTATTTTATTTAAAAGCATTCCTATCCGAGAAAACCCTCCAAGTAAAACGGAAATAAAGAAGATGTTAAAATATCTCGGAGGAGATTCCAGGCGCTTATTTAACACATCCGGAAGCGATTATAAAGAACTAAAATTAAAAGATAAATTGAAAGAGATGTCCATCGAAGAGCAAATTAATCTTCTGTCTTCGAATGGAAATTTAATAAAGCGTCCTTTTGTTTTAGGAAAAGATTTTGGTTTAATTGGATTTAAAGAAGAAGAATGGGAAGAAATTTTCAAAGAAAAATAAATGATGTATGAAAGAATTATTTGAAAAACTTTCTTTAAGACAGTCTTCCTATAGCCAACTGTCTCTTGAAAAGAAATATACAGAACTTCTAATCCTTGCTGATAATCAATTTTTTTCAGATGGTCTTTTATTACCCCTCATAAGTTCCTCAACTCGACCAATTTTAGTGGATCCCGGTCTACATGCACAGCTTGATAATTTAAGTTCTACAAATAAATTTGTATTTGTAAGAGAAAGCTTATTGGAAAAAATCAGAATTATTCCCGGGTTTCAGTATATTACAGAACGGAATTTTTCTAAAGAGAGAACAACTTACCTGGCTGAGTACCTTGGTTTTATGACCTCCGGTACAGAAGGAAAGCCAAATATAATATGGAAATCTTCCAATAATTTATTATCAGAAGTTGACGTATTGAAGGACTTATTTGCTGTAAACTCAAGTTCTCGTTTCCTTTCTTCAATAACGACCTGCCACATTTATGGTTTTCTATGGGCTTACTTACTCCCTCAATTATATGCTAAAGAAGTTGTGAGTGCAGGAAGTTTGTCTTCTGCTTTAAAGGAACTGTCAAAAGGTTATGATTTCTGGATAAGTTCAGCTCCGGTTTTAGAAGCTTTTAAAAAAACAGGTGAGTGGCAAAGAAATGAAGTATATGCGAATAATATAATATCTTCAGCATCCGTATTAAACCCGGACATAGCAAAATATTATGAATCTAAACCCAGGGTTTCAGTATTCGAAATTTATGGTTCTACTGAGACCGGAGGGATCGCATATAGAAGAACTGCTTTACATGATTCTTTTATTCCTTTTCCAAAAGTAAAGCTAAGTCGTAAATACACCGGGAATTTATGTGTGAAGAGTTCTTATGTTTCGGAATATTCACAAAGAGGAGAAAAACAAATTTGTATTCAAGATGAGGATCAGTTCTATGAAATGGGAGATTGGGTTGAGTTAAGTCCGGATGGAATGAGGTATAAAGGAAGGCTGGATCGACTGGTTAAGATAAAAGGAAAAAGGATTCATCTCGATGAGCTGGAAATTCTATACTATAAAGATTTTAATATAAAAGAAAAACCAATATGTTTATTCTATAAAGAGGAACTTTATCTAATTATAAAACGCCCGGGAATTCCCAAAAGTAGTTTTATAGCGATAATAGAAAATAATTTTCCAAATTATTTAAAACCCACTAAGATATATTATATATCTTATATACCTTTGTTAAAAGATTCTAAGCTTGATTATAAACGAATAGAAAAATTTTTACAAAAGAAGTTAAGTGGAAGACAGTTTATTTAGAGTATTTTGAAAGAATGTTATATATTTTATCTATATTTATTGGTTTTGAAATAAAATCATTCATTCCGTTTTTTTTACATTCATCGATTATTTCTGGTAGTGCATGTGCGGATAACGCAATAATTGGTATATCCTTATATTCAAAACTACTTTTACGAATGAATTGTGTCGCCTCAATTCCATCCATTATCGGCATATCAAGATCCATAAAGATAATATCAGCTTTATAGGTGCTAAGTTTTTCAATGCACTCCTTTCCATTGCTTGCAGTTTCTGCTTCAAGTTTTATTGTTTTAATCAATTTTTCCAAGATTTTTAAATTTATTAAATTGTCTTCAACAAGTAAAATTTTCATTTCTGAAGGTAGTTCAAAATTTGTCTCTTTTTCTACTTCTTTGGGAATTGATTTATCTTCTATTAAAGAACTAAGTATCGAAAAGCTTACCTTTGTTCCTTTGCCATATTTGCTTTTTACAGAGATATTTCCTCCCATCAATGAAATGATTTTTTTGCATATATAAAGTCCTAAACCAGAACTGTTTCCTATTTTTTTTGATGAATCTGTTTGATAAAAACGTTGAAATAGCTTAGGAATCTCTTCCTGTTTTATTCCGATTCCGGTATCGGAGACCTGAAATTCTATAGAAAGAGTGTCTCCGGAAGAAGATAATAAATTAACATTTAATTGAATACTGCCTTTGCCTGTAAATTTTACTGCATTGCTTATCAAATTAAAAAGAACTTGTTTTATGCGATTCATATCAGAGAAAATGTAAATAGGTAGTTTTTTGTCAAGGCTAACCAATAATTCCAGGGACTTATCATACGCCAGATATTTAAACATACTTTCAACGGAAGTTATTAATTCAGAAAGGGGGAAAACTGAATTGTTAAGTTTGAAATATCCGGCTTCAATCTTGGAAATATCCAGAATATCATTTATTAGAGAAAGTAAATATTCTGAAGAATCATTTATTATATCGAGATAATTTTTATGTTCATCCGTGTCTTCATTGAGTCTTACAAGGTTGATCATGCCGATAATTGCATTCATAGGAGTTCTTAATTCATGACTCATATTGGCTAAAAATTCACTTTTAAACCGGGAAGCCATTACTGCTTCTTCTTTTAATATTTTTAACTTACGATTACTTTTATGTATTTCTCCTAAACGTTTATTATAATATTTTCCGGTAATCAGGATTATAAGCATTATGTAAAATACAACAATAGCATACGGAACTGCTTTCCCTTGTTCTCCTTTGTTTTGAAAAAAAGAAGGTAATATCATAAATGCTATTAATTCCATAAGAGCAAAAATAATAACAAATAAAAACTTGGGATTATATAATAATGTTACCAGTGAAATAATTGTTAGAGTAATAAGAGCATTTGAAAATAGGATTTCAATAAAAGGCTTATCAAGAAATACTTCATAAATAGCTAAGGCCTGAAAAATGGTGATAATAAAAAAGGAAATTAAAGGATTGTATTTTTTTTTGTTGATTAGGAATAATATTGTGAAAAAGATTAGGCTGAGTCCATTTATGATTAGGGATGAAACCGGTGTATTTGGATATCCAAGCCAGTCAGAAAGGTTAAGTAAGGACATTACAGCGAGGAGAAAAAAGAGAGAAATTTGGAGTAATACTCTTTTTCTTTCTTTTTCAGATCCACTTTTGGAGAAAGGAATCTGAAATAAATCTTTTATCTGATTTAATGATCTCATTTTTGTAAGCTTATATAAGACCAGCTTAATGATCTCGAAAATTCATGTATAGTATTATATATAAAAAGAGTTAATCAAGAAGAAAATCATGTTCTTCTAATTCTTCAGCACCACGATGGGGATAAGCCTGCTCGTAAAAAAGCGCGGATAAAATTTCAAAGTCTTCGTCCATTTCTTTTTCTTTCTCTTCCCAAAAAGCGTTTCTGCGTTTGATTAAAAAAGAAATCGTTTTATCTTCAAGGGAAAATGCAATTTTACCAAAGTTTAATTTTTTAATAAGCCAGTTCAAATTATAAGTAGCATAATCTCCAAAATATTCAAGACTGGCAACGGTTGGTTCGTATTGCATCATCGTTTCTGTTAAGTATAAGGGAATCTTTAGGTGCTCATAGTTGTCTGTGACAATAAATTGCATTACCGAATCTGAGATAGTTTTTAAGATAGACATAAAGTTTTGATATGACTTCGCAAATTCCTCCTGCATATCCGGATTACTCTTGCTGAGCTTTAAAATATCCATAAAAGAACCGGATTTTATGGCATCTTTTAAGAATTTGTCTCTATCTTTACGAGGTTCAATAGGAGGTAAAAAAATATACATGAATTTGGTTTCCAGGGCAAAGCGAGATTCCTTCGGAATATAATACTCAATCCATATAGGCTCCTTATAGTATTGCAGAGCTTCAATTTCACTCAGTTCAGGCTGAACTTTCAGAGATTTTAATTTGTTTACATCATCCGTAACAATTTTCTTTCCCCCGACGCGCAAACGGGAGCGCTTAATCTGTTTTAGCTCAGAACGGTTTAGCAGGGGTTTATGTTTGGATCCATCCATAGTATTATTATCGATAAATAAGGTTTGGAGTAAATCTTTCTTTTAAAAAAACTGAAAAACAGTTTCGAAGTGACAAAAATCTCCTCTGAGAATAGCCTGTGTCCTGAGGAAACTTTATGAAATATCTTTTATTCACATTACCACTAATCTTTCTTATCTCCTGTGACGCCGTAAATAAGCAAATTAAAGAAAATCCGGAATTAAAAAAGCGTGCTATGGAAATGTATGAGTCAAAAAAAGGGGAGTATGAGGGGAAAAAAGGAGAATTCGAATCGAAGAAGGCTATGATTCAAAAAAATAAGCGTTCTCTGATTAATGTAAAACCTGAGCTTATAAAGCAGGGTCTTGTAAGCTCTCTATTCCAACTAAAAACTACCACTCCTGATCTCGAAACAGTAAAACAATATATTTTTAAGACAGATCCTTTACAGGACACAAGAACCAGAATCATTTACATGGACAAAGAAAATGCTGTAGTTGCTGGAATTAATCTTGCAACCGGGGAAACCATTTATTTTGTAATTCTAAAAGAGCTGGAAAGGGAAGCTAAAAAGGAGTATAAAGATAATGGACCTATAGTTCCCGGCAGCTATGAGATATATGATAAAAAGACTTTTCCAAAACCACAGGTGGAAGTATTTACCAAAGGCGAGGAATTATATTATCTCAGGTTGGTTTATTTATAAATTATTGGGGTAGGCAGTAGATAAAACTTACTGTCTACCGGAGATCCTTCATCAAGAAATGAATTCCAGTTTGTAAGAATTTTCGAATATCATCTCTGGCTTCTTCATAAGGTAAGATTCTATAGTTCCATACTTTTAATCCAAAACGTACCAAGAAATTATTTAAGAATTCACTCTCTGCCTGTATTCTAAAGAGGAAAGAGTCTTTTTTAGTAAAACCTAAATGAACAAAACTTCCTGTACCCGAATTTGCTCTTACCATTGTTTCTGTGAAATGTTGAATTAGTTCTTCTATATTACCGGGTATAAACATATCAATTAACCAGGCAGGAACTATGTGTGAAAATCCACCACTTACTTGAGTCGGAGCAATATTCTGCAATTTAAAAGAGAGTTTTCCGTTTTCTGACTTATCTGAAAAATTTGCATTCACAAGAACTTTATTATTCTTGAAATAAAGTCCGTATACATTGATTTGAAATGAAATATGTATTTGAAATACATATTGCTTCAGTTGAGTAGGAAGAAAGGCTTCAGCCAAATAAAGTTTCGTTTTACTGAAAGGTATTACTTTACCTTCCAGGGTATAAAGCCTACAATTAAATTCGAGGTTTTCACTAAAAAGACTGAAACTAAGAAGTTTATGTCTTTGTTGGTTATAGAGAGTTATATGTACAGAACCTAAACTTTCAAGATCATCCAGATAATCCCCCATATAAGGAAAGTCTCTACGTATAAAAGGTAAACGTAAATTACCTTTTATATTAATCCCGGTACTTTTTTCAGGTCCTGTAAAAAGTAGACTTTTTAAACTTACATATTGATTCAAGAAAGAAGAAAGATTTGAATATGAGTTTTCAAAATCTCCAAGGATTCGGATGGAATTTTCATCTTTTAAATTAGAAAACAGTCTTCGTACTTTCGGATAAAGTAATTCTGAAATATTCGAAGAACTAAGTACAGTAAGTAAAGCTTCTGCCAATAGAAGAGCCTGTCGGTGTGAAGCTTTACCGGAGTTCATTTTTGAAGAAATTTTTCCTGTATAGGATTCTGAATTCGAATAGCTTTTTGATTTCGTTGAAACTTTTTTATTTCTACGTAATAAAAATTCGGCTACAAAATCTCCTTTGCTGTCAAGGCTTACGGTTTCAATATTTCCTTGAATAATTCCAATATGATAACCTGAATTTTTATTTTTTCCCTTATAACTTACACCCCGAAATCCACTTCCTTTATCGGAAAGGTATTCCGATTCATACAGGTCTTTGAACTCAAAGCGTTCAATACTATTAGATAGGTATTTATGAAATTTTTCTGTATGTTCATCATAACTGGCTTTCTTGATTATGTTTTCCGCCAAAGCTAAAAGTTCTTGACTTGAGCCTTTATCTTTTCCTTCTATTACTTTTACGATGTCCTTAAAATGATTTGGTTTTGGATATATATAGGAAGAAAGAATCAGAGTAAATAAAAAACACCTAATTAGAATCTTCAACGGATACCCTGCCTAAAAGTAAAACTTCAGAACCTTTTGCCAGAACAAATTCAGCATCAGGAGCAAAGATCATATTTTGTTCTTTTGTGCGAATACTAATTACCATAAATCCTTCGTTCCGGTAATTTGCTTCTCGGATCTTACGATTTAAATTTGGATCTCCTTCTGTAATTTCATGCAGTTTAAATTCAAAGTCAATACTGGCTTTATCCATAAAGATTTCTAAAAATTCACTGACTTCGGGACTAATAAAACTTCGGGCAATTTGCCTTCCACCCATTACATAAGGAGATACCACTTTGTTTGCCCCGGCTTGTAACATTTTTGATTGGGTAGATTCAAAAGAAATTCGAGTAACGATATATAGATTCGGATTAAATCTTCTTGCCGACAGCACAACATACAAATTATCAGAATCAGATTGCAAAACAGCGGCGAGTCCTACTGCGTATTCTATCCTGGCTTCTTCAAGGGTTTCGTCCAGTAGTGCATCTTTTTTTATAATCGGCCAGTCTCCTTCCTTTTCCATTACGGGTGCATCCGGGTTATTTTCAATAAAGACAAACTTTTTCCGGGAACGTTCCAATTCTTTCCCAACAGCAACAGCCATTCGTCCACCACCACATATTACATAATGGTCTTTCATGTTTTCGACTTTAGCTTTCATTTTCAAGCTCGCAACCATATCTTTGAATTTTATTTCGATAAAATTTTTAATTAAACTATTAGCCACAACCCCGTAAAATCCCACGCCTCCAATTAAAAGTCCAATAGTAAAAAGCCTTCCTGAATTGGACATGGGATGAATTTCTCCAAACCCAACTGTCGTGATTGTAATTACCGTCATATAGAGAGAATCAATTGTATTCCACTTTTCTATGATTCGATAACCGGATGTACCCACTAACAAAAGAACAACAAGATAAATAAAGGGTCTTATGAAATTTTTCAAATATTCTGATAATAACATATAATCTAAAAAACGCAGGTTTTATTTATTCTTCATGTAATTTTCAAAACGCTGAGTTAGTTTTTTATCCGGATACAGAAGCTTTATTTTTTCCAGAATGTTTTTTGCTTTTGAGATGAGATTTTCCCGAACGGAAACCAGGAATAATAAGTTGAGAGCTCTTCGGTTTTGTGGATCTAAGGAAATAGATCGATAAAGGTCAATCTCGGCTTTTTGATAATCCTTTCTTTTGTAATGACAGTATGCTAATAAAAGGTAAGATCTTGGATTTTTCTTTTTTATTTTATTATAATCTTCGATGTAATGCACAGCTTCATCAAACATACGTCTTCTTGTATAATAGTTTCCGAGCATTAAAAGAATTGATGAATCATTAGGGAATAAACTATAAGCTTCTTCTAATAATTCACAGGCATTCTTGTAATTGGAATCAAAGGCATAATCTTCCGCAAGGGTAATGTATTCTTCGAGACGATGCATATCCAGACTTAAACCAAAAACCAGCAGAGTAACGTCATCACTTTGATCGGTACCTCTACAAAAATTGCGATATTCTGTTTCAATAAATTCAGTAGTCTTTTTTACATCCAGGTCACGTGTTTTTAGAATAGTTTCTTTTAATACTTCCAGATCAAATTCTTTTCCCGTATCACTTTTGCCTTCCAACATTCCATCTGTATATACGAATATTTTATCGCCCGGCTCCAACTTTAATTTATAATCTTTATAAAATTCTCTTGCTTCTTCAAAAATACCGAGATAGGTTCCTTCTCCATCTAACATTAAAATTTCACCAGTTTCATAACGATATAAGATTGGACCGGGGTGACCGGCAAGAGCGTAGGTGATTTCATAATTTGAATCGATAATACCATAAAAGCAGGTGAGATAACCCTGCTTTTTAATGAGATCAATCAGTTCATAATTTATATGCCCGAATATTTCGGAAGGAGTATCCTGTTTATTATTAGAAAATAGTAATTTAGATATAGCTGTTATAAATGCAGCCGGGATTCCATGGCCGGAAACATCACTCAGTAAAATACCGAGGCGGTTGTTCTCAAAATTAAAATAATCGTAATAATCCCCACTCACTTCCTGCATGGGCCTAAACATAATACCAAATTGAATTCCTCTCCAGTCAGGAATTTTTTGTGGAATGATTCCTATCTGAATATTTCTTGCCATTTTTAAATCTTTAGTTAAAGACTTCTGTTTCAGCATTAATTCATTTTTTAACAAACTGAGGACTTCCACAGCCGCTTCGAGGTCACGCTTTTCCAGATATAGCTTTTCTGATTGTTCTATTAACTTTTGTACATCAATCAAAGAATAGGATTCTTTTTCTTCCAGGGTATCTACAGAAGAAACAATAAATGTTCTATTGATAGTTTGTTGTATGGGTTCATAAGAAAAGTCAGTTCGAGAAACACGCTTTATATTTTCAGGCCAGGTGATCTCTATCAGGGTTTTTCTTCCGGCATACTCGGAAGGTATTTGAAAATAGGGCTTGAGATAAGGAAATTCCTGTCTTTGATCAACAAGGCTAAAAGAAGATTCCTTTACTGTATAAAGAGAAAAACAGGCTTCGAGAATTCCATACAAGAAAAGTAGGTCATACCATTTTTCTCTTTTATTGCCGGTAGAGGAAAATGTATATTGTAGATGCTCTTTTATTGAGGTATGGGGAATGATTTGAATCAGGCGATTATATCGATTAAAAATAAGGGGAAGTCTATATAAAAGCTCTAATAACTCTATTTCCTGATCATGTGGAGGTAAGAATTCAAAAACAATTGCAAAAAAAACCTCTTTACCGGCCAGTATAACTTCTTCACTAATATCCCTGATAGAAGAGAGTTTTTTTATAATTTGCTCCTCTACTTCCAGGGGTATCCAAAAATTTTGATCCTTAACCATTTTATCGATAATACTTTTATTTAAAACATCTCCTAAAAGGTTTTCGATAGAATATCCCTCGCTCTTTTTACGAAAAAGGTTTAAAATCCTGAGAATACGACGAACGGAGACTTCTGGCTGGTAGGGAATCTGTATTTTATTTTCTCTTGTGACCGGATCCATCTGAAATATTTTGAGTAAATACATTTATATTTGATTAATATAAGGGAATCAATTAAAAAAGAGTTTTAGAAAGGATTTTTAGAAGGTAATTGAAGTCTGATTAAAATCACGTTTTCAGATAGGCATTAAGAAAGATTTTTCAGTAAAAAAAAGTTTATAATTTTACAGGCTATCTTAAAAAGGGTTTAAGGCTTAATATGTGTAATTACATATAAATCATCCTTCTGCTTTAAGTTAGCAGACAGAATATATCAATAACAGAGGATTTTATGGTAAAGGAATTTGAAGGCAAAGTAGCGATAGTAACCGGTACAGCATCTCCCAGAGGCCTCGGAAGAGCCATTTGTAACAGGATTGCAGAAGGTGGCGGAACTCTCATCATGGTTGACCTTGACCAGGCAGCCTGTGATGCAGCAGCGAAAGAAGTAGCGGATGCTTACGGTGTGAAGGCTATTGGTGTAGCAGCCAATGTTACCAATGCAGAGCAGTGTGAGAACGTAGCAAAAATCGCGAAAGATCAGTTCGGAAGGATTGATTTTCTGGTAAACAATGCCGGTTTAGTTCGTGATACTCTTTTACTCCGTATGTCGGAAGACATGTGGGATCTGGTAGTTGATGTAAACCTGAAGGGGCCCTTCCTTATGACAAAAGCAGCCAGTAAATTAATCATGAAAGCTCCTTCCGGAAGAATTGTGAATATATCCTCTATTGCGGGTCTCGTTGGTTCTGCCGGACAGGCAAACTATGCTTCCGCTAAAGCAGGTTTAATCGGTTTTACAAAAGTAACCGCTCGTGAATTTGCCAGTCGTGGTGTATTAGTAAATGCGGTTTGTCCCGGTTACGTAAAAACTGAGTTAACCGATGCACTGCCGGAGGCTGTTCAGGCTGAACTGGATAAGGTAAAAGCTCTGGCTTACCATGTAACTCCAAAAGATATTGCAAATGCAGTACGTTTCTTCTTAAGTGATGATTCTAAATGTGTTACCGGAACCGCTCTGAGAGTGGATAGTGGTGCTGCAATAGGGATGTAATTTCTTTTCTCATGGCCGGTGAATGCCGGTCATGAACTTATTCCCAGCCCAGCTCACGACGGATATATTCAATGCGAATCCGGTTGTGGAAAATATCCCAGATTCCAAAAACCGAAGCCGAGCGAACCTGTACTTCCGGTTTGGATTCATCAAATAAAAACTCTACCTTATCCGGAAACCGAAAAACCTTTGTAAAATAATAGGTTTTTATATATTTCCCTTCCTGAACTTCCGCCAGATGCACATTTTCCTTACTATCTAATAAGGTTTTTAACTTCTGAAAGGCTTCTTCTCGATTGAGATCCTTATAAGTATAGGGACGGATATTATGTATATAATTCCATTTCCAACTCTGGGAAGATACGCAATTAGGTGTGGGAGGACAATAGTTCAACTCATTTTCATAGACTCCTGTTCTCGGCCCGATAAAACTCGAACAACAAATGAAAAAGATAATTGCTGCCTGTTCCAGCATATTTATAAAAAGAAAGTAAGGCAGTTCACCTTACTTTCTCCAATCGTTTTACTTATGGGTTCTAACAAAAGCTCCATTCCAGTTTTCCGGAGGTGGATCGGCTATATAAAGTTCACAGCGCTCTATCAGCATTTCAGCGGACTTATCTTTTTTTCCTTTTACCTGAGAGCTTTCCTTGAATTTCTTAATGGCCTTATCCCATTCCCGGTTTAAATAAAGCTGAAAGCCTTCTTCATAAAAAGCGGTGGCCTGAACCAGATTGTCCGGAACCTGTCCCCGGATTCCTACTATCTCAAAAATATGAACCGGAAGAGTTTTTCCTTTCACCACGACAGCGTCCAATTCACGGGTCAGAATTTGATCTTTAATCTTCTCCTGGGTCATGGAACTAACGAGAGTACTTACCCCGTAGTCTTTCCCCGCAGCCTCAAGTCTTGCTGCCAGGTTTACCGTATCACCCATCATGGTATAAGAAGCGAGTGTATCGGTTCCCATGAAGCCTACTTTTGCGAGGCCTGTGTTTAAACCCACACGAATATTCATATTCTGGGCATCCTTACAGTAAAGGTTATTGGCCTGCCAGTATTTTTTCAAGTCTTCCAGTTTTTCCAGCATCTGGAGAGTAGCTTTGGCAGCATCGAGAAAGTGAGATTGAGTAGCAATCGGAGCACCAAAAATACCTACAACCGCATCCCCGATGTATTTATCCAGGGTTCCCCGATTATCTTTGAGGATAATGGTCATGGCAGATAGATATTCATTTAAAAGGGCTGCCAGATCCTCAGAAGAAAGCTGCTCACTGATGGTAGAGAAACTCGCTACATCGGAGAAGAAAGCGGTAATTTCCATCTCTCCCCCTTTCTTCAGGGTTTCGAGGTCGTTCAAAGCTTCACTTACAATTGTCGGGTCTACCATGTTTCCAAGAATCTTACTATATTTTCTTTTCTCCGCTCCTTCAATAAGGATCATATATCCGAGAAATACCGCAAAGGTTACGGGATAGGATATGGAGAAAATCGAAAGATTCAGGTTCATATTGTATTTAAAGAGAAAGAAACTGATCAAGTTGTATCCTACAATAAAGGTAAATGGCATCAGGATACGATTCAGGATAGTTTTTGAGGTTACCAGAAGGACTGCTGAAATGAAAGTCATCACGATAACTACGAAAAATGTTACCCAGGGAGAAATCATGTGGATGAAATCTTTCTTAATAGCGTTTGAAATTGCCACGGCGTGGATAACAACCCCGGGAATCTGTCCGTAAGGAATTGTTTTCGTATCATAAGTAGCCGCTGCAGAGGTTCCGATTAAAACAATTTTATCTTTAAAGGTTTCAGGAGAGATAATATCTTCCGGAACAAAAACCGCATCTCTTAGTTCTTTATCATTTTTAGGGATGTTTACGTAGCGAAGGTATTTCTCAGGTAAAATAATCTTACCATTAAACATCGGAGGCATGAGAATCTTACCTTCCAGATCTTCTGCTATCAGGGTAACTCCTTTGAGTTCAGCAGGGATTTGTAGTCTACCCTGAAGCTTTTTTGGAATGATAATTTTGTCTCTGTATTCTTTTGGATGAATTTTCTGGTCATCGTAGCTGGTAATTCTACCTTCTTCCAGATCCCTAAGGGATTCAATAATCCAACCAATAGAAATCTTTTTCAGGCTATACGGATCGTAGATTTCATTTTTGGGATAATAATAAAGCCTGTATTTACTGTCGTGCTGAGGAATTACAGTCGTCTCTCCATTCTCATGCTTAAGGACAAGTTTGTCTTTAGAGTGAGAATAGGATTTAATTGGCTTTAGTGCATCTATGGCTTTTAAGGCAAGAGAAGGATAATATTTATCTTCATAGTTAATTAGATATTTATATTTCCGAGCAATTCCATCCGGATCTGATTTATAAGTAACACTGTGTAAATGGGGAGCCTTATAGCCGATGTTTCCTACCGGTGGGATTACTTTTCGATATTTCTCAATTGTATTGCCAATATCCTCCACCTGAATGGCTTTTTTTCGAAGCATGGCATTTACTTCTTCTTTCTGCACATCGGTTTCTTCCTTCATGAAAGATACCGCATGGGAAATAAAAGGGATTTGCTCATTCACCATGGCAAAGTCGTCATCTTCCGGTGATTCACCCGGAAACATGATATCAAAAAGGATCATTTTTGGGCCACCGAGAGCAATGTAGGTTAAAATTTCCGGGTAAACATTCCGCTTCCAGGGCCATCTACCGTATTTTTCATTATTCCCAAATTTACCGAGAGAATATTCATCAATATCCACGATAATGATTTTATCTGAAATTTGTTTTCCCGGATTAACCAGGTTGAATTTCTTATCGATAATGCCGTCTTCCATAGAGTCGAGGGAACCATTCAGGAAGAGAAAAAGGGTATAAACAACGGGAATAAAACCGAGTAAAATACTCCAGAGTAATTTCTTTTTATTATCCATCCTGTATGTACTGTAGAAAATAAAATCTTTTAAGTCAATACATTCCTAATAAAAAGTGTAAACCTGGGTCCGAAGCATAAAAAACCTCTCTAAATAGTCTTCCGGGAGTTCGAGCAGTGGAAATCACCTGAATGGAAAGGTTTATTTTTTTTAATGGATTGCAGTTTTTAGTGCTTTTTTATGCTCGGCTCGCTTTTCACAGTTTTTGACCCTGTCTCTGCCTTCCTCTGTACCCTCTTTTATTCCCTTTTGTGTCCTATCATAAAGGCTTAGAAAAATGCAGTTTGGACAGAAGTCGGGTAACCCTTAGAGCCCGAGACGTTTGGATTGCAGAGAGTTAAAGGCTTTATCCGCAGAAAACTTCTTGCGAATTTCCATAAACTTTTTCCAGTTCGGGTAAGAAGCCTTAAAAACCTGTTCTGACATACGTACATCTTTTGTCAAATAGACCCTGCCCCCATATTCAAGAACAATTTCATCTAACTCGTCCAGAAGAGGAAATAATCCTTTTTCTAACTTAAAATCAAGAGCCAGGGTATAGCCTTCCATCGGAAAGGACAAATAGTTCTCGTTACCCTTGCCAAATGCTTTCAAGACGGCAAGAAAAGAACCTTTCTTAGATTTAGCGATCCTTTCTAAGATTTTTCGCATACTCTCTCTTCCGGTTTTTTTGGGAACAACAAACTGGTATTGGGTAAAGCCATTTTTTCCATACATACGATTCCAGTTTCGAATTCCATCGAGAGGATAGAAAAAAGGTTCATAATGAACCACATGCTTGGTGACTTTCTTTAGAACTTTGTTGTAATAAAGGTTATTGAACGCACTGATAGACAGGCGATTCAAAAGAAAAGAGGGCATTTCAAAAGGAACTACTAATTTAGGATCCGGATGAACATCAAGTCCTCCTTCTTCTGCATGTTCTCCTATCATTAAAAGAGAACGGCCCAATTTCTTACCTGTACTCAAACAATCTATCCAGGCAACTGAATAGGTAAACGATTCATAGGTTTCAAAAAAATCCAGTATCTCATCGAGGTTTCGAGCCTTGTATATATTCTCCTGAATCATAGAACTTTTAATGGGTTTTAGCTGGATTTTGGCATCCAGAATTACACCTGTTAAACCCATGCCCCCGCAGGTTGCCAGAAATAGCTCACGATGTTCGGATGGAGAACAGGGCGCGACACTTCCATCTGCCAGCATAAGCCTCAGTTCTTTCACATGTTCACTAAAGCACCCTTCTACGTGATGATTCTTACCGTGCACATCACTGGCTATGGCTCCTCCCAGGCTGACATGTTTGGTTCCCGGAGTTACGGGTAAAAACCAGCCTTTTGGAACCGCAAATTCCAGGATATCCTCAAGGCTAAAACCGGCCTGACAGTGCAGTAGACCGGTTTCTTCATTAAACGACAGGATTTTCCCCATCCCGAAAGTGTTAATGTTCTCTTCAGCAAGGGAACTATCCCCGTAGCTCCTTCCAAAAGCCCTCGGTATGCCATTAAAACCCTTACCGAGAGGAGTCCTTATACCTTCTTCGCTTCGAGGAGCGAAAGTTTTGGATGTAATAACAGGGTATTTACCCCAGCCCCAGATTTTCATACTCAAAGGTTTTTCCACCAAAGTCAAAAAGCGAGTCTTTTTTCGCTGAGTAATTATCTAATTTTTTGTGTGTCGCAAGCACATATTTTAGTGTTTCGGCATTAGATATTAGGGATTCGTAATAATCCCCAGAACCCCGCGTTGAAACGTGGGGTTAAGAGATTGCTTCTTCTAATGTTATGATAATCTAATAAGTTGCTGTTGTATACCTTTGCCGATCCCTGACCAGGGATTGGTGTTCTACCTCTCCCTATCTTTCAGAAGATGTATTTCCAACTGTAACTAAAATTATTTTGGGTGAAGAATGCAGTTTTTTTAATAAAACTAAAAAGTCACTATCTTTTGCATCCCTTAAACCTATATATTTCAAAGAATAGGTTTCTATCCGAAATTCCTCTTGAATCCATACGGCTAGAGAAGGAGACAGTTGTGCATCTATCCAGAGTATCATGCAGCAATAACAATATGATCTATTTTTAAGGTTTTTTCATTTCAGGCAGATACCAGAATCCCTTTATCTCAAATGATTTGTCGAAACTGTATTTCTCCAAACTTCTTACTCCTCCGGTATCTTATACTCATTATAGGCTTTCTGACTCATAGCAAATTGAGCATAAATGATTTTTTCTACAGTTTTTATTTGTGTGTTTCCAACTCCACAATGTAAGCATTTTTCTATTTTGTTTTCCATACTAATTTATATAAAGACTCTCTACATTCAGAGCTCTTCCAATTTTACCCGGATCCTGTCGATTATCAAGTAAACGTATAATTATCAACTTCTTCTCTATTTCAATTTCCATATAATACAAAGAAATTTGTTTTACAATAACACTTCTTCGTATATTTTTTTCTTCATCAATTATGGCTCGAATTTTGGGCATACTTTTTAATAAATTAATTTCTTTTTCAACTTTATCTGTAAATTTCTCAGCAGAACTGTTACCCCAATTTTCTTTTACATACTCAACAGTTTTCTTAAAATCTTTTTTTGCTTTTTCCAACCAAATTACTTCTTGAATCATTTGAGAAACTCTCTTATCTCTTCCATTACGGCTTTGTGAGAATAAACTCTTCCAGCTTCTAGATCTTGCAAACCTTCTTCAATTTTTTCTCTTTCCCAGTCTGTCATGAGTGTATTACTTGAGTTTAGGGCTATTTCAATTTTGTCTAATTCTTCAAGGTTGTTATTTAAAAGGATACTCTTTATAATATTATTTTTTTTTATCAGAAATTGTTCTTGCTCAAAGTTTTTGACTTCTTTTTCCACTGTATAATTATGGACAAGTACATCTATCATTGAATAGATTTCTTTATTCAAATCTTCCGGTAGTAATTTTAGTTTTTCTTCTATTTTCATCTAAGTCTCCAATTTAATATTTACATAATCATTTTCACTCATACTAATATCACCCCCAATCACTCCTCCGGTATCTTATACTCATTATAGGCTTTCTGACTCATAGCAAATTCGGGGTCAACGATTTTTACTTCATCATGTGTGAGTTCGTAGAGTTTGTAGACCATAAGGTCAATCTCAGCATCAGTGGTATCGATGATTTCTTTTATTTTGAGAGCTTCTTCTTTAAACTGCTTAAACCTCTTAAACCACTTTATCTCTTGATCGTCTGTCATAGTTATCTTTTTCTTTTTTAACTCTGCTACAAATTCTTTCCAATCGAGAAGATACCATTGGTTTAAATTCGACTTAATATTAACTTCTAAAGACTGAAAATCAGATAGTAAAAGTTCAATAAAATCGTATTTTAGGTTTTTCAGTTTTTCATTATTTAGTAATAAAGTATTAACATTTTTTATGAATTTTTTCTGAAGCCCTTCTTCTAAAATGAGGATCGGAATCGATCTAGCATTTTCATTTCCACTGTGTAAAGTAATTTGTGAAAATGCACAATTATAAATATGAAAATAATAAGAAATCAACTTCGAATTTAATATAGCTAAAACATATTCGATACTGTAATCTGTCTTAAAGTCGTATAAATTAACTACTGTATCTAATGTATAATAAGTACCTTCATTATCTATAGTTGCATTTAATACGATCTTTCGATAATTACCAAACAACGGTTTTCCTACTCTACCTACAATTTCTTGAAGTATAATCTTCTTCTTCAACTGCCAGGAAAAATCATTTGAGATGTATTTTTGCTCTGCGTAAGTGAGATGATCGATATAATACCGAAATATAGGTGCTCCACCGATAACAACGAATGAAGATTTTTTTTCTGAAACATATTTATTTATGTTTATTCCTCTTTGTGAAACACAAATGTTTTCTAGTCTTATAGACTTCTGCTGAATCTTCGAAATTATATTTTTGTTATTATTGTTTATCCAAATTCCATATTTATCCCTTCTTATTACTAATGAATAATCAGTTTTATTTTTGTATAATTTATTATTATCAAAAAATCCAGTAAAAACATTTTTCTTCTCATTGGAATAGTTTGAAATTAATATAATAGCCTCCAAATCAACGCCAGATCGATGGAAGGATTCAGATGTATCGATAATTTCTAATACATTAAAATTCTGTTTTATAAATTCTCTAACATTACTAAGGTTAGGAACATAAGTTAACCCTTTGGGTATAATGTATCCTAAATATCCGCTATTATTTAGCAGATCATGAGCTCGGCCTATAAATAGATAGGCTGTGTTTAATGATCGATCATTAATCTTATATTTTTTTAAAAATGCTTTCTCCTTTTTATTAAGTACTGCACCCCAGGGAGGATTACCAATAACAATATCAAAGCCAGATTTATTTTCTTTAATTGAATCTTTTATATTTTTAGAATATGCTTTTAAAGTTGGCATTCGCTTGTTTCCTAAATCAGAATCATAATAACTTTCTAATTTAGTTTTATCAGGAAAAATAATTTTAGGAAACTCTTTTTCCCAACTAAAAGCTAAATCATCCGCAACATTTTCATCATCAATTAAAGAATTGCCACATTTGATATTGTTTTCAAGGTTATTAAGCTTTTTGTTTTTAGATGCTGTTTTTAGCCAGAGAGAAAGCTTTGTGATTTCAACAGATTCTTGATTGAGATCAACACCATACAAATTATTTTCAAGAATTGTTTTACTGACAGAATATAAATCTAATAGGAAACCCTCGGAACTTTTTGTGTTTAACTCTTTGATTGCATTAGCCACTCTTAAATGTTCTTTCCATAAATAATCAAAAGCAGCGTTTAAGAAAGCACCTGAACCACAGGCCGGATCTAATATTTTTATCTTTGAAAGATAATTTTCCCTGTAGTCCATAAGAATATTAAATTCTTTATTACGTTTTGTTTGAGAATATTTTTTTTCCACTTCTTTATATTTTTCTTTAAGCCAGGTGCCTACTGTATTTTCAACAATGTATCTTGTGATGTATTCCGGAGTATAAAAGACACCTTCTTTCTTCCTTTTTGATTTTGTTATATCATATTTATCTGATATAGACTTGTGAACTAATTTTTCTAATGGTTTATTTATAAATTCTAAAACCTGTTGTGTTTCGGCAGGTTCTGCATTCTGATCTAATTCTTGAAAGCTTACACGCATTTCTTCTAAATCAGAAATACTTTGTTCAAATATGTGGCCGAGAATATTTACATTAACTTCATTTTCATTGCCAAAATCATAATGTAGACCAATATCAGCAATTTTTTCAAAAAGAAAATTTGGGATTTTTAGTTTATCTAACTCAGAATCTTCTTTAAAAAGCTCTCCATTATAACCTTCTTCAATTCCATAGCCATGACCTCCGTTAATAGCATAGAAAAGGTCTCTCACTTTACCATAAATACTGAAACCATTAGAGTTATAGAACTTATCTTTCATCTCCTTTCCAATGATTTCAGAGGAAAGAACATTATTGGGAATTAACCTTTCTCTGGAATCTTCACAGAACCAACAAAAGATAATTCGATCTAAAAATTTTTGAACCAACTTTAAAAGAAAACTTTTTGGTTTTTCAAACTGATACTCAGGATTTAACTCTAACAGAGTATAGAAGATTTCAGCTCTCAAACTTTTGTATTGCTTATAAAATTCATCCTGAACTTTTTCTTCTTCTTTTCCTTGAAGTTCTAACATTTCCTCAGTAAATGATTTTCCTGATTCAACTATTAGATGCTCTTTCTTTAAAAGACTTATAAATTTATATAATTCATTTTTATCAGATAAAGAATTCTGTTTATCTTTAAATTCATCAGGAACTATAAAATAAAAGACCTCATATTTGTTTTGTCCTTGAGATTTATTGTAAAGCCTGATTTCATTATAGTTTGTAACAATTCCCCAGGAAGCAGAAGAGGTATTATTCATGTATTTCCAACACTGGTCTACAGGAGAAAGCTTATCTTTTCTTGAAGAAGTTTGATCAAGATCCACTGAGCCCTGATCTTTAAATTCCACCAAAACTTGAGGTTCTCTTCTTTTCTTAGTAAAATAGCCTAGAGCCAAATCGGAATAACCTTTTTTTCCGGAACTTCCACCACCTTCAATGGGGAATTCACTTTCATAATGATAATTCTGACTATCTTCGCCTTTTCCAGAATAACCTAATATTTCATGAAATATAACTCGTATAAATTCAGAAGAGTCAGCAGTTTCTTTGTCAACACCACGAGTAAAGGTCTCACATTGCTTTTGCCAGTTATTAATAAGCTTATACATCTCATTAAGCTTAATATCATCTATTTTTAACTCATCTTTAAAATAATTGTTTTTGCTAAAAAAAGACTCTGTGAATAGTTTTTGTATCATTATCAAAAATAACCTTATAATCTTTCAAAATCATAGCAAATAAGCAATAAGCCTGAAATGCAATTATAAAAACAAACGGGAAACAAAAAATGACGCAGGAAACTTACAGAGCCTTTTTGAAATTCTCAATCACACCCTTCAGAAAACCCACTAGTTTTGGATTTTTTCTAACTTCCTGAAAAAGTTCCGTTTCTTCTTTTGTTAGAGAATCTTTACTTCCAACATCGAACATTTCACCTTCACCCCTGACGAGCCAATCAAGACTGATGCCATGTTCTTTATTAAGTCTGTAGATAATCTCAACAGGTAGAGACTTTATCCTGCCATTTACCGTTTCGCTTAAAGTTGATTGGGGAATTTCAAACTCTTTAGCAAAAGCTCTTTGAGAAAGGCCAAGATAAGAAAATAGTTCGTTATACTGATTTTTTTCCATTATTCAATCATGTTATGATATTATTTTGTTGACTAATCATGGGATGATTGCCTATGCTGTAAATATCACCAACCCAAGCATTTCTCTTCTTCGGTCATGCCGTCAAGTCACTTCGGTGCTTCGATACTAAATTTATTGCAGAAGCAATAAATTTCACTCAGCATCCGAAGGGTAGAAGCCAGCACTCACTCAGTGGCCGAGAAAGTCGATGAAAGCTTGGTTTGGAAAATAAAAGGAGTCTATATGCAACACTACGAAGTAGAAGCCACGGTCGCCGAGGATGGAACCCTGACCGCCAGGCTACCAGAGGCCATAGAACCCGGAACTTACACCGTCGTCGTGGTTTTCGAGGACATTACCATCCCTGTAAGGACAGAACATGATCTGTCCATTCGCTTAAAGCGTATGGAAGAAAACCCTCACCCCGGTTTTACAAAGGAAGAAGTGGAAAAGGATTTGGAGGCATTACATGTTTAGCTTTCAGCCGTCAGCGATCAGCTTTCAGCGTTTTAAAACTGAGAACCTTTCTTTTAATGTTCAGGGGGTTTCTCATGGAAAATGAAGACAAGAAGGAAGAGACTTACCGGTTTGAACCGGAAGCCAAGAAGGATTTGGAGGAATCCTATCTCTGGTATGAAAAACAGAGAGAAGGTTTGGGTTTAGAATTTGCTAATGAGGTTTTTGATACAGCCGAAAAGCTGGGAAAAAAGAAGGGAGAGAGCACTGTAGAGACGCATAGCAATGCATCTCCTACTGTGAAGAAAACAAGACTAAAGCGTTTTCCTTTCTCCCTCTACTATGTTCTCAAAGAAACCCTGATTTCGATAGTTGCTGTCTGGCATGACAGAAGAAATCCGGAGTCCTTGAAAAACAGAAAATAAAATAAATAATCTACCCTTCGGCGCGCTTCGCTTGCTCAGGGCGGCGCCCTTTTTTTTCAAGTCTATACTATCGATTGCTGAGCGAAGGCGTAAGCCTGAGTCGAAGCAAAGCTTCCAATACTTGTAAAACTTGATTTCCTGCTTTTAGGGATTAGTGTTTAGGTATTGGGGATTAGTAATAGCTTGTTTTCCTTTTGGAAATCCAAGTCTCCAAGCAAAGCCACTAAGCACTAACTCCTAATCCCTAACAGCTTTTTTGAAAAATTTCTCCAAATAGGCCTTCGGGAGTTCGGTCATTTCTGAAATGAAATCAAGAGAAGAGCCTGCACGTTTCATTTTTATCGCAGTCCTGAGTTTACTTTTATGCTCGGCTCTTTCGGTTCGCTTTCGTTCTCTCTCAATTTTTTTCTCTGCCAGAAGGCGCTCCTGTTGTATTCCTGCTTCAAAACCGCTCTTCCTCCCCTCTTTATACGCATAGTCTTTCATGGCCTCGTAATCACGAGCGGCTTTCAGGCGCATTTCATAGTAATTCCGGGTCTTGTTGTCCAGAGAAATATCCTGAAGAGCTTCAACAGCCTCTCGAATTACAGGGTTTTTGATTTTTAAATCGCTCATCTCTCTTTCCTTTAGCTGTCCCGCTTCTCGTAAAAGGTATACCCAGTTTTCCAGTTCTGTCTCAAGGGTTTCAAGATTCCCTTTGAACCTGGGTAGCTCTATTATATGAATTTCAAGGTCCTTCGTCAAGTGTATTTCAGGACTGTCTTTTTCCAGTAGCCGGAAACTGGAGTGGAAATTTCTGGTTTGTTTCATTTGAAAGTTTAAAAACGAGATGGAATACACAGGCTTTAAATCACCGTATTCTTCCCCTTTATCTATTTGCGTCGTGTAAAGCCTGGCCCAGTAGTAAAGGATTCTTTTTCCATAAAAGCTCTGGGAACTGGTTTGCATTTCTACATTGAAATGTTCTTTTTTTTCATTTACCGCGTGTATATCCAGTATGGAAATTTTTTCATCATGAAAATCTCCCGGGATTTCCGGGTTCAAAATCTTTATCTCTTTTATCTTTTCTTCTTTTTCAAAGCCTAAGACTGCATTGAGTAAGTTCATCAATAATTTGGGGTTCTTTATGCAAAATATCTTAAATACTATATCCACATGTAAAGGCAAAAGCCCCGCTGACTTTTCTGATTCTTCCTGTTTCATTTTACGATCTCCTACTATAAAGGGTTTGAAAATGCACAGAAGGAACAAAAAATTTCTATAGAAGGGAAGCCGATACTGGACTTTTGGGATACTTTTTGGAACTTTTTTTCCCGGCCGGATGCGGTTGCTAAGCGATGTACTGAGCGTAAGCCGAAGCACAGCGTCCGGCTGAACGGAAAGTAAAGTCCACCAAATAAGACCTCCCCCTGCCCTGTGAATGAGCGAAGCGAGAGAACGAATTAGGGAAGGGGGAATGAGGGGGATAGGTAAACTTAGGGATTAGGTATTGGGGATAAGTAACTAATTCCCAACCTCTAATCACCAATCCCTAAATGCAATGCTCTCAAACGAGCGGTTTAATGATTAGTATTTAGATATTAGGGATTAGTAATAGTTCCAGAGCATGTTTTCCTTTTGGGAATCCAGCTGAATTCTTTATCTTTCTTTTTTGCTTGATTTCTAATTTGATAAAAACGAAATTATTCAAGAACAATAAATGTTCAATTAATATAAAAGGATATTATATGAAAACATTATATACGAAAATACTGTATATTTCTGAACTTGTAAATACCCACATATTAAAAAACATTCTGCGTTTCTTCGATGCCTTTGGTTCCGGTTCTTATAATTCTACAAATGGGAACAGGAAGAATAAAGGTGTGGATTTTATCTGTATTCCGGGACAGGAGGTTTTTTCTCCTATAAGCGGGAAAGTTGTTTCCAAGTTTTACACTATGATAATCGGAGACATGGTAGCCACCTGCCACTGTGAAGGTAAAATAGAATATAAGAATATTCAAAATAACAAAACCATGACCAATGACACTGATTATCTAATCGTTCAAAAGAAAGATAAGATTATTATCATATATCCAACAGATTTACAAAAAGCCAATATTACCTTTTCTCAATTTCTGCTGATGCCCGGGTCCCACAGGAAACTCTTTTTCCATCTTCTCTGACATTTTTACAGACAAATATATGCTTTTCATAATATTGTGACGTAGTACGAGTATAGGGATCCCGAAAAAAGAAGCAAGCAAAATTTATTCTTAATCTCTTTCGATAAACTCAATTATCTTTTCAATTTCTATGGGTTAGAGAATAGCCTATTATTTTGTTAAAAAATCTTCTGGTACCGGTTGTCATAACTTAAGTTCTTCTAATTCCAACTGGAGAGCTTCCCAGTCAGAAATTACTTTTTCAATTTCAGGCTTTATCTCTTCGTAACGTTTTAAAATAGTATCTCTTTGGGAGGAGCTATAAAAATCCGGATCTGCCATATCATTTTCCAGAAGAGATTTTTCTTTTTCCAGAGTGTCGATTCGCTCTTCAGCAGTAAGAATATCTTTCTCCAGTTTTCTCTGTTTTTTCTTATCAGGGTTCTGGGATGAACGACCATCAACCTTTTCTTTTGTAGCTTTGATCGCTTTAACTTCCCCCTTCTTTTCTTCTTCATACACCTGTAAATAATCTTCAAAACTACAATTTAGATTTTCCAGACTACCTGAAGAAAGACGAAACGTTTTATTGCAAAGTCCCTTTAAAAAGTCCGGGTCATGGCTTATAATTAGGACTGCACCGGGAAAATCTGCAATCGATCTTTTCAGGGCGTCACGGGTTACCATATCCAGATGGTTTGTTGGCTCATCCAGAAGTAGAAGGTTAGTTGGTTGTAAAACCAACATAGCCAGGCGCAGACGACTTTTCTCTCCACCGGAAAGAGTTTTCACAATTTTATAAATGGCGTCACCAGAAAATGAAAAGTGTCCCAGTAAGCTTCTGGCTTCCTGCTCTTTTATATCGGGGTATCGTCCGGTAATCACCTGCAACAGGTTTAGTTCCGGGTCAAGGTCCACAGAATGAGTCTGGGAAAAATATCCGGATTCAACTCTCGGTCCGAGTTGTAAAGTCCCGGCATTTAGTTTTTCTCGGTTTAATAAGCAACGCATCAGGGTAGACTTCCCAGCTCCATTAGGCCCTACCAGAGCGATTTTATCTCCAAGAGAAATCTCTAAATCCACTTTTTGAAAAATAGGTTTTCCGCTTACATATGAAAAATCAGCGTTTTCGAGCTTTAAGATTAATTTTCCTGAAGACACAAAGTTAAAATTGTAATCGGGTTTTTTATTCCAAAAAATAGCCTCAGGAGCATCAATTCTCTCTCGTTTTTCCAGCTTTTTAATGGCACTTTGAACCTGTCTGGCCTTGGTTGCCTTAGAGCGAAATCTTTCTATCCATTCTGTTCTTTTCTTCAAATACGATTGCTCTTTTTCATAGCGAGCTTTCATCTTCTCATGAATTTCATTTTTCTCTTCTAAATAATCGATTAAACTTCCTTCAAATTCCGTTACAGAATTTGAAGAAATTTCAGCAATAGTGGAACTCGTTCTCTCCAAGAAATCCGGGTCATGACTGACCAGTATAAAAGTCCCCTTACTCTGAAGGAGGTATTCTGCCAACCATTCTTTAGATGCGTCATCAAGATGATTGGTAGGTTCATCCAGAAGGAGCAGGTTATGAGGGTTCAAAAGGGCAATGGCAAGTCCTATCCGGTGATGATAGCCCGGAGAAAAGTTCTTAACAGGTTGATTCAGGCTGGAATCTGAAAAACCCAGACCAAACAGTACTTTTCTGGCCCTGATTTCCAGATTGTGCAGATCATGGGCATGAGCAAACTCTTCATTCTCAGCCTGCTCGTGGAGAAGCTCTTCATACGGCTTACTATCCGCTTGAATCGTCTCAAACAACTCCTCAATCTGTTTTTTTTTCTTCTCATACTCTGAATATAGAAGATTCTGGGAAAGAACGACCGAAAGAACCGGTTCTTCTTCCGGAAAATCCGGAATCTGTTGAAATAAAGAAATCTTTGTATCTTTAGAAAACACAACAGATCCCCCATCCGGTTTAAGTTTTTCGGTGGCGAATTGAAAGAGAGTAGTTTTACCTGCACCGTTTGGACCGATCAGGGCAATTTTTCTGTCAGGTTTAATATGCCAATATAAGCCTTCAAAGATTATATTGGGGCCGAAGCGATGGTGCAGGTCTATAAATTGGAGCAAATTTTAGGAATTTGTTGCGGTTAACTCAGCCTTTCTTTGAAGTAAATGCTGTATATATTTGCTGGAATCGTTGTTGTTGTTTTCTCTGGCTTTTTTCAGAGCGTTGTCAATCTCAGAAACAGACATTTTTGCGATTTTTTTATTTTTCTTCTTATTCTCTTCAGACATGATGCCTCCTGTATTTTATGTCTAAAAGTACAAGTAGTTATTTTTTGTAAATCTATTTTCGAGAATAAGAAAAGTGGGAGAATCGTAAACTCGAAAAAAATGAGGACCTGCGAATTTCAGTCTAATTCATAAATCATTGACTTTTTAACTTTCCAGAAAAAAGTACTCTGGTAATAGGAGTTTACCATATGTTAACACTTGCCTTTTTAGGAAATCTCGGTTGGCCTGAAATTCTTATCATTGCATTTTTAGCCCTTCTGCTTTTCGGAGGAAAGAAATTACCCGGTCTCGCAAAAGACCTGGGTACGGGGATTCGAGAATTCCGCAAATCCCTTTTCTCAAGCGAAGAAGAAGAGAAAAAGCAAATCGCTGAAGAAGACGATAAATTCGAAACGAAAAAACAAAAGGAAACGAAATCGAGCAGGAAAAAATCGTAAATGCAAGAAAAAAAACGTGTGAAGGGAGCTAAGAAAAAAGTAGGAAAGAAAAAAGTCCTACTTAAGAACGATGCCTCTCCTATTGTCTCGAAGAAGAAAGGGACAAAAAAAAAGCTCTCCAAAAAAAAGGAACTTGAAAACAGTTCAATAAAGTTAATCGAAGAAGAACCTGTAACTTCGCAAGAACTTACGATTACTCATCGACAAAAAAAAGAAAGTTCCGATCTTGAAGTACAGGCTGAAAGCAAAATTGAACTTGTGGAAACAGAGGAAGAAGGAGAGATACAGCTACGAGAAAAATATATGACTATCGGAGAACATCTCGAAGAACTCAGACAGGTTTTAATTCGAGGGCTTTTCGTATTAGGAGTATTTATTATTGTAGCTCTTTTTTTTGGAGAAGATGTTCATAAAATATTAACCACTCCGTATAAGAACGTTCTGGGTAAGAATGCCACATTTTATCAGATAAAGATGATGGCTCCCTTTATGGTCTACCTAAAAACTGCTGTAATGATTTCTATTTTATTTAGTTTCCCTATACAACTGTATTTTATCTGGGGCTTTATTTCTCCTGCCGTAGAACCAAAGCATGAAAGATATGGTAAGATTATTATCCTTGCTTCCACTCTTCTCTTTTGGGCCGGAATTGCTCTATGCTGGTACAGTGTTTTTGAAAAAATGCTACAATTCTTTCTGGTGGTATTTCAATTACCTGATATTGAAACCAAACTTCCTATAGATGAATATTACGATATATTTTTTAATCTTCATCTAATATTCGGAATTGCATTCCAGCTTCCAATAGTATTAGTTCTTTTAGGAGCTATGGGAATTTTACGTTCTGCATTTCTATTTAGCAAATGGAGAGAAGTTACAATATTTCTCGCGATTGCTTCTGCTTTTCTTTCTCCACCGGATTGGGTTTCTATGGTAGCTTTGCTGATACCACTTGAGATTCTTTTCTTCCTATCTTTAATTGTCATGAAGATGGTTGAACGGAAGGAGGAGTGATGCCTCAAAATGGCATACTCGTTTTTTCTTTCTCCTTTCTACTATTTTTAATTTTCCTTGCAATAGAATCATTTTTTTTGGAGGGAAAAAGTTTTTCCGGAGAACAACTCTTATTGATAAAAGTTGGAAAAGTATTCATAGCCTTTTCTTTATCTCTCATTCCGGCCCTACTCTATTACGTTGGAAATAATTCTCAAAGGGCAAGCTTTAGCTTTTTTCATAACCTGATCCAGAACTGGGGTGATGATTTATATGAAAAAGAAATAAAAAATTTTAAAGCTTCAGAACCCTTCAAGAGTCTGATTTATTTATTTAAAAAACGCTATCTGGAAGAGAAAGAGAAACAGGATAAAGTTATTCGAGAAATTTTATTCACACATAAAGAAATTTCTGAATTCTATAAGCCTCTGCAGCTTACAAGAAACATCAGTTTACCCGGTTTTAATTATTATTCAAATCATCTCCATCACTTTGAAAGCGGTAAAAATGCTTCCTGGTTATTGCCTGTCCAGGATGGATGTATTGGAATCCTTTTACATGCCCAGCTTGAGAAAGAATTAAGCCTTGCAGTTCTGTCAAGAATCGATGGTTACTTTTCCTGTGCAAGAATCCATAACCAACTTTCTGCTGAGGATATTTTACGAGGATTTACTATTTGTTTGAAAGAGTTTCAAAACTATCAATTTCTACTATCCTGTGTTTTTGTTTCTTCAGACAATAATCTCTGGTTTATAAATTATCAGAAAAATCCCATATTTGTCCTGGGTGAAAATTCCTATGAAGCTTTGAGTATGGAAGAAGAATACTATTCACAAGAAATGCCGGAACCACATTATAAACGTACGAGTCTAAGAAATGGAGAAAAACTTATTCTTCTACCGGATAGTCTCTGTCAGGATTTATATATGGATATAAATTTATTACAGACTTATCTAATGAAAGCGAGAAAGGATTGCATTACAAAGGATGGATTTGAATTTGCTCAGATTTTTTTTCAAATCTTAGATGAAAGAGCTAAAGAGAAAAATATTCCATTCCAAAACGAAAAGCAAATTATTGTTGTAGGAAGTTATTCATGAAAACACTGATTATATTTACACTATTATCCTTGATTTTTTATACCGAACAAAATGCAAAAGGTAAAGCCTGGTTAAACTATAAACAAAAGCAGCAAACTAAAGCAGGAAAATATTGCAGGTTTGAAATTATCTTTCCCGTCTTATCTGTGAAGAAAAAAGATAAAGACAAAATTAAAATATTAAGAATAGTTAATAAACTTCTAAGAAACTCACTACTCAGTTCAATTAAAAGTTATGTTCCCCTTTGCGAACAGGCCAAGAAGGAAAAACAGGAAAATGGTTTCATCGGAAAATTGCATTTTAATGTGGTTTATATAAATTCTAAAGTTCTGAGTGTTTTTTATTCAGGATATGATTACTTTTCAGGAACTCCGTATCCCAACAAAATTTTCAAATCGTATAATTTTGACTTAAAAACAGGTTTGACAATTCCTTACAACAGTCTTTTTAAGCAGGATGTAGATTATAAAAAAGTCATGCACCACATCATTGCAAATGACATGTTAAGACAAAAAGTGGTTCAATCTCCTAAAGATTTTGTCCATGAACAGCTTGATTACGATTACTATTTTTTAGAGAAAGAACTAATTATTTTTAATATATTTGATATGCATGTATTACAAAGTGTGCAGACAAAAGTAAAATACAACTCTATAAAAGATATTCTTGCCCCGGATTTCTATAGTAAATTTATGGATGAATGATGGAACAAACGGGAACCCTAATCGAGTTAGGCCAAAACTCTCCTCTTGCACTTGTCTATTTTGGTCTTTCCAAAGAAGAACTGGAATATCTTGTAGCCCTAATTAAGCTCAGGGGAAATAAACCCTGTATGTATGTGGATTCTTTTCGCCCGAGTCTTCTAAACAAAGGAGATATTTTTTTAATTGATGCCTTTTACGATGACTTACTGCTTGAGTTGCTGGATTGGTCAATTCGAATCATTGCTATCGGGAGATTTGAAATCCAACAAAAGACCCTCTTTTTTGAAAATGGAATTATGAGTATCTGGGATTTAAACCAGTATAAACTTGAAGACATAAGTCCGGTTTTATTAAAAAGATACACATCCCGCTTGAAACTTCATGCTTATATCTGGTGTGATGATAGAAACTTTATAAAAAACTTACAAACAATATTTGACGTTTATTCCATCGATTATATAAGTTCTAATAATCCGGAATATGCCCTGCACTCTTTAAGCGAGAATGATTATGAAATTTTAATCATTGATTGGGATAATTGTGGTGTAGAAATTCAAAGCCTGATACATGAGTTTCGCAAGATTTCAAAAATTAAGAAAAAATTTCCTTTTATTGCAGGAATAAAAGATTTTTCCAGGAAAGAACTTTTCAAGGATTTAACAGGAATGAAAGAATTTTGCAAGGCTTTATTCTCACCCAATGAAATCCTTGCATTATTTCTTCGCTCATTTCCCCTGAACATTCAAAAACAATTCAAGCAGAATCACTCGGATTTAGGGCCATATATTCACTGGAGAGTAAATTCTTCGGATATGTCTCTCATCCTGGATTTAAAACCGGAAATTCAAAATCCTCAAATTCTTTATGAAGATTTAAAAAAAGAGCTTGAGATTATACTCATTCAAGAACAATTCTCATGGTTAGACTCATTTTTACAGAGTGCATAAAAAGAAAAAATTTATTATCCCAAAATTCCCTTTCCTGAACACTGGCTGGGAGTATTAATTTATAAGGTAGCATCCATGGAAAAAGGATATTTAATTCCCCTCGGAAAAGAAATTTTCAACCCCTATTTCATCATTCTTTGCCTGGTAGGTCTTTATTTGACCGTAAAATTAAGGTTTCCTCAATTTCGTTTTTTCTTTCTGGCATTTAAAATTTTTTCCGGTGCTTTAGATTTTAAAGGACTCAAAGGGCAATTAATTCATTCCCAGGCTTTTTTTGCCGGGACAGGTTCCTCACTCCTTATCGGGGCAGCAATTGGTTCCGCCTTTGCTTTTTTAATCGGAGGACCGGGTGCATTACTCTGGATCTGGCTTGCCACAATCATTATGATGCCTATGCGGCTCGTGACTTCCACTCTTGCCATTAAATTTCGAACCAAGCTTCCGAACGGGCGATATTTATCCGGGCCTATGTATTTTATAGAAAAGGCATTAAAAGCCCGCTGGTTAGCCATTGCATTTGCCCTGACCAGCCTGGTAACAGTTTTAACTCTCGGCGGGATTGTTCCAATTTTAAGTATGGAGTACATAGCAAATAAAACTCTGGGGTTAAGAGGTATGGATCTCCCGCTTCTATTTTCAGCTTTTCTGATTTATGCGGTTTTAGGAGGAATTCGCAGGGTAGGAAAAATTTCCGGAACTTTAATTCCTATCGCCCTGATTCTCTTTTTCATTTCCTACTACTTTAGCTTTTCTAAATATTTAATCCCTTTCAGCAGTTTTATAAAAGAGGTTTTTAAACATGCACTTGAATTAAAACCGGTTATCACAGGAGGTTCTCTGGCCTTATTTACGGTTGTTGGAGAATCTATGGGAACCTTTTTTATTTCTACCGAAACAGGAGTAGGAAAAAGTGCAGGAATTTCCGGAGTAGTCAGAACCGATTCACCGGTAAAACAGGGGCTGGTGAGTATGCTTTCTTCCGCATTTGAAGGCTTTGTTACTTCTACTCTAATTTTCTATCTTCTGGTGTCGGTGGATGCTTCGAGTCTTAGCAGGCAAAAAGAGTTTTTAGATATCGTGCTTTCAACAGGCGGTCTTCCTGTTGTATTTTTAACTCTTTCGTTTTTAATTTTCGGGTTTGTTGGGATCTGCGGATGGTTCTATACCGGTGAACAGAATGCATATTATGTACTGGGTGAAAAGTTTGCGAATTTTTTTCGGATTGTTTTCATCGGAAGTTTTATTACTGCCTCCTATTTGTATATGAAGTTCGGGATGGATGTTCTTATTAATTCCTTTCAATTCGCCTATACCATGGCTATTATTTCCGCGATTCCTGTAACTATAACACTGGTCTTATTAGCTAAAATTGTTTCTTATGAAATGAATAAATATCTGTCAGAAAGTGGTGCAGAATACGAAGTATTAAAAGATTTTTATATTCTAATTCTCAGTATGCTTCCTAAAAATCTTCTTTCCAAGGTTTTCGGTTTTTTTACCTATTTACAACTTCCCCGATTTATGATGATTCCGCTACTAAAGGCTTTTGCCGGCATGTATAAAATAAATCTGGATGAAGCCGAATTGCAGTTAAGCGAATATAAATCCCTTAATCTATTTTTTACGAGGGCTTTAAAAGCGGGTGTCAGAATTATCAATTCAGAAGAAAATGCAGCCGTTTCTCCTGTGGATGCAAAAATTACTAACTATGGAGATATACACGAAAACACGATGATTCAGGCAAAGGGAATTGATTTTAATCTCAAAGAACTCTTAGGTTCAGAAAAGTTTTATCCCTGTTTTGAATCGGGTAAGTTTATAACATTTTACTTATCTCCTCAGGACTATCATCGTATTCATTCTCCTGCTTATGGAAAAATATTAGGATATTATTATGAACCTGGAAAACTTTTTCCGGTAAACGAACTGGCTGTAAAAGGAATTCGAGGACTTTTCCCTAAAAATGAAAGACTGATTACCTTCTTACAAACAGAATATGGTAAAATAGCCGTTATCAAAGTAGGAGCTTCTAATGTTGGAAAAATTCGTGTAACCTATGATAAAAAAATCGTTACCAATACCTTCATTCGAATTCCCAGAGAAGTAGAATATAAGGATGTAGATATTATTATACAAAAAGGTGCTGAACTCGGTCGTTTTGAGATGGGTTCTACGGTAATCCTTGTATTTGAAAAAGATACGATTGATTTTGTAGAATTACCCCGTGAAGAAAAATGCCATTATGGTTCTACCATCGGTTTTTTTAGAGAAAAAAAAGAACAACTACCCAAGTAATTTTTATGTGCAGGCATGATCTAAAAATAGCTTGGCGATCTATTCGTAAAAATAAAACTTGAACCATAAAGTTTCCGGAGGTTAATTGTGTTAGAAGAAGCTGTGATTTTAGAAGGAGCCAGGACTCCTTTTGGGAATTTTGCTGGAAGCTTGAAAGATATTTCAGCAACGGACTTAGGAACAATAGCTTGCAAGGCCACACTTGAAAAAAGTGGAATAGAAGCAGAAACTGTAGAAGATTTAATTTTTGGGAATGTGCTACCTTCCGGAAAAGATTCTGCTTATATAGCAAGGCACATTGCTCTTGATTCAGGTTTAAAAGTTGAAACTCCGGCACTCACAGTAAATCGCCTCTGTGGTTCCGGCATGGAGTCTATTATTCTCGCTGCCCAAAAAATCAAACTTCAAGAAAATACTCTTATATTAAGTGGAGGCACCGAATCCATGTCACAGGTGCCTTATGTTTTACGGGGTGCAAGAAATGGCTACCGTTACGGAAACGCTGACTTAGAAGATCTTCTGAGTCAGGGTCTAACCGATACATACACCGGTCTGGCTATGGGACTAACCGCAGAGAATCTGGCCGAGAAGTATTCGATTTCCCGTGAAGAACAGGATGAATGGGCAGCCATTTCTCAAGAGAGGGCTGAAGAAGCAACTTTAGAAGGACGATTGGGTGAAGAAATTACTCCTGTAGAAATTCGGGGAAAAAGTATTCAGCTTTTTGATAAAGATGAGTTTATTCGAGGAAAAGAATCAATTCCGAGGCTTGGTACTTTAAAACCGGCTTTTAAAAAAGATGGTACCGTTACTGCCGGTAATTCTTCCGGAATTAATGATGGTGCCTGTGCTTTACTTATCAGTTCCCAAACCTATGCTGAAAAGAATAATCTTATACCTCTCGCTATGATTCGAGGCTACGGTCATTCCGGTTGTGCTCCGGAGATTATGGGAATCGGACCCGTTTTTGCAATTCCAAAAGCTTTAAAGCAAGCAGGCCTCACCCTTTCGGATATGCACTTAATTGAAATCAATGAAGCCTTTGCTGCTCAATTTCTCGCAGTGAAAAAAGAACTCGGACTCGATGAATCTATTACCAATGTGAATGGTGGAGCAATCGCTATCGGCCATCCACTGGCTGCCAGTGGTGCGAGAATTACGCTTAGTCTGGCTTATGAGTTACGAAGAAGAAAATTAAAATATGGGCTGGCTTCTCTTTGTATTGGAGGCGGACAGGGAATTGCTATCGTTTTAGAAAATCCTAATTTATAAATAGGAATAATTTACCTATCGGGAAATATTTTTAAAACGTATTTCCCGATTTTTAAGTTTTATACACATAGGCTCTGAGTTCACGAACCACCCATACCCAGATTCCAACAAAAAGTGCTGTAGCAAGCCAGCTTCCTATCCTGGAATGGGGAATTAAAAAAAAGTCAACCACTCCATGCTGAAATATTGCAAGTAAAAAACCCATGATAGGATAGGTTATTCTCCTTCCTATGTTTATATTACTTTTAAGTAGAAAGATAGAAAAAGAAAGATTTATTAATAGATGAATATTCGAAGAATACAAAGCTCTTCCGGTAAACATATTCCAGAGTCTTCCGTCTCCGGTTTTTTTTAGATAGATGAAGTTTTCAATTAGAGAAAAACCGAGGGCGACAAAACCCGCTATAATCACCACATCTATATTCCACTTAAAGCTTTTAAAATGATAGGCAAAGATAAAGGAAAGAATCAGGATGAATAGAATTTTGAATGTTTCTTCTATTACACCCGCCTGTATAAATGCAAGATGAACTGTCTGTTTGAGAACATAAAAACTCTTTACGGGTTTCATGTCCACTTTGGGCCAGATAATCTCATGTAAGGATAGAATCAGTTTGGTGGATAAAATCCCGAGACAGAGTGCTAAAAATGCAAGAAGAAGCTTTCGTTTATTCGGGGACGGTTGATAAGCGAATAAAACAAAAGCCCAGGGGAATACAGATAAGAAAGCTAAGAATGCAATTAAAACATCTTTCCCGTTAAGTGAATTAAATAATACATATATATCGGGCATCTAAAATTCTTCCATATACCTTCCATCAAATTGTAAGACCAGATCCTTTTGTAGGGGGCTCGGCATGGCCGCCGGATCAATCGGTCCATTCCAGAACAGTTCCGTTACCCTTACATCTCCGCTGACATTGGGAGGAGGCATAACCGGTGACATAGATTTTACAAGTTCAATCGTTAGAGCATCCTGATCCGGATAATTGGAAGATTCTACTATTTCCACATCCGTTATGTCGCCATCCCTCGTAATGGTATACGAAACAACTGAAGAATACGGATAAGGAGCTCGTTTCCAGTATTCCATAAAACCTTCCGGCCCCCGCATTCTTGCTGAGATGTAATTAGAATACGTTTTCGGAAGTTTTTTACCCCGAATCCTCTTCACATAGCCCTTGACTTTTCCCTCATCCTGGGGAGTTGTATCGGGAATTTTGATTCCATCTTTCTGACTGGGGGTTTCTGTTCCTGAAATAACTCCTCCGTTCAAATCTTTTACTTCATCAGGAATTTCCGGATCTATAAAATAATATTCCAGCTTTTCCGGCTGATAGTTACTGAGTTGCTTTTTCTTTTGGGAACGCATCGAGCGATCTACCGAAATAGGAACTAAAAGAATAATGGTCAGAAGGATAAAATGAACGAGAAGACTGATTTGCAGGTTATTAAAAAAACCGGGTTTTAAACCTCTATCTTCCCTGGGTTCATGGTCATCACGTAAAGCATGAGAGATGAGAAATTTTGAACTGATATAACATAGGATAAAAGCCGTGAGAGTCGCCACAAGACTTAAAGGATGCTTGATAAAAGGAATAAACTCCTTATCCGGAACACCGGGTTTTAAGCCCAGTGAAGCAAGAAAGCTGACTCCGAAACTATCACTTAATCGAAATGAAAGGCTTATCATTAAAAAAAGCAGGCTTAAAAGATAAATAAATAGGAGAGAATAACCTATCCAGTAACGCTCCAGGTAGATATGTCCCCAACCCGGGAGAATTAACTCCCTGAAGTGAGCCGAATCATGTCTCTGTCGAAACCTGTGACTTTCGCTTCGTTTTGTAGGTCTTAAAATCTTATGCTGCCAGAAAAGTATACAATAGGCCCTGCGAAGCATGGAATGAACTCCCCGACTGCGAAACATACCGAGGATCATAAGAAGAAAAATCCAGTATCCGAGAAGAAAATCCTGAAGAACCATGGTAAAGGAAACTCCCTGTAATACACCTCTGGCCGATGAATTTCCTAAAAATTCTTCGATTCCTTCTCCCAGGATACCCAGAAGTTTGAGCATCGCCAGAGCTTCCGGGAGATTTCTAAAAAAATTGGATAAGAAGTTAAGATATCTTGAAGGTTCAAAGAGTTCCTGGTTTTCAAAAAAAATACGGGTATCATCTCCTCTGGCCAGTTTTAGCTCAGAAAAAAGAGCGGCGAAGAAAAGAGCCACAAAGACATAGAAAAATTTCGAGATTCGATTTCGGTTAAAATAGCCAAAACGGTAAAAAGGATTAATTTTCTGATATTTCTTTTTCCAGTAATAGTAGTCCCAAAAAACGAACAAAAAACCAATAAACAGGTAATTAAACCACTTTATAAGGGGAAAAAAGATAAATAGAAGCCCGTTTAAAACCCCCATCCAGGCCGAACTGTAGAGGGAGAGAATTTCGAGAGGATAAATGCAGATATAGATAAAAATTTGTACTACAAGGGACTGAAAAGCTGCTGAACGAACCCGGTGTCGGGTCCTATACAACATTAAAACTCCGAGAGGAAAGAAAATTCCAAAACCGATAAACGGGCTAAACCAGCAAAGTAAGCTCAGACCGTAATCTACAATCTTACGCTTGAGATCCGGTTTTTCTTCTTCCGGGAATTTATAAGGGATGAGAGCTTCCATTTTCCTATGATTACCTTGTCTATACCCAGTATTTTACGGGCTTTTAAAAAGAAAAAACTTTATACAAATTCAGGGTAAAAAAACATGCGACTATATGGCAAAAGAAAAAGACGATTCATTAAAGCATATAGTTGCAGTCTGTAAGCGCAGGGGCTTTGTATTCTCAGGCTCTGATATTTATGGAGGACTGTCAAATACTTTTGATTACGGACCTTACGGTATAGAAGTCCTGAATAACCTGAAGAAACTCTGGTGGGAATACTTTGTTCATCGTCGTATCGATGTAGTAGGACTGGATTCTTCTATTTTACTGCATCCGAGGGTATGGGAAGCTTCCGGTCACGTGAGTAACTTTACCGACCCGATGATGGATTGTAAGTCCTGTAAAACAAGAATACGGGTAGACCAGTTCCTGGAAGAAAAAAAAGGAGAAGGTTTTTGTGTAGGAAAAACACTCGCTGAATTACAGGAAGTCATTACAAATGAAAAATTTCCCTGTCCCTCCTGCGGAAAAAGTGGGACCTTCACCGAAGCCAGAAATTTTAACCTGATGTTTAAAACGTCCCACGGTGCTTCAGAAGGGGATGCGATGGATATATACCTTCGCCCGGAAACAGCCCAGGGAATCTTTGTAAATTTTAAAAATATTATAAATACCTGCCGTGTAAAAATTCCTTTTGGTATTGCCCAGATAGGAAAGTCTTTCCGTAACGAAATTATGGCCAGACAGTTTGTATTCCGTACCCGAGAATTTGAGCAAATGGAAATGGAATATTTTTGTGAGCCGGGAACCCAGAAAGAATGGTTTCAACACTGGGTAGACTACTGTCAAAACTGGCTGACCGATGTTGTGGGCCTAAAGAAAGAAAACCTGCATTTGAGAGAACATAGCAAAGAAGAATTATCTTTTTACAGCGAAGGCACAACCGATATTGAATATAAATACGCATTTGGCTGGGGAGAACTCTGGGGTATTGCTTCGCGAACAGACTATGATCTCGGACAGCACGAAAGATTTTCGGGTGAAGACCTGAAATATAACGACCAGGTGAGCAGGAAAAAATATGTTCCTTATGTTGTGGAGCCTGCACTGGGCTTGAATCGACTTTTTTTGGCTGTCATTAACGATGCCTATGAAGAAGAAAAGCTGGAAAATGGAGAAATTAGAACGGTTCTTCGTCTTTCTACCAAAACAGCTCCCGTAAAAGTCGCAGTTTTCCCTCTCATGAAAAAGGATGGACTCGCTGAAAAAGCCGAGGAAATTTTCAATTCCTTACGGGGACACTGGTATGTTGAATACGATGATAGCGGAAATATCGGAAAGCGCTATAGAAGACAGGATGAACTGGGAACGCCCTTTTGTATTACTGTAGATTACGATAGCCTCAAGGATAATACTGTAACTATCCGAGAACGGGATAGTATGGCACAGGAAAGAATCGAAATCAGTAAATTAAAAAGCTATTTAATAGAAAAGCTCTGAAATGTTTATCCTTCGCTTGTGTGAAAACCTGGATAAAGCCGGGATACAGTATGCTATTGCCGGTGGATATGCAGTTGCTCTTCATGGGGTAGTTCGCGGAACGATAGATATAGACCTGGTTCTTCTCATAAGTGAGGAAAATTTTCTGAACTGTGAATCTGTCTTAAGAGAAATGGGCCTGACTTCAAGGATTCCCCTTGAAGTCAAAGATCTTCTCGAAAATCGGGAAAGATATATGCTGGAAAAAAACCTGATCGCCTGGAATTTTTACAATCCTTCTCGTCTAACAGAAGTTGTGGACATCATTCTATCCCATAATTTGATTGACATGAAAGTCAAGTCTGTACATGCGTATGATAGAGAGATAAAAATTCTGGATCTGGAGAGTTTGATTGCCATGAAACAAAAAAGCGCTCGCCCTCAGGATTTAGAAGACATAGAGCATCTCAAGGAGTTATTATGAAAAAAGGAATGCAATATCTTACCGAGGAATATCTGGAGTATTGCAGTAAAATGAAGCCGGAAGAAATTCTGGAGTTCCTTGAAGACTTTAGAAATCTCCTCTATTTTTCTAATTCACTTGATAATGTTCAGGAAGGGAATTCTGTTAGCTTGAGCTAAGAGAGTTTGTATAATTTCATTTCCCCACTGCCTCCGATGAATCGATTTCTTTAATCAGGATCGAAGCCGGTAAATAGAACCTCAAGGTTTATACCTTTATCGACGAATACGACTATTTTGCCAATATGCTGTCAATAAAATGCTCGGTTTCACTGTAGATGAAGTTCGCAATCTAGTAGATTCATTATTCGATGAGTATTATCAAGATAAACGTAAAGCCCCTCTCTTTTTTCCGATTTACAGGGAAATCTTTACCGGATAAACTGCTCTTATGCTAACAATCGCGTATGGAGAGGCCAATTTCGAGAACCTCAGGCAAGCAGGAGAACTTTTTATAGACAAAACCGCTTTTATTCCTTACTTAGAGGGAGTTAAGAAGTTTTTCTTTATTCGGCCAAGGCGTTTCGGAAAAAGCCTCTGGATTAGCGTCCTGCAATCCTATTACGACCTGAAGAAGCAGGAGAAGTTCGATGAGCTTTTCCATGAACTCTACATCCATAAACAACCTACAGAACTGAAAAATTCCTACCTCGTTCTCAAGTTTGACTTTTCCGGGCTGGACACTTCTTCCGAGAAAAATTTAATGAAGAGTTTTCATAACCGGGTGAGTTCTGAGTTAGAACGGTTCTTTTATGAATATCGCTTCCTCTTTCCCTCCACACAGGAGGCACATTTCTTTCAGGACTTAAAACAAAAAACCGCCGAAGAATCGATTTCTTTAATCAGGATCGAGGCCGGTAAACAAAACCTTAAGGTCTATACTTTTATCGACGAGTATGATCATTTTGCCAATAAGCTCGCTTCGGAAGGAAAAGAAGCATTTGTTCGTGACATTATCTCTGAGACCGGCTATGTCCGCAACTTCTATGAGCAAATGAAAATAGCCAGTGGAGAAGGCGTCTTTGAAAGGTTTTTTATCACCGGTGTTTCTCCTATCATGCTCGATGAACTGGCCAGTGGTTTTAATATCATGAGCAATATGACTACAGATCCGGAGTTTAATGAGATGCTGGGTTTTACAGCAGAAGAAGTTCGCAATCTATTAGATTTATTATCCGATGAGTATTATCAGAAAAAATGTAAAGAGGAAGTCTTTTTTGATCTTATAGAGTATTATAATGGTTATCGCTTTTCTAAAATGGCCAAAAATACCCTTTTTAATTCGGATATGCTGCTCTATTTCTTACAATATTTCTCCCGGCATAAAACCTATCCGGAAGAAATTCTCGATCTCAATGTAAAGACAGATTATAGCAAGTTGAAAGGCTTGATCGTGGGTAGCAGCGGTAAGGAAAACCTGAAACGAATCTTAGAGGAAATTAATACTCAGGAGTATTTAACCTTTCAATTAGTACAGCGCTTTACCTTTGAAAACCGCTTGAAAGACTACGAATTGAAATCCTTACTCTTTTTCTTCGGCCTCTTAACCATGACAAATATTCCCAACCGTTTTGTTGTGCCGAACCAGGTAATACGAACTTTACACTGGGAGTATTTCCAGAACTTCTTAGAAGAAAACGGGGTGGACTTCGATGTAAGTGCTCTGCACAACTGCATTGCCGAAATGTCCGAGTCCGGGAAAGTAGAGGGCTTGAAAAATTTAGCTGTTGATTTCTTTCAGAATAAACTCTCAAACTTCGATTTTTCTGCCATGACAGAGAAGCATATCAAGTTTATGTTTATCTCCTACTTTACTTTGAGTAAGCTCTACAACATTATCTCCGAAAGAGAACTACCCGGCGGCAAACGCATCGACCTTCTCTTCGAAGCTCACCCGGCCTATTACCATTACGTAATGCATAACTTTATCATGGAATTCAAATATATCTACAAGAAAGATTCTCCTTCGGTAGCCAGAGCAAAGCGGGAAGCGGCTATTTCCCAGGCAAAAGAATACTACGAGACCTACAAGCGTGACTTCAAGCAATTTGGCCGAGAACTCCATTCTATGGCTCTCATCGTGACCCACGACAAACAGGTAGAACTTGTGGAAGTTGCCGGGTTTTGAATTTAACTTTGAAGCATGGTCAGATAGCAACCGGTTGCCGAGTAGAGCGATAGCTCGTATCGAAGCACGCTCAGATGCAACCGCTTGTTATCTCTTAATTTTATTTGTCAGCATTACGTTTTCCTAATCTTTCATCGGCCATTCTGTGGATTTCTTCAGAGAAGTCAGGATAACGTTGTAAGACCGCTTCAAAAGTATCTTTATCCAGGGCATACAGATCGCAATAGTCTACTGCTTTAACCGTTGCAGTTCTCGGTGCACTGGTAAGAAGAGCAATTTCCCCGAAAAAGTTTCCTTGTGTCAATGTGGCAAATACCGTATTTGTTTTCTCATCCAGAACCTGCACAGAACCCTGGATAATGAAGTAGAGACTTTTTCCTATTTCACCTTTTCGAAATATAAAATCCTCCGGTGTATATACAACGGGTCGCAGGTGCATTACCAGATCCTGCAAAAATTCTTCGCTGGCATTTTTAAAAAGAGGAATCTTTTCGAGCATCTCTTTATTAATATAAAGAGCTACTTTCATCTTTAACGAAGAAGGAAGGTCGGATAAAACCGAAGATTCATCGTATCCTTTTTTACTTTCCCAGAGATAAGAATAATACAAATTTACCTTACTCTGTAAGTCTTCCGGTAACTGACGATATTTCATAAATGTATTAATCTTATCCATTTTCTCGATGAACTGAGCTTTGGCCAAGTCTACATTCGAGATAAGGTTCGCAATGTTACCGATGATATAACCATACATAGCCGCACCGAATAGTTCTACACCGATTACATAAATAATCTCATTATTCGTTTTGGGAGTAATGTCTCCATAACCTATAGTTGTCAAAGTGGTTACAGACCAGTAAAGGGCCTTGATATAAGTTGTAGGATTATCCGTGAAAAGTTTTGCCGCTTCATCCACTACATCTCTTCCGTGAATTTTTATCCAACCGCAGGCAAACCAGTGCATTATTAGAAAGATCCAGTATAAGAAGTAGAAGATCCGAACTACAGAAGGGTTAGAGAATTCTCCGCCTCCCCAGCGTCTCGCAAATCCTTTCAGGGTAGAAAGTTGTGTAATCCGCAGAACCCTGACAAAAGCCAAAAAGTCGAGCTCCCTGGGTAGACTGGTGTAAATGACTAATAAGTCAAATGGAATAACGGAAAGAAAATCTGTAATGAATTGGGATTTGAAGTATTTTTTTAAACCACGGTTATCCTTGCTATTCTTAGCTCTTTCCCTGTGCTCATAAATATTTACGAGCATATCCAGAAAAAAGAAAAAACTAACGAAAATGTTTATTACAGCAAGAACCGGCCCGATGTGAAAGTTAAGAACCAACCACATGGGAACCTGGATAGCGGTATAAGTAGCCAGAAGAAGCATTATGCTTCCCCAGGGACCTTTATGTTTATTGATAAATCCGAGCATACAGGTTCATGTTTGTATTCTTGATTCAGGATGCAAATAGTTTTAAAAAATTTCTTGATCCCATTTTACATTCCGTTATAGTCTATAAAGGGAAGTCACAAAAAGTGATAATTTCGGGTTTATGTGATACCGGATGATTTGCCGGAAAGGCAAAAGATTAATTCAATGAGGTAGTTTATGGGTTTATGGGATGTAATTAAGGGCGAGTTTATTGATGTCGTCGAATATGAAGATAATTCGCAGGATGTTCTTGTTTATAAGTTTGATAGACAGGGTAATGAAATTAAGAATGGAGCCCAGTTAATTGTAAGACCGGGTCAAACCGCGATTTTTGTGAACTATGGAGAAGGTGGTTCTTCTGCTCAGCTTGGAGATAAATTTGAGCAGGGAAGATACGAACTTACAACACAAAACCTTCCGATTCTTTCCAAGTTACAGGCCTGGAAGCACGGTTTTAACTCTCCTTTCAAAGCAGAAGTTTATTTTGTTAATTCAAGGCTCTTAACCGGTCAAAAGTGGGGAACAAAAAATCCGATTACCATGAGGGATGCCGATTTTGGAATCGTTCGGGTAAGAGCTTTTGGAACCTATTCAATTCGCATTTCCAACCCGGAAGGTTTTATTACCAATCTATCCGGTGGTAGCTCTTCTTTTGATCTGGATAACTTGAAAGATGATTTAAGAAGTCTCGTGGTTAACGAGTTTACCGATGCTCTCGGTGAAATGAAAATTCCGGTTTTAGACCTTGCTTCTCAGTACAAAGAGCTGGGTGGAACCATTGAGGGTTTTCTGAATAAAGGCTTTGCTGATCTCGGCCTCGAAGTAAAACGCTTCCTGATTGAAAACATTTCTCTTCCGCCGGAAGTAGAAGCTGCTATCGATCAAAGAGGAGCTATGGGAGCCCTGGGCGTAAACTACATGCAAAAAGCCGCAGCCGATGCTATGATAAATGCTTCTCTCAATGAAGGAGGAGCCGGTGGTATGATGGGCGCCGGAATGGGCATGGGTGCCGGAATGCAAATGGGCAATATGATGGGACAGGCCTTTGGTGGCGGACAGCAGCAACAGGCACCGGGTCAGGCTCCTCCTCCACCTCCGGGAGCTTCTCAATATTATATTTCTGTTAACGGACAGCAGCAGGGTCCTTTCCCTATGGATCAGCTAAAAAATATGGCAGCTAATGGTCAGCTAACCAAGCAAACCTATATCTGGAAGCAGGGCATGGCAAACTGGCAGGCCGCCGGTGAAGTAGCAGAAGTGAGTGCACTTTTTGCACAAACACCTCCACCGCCTCCACCACCCCCTCCGGCAGGTTAATTAGAAATTTTTTAGCGGGTGTTTTTTTGCACTCGCTAAAAAAATTGTATGTCGGCCCCAAACAGAAATCTCTTAGAACAGAGTATATCTCAATTTTTTACCTGTAATTACTATCCGGACAGAAGAGAGCTGGAAAGTTTATTCATTCTCCTAACGGCGAGAATTCTTAGAGATAAATTAAAAAAAAATGGTCTTTGTCTTCACACTTATCTTTATTAAAAGAAGCTAATATTTTATTACCCGGAAAATTTGCAATACCGGATGTTTCTTATGAATACCTTGAATCTTTTTTTCAAAGCTGTTTGCAGCAGGAAGAAGATTTTTCTGTGTTTTCTACACAGGCCTTTTCTTTTCTCTATGAAAATTCCCTAATAAATTTACAAAAAAGAAAGGAAGGAGGTATTTATTATACACCGGATTCGGTTGCGGAAACCCTTCTGGAAAGAATTCCTTTAGAGGAAATCTCTTCTGAAGAACCTGTGGTTTTCGATCCGACCTGCGGTTGTGGAATTTTTTTACTCTCTATCTTAAAAGTCTTAAAACGATTCCCCGGAACCGGAAAAATACAGATACTCGGAAATGAAATCGATCCTTTCGCTTTAAGAATTGCTTCTTTATGTTTGCTATTAGAAAAAAGCAGTTTAGATTTTTCCTATGATTTTATCGAAGAGAATGCTGGAGCTGATACGTTTTCTTCTCAATTTCAATATCGCTTTAACAAACAACCCGATTTAATTATTGGTAATCTACCCTTTCGACGAAAAGGAAGAAACCAGGCAGATGAATCTTCCCGGATTTTAAAACAGCTTTGTTTGTTGCTTAAGGAAAATGGCCTGATGGGAATTATCCTGCCTGAATCCTTTATTACAAGAATTGAAAAAGAAGAACAAAAACTTAGAGATGAAATATTACAGAATTTTTGTATCTATGAAACTTTCCGTATTCCGAAAGAAGTTTTTAATCAGGGAAATATGCCGGCTATGGCCTGGATTATGAAAAAAAGAAAACTCTCCAAACCTTTCTTCTGTTATTTTGAAGGTTTATTTTTTGAATCGTCTCAAACAGTGAGACTTTTATCTTATGAAAGAAATAAAAAAAAGGTTTCTTTCTTTCATCCGGTTTTTCAAAAAATGGAGACTTCTTCTCTTAAAGTAAAAGATTTATTTTTTATTGAACCGGGCCTGCAACCGGCTCATCCTTTGGTTATACAAAAAAAACATACAAATTCGAGTCCTGAGTTTTATCTCTGGACCGGAGGAATAAAGGGAATTCAACCCTTTACAGATATACAAAAAACGAAATATTCTTTTTTTGAAATGAAGGATGAAAATATTTTAAAACGGGCCCAGAGACGAAACTTAAGGTCTTATTTAAATACCTATAGAGTCATGTTACTCGTTCCTTCCAATACAGCGAAAAGAATTCGCGCTTGCCTGGTTCGGCATAAAGAAGGAAGTTTCCGAGTTGCTCCCTACTATGCCTTTAATGCGATTTTTCCCAAAAATGTAGAGGATACAGATTCTGCTTACCTGCTCTGGCTTCTATTTAACCATCCTCTGGCCAGTGTCTATCTGACTGAGTTAAAAAAGACTGTCTGGACTTCGATTAATTCTTATCGCGATTTTCCCTATCCTCAGAGTTGGATAGAGCCATCTTTAAAAAAAACAATTGCAGAAAAAGTTAAAAAACTTTTTGAAATTCAGAAAAATACTGGCTTAAAAGATAGAGATATAATCTTCTTAAATCTTGTAAAAGAACTGGACCTTTTCGTTTATGAGTCTTATGCCTTACAAGAAGAAGACATACGGAGTATAGAATGTATGTACGGGAATGAGCTAAGGCCCGGTTTAAAGGAGTTCGGAGAAACCTGGAAATTATTTCCCTCAAAACAAAGCCCGGAAGCGGAAAGTTCCTGTTTGAAAGCCGGCATGTTTTTTCAGACTCTGAGTATTAATTATAATAAGTTGAAAGTGGAAATCTCTCTTTTCTGCCCGCAGCTCGGGCAAAAAACGATTCTTTTAGATATACATCCTTCTATGCCGGGCTGGGTTTTGCAGGCAGGTGCAAGCGGAAAAATTATAAGTAAAACATCTTTGTTTTCTAATACACTTACATCACTCGATTCAAAAAAGAATCGACTTGTATTTTTGGCTCATGAGATAAATTAAAAAAACGTACCCGGAGGAAGTTATGGCAGAGAACGAGCAGAAAAAGGAATTTCCCTGTAGTAAATGCGGTGGAAAACTGGAATTTAAACCCGGACTGGATCAGATTGAATGTGTTTATTGCGGACATAAGCAGGATATACCGGGTGCTGAAAAAGCTAAAGACTTTGTTGCAAAAGAGTATGACCTCGAAGATGCTCTAAAAAACGCAAAAAAATTCACTGCGGATAAGTTAGTCGACAAAGGAAAAGAAATTCGTTGTAACGGCTGCGGAGCCAGTTCCATCATAACAGAGCAATCCGACCGTTGTCCTTTCTGCGCCTCTCCGGTTGTCGTAGAAGCCAGTTCCTCCGAAGAAATGTTCATTCCCGAAAGTATTCTTCCCTTTAAAGTGGATAAAAAAAGTGCCACTCAGAAATTCAAAGATTGGATTAGCGGACTCTGGTTTGCACCTAATGACTTAAAAAAAAGAGCCCAACAAAAAGGTATGGATGGAGTTTACCTTCCCTACTGGACCTATGATGCAGAAACAACAACCGCTTACACAGGAGAAAGGGGAGAATACTACTACGAAACCGAATATTATACAGATGCCGAAGGAAACGAGAAATCCAGAGAAGTGCAAAAAACTCGCTGGTATCCGACTTCAGGAACTGTTCGGGTAAGTTTTGATGATGTGTTAGTCTGTGCCTCCAAATCGATCCCGGAAGATATTGTGAATGAACTTGAACCCTGGGATCTACAGGAATTAAAACCTTACGAGGCATCTTATCTCAGTGGTTTTATAACAGAACGATATAAGGTGGATCTAAAAGAAGGATACGGAAAAGCCCAGGAAAGAATGAAAGATGTAATCCGCACGGCTATTGAAAGAGATATAGGTGGAGACACACAGAGAATTCATTCGACAAATACAAACTATTACGATACTACCTTTAAACACATTCTTCTTCCTCTCTGGATTTCCAGCTTCCGATACAGTGAAAAAGTGTATCGATTCATGGTGAACGCCAGAACCGGAGAAGTGCAGGGAGAAAGACCCTGGAGCTGGATTAAAATTACTCTTGCAGTTCTTGTCGGACTCGGTCTTGCAATATTTATCTACTCTCTCACAGGGAAATAGAAACTATAACCCTATGGCTGCTGGTTTAAGCCAGCAGTCAGGGAGTAATGGCTCAGCTCTTTTTAAACCGATAACAGACATGAGGTAGGTTTTTTCTCTGAAAATCAAAAGGAATACTACGCTTTGTGTAATCTTTACATTCAACACCTTCCGGAAGCTCCATACGCAGACGAAATTTTTTTGAATTATTTGAGAAGTATAAAACTCCATTATTACGTAATAATCTTAAACAGTTCAGGATAAGTTCAGGATGATCCCTTTCTATATCCAGTATATGTTTCATCGCTTTGCTTTTTGAGAAAGTAGGAGGATCTAAAACGATTAAATCATAAGAATTGCTCTTTGAATTTTCTAAGAATTGAAAAACATCTTCCTTTATAAATTCATGGTTGTTGCCGGAAAAACCATTTAAAGCCATATTTTTCTTTGCTATATCTAAATAGGTTTTTGAGATATCTACAGACGTAGTACTTTTCGCATTTCCGGCTGCTGCATAAACACTAAATGAACCGGTATAACAAAAAAGATTTAAAAAATCTTTTCCATTAGTCTCTTCTTTTACAAAGGCTCGTGTCAGGCGGTGATCTAAAAAAAGCCAGGTATCGAGATAATCGCTAAGATTGATATAAAACTTGAGTCCGTTTTCGGTTATGGTAAATATGGAAGCGTTTTTGTTGAGTTTTTCGTATTGATTTTTATCTCTCATTTTTTCTCTTTCGCGGATAAAAATATCATCAGAATTAACAGCACAGCTTTCACATAAAATTTTGTATAAAATAGGATAGAATTCTTCTAATTGTTTATCTGTAGTATAATAAGGATGCTTATAAATACAGACGTATAGTTTCTGATCGTAGAAGTCGATACTCAAAGGAAATGAGGGAATGTCTCTATCATAAAAACGAAAACAAGTAATTGACTGCTTTTTGGCTCGTTTCGAATAATGTCGAAACATTTTTTGCACACGTCCGAAAAAAATCGAATTATCCACTTTCATCATTCTTTTCCTTCGGGGATATGAGAAAAGTTTTTTATCTTCATTACCCATTTTTATTGACGAAAAATTAGAATAAAACTATTAATTAATAAGTCTGGATAATATTATATGGAATCTCCCTATCCCAAAGAATTGTTTGATAAATTAGAAACTGGAATTATTTTCCTTAATCAGGAAGGAGATTTTTTATACATCAACCGGGTAGCAAAACAATATTTTCAAAACGAGTCCATAACTTCTTTAAAGCAATTAAACTTTCCATACATCCAGGAAAAGCTAGTTCATAAAATAGAGAAGGTATTTTTAAACAAGAGAAATATGGAGTTTGAGGATCGACTGGAAGAAAGAAGTCAAATCTGGTTTCAATTTTTCCTGAAGTTGATTTCAGATACAGAAGACTATATTTTATTAGAAATTAAAGAAATTTCTCCGTATAAGTATGTTGTGAGGAAATATAACGAACTGGCCGGTCTTGCCTCAAGTGCCATTTTAAAGTTGAACCGCAGGGGTGATATTATCTTTTTTAATGAATTTGCTGAAACCCTATTTGAATATAAGCGGGAAGAAGTGTTGGGAAGGAATGTGGTCGGAACTATTATTAATGAGCATGACAGTAACGGAAGGGATATGCGGGAAATGGTGAGGTTGTTTATTGAATCGGTCGGAGATCATTATAACGTACCGAATATTAATGAAAATGTTACCAAATCCGGAAATACCTTAATCATTCGCTGGCATAACCGACCTATTTATGATCACATGGGGAGACATGCAGGCATTATTTCTGTTGGAACCAACATAACAGAAGAAATTAAAACCCAGAATGCCTTAAAAAAGAATGAAAGTATTTTAAGAGCTTTATTCGATAGTTCTTATATAGCCTATTTACTGGTAGATAAAAATTATAAAATACTTACTTTTAATCGAAAGACTAAAGAATATGCACTTTTGTTGATGGGCCAAAAAGTGGAAATAGGTTCGAGTATTTTAGATCATGTACCTGATTCTATTGCTAATGAAGTCAAAACAAATTGTGCCAGGGTTTTTAATGGGGAAATGATTTCTGTTGATAGAATGTTTTTGGATACAAATAATATAGAGCAATATTTTTCTATCCAGTACATACCTGTTTATCAAGCAGATACAAAAGAAGTCTTTGCTGTATCTTTGAACATAGAAAATGTTACAGAAAAGAAGGAGTATGAGAAAAAACTAAGAGAAGCTAAAGAAACAGCTGAAGCCGCAAACCGTACAAAATCTGAATTTTTAGCCAGTATCAGTCACGAAATCCGAACTCCTCTAAATGCTATTCTGGGTTATTCTGAAATCCTGCATGAACAACTATCCCAATCGAATTATCATAGTTTTATTAGTGTTATATTAAAGAATGGGAAAAGTTTACTAAGCCTTATTGATGATATTTTAGACCTTTCTAAAATTGAAGCCGGTAAACTTTATATAAATTATGCACCACTTAAAATTCATTCTTTTTTTGATGATGTAATATGTATGTTTGAACAGCGTATTAAGGAAAAAAAGCTTGAGTTTACCATTGAAATTGAGAATACAATTCCGAGTTTATTATTACTCGATGAAGTTCGTCTACGACAAATTATGGTGAATTTGATTGGGAATGCTATCAAATTTACTGAAAAAGGTTTTGTAAAAATACTCATCACACAAATTAATTTGAATATTTCTCAGTCTAATCATGTTGATTTAAGTATTACAGTTCAGGATAGCGGGAAAGGCATACGTTTAGAAGATCAATCTCATATTTTTGAAGCTTTCAAACAGGCAGAAGGACAGGATTATACTAAATACGGAGGAACCGGACTGGGACTTGCCATTAGCTGTAAATTGGCTGAAATGATGAATGGAGCCATAACGGTTCAGAGTGTTCCCGAAGAAGGAAGTACTTTTACTGTGATTTTAGGAAATGTTAAAGTATCGAGTGAAGACCAGGGTTCTGCTGAAAGAAAGGAAAAGGAAGAAGAAATGCTCTATCATATAGATGGAAAGAAAATTTTAATTGTAGACGATCTTGATTTTAACCGCGAACTTTTAAAACTTTATTTTAACGGAGAAAATGTAGTTATTGTTGAAGCCGCTGATGGTAGTGAAGCTATAGAAGTTGCCAAAAAAGAAAAACCGGATATTATCCTTACCGATCTGATTATGCCTAAGTTAGATGGATACCAGGCCACTCAGCTCATGAAGGATAGTGAGGATTTGAAACATATTCCGATTATTGCGGTAACTGCTTCAGTAATGAAAGAAACTGAGAAAAAAATTCGGAACCTATTCGATGGATTAATAATAAAGCCCATATCCAGAGAAAATTTGAATTCGGAACTTGCACATGCTTTAAATAAAAAAACTTCAATGGTAGGGTAGATCCTCATTTTTCGGCTTGCTGAGCGAGCCATCGGTGACTCGCATCAAAAAAAACTCCTCACTTTTAAAATGCTAGATTATTTATGACCTTCAAAGAAACCTGTAATTTTCCTTGTGAGTTCGCTGGGTAACATATTCAAAACAGTGGCCGTTGAACGGTTCATGAGACCCGGAATACAGAGAAATTCCTTTTTCTTCATTGCCTCCAGAGATTCTTTCACTACTTCTTCTGCATTCATAACAAAAAAATCAGGCATAGTAGATAAATCCATACCTGCTCTTTTCTGAAAATCTGTCTTCGTAGCTCCGGGACAAAGAAGCTGGATATAAAGACCGGTTTTATGCAACTCCTCAAATAACGCTTCTGTAAAACTTTTCACATAGGCTTTTGTAGCAGCATAAGTTGCCATTCCGGGAGCAGGCATATAGGCCATTACAGAAGACACATTGATGAGTTTTCCTGAAACTTTTCTTGCCAGAAAGTTATGGATGGCAGCATGACTGAGACGGGTAAGTGCACGCACGTTTAAGTCAATTTGTAAGGATTCATTTTCAATATCAGACAAAGCAAAAGGATTCATGCTTCCAAATCCCGCATTATTAATGAGGAGTCCCAAATTTTTTTCCTGTCTGATTTTTTCTTCAAGGTTAAAAAGAGCCTTGGGATCGGTTAAGTCCAGTCCTATGGTTTCAATAATTGTATCCGGATATTTTGTAACCAGCTCTTTTGCCAGAAGATTTAAGGCATCTTCCTGCCTGGAAATAATTACCAGATCATACTCGGGAGCCAGTTTACGGGTAAATTCAGCTCCTATGCCTTTCGATGCACCGGTGATGTAGGCTTTCTGTCTCTTTACTTCTTCCTTATTCATAATTATAGCCAATAGGATAAAGGCTTTAGAATCTCAATCGCTTTTTAGAAAAATCTTCAGAATAGGAGGGTTTTTTAGTCTTGACAAAAACCGGTAAAAATGCTCTTTGTACTTTAGTTACCAGTGGAGAAGTGTCCGAGTGGTTTAAGGAAGCGGTCTTGAAAACCGTCGTGGGTAACTCCCACCGTGGGTTCGAATCCTACCTTCTCCGCCAGAAACAAGAAAGGAGATGTGCCTGAGTGGCCGAAAGGAGCAGTTTGCTAAACTGTCGTATGGGCAACCGTACCCAGGGTTCGAATCCCTGCGTCTCCGCAAGTTCTTATCTATACTATGCCTCCTGAAGAAGAAATTAGTCCGATAGAGTATCTAAAACTGCAATATAGGCGTTTTGTAGAGCACTCCAATAGCGATAAAGATCCGGAAATATATGCAGCTCTGGCCTATATTCCGTTTATAGGCTGGTTTTTTACTTATTTTTTGCGACCCAAGCAGTCGCTCTGTGTATTCCATGCCTTTCAATCTTTAAAAATTACACTGGTTTCGGCTGTGGTTTTTACAGTTCTGTGGTTTATTACCCATTTCCCTCCCATTAGTTTTATTTTAAGAATTTTTTTTATACAACCTGTAGTAACTGATTTTCTTTTTTTCTTGTGCTGGGTTTTTATTTTGGGTTCCAGTATTTTTGGGGCCTTCAAGGCATACAAAGAAAAGGCAGAAATTTACCTTCCTTATTTTGATATTTTAGAGAAAAAATTGGAGGAGCTCGATGGAAAATCAGAAAAATCCTGAGCAGGCTTTCTGGAAAAATGAGAAAGTTTTAATTATTTTAGCTTTTTTACCGGTATTTTTTTTATGGCTTCCTATTTTTTCTTTAAACCGAAAGAATCCGAATATACAGCGAGCAAGTCTTCTTTCCTGTCTATCGACTCTCTACTTTTTTAGTTTTCTTTTTTTGGCTCTCCTATTTCAGATGCTTCCGTTTATCGGATCGTATATTTCCCCGATTTTGCATCTTTTTGGACTTTTAATTTATTTAGGATTAAATATATTTTTTATTTACTCAGAGCTTAGGTCTAAAAAAATAGCCATAGGAATTCTGGAACGGCAATATGCCTTTTTAGAATCACTGGTTCAATTGCGCCCATAGCTCAGCTGGATAGAGCGTTTGACTACGGATCAAAAGGTCGGAGGTTCGACTCCTTCTGGGCGTAATAAAACTACTTTAAGTTTTTTCATCCGGTATTCATAGAAATCCTTCTTATCTCCTTCATTCTACTATAAAACTTACTCCAAATTTTGTTTTCTAAACCTTAGATACTAAGTAGAAAAAATCACTTGCTTTTTATTTTTCTTTTCTTACTCTTCATTTCGAGGAATTTATGCATTCATCCCTACCTGAGACTATGAAAGTTTTTGAACTTACTTCCTATGATGCTCAAAAAGAGCATTTCCGCCTGAGAGAAAAACCACTTCCACGCTTAAAGGAAAAAGACGTTTTGATACGCATGAGCGCTTCTCCAATTAATCCTTCTGACTTAATGTATGTTCGAGGACTTTATGGAATTAAAAAAAAGCTTCCATCGGCACCGGGTTTCGAAGGTAGTGGCACAATAGTAAAATGTGGAGAAGGAGTCTCTCATTTAAAAGAAGGAATGCGAGTTTCCTGTGCCGCTCCTCACAGCGGAGATGGAACCTGGGCTGAATATATGGCTACAGGCGAAGAAAATTGTTTTCCTCTTATTGATTCTTTTTCTCTTGAAGAGGCTGCAACCCTATTTGTGAATCCTCTAACCGCTATGGCTATGGTAGATATGGCGATACAGGAGAATCGCGGAGGTATTGTCCAAACCGCAGCTGCCGGAGCTCTAGGAAAAATGATTATCAGGTTAGCCCATAAGAAAGGCTTACCCATAATCAATATTGTCCGAAAAGAAGAACAGAGAAAATCTCTTGAGGATATAGGAGCTGAATATATCTTGAATTCTTCTGAGCCAAATTTTAGAAGGGAACTTAAAAGACTTTCTAAAAAACTTAATGCAAATATGGCTTTTGATGCAGTAGCGGGGGATATGTGCGGAATCCTGATAGAAGATTTACCCTTTGCCAGTAAAATATTGATTTATGGTGCACTGTCCGAAGCTCTGGTTCCGCTTAACGCAGGGCTTATGATTTTTCAAAAGAAAACAATTCAGGGATTTTGGTTAAGCACCTGGATTTATGAAAAAGGAATTGAAGAAGTATTGCGCATTTCTAAAGAAGTGCAGGAAAATTTAGCAGACGAACTTAAAACAGATGTTCATAAAAAATTTAGTCTCGATGATGCTTATGAAGCTCTCGAATACTACAAACAAAATATGAGTAAGGGTAAAGTCCTAATTGTACCTTGAGATTCAGGAATAATAACCATGAAAACGCTTCCAAAAAATCTTCCCTTTTCTCTCTGTCCGATAAACCATAATCCGGATGGTCTGAAGTATCAGACTATTTTCTTAGGATACTGGGAAAAAAATATTTTACTCAGTACATCTGAAATTATTCCCGTTCAGAAAGATGATCCGGTTCGAGTTGAGTTATTTAACAAAAAGGATTCTTTTTCTTTCAAAACCAGCGTGATGGAAGTAAAAGATGATTACCAAATTATTCTTTCAAGGCCAGAAGAAATACAAAAAAATCGCCTGAGAGAAGGGAGGAGAGTGCAGCATTATTGTGATCTTATATACACGGTTTGGAAAGAAAACCCTCAATATAACGCAAGACTTATAGATATAAGCGAGACAGGAGTTCGTTTTCTCAGTAGAAGGCCGCATAAGCAGGGAGAAATTTTAAGTATTTCCCTTTATATAAGAGATGCAAAAGTTCGTATAATCGGTCAGGGTTTAGTTGCCTGGTGTAAACTATATGATGAAAGAGGTTATTTTGAAGTAGCTCTGCGTTATACGACGGTCTCTAACAGTATACGGGCAAGACTTTCATTATTTATAAATTCCCTACCGGATGGAAAAGATAGTATATAAAAGTAATTGAAGAAATATCCCTATTTGTTTTCATAGAAAAGGACTTTTATATTATGATCCGGGTTGAAAATCTAAGCAAATACTACAATACCTTTCCGGCTGTTAAAGACCTGAGCTTTGAAATTAAAGAAGGAGAAATTGTCGGTCTTCTGGGTTTAAATGGTTCCGGAAAAACCAGCAGCTTAAGAATTTTAAGTGGCTTCTTGTTACCTTCTTCCGGTAAAGTGTTAATCAATGGAATTGATAGTTTTAAAGAACCTTTACAAACCAAAAAACTCATTGGATATCTCCCGGAAACTCCCCCTCTCTACGAAGACCTTAGCCTGAAAGACTACCTTACTTTTGTTGCAAGGATAAAAGGAATTCCTGATAAACAAATCGATTCTGCTATTGATAAAGTCCTTATACAGACCGATACAAAGGATGTACAACATAAACGTCTTGCACATTTTTCTCTGGGCTATAAAAAAAGAGCAGGAATAGCCCAGGCACTCTTAGCTTCTCCGAGGGTCTTAATCTTGGACGAACCCATTTCGGGCCTTGACCCCGGACAAATCTTTGAAATGAGAAAGTTGATAAAAAGTTTTTCCGGGAAGCATACGGTTTTAATATCAAGCCATATTTTATCTGAACTTTATAAAACCTGTGACCGTTTTCTTTTTATTAAGGAGGGGTGCCTGGTTTATGATCTGGATCATGAGTCCTTAGATCTTGAATTAGAAAAGCTCTCCCGGCTTATCATTAGTCTTGGAAAGGGGGATAGAGAAATCTGTGAGTCTTTTCTAAAAGGTCTTGAAACGACTTTTACATTTGAATTTCTATCTGAAAGTTTCAGGGGATTTAATTTCTTAATTCAAGCGAAAGAAGAAGAAAATTTTAAATTTGAGTTAATTCATAAATTGTCTCAAAGCAACTTAAGCCTCGAAGCTTTATACAGGCAGGAGCTGAGCCTTGAAGATATTTTTAACAGGGTGCATTCATGAAAAATATAAAATGGATATATTATAAAGAATTAAAACTTTTCTTCGGAACTTATATGGCTCCTCTGGTGCTTGGCGGAACAGCTTTCTTAAATTCTCTTTTCATTATGGTTTTAAATTTTAATGAACGTTCCAACCATGAAGAAGCTACTATTTTTACATTCCTTGCCTTTATGCTAACGATTATTATTGCAATGTTAATCCTGTCTATGGGAAGTATTGTAGAAGAAAAAAGTAAAGGAACTCTTGAACTTTTATTTTCATCTCCCGTAAGTGATCTGGAAATTATTTCTGCTAAATTTTTATTCGGACTTAGCATTTGTTTTATCATTACAGTTTTTATTAATGCTTTGTTTCCTTTGTTTTTAATACATTTCTGGCAAGCACCTTTTTATATAATCATTTCAGGTTCGGTGGGAATTTTTCTTCTGGGTATTTTTACGTATTCAATTGGAATTTTTGGAAGTAGTATTGCTTCCAGGCAGGTAATTTCTTTATTAACTTCTATCTTGATTATTCTTTTTCTCTGGGTTTTAGGCTTTTTTTCTCATTTATTTTCAGAGACAACGAGAAAAGTATTATATCATTTCCATATTTTTTCTCACTTTATTGCTTTTGCAAGAGGAACCATTCCTTTTAGCGGTATTGTTTTCTTCTTATCCGGTAGTTTTTTCTTTAACTTCCTGGCTTTAAAATATCTCGAATCAAGGAGGTGGAGAGGATGAGATTTATATATCCATTTCTGCATTACCTGCCTTTACTTTCCCTGTTCGTTTATTTTTTGGTCTATGATTACCTTGAAACAAAGTTTTATAAAACTATTTGGGGTATAGTTTGCATTTCAAGCTTCTTTACTCAGCTTTTATATAAAACTACAGAAAACAAAAGAGCTAAATTATTTCTAAGCGGTCTTGGTTTTATTAGTTTTTTCTTATTCATTTTATATGATTATTATGAAGTTCCCCCGCGCTCAGGTCTTTCAGAAGAGCTAAGTGCTTTATCGGCGGTTCGAACTTTTATTCTTGCTCTTTTAACTTTATCTACTTTCTTATTTATTATTTTTAGTATTTTACTTGATTTCGCTTTGCGTTCCGTTCATGCACAAACTTTTCAGGATAGGGATAAACGCAGTGTATTTATTCAGACTTTCTCCGGTTTTTTAATTATTCTTCCCCTATTGTTCGCTCTAAATTATATAGCGGTTCAGCGAAACTTTCACTTCGATCCCAGTTCTCAAAAAAAGCATTCTTTATCACCGTACGGTCTTTCGGTTCTAAAGAAACTTGAGGTTAATCTTAAAATTACTGCTTTTTATCCAAGACCCTTAGAATCTTCTTCCAGTGCTGATGAAAAACAGGCTTTTGCACTTGGAGCGATTCGCCCTGAAATTCAAATTCTCTTAGAACAAATCCGTTCTGCTAATCCTTCCCGTATTCAATTTGAGTTTATTAATGCAGAGGTGGAAACAAATAAATTACATAACTATGATAAAATTTCCAATGGAATGATTCATATTCGTGCAATAAAAAATGAACCTATTTTAGATACAACTTTATTTGCTGAAAAGACTCTCATTGTAAGCAGGAAGGAACAATTAGATAGCCTGGAAAAAAATTTAATACAGGCTATTTTGAGTGTTAGTCAAGAGAAGAAGAAAATTTATTTTACTTCGGATAATAGCGAAAGATTTAGCATTATTTACTCAGCTATTCCGGATGAGAGTATACAAACACTGATTGATAATATACGTTATGTGAATTATACAGTGGAAAATTTGGGTGTTTCTAATTCCTGGCCGGAAAAAATTCCTGAGGATGCTGATACCATTGCAATAATCGGTCCTGTGCAAAAGTTTTCAGAAAATCACAGAAAAGCGATATGGAAGTATTTTTCAGAAAAAAAAGGAAATTTATTTATTAGTCTGGACCCGAAAGGAGAAGAAACATTTGATTGGATTTTAGAAAAAGCTAATTTAGAGTTTAAGCCGAGCTCTTTAATGCAATTTTCCGGAAAACCCGCTTATATTCGCACTAATGCTTTCGGATCACATCCTATCAATGAAGATATACCCACAGGAGCTACAATTCTTTTTCCTTCCTCCGGTTATTTTGAACCGATAAAAAGAAATGGTAATTTAGAATATACTATACTATTAAAATCTCCTATTGAAACTTTTTTGGATAAGAATCAGAATTTGGCCTTTGATCCAAAGACAGAGGAAAAAGGTTCAAAGCTTTTAGGAGTATTGTTGAAAGGAAAAGATACGGGTTCGATGATTATTTATTCCGGTACATCCTGGTTGACTGATAGATTTTATCCTAAAACTAAAAATCCTCTGGATATTTCAGTTATCACGAATAGTCATTTTGTATTAAACAATTTCTTATGGTTAAATGGAGGAATTTTAAGTTCCGAAATTCCGATTCGATCGAGTAAAATTTTACCTGTTTCATTAAAGGAATATCAGAAAACTTTTATATGGATTGTTTCCTTATTTATTTTTCCTGCATTTGTAATGCTTATCAGTTCCTCGTATCTTATATACAAGAAGCGTTTGAGTGAAAGAAGTGATGTATGAACATCTTTAAAGTTTTACTCATAATTTCTTCCTTTCTTGTTTTTTCTATTGTTTTCCTTTTTAGTGGAAAGAAAGAGGAGAAGGAAGATGAATTTGTTATCTGGAAACATGACTTTACAGCCCTGTCTTATTCCTATTCCGGAGGAGGAAATGCCTGTCCAGGCTTTTTAGAAAGTTCTTTTACTGTAAAACGACTTCCTCATTCTTTACGTGAACAACCTGTTTTTTCAATTACCGATTCTCAAGGATTTGTTTATGAAGCAGGGTATCTGACTAAAAACTTATTGAAGGAGTTAGCCGTATTACGTTCAGACACATCCTTAGCTGATACAGAAAAGAATCGCTTAGAATTTCATATTCAAGACAAATGTCCTATTGTAAAATTACATAAAACTAATAAAGAGACTGTAACTATTTTTTTAGGTCGATTGAGTCGAGATAAATCTTTTCGCTACATTTTAGCCGATAAGAAAATTACCAGGTTACCTGCCTATACTTTGGATAGGTTTAAAAGAAAGTTAAGGGAATTTCGCAATCCTTCTTTTATTTCTCTTAAAGGATATGAGTTTGAATCTTTGAAGTATTCAGAAAATACTAAATTTCTTGCTGATTTCAAATACCTTGCAAATAGAAAATCTAAATTCTGGTTGAACAATAAAACTGATAAACCTTTATCTCCTCCTCATTCTTCAAAGCTTTCGGGATTCATTCTATCTTTATCAATTGATAAATATGCAGATGAAATATCAATTATACATTCATTGAGTTCAGAACAAAGTCGTCTGGAAATACAGCTCACAAATGGTGATTTTTACAGCATATCCATATATAAAAGTATTCTAATTGATTCTGTGGAATACTCTCCACTTCAAATTAAATTAGAGGGAAAACTTCAACAGAGTCCTGCTTTTATTCAAAAAAATAGAATAGAAGAATTAAGAGACCTTTTACAGCTTATAATAAAAGGAAAATAAAACGGGTCATTACAATGAAAAAGAAAAAAACATTTAGCAAGGGAGATACACCTCTTGTTTTCCCCAGCTTTCCTAATGAAAAGCAGATGACAGAATCCGAAATCTGTCTTGCCTGTACCGGCTGCTGCAGGTATGTGGCAGTAGGTTTAGATAAACCCAATTCCAAAGAGCTTTTGGATCAATATCGCTGGTTCTTACTGCATAGAAATGTCCAAATATATATTGATAACGATAATGATTGGAATCTTCTTTTTATTACCCCCTGTACCCAACTAGGAAGCGACGGAAAATGTGGTATATATCAGGATAGACCTCAACTATGCAAAGATTACTCACCTGATTCCTGTTCGAGGGTAGGAAAAGATCATAAAGAATTATTTGAGACTCCTGAAGCCATGCAAGAATACCTGGAAAAAGAAAAAGAGAAGAGAAGGCTAAAGCGTGAGAGTAAAAAACAAAATTCAGAATTAAAAGTAAAAAAGGGTGGAATGAAAAGTGAGCCTACGAAGAAAACAACAAAGAAGAGGGCTTAATCCTGGTACTCGTATTCCTCATCCGGAACTTCTGAGTGAAGTTTTTGTCCTAAGATAAACCTTACAGCTTCTTCGGCTGCCTGTAATTCCATATTTATCCTGCAATCGATAGAGCAGGAGCCCATGTGTTGACTTAAAAATATATTCGAAAGCTCTTTTAAATCTCCAAAATAAGGTTCTTTCGTAAATACATCAATGGCCGCAGAAGCTTCCTGATTTCCCTTAAGGTATTGTAATAAATCACTCTCCCGAATAATTCCTCCCCTTGCTGTATTAATAAGACAAATATCTTTTTTCATCATCTTTAGCTCTTCTATTCCTATCATGTCTCTGGTTTTATGATAGAGGGGAACATGAAGACTGATTATATCTGACTCTCTGTATAGATCATGTAAATTGAGAGCTCTAAGATTTATGCTGTATTGTTTTTGATATTGGTTTATCTCAGGAGTTTTATCTTTTATATCGTAAACCAGGATAGATTTTGGACGGAAAGAAGAAAGAAGACGAGTTAAGGCTTTTCCAATTCTTCCGAATCCCACAATGCCAATATTAATATTCTCGATCCTTTTACCCACATATCTCGTCCAAGCACCGCTTCTTATTTCCATATCAGCTAACTGCAATTTACGAAGGAGAATAAGAATAAGTCCAACTGTCATTTCCGCTACAGCCATAGTTACTGCATCAGGAGTATAGGATACTCGAATACCTTTTTCCCGGCAGAGTTTTAAAGGTACGGAATCTAAGCCGATACCTACCCTGGAGATAAACTTTAGGTTAGAATTAGAATGAATATATGGTTCTAAATTTTCAGTGCCTGCTATTAAAACATCTGCATCCCTTCCGTAGTCGACTAATTCAAGAGGACTTAATTTCCTTTTATGGGGACTTTGTATAAGTTCATAGCCTGTCGTTTTTAGAACTTTCAGGCAAGCCGGTTCGTATTTGCCAAAAGGATAAACAGAAGCAAAAATTTTTTTCATAGAATATAGCTTACCATAAAAAAGTATACTCTTCGTAACTTTTATCCAGTTCTAATTTTTTCAAGTCCGGCTCTTTAGTTTCTGCTTCTTTTTGCAATAGGTATCCGAAAACTTGAATTCGAGTAGCCGGATCCGTAATTTGATTTATAATATTCCGGGCTTTAAACCAGTTTTTGTTTTGAACATAAAGTTCTGCAATGCTGCGTAAGGCTGCGAAACGAAAATGTTCCTCCGGTATATCCTTTACACTTTTAAGTGACTCAGCAAGAAGTTTATTGGCTTCTTTATTTTTGCCGAGTTTACTGTAGATAATTGAAATATCTCTTAATACTCTTGCTTTATCGGCACTGGTCTTTATCGTGTTAATTATAAATATAGAATATTTTAATAAGCTTTCATTATGGAAATTCATACCGAGTTCTGCTGCTGTTGTCGCAATATTTCGCAAAGATTCGGAGCGATAGGATTCATAGTAAATCAGGGCGGCTAATTCCGTAGCGTTCCTTAATATCTCGATACATTTTTCTAATTCCCCCGATTCTGCGTATAATTTTCCGAGCTCCACCATTGAACTTACTTTATAAAAATCTTCTCGAACATCTTTTACCTGTTCCATTGATATATTAATTAATTGTAAGGCTTGCTTTTTATCACCGATTTGTAAACTGAGTCTTGCAATTTCTCTCAAGACACTTGCTTTCTCATAAGGATATCGGATACGTTTGGAAGTTTTGAGTGCTGCCTTTAAGAGTTTCATGGCTTTATCATATTTTTTCTTTTGAATATACAAAGCTGCTAATTCGCTGTACATATTTGCCCTTGATTCTGCAAGGCTAATGTCGTCCATTGCATCTTCTGCTTTTTTTAGATAAAAATCAATATCTCCTTCATTGTCTTTTGATGATACATATTTACTTATCTGTAGTAAGCAATAGGCCCTATCCGAGTCCGAACCTATCTCTTTTGCAACCTTTGCTGCAAGCTCTACAAATTTTATCTCATTTGTTTCCCTGGCTTTATCGAGGGCTTGAGAAGAAATATCTCTCAAGGTAGCATAACGATCCGGTTTTAATTTTATATCTTCAGCTATATCTGCCGCTTCTTTAAAGAATTCTTCTTCTCCTGTTATTTTGCCTATTTCAGATAAAGATAAAGCCTGTATCATTTCTGCTTCAGTTTTATATGTGTAACTTTTTATTTTTTTATGAATGGTATTTATATCTTTTAAAAATGATTTTAATTCTTTTGGTTTGCCACTTAATACGGAGTATTTAAAGAGCTTAGATAGGGCTATACTTTTATGGACATTATCATCAATTCCATCTGTGTACGGCTCTGCTGCATCTATAAAGCTTATAATATCTTCTTTCTGCTTCTTCTTAAAAAGGTAATCTACAATTTCCAGTAAAATATCTACCTTAATTTTATTTGATTCAATTTTAGGAACAAGGCTATCTCGAACATCTTTTAGAAGAAAAACGGCTTCTGTTCTTCTTTCAGGCTTTTCCCATATTCTATCTGCTATTTCTATCTGTAGACGGGCTTTGATAGGAATATCTTCTATCTCATCCTGAATCTTTCTTGCTTCTCTAAAGAAGAGATCGGAGAGTTCTCTTTTTGAAAGAATAGAAGTTATACGAAATAGTTCTAAATAAGTTTTAACTTTTAGAGATGGTTCTTCTATATTTTCTAACACTTTATTTAGTTTTTCGATTTCTCCTTTAATAAGAAAAGAAGCAGCGATCCGTTTTAACCAGGAAGAGTTTTTTTCCGTTTTCTTTAATAGAGAAATAATATCTTTTTGTATCTGCCAGATTTGTCCTGTATTGGAAAACCAGAGCATAGCCGGAGAAAATAGTAAGAGAATTGAAAAGCAGATAAGAAGAAAAGTCTTTAAAAGATTTTTTTCACTGAGGATAATAAAATCTTCTTTCTGTTCTTTTTCTGTACCCCAGTTCAGGAAAGGTCTATATTTTCGAACCTTTAAATAATCTCTAAAACCTAAAAGAAATTTTTTTGCATGTTCATTTCCGAGCCATCTTCGGTAATAGTTATCAAGAATCTGATTGGTTCTTTCTGATGAATAGATAAGAGGGCCAGCAAGTTTCTGAAGCGGAAGAATCAACTTTTCGTGAGTGAGTTCATATGCAAATTTGTCTTCTCCCATCTGAGGAACTTCTGCTACAATACCCAGGCGCTTTAACCAATTTAGACTGGATTGAATCGTTTTTTCCCCGGCGATACTTTTTAAGCGATTTTGAATATACTTTAGAGTTCTAACACCCGAACGAACGTTTCTTTCCAGGTCGGTAAGAAGAATTAGAATATATATAGCTACATTTTTCTTACGTCCGGGTCGGTAAAGTTGCTCTCTGAGAAAGCGGAATAATAAACTCTCTATCCCGCCCAATTTTTCATAGGCTTCACGGGTAAAGGCCTTGGCTCCCCTGATTTTATGTTCCCTTACCATTAAAGCAAATATTTGGATATCAGCAGGAGAAACAAGGCCATCCTGTCTATCGGCTAACTCTGTTTCGGTAAGTTCACGAACAAACTCATCATCAAAAGTCAGGTTCTCTTTTTCAGCAATCACTTTAATAATTTGAAATGCCTGGTTGGGTGTAAATTTTTCTATATAAAAATAGTTTTGGGTGGCAATTAAAGGATATTCGATAGTTTCCTGAAATTCAAATAAATATCCCATCAGGTCGTTACGAATACAGATGAATATTTTCATCGGGTATCGACCATAATTTTTATACCAGTCTTCGATGATGTCCAAAAATGGTTTTCGCTTTTCTCGTGTTTTTCGATGAACAAAAAATTGCTCAAATTGATCAAAGATTAGGACCAGGGTTTTCCCACCCACCTTTTCCCTGGCCTTATTTAAGAGGTTTATAAAATCTTTATCACGGGTTTCTTCTTCCGGTAAGTCTAATTGTTTAATGAATGCATTGCGGATAGAGCTAATAACATACTCGTTGGAGAGTTTGATATATACACATTGAAAAGTTGAATTTTCACCGGATAAACGAGGAATTAGAGAGGCCTGAATGAGAGAGGTCTTGCCCACTCCCGATTCCCCACAAAGAATTCCTAATCTGTAATTTTTAGATGTAATAAATTGGAAACATTCACCGGCAATATCTTCTCTTTGCAGGCGTTTGAAAAGTGCATAGTCTTCCTGACGAAAAGATTGCAGACCTTTGATAGGAGATTGTGGATCTTCCGGCATTTTAAGATCTGTATCTTGAAGGTATATATAAAGATAATATACGACATAAATCGAAACGAAAGCCCCGGTTAAAAGAAAATAAGTTGGAACATAGGTTTCTGAAAAGCTAAATTGTATATTCAACCATTGCAAAATTCTTTCAAAGACTGACTTATGAAAAAAAATGCTGAGGATAAAGCCTGCTATTAAAAAAATGCGGTAATAAATTCTCTCCACAGGGTTTAATCTGTAATAGGCTATATTAATGAAAAGAATAAATTAAAAAAAAGTAAACCCTGAACTTTCCTAATAAGGACGTGGTAACGGCTTTGTGCATACTTTCGGCTGGAACTTTACCACATATAAGATAAGTGGTATAACAAAAACCTCGTAATCAATAGAATTATCAAATATACCAATCGATGAATATACCTTTCAAAACTCTTACAGCGTGTCTTAAAATAGACTTATCTATTAAAGAAAAGCAAGCTGCAAGAGCCTGTAGCATCATTTTTAGCAATGGGTAGAGTGACAGACGGTATTTTGTCCGGGTAGTTGCTTAGATTTTTAGGCAACATGCAAAGAGCTTTTTTGAATCCTCTGTTTTTTTATCTATTCCATAAAACATAATAATTTATGATTGTAATCCAAAAATATTATAATAATATAGCAATTAGTCATGCAGAATATTGATAGATATATAGAAAAATCGATAAAAAGCTTTTTTTTTAGAGGAAAAGCAATTCTTGTTTATGGAGCAAGACAGGTAGGGAAGACTACTCTTATTCACAAGATTTTGGAAGATAGCAAGGATGATGTCCTTTTTTTAAATGGAGATGAACCTGACATTCGAGAATTGTTCCAAAATATTACTTCCACAAAATTAAGAAACCTGATTGGACATAAAAAAATTATTTTTATAGATGAAGCTCAGAGAATTTCTCAAATCGGGCTATCTTTAAAACTTATTATAGATCAAATCAAGGAAGTGCAGGTAATCGCTTCCGGTTCTTCCTCTTTTGATTTGCAAAACCGGACGGGTGAATCCCTTACAGGAAGAAAATACGAATGGAAACTTTTTCCATTTTCATTTTATGAACTCTCATCTTCGTTTAGTATTCTGGAAGAAAAAAGACTACTGGAAAATCGTCTTATCTATGGAAGTTACCCCGAAATTGTTACTCACCCGGGAGAAGAAAAAGAGCTACTCGGATTATTAACCGAAAGCTATTTATATAAAGATATTTTAATGATGGATAATATTCATAAACCAGTATTCATAGAAAAAATTGTAAAAGCATTAGCACTACAAATCGGAAGTGAGGTTTCTTATAATGAACTGGCAAAGACAGTATCTTCCGATCCTGCTACGGTAGAAAAGTATATTCATATATTGGAAAAAGCATTTGTTGTTTTTATTGTTCCGGCATTCAGTAAAAATGTGAGGAATGAAATTAAAAAAGGAAAGAAAATTTATTTTTATGATAATGGGGTTCGTAATGCAGTTCTTAGGAATTACCAACCTTTGGAACTCAGAACCGACAAAGGAGCTTTGTGGGAAAATTATCTGATGAGTGAAAGGAGAAAATTGATTCTAAACAATAAAAAAGATATACAACAATATTTTTGGAGAACAAGTGCTCAACAAGAAATTGATGTGGTCGAAGAAGAGAATGGTAAACTTTGTATATATGAATATAAGTGGAGTCCTAAAACTAAAAATAAGTTTCCAAAAACTTTTACCGAAAATTACTGTATCGAAAAGTCAGAGATAATTTCTACAGATAATTATGAAGAGTATTTATTAAGCCTTTAAGAGAATCTACGAAAAGGTATTCCATCCTCCTTTTGAATGAAATATCTCTTGCTCTTTTTATTTTAGTAAAATAAAATAGGTTTAATAATTCTTTTCCTGTAAATGGAGAATCCTATGAAATCTTTTTTATTTATATTTTTTTTCTTATTATCCTCCTGTGTGCCGAATATTCATTTTAACAATCTTTTTGAAGCGAATCCGGGATTTTTCCTGCACTACCTTGCCCTACTCGAAGACGTGACTCCTCCCGAAATAAACTTTAGTGTGCCCTCTAACTATGAAACGGAGATTTCGAGAAATCGTTCTATACTTGTAGTCTATGATGAACCGATACTGGCAAGCTCTGTCACATCTGATACAATAAAAGTCTATGCGGGAAATGAAGAGGTGAAGGGAAGCATTAAGACGAGTAAGAATTCCCTTAGCTTTAAACCCGAAACCTATTTTTTGGCAAATACGAAGCATAGGGTGAAAGTTCAAAATACGGTGAGGGATTTGAGTGGGAATGTAAAGCCTGTTTTACAGGAAGAAACTCTTGAGTTTACTACAGGAAATGATATAGATACCACTTCTCCCGCATTTAAGGAAAGTACTCCTTCAACAGGTGCGACAGATGTGGCGACTAATTCGGGAATCAATTTGGTATTTACAGAGGTTTTGGATCCACAAACTGTGACAGATGAGAATATGGTTCTAAAACAGGGAGATAGTATTGTAGAAAAAACCATTACCTATTACGGATCTGTCGTGCAGATAAAACCTACCAGTAGCGAAGGAATGCAATCCTTCACTACATATCAGATAAACATCAACACCGGTATTAAAGACCTTGCCGGCAATGCCCTTGCATCCGCACAGACGATTAGTTTCACCACGAATGATACATCCGATAAAACTCCACCAGCGGTCGAGTCTACTATTCCTTCGGATACTGCTGTGGATATTTCGAATAATACTCCTATTATTTTCAATCTCTCAGAAACTCCCGATGTGACAAGTATCAAAAATGGAGTTTTAATGGTAGAGGAACTGGCTTCTGAGACTGTAGCATTACCTGTGATGGGTAGCACTACATTAGAAGGAAAAAGTCTCGTTTTTAAGCCAAAGAAAAGTTTCACTACAGAACGAAAGCACAGAGTTACTCTTACTAATTCTCTCACAGATATGGCAGGGAACGCTTTGGCGGAAAGTAAGGTAATTACCTTTACTACCGCGAGACTTGTAACCTATACCATCGGAGGAAGCATCAGTGGACTGAGTGGAACTCTTGTATTGCAGAACAACGCCGGGGATGATCTAAGCCTGACATCCGCAGGAACCTTTACCTTTTCTACAGCAGTGGCAAACAGTTACTCTGTTACAGTGAAAACTCAGCCCACAGGCCAGACCTGCACAGTCACCAATGGCAATGGAGCAGCCACAGCAAATGTAACTGGTGTCAGTGTTAGTTGTGCAACATCTACTTTTTCCATCAGTGGAAATCTTTCCGGAATGGGAAGCGGGAAAAATATTATTTTGCAATTAAACTCCGGAAATGATTTAACGTTGTCCGCAAATGGTAGTTTTACATTTGGAACAAGTATCAATTATGACAGTTCCTATACTGTAACAGTAAAAACGAATCCTTCCACACAAACTTGTACAGTGTTAGGAGGGACAGGATCAGCGATTGGAAATGTCAACAATATTATAATATCTTGCGACCCCTATATGGAGCCAAAGACTTGGTATGTGGATAATGGAGATGGAACGGTTTATGATAAAAGTACAGGACTAACGTGGATGAAATGTAGTATGAGTAATAACCCTGGCGTCCCTCGAACGGGAGATGATTGTTCCGTTGGTACTATTGGACTATATAAATATTGTGGAGAAGCAGATAGTGATTGTAATGGAGGAACAACTTCGGGAACCTATGGAACTCTTATAACAAGTGGATTTTCTGGAACTTATTCTGGTTCCTATGGAACAGTTTATAATACAGGTGTTTGGAATCATTATATAGCTTATAAAGCCTGCAATGATGCTAATACAACTCCAACAGGAGGTTTCACAGGTAGGGTAGATTGGCGTCTTCCAAGTTTAATTGAATTAGAATCTCTAATAGATTTATCTGGAAATAATTATCCAGCAGTATCAAATGCTAAAATCAATGGAAACTTCTTTCCTGACACTCTTGCTTACTACTATTGGTCATCGTCTGCTTTTCGAGGCCACAATAGCCTTGCCATGACTGTTGTCTTCCATTTTGGAGGTATATCCAGTATCAGTAAGGCCACTAGTTTTTACGTTCGTTGTGTATCCGGACCGTAGTTCGGCTTCGCTCACTACAAGTGAGTTCGATACGCTCACTACAAGTAGCCTGGTGCTTTGATAATTTGGGGATTTTAATTCCGCCCGTAAGGGCGGTCTAAAAATTTTTTAGCAACATGCAAAGAGCAATAAAAAATCCCGGTTTTTCGGAGACCGCCAGCCCCTTATAAGGGCAGAAAAATCCTCTTGACTCGGAAACATTTCCACTTTAGCTTTGCTCTTGTGAAAGAATTCAACATCACCGGCACCTGTATCCCTGAAAAGCACTATATGGTGGATGTAAGCAAAAAAATTCAGCAAATCATGAATTTAGTTGAGCGGGGAAAATACTTTACAATCAGCCGTCCGAGACAATACGGAAAAACCACGACTTTATATCTTTTAGAAAAATCACTCAAAGACAAATACCTTTTAATTTCCACCAGTTTTGAGGGGGTTGGAGAAACGAAATTTGAAACGGAAGAGAACCTTTGCTCAACTGTTTTTTATACACTCTCCAAAGGCTTAATCTACGAAAGTGATGACTTTAAGGAAAAATTTCTGAAATTAGGAAATGGTCTAAAAACATTCGAACAGGTATCGGAAGCGATTGCCAAATTCGTAAAACAACAAGAAAAGAAAGTCATTTTAATAATAGATGAAGTGGATAAAGCAAGCAATCATTCTATTTTTCTGAATTTCCTCGGAATGTTGAGAAATAAATATCTGAATAGGGATAAGGGAAGTGATTTTACTTTCCACAGTGTAATATTAGCCGGTGTTCATGACGTGAAAAATATCAAGAAGAAGTTGCGTCCTGATAGTGAAGCTTATTACAACAGTCCCTGGAACATAGCGACTGAATTCAAAATAGATATGAGTTTTAGTGCAGAAGAAATTCAGTCAATGTTGAATCAATGGAAAGAAGAAAATGATGATAGGAAGATGGATGTACCCTTATTAAGTGAGGAGATTTATAAATTTACATCCGGTTATCCTTTTCTGGTTAGCAAGATTTGTAAGCTTATCGATGAAGATTTGGATAGAGAGTGGACTATCGAGGGAATCAAAAAAGCAATAAATATAATATTAGCAGAGCAGAATACATTATTTGATGACTTGATTAAGAATATAGAAAACCATTCTGAATTAAATGAAATCTTACAATCCATAATAGTCAATGGAAAAAGTTATAATTACAATATAGATAATTTCATTATCGATATGGGAGTAATGTATGGTATTTTCAAGAGAGGTTCATCGGATAAATTGTTGATTGATAATAAAATATTTGAAATTAGGATATCTAATTATTTTACATCAAAAATAGAATTATCAAATATACCAATTGATGAATATACCTTTCAAAACGCTTATATAGACTCATCCGGCAACCTCGATATGGAACGTGTTCTACTCAAGTTCCAGGAATTTATTAAAAGCACCTATTCCGACAGGGACATCGAATTCTACGAAAGGCATGGAAGGCTATTGCTTATCGCTTTTGTTAAGCCCATCATAAACGGTAATGGTTTTTACTATCTGGAAGCACAGCATAGTTATGAGCGCAGAAGTGATATGATAATTACCTTTAATAAGAAAGAATATATCCTCGAACTAAAACTCTGGTATGGAGCGGACTACCACAAAGAAGGCTTGCTACAATTAGCAGGCTATCTGGACAGTAGAAACCATGCAGTAGGTTATCTGGTTGCTTTTAACTTTAACCAAAACAAGGAGTATACGAACAAATGGAGCGAAGTCGAAAACAAAAAAATCTTTGAAGTGATGGTTTAAAATATCTCTTTCACTTGTTATTTTAGTAAAATAGAATAGGTTTAATAATTCTTTTCCTGTAAATGGAGAATCCTATGAAATCTTATCTTTTTATATTCTTCCTCTTGTTATTTTTCTTATTATCCTCCTGTGTGCCGAATATTCATTTTAATAATCTTTTTGAAGCGAATCCGGGATTTTTGCTTCACTACCTTGCCCTACTCGAAGACGTGACTCCTCCCGAAATAAACTTTAGTGTGCCCTCTAACTATGAAACGGAGATTTCGAGAAATCGTTCTATACTTGTGGTCTATGATGAACCGATACTGGCAAGCTCTGTCACATCTGATACAATAAAAGTCTATGCGGGAAGTGAAGAGGTGAAGGGAAGCATTAAGGTAAGTAAGAATTCCCTTGGCTTTAAACCCGAAACCTATTTTTTGGCAAATACGAAGCATAGGGTGAAAGTTCAAAATACGGTGAGGGATTTGAGTGGGAATGTAAAGCCTGTTTTACAGGAAGAAACTCTTGAGTTTACTACAGGAAATGATATAGACACCATAGCTCCCGCATTTAAGGAAAGTACTCCTTCAACAGGTGCGACAGATGTGGCGACTAATTCGGGAATCAATTTGGTATTTACAGAGGTTTTGGATCCACAAACTGTGACAGATGAGAATATGGTTCTAAAACAGGGAGATAATATTGTAGAAAAAACCATTACCTATTACGGATCTGTCGTGCAGATAAAACCTATCAGTAGCGAAGGAATGCAATCCTTCACTACATATCAGATAAACATCAACACCGGTATTAAAGACCTTGCCGGCAATGCCCTTGCATCCGCACAGACGATTAGTTTCACCACGAATGATACATCCGATAAAACTCCACCAGCGGTCGAGTCCACAATTCCTTCTGATACTGCTGTGGATATTTCGAATAATACTCCTATTATTTTCAATCTTTCTGAAATTCCCGATGTGACAAGTATCAAAAATGACGTATTGAAGGTAGAGGAACTGGATTCCAATGGCATAGGTAGTTCTGTAGCAGGAAGCATATCCTTAGATAATAAATCCCTAATATTTCAGGTAAACGATAGTTATCGAACCAATACAAAGCACCGAGTAACACTAATTAATTCTCTCAAAGATATGGCAGGGAACGCTTTATTGGAAAGCAAAGTAATTACCTTTACTACCGCGAGACTTGTAACCTATACCATCGGAGGAAGTGTAAGCGGACTGAGTGGAACTCTTGTATTGCAGAATAACGGAGGTGATGACCTAAGCCTTTCATCAAACGGAAGTTTTACATTTAGCAAACAGGTTAGCAGTTCTTACATAGTAAGTGTCAAAACCCAACCCACAGGACAGACCTGCACGATAACAAATGGAAGCGGAACTGCGGCATCCAATGTGACGAATGTAAATGTTACCTGTGTGACGGCAGCGTATACAATCAGTGGATTGGTAGGTGGACTGGGAACAGGCTTGAATGTTGTTTTGCAAAATACTGTAAATTCAGAAAGTAAAACAATAGGTGCAAATGGAAGTTTTAGTTTTACAAACAAAGTAAGCTACAATGGAAGTTATGCCGTGACAGTAACTACACATCCAACCAATCAGTCCTGTATGATAACGGATGGAAGTGGAACGAATGTAATCGGAGATATTAGTAATATCCTTGTCGATTGCAACAACTTACCAGGTACAACAGTTCAAAGTTTCACCGATAATGGAGATGGAACTATAAAAGATAATAACACCGGTTTGATCTGGCAAAAATGTTCTATGGAGCAAAATAGCATAGATTGTTCAGGAACTGCAACAACTGCGAAATGGGCAAATGCAGGATCCTATTGTACGGGTTTAAGTAACTTACCTACAACTAACCCTAGAACATGGAGGCTACCGTCCAAAGATGAATTAGTGAGTATTGTGGATTATTCTGTTACGTCTGGTGCAGTAATCAATACAACCTTTTTCCCAAATACCGTTACTAGCGGTTATTGGAGTTCTACTACCTACGCGCCTGATATGGCGTACGCGTGGTACGTCTATTTCAGTATTGGCCGTGTCGTCTACAACGTTAAGACCGGTAGCGGCTATGTACGTTGTGTCTCCGGACCGTAGTTTGTTGCCCTCTCTTAAGGTGATGCTTAAGCCTCACCTTAGTGTGTCCGGCATGTGTAATAACTTGAGGGTGAAAGTCCCTTATGGAGGTTGATTGCACCAACCATTAGCTAAAGACAAGGGTGTCCATCGTGAGGTGGAATCTGAAGGAAGTCGGCGGCAAAGTTCCGGTTCGATGTATAAGAATCTGATTTGAGGCAGCACTGACTGGACGAGTTTGCTAAGCAAAACAAAGTCCGATGCAATCAAGAGTCAGTAATGTATATCAGGCGAATATATGGAATGAAGGTGATTACACTTACCCGGAGAGGTCTACATAGGACAGAGATGCGATGTGTAGAAGTCAGCAGAAGCCATAGTAGGCATCTTAGATTGAAATGAATACCCTGCTATCGGGGAACCGGTAGCACAGAGAAAGACTCAAGGGTAGAGTGAAAAGAATGTAAGATACTAAAGGGCTGAACATTAACTAATGGAGGAATCCATTGTGAACTTCAATTTGGTTTTAGAATTCAGAAAGGAGCCAAACTATACAGAATGAATCAGGGTGAAGCCCGAAGTTCGTCTGTATAGAGGAGAGGAATCAAATTGGCAGGCAATAGAAGAATCCAGCGATAAAGGATAAAGGACAAAGGAAATATCAGGCATGGAACTGATGGAAGACATATTAACAGAAACGAATCTTGGCGAAGCCTTATGGAAGGTTCTCAGTAATAAGGGAGCGGCCGGAATAGATGGAGTCAGGACAGAGGATTTCCACAAACAGCTAACTGAAGAATGGGAAGGAATCAAAACAAAGCTCTTGAACGGAAAATATAAACCGAAGGGAGTAAGAAGAGTTGAGATACCTAAACCAAACGGCGGAACAAGAATGCTTGGAATCCCTACCGTGATGGATAGGTTTATCCAACAGGCCATGCTACAGAAGTTAAACCCGATATTTGACCCGGAGTTTTCGGAATACAGTTACGGATTTCGTCCGAGGCGGAGTGCTCATGACGCTGTAAGACAGTCCAAGAAATACATTGAGGAAGGGTATGAATACGTAGTAGACCTTGACCTTGAGAAATTCTTTGATACAGTAAATCATGATATTCTAATGTATTTAGTGAGTAAGAAAGTAAGAGACAAGCGAGTATTGAGACTGATAGGCAACTATCTGAGAGCGGGAATTCTTGAGAATGGAGTAATCACATCTAATGAGGAAGGAACGCCACAGGGAGGAGTAATAAGCCCTTTGCTTGCGAATATTCTTTTAAACGAACTGGATAAGGAGTTAGAATCACGAGGGCACAGGTTCTGTCGTTATGCTGATGATTGTAACATCTATGTAAAATCGCGAAAAGCCGGTGAACGAGTAAAGAAGAGCATAACAGATTTCTTAAAGAAGAAATTGAAACTCAAAGTGAATGAATCGAAGAGTTCAGTAGATAAACCGATGAATCGTAAATTTCTTGGCTTTAGTTTTCAAATACGAGAGAGTTTAGAGATAATCATATCTCCACAATCTCTGAAACGGGTGAAAGATAAGATACGAAAGCTAACAAACTCCTTATGGAGCATTTCGATGGAAGAAAGAATAAAATCTTTGAACAAATACCTGAATGGTTGGTTGGGATATTATTCTCTAAGTGATACGGAATGGCACATTGGAGCCCTGGACGGCTGGCTACGCAGACGTATGCGTTTATGTAGTCTGCATCAGTGGAAGAAGTCAAAAACTCGAATTAGAGAGCTAAGAAAACTTGGTGCAAGTGAAGGTGAAGCACGTCGAATTGGCTACTCAAGGAAAGGAAATTGGAGATTGAGTATGACACCACAGATTCATAAAGTGATGGGAATCGATTATTGGAAAGAAAGGGGTCTTGTAAATCTTGTTGAGGGTTATAACGCTTATCGTCAAGGTTGGTGAACCGCCGTATACCGAACGGTACGTACGGTGGTGTGAGAGGACGGGGCGTAAAACCCCCTCCTACTCGATAGAGAGGGTTGGAGTGACAGACGTTTTTTTGTCCGGGTGGTTGCTGAGTAGCCAGCTTCCTATTTTGGTGTATCGAAGCATGGGTTATTTGGTTATTTGCTTATTCCCTTACAGTCAATGCGATAGCATTGCTGTAAGGGGAGTGCTTCCGCCCATTAGGGCGGATGGCGAAAATTTTAATAGGTGGGTTCTATAAGGTTCAAACTTACTCTCCCAAAGAAAAAAGACTATAAATATATATAGCATAATAATTTCTGTTAAAATAAGAGGTATTGCATTATGAATAAAGAAATACAAATAGATCCTCATACTTTATTAAGAGCTGAAGAAAGGGGAGCTTCAAAGGAAGAAATTATAGATGTAATTAAAACCGGAACGGAATTTGAAGCTAAAAAAGGTAGACTTGGAAAGTATAAAATTTTTCTTTTTCAAAAAATTAGGAATGGTAAAATATACGAACAGAAGAAAATTGAAGTAATTTATATACCGGAAGAAAACAAAATCATAACCGTAACTGTTTATGTTTTTTACGGAAAATGGGAGAAAGTAGATGCAGATAGTTTATAACTCTAAAACCGATCTTTTATACATTCGGTTTGTTGAAGAAATTCAAGAAGTTGAAAATCAAAAAGTTTCAGATGGTATAGTTTTAGATATAGGCAAGAATGGAAAAATTGTAGGTATAGAAATTTTAGACGCTTCTAATTCAATAGACTTATCCACTATATTACCTATCCATATAGAACAGATAGCATGAATGGGTTTATCTATGCGGTTATGTAGTGTTTGCTCAAGAACTGTAGATCAAAATTACTCTCCTAAATTTATCATTGACAAGAACTTGTTTGGGTATAATTAAAAGAAGGAATTTTACTTTGAGTTTTCAAAAGGAAGCAATTTCTCTTACCCTCGCAAAAGCTAATCAAAAATTATGGTTGTGTCTATAAATTCTCTCTTTCACTTTTAGGGAAGGGGATTGAATGGGTAAAGCTTTACAATCACGGACAAATTAGGGGTTAGGTTGAAAGCAATCCATAGTACCTATGTTCGATGTTGAAACTTCGATAGGAAAACTAGTTGAGGAGTGCCTAGAGAGAATTGAGCTAAAATGGCTTATTCTATTTCAATAAGTCCTTGTGATCTTGTCCCAAAAAATTTTTAAATTGTTTAAAATATCCTTGAAATTTGGGAATTGCATTCCCAAATATACATATTATGGAAGTAGATCGGCTATTAAAGGATAAAATTCAGGAGATTTTTAGCAATTTTCCTATTCTCGCTCTGATTGGTGCAAGACAGGTTGGAAAATCCACCCTTATCCGACAGGTATTTGGAGACAAATTAAAGACAGTAGTTTTGGATCCAATCGAGGACATCGGCGGAGCCAGAAAAGACCCTGATTTTTTTCTACAAAATCACCCCCCACCTCTTTTTTTGGATGAAATCCAATACGTTCCCGAACTACTTCCAGCGATTAAACGAAAGGTAGATAAGGAAAAAAAGAAGGGAATGTATATCCTAAGCGGTTCTCAAAATTTTTTGCTTATGAAAAATATTTCTGAGTCGCTAGCCGGGCGGGTTTATATTCAGGAATTGTATTCTCTCTGCGGGAAGGAAGAGGATCAAATTACAAACTCCCCATCATTCTTGTCCGAATGGCTACAATCGGAAGGACAATTAGATATCTCTCATATTCAAGCAATCGGTAGTTCGGTACAAACTCCGCAAGAGCCTTTATTAAAAAGAGTCTGGAAAGGAGGATTGCCCGGTCTTCTTCATATCTCCGAGTCTTTGATTTCAGGTTATTGGAAGTCTTATATACAAACATATATCGAAAGAGATATTCGAGTATTATCGAGAGTAGAGTCATTGCAAACCTTTGGAAATTTTGTAGCCTTGCTATCAGCTCTCACTGCCGGTGAAATCAATTATAATGAGTTAGGAAGGGAATTAGGTATCGATAGGAAGACCGCAATTGCCTGGTCGGAGTTATTACAAGCAAGCTTTCAATGGGTCGAAATTCCGGCATACTCAGGAAATGCAATTAAAAGAATCAGTAGCAAGAAAAAGGGATATTTTACAGATACGGGACTCATCTCTTTCTTTCAAAAAATTCCTTCTCATAATATTTTAGCCTCTCATCCATTCTTAGGACGTATGGTTGAAACATACCTATTCATGGAAATTTATAAATTAGTTTCTCCTTATGGAATGAAACCAAACTTTTATCATTTTAGAACACATAGCGGTTCAGAGATAGATTTAATTTTGGAATATGGCGGAACTCTTTTTCCTATAGAGTTTAAAACCAAAACACATCCTGGGAAGAATGATGCCAGAAGCTTTTCTGTTTTTAGAGACACGTTTCCAAAACTAAAAATTGCGAGAGGGCTTATTGTCTGTTCTATTGAAGCTCCACAGATTATCTCCGAAAATGGGATGGCTATACCTTATTGGATTTTGTAGAGAGATTTGCTGAGATTTAGGCAAGATACAAAGAGCTTTTTTGAATTCTCTGTTTTTTATCTATTCCATAAAACATGATAATTTATGATTGTAATCTGAAAGTATTTTAGTAAAATAAAATAGGTTTAATAATTCTTTTCCTGTAAATGGAGAATCCTATGAAATCTTTTTTATTTATATTTTTTTTCTTATTATCCTCCTGTGTGCCGAATATTCATTTTAACAATCTTTTTGAAGCGAATCCGGGATTTTTGCTTCACTACCTTGCCCTACTCGAAGACGTGACTCCTCCCGAAATAAACTTTAGTGTGCCCTCTAACTATGAAACGGAGATTTCGAGAAATCGTTCTATACTTGTAGTCTATGATGAACCGATACTGGCAAGCTCTGTCACATCTGATACAATAAAAGTCTATGCGGGAAGTGAAGAGGTGAAGGGAAGCATTAAGACGAGTAAGAATTCCCTTAGCTTTAAACCCGAAACCTATTTTTTGGCAAATACTAAGCATACAGTGAAAATTCAAAATACGGTGAGGGATTTGAGTGGGAATGTAAAGCCTATTTTTCAGGAAGAAACTCTTGAGTTTAGTACGGGCAACGATATAGATACCACTTCTCCCGCATTTAAGGAAAGTACTCCTTCAACAGGTGCGACAGATGTGGCTATTAATTCGGGGATCAACCTGGTATTTACAGAGGTTTTGGATCCACAAACTGTGACAGATGAGAATATGGTTCTAAAACAGGGAGATAATATTGTAGAAAAAACCATTACCTATTACGGAAGTGTCGTGCAGATAAAACCTATCAGTAGCGAAGGAATGCAATCCTTCACTACATATCAGATAAACATCAACACCGGTATCAAAGACCTTGCCGGCAATGCCCTTGCATCCGCACAGACGATTAGCTTCACCACGAATGATACATCCGATAAAACTCCACCAGCGGTCGAGTCTACTATTCCTTCGGATACTGCTGTGGATATTTCGAATAATACTCCTATTATTTTCAATCTCTCAGAAACTCCCGATGTGACAAGTATCAAAAATGGAGTTTTAATGGTAGAGGAACTGGCTTCTGAGACTGTAGCATTACCTGTGATGGGTAGCACTACATTAGAAGGAAAAAGTCTCGTTTTTAAGCCAAAGAAAAGTTTCACTACAGAACGAAAGCACAGAGTTACTCTTACTAATTCTCTCACAGATATGGCAGGGAACGCTTTGGCGGAAAGTAAGGTAATTACCTTTACTACCGCGAGACTTGTAACCTATACCATCGGAGGAAGCATCAGTGGACTGAGTGGAACTCTTGTATTGCAGAATAACGGAGGGGATGATCTAAGCCTGACATCCGCAGGAACCTTTACCTTTTCTACAGCAGTGGCAAACAGTTACTCTGTTACAGTGAAAACCCAGCCCACAGGCCAGACCTGCACAATCACCAATGGCAGCGGAACAGCCTCATCCAATGTGACGAATGTAAATGTTACCTGTGCTACTGCGACTTATACGATAGGTGGTTTTGTAAGCGGACTTGGAACAGGCTTGAATGTTGTTATACAAAATACTGTAAATTCAGATAATAAAACAATAGGTGCAAATGGAAGTTTTAGTTTTACAAACAAAGTAGCTCATGGTGGTAATTACACTGTGACAGTAACTACGCATCCAACCAATCAGTTCTGTATGATAACGGGTGGAAGTGGAACAAATGTAATCGGAGATATTAGCACTATCATTATAGCCTGTACTTATTTACCCGGACAGACACCACCCAATTTCACAGACAACTTGGACGGAACCATAACTGATAACAATACAGGGCTTATGTGGATGAAGTGTAGCCAAGGACAGGGATGGCTGCAGGCACAAAATGACTGCCAGGGGAAAGGTAGTTCAACAGATAATTATGGAGCTGATTTGAAAAGGTTACAATTTTGTCCATCAAATAATTCTGCCTGTGATAATGGAGCAATCCTTACCTCAGGAGCCTTGTTTGATGAATGCAATAATCTTACTTTTGCCGGAAAAACCAACTGGCGTGTGCCAACTATTCAGGAGCTGGAGAGTATAATAGACAAAAGTATTAGTCCATTTATCAATAATTTATTTCTTGATACGGTTGCTAGCTATTATTGGAGATCTACTACCTGCGCGCCTAGTACAACGGGCGCGTGGTACGTCTTTTTCTCCGATGGCGTTGTGGGCGGCAGCGTTAAGACCGGTAACTACTATGTACGTTGTGTATCCGGACCGTGAACCATTATACCCGCACGGGTATAATGGTTGGTTATTTGGTGATTTGATTATTCCCTTACAGTCAATGTGATAGCATTGCTGTAAGGGGTGTTGCTTCCGCCCTTACGGGCGGATCGCGAAATTTTTAAATTGTAGAGAATGGTCGTGACCAATCTCTACGGGTAAAAACGAGGTTTAAACCGAGAAAAATTAAGATTGACTTTAGAAATACTCGGGTTAAAATCATATTATGGGTAAAATACTTAGAAATATACAGGATTCATTATTAAAAGAAATGAATCGAAACGAGATTCTAATCCTTATCGGTCCCAGGCAAATTGGAAAAACCACCCAACTTTTAGAATTGGAATCGTACTTGAAAGTAAAAGGGATGAACACAATATTTTTTAATCTAGATTTTGAATCAGATAAGAAATATTTCGAATCCCAGGCTATACTTTTGTCTAAAATTGAATTGGAACTCGGAAAGAATAAAGGTTATGTAATTATTGATGAGGTCCAACGAAAAGAAAATGTTGGACTCTTTTTAAAAGGTATCTATGATAAGCAGTTACCCTATAAATGGATTGTTTCAGGTTCCGGAAGCCTGGAGTTGAAAGAGAAAATCCAGGAATCATTATCCGGAAGAAAGAGAATGTATGAGTTAAACCCGGTGAATTTTTTAGAGTTTTTTCATTATAAAACAGAATATAAATACAAAAATAAAGAGAAACAATTTTTTGAAATAGATGTTGAAACAAGAGATTTACTTTTCAAAGAGTATTTGTGTTTTGGAGGGTTTCCAAGAATAATTTTGGATGAAACGATTCAAGAAAAAAGAAGAAGTATGGAAGAAATATATACAAGTTATATGGATAGAGATATACGAGATTTAGGAATTTCTAAAACAAGAGAATTCAGCGAGATGTTTCAAATACTGGCATCTCAGTCCGGAAAAATCCTAAACTATAATGAATTATCCAATTCTTTAAACCTATCATTGCAAACTACGAAACAATATTTATGGTATGCTGAAAAGACATTTCAAATCGATTTTTCTTATCCCTATTTTCAGAACAAAAGAAAGGAGCTAACCAAATCACCGATTGTATATTTTCGAGATATAGGTTTCTTAAATTTTTCTTCCGGTAATTTTCATATTGATCTAAAGACATCTGATTTAGGTTTTATTTTTCAAAACTTTATCTTTCAATATTTAAGGGATAAATATCGTTATGAAAATGTATCCCTTCATTATTGGCGGACAAAAGATGGTGCGGAAGTAGATATTATTATGAAGACTCCAAAAGAAATCATTCCTATTGAGATAAAATACAAGCACTATAAGAAACCGGAATTATCCCGAGGGTTTAGAAGTTTTTTAACTCATTACCAACCTCATAAGGCTTTGATCATAAACCTGAACTATTCCCATATTATAGATATAGAAAGTACTTCAGTAGAATTTATACCCTGGTATAAAATGCTAACAAACGCTGAAATTTAAATTGTAACGATCCTATCTGATTCAAAAAGAGTTTTTTCAAATTCTAAAGATATATTGTCCGGCAAAAGACTTTGGCCTATGATGTTTAAAAAAAAGCAAAAAGAATTTGACCTTATTTCCTGTTCTTTTTATAAATCAAGAGTCATGAAAATTTTCAATTTCTTCCTCCTTTTCCTGGTTCTAAATCCCTTTCGAATTCTAAATGCGGATGTTTTGACTCTAAAAGACGGAAGAACTATTGAGAATGTAAAAGCTACAATAGAAGAAAAGTATCTTCGCATAAAACATTCAAGCGGTAGACAGGAATTAATCAAAAAAGTAGCAGTTAAGACTCTGAAGTTAAAACCGGTTATATGGACGAATGAATTATCACCGGGTGAATTTCAAAAAGACCTGTATGAAAAAGAACGCATCCGGGTTGCCGATGCACTCCTTGCCAATAGCGAATGGGTGCTTCCCGAAGGAGAAAAGCCCCGCCTGATTTTTATTGATTTTCGTGCCGGGCAGGGGATTTCCAAAGCCAAGGCGGAAGCCTTGAGTAACATTATTCGCACTAAGGTTTCTAAAACCGGATTGTTTGTGCTCATAGACAGCCGGAGCATTCAAAAAGCCCTGGAGAAAAAAAATGTACCGGGATTGAGTGTGCCGCATTCATTCCACCCGAACTCAGGGCAAACAAAATGCTAACAGGGAATATCACCCAGTCCGGGAATTTTATTTTTATCAACGGTGATGTGATTGATATTAAAACACAGAGAGTCGATTTTTCAGAAAATGTTATTTTTGAAGAAACCAATAAAGATGTAATGGAAAAGTCTATTGAGTTTTTTGCTAAGAAAATTACAGGTGGAACGATGTCTTATCTCGAAAATCAAGTTTTGCCTAACCCGTATCAGGGAGCGGTCGTCAAATGGCCGATGATATGGCGTTCCTCTCTTGTTCCCGGTTGGGGTCAAAAAAGAGATGGTTCCATTAAAAAAGCTTATAGTTTTTTTGGGGGAACTCTTTTTGGGATAGCAACCTACGGCTATATGTATGCGAAACTACTAAAGGAAAACAAAGTGTATGAAGATTTCCGGGGAATTCCTTACCTGGCTTCTTCGAGTTATATGCAGCTCTATTACAAAAATACATTTTTATTGAACTATATGCAGAATAATACTAATCGTTCCCGGGTGGATGCAGCAAAAAAGAATGTCGCTTATGCTTCTTATTTTTTGGCAGCTCTATGGACGATTAATATACTCGATGTTGTATATTATGCGGAAGGTGAACTACCACCCAGGAAAGTTGAGGTAAATCTTTCCGCAGATACTTTGCCCGGAGTTAATGTATACACCGGTTTCCAGGGAATTATTGCATATAAAAAACATTTTTGAGAGATAAAATGTAGCTTAGATTAATTAGTTTAGCTTTTTTAGCTATTATTGCTTTATCGAATTGTCAAGAACCGGGAAAACTATACAATTAAGTTGCACGATAATAAAGCCCGGTTGCATATTATAAAGTTAAAATTATTTTTCCCACCGAATTTCCTGTCTTGAAATATTCGAGAGCCTCTAATGCCTTTTCAAAAGAAAATGTTTTACCTATATAGGGCGGCTCTAATTCCAGGTTCCATAAGGCTTCGAAATAAGGACGTAATATCTCCAATCTCTCCCATAGCCAGATGAGGTTAAAACCTAAAACACTTTTATTATCAGAAATCATTTGTAAGGGATCTATCTTCGGTCTTTTTAGATATTGATAAGCTAATTTGATATAATTTGGTTTTTTACCCATAGGTGTAAAATGGGCAGAACCGTATGTCACAAGCCTTCCGGTAGGAGAGAGTGCTTTATAACTCTCTTCAAATATTTTTCCTCCTATACATTCCAATACCAGATGTAATTCTTTGTCGGAAAGAATTTGCTGAAGCTCTTTTCCAAAATGCTCATCCCGGATAATATATCTATCATAGCCTTCTTTCTTTAGCAGTTCTATTTTTTCCGGATTACCGATGCTTCCAATTGTATAAGCCTTATATAATTTAGCGATACGATTTGCCATGAGTCCGACTCCTCCGGCAGCACTCTGAATTAATATTACATTTCCTTCTTTGAGATTTCCGAGGGGAAATAAAGCATAATAGGCAGTTAAAGCCTGCACAGCAAATGCAGCTCCTTCAGCAAAACTCCAATTAGATTTTAATGGATATACATAGTCTTTGGAAATATTCAGATGAGAGCTGTAGCCGCCGAATCGGGTGACTGCAATCACCCGTTCTCCTTCTTTTAAATTTTTAACCTCTTTTCCTACAGACTGAACGAGTCCCGAAACCTCAAGACCCGGAATAAAACTTCCTTTGGGAGTGGCACTGTACATTCCCATCAGAGCAAATATGTCTGCATAATTTAAACCTACTGCTTTTACCTCAATGCAAACTTCATTTTTTCCGGGAGAAGCTAAATCTTCTTCCTGTAATTTTAAACGCCTGAGATCTCCGGCTCTCTCAATTCTATGAACTCTTCTCTTCATCGACTTCTTTTTCTTCCTCTTCTTTCCTTTTATCTTTTTCTGATAACTCATACAACACAGGTAAGAGAATAAGCGTAAGAGAGGTAGAGGTTACGAGGCCTCCGATCACTACCGTTGCCAGTGGCCTTTGCACCTCGGCTCCCATGCTGGTGTTAATCGCCATAGGCAAAAACCCTAAACCTGCCACAATCGATGTGGTAATAACCGGACGTAAACGTGTCATGGTTCCTTCGATTACAGTTTCCCTTACAGTTTTTCCTTCTTCTTTTAAATGTTGAAAAAAGGAAATTAAAACCATACTATCCAGTGTTCCGATTCCTATCATAGCTATAAAGCCTATAGAAGCAGATATACTCAAACTCATTCCTCGAAAATATAAAGATAAGACTCCTCCTGTCAGGGCAAAGGGAATGGCCGAGTAAACCAAAAGAGCGTGCTTCACATTTCCGAAGGTTTTAAGTATCAGGAGAAATACGACAATTAGAGTTGCCGGAACAATTAGCGCTAATCTGGCCTTTGCTTTTTCCAGGTTCTTGAACTGTCCACCCCAGTAAGTGTAGTAACCTTCCGGAAGTTTTAACTCTTTGGCTACCTTTTCTTTGGCTTCGAGAACAAAACTTTCCACATCACGACCCTGCAAGTTTACTGCAACTGCCGCATAACGTCTGGCATTACTTCTGGCAATATTGGAAATCTGGCTTTCATAGCGGATCTTGCTAATACTATTAAGCGGAATACTTCCCCCTTCCGGGAAGCCAACCGGTATTTTTTCAATTTCCTTTACATCATTTCTATATTCCTCGGAAAGTCTAAGGACTATAGGAAAGCGCCAATCATACTCATAAAAGCTTCCGAGTTCAACTCCGCTCATAGATGTCTTTACAACCGAATTTACTTCAGGTAGACTCAAGCCATATCGAGCAATCGCATTATAGTCCAAATTTATATTCAAATAATGCCCCCGTCGGAGAGCGGTAATTGCATCGAGTTCTACACTCGAAGAGCCCGGTATCTTTCGTAAAATATCTCTGGCTTTTTCCTGGTATTCTAAAAGCTTCTCCAGATCACGACCGAAAATTCTCAAACTCACATCGGCCCTGGAACCTTCTAAAATCTCGTTAAATCGAAGCTCAATAGGTTGGGTATAACCCATTTCCTGTTCGGGAACCAGTTTATCTAACTTCTCTTTTATTTCCTTATAAATTGCATACTTCTCAATCGTTATTCCATTAACTTTTCTCCAGGTGTCTTTATCTTTTTTTAGCATGACATAGGTATCACTCATATTTACACCCATCGGATCGGTAGCCGACTCGGCAGTTCCGGTTCTGGAGAATACAAGCTCTACTTCGGGTATTTTAGAAATAGTTGTTTCTATTAACTTCTGCTGACGAAGAGATTCATCAATACCAATGTTTGGATCCCTGACAAAGCCTATACTCATATCTCCTTCGTCTAGGGGAGGAATGAAGTCACTTCCCATCCTCATATATAAGAAAAGGCAGAGAGAGCCAAACAGAAAGGCTATGGTAAGTACCAATATCTTGAATTTTAGAGCAAAGTTAAGAAGAGGAGAAAACCCTTTCTGTACATAATGAAAAACGAAGGAATCCTTATGACTCATCTTATCGCGCTTCAAAAGAAAGAAAGAAAAAATGGGCATAATAAATAGGGCGACAATTAGAGAGGCTATCAGCGCCATAAACACAGAAACCGCCATAGGTTTAAACATCTTTCCTTCTATACCTTCAAGACTCAAAATAGGAATGTAGACCACCATAACAATCACAAGTCCGAAAGTAACCGGTTGTACAACTTCTTTACAAGCTTCTAAAATAATCTGAAAACTACTGGTTTGGCTTTCTGTTCTTTTCGCGATTTGTAATTTACGGATAATGTTTTCTACCACAACAACGGAACCATCTACCAGAAGACCGAAATCTATAGCTCCTAAGCTTAAGAGGTTTGCCGAAATATTCAAGTGCTTCATAGCCGTCAAAGCAAAAACCATGCAAATAGGAATGGCCAGGGATACAATAATCGCAGCTCGAAAATTTCCCAGAACCATGAGTAAAACAATAATTACTAATATAGCTCCTTCTGAGAGGTTATTAATTACCGTTTTGATAGTAGCATCCACTAAAAAGGATCTATCATAAACCACACGGATTTGGACATCAGAGGGAAGAGGAATTTCATGTATTGCCTTCACAGCGTTTTGGGAAACCTCCCGGCTATTGGCACCTAAGAGCATAAATACAGTTCCTACAACGGTTTCTTTTCCTTCGAGAATCGCTGCTCCCACCCTTTCCATGTGGTCTTCCCGGATAAGGGCAATATCTCCGAGTTGAATCGCTTTTCCGTAGAAATTTAGTTTTACCGGAAGTTTACGAATGGCTTCCAAATTATTAATCAATCCATTTGTCCTGACAATAATCTGTTTACCTTCATTTTGTATGTATCCACCCCCAAAATTGTCACCGAGACTTTCTACCTTTGCAATGACCTCATGGAAAGTCAGGCCGTATTGTATCATTTTTTCCGGCTGAATATCGATATGAACCTGCTTCTTGTATCCTCCGGTAACATCAATATCAGCAATATTAGGAATATGAGATTTTAGAAAAGGTCTTACTACAAAGTCTGTTATGGTTCTTAGATAGATTAATCTCTCTTTTTCCGGTTTCTTCCATAGTTCAGTGTCTTTTTTGGCATCTACACTAAAAAGAACAATCTCTCCAAGACCGGTACTGATGGGACCGAGTTCCGGGTTTAGACCTCCGGGAAGTTTATCCTTGATGTTTTGTATTCTTTCAAGGACTAACTGCCTTGCCCAGTAAATGTCCGTTCCTTCTTCAAATACAATGACTACCTGTGATAAACCAAAACGGGACAGAGAGCGCACATCTCGAACTTTGGGAATCCCCGCCATTTCCGTTTCGATATAGTAAGTTACCGTTTTTTCTATTTGCTCCGGATCTAAGGCTCCGGTTTTTGTGTTCACCATTACCTGTGTGGGAGTAATGTCGGGTATGGCATCTATAGGTAATTGCTTAACAGCAAATAAACCGAAAATAACAAACACCAAAAAAAAGAAAAGAACGGTAATTCGGTTTTCTAAAAATTTTTCTATGAGTAGATTGAGCATAATAATTCCTTAAAATGTAATAGGATTGATTTTACCTGTGATTTTCCAGGCCTGTAATTGAATACCGGCCATTTCCAGATGGGAACCCAGAATGGCTTTATGCAAAAGATCATCTTCTGATTCGGCATTCAAATAATCTGTGAAGCCAATTAGACCTCTTCGAAAAATAGAATCTGCATAATTCATCTGTCTATGACCGGCTTCCAATAAATTAGGAGATAATAATTTAATTTTTTCTTTAGCAGCAGTATATCGTAAAAAAAGTTTTCCGATCTCTCTTTCTAATTTCTGTTCTTCAAATTCATATTGAATTTGGTATGAAGAAATTTCTTGTTCTAAGCCCTTAATCTTTGCTTTATTTTGATTTAAAATTGGAATGGGAATATCCAGACCCAGTCCGTAATACGTTTCTTTATTGTCGAGAGTTTGCTTTCCGAAAAAGCCGGAAACCGTTATATCCGGATACATTTGTTTTGCCGAATATTTGGCCTGTAGGTCCTTACTTTCTCTTTCTTTATTTAACTTTTTAAGGATTAAGGAATTCTTTTTGGCTTCTGCGAATAATTCCTCCTTATTCAAGTCCGGAACTTCTGAGAAAAGCCGGGACTGAATAGAGAATTTTTCCGGGACTTCTGTGTATAAACGAATCTGATTCTTTAAGATTTCTCTTTTATACTGAATATCTACTATTTGTGATTCTAATATTTTTAATTTATTTTCTGCAATAGTTTTCTGGGCTTTTTGCATGGGGGAAGCAAAGGGTCTACTTCTTAAAAAACCCTGTAGCATCCGAAATCGTCTGGCTCGCTCTCTTGCATGTTTTTCTTTTAAGCCGGTAACGAAGGTTTCATAGGCATAAAAAGAGATGGTATAATAAATCTCTAATTCAAGTTCAGATTTTTCAATCTCACTTAATTCACCTTCTTTTTCAAAGATTTTCTTTTGTAAATCCCGCTTTCCTGGAAAGTAAAAGGGTTGAGAAATTCCAAATTGATATTGTTCTCCATTAACCATATTTGAATACGGTATAGAAAAACTACCCCCCTGGGATTCCCTTTTTCCAATACTGAAAGAAAGTTGAGGATTCTGGAAGGCTGTAGCCTGTTCACTGTAGTTTCTTTTTGCTAAGATTTGTAAATCTTTTGCTGCCAATAACCTGGAGTTTTCAATCGCTTTTTTTGCCAGGTTTTCGATTTTTATACTTTCTATTTCTTCAGCACGAAGCTCAAGAGAAAAGAAGCATATAAGAGTTAATGTAATAATATGCCAAATCATAAATATATCCTAATATAATAAAATTCATTTTCGCTTAAATGGTTCAGGATATATCTTGCCTTGGAGGGCGTATTAGCTTTTCCTTGTATAGAAAGAAGTAAGTATCTTTTAGGTCGTAGATTCGATAGGAGAGAAGTTCTCGTGTATAAATCTTATTTAGATATAAAGACACATTGGAGAAATAAATAAAATTACAGGGACAGTTAATGCAAATATGCTCGCATTCTTCTGAATCCCTGTCATGTTCAGAATCCGGAAGAAGGTTATGAATGGAAAAGGCACAGTGATCTTCCACGTCACCGACTTCTCCGCAAAAAATACTACTATCTGCATAGTGCTGATAGGTAAAAAGGATTAAGAGAAGAAAAATAATAAATTTTGTGAAGGCTTTCATGATTTCCTTCTCAAAACGAAACCCGCTATTTGGGAGCGGGAGGCTTCTGAGTTTTCTTCATATTCTCTACACTGATGCCCAGCACCCAGAGTGTAACCAGAAATACACCCAGAGCCTGGTAGAGGTTTAACTTTTCAGCAATTAAAAAATAGGCCATAAAAGCAGTCATCGCAGGCCCGCTCGAACCAATTACCGAGGTTAGAGAAGGACCGATAAGGGGAACCCCGAAGTTGTTTAGAAGATAGCCTACAAGGGTAGTGAGTCCCAAAATTAATACACCGATTGCAAGAGGAATCCAGTTTTGAGATTCTACATGAAAATGAAACAGGGGAAGCATCAGGCTTCCGGCGACTAAAATTGTTGAGAAACTTACAATGGTAAATGGTACCGGGTGCATTCTGGCCTGCTTAATTAAAACCATGTAACCGGCAAAGCAAATTCCGGATAATACTCCCGTGGTGGCTCCGAGCGGATAATTATAAATTCCACCGGTTCTACCTTCAAAGGCTGTAATCGGAATAGTAAGAAAGCCTCCAATATAAATCGTGAGCATGGCAAAAACAAGGGACAGGGGTGGCTTTTCTCCAAAAAAGATCCAGACCAGAAGTATAGTAATAGTTGGATAAACAAAAAATATAGTGGTAGCGACCCCGGTCGGAATACTTCCGAGGGCCAGATAAATAAAAAATTGGGAAGCAAATAGACACATGGCACTTCCGAAGGCAGCTATTAAGCGACCCCGGTTAGTATAGTGGATGAGGCTTTTTATATCAACCCAGGTATTTTTATGAATTTTGGGAGCTACAATAAATGCCATAACCGGCAAAGTAACAACCATACGTAAAATCATCAGGAGAAGGGAATTTCCCATACTGGGCTTGAGTATCCCACCCATTGTGAAAATACCGAATACATGTTTTTCACTAAGAATCACTTTCGTTACAACATTTTGAAAGGAAAGCATTAAAGATGCGATTAGAACCAGGGTTATTCCCAGCTTAAAATTACTAGATGTATCCTTGTCTTCTGTGTCTTTGGATTTGAGTTCTCGAATTGTACGGGTTTTGGTTTCTGTCTGCCCCATTCAAATACTACTCCTGTTTTTTTTCGGTCAGCCCTATCTATGTTTAATGTCGGAATTTGTGCTCAGGAATGCAATAATTAAAATCTAGAAATAGTTTTTTCTGGATTTTTAAGCCCATCCTGCGAGTAGTGATGATATACGATAAGGAAGATTTTCATGTCTGAGAAAGCAAAAAAACTTTTAGAACTACAAAAAAAGGTAGAGGCCTGTAAATCCTGCAAATTAGCGGGAACCCGAAGCCGGGTAGTTTTTGGAGAGGGGAATCCGGAAGCTGAGCTTCTGTTTATTGGAGAAGGACCCGGTAAACAGGAAGATTTGAGCGGACGACCTTTTGTTGGAAGAGCAGGTGAATTACTCACTCGCTTAATAGAAAAAGGTATGAGAGTTCCCCGTTCCAGTGTATTCATCGCGAATATTGTAAAATGCCGTCCAACAGTGGATTTGAAACTTCAAAAAGACAGAGCACCGGATAAAGAAGAAACACAGGCCTGTAGCCCCTTTCTTTTACAACAAATTGATATTATACAACCTAAAGTAATTGTTACTCTCGGAAACCCTTCTACTCAGTTCTTGCTCCAGACTACAGAAGGCATTACCAAACTTCGTGGAAAATGGAAAGAATTTAAAGGAATACCGGTTTTGCCCACCTACCACCCGAGCTTTGTTCTACGAAACGGAGGAGAAGATAGCCAGGTTAAAAAAGACATCTGGTCAGATTTTCAACTTATTATGAAACAACTTGGCTGGCCTATTCGAACCACAATAAACTGGAAGGATTAAATATACTGCTTTTGGGAATCTATAATGAATGCAAAAAAATTACTGCGGGTTCTGATTATTGTTAAAGTTGTAATATTAGCAATCAGTGTTTTGATTGTAGCTGTAATGCTCTGGAAGAACTACTAAGTTATAGTTGTCCTCATTTTTCTGAGAAGTAAGCAAATCACCAGGCCAGGTTTTTTTATAATTTAAATGAGGCTCTATCGTTTATTTGAAATTCTGTCTGCTGGTCTGACAAATTGTAGAGTTTCTGTAATAATATGATCTTAAACATCTTTACCGGATCATAAGGAGGACGACCACCTTTTTCTGTTCCGGAACGATACATGCTTTCTAATTCTTCTCGATAAATTTCAAAATCTATTAATTCTGAAAGTTTTTTTAATGGATCACCTATCTTTTCCAGCTTTTTTTTCCGTGATTGGGATTCAAATATGTTCATATTGCTCATAAAACAAATATTTACTGACTACCTTTTTTGTGTACCTTTTTTTTAGAGGTTTTTAGAGGTTCCCTAATGTTATATATTTACTTGAAGGTAAGTGTTTCATAAACCCACTCCCGGCAGTGCTGAGCCCGGAGATAGAATTTAAGTTGTAGCTGCTAAAGATTCTTCTTTTTGTTTCTTTGCTACAGGTGGAGTCAAATCTTTTGGTAGGATTTTCCACTATACCGTAACTTTCCTGTATGGCCATTGACAGACAGCATATCAAGCTCATCTATACCACTCACCAATTGGTGAATTTTTCCAGCATGGACAAAGAGGCACTGAAGAAAAACTTCATAAATGGGAAATACATTGCCTATGTGGGGGTAATTTTTTGAATAATTCTAAAATAGATACTACAATTTTTTTTCAGGAAAGGTTTAGGAATTAAGCAAAAATGCTTGATTTTAGATCAACAGAAATATTTTTTTTAAACATCAATTTGTTTTCTTCTTGTTTTTGGAATTTGAATAAGTAAAAAATATTTAAAGATTTTTTATTATAGGATAAATGTAGAATTATGAAAACAGGAATTATATTTATTCTTTTGTTTTTAACAGGAAACGGTATAGAATTTCTAAAAGAAATTCAGTTGCAAGTTAGATAATTGTTTCTATTCAAAAAATAATACCGTATAAGGTGAGGGGATAACTAATGAATATTGCACAAATAGAGGCGAATATCCACAACTTGATAAGCTCTTTTTCTGAAGAAACCTTTATTTTTGAGTTATTATTAGCCTATGGTAAACCCAAGGCTTCGATTACCCGTTTACAAAAGGGCAATTTGAACATGGCAAAAACAGAAGGAGAAATCTGCTGGAAGAAAGTCATTTTTTTCAAAGTAGAGAAGAAGTCCAAATTACACAAAACTCTTGCAGAGCTGGAAGAGAACATCACCCATAAAGAGCGTTTTGTGATAGTTACAGATTACAAAACCATTGTAGCTGTTGATACCAAAACGAAAGATAAACTCGATTGTGCAATCAAAGATTTAGCAAAACATTATGATTTCTTTCTTCCTTTAGCGGGAATGGAAAAAGCGCAGCATGTAAATGAGAATCCTGCGGATGTAAAAGCGGCTGAGAAGATGGCAAAGCTATTTGACATCATCAAAAAGGACAATCCCGATAACTCACCTGAGTTCATTCACGGACTCAACCTGTTTCTCTCCCGTCTATTATTCTGTTATTTTGCTGAAGATACTCATATTTTCGAGGACAACCAGTTCACAAACTTTATAGATTCCCATACACAGGTAGACGGCAGCGATGTAAACACCTATCTGGATAAATTCTTTGATGTCTTAAACACTCCAAAAAATAAAAGAAAGAAAACCTTCGGAGAACTGCCGGAATACTTAAATTCATTTCCCTATGTTAATGGTGGACTCTTTCGAGATTCAGTGCCCGCTCCTAAATTTTCTAAAACATCCAGAGCTGCACTAATCAACAGTGGTGAACAGGATTGGAGTGCTATCAATCCTGATATTTTCGGTTCTATGTTTCAGGCGGTTATCGGTGCTGAACAACGTGGAAATTTGGGGCAGCATTATACATCGGTTCCTAATATAATGAAGGTGATAGAGCCTTTGTTTTTGAGTGAGTTGTATGAAGAGTTGGAAAAAGCGGGTAAAAGTAAAAAGAAGTTAGACGCTTTACTTCATCGTATTCACAATATAAAAATTTTTGATCCGGCCTGCGGAAGCGGGAATTTTTTAATCATTGCATATAAGGAATTACGTATCCTTGAAATGAAAATCTTTAAAGCAGGAGACATGATGGCATTGTCGGGCATACAATTATCTCAGTTTTATGGAATTGAGATAGACGACTTTGCCGGAGAAATCGCCAAACTCTCCCTGTGGCTCGCCGAACACCAGATGAACGTAGAATTCCGAAAAGAATTTGGTAGAACCAATCCGACATTACCTTTGAGCGAAGCGGGAAATATTGTGCAGGGCAACGCCTGTCGTTTGGATTGGGAAGAAGTGTGTCCGAAAACCAATAAGTTCGGTGAACCTGCTGAAGTGTATATTTTGGGTAATCCTCCGTATTTGGGTTCAAGAATGCAACAAGCAGCACAAAAAGCAGATATGGATTATGTTTTTTCCTTTTTAAAAACTTATCGAGATTTAGATTATATTTCTATCTGGTTTTATAAAGGTGCTCAATATATAAAGGGAATCAATTCAAAATGTTCCTTTGTATCAACTAATTCAATCTGTCAGGGTTTACAGGTTGGATTGCTCTGGCCACATATATTTAAACTTGGCATTGAAATCAATTTTGCACATACTTCATTCAAATGGACAAACAATGCAAAGAGTAAAGCTGGAGTTACAGTTGTAATTATTGGATTAAGAAACAAAAATAACAAAGATAGCTATTTGTATTCTTCTCAAACAAAAAGAGTTGTGAATAATATTAATGGATATTTAGTAGCAGGAACAAATTGTATAATTGAAATGAGATCAACGCCTATTTCAAATTTTTCTATAATGCAAAAAGGAAGTCAGCCTACTGATGGCGGAAATTTAATTTTATCGGAGCAAGAAAAGGAAAGAATAGTCAATAAAGAACCTGATTCTTTAAATTTTATTAAAAAGTATATTGGTTCACAAGAGTATATTCGTGGACAGATTCGCTATTGTATATGGATCGAAGATGACCAGCTTGAGGATGCGATGAAAATTGAGTCAATAAAAAATAGAGTTCAACAAGTTAAATACATGAGAGTTAAAAGTACAAAGCTTGCAACTCAAAAATTATCAGAAAAGCCTTATGCATTTGGTGAATGTAGATATAAAAAAACATCTGCGATAATTATCCCGAGTGTTTCATCCGAGCGGAGAGATTACATACCCATTGGCTATCTACATGATGATACAGTTATTTCAAACCTCGCTTTTGTAATCTATAATGCAGAACCATTTTTAATAGGTGTTTTATCATCTAATATACATATGATATGGGTTAGAACTATATCTGGATATTTAGGAACAAGTTTAAGATACTCTAATACTCTTTCATACAACACTTTCCCCTTCCCACCCATCTCCGAACAACGGAAAAATGAAATCACGCAGGCTGTGTTTCGTATCTTGGAAGAACGCGAGAAGCATTCGGATAAGACTCTGGCTCAGCTTTACGACCCTGATAAGATGCCCGATGGTTTACGCGAGGCTCACCGGCAGAATGATTTGATTATTGAGAAGTGTTACCGCAGTAAGCCTTTCACAAGCGACGAAGAGCGGTTGGAGTATTTGTTTAAGCTTTATGAGAAAATGATAGCCGAGGAAAAGTCTTGAACAGGATGCTCATGATGTTTAGGATAATCAGGATTAGTAGTATGAAGCTTTTATCGTACTACATCCTGCTCATCCCATCAATCCTGACCATCCTGTTCACACAATGGGAGGGGAAATGAAATATTCTGATTTAACCGGTCATATCATTGGGGCTGCGATGGAAGTACATTCGTATTTAGGTTGTGGTTTTCAGGAGGTGATTTATCAAAGGGCATTATCTTATGAAATGCAGCTTCGTGAAATACCTCATCAAAGAGAAGTGGAAATGGATATTTTCTATAAAGAAAAAAACGTGGGAACAAGAAGAGTCGATTTTTTAGTTTATGATAAAATTAGTGTGGAGATAAAAGCAGTAAGCCAAATGGAACCAGCCCATATGACGCAGGCGATTAATTATTTAGAAGCATATAATTTAGAAATTGGGCTTCTCATAAATTTTGGAGAAACAAAACTAAAATTTCATAGGGTAGAAAATAGGAAACTGTCATGAATACAGCCATTCAAATTACATTGCCGGAAGGCTTTCCGGTGCAGAGAGAAAAATTAGATGAGATTCATGCTTTGAACCAAAACTTTTCTTTTGAGGTTCTCGAACATAATCTCAAGATCGAAGAAAAGGTGAAAGGCTCTTTTGATAGAGATTTTTTCAAAGTAATCTTTCCATTTCCTATTCAAGAGAATTTCTTTGATAGTATGGGTGAGGCAAACAGGAGTCACAGGTTAGAGTTTGATACAGAGGGGATAATCATTCATATGGGAACATTTGGTTTAGTGGGGGCTTTTAGTATAGTCATCATAGCGGCAATCTACGTCTGGAATAAAAAACATAAAATGGGAAGGATTTTTGATTCTTCGACCAATCACGATATTTATTCTCAAGGCATAAGTAAAAGAAGACTCGCTGATATATCTTTTATTAAGTATGAAAAATTTAACTCAAAAATTATTGATTTAGGGTATCGGCTCGGCTCTCCCACGTTTTGTATTGAAATCGTCTCTAATAAAAATAGCCTCAAAGAAAATCTGGAGAAAATGAAAAATGACTGGATTCCCTCCGGTACAGAACTCGGGCTTGTCGTTTGCCCTTTTCGGAAAAAATATTATGTATTCACCGGTGAAGGCGATTATAAAACAGAAAACTTTTCAGTGCCATTTAAAAACCCCATATTACCCGGTTTAATTCTGGAATTTGATAAACTACTCAAAGAAGCAATGGAAGAGACAGGAGAATAAAATGCCAAACATCGTAAACGTAAAATACCAGCAAACAGGAAAGAGCTTGAAAAATTCATTTTCTGAGCAGAAAAAACAGTTTTTTTTATTGATAAAAAAGAATCAGATATCGACAATGGTAGCAGCATACCTGCCAGGCCTCTGCTCGCAAGCCCAAATAAGGCAGGTCTTTTCATTTCAGGGGTTGCATGATTTATAATAAACCACCCCTTAGTTTCCCGCAACAAGCCGACCAGCTACTCAAGCGAGGTTTAATTGCAGATCGGGACGATTTAATCCACAAACTACAGCAAGTAAGCTATTATCGCTTAAGTGGCTACTGGTTCCCTTTTAGAAAATTCCCGGATGATCACTTTAAAAAAGATACTCATTTTAAGACGATTTGGAATCGTTATGTTTTTGACAGACAATTACGCCTCCTCGTTTTAGATGGAATAGAAAGAATAGAAATTTCGCTGCGGACAAATATTACCTACATTTTAGGTCATGAAACAGGTCCCTTTGGATATACAGAAAACAGTAATCTCCCCAATTTACAACCGGATAAACATGCTCTTTTTTTGGAAGAAATACAAAAAGAGTATTCAAGAAGTAAGGAAACATTCGTATCACATTTTCAAACTAAATATGGTGATGAGCATGATGTATTACCTATATGGATGGTCACTGAATTAATATCTTTTGGTACCTTATTTACTATGTACCGTGGAGCTAAAAAAGTTACCGTAAAAACTATTGCAAAAAAATATAAGTTATCTGAAAAAGTTTTGGTCTCATGGTTGGGTAGTCTAAATACAGTAAGAAATATTTGTGCACATCATTCGCGTTTCTGGAATCGAGAACTTGGTTATAAGCCAATGATTCCTAATAAAGATCAAACCTGGAAAAGACCGGTAGTTATAAAAACAAATAGAATTTTTGTCATTTTATGTATAATTCGATATATGTTAAATTTTATAGCTCCTCAAAGTAACTGGCAAGATCGCTTGTTGGATTTACTGGATCGTTATCCGGAAATCCCAAAAAATGAAATGGGTTTTCCTGATAACTGGAGGAGTATTGCATTTTGGAAAAATCAAGATATCCTTTTAAAAGAAGAGACAAAATAAAATGCCGAACATCGTAAATGTAAAATACCAGCAAACAGGAAAAAGTAAAAGCACCAACCGGGAAATCTAATGGCTAAAAATTCAAAGCAAATCAAAGAAATAATCCGTTCCTCTGCTGCTGAATATTTAACCTTTATAGCAGCAAATGGTGAAGGTGGTGTTGAAGCAGTATATGCAGATGAAAATATCTGGCTCACTCAAAAGATGATGGGTATTTTATATAATGTTGAAACACATACCATTAATTATCATTTAAAAAAAGTTTTTTCGGACAGTGAACTACGGGAAGATTCAGTTATTCGAAAAATTCGAATAACTGCGACAGATGGTAAAAACTACACTACGAATCATTACAACCTTTCGGCTATCATTGCTGTTGGATATAAAGTGAACTCAGAGCGAGCGATACAATTCCGTAAATGGGCAACTACCATTATCCAGGAATACACCATTAAAGGATTCTCAATGGATGACGAGCGTCTTAAAAATGATGGAACAATTCTTGGAAAAAAATATTTTGAAGAACAATTAGAGCGAATTCGAGAAATTCGCTTAAGTGAGCGAAAGTTTTACCAAAAAATTACGGATATTTATGCGACTTCAATAGATTATGATGTTACTGCAAAAGCTACAAAGCGTTTCTTTGCAACGGTTCAGAATAAATTACACTGGGCAATTCACGGACAAACTGCTGCAGAGATGATTGTAGATAGAGCAGATCATAAAAAAGAAAATATGGGACTAACAACTTGGAAAGATGCCCCGAAAGGTAAAATCCAAAAATTTGATGTCATTATTGCAAAGAACTATTTGTCACAAAAAGAATTAGAACAGCTACAACGTCTTGTTTCTGCTTATCTTGATATTGCTGAAGATATGGCATTAAGGCAGATTCCCATGACTATGGAAGATTGGGAAAAACGACTAAATCGATTTATAGAAGCAACAGATAGGGAAATTTTACAGGATGCTGGAAAAGTAACAGCTGAGATTGCCAGAGCACATGCAGAAAGTGAGTTTGAACAATACCGTATTATTCAAGATCGTTTATTTGAAAGTGATTTTGATAGAGAAATAAAGAGAGTATTAGAAGAAGAGAGAAAATAAGATGCCGAATATCGTAAATGTGAAATATCAGCAAACAGGAAAGAGTAAAAGCACCAACCAGTATGGAATGCGGCAAATGCAGGAGCGTGCTTTTGAATATCGTGATGCACAGTATCTTTTGATAAAGTCTCCACCTGCTTCAGGAAAATCTAGAGCTTTGATGTTTTTGGGTCTGGATAAGTTAATCAATCAAAATATCGAAAAAGTGATAGTCGCAGTTCCCGAACGTTCTATCGGTAGCTCCTTTGCACCAACAAATTTAAAGAAATATGGCTTTTTTGCAGACTGGAATCCAAAAGACAAATACAACCTCTGCACTCCCGGCAGCGACGGCAGCAAAAGCAAAGTGAAAACCTTCCATGAATTCCTGGATAGTAAAGAAGAAATTCTAATTTGCACACATGCCACCTTACGTTTTGCCTGTGAAGAACTCGAAGAAAGTAAGTTCAATAAAACTTTATTAGCTATTGATGAATTTCATCATGTATCTGCTGATTCAGATAATCGTCTCGGTGACTTACTGCGAGACATTATGAAAAAGTCTACTGCTCATATTATAGCCATGACAGGCTCCTATTTTCGAGGAGATAGTGTTCCAGTGCTTCTGCCGGAAGATGAAGAGAAGTTTAGTAAGGTCACTTACAATTATTATGAACAATTGAATGGTTATGAATATTTGAAGTCACTCGGTATTGGCTATCATTTCTATCAGGGTAAATATACTGAAGCTATCATGGAAATGCTCGACACTGATAAAAAAACTATCCTGCATATTCCCAATGTAAATTCAGGAGAGTCTACCAAATATAAGCATGATGAAGTAGACTTTATTATTGACCAAATAGGAACAGTAATAAAGCAAGAACGAGAAACCGGAGTGATTCATGTAAAACGTCATAAAGATGGAAAAATTATAAAAGTTGCCGACCTGGTAGAAGACAACCCAAAAGAAAGAGACAAGATTGTAAACTATCTTCGTAATATTTCTTCTGTGGATGATATGGACCTAATCATTGCACTCGGTATGGCAAAGGAAGGTTTTGATTGGCCCTATTGCGAACATGCTTTAACTGTCGGTTATCGCGGTTCGCTTACAGAAATTATTCAAATCATAGGAAGAGCCACCAGAGACAGTGAAAATAAAACCCATGCCCAATTCACTAATCTTATCGCTCAACCGGAGGCTGCGAAAGATTTAATAACCCTATCTGTGAATAATATGCTGAAAGCAATTACTGCGTCTCTCCTTATGGAACAGGTATTGGCACCAAATTGGAAATTTAAAAATAAGGAAAACGATGATGACAAACCAAAACCGGGTGAATTGAAAATCAGAGGTTTCAAAGAGCCAAGTTCCAAAAGGGTAAAGGATATTATTGAGTCCGATCTAAATGACTTAAAAGCCGGAGTTTTGCAGGACAACAAGGTACGTGCCGGAATGATGGGTGGAATTGATCCGGAGTTAATGAATACAAAGTTTATCCCTGATGTAATTAGAGAAAAATATCCTGATTTAGAAGAAGAACAGGTGGAAGAAATTCGTCAGTACCTAGTCGTCGAGTCTTTAATTAAAAATAATAATATTGTAGACTTAAACGAGATAAAACAGGCTATACGAGAAAATTCAGAAATCCAAACTGCACTAAAAAATAAAGAGAACACAGAAGAAATTCGCAACACCTTAATTCCTAAAGTAATTAAAACAATTTACCCCGATTTAGACAATGAAGAAGCGAAAGATTTTGGAAATATGCTCGAAAGAATTCCCAAGGCAAAAGAGGAAACTAAAGATGATATAGGTGATAAACGTTTTATCAAAATGGCAGGTTCCTTCGTAGATATTGATGATATTCACATCGATTTAATTGATAAAATAAATCCATTCCAAAAAGCTTTTGAAGTTCTCTCAAAATCGGTAACAACCAAAGTCCTGCGTATTATACAAGAGCACATAGAATCTACCCGAATCAGAATGGACTTTGAAGAAGCTAAGATTCTCTGGCCAAAGATTCAAGAATTTATCAAAATGTATAATAGGGAACCGAATATGAACTCCAATGATCCTCTGGAAAAACGCATGGCTGAATGTATTATCTATCTAAAAGAAGAAAAGAGAAAGCGAGCTGAAAAAAATGGATAAAGATAAAGTTTTGGATGAAATATTTATGAACGATCCTCTGGGGCTTCTCAATATCATTCCCAGAAAATCAAATACTCACACAGAAGATGAGCGTCTTATTGCTTCATTTTTAGAAATTAATGAGTTTATTACAATTAATAAGAAAGAACCCGAAGCAACAAGCCTTGCTAATATTTCAGAATACCAGTTGTATTCACGCTTAAAATCTTTGAGATCTTCATACGAAAAAATAGTAAAACTAAAACCTCATGATATTTACAATCTCTTACCCGAAGTAGTAGAGCATAATACAATAGAACGACAAAAAAAACTTAAAGAGCAAAAAGAGATAAAGTCAATTGATGATATATTTAGCAATGACTCTTTCGGCATTTTAGATGATGACGATGCAGGAATTTTTGATTTAAAAAATATACCTAAAGAAGAGAATAGAGCAGAAGCTGATTTTATCGCCCGCAGAAAGCCCTGCAAAAATTTTAAGAAATATGAGAAATTATTTAAAGATGTACAAAAAGATTTAGCAATAGGGAAGCGAAAGTTAAAGACATTTGTACAAAATAATCTTAAAATAAATTCTTTCTATATTCACAACGGAATCTTGTTTTATCTAGAAAAAATCAACATCACTAAAAAAGAACATTATAAGGATGATGGAACAAGAGTTCGTGAAGATGGTCGAACTCGTTGTATTTTTGAAAATGGTACTGAATCTAATATGTTAAAACGTTCTGTTGAAAAAATACTATATGAAAATGGTATGGTCGTAACTGAAAATATCGATAAAGTGAACGAAGAATTTTTACAAAATTTTAATGGAATAACTGAAGAAGACAAAGAAGCAGGATATATCTATGTTCTAAAATCTCTGAGCAGTAAAGAGGAAATTAAAAATATTTCAAACTTATACAAAATAGGTTACTCCAAAATGAATGTAGAGAAGCGAATAAGTAATGCAGAAAAGGATCCTACTTTTTTAATGGCATCGGTAAAAGTTGTAGGAACATGGAAATGTTATAATTTGAATCCTCAGAACCTTGAGCAGTTGTTGCATAATTTTTTTGGGAACTCATGTCTTGATATAGAGATATATGATGAAAAAGGAAGAAGACATAGTCCCAGAGAATGGTTCATAGCACCCTTAGAAATAATTCAGCGGGTAATCGAATTAATCATAAGTGGAGAAATTATACACTATATATATGATAATAAAAATAGGTCTATTGTTCAAAAAACGTAAATGTAAAAATATTTCCAGCATGTTAAGAACTGCAATCAGGGAATATTTAGAAAAGCGATTGCCAGCAGAGAAGAGAAAAGGTATTTAAATCTGCTGATTGGTTTTGGGGGAGCAGGCATAAAAAAAGCCCGCATTTGCATACGGACTTTTTATATGATGACTCGGAGTGACTGGATTTGAACCAGCGACCACTTGCCCCCCAGACAAGTGCGCTACCGCTGCGCTACACCCCGTTACTGAACATTATTTCAAATTAAGGCTTACTTGTAAACTCTTTTTATCCTAAAAAGTCAGGTGATAAAACCCAGAGAATCTGACCGTTACAGAACTTTTCCCTCGCAATGTTTAACGCAATAGTAGTGCCCGGTTGAAAAATCAGGTTATGAGATAAGGTTGGATCCTGAATTAGCTTTGCTGCAAAAAAGCTGACATCCGGATTATGTCCCACCAATAAAATCCCTTCAGAATTAGAAAAGGAGCATATTCTTTTTAATATGCTATCATAGTTCCCACCCGGTGCCAGACAATTCTCCTCGATTAACTTTGTTTCCATTCCAATATTTTGTGAAAAAATTTCAGCCGTATTTCTCGTCCTATCATAAGGGCTATAATAGATTTGATTTATTTTAATAGGGGATTTCTGGATAAATAACGACATTTTTAATATATCACTTTTACCTTTTTCGGTAAGCTGCCGATTTCTATCCATGCCGGAAGAAGAGAACATTTCCGCTTCGCCATGCCTGGCTATGATTAGTTTCATAGATACCATTTTTTTAAGGGATTTTTTTTTCTCTATTTATTTTTTATGAAGCTCAAAATTCCTGTTACCGGGAAATCTTTCTTGCATTTCCGTTTTCGGATGAATAAATTGTAAGTAAGTTTATGCCTCGCATTCCGGATAAAAGAATTATCCCCGATCTTTATGCTCTTCTGGAGCTAACAAGAGATTGTGGCCCTGATGAAATGAAAGCAAGCTTTCGACGTCTGGCAAAACTATACCATCCCGACAACCCCCAGACCGGTTCAAGAGACAGGTTTATCCAGATCCACAGTGCCTATAAGTTTTTAGTAGAACCGAGGCAAAGAGAAGCCTATGACGTCTACCTGAAATCTGTACAGGTAGATAGCATATTCATTTTACCTTATAATCGTATTATCTATACAAAAAATATTTCCGAACTGGCCAGAAGGGGACTTATGCGTGTGGGTCTTCGAAACAAAGATAGGGAAAAATACATGGGAATACAGCATGACATAGACCTTATCTTAAAAGAAGAGGAATGTGGAAAAACTGTACATGTAAACTTACCCCTTACCGTTCGAGTTCTATGTCCCTCCTGCCTGGGTTCGGATTTATTCTGTGAATCCTGTAATGGAAAGGGAAACTATAAAGGAACCAGAATACTCAGAATTAGCTTTGAGCCGGGTCAGATTATCCATAACAAACTTTTTGTATTCGATCTCGGGAAATTTCGACCGGAACGTTTTGTCCACTTTAAGAAAAAAACTTTGAGCCTGAAAACCTATATTTTAAAACGAAACCCAAAAGCCTGAAATTACTGGACAATTTCTCTTTCTTCTGGTCTCTTGTAAGAAAATTGTTTTTATAAAAACAGAGGGATAGTACTTAAGTTATGAGTGAAAATAACCTGCCCGAACTGTCTAAAGACATTATAGGGAAAAAATTAGACCGTTTTGAATTTACAGTGGAGAGAGGGAAAATCAAGGAATTTTGTCTCGCTCTGGGAGAAACCAACCCAATCTATACCGACCTGGATGCTGCGAAAAAAGCAGGCTATACCGATATACCGGCACCTCCTACTTTTCAAACAGCCATCCTCTTCTGGGGGTATCCAAAAATCTGGGAAGATATGAAGTCCATCGGAGTTGATACAGGTAGACTGGTTCACCTGAAGGAAGATTATAAATACCTCAAACCAATTTATCCCGGTAAAATGTGGGCTCAATCTGAAGTTTCCGATGTAAAAACCGGTAAGATGAACACAGTGACTTTTAAAACCACTTTCTACAATGAAAAAGATGAAGCCTGCATTGAAGCAGAAATGGGAATCTTCATCAGACCGAAGGAGTAAGGCATGAGAATCGAATTTGACAGTGTTGAAAAAGGAACTACCCTACCGGAATTAAAAATAGGCCCTATCAGCCAGATGGATCTTGTACGTTATGCCGGGGCCAGTGGAGACTTTAACCCGATTCATAATGACAACGATTTTGCAAAATCTCAGGGACTCGATGGAACTATAGCCCATGGGATGCTGATTATGGGGTACCTCGGAAGGTTTTGCACAAACTGGGTAGACCAGTCTCAGATCAAAAATTTTGGTGTTAAGTTTAAAAGCATGACCAAACCGGGAGAGACACTTATCTGTTCCGGAGCTGTAAAAATGAAAAAAGAAGTGAACGGAGAAAAACTCGTTACAGTAGCAATACAGGCTGCTGATGAAAAAGGCGAAGTCAAAGTTTCCGGTGATCTTGTAATTACCTGTTAATTCTTTAATAAAGGCGGTGTCTTAAGCATCGCCTGTCCAGAGGAGTTTATCCCATGATTTTAAAATTCACCATGAAAAATTTTGTTTTGTCTGTTTTATTATTACCTATCTTTCTATGCCTGAGCTTTCCTGCTTTTGCAGCTTCAACCAAAAAGAAAAGTAATGAAGATAAAGATATTCATGTAATGCAGGCAGTTCGAGACAGTGATTATGAAACTTTGCAAAAGATTCTAAAGGACAAGGCCAATCCGGACGCAAAAGATAGTATGGAAAGGACTGCACTCATGATCGCGGCAAGAGATAATAATCTGAAAGCTGCTAAAATTTTAATCCTTGCCGGAGCCGATGTGAATATTAAAAATAGAACCGAGGGAAAAACGGCCCTGATTTATGCAGCGACTTATGGTTACGAAAAAATGGTTAAACTTTTATTAAAGAAGGGTGCTTTAATCGATGTAAAAGACCTGGAAGGTAAGACAGCTCTAATCTATGCTGTAATCTTTGATAGGCCGGCTGTAGTAAAAGTTTTAATTGATAATAAGGCCAATATCTTTAGCCGAACCGATTCTGATGAGTCTGCCATGAGCATTGCAAATTCTTCGGGAAGAATAAAAATTTCCGAAATGCTAAAGCAGGCCGGTGCAAAAGACTGAAATGATACGTTTCTTTAGTTTTCTAATATTCTTAAGTATTATACTAAATTTTACCTGTGCGAGACCTCCTCGCTCCGGTGAATACTGTGAAGCTATGAATTCTAAGAATTGTTTGATATTGGATTTAAAAAACTTAAATCTTAAACAGGCAGATAAGGCTTTCAGCTTAAAAAAGTCCAGTATTGTATTTTATACTTATGAAGAGAATGGAAAAGAACATTCCATACGCTTTGTGAACGAAAACCGTCTTCTTTTAAAAACCGAACAGGAAGAGAAAACTTTTCTTAGAAAGAAAAATAAAAAGAAACCTTAGTCCGGCTTCAATGCGTGGATGCCTGTGAGTTTATGTATCTTTCCTCAACAGGAAAAAAAGGACTTCCCTCTATAGTTTAGGAAGTCTTAAAAAAACCAATCTTCTTTTTCAGGTCATTCATTTCATAATTTACTTTTTCTGTATTAGCCGATAAGGTATCTGAACGTTTTACAATGGCATCTGTGACTCCCGTAATATTTATAATACGACTTTCAATTTCGTGGGTAGCCTGTTGTTGTTGGGTTGTCGATTTCTGAATAGACAAGGAACGGTTAAAAACTTCTTCGACTGATTCATGGACTAATTGGTTACTCTGGTACTGCAAATCTATCTTATTACAGAGCAAATCCATTTTATGAATAATATCATCAATAGATGAAAGAATATTATGAAATTGTAAACTGGCTTCTTTCGAAGTATTCTGTCCTTCTTCAATGTCAGCTACACTTGAATTTACCAGTGTCTGGATCTGGTTTAAACTCATGGCTGTTTTATCGGCTAATTTAGCAATTTCATCGGCTACGACGGCAAAACCCTGGCCGCTTTCTCCGGCTCTGGCGGCTTCAATAGAGGCATTTAAAGCCAGAAGGTTAGTTCTTTTAGATATATCAGAAATAATTTTCAGAATAGCATTCATTTCTTTAGCACCTCTGGTTATGCTACCAATACTGCTATTCATTTTATTCATGGCTTTCTCTCCCTCACGGGCAATCCGGGTGATATTTTTAGCGAGACCTTGTGATTCATTTACCTCATTCACAACATCATCCGTATTCTGCTTGAGAACTCCCATATTATCTCTGAGTGTTTGCAGGGAGTTTTGCTGCTCTTCTGCATTTTTAGAAATTTCCTGCATACCTGTAGATAGCTTTTTAATGGTTGTAGAAATTTCCATAGCTGAACGTGCCTGGGTTCCGGATTCAGCCGAAAGAGACTTAACCTCATTCAGAGTTGTGTTTGAAGATAGGGTTACTTTTTCAGCAGAAGATTTTGTATCAATCACAACTGTTTTTAATTTACTAATGAAGGTATTAAAAAAGGAGGCCAATTCTCCAATTTCATCTCGCGAAATAATTTCTATACTCAGACGAAGATCTCCATCTCCTTCCGCCACATCTTTTAAGCGATCCTCGGTTTGCTTGATGGGTACAATTAATTGTTTTAGAAGGTTATAAAAATTCAAAATAATCAGGGCGACTGCTATAGTACTGAGAATAAATACTTTTATAATTAAATCTTCATTATCTACAATATGCCCTTTTGTATGTTCCATATTCAAATACGTCAGAACAAAGAGAAAAATAAGAGTTACCATTCCTACTGTAGTTACAACCATATTGATAAAAAGCCGGGCACTCAAACGCATACCTTTAATTTCTTCATGAAAAGGAATGGAAGAAGTCCATTTCTCCAGATTGATAGTAATATAGGTCCAAAAAGGAATCGCAAAAAGAAGTACTATAGGAAGGGAAATATAAAGGCTATATAAAAATATATCACGTGTTACAAATTCTTTTCCATGCGTAACTACCGGCACACCGCAGGGAACATATACAGAAATTGCAAACATGAAAAATTTTGGAATAAAAGATACACTTTTCTGGGCTTCCTGTAGAATGGATTTCTCATTGGAGCCATCGAGATAAAGCTGGATTTTTTTTATATTTTTATGGAGTATACTTGTAACGATTCCCACGAATAAAAAAACATATCCCCAGAGTGCAGGGTTAAACGCGATTTGCCACATCTGGCTCATGCTCATCATGCTATAAAAAACAAGACCCGCAAGCCAGGTAGTAGGTGGCATCAAAAACCCGGCCAGAAAGAAAATATAGACTCTTTTTTTATTTACACTTGAATTCATATACTTTATGTATCCCTTCAAAAAGCCGGGTTTGTTTTATTATCGCAGGCGAGCCATTGGACTTGCTTCCCGGGGGCAGCACTATTTGAAATTTAGTATCTTTTCTATTGACGGTTTGACAAGTATAAATGTTAGAAAAGCTTTTCCCCTTTTTTTGCTTTTTGTCATATTCAATAAGCAGGAAGAAAAGGCTTGTCTTTTGAAAGAATACCGGAAAAGCAGTAATAGAATGAAGTTTTTTTCGAGAATCATTCTGGCTATCCTATTGGGTGTGATTAGTTTTTCTTGTGGAACCAATACCGACACTCCCGTTTATCCCTATTTATTCCTGAACCCAATCAATACACCTCAGATTATCGGCCTTATTCCTACAGATTCCTATCCTTATCCCATTACAGATTCTGAAGTTCTATCTTATGAGTCTATTCCTTATAAACCCGAATTCATTTTAAAATATTATGTCACAAATACAGAGCAACAGTTCATTGGCTATAATCTGTATATTACATCGAATACCCCTTCTTTCATAGAGGTTCAGGCCGGTTCTGCTGCATACTTAGAAGAAGGAATAGAGCCTTCCTTCAGACATTTTACTACGGAAGTTTCCACGGATAGGACAGCCATACAAAGAAAGCGGATTAAAAATAGAATTCCTCCTCCCGGACTTTACCCCTTCCAGAAGTGTGAGGTTTATAACTTTACCCTGAGAGCGGTTTTAAATAATGGAGTTTTATCCAATCCTTCCGCTGCTGTGTCTGCCTGTGCCAGTCGTTTTCCTTCAAAATGTGAAATCGGTTCGAGTTGTAATCCGAGCTATTGTACGGATTCTTCCTGTTCGAGTCCTTCCTCCTGTCCTGTAGGAACTCTTTGCAATCCCTGTGATACAACAAAAGCTATTGATGCCAATAATGGCTGTGAGTGTAAGGAAGGTTCTTATCCACCCGGTTGTAATCTATAGGGAATTCTTTTCTTGAAAGCCAAAGGCAGGTTTTTAAACTTGAGTTATGGAAAAATGGAAGAAAATCCGAAGCCTATTCAATATCCGGGGACCCAAATCAATTTACCTGTATTCAATGGTAATAGGAATTTTAGCCGGCCTTTTTGCCTGTGTATTTGCTTATTCACTCGCAAGAGCCGAACAATTTACTTTTTCTTTTCTGGCCAATCTTCCTTTGTCGGCCCCTCCGGGAGAGCTGCACTTCAATCATGCTCAGGGAGAATCCAATAAGCTAATTCTATTTTTCCTGCCGATTTTCGGAGGAATTTTGACCGGTCTCGTTGTTTACCTTTTCTGTCCTGATGCAGAAGGAACCGGGACCGATGCGATGATCCAGGCTTTCCATTATAAAGAAGGAAAAATGGACACGAGAGTTCCTTTTTTTAAAGCAATAGCGACAATTATCACCCTGGCTTCGGGAGGAAGTGCCGGAAAAGAGGGGCCTACCGCCCAGATTGGAGCCGGGGTCGGGGTCGTGTTAAGTAAGCTGGTAAATGCGGGGGCAAGAGCAAGGCGAACTTTTCTTCTTGCAGGGACTGCGGGCGGACTGGGTGCAATATTCAGAGCTCCCCTCGGAGGTGCGATAACAGCTGTAGAGGTTATTTATCAGGAAGATTTTGAAAGCGATTCCCTGGTTCCCTGCATTATTTCTTCCGTTACGGCCTATCTAGTCTTTACCAGTATATTTGGTCCCGGCTCCATGTTTAAAGTCCATGACATTGGTCTCAAAGATTATCATGAGTTGTTCTTTTATGTGATTCTTGGCCTGGTTTGTTTTGCTATGGGTTTTGTTTTTGTCAGTGTATTCAACTACATAGGTGCCATATTCAAGAAAATCAATATCCACCCCGTCCTAAAACCCGGTATCGGTGGATTAATTGTAGGAAGTTTCGGTTATTTTTTCCCGGAATTGATAGGAGGAGGTTTTGGTCTATTACAAAAAACAATCAGTGGCGAAGGGCTCATGACTATCAGCGATTCTCGGATTTATGTAGCCTCCTTTTTTCTTTTGATTGCTTTTTTAAAAATTTTAACCACATCTTTTACTATAGGTTCCGGAGGATCCGGAGGAGTATTTGGACCTTCTATTTTAATCGGAGGAATGCTCGGTGGTTTTGTAGGAGTTCTTTCCTCTACTCTTTTTCCACAGTATAATTTTTCTTTATCCTCATTTATCCTCGTTGGGATGAGTGCATTTTTTGTGGGTGTTGCAAGAGCTCCTATTGCCGGTATGATTATGGTCTGCGATATGGTTGGAAACTATAACCTGCTTCCTCCCCTGATGATCGTTTCTGTGATTTCGTTTATTTTATCCCATCGCAGGTCTATCTATAAAGGACAGGTAGAAAACCGCTTCAAATCTCCGGCTCATGAATGGGATATGAACCAGGACGCAATGGAGAGAATCCACATTTCCAAGTATTTTTCGGATTTTAAAAAATATGCGATTATCACAAAAGATAAACTTCTTACGGAAGTAGAAGACCTCGCCCTTGAAATTCAGGAGAGTGATTTCATTATCGTTAATCCTGATGGTTCCTATTTTGGCTCAGCCTCCCTCAGAAGGAATCGACTTGAAGAAGAAAACAGGGATTTCTTACGAAACCTGATTACAATTGAAGATGTTGCGACTTCCCTTCCCTGTGTAACAACTAAAAATACACTCGGAGATGCTTTAAAAATTATCTTAAACCATGATATTGATAAAGTGGCAGTCTTACGTCAAAATAAGGTAATCGGGTATCTACGGTATAATGATATTCTAAAAGCTTATCACACCGAGCTCAGTAAGTATTCTAGAAAAAGTATTTAGGAAATAAATTATTTCTTGATCTTCAAACTCCTTTTTTGTATAATACATCCTCAGGATAGGATGTACGGAAATGGTAACTACAAAAGAAGAGCTGGAAGAAAAAGTACGAGAAGCAATGGTGAATTCTAAACTTTCTGTCTATAAATTAGCGGAAAGAACAGATGTATCGAAAACCCATATTCATGGCATTATCAAACAAACCCAAAAGCCTTCCCTGGAAGTTTTAATGAAAATTGCAAGGTGCTTTGATGTGAAATATACATTTACAAACTCCTCTGATATCATGCAGATATGCAGAGCAGAAAGATACATTCTGAGTTAAAAACTCAATAAAAAATGAAAGAGAGGAAAAAATACCAGATTGTAACTTCACGCTTAACTTCTATTATCCAATCGCTCAAGAATAACTTGAATGATGCGGAAAAAGAAAAAGTTTTACATGCCCTAAAAGGAAATAAAATAAAAGGATGGAATAAACCTTTCATCCTTATCCTTTTTTTAAGTATTCTTCTTTTAGGAAGCATTTTAAGCCTTGCAATAAAAGAAAATCAGGAACCTATCAAGCTTGAGTTTAAAACAGAAAATTCAACACAGCAGCTTCCTGAACTCTCTGCATCTTTGAAATTTTCAGATAAAGACTTTGACCCGGAAAACCAGGATATTGAAACACTTCGTAATTCTCATTCGGAATATACCCGCAAGTTAAATCTTATCAGGAAAAAATTGAGCTATTCCAGGACTTTATATTCTCAATTAATCCAGAATCTTAAATACGAAAAAAAACAGGTGAAAGTTCTGGTTCAAAAACAGGTGAGACTGGAAAGAAAACTAAACCTTGCTCAGAAAAATGTGTTTATTACAAATCAACAATTTACTGAAGAAAGAAACCGTTACCAGAGTCTGGAAAATGGGTTCGAAAAGGATAAACTAAAACAAAAAATAAAATATCTCGATTATCGTCTTCTAAAACAAAAACAAGAATTTAAAGAAATTCAAAAAGCAGAAAACGAATCCAGACTAAGAATCGATGAGGTACGTTCGTTTATTGATAAATTAGAAAAACAGCAAAAAGAGCTGGAAAATGAAATTCGAAATGATGAAGCTTTGAAACATGTTCTTCAAAAAGTGAATCACAAAATCCAACTCTATCTAAAATAATTAGCGAAGAAAACCTATATGTTTTAAATACGTTCTGGAAGCCTGAGCTGTAGAACGAAAATTTTTACCTGTCATTTGTAATATATTATCCGCTTCTGCTCGATCCAGACCTTTCACAAATCTATCCATCTGAAACTTACCGGAAGTATAATCATCTTCAAAGTTATAGTCTCCATTTTGTGTCATCATATAACCAAATGTTTTTTGAATCACCGTATCCAATTCCTTTCCCTGCATAGAAGCAAAAGAAGTGACATTAAAAATGAGCGAATCAGTAGATTTGGGACTCGCTTTTTTCATATAAGGATTAGAGGTAAATAGGAATTCACTGAGTTTTTGATTCATACGATTGGGTTCTACATAAGAATTAAATAAACTATAGGCCACAAAGTCTTCGTATAAGAAATGTCGATTTGCTATAAGTTGAACCGTTTTCTTCTCCATTAATGAAAAGTTGGAAGTGATAGCCGCTGCGGTATAATAAATCCAATTAGCATGTGGAATCGCTTTGGAGTGATAAGGCTGACAGAGATCCTGGATATAATGCAAGGCATCTGCAGCAAAGCGGTAAGCCCAGTATTCATGCCCCGTTTTCATAGCCAGTTTCGCCAGGGCAGAAAAAAGATAAACTCTATCAGGTGACATTCCTTCTGATATTTCCGGTTTAATGGTTCTTACAATAGTAGGTTCATGTTGGTAGGTAATATGAAACGGAGCCTGGGTAGAAATTCCTTCCGGGTTACCATAAGGTTGTTTACCATATCCATATTCAGTCATATTCCAGAGGTTTAAGTCCATGCCCCAATCAGGTTCATCAGAAAAGGTAGTCAGGATAGAAGCCACAGTGACCATCTGTCCTTCCACATTTTCAAAGATAGCGTTTCGTTCTTTTTCCAGGTGCGGAGATATATCCCTGGCGGGAACTAAAGGGTAACGAGGATAATGACCCGGAAGTACACGATTTACCAGTGCAAATTTTATATCAGGGTGAAGTCTTAAAGCTCTAATAAAACTTTTTGTATCGGGTTTCTGGGTATCAAATGGAATTTTTTGAAATCGCTTAGAACCTTTTTTCTCAAGATAAGAGTAAAACTCAGTAAATACAGCAGCTACTGCATCTTTTTCGGCAGAAAGAAATGCATCCAGACTTTCTACCTTTACCTTCTTCAAAACCTGTCTGGCAATAGCCGGGTGTTGTAAGGCTTTATCTGTAACGAGATAATGAGAGCCCCAGGAAAACAAGGGACTCATAAACGAAGTACATATAATAAAGAATATTAGCTTTTTCATAACTTTCCTCAAAATTGAAATTCTGCTATCAGGGGTAAATGATCGGATATGGTTAAGGTATCTTTTTGTCTTACAGAATACGATCTCTTTTCTATGTTTCCATAAAAAATATAATCGATAGTTCTATCCGGTACTGTAATTTCCGGATGATTGGGTAAAATTGTATAGTAAGCTTTTTTGTTTTCCCCATTCAATTCTTCCTTACTGACAGTTGATGGAAACGAGTTAAAAAGTATATCTAACTCAGTTTTTGGATTATAGTAGGATATAGAGTCCTTATGAAGACTTTCTCGATTAAAACCGGGGGGAAGCAGGTTAAAGTCTCCGGCCAATATCCAGGGCTGTTTTTTTGAATCTGCATTTGTAAGTAACTTTTTTAAAAACAAAACCTGCTCTTCCATTGTATTATAACCCTGTGCAAAAGCATCCAGATGTGTATTAAAAACCGAGAGTATTTTTCCATTCTGTAGAGGAAGTTTCGTTTCAAGTACAGCTCGTTTTAAGTTAAAGTTTTTCACAAAAAAATTATCCGGAATAATGGGTAGCTGGTATCGGGTTGCAGAGCTAATTTTATACCGACTAATAGTGGATACTTTCATACCGGTTGAACCCTGTATCATCGGGTGGGGGTTATAATAATTTTTCCAGTAAAAAGCAGAAGCGTGACATTTGTAGTCCTCAGGAAATAATTTGAGAAGCTTTTCTAACTGATCCTCATAGTCGGTACGTTTGGCACCATCATCTACTTCCTGTAATAAGATGATATCCGGTTTCTCATCTTTTATAATACGGGCAATTTCTTCCGCAGTAATTTGAATATCTTTTGTAGAAGGACGTTTATCGGGGCCATCTCCTTTTGGAAGATCGTAAAAGAATACATAATTCTTTCCGGCAAGGTACTGCACATTCCAGTCCAGAACTTTATACTCCTTTCCGGCTTCGAGAGAAGGAGTATCAGAAGGACAGCTTACCTTTTCTTCAGAAACATCTTCCGGCTGAAGACTTGTAAACCTGGCAGCAAGAATTACTGTAACGAGAAATAGAACGATAAAAATACTTAAATAGCCAATGAAGCGAAACAGTTTTTTCATCAGATTTCCTAAATGTTTTTTTTTAACATCAAACCAAAACCTCAGGCTTGAATCCAAGAAAAAAAAGATTTTTTATTATGGGGGGATGGAAAAAGAAAATCGGATTTCTTACACCAGGGTAAGTCCTTTTTCAGGGGAGGGAATTCTTTTAGTATATTAAATTTTCCTAATGTGTAATATAAAGTTCTGAAGTGACTTTTTTTGACGTCAGTGTAAAAAAAACTATTTTTTTTCTTGCAATCATTTTTTCTTCATCTATACTGTCATTAAGCGCATGAAATGCTAATATGAAAATCGGAGATTTGAAATGAAAACTCGTGTTACAAGCAGTCTGATGATTGCCCTTTTAACCTTCTTCCTATCTGCAAGCAGTGTATCTGCTGGTCCTCTTTCTGGAATGTGTATCGTTTTGGTACATGGTATTCTTGGTTTTGACGATACAAACGGCCTCGCTAACGGTCTCGTTAAATACTGGGGCGGAATGGACAACTACCTCAGAAACCAGGGAGCTAAAGTAGCTACTCCCGGCAGTTCCGCTATGGCAAGCCTTGAAACAAGAGCAGGACAGGTGAAAACCTATTTAAACACCTGGATGCCGGCTAATGGATGTACAAAAGTATATCTCATGGGCCACTCTCAGGGTGGACTTGTTTCTCGTTACCTGGTGAAAAAGCTTAGTTATGCCAGTAAAGTTGCTTCAGTTACGACGATTGACTCTGTGCATAAGGGTGCACCGGTAGCAGACTTTGCACTTGCGGTAATTCCTAACTGGATGGAACCTTTTGCAAATATTGTGCTTTCTACTTTTGCAAAACTAATCTACAGAGACGGCAGACCACAGGATGCAATTGCAATGGGGAAATCTCTTACAGTTTCAACTCTGAAAACATTTAACAGTAATGTTCCTAATGTTTCCGGGGTTAAATATTACTCCTATGGTGCTAAAATGGCCTGGGCAGATCCAATTCAACACCCTATTATGGCTCTTACTTACCCGGCAACCTGGGCTGGCGGGCTATTCTATGGTTTAGGTTCTGCTAATGATGGTATAGTACCTCTGGAATCACAAAAATGGGGAACCTGGAAAGGCACTCCTTCTTCTTACTGGTATGCTACAGGCTTAGATCACCTGCAAGTTACTAACTTCGAGTGGAGTGGACAGGGTTACTTTGACGTTCAAGGACAATACTTAAAAATGGCTCAAAACGCCAAATTATAATTAAGCCTTTAAAAAAAGAGTTGTAAGAAGAATCCATACTTACAACTCTCTTTTTTTTATGAGCCCAATTGCAAAAAAAATTTTAATCATCCTTTCCATTCTATCTATTATTTTACTGGTCTTTATCTTTCTTCCCGGTAAAGATTCAAAAGAAAATAAAAGTGATACAAAACAAACAGAAGATTCAACAAGCCTTAAAGACGGTATGAATAATCCTTCTTCAGATAATTCTTCACAAATAGAAAGTAGTTCTCTGGAAACTCCTTATATTTCCGGAAATACAGAAAACAATAGTTATGAAGATTTTTCTCGTTCTTTAAAAACAGGTAAGGTAAATTTCATCTGGGAACTCTGGGCCCTCCGTAGGCAATGTCCTCAAGGGTACAGGCCGGGTCAATGTGATTCTTCCATTTTAGCTATGATAGATAAAAAGTTCTCTTCTCCAGATAACGAAAAAGTAAAAAAGCTTTTTGAAACCTATTTTCAATACGAACAGGACATTATAAAATCCGGCTTACCCAAAGATGGGAAGTTTACAGACAGATACGAAGAGGTTCGCAAAAAAAGAAGAAAATACTATTCAGAAGAAGATGCCAAACTGGTCTTTGGAATCGAAGAAGCCCGCTTTGATTTCATGGAGGCTTCAGCCAACTTCATAAAGAATAGTGCGAATTTAAGTGGCGACCAGAGAGTCAAGAAATATGAAGAAGTTAAACGAGAAGTCTTTGGTGATATGTATGAGGAAATGGTAAAACGGGAAGATAAGTTCGCTCACTATCAAACAGAGCTACAATTACGAGAAAATGAATTATCAAAACTCAAACCCGAAGAAAAAGAAAAATTTGAATATGAACTACAGATAAAATACTTTGGAAAAGAAGCAGCTGATAAAATACAACAAAGCAAAAAAGAAGCACAATAGCTAAGGCTTTCGGGCCTGTTTTATAACAGGTCCGATTTACAGTTTTTTATTTAATTCTAAAAAACCTGATAGTATTTAATAGTTTTTCCGACTGTTCGCTCATTTCATTTGCGGTCGCCGCCAATTCTTCAGAGGAAGCGGCCGCCTGTTGAGCCACATTATCCAGGGTTCCCATTGCCTTATTTATCTGACCTACACCACTATTCTGTTCTTCCGAAGCTGCTGTTATTTCCTGAACCAGGTCAGCCGTTCTTAAAATCTGAGGAACTATTTCTCTGATTATTGTTCCGGCTTCTTCTGAAAGTTTCATAGTTTCATGGGCCATGAGTCGTATTTCATTTGCATCTGATTTACTCTTTTTAGCGAGGTCTTCTACCTCAGAAGCTACAACCGTGAAACCCAGACCGTATTCTCCTGCACGAGCCGCTTCTATCTTGGCATTAACTGCCAGTAAATTCGTTCTGGAGGCAATTTCTTCTATAACCGAAATTTTTTCTGAGATTTGCTTCATTGCAGCGACTGCTTTTTGTACAGCCTCGCCTCCTCTCTTTGCTTCTTCTGCGGTCTTGGATGCCAGTTTATCTGTTATTTTTGAATTCTCAAGGTTATTGCTTATGCTGGCCGCAATTTCTTCTAAAGAGGCTGAAGTTTCTTCTACGCTCGCAGCCTGATTGGATGAAATCGTACTGATATTTTGGGCGGTAGCATCCAGTTCTGAAGCAGCACTCACTAAGGATTCAGAGTTTCTCTGAACAATGTCAATAATCTCAACCAGCTTTTTCACCGTTTCTTTGACGCTATAAATCATCTCTCCCAATTCATCTTTTCTCTCATCGATTTTAATATCCTTCGTGAGTAGACCCTCTTTCATTTCTGTTAACAGATTATTCACATAAAGTAGAGGTTCAGTTATATTATTTATGATTCTACTACTAAAGAGTATAGAAACTATAATTCCGATGGCAGCTGCAATCAGTGAAAAAATTAAAGAGTTTGTATATATAGAATCCGCTTTCAGTTTTTCGTTTTTAGCTACATCTAACTGAACCTGGACCAGATCATGAAATACAATTGAAATGGGATCTATTACCTGATAAAGAGTATTGATGCTAAAAGCAGAAAGAGCTCTATTATCTTTACGTTTGATAATGCCAATAAGGTTTAGAACTTCTTTATCGGCTGTAATCATTTTTTCTTTCGCTACCTTCACAAGCTTTTGCTCTTCTTCCACCAGATAGGTTTTTAGGTAATCTTCCCATTTTTCGTGAATGACCTTATTGGCAATTTCAATATCACTTAAAGCTTTTTCCCAGGAAATATTTCCATTCCGAACCTTATGACAATTATCGACTATGTTCAGCGCATACATATCTGCGATAGTTTTTAAACCTTCTAAGGGAAGAACCCTATCGTGATAAATCGTGTAAGTGCCGTAATTTACCATTTTTGTTCCATAAATAGAGATTAGAACTAAAACAAAAATAATAAAAATATTCAAAAAGCTTAATATATTAAGCCTGCTCTTGATTCGTAAAGTGAAAAAATTCATATAATTACCCTTACTATGTTTCTATGTATAGGGGTACTATCGGAAGAAGATTAGGATAAAAGAAGAGCCTATTAAAAATAGGCTCTGAATTGTTAAAAATAGGTTTTTGCGTGAAATTTTAAATTGCTGCTCCCCCGGTTTCTCCGGTACGAATTCGAATCACGTTTTCCAGGGGTAAAACAAATATCTTTCCGTCTCCGATTTTTCCACCTTCTGTTCTGGCTGATTTCAAAATCGCATCAATCGTTGGTTTTACAAAATCATCGTTCACAGCAATTTCCAGTCTGACTTTACGAATTAAATTTACCTGGTATTCATGTCCTCTGTAAACTTCCGTTTTTCCTTTTTGCCTTCCGTAACCCTGAACATCACTAACTGTGAGTCTTTCGATCTTTTGTGAGTTCAATTCGGCTTTCACTTCTTCTAACTTGTGAGGTTGAATTATTGCAATAATCAGTTTCATTTTATTCTCCTATATACTATCTAATATCGTGTATCATGTAACCTTTTTCACCATGTATCTCTTCATCAAGACCATTTTCTTCCTGAACTTCGTTCACGCGAAAACCTATAGTTTTTTCTATAGCAAATGCAAGAATATAAGAAATGATGAATGAATAAGCTCCGGTTACCAGAACACTGAATGTTTGTTCCCAGATTTGTCCTCCACGACTCATGCCTTTTGTGACTTCTATCGCAAATACACCTGTCAGGATGGCTCCAATAGCTCCTCCGAGTCCGTGTATACCAAAAGCATCCAGAGTATCATCATATCCAAATTTACCTTTCATGATAATAGCGAAATAGCAAATAGGAGATATGATTAATCCCATGATGATAGCACTTCCGGGACCCACAAAACCGGATGCAGGTGTAATGACTACAAGACCTGCTACTATACCGGATGCAGCACCCAGAGCAGTTGCTTTTTTTGTATGCAGGTATTCAACTAAAAGCCACATACAACCCGCAGCAGCCGGTGCTACAAGGGTTACTACAAAAGCCTGAGCTGCAAGGCCATTCACAGCCAGACCGGAACCCGCGTTAAATCCAAACCATCCAAACCAGAGAAGACCGGAACCTATAAGAGTGTAAGTCAGGTTGTTGGGTTGAGTGATAAGTCCAATTTCTCCACGTCTTTTTCCAATCACAAGAGCAGCTGCAAGACCGGCAATCCCGGAAATCAGGTGAACTACGGTTCCTCCAGCAAAGTCCAGAGCTCCGCGCTTCAGTAACCAGCCTTCTGAAGACCAGACCCAGTGTGCAACCGGATCATAAACCAGGGTAGCCCAGAGAGTAATGAACACTACATAGGCAGAAAGTTTAATTCTTTCAGCAATTGCCCCGGAAATCAAAGCCGGTGTAATCAGAGCAAACATTCCCTGAAATAAGAAGTGAACATATTTGGGTATAGTTCCTTCCAGGGTTTCGGTGTTCACTCCGGATAATAGAGCCAGATCGAAATTTCCGATAAATGGATTGGTTCCGGAAAAAGCAAAGCTGTAACCAAAAATGGTCCATTGCAAAGTTAGAACCAGAATAGCAATAAAACTGTGCATCATGGTAGAAAGCACGTTTTTACTTCTAACGATCCCACCATAAAAAAGTGCCAGACCCGGTATCATAAAGAAGACAAACGCAGAAGATACGATTAACCAGGCGGTATCGGCTTTATCCAGGCTCGGTTTAGCTTCCTCGGCAAATAAGAGAGATGGAAGCAGGACAAAAAGAAGTCCCATTAGTAGTTTTGTGTAGTTTTTCAATTTCATTACCCTCAAACTTAGTTTACGGATATATATGCACAAATTGTACCAGCTTAAAGATAATATTTTTTATACTTTTTCTAAAAAAAATCCCTGTTCGTTTATTGCCGGAATAGAAAGCTGAGGTAAAAGGCGAATCATTTAATCCATAATAGACAGCATTCCGCTTTAGAATAAAGGGAAAACAAAAAATTAGCGAGATATATACTCGTGCAAAGTGCTTCTAATTTAGGCATGAGAATCTTCATTAGACGTTACTTTTTGTAAATTTTTTGTTGTTCTTTGTTCGTATCTATAGAAAATGCAGAAAGGGTTCATTGCAATATGGCGAGTACACAGGGAAAGAAAAGAACATTTCGATTTACAATTATAACTATTTTGACCGGTTTAATCCTCTTGTCCTCCGGTCTTGTTTACGCATTTTCTTATTGGACAGGTAAAGACTCGGTAGGATACCTTGCCGGCAGACTCATGGAACAAATTGGTTCCCATACCCTGGATCGTTCCCTGAACTTTTTAAAAGCCGCAACTACAGGCTCCATTCTCTCAGAAAAACTCGCCAGAAAAAAACTGATCGAAACCAATAACTCTATGAAAATGCTGACCTATTCCCATGAGCTTTTAGAATTACACCCACATTTTGAAATGATATACTACGGTGATATTCATGGAAATCTTCTTATGGTGAAGAAGATGGAGGATAAAAGTTTCAGCATTAAAAAAGTCAGTCGTAAAAGAAATAAAGCTTTTACTATCTGGATACACGATAATCCGAACTACAAAACAACTTTTCCTAACCTTATAGAAAATGCGGCCCAGGCCTATGATCCCCGTGAAAGACCCTGGTTTAAAAAAGCCGAGAAAGAAAAAACTGTTATTTGGACAGATGCTTATATCTTTTTCTCCGATCAGAAACCCGGAATCACCTGTGCGAGTCCCGTTTATGGAAAAGATAATGTTCTTCAGGGTGTTATTAGCATTGATATTGGACTTGCCGAGCTTTCCTACTTTTTAGCTACCTTAAAAATTGGAGAAGATGATAAAATTTTTATTCTGAATGATAAGGAAGAAATCATTGCTCTACCGGCAACAGATGCAAAAGAATTAAGCAAATTGGTCCAAAAATACAAGGATGGAGAGAAGGAAAAATACAGGCTTCTGAGCGTCAAAGAAGTCAATGATGCCGTTATCCGAGATGCTTACCTGAGCTTAAGTCGTCCGGAAGTAAAAAAGGGAGAGCATGATTCCCTTCATACAAAATTTAGAACGGATGGAAAGGTATATGTCAGCAGTTTCATTCCTTTTCCGAAAGACAGCGGCTTCAACTGGAAAATTGGAATCGTGATGGCTGAGAATAATTTTATGTCACGCATCAACAAGAATAATAAAATAGCCCTGTTGTTCTGTATCTTTTTTGCACTCTTAGCTACTTTTATTGGCATTTTATTTTCCAGAAAAGTTTCAAGACCTTTAGCGCTCCTCGCAGAAGAAATGGATCAGATTAAAGAATTTCGCCTGGATGAAAATCGACCTATCAAATCAAACCTATCAGAGGTCAGTAATATTGCTTCTTCCTTCGAACGGATGCGCACTGCCCTGAAATCCTTCATGAAATATGTGCCGGCTGAATTGGTTCGGGACTTAGTGAATATGCACAGGGAAGCCGTTCTGGGTGGAGAAAAACAGGAATTAACTATTTTCTTTTCAGATATTGCTAACTTTACCAGCATCTCAGAGAAACTTCCTCCCGAAAAACTGGTAGAAGATTTAGAAACTTACTTAAGTGAACTGAGCGAGAAAATTATTGATTCGGGTGGAACCGTAGATAAATATATCGGAGATGCTGTTATGGCTTTCTGGGGAGCTCCGAGACCTCAAAAGGACCATCATATCCGAGCCTGTAGTACCGCTTTAAAAATTCAACAGGGCCTTACAAGACTTTTTGAAGAATGGGAAAGGCAGGGAAAAGAACCTTTTTTTACCCGGATTGGAATCAGCACGGGCGAAGTTGTCGTTGGAAATATGGGTTCTAATAAGCGAATCAACTATACTGTCATCGGTGATACGGTGAACCTTGCCAGTCGCCTGGAAGGCCAGAATAAGGTGTACGGCACGAGTATCATGGTGGGAGAAAGTACTTATGAAAAAGTAAAAGATCAGTTTGAATTCTGTCTTCTGGATAAAGTAGCTGTAAAAGGCAAAAAGCATGCGGTTAGGGTATATGAGCTTTTAGCGGAAAAAGGAAAGTTGAGTCCTTCGGAACAAATTTTTGTAGAAAACTTTCAGAATGCCTTCAACCTTTACGAAAGAGAAAAATTTCAAGAAGCTTTAAAACTTTTTACAGCACTCAAAGGTCTCGGCTATGAAAGAAAAATGGTAGATTTATTTATAGAAAGATGTAAGTCCTTTATTGAAAATCCGCCTCCAGTGAACTGGGATGGTGCTTTCATAGCAACAACAAAATAAATCAGTAATGATACGCCTGAGCGAATATTTCTTAAAGCATCCTCGCGTTACCAATATGGTGATAATCCTGGTTTTTTTAGCCGGGATTTTCGCTTCTTTAAATATCAATCGACAGGCAAATCCACCCATAAGCTTTGATGTTCTCACCATTACGACACTATATCCCGGTGCCAGTCCGGAAGATGTGGAAATCAATCTCACTCATAAAATAGAAAAAGAACTATTAGAAGTTGAGAATATTAAAAAGATGAATAGTATTTCCATGGAAAATCTCTCTATCATAACTTTGCAGCTTGATGCTGATGGAGGAGATGTTTCTCAAACGCGGATCAATGTTCGGGATGCAGTGGGGAGGGTTTCCGATCTTCCGGCTTCTATTTTAGATAGACCGAGAATAGAAGAATTAAAGACTTCTAATTTTCCTGCAATGGAAATTTCCATCAATGGTGATGTGTCTGAATTAGAATTGAGAAAATATGCGAAAGATTTAGAAGAACTTCTGAGGGAAGTACCCGGTGTTGCAAGAATTAATAAATTGGGTTTTCGTAAAAGAGAAGTGCATATTGAAGTAAATATGAAAGAAATGCGCGAACAGCAGGTCTCCTTTTTTGAAATTATAAACTCTATTCGAAATCGTAATATTCGTTCCTCCGGTGGTACCATTGAATCCTATATTTCCGAAAAAAAGGTAGTTACAGTTTCTGAATATGAGAACCTTCTTGATGTAAAGGATGTAATTATTCGTTCTAACTTTACCGGAAATCGCTTACGAATCTCAGATATTGCCGAAGTTCGAGATGACTTCGAAGACTCCAGATTGTTATATAGAGGAAATGGAAAACCTTCCATTATTTTAATGGTAAACGCTCAGGAAAATTCTGATATTATCCGTGTTAGCGATAAGCTTCATGAAAAAGTAGAACTATTTCAAAAAAATCTATCACCCGGAGTAAAGGCTGAGATTATTTTTGATTACTCGGTTTATACCCGGATCATGATATCGATGGTGAGGAATAATGGAATCTCCGGATTTATCCTGGTGTTCATTGTTATGTTTATTTTTTTAGACCTGAGAAGTGCCTTCTGGTCGGCTTTTGGAATCCCGCTCTGTATTTTCGGATCTTTACTCTTATTTGTTCCCATAGGTCTTACGATAAACAATATTTCTCTTGTGACAATGATACTGGTTCTGGGAATTCTGGTGGACGATGCTATAGTCATTACAGAAAATATCTATTCCTATAAACAAAGTGGTATGGATGCAATTGAGGCTACTCTTACCGGTGTAAAGACTATGATTTTACCGGTGAGTGCATCTATTCTAACAACTATTTTTGCATTTACACCTATCCTCTTTATCTCTGGCTTATTTGGAAAATTTTTATATCCTATACCGATTGTTGTAAGTCTTCTTCTTTGTTTCTCCTGGTTGGAATCAATCCTGTTTTTGCCAGCTCACCTTTATAAAGTTCACCCACCCAAAACGCCACCGAGGCGTAGTCTCTGGGTGTACAGCCTTAAAAACTTTTATCATAATTCCTTATATACTCTCCAAAAAAGACGCGGGATATATTTAGTATTATTTCTTATAGTCCTTGTACTCAGTATAGCTATTCCTAAAAAATTTCTGGATTTTATCATGGACTCGGATAGGGATACGGATTTTTTAAGCATCAAAATGGAATTACCGGTTGCAACTTCCCTGAAAGTAACTAAAGAGAAGGTAAGGATTATTGAAAAATTAGTAGAAGAATCCGTACCCAAATCGGCACTTATAGGTTATACAACCAATGTAGGAACTCAAGATGATCTGGGTTCCTTCGTTTCGAATGGACAATTTTCAAATAAAGCTGTCACAACAATTTTTCTTGTCCCTGCTCAATCGAGGTCTATCGTTTCCGAAGATTTAATGAAGCAATTGAGTGAAAAATTTAAAACTATAAAGAAAGAACATAATTTCATTGAACTGAGTATAAATAAGTTAGGAGGTGGGGGATTAAATGCTGGTAAAGCAGTTGATATTTCCTACATTTCTGATGATAATGTGCTCAGAAACCGCTTCGAGAAAGAGACTCTGGAATATCTCAAGAGTATAAATGGTGTAAAAAATATTGAAACAACGAATAAAAAAGGAAAAGATGAAATTCGCCTGGTTCTAAACTATGAACAACTGGCGCGTGCTTCTTTGAGTGCAATCGATGTCACTTCAGCGATTCGTTCCGCTTTCGATGGCACAGTTGTAACTTCCTTAACTCTTGCCGGAGAAGAAATATATTATAGAGTCAGAATAAAAGATGCTTCTAGACTCTCAGAAAATAGAATTCTTGAAATTCCCATAACAAATCACAGTGGCAATTTAGTTCCTTTACGGGCGATTGCTTCGTTAAAAAATATGGAAGGTCCTGTTAATATTCATCATACCAGCGGAAAGCGTTCCGTTACAATTACTGCGGATGTAGATTTAGCTATCACAAAACCCATAAAAGTAAATGAATTGCTCAGTCAAAAGTTTGATAAAAGAGTAGCTTCCATTCCAGGACTCAGACTTGTGTATGGAGGGCAACAAGAAGAATTCATGGTAAGTATGAGAGGTTTTTATTTCGCCCTTGCTTTTGCCCTTATCAGTATATATTTTCTTTTAGTTGTATTATTTAATTCTTATAGTCTTCCATTTCTTATCATGTCAATTATCCCCTTTGCAGTTGCGGGTGTATTTCTGGCTCTTTTTCTGCATAATATGCCCATTACCTTTGTGGCATTAATTGGAATGCTTGGTTTAATCGGAGTCGTAGTAAATGATACAATTGTAATGATAAGCCACTTAAATACCACTTGCAAGGAAAAGGGGTATTCTTTTGCAAGTGTTGCAGAGGCTGCTTCCGAGAGATTCCGACCTGTAATTTTAACAAGCCTTACCACATTTGCGGGTTTATTACCCACATCTTATGGACTGGGAGGAGACATCCCGGAAATTCGTCCGATGGTCCTTACTATGGCCTGGGGACTTGTTTATTGTACATTTATTACTCTCGGCTTCATCCCCTTGCTATACTCTATGTTACGTGTAAGAAGGAATAGCTAAAAAGTATATGGCTATTTTCTTATTTATAGTCATTGCTCTTTTAATATTAGGTTTTTCGGGAACAGTATTATTCCTTTCTTCTTTTTTAAACAGCGAGTATATTGTAAAGATAATCGAAGAAAATTTTAATTGCAGGGCACAGGTAGGAAACGCACGTTTGAAATTATTTAAACTCTTTTCTTCCGCCCTCGTAGAAGACATTCATATTGTTACCAGAGATGAATATGCGAATAAAGCAGTTCCTCTTTCTTTAAGACCAGAAATCCTTGTTCCGGAAATATATATAAAGAAAGTAGAACTTCGTTTGAATCTTCTGGCCATCCTTAGAAAAAAATTCAGAGTAAATAGCTTTTTATTTTCAGAACCCCTATTCAATATGATTTTTTTTATTGGTGGGGGAAATAATCTTTTGCCTATGTTACAAAAACCTGAAATTATTGATAGTAAACCAAATCCTGATTACAGGGATATTCAGGATTTACAGGAAGACGAATGGGTATTAAATATAAAAAATATGCCCTTATCAGCAAAATTAGAAATTATCGGCATACAGGATGGTTTAGCAAATCTTTATATAAAAAAAACAGGACAGCTTTTACGTTTGAATGACATGCAATTCATTATTTCTTCGATTGAGATTCACCCCGCAAGGCTGGATAAATTTAATTCTCTCGACATTTCTTTTGAGATGAATCTCGCAATTATAGGAAATAATAAGCGAGAAATAGCTGAATTTTACATGAGTTGCAAGCAAACAATAAAACCTTTTTTAATGAATGGAGAATATGATACAGGCATTGTGTATAATATTAAGATAGCTAAGGGTTCTTATATCTACGGAACGGTTCTTTCTAACCTGCTTTCAGCAATTGTTAATGCTCTCCGAGGAGCCGGAATAAATTTGGAAAGTGCAACAATCGAATCTTTACAGAGAAATGCAAGAATGCATATAACCTATAGAGCTGAAATTATTACCCTGAGAGAAAAAGTACACCTTTTCGCGACTTCTTTTGACTTTGAACTTAATCCGGGAAGCTGGTATTCTATAGATAATAATGATCATTATTTCAATGGTTCTATTATTATTTATAGAAAAGAAGTGTCACGTATCATTACAGGAATTGATGATTTTATTCGCGGAGTAGTACCGGATATTGAAACCAAAAAAGTAAGAAATCGAATCCTGGGCCCCCTACTGAAAAACGAGAAAATGTTTATTCCTTTTACTTCAAAGGGAAATATTAAAAACCCATTTGTCGAATTAGGACTTGAGCTCCCCTCAATTCCGAGGATATTAAAGGATTACGTAAAAGAAACATTTGGAATAAAGAGAAAAAAGAAAAATCTGTAAAATCCTCATTTATTTATATTCTACTTTTAATATAGAAAGATCATCTGTAATTTCTCCCCTATACAGAAGTTTTTCAACAACCTCCTTTATGTTAGCGGAAGAATCTTCCAGTAAACGAAGGAAAACAGTTTCATCTGAATTCATAAATACTTCACCATTTTCATCTTCTACCAGAACATCTTCTCTACCATCAGAAGCTGAAACTATTATATCTCCTTTTTCTAATTGTTGCTCAATTGTGAGTATATCCTTTACTTCTAATTCATGAATACCTATAGTTCCTAACTTTCTTAATTTTTTATTAACTTCCATGAAACTGGCTTTTTTATTTCTATAAAGAATCGGTGGAGGATGTTCAGCAGAAATGTAATATAAAGTTCCGCTTTCTTCATCAATAATACCTAAAAAAGCTGACATAGACATCAGACCACGAAAACTTAAGAAAACACGATGCATTTCAACAAAAGCATTTGCAATCCATTGAGAAGGACTTAATCGTTCTCCCCACTTCGAACTCTTAGTCCTGTCAATGATAACTCCGAAAGCTGTTCCGAGTACCAGAACCCCACCGGCACCCTGACTCGATTTGCCCATAGCATCTCCATTCAGAAATACCACACAGTTCTTGCCTTGTAGTCGTATACTATGCGCAATGTTTATATCTCCTCCGATTTCATATTCTTCTCCATGAAATTGAAAAGATTTTTTTTGCTTTAAGAAAAATTCGATATTAACCCTATCACTTTTAACTAAATTAGGTCCAAGAGGTTCGGTCAGGATCGAAATCAAAAAATAATCCCCATCCTGTTGTTCTTTTAAGGCCTTTACTTCATTCAAAGCTTTTTGCAAACTTTTCGTTCTTTCTTCTACCTTTTCTTCGAGGCTGGAATAAAGTAAAGAATTTTCTAATGAAATAGCAGCCTGAGAGGAAATCAATTCAAGAACCTGAACTCTTTCCTGGGTAAAGGCTCCTTTTGTAATCCGATTTTCCAGATAGATAATGCCCAGTAAATTTCCCCTATCCATTAAAGGTGTGCAAAGAATAGAATGGGGTTGATATTCCTGTATATATCTATCATTCATGAAACGAGGCTCTCGGCAGGCATCGCTTAAAACCAGTGTACTGAAGGTTCTTTCTACATAGTAAATAATTGTATGAGGTAGGTGTGAAAATTCTTCAAGTCGACAGGGGACACTTATCAATCTATTAAGACTATTATAATCTTCTACAATCAATTTTCCCTGTTTTTTTACCAATAAAAATGCAGATTCAGCTCCGGAATTTTGCATTACAATTTCAATTAACTTATGCAATAACTCGGTAAAAACAATTTCTCCAGCTATAGCTCTTGAAGCGTCTAAAACTGATGAAAAATCAATACTTCCTATAAAAGGTCCTGAATGGAAAGACTTTAAAACGGAAGTAGTGTTCTCGCTATTTGACCCCGACTTACGTTCCTGTTCCCACTGATAGCCGGGGTATTTTTCCTGCAATTGGCTTACCTTTCTCTTGGCTGACCAAAGCATATATAACTGCACGGCTTTTTGCATGTAAAAAATGACCAGATCATCTTTCTTTCTCACAGCCCATAACTTTGCCTGTAACTCCATGCATAAAGCTTCTATATGAATCATTTCACTCTCTCTCGAAAAAGCTACTGCTTTATCATAATAGAAAAGTGCCGTTTCTATTTTATTTTCCATCTTTGCTTTTTCAGCAAGAATCAGATAATATTTGCATGAATAGTTTCGTGGAGAATTACTTGACCAAACAGCAAATTCAGAAAGGTAAAAATCTAATAAACTGCTGTAATATTCTTTTTTATTCTCTTCCAATTCGTAATATAAATTACAAATTCCGAGAGCAGCATAAAAATAAGCTTCGGGGATTATAGGTGTTCCCGGAAGTCCCATAGCAACAATTTCAGGAGTATCTAATATTTCTTTTAATTCTTCCCACTCTTCAAAAAGATATAAGCTACGAAGTTTAGCATGGTAAAACCAGGCTAAAAAAACAGGGTAGTCTTTAAACTCCTCAAGATACCTCTCCTCCGAAAACATTTCACTATCAAAATTATAGGTATTGTTGGATAATGATAGGAGTTGAAGCATGGGTTGCACAATGCCCGGTCGAATTCCTCCTTCATAACCTTTAGGATTAAAACTTGATGAGAAAGGTAGAAATCTTTGCTGTTCTTCGTATAGTTTATCCAGAGGAAATCCCGATATCATTCGAAACGATAGATATTGGGAACCTGTATAATCTGCATAAATTAAATTTCCACTCTGTATATTATCTTTGAAGGCTTTATCCAGATATAATAATATATCTTTTAGAGGTTCGAACCAGTGTGCAATTTGAGAAGCAAAGTAATAATAAACCGATCCCCTTATCTGCCTGTTCTGGTACTGGTTGGAAAGAATAATGCTTAACTTTCCAAACTCATATCCTCTTGTATAATCTTTGTAGATAGAACACATTAGAAAACCGTACTGTACATAAGCAAGGGGGGATATTTCATTATTCCCATTTTCAATACAGAGAAGAACCATAGAAGTAATTGTCCAGGGAATTAATTCTATCTGGCTACCAAGATAAGAAGCAATTAATAAATAGGAAAATGTTTGCATCGTAACATGATATAACTCGTCCTCATTATTTGGAAAATCCATCATGCTCATTACTTCTCGATTCGATAAAAAGGAATCAATTTTATCAAGGTATACGTGTAGTAACTCCGGGATTTCCTCTCGTGCCGGTACAATAATTCCTATATATTGCAGAGTTTCTTTGGCCAGATCCATAGCTTCGCTATATTTAGCTTCAGCCTGAAGTCTTGCCATCTGTATCAGAAATACCTTTACTTTTTCGGCATGGGTATTTGCCAGTTCAAGAGCTTCCCGGCAGACTTTATCTCCTTTGTCTACATCACCTGCATTATAGGCTGTTTCTGCAAGCTCCCTGTATAGACTAAATTTTAAATCTTTTGTTTCCTCTATATTCTTTTCACAGAGTAATATACCATTTTCAAAATATCTCATTGCAGACTGATAAGAGAAAGAAGAGCGTGCAATACGACCGGCTTTTAAGTTCATTTCTGCCAGATGTATATAATATCTGCGGTCATTTACTTTTTCATAGGCATGTTGGAAATGTTCTAAAATTTCATAAACCTTATTATCACCATATTTAGACTTATCTTCCAGATATTGTTCAAGGAGAATCTTTCCTATCGAATAATGAATGTTCTTCTTTTCATAATCCGGTATAGAATAATAAACAGCCTGCTGTACTTTATCATGTATAAATCTAAATAATAACTCTTTTGAAACATGTGTTTTATCATATATATTCGTTATCTGATAGACTAATTTCTTTTGTATAACTTCCCAAAAAGTATCTAAAGTTTCATTAACACTCTTACTATTAATAATGGAAAGTATTTTAAGATCAAAGGTATTACCAATGCAGGAGGCATAAGATAGAATCTTCTTGGATTCAGGACTTAAACTTTCAATCTTATATGACATGAGCTGTATAACATTGTTCGAAACTTCTATTTTTTCGGAAGCTGTATAATCATATCTCCATTGACCATTTGTGTCTTCTGTTCCAAATTCAAAATGGATTATCTTATTGTTATACAAACTCCTGAGTAACTCATTGACAAAAAATGGATTTCCATTTGTTTTTTCAAAAATTAGAAGTGATAATTTCTCAGTATCTTCTTTGGATAAAGTCAAATTTTCACTTACTAAAAGTTTAAGTTCGTCTATACCCAAATCACTAATGGTTATTTCATGAATAGATGGATCATGTTTTGAGTAATGTAATTTTTCTTCTTCATGTAAAACCGGATCTTCTTCAAGTTTACTACTCGCAACAAATAGAAGATGCGGAATCTGTTCATTCAGAAATAAGTTAATTAATCTTAAAGAGGATTCATCGGCCCACTGAATGTCATCCATAAAAAGTACAAGAGGGAGTTCTTTCTGGCAAAGAGTCAAAAAAATATTTTTATAAATATCAAAAACAATTTTCCCTTCTTCAAAGTTTGTATGTATTGTCTTTTCACCACCACCTATTATATAACGAAGATTCGGTATGAATTCTAAAAATAAATTAAGGTATTCTCCTAAAAGCTCAATAAACTTATTTTTCCAATATAGAAGTTTTTCTTCATCTCCGGCCAGGATAATATCACAAAAATGATTTAAAGAAACACGTACCGCTTCAAAAGGACTTCTGGAAAATTGTTCGAACTTAAGCTCTAAAAAAGTAAAGTCTTTTTCATATTTTTGATTTAGTATTTTATATACCAGAGAACTTTTACCGCTTCCCGAATTGCCCCTGATTATGATTTTAGAACTTTTCCCGGAAAAAAGATCAAAAAGTGATTTCCGTACTAAACCCAGTTCTTTTTCCCTTCCGTATAACTTATCAGAAAGCTTAAAAATTCCTGACTCATCTCCGAGTCCTATTGGAAAGGATATAGAACTTAATTTCTTTTTACTTTTAAAAATTCCTAATAGTTTCTCCAAATCATACATAAGACCATTCGCACTCTGGTACCTATCTTCCGGATTTTTACTCATCAATTTTAAAATGATCTCTGAGAGTGCAGGGGGAAGGCTACTTTCAATTTCAATTGGGGCCTTCGGAATTCTCGCTATATGAGAAAAAATTAACTTACTAAAATCCTTATCTTGAAAAGGAGGCTCTCCTGTAAAGATGTGATACATTGTACAACCAAGAGAATATAAATCAGAGCGATAATCTATTCTCGCATTTACCCGACCGGTTTGTTCCGGAGAAATGTAGAGAACGGTTCCCTCCAAATTATCATTTTTATTATCAGTAAATTTTGTTTGGCTTCCAAGCTTTTCAGAAATTCCAAAATCAATGAAACGTATTTCGAGGTTCTTCTTATTCAATAAAATATTAGAAGGGCTTATATCTTTGTGGATAATTTTTCTGGAATGTATTTTACTCAGGGTTTCTACAATACGAATACAAACCTGGATAAGTTCCAGAATACTAAATTCCCTTCTCTCTATATATTGCTTTAGTGGAAGGCCATTAAAATACTCTAATTCTAAAATAGGAAAATGTTCCTTAACCTTCAAACCGTAAACATTGATTACACCGGGAATATCCCCCAATTTACTTAAAAAACTAAATTCATTATTCATCCGTAAAAGGTCATTAGGGCCCGGATACTGACGGTTTAGTGTTTTGAGAATGATTTTATGGGAACTATCCTTTTTAGCCATATATAGAATCGAATTTCGACTCTCATAGATGGTATCAAGGATCTGATATTCTTTAAACTGCTTTAATTCTAACATTTTAAGGATCCGCAAAATAAGGAAAATACACCTTACTTTTATTCCTATTTTTTTTTCTTCATATCAATAATTTTTTTTAAAAAAACTTTTCCATAGGAAGTCACTAATAAGCAGTAAAACACAATTTCGAGGGAATGACAATGAAAAATAGTTTAGGTTTTTTACTTCTTATTAGCACTCTGCTAACTGCCTGTGTGATCAAGGAAAACCCGGATAATGCAGATTATTCGAAATATGCAGATGGGAAAAGCTTTAAAGAAATGTTACTTGTAAGCTTACTTAATCGTCCGGCTTCGGTTTCTACAAACAATACCGATACAAAAAACTGTACAGTGATTCCAGAAAAAGGGAAACTTAAATTTTCCGGAAAAGTCTATGATGGAGGGTATGGCAGTTTAAAAACCTATGGCTCTGTCCTATCATTTGTAGAAATCGAAACAAGTCCCGTCATTGCAAATATCAATATAACGGATGAATACGGTAGTTTTAGTATTGATGCCGGAATCTGTCAGAATGTAGAATATACATTTACAGCTAAAAAATACGGATATAAACCCAGAAGCATTAAAGCTACAGCAAGGGAAGGAGAGGATGTGTCGGTAAGCTTTGTGCTTGAGCGTGATTCCCAGACTTTTTATTTTCCCAGTATTCGTCTGCGTGATCTTGAAACAGGCTCCTTCATTACAGGTTCAGAGCATAATGCAATGATAGGATATTCAGTAGCCGGTGTAAACTTAACCTTTAGTACAAACAATTTCGGACAGGCAAGTCCTGTGATACCCCGCGACGAACCCGTCATTTCAGTAGGTATCAGTGCAAATGGTTATAAAGACTGTTCTTTTACCGCAGACGTATCCAATGGAATCTATTCCAGTGTAAAAAACTGTCAGGTTTCTGTGACCGGTTCTAGTTTATCTATTGATATGCAAAAATGAAATTTTATAATGTCTGCCAAGGAGAGGTGATGAAATGAAGTTCCTAAAAAGCCGGAGATTACAACAGATCATAGCCTTTTTTCTCTATAGTCTTACAGGTGGACTTATGGCCAACTGTCCGGATATTTTTTTAAAGCGATACGGGGCCGAGATTCAAAGCCCCGTTTTCGAGGATAGACTCATGAATTCCATGAAGGATATCCAATACATTTTTCCTGAATTGAAAGGCAGGTTACATTTTAAAATTGTAGATAGCAATGAAATCGATGCAGTGACTGATGGAAAAACCTGCATTCTTCTTGCAGAAAAATTTTTAGAAACTATTTATTCTCCGGAAGTGGAACCCCATCTGTCGAGGGGAATGCTTACTTTTGCTATCGGGCATGAAATAGGACATATACTAAAAAAACATCGTTCAAGCTGCTCTATAAGCGGAGTTAAAAAATTCCAGGGCATAGAATCGGAAGCTGATATTTTTGGTGGTTTCTTGCTCTTTGCCCTTGAAGAGTCCTTTGATTCTCCCGGAAAATTGTTTTCTTTATTAAATAGTTCAAAATCGAATCATTCTTCCTCCTGCCATGGAGATTTAGAAAAACGAGAAGCCCTTCTTTTAAAGAATATAGCTGAGATCAAGTTTCAGGCCAGGGTTTACAGAAATGCAATTGATTCTATTTTTGAAGGAAATGTTTCCAATATAAAAAATGGTATAGAAGAGCTAAAAAACGTTAAGACCGGTTTAAAAAAAATTGGTTTTGAAAGAAATAGTATTTTTGATTACGCAATCGCTTCCTCCTATCATCGCCTCTGGCTCTTAGATAAAAATGAACCATCTAAACTATCCGTTCAGGTTTCCATACATTACCCGGCGAGTTTAACCGGCATTTTTCATAGGTCTCCTTCAAAGGTGCCGGGAAACCTGAGTTACTATCAAACTGCTATTCAGTACTATGAGTCTTACTTGAAGAAAAATCAGGACGATCCCTATGTTTTAATGGATATAAGTTTACTTTATATGTATGATCCTGTTAAAACGAATTCATTTTTAAATCAGATTAAAACATTAGCTAAAAAGAATATATCAGAACCTGCATTTTTAAATAATCTCGGTTCTGCATACTTATATGCCAGCTTACACCTGAATAAACCCTTCCATAGAAATGCAGAAATGTATCTTCTTCAGAGCAGAGATCTATTGGCTTTGAAGGGAAAGCAGGACCCCAAGTTAGAAGCAAAAACTCTTTTTAACCTTGCCAGGTTATATGCAAGTAAGCAGGATAAGGAAAAATATCTGAGTTATCAAAAACTATATATACAACATAGAGGAAGCGACATAGCCTGGAAGTATTTATTGGGTGATGGAAAATTTGGTAATGATAAAGTTAAGAACCCGGCTGTTGTAAATAACTCGGATAATTTTCGATTAGGCATGAACCAGGAAGAAATCCTTTCCCGCATTAGTGAAAAAAAATTTCATGTGCGTAAAATGGAATTTATTGGATATATTCTTCTTGAGGTGATCCAGGCCGAGGAGATATACTTCAAATTCTGGTTGCAAAAAGGAAGACTTATCAAGATGAGCTTTTATCCGGCCTCAAAAGAAAAGGTAGAAGGTATTTCCTGCGGAGATAAAATTGACTCTATACCCGAATCTTTGGGCATCCCAATAATACAGGGAAATCGTTGGATTTTTCCCGGAACCAATCTTACATTTAAAACAATATTTGAACAAAATGAAGAAAGAATCGCTTTAATAGAAATGAGAAGTTACAGGTAATATGGAAAAAAAATGTACGGAGCTTAGTTTAGAAGAAGCGGTAGTTTGCACCATGGAACAGGGAATTATTTACTTTTTAAAACTCATCAGAATGCATGATGCACAGGTAAGGATGAAAATGGAAGAAGAAGATATACTTTCAGAATTTCGCTTATTCTTACTCGAAAAAAAAGGCAAGCCAATCTATGCTTATGAAGGAAAAGAGGGCGCCAAATTTACAACGTACATTACGGTAGTCTTTAAGTTCTGGCTCTATCGCGCCCTGCAAAAAGTTGAAAAAAGGACAAATGAAGTAGAAGCACCTGAATATTCCGAAAGCTGGCAGGATTATAGGGAAGCTCATGAAGATAGTTTTCTTAAAGCCGAAGAAGATTCCAGAATATTAGAGTCTTTGCGAGAATGTATTCAAGCCCTTCAAGAAAAATCCAAAAATTTAGTAAAAAAGGTGCTCTATGATAATATGAGCATGAAAGATATTGCAGAAGAAGAGAACCTTCGACTTAGTACTCTCTACACGAGATATTATACTGTTTTGAAGATTTTAAAAGATTGTCTCGGACAGAAAGGAATTGAATGGGGAATGGTACAGGAAAATGAGTAAATACAATGAAAAAAATTCAAGAGATAAACTTGTAGATCTGGCTTTTGGAAAAGACCTTTCTAAAAAGGAAGCATTAAAAGATTTACAACCTAAAAACAAAGATGATTTGTATAAGTTTTCATCTTTTATAAATGATAACCAGGATATTTTAAAAACACTCGCTCATCCTGTTGAAAAAAGGGAAGCCGAGGAAATTTTAAAACGTGTATTAAATAAATCTGAAACACCTAAAATGACTCCATCCCCTTCCCTTCTTAAAAGTTTTTGGAGTAAGTTACTTTCCTTTAATAAAATCTATGCCTACTCGTTCGCAAGCATCCTGTTTATCTTATCTCTAAGTATATACATAAATTCTAATCGAGTTTCAAATGGTATTCTGAGCAATAAATCTCCTGTAGAACTCATTTCCCAGGCACTTGGTAAAGCCCGCAGTCCCGAATTTCCTCTTTTTTTACAAAAGCAGGGAAGTTTCCAATCCTTTCCTGTAGCAGAAGAGCAATATAGTTTTTCTCTTATGGATAAATTAAATCCGAATTCCAAACTTTTAGTAAATTATAGACCTTCCTTACTTTATGACCCCTATCAGAAAGAAAGTAAAACACTTATTAGTACAGCTATTGGTATTTTAGAAAAAGAAAATATTGATAATCCGGGTAATGTTGAGACCTACAACCTTTTAGGTATATGCTATTATTACCTTGCTGACCTTGAAATCAGAACCTATTTAAGAAAAAAAACATGGAACAATAAAGAGGAAGCATTCGAATATATGAAAAAATCAATTCAGTATTTTGATGCAGCCTATAAGAAAGAACCTAAAATAGAAGCGGGCATAAATCTGGCTTCTGCAAAAATTGCAATGATTCATCTCGAAAAAAAAGCCAGCCGAGAATACGCCCTTGCGATCTTATCCTTACTTTTACAAAATCCGGAAGGTTTAACCTCTTATCTCTTTGATTCCTCCAGCTTACCCCATAGTTTAGTATTTCCAGAAGAAAAAACTCTTCAAACCGCATTTCTTGCGGCCTATTTTCTGGTTTTAAATTACTCTTACCTTGATGAAATGGCCGGACAGGATTTACCCGATCTGATTCGAAAAGAAAAACAGAAAGTAAAAAAAGCTCTGAGCTTAATTCTTCATTCCAGTCCCGGTAAAAGTACTGACTACTGGTATACAGAACTATTAAGCATGGAGAAAAGTTTTTGAAGTAGTACATCTAATTTATTGAATATATTGCTTTAAAATATTTACAGTTTTCGAAAGAATGAAAAATAAGATTGCAGCTAAAATCCTATCGAAAAAAATATAATGTAATATGTTTTTAAAACAACTCTTCTCATATTTATTTATATACTTTATATTTATCCTAACACCTGTGTTTTCAGAGGATTGGCTCGATCTATATGAAGGAGAAAAACTTGAGGTATACGGTAGTGAAAAAAGTAAGAAATATCCTGTAAGCAATATTTTTTGGGAAATTGAAGACTGGGAAAATCACTATTCTCTAATGGCTTTCTGGCTCTATAAATACCGGAATTATCCAAAATTTACATCCGCCCACTTATTTCCCTTTTACTCCTCTCTAAATAGTAAAATTGATGAAAGAAGAAAATATAGATTTTTAAACTATACCTATAAACAAAATAAAGATTCCAGTTCTAATGATCGAAGTATATTTCCCCTGATTTTTTGGGGGAAGAATGAAAACTTAAATGAAAGCTATCATTCTATACTGCCTTTTTACTACTATGATTCTGCAGAGAAAGGCGAGAGAAATAACTTGAGCTTTCTCTTTATTCCTTTTCCCTTTTATTATTCATCTACTTCTTATACATTCCATAAAAAAAAAGAACATAAAGAATCAGTTCATTGGTCATTACTTCATTACAGAAAACTACAGGAAGATGAAGGTTATGAATTAAAAAATTTTCAACATCAAAGTACTATAGGTTTTCCGCTCCTCCCTTTCGTTTATTACTCTTCTAACATTCAGGGTAGGGGGACCTACAGAAGAATTTTAAGCCTGTTTCATAAAGAAACTTCAGAAACAGGAGAAATGCAGGCAATATCATTTTTTCCTTTTTTTTCCTATGAAAAGAAAGCTTCTTTTTCTATACCTATACTTCTTTTTCGAAAAGATTTAAATACTCCCACACCGGCTTATGGTGAGACCGTATTCCCCCTAAGTTTATACTATCATAGCTGGGATCCTTCCCATGATACAAAATTACTCGGACCTTATTATTCTCAAGAGTCCAAAATCATCAACCATAGCCTGACAGTCCTTTTTCCTTTATATTGGAAGAAAAATTCAGAAACAAAAGATTGGACTTTATTACTTCCCCTTTACTTTAACTACAATGATAAGGAGAGTGATTACCATTTCAACTTGATCTGGTTTACCCGCAATCAGGCCGGTCTTATAAGCCCGGATTTAAATATTACAAGAAAAGAAGATACTTGGTTTTTTGATACAGACATCAACATACTCTACTATTTGCTCAGTTTCTCGTTTCGAGAGTCTTTTTCGAAACCAAAATTTCTGAGGGATAGCAGTTCAAGATTAAAGACCTATGAAGAATTAGAAGAAGATAAAAGGAATGAAGAAGAAAAGAAACGGAAATTGGAAAATAAACTAAATGAAGAACCAAGTCTACAAACCCGACGTTCTATCTCAAGAGAAGATTCCTCTCAATTCAGAGGCTATTCGGCATTATTTGGTTTAGTAGCCTACGAAAAAGCGGACACAAGAAGACACTTTCGTCTCCTGCCCCTATCCTGGTTGAGCTGGGATGAAGCTTCTGATGAAAAGATAATTCTTTTACCTCCATTTCCTCCTCTTGTGGTCTGGTTCAGTTCTCCGGAACTTGAGTATAATATTATATTCCCATTTTATGGTAGACAGAAAGACAAAGAATCGGAAAAAAAAGCTTACCTGATTAATGCCTATATTAGCGAGTCCTATAAGATGGATAATCTTGAAGAACGTTCTATTCTCTGGCCTTTAATTAATTATTATACTTCAGACAATAAAAGCGGACACCGCATTTTACCTTTTTATCTGCAAACCAATTATAAAGGAGAAGCTTATACAGAAAGTGTCAATTATACTCTTTTCAGTCGATATTCGAACTACACCTCCAAAAATCATTCTGACTACTCCTTATTTCTCTGGCCGCTTTTAACATATTTTTCTAAAAGTAATGATATATATCCTAAAACTACAGGTTCAAAAACAAAAACGGAGGAATTTGAAAAGTATACCTTATTCTTAAGCCCTTTTATCTATAGGAGTTCAGATGCTTATAATACTCATACAAATTTATTCTGGTTTACCGATTGGACAGTGAAAAACAATGGAAGTCTGGATTATATATTATTATTTCCTTTCTTTTATACAGATAACTTTTTTATGTTTTTCCCTTTTACTTTTACATCCTATGGAGAAAATCGTATTACCACATTTACTCTTTTGAACTTTTATAAAAGTTCTGAAAATTACACTTATTACAATTTCCTATTTTTATTGCAGTTTGAAAATAACCCTGAAGATTTCTCAAGTTACTTACTATTTAATTCTTTCAATCTCGAGTTTCGTCCAAAAGTTTTTGAATCAGAAGGTCTGTATAGCTTACTCTGGGACTTTAAGAAATATGAAGAAAACTGGAAAGAAGCATCTGTTCTCTGGTTAGGCTATGAAAATAAGCACCAGGAGGAGATTTATAATTTTCTTCCTCTTTTTAGAACCAGTAATAGGGAATATGAAAAAACTCGCATATATGGACCGGGTTTACACTACTATTCAGAATCCAACCACAGCACAAGACATATCGGTCTCGCCGGAATTTTATACTGGTATTACAACAGTAAAACAAAAAGAGATAGAAGTTTTTATGTTCTTCTTGGAAGCTTGTATAGAGAATATACTCAAAAAGAGCGAGGTTTTATAAGCCGTGGAAGCCTCTGGGGCTGGCTCTGGGAATATCAGAAAGAAGAGGAAACCGGCTTCACCAAATTTTCTATTTTTAAACTATTTTCCTATAAGCGAGAAGCTGACGGAACAAGAAAGCTGATTGGCTTTCCTTTTTAAGTATTGTTTAACTATTTTTATTCTTCATAAAAAGTTGGACAGGATTTCTTTTAAAGAAAGAATAACCATAGGAGGAATACTTACTTGGAAGAATCTCAAAAGCTTAATTGGAAAGAAGCCTTTTTAAAAAGCCCGGGTCCTAAAACCTGGAAAGAAGCTTTCGCTTTATATATGAAAGGTGTTGCCATGGGAGGAGCCGATATCATACCCGGTGTTTCGGGGGGGACTATCGCACTCATCGTTGGAATTTATGAAAAACTTTTGCAGGCTATACAATCTATCGATGCAAAGTTTATTCGTAAATTACTATCTTTTAATATAAAAGAAGCTTTATCGATTATACATATACGTTTTTTAGTTAGCCTGCTTGCCGGAATTGGAACCGCTGTTGTTGGCCTTTCACATGTAATCCACATTTTTCTGAATGATTTTCCGGTTCAAACCTGGGCTTTCTTCTTCGGCTTGATTCTTGCTTCCATACTTATTATTGGAAAAAGTATCACGAATTGGGGAAGCAGCGGAGGGAGCGGTTTTCTTTTTGGAACTATTAGTGGCTACATTCTTGTTGGTTTAATTCCGGTTCAAACTCCGGAAACAAGTTGGTTTATTTTTCTTTGCGGAATGATAGCCATCTGTGCGATGATACTTCCCGGAATCAGCGGTGCTTTTTTATTACTTGTATTAGGAAAATATGAGTATGTTACCTCAGCTTTAAAAAATCCTTTTTTACCTTCGAGTATCCTTATCATTATAACTTTTGGAAGTGGAGCCCTTATAGGAATTCTTGCATTTTCAAGGCTTTTAAATTACCTATTAAAAAATTATCATAACCTAACAATTGCCATCCTGACCGGTTTAATGCTTGGTTCTTTACGGAAAGTCTGGCCCTGGAAAGAAATCCTTGAAACAAAACTAATTCGGGGAAAAATACATGTATTGAGAGAAGCCAATATTTTGCCGGTAAGTTATGACAGCACTTTTCTTCTGGCTATTTTTCTTATCCTCATCGGTTTTATCCTGGTTCTTGGCCTCGATAAAATTGCGTCAAACGAAAAGAAGGGAGAATTATAAGTTTTTAAGGTGTCCATTTCCTCTAAAAGGAATTGTGATACCAAACTTTCTCGTAGGTATCATTTTTTACTTGAAAAAAAAACAGGGACTGTTAATAATTTATTTACAACCGCTTTGGAGAGAACTATGTCTTTATCTTTTGATACCATTCTGGGAAGCGTAAAAACATGGCTTACAGAACATAAATTTGAACATGTAGTAATTCAGGAACCGATCGGCTTCCCCAATCTAACCATGATACACAGGGATGAGAAAGTGGCGATTCAGGTAGTTCCCGTATTAAATTCCAAAAGTATCAAGGAAGAAATTATTAATGCTTTTGGTTATATCGAAAAAAGCAAGTTTAGCTGTGATAAAAGATGGATGATCTTTGTCGGTAGTAATACTGAGATTGATGAAAAAACAGAAGATCTGATCTACCGCTATCTTGATACATACGGAAGCAATGACTTTGAATTGACATTTGGTTATATAGATAATATAGGAAAACTTATCGCTTAATCAACAAAGGTGTTATTTGCCCAGGTTAAAAAACCTTTCAAATCCATTACCAGAATGTTTTTCTCTACATTCAGGCTACTGGTATAAAGCTTCTTTTTTACGGCATTCCTGAGCCAACGAATAGCACCTTCTTTGAATCCATCACCATCTATTAATATAATAATATCTTTTTCCGGCATGGCTTCGATGCAATTCAAATATAAATAGGGAAGCTTTTCATCTACAGAACCGGAGGATTGCTGCCATTTACACTCTATACGAATTTCCAGATTATATTTTTTAGACTTCAATAAAAATTCAGTATTTCCACTATGGCCGTATACTGTTATAAATGGTACATTGCATAAAAGTAGTTCGTTCCATAAGCGTTCTGAATTCGACTCATATTCCTTGTATTTAATTATATGAAAACCCTTTTGCATTAGTACAGAGCGGACTGTTTGCTCCAATAAATTTCCGGTAACATTTCCCTTGGTACCCTGTTTCATGAATCCTCCCTTTCCGTCTTATAATTCGTAACCAGTATCTCTTTTATTTTTCCTCTTTTATCGCCTTTGGAATTTATCATTCGCGCTGCATATACATTATTAATATAATAATTTTTATAAATCCTATCAAAAAAATCATTTTCCGGATCAATATTTTTCGGCTCAGAATTACTCAGCATGAACAGTGCTCCTTTCGTATCTATTAAATCCAAAAACTTAGCCAGGCGTTTTTGTTCTGAATCGTCGAAAACATTAGAATAAGAGACTTTTTCTTCTTTTTCAAATACATGGGGAAGAACTCTTTGACCTTCATCTTTTAATACATAGCTTGAGTAAGAGGTAAAATTCGAGGTTTTACTAATTGGCTTATAGGGTGGATCCAAATAGACAAAAGTATTTTTCTTGAGTTGAGTTTTGATTTCTTCAAAGTCTCCAATTCGTATTTCTACTTTTTCTAATATTTTAGAAACATGAGCAAGGTTTGTTTCATCACAAATTTTAGGTTTTAAATAGGAACCATGCGGACTATTAAATGCACCCTTTTGATTAAAACGAAACAAACCATTGTAACAGGTTTTATTTAAAAAAATTACCTGTGCTGCACGCTTAATCCAGGCTTCTTCATAGTTTCGGTATCCTATAAGATCCTTATTTATATTAAAAGAAGCACGAACACGTAAATAGTATTCTTTACGTTTTTCTTCATCTAAAGGAATATATTTTTTTTCCATTTCCTTTAAGAATCTTATCAACTTCTCATTATCTTTTTGAACAACCCTATAGGTAAGCACCAACTCTCTATTTATATCAGCCAGGATAGCCTCTGATACTTTATAATTTTTAAATATATGAAAAAAGACAGCACCGCTTCCCAGGAATGGTTCGATATAGCGTTTAACTTTTCCTTTTAGTAGTTCCTGAGGGAAATAACTTTTGAATTGAGAAAGCAGTTGAGTTTTCCCTCCCGGCCATTTTAAAAAGGGCCGGGCCTGATTCTCTTCCATTACTAAAAACGCTTTACCGGCATAAAAACTTCAATCCTCGGGATAAACTGCGAAGAGCTATAAATCAAGTTTGAAGCAGGATGAGAAATACCAAGTTTTTCTTTTTTCCGAAAATCTTCCAATTTTTGCCTATCTTCGAGGACATTCCAATAGGAAATACCAGCCGCTCCAAGCAAAGTAGTACCCGCTCCGGCGGTAGTACGAATCCAATCCTGGCCGGCAAAAGTTCCGGCTATATAAATAAGGCCACCTGTGATAACCAGAGCAAAGGGAAAGGTTAAGAAGAATATGATTTCGGTTCTCCTTTCCGGAGTCTCCGTATATTTTTTTTCTTTTAAATACTTCTCAAGATTTTTAGATTCAGTTTTCTTTTTTTTTGATTCTGAAGTAGAGATAACTTCTCCCGTAACCGGGTTAATCTTAGGTGCATTTCTACTATTAATATTCACATTAAATGCACCCGGTGTAAATCCGGGAAGAACAGTGAAAGGAGTGGAAGGTTTGATAACAGATTTGGGATTCACCAGAGAAGGTTTAGGATACTTGGGCGGTAATTCGTATTCTTTATAGTAATCAGAATCTTCAATTCCTGATTTATAACGTCTTAAATTATAATCGTACGGATCGTAAAAGTCCGTTTTTGATTGAGAATACAGGTAGCCATTCAAGAATGCAGCAATTAATAATAAGCTAATATATCTTATAATTTTAAGAAGCAAGGCCTTTCCTCGTTACTCTCTGGATTCATTCGGAAATTTTGATATTTTATCAAAAAGGTAGTCTGTATAAGCCGGATAACATTCTAAGGACATGTGACTGGCATCTCCAAAATAATCGCAGGAATAATCCGGATCTTCATTCATATTCCAGGAATGTGCATTATATTGCTTATATATCTTTTTCATCCAGCTTGTCCAATATGCATGAACAGTATTCATTTCTCCTTCTATTTTAATTTTCTTATTTTTTATCAGTTCAAAATAGGAAGGGGCAAGACGAACCCAAACGATTGCATAAGGTATTTTCATTTCATTCAAAAGAAGGGCGTTATCGGCTTGAAACCTCCACATATTTTCATTAAAACGAAAAACTTCTAAATAAGAATGAAAATCTCCTTCTGCATATTCATTTATTAACTCAGGTGGAGAAGCAACATTTCCGGAAACATTGGGTGATACACTGCCTCTTTCTTTTAATAACTTTTCCCGGATTTGATTCCGAAAGTTTCTATAATTATTTAATATAGCAAAATTGTTTTTCATTCGTTCTAAAACAATTTTCAAATTAGGTCGATACTGATAAGTCCTGAATAAACGTTTGGCTATAAAATTTGTAATTTCCTCAGAGCTATATCGTTTATAATGCCGGAAGACAAAGGAAAAATCCAGTCCGTTTACCAGTACTTCATCAATTTTTATAAAGGCATCTAGGTTGTAAGCTTCTACCGAATTATCAAGCAAAACAAATTCAGGTTTTAGCTTTTCTTTTTTTAACTTTTCTAACCAATAGTAGAAATAGTCCGGTGTTCCTCCGGGAACTGAAAAGTTAAATAAAATCCAATCCGGGTGATGTTTTTCTATGTATTCATTATTAAATAATAAACCCCTCGAACTGCCCAGATAGACTAAAACTTTTTTTCTGCTTTTTTGCTTTAGATAATCTTTTAAGTCATCAAAAAGCACTGGTTTATGAAAATAGTTTAACTCGGATAAGGTTTTCGTAAAATACGTTTGAAACCTTTCAAGCAATAGTATCTTATCCAGAACATATGCTATAAAAAATATCAGGAATGGAAGCAATAGATATTTACGCTTAATCACCTTAAAAACCTCTTCTAAAAACGGTTATAGATAAATCCACCACCACCCTGGGAAAGGGTAGCCAGCAAAAATATAGTTAGAACACCCATAACAATCACATAAATAAATCGATGTTTTTGGAACCTATCCAGAATACCGGGCCAGTATTGAATTGCATGAAATACGAGGAACATAAGAAACATATTGAAAGCTGTGTCTACATGACGAATAGAATTTAAAAGAAAAGATGGTTTTCCATCTATAAGTTCTGCTGATTCTACAAGCCAGCTATCACCATTGCTAATCAATGTATCACGAAGATATGAAGGTGAATTCGTTACAATACCACCAAATAATTCTATCATAGAACTTGCCGAGCTAGAGCGAAACATAAGCACACTTACAGATATCACAAAAAAGACAAGCATAGCTTTTAAGGGTTTCAAAAGCTTGGACTTAGGGACAAGAGTCCAGCCATATTTAGTCTCAAGAAATCTCTCCATTCCCATCACAACTCCGAGATATGCCCCCCAGGCTACAAAGGTATAATTGGCTCCGTGCCAGAATCCACCTATCACCATAGTTAAAAATACATTGATATAGGTTCGAAACTCTGAAACCCGACTCCCTCCGAGAGGAAAGTATATATAATCACGTAGCCATTGAGAAAGAGTTACGTGCCAGCGGGACCAAAACTCCCGAACCGTTAAGGAATAGTAAGGAGCAAAAAAGTTTTCCGGGATTTCAAAGCCCAAGAATAAAGCAACCGAACGCGCCATATCAGTAAGACCGGAAAAATCAAAGAAAAGTTGCATGGTGTAGAGTAGACCGGCACCAAAAAGGGAATAAACATTGTATTCAGATGGATTCGCAAAAACTGGAGCACTGAAGGTATTTAATGGATCCGCAAATAACGCTTTTTTAATAAGACCGGACATCATTAAAAAACAGGCCCGGTATACCATATCTTTTTCCGGCTCTTTTCTTTCCAGATTCGGAAAAAAATCCGTCATTCGCATGATAGGGCCGGCAATTAAAACAGGAAAAAATAAAACAAAAAGCAAATATTTCCAGAAAGGTTGATAAGAAGGATCAGGCCGCCTGTAAGAATCTACAGCGGCAGCTATCATCTGGAAAGAATAAAAACTAATAGCCAGGGGAAGGAATATTTGGATATGGTCTTTGGCATGATAAAACATTTCAAGCCCGGTAATATCTCCCAAAACCTTTGAAAAGAAATAGAAATATTTAAAAAAACCAAGGTTCAGTATATTAACAAGGACAGCCAGACTTAAAATCTTTTTATCCGGTTTCTTATTCAATTGCACATAAAGAAAGTAGTTAATGCTAATAATGAACAAAAAATGAAAAAGAAAAGATATAGAGCTATATGCATAAAAAAGCATACCTGCAAGGATCAAAAAAATATGCCGAAACCTATAGGGTATATTCCAATAGATTATATACATTACAGCGAAAAAAAAGAGAAATGGAATTGAATTAAATTGCATAGTCCTCTTTATGCTCCAAAAGTTTATAAACTTTTTCTAATACTTTTTCTTTGGCCTCTTTCAATGTGCCGTGAAATATCCCACCGGCAGCATTTTTATGTCCGCCTCCGGAAAATTGTTTTGCAATAGAACATACATCAATGTTTCCTTTGGACCGAAAACTTAACTTAATTTGCTCTTGCTTTAATGATTCCGTGAAGGATAAAGAAACCTGCATACCCTTGGGACCGAGTAATTCATTTACTAAATCTTCAACCGGGTTATTACTGCAATTATATTTTTTCAAAAGTTCTCTTGTAATTTCAACAGATGCAATTTTCCCCTCCATATAAAGGTTTAGAGTTTGAAATACATCTTTCTTGGCTAAAAGTTGAAAAAGAGGATATTCTTCGTAAAGTTTTCTCATCAATTCTTCTGTTGGAAAATTATACTTTAAAAGCTTTGATACAATCAGATGAGTACGGGACTGAGTTTTATTGTATTTAAATTGTCCTGTATCCATAACAATTCCAAGGTATAAGGCAAGAGCTGTATTATAGTCAATTGAAACATTATACTCTTCTAATAGCTCATAAATAATTTCAGAAGTGGAAGCATAATCCGGGTATAAAAAAAAACCTTTTCGTGTATCGATTTTATCATGGTGATCGATAACTATCAAATTAGAACCATCATAATTTATGAAGCGCTTTACTTCATCCAATCTTTCTATATTCGAATTATCTACTACTACTAATTGATAGGAATCATAATTCTTCTCAGGTTTAAAGGAATCAATACAAATTATTTTTTCAACGGGATCTAAAAATTTATACTTTTCAGCAATAGGATCCGGATTCACAATCCAGGCCCTTTTTCCCATCGCATCCAGCAAAGCTTTTAAGCCCAGCTCTGCACCGATCCCATCCGGATCAGAACTCCTATGAGTACTGATAACAAAATCATTTCTATTTTTTAGTAATGATAAAAGTTTTTTATTCAGTGTATTGTTCGCATTCGGTTCCAAAAAATTATTTCCCTTTTCTTGACATAAACAAACTCTGCCAGTACAATAATTCCTCCTGGCTCATCTTTACATCAACTTCCTTTTCTATAATAGTCTCTTTACCTTCTAATTGTATAGAAAGTTGTTTTGCAAAGTCTTCAGAACTTTGCACATTCGCTGAATATTTCTTGCAGTGGTGCATAATATCTTTATCAGAGCTTACTACGTATAAAGATGCAGGAGAAATGCTACTTTTTACAAATTCCTTTATCAATACATCAGCTTTAAGATCATGAGAATAATAAATGGAAATTCCCATAAACTCGTCCTGTCTTACTTCTGAACCCAGTTCTTTTTTCCCATCAAAGAAAGCATGAATTTTCGTTTTCTTACGTTTTTTCTTATACGCATCTAAAAGATGTAGTAAGCCTAACCTGGCTTCCGATAGCTTATTTTCATACATACGCATTTCCAATTCAGGAAACTTATAAATCAGGTTAAAACCATCAACTACAAGTATCACGGTATTTAACTATTTATCCTTTCTGCATGAATTACATCTTTTATATTACGCAAATTTTCTAAAATTTCTTTTAATTGATCCAGATGTTCAATTTCTATAAGGAAGCGAGCAATAAGCGAATTACCCGGTGCCAGTGTGGCTCCCGCCTCCAACATATTTGTCTTGGTGCTGGAAATACACTCTACAATTTCCAGATAAATTCCCTGCCTATCCACTCCTTTCACCTCAAGACGAACCGGTATCGGATCATTGCTGACCCCTCCATCCCACCATACACTAACTTTTCTTTTATTATCAGTAAATTTTTTAGCTAAGGGGCAGTCTTCCTTATGTACACTTACACCCCTGCCTTTTGTAATAAAACCAATAATTTCATCTCCCGGCAAAGGAGAACAACAACCGGATAATTTAACCAGGATATCTTTTATGCCGGCAACAATAACTTTAATTTCTTTTGTTTTCTTTTCTTTTTTATCAGAAGCCTTCTTGGAACTTTTTTGTTTTTGAATATTCGCAAGTTCTTTTTCTACAAGTGGATTTTTAGAAACAGATTGTGCCAACTGGCTATTGATATCATCTTGAGCTACCTTAAAATACTGTCTGAGTTTATGTCTGCCCGTAGAGGTTTTAACAATACGAAGCCAGATAGGAGAAGGTTTCGTTTTCTTGTCTGTAATAATCTCAATCTGGTTTCCGGAACGTAATTCTTTTCTGAGAGATACAATCTTATCATCTACCTTGGCACCTCTTGCATGAAGTCCGATATCCGTATGAATGCGAAACGCAAAATCTAAAACCGTTGAACATTTGGGCATAGTAATCGCATCACCGGAAGGAGTGAAAACAATAATTTCATCTTCTCTTATTTCACTTGAAAATTCATTCACAAATTCCTGGGGATCAAAAATAGATTCACTTAAACTCTTTATTTTCTCACTCCAGGTATTGGCAACATTTAGCTCACTACGAATCTGACTTTCTTTATAAGCCCAGTGGGCAGCAATCCCGTATTCAGCCGTTTCATGCATAGCTCTTGTCCGAATCTGGATCTCAATTCCTTTTCCGTCCGGACCCATCACCGAAGTATGTAATGATTGATACAAGTTAGACTTGGGATTCGCTATATAATCTTTGAATCTACCCGGAATTGGGTTCCAGAGACTATGCACAAAACCTAATACTCCGTAGCAGTCTCTCTCTTCTTCTGTAATTATACGTATAGCACGTAAATCATAAATTTTTTCAAAATCTCTACCTTTCTGAGTCATCTTGGAGTAGATAGAATAGAAATGTTTAGCCCTTCCGTTAACAGTAGCTTTGATGTTAACTTCTTTCAAACGAGTAATCAGTATCTGCTTTATGCGTTCTATATAGATTTCTCTCTCTGATTTCTTCGAATTTACCCTGGTCTTTATTTCCTGGTATTCTTCCGGATAAAGAACTCGAAAAGAAAGGTCTTCTAATTCAGATTTAATCCTGTAAATCCCAAGTCGACCTGCTATAGGAGCATATAATTCCATAACTTCCTTGCAGATCATCTGTCTTTTTTCCAGACTCTGGTATTTAATCGTCCTCATATTGTGAGTTTTATCTGAAAGCTTAATGATAAGAACCCGAATATCATTCACACTGGCAAGTAAAATCTTCATGAGATTTCGAGCTAATTCAGTTTCCTTGGAGCGCTTCTTTTGTTCCTGAGCTTTTTCAGATTTGGATATTGACTCTTTTTTTATCTTAGAAATTTTAGTAACACCAATTACTAACTTGGTGATCTCTTCTCCAAAATCAGAAACCATATTTTCTTCGGTATACTCTGTATCTTCAATCACATCATGCAGCAAACCCGCAGAAATCACTTTCTCATCAACACCCAGTTCGTTTAGAATATACGCAACATTTATAGGATGAATAATGTAGGGTTCACCGGATTTCCTCTTTTGGGGGCGATGGAACTTTTCAGCTACATCATATGCCTTACAGATTAAGCCGAAGGCCTCATCTGAAAAACGATTCTGTAAGCTGATGAATAACTCATCAAGACTAAAATTTTCCCTCGCAATTCCCAATTTTTAATCCTTTTCTAAATCTAAACTTAAATCTAAAAATCTGGTTGTATGGGTTAAATATCCCATACTTACACCAATCCCCCCAATTCGGGAAAGCTCTGCCAGTTTATCCGGAGTAATCCCACCGGAACATTCAATCAAAATAGAGGCCTTTTTTTGTTGCACCTGATGAACCGCTTCTCTTGTGTCCTGAATAGAAAAATTATCTAAGAGAAGGATGTCAGGTTCCGCATCCATTGCCTCGGTTAACTGTGCTAAAGAATCAATCTCCAGTTCAACTTTCTTTCCGGGGAAACGGGAACGTATTTTTTCTACTGCCTGTTTCATTGAACCCGCCATAGCCACATGATTATCTTTTATCATGGCCATATCAGAAAGATGGATTCGATGATTACTTCCACCACCACAGAAAACCGCGTATTTTACCATTTTCCTGTAGCCGGGGAGAGTTTTACGTGTATCTAATATATAAATTCCGGGATATGAGTTTACAAGCTCTGCTGTTTGAGTAGCTATCCCGGATAAATACTGAAGAAAGTTTAAAATAAGTCTTTCCAAACGCAAAACATCCAGAAGATTTCCCCGGATCTGTAAAATAATATCTCCCGCACAAAAAGACTTTCCTTCAGCTATAAATGTATTTAGCTCCAGAACATTGCCGGATTGCAGATTAATTTCATTGAGTACGGGAATGCCACAAAGAATACCCGGTTCTCTCGAAATTAGCCTGGCTGAGCACTTCACCTCAGGAGAAAAAATAGCTACGCTGGTGATATCCTCAGCCGGACAATCTTCTTCTAAGGCTAATCGAACGATTTCAGAAAAATCTTCCCTTTGTAATGTTTCAACTGCACTTGTATAATGGTATCTCATAATAAAAAAGGCTTAAGGAAACCCTTAAGCCTAATTCATAAAAAAAGCCCTTAAATGTCAATGATTTACTCATCTTCTTCGGAATCTTCAGCATCCTCTCCCGTATTTCCGGATTCTTCGATTTCGAGTTTATCGTCGGGTTGTTTTTCTAAGCTCTCATCTTTGACAGGTTCTTCTTTTTTCTCGGAAGTCTTTTCAGGTTCTTTAACTTCTTCCAAATCTTCATCTTCCGGAACTATAGCTCCCTCCTCATCATTAGTTTTGGAGTTTGCATCTTCAGGTTCAGTTGCCTTTTTTTCCTCTACTTTATCCCCATTTTTAGGTGCGCAGGGGCAAGATGGAGCACATTTGCACTTGCTTTTTTTAACAGGTACTTTAACTTTAATAGGTATAGTAATAATCTGGCCCGGATATATTAGATCCGGATCTTTAATGTTTTTCTTGTTCGCCTTATATATCTGCTTCCAGGCTTTTGGTTTTCCAAAAAATTCTTTTTTATTAGCAATTTTCCAGAGAGTATTATTTTTCTTTACTCTATATTTTTTCCAGACATAGCGATAAGAAGGTTCTTCTTTTTCAGGCTCAACAACTTTCTTCTGTTGTTCCTTTTCCTTCTCTTCTAATTCTCTCTTCTTTTTTTCTTCCTCTGCTCTTTTTCTGGCTAATTCTTCTGAAATTTTCTTAGTGAGAAGAACTAACTTCTGAGAAGATTCAATGGCTTTTTCTGCTAATTTATTGGATTCCGTACTATTATCTATTGATTTAGCAAAATCATCAGAAGAGAAATCCTTCATAGATTCTTCTAATTTCTTTTTTGATGCTGCAAGAGTTGTATGAAATTCAGCATTTAACTTCTTCAACTCCTCATCTTCTTTTACAATAGCTGTATCGATAGAAAAAACCTGTTTTTCAGCCATATCTACATTAGATTTAGCTTTTTCCAGATTTTCTTTCGCCCTCGGTTTCATAATGGCAAGAAAAGCTTTATCTGTATCCTGTCTCAATTTATCAAGATCGTCTATAGCATCTTTCACTTTTCCCTGTGATAAGTCGGTATCAAATTTACCACGAAGGTTTTTTAAAGGTTCTATAGCTTCTTTTTCGGAAGAATACGCATCCAGAACTTTTATTTTCTCATCCACATCAGAAGTCGAAGAGCCTATTTGCTTCCCCTGAGCCAGAGATAAAAGTCTTGATTCATCTATTTTAGACTTGGATAATTCAAGAGTCTTTTTTACTTCCACAAACCGTGAAAACGCGTCATTTCTTAACCTGGCCTTATCTTCTTCGCTTTCTTTACTCTGGTATGTACTCAGTAACTTGCTGGCTTCTTCTTCTTCGGAAGCAGCTTTTTCTTTTAGATCCAGCCCTTCTTTGAATTCTCTTGAAGCTAAGACATCGGCATAGGCATCTTTCGCGGTGGAAATAGAAGACTCTGTAGCTTCCTTTATCCCGGAAATATACGAAGGAATTGATTTTTCTATCGCATCCAGTGCCTTAGCCCTGGCATAGTCCGCAGATTTCTTTATATCCGAAGCAGATTGACCGGCATTTGCAGCCAGGTTATGAGCTTCAAATAAAGACTGACGCGCTTCCTGAAACTCAGCCGGTGCATGCTTATCTGCCTGAAACGATTTAGCTCTGGAAATTTCCTTCTTGGCCGAGGTCATGGAAGAAATAGGCATAGTCGTCTTGCAGGCAAAAAAAGCCAATAGAATAGGTATAGATAAAGCGAGCTTTCTTCTCGGATTTGAAAATTGATGCATGTACTTTAAATGGACAATATTACTTAAATGCACTAACAGCATCCTCTTCGGCATCAAAAATTTCGAAGAATGATGTAAGTTTCGTTAATTCGAATACCTTTCTTACCGAACCCGCAACATTGATAATCTTCAGCCCACCCTGATATTTTTTTAAATTGGATAAGCTGGAAATAAGAGCACCTATCCCGGATGAGTCAATGTACGAAACTTTTTCCAGGTTAATGATGATTTGGTATTTTTGTTCTTCAATAAGCTTTGCAATGACTTCTTTAATCTCGGGCGCGTTGTATAAATCTATTTCACCGTTTATATCCAGGATAATGATATTATTACTCTCTCTTCTTGTGATTTCCATTAGTTAGCGTCCACTCCTTAGGCGTTTAATGTTCCAAACATTAAAGATAACATATAACATGAATCATTTATTTAAATTTAGTCAACGATAAAATTTTCAGCTATTGTATAATTTTTTCCAAGAATTATAAAATTCCTCAAAATACTGCCCCTCTATAGCTTCTCCTATTTTTTCCATAAACTGCTTCATAAAATATAAATTGTGGAGAGTACTTAAGGAAAGAGCTAAAATTTCTTTTACTTTGTGTAGATGGCGGATATATCCTATACTATAATTTTTGCAAACCCGGCAACTGCATTCTTCATCAATCGGTTTATCTGAGTATTCATGGGCTTTATTTCGAAGATTCACTTTTCCTTTGGAGGTAAATACCTGACCGTTTCTCGCATTTCGAGTAGGAAGAACGCAATCAAACATGTCTACGCCATTTTTCACAGCTTCCAGAATATCAACAACAGTTCCCACACCCATGAGATATCTCGGTCGGCTTGTATCCAGAAAAGGGGCCAGAGCTTCCATAACTTTCACAAACTCTTCTCTCGGTTCTCCAACTGATAGGCCACCCAGGGCAATTCCACTAAATGGCAATGCTGAAATAGAACCAAGAGATTGTTTACGAAGTTCAATATCTACCCCACCCTGCACAATTCCAAAAAGATGCTGATTCGCTTTATCCTTCTCCCAGTGAAGTATAGATCGCTTAGCCCAGGCATCTGTTCTCTCAAGAGCCTCCAGGAGTCTTTTCCTGTCAGAGCCATAGGGTGCACAGTCATCCAAAACCATCATAATGTCCGATCCGATAGCTCTTTGTATATCAATTACGCTTTCCGGGGTAAAGGTGTGTTTAGAGCCATCGATATGAGAACTGAAATGCACACCTCCTTCAAAAAACTTAAAAAGCCCCTGCAGGCTAAAAACTTGAAAACCGCCACTATCGGTTAAAATTGCTCCATCGTAGGACATAAATTTTTTAAGTCCCCCGAAAGAAGACAGTACATCTGCACCGGGTCTCAGGTAAAGATGGTAGGTATTTCCGAGAATCAAATTATAACCCAACTCCCGGATATCTTCTGAAGAAATTGCTTTAACTGTACCGCGGGTTCCGACCGGCATAAATACTGGAGTTTTTACCTTTACCCCATTCAGATTGAGTTCTCCTGTTCGGGCAAAATGAGTATTGGAATAGGTGCCTTCCCGAAAGATCACGAGAAATTGCCTTTATCTTTTTGAAAATAAGGACAATCTGATTTCTTCAAACAGGAACCAAATATATTGAGTTTATGCCGGGTAATTTTGAACCCCTTCTCACGAGCAACTTTTTCCTGTAAATCTTCAATTCTTGGTTCAAGGAATTCTACGATTCGATTACAGTCCGTACAGATAATATGGTCATGGTGATCATGTCCTATGATATGCTCATAGTATTTAAAATCCCTTCCAAAATCATGCTCGGTTAAAAGTCTCGCTTCCAGCATAATTCCTATAATTCGATAGATAGTTGCCTTGGAAATTTCATCACGTCTGTCTTTAAACATATCAAGAAGACTTTCAGCGGTAAAATGTTGATGAAGAGAAAATATTTTTTCTGCGACCAGCATTCTCTGGCTCGTAACTTTTAGTCCCTTTTTCTTTAAAAACTCAGCAAAAACCTCCATTTCATACTGAATAGATTGTGCCTCGTTTTTTTTCTTATCTTCTTTCTTCATTCAGCTGCTTTTAATTTGCGGATTTTTGTAAAGAGATTCTTTTTACGATTATCCAGGGTGTTTCCATTTTTATGCCTTACAACAATGGACTTATCCGTGATATTCAAAATATAGCGATGCATATAGATCTTATTACCTATATATTTATCCGATTCTTCTTTCAGTTTAGATCGCATGGCATATACTTTGGTTTTTTCAGCGTTCTCATTGATATACCAGTTAAACTGGTTAATTCTTTCAAAGTCCTCATCATCAACATACGCGTATTTTCCGCGACTCAGGCGAATCTTCTTCATGAAAAAATTTCCCTCTCTGGTTTTAATGTATTCATTCCAGTTTCCTTTCGAATCTCAGGCAGTCAAATTAAATAATTCGCATAAATCTATCAAAACAGACGAATGAATCCCGGAGGATTCATCCGCCTACAAATTTAGAGCATCTGGAAGAAATCGTTCCCCTTATCATCTACAATGATAAAAGCCGGAAAATTCTCAACATCAATTGCCCAGATAGCTTCCATACCGAGTTCCGGGTAGTCCAACACCTCAACTTTTTTAATATTTTCTTTTGCTAATAAGGCGGCCGGCCCTCCAATAGAACCCAGATAAAAACCTCCATTCTTCTTGCAACTATCCGTTACTACCGAAGAACGATTTCCCTTGGCTAAAGTAATCATTGAGTAACCTTTTTCTTGAAAAATAGGGACGTAACTATCCATTCGCCCGGCGGTTGTAGGTCCGAAGGAGCCTGAGGGCATTCCTTCCGGCGTTTTCGCAGGTCCTGCATAATATATTGGGTGATTTTTAAAATAATCCGGTAAGGCTTCACCCTTATCTAATTTCTCTTTCAGTTTCGCATGAGCAATATCTCTGGCAACTACCAGCCTACCGCTGAGCATAACCCTTGTTTTTACAGGATATTTACTTAATAGAGCTAAAATATCTTTCATAGGCTGATTTAAGTCTACCTGAACCACTTCAGCTTCCATTTCTTTTTTGATCTCAGAAGGTAAAAATCTCCCCGGATTCACTTCCAACTTTTCGAGAAAAATACCTTCTTTTGTAATTTTCGCTTTAATGTTCCTGTCAGCACTACAACTCACACCGATTCCAACCGGGCAGGAGGCTCCGTGTCTCGGAAGACGGATAATTTTAAAGTCATGAGCCAGATATTTTCCGCCGAATTGCGCACCGATTCCGGATTCACGTGCGGCTTTTAACATTTTTTCCTCTAATTCAAAATCCCGAAAAGCAAAGCCTTCTTTTCCTCCTTTTGCAGGAAGGGCATCCAGATAACCGGTGCTGGCGAGTTTTACCGTCTTTAAATTAGTTTCTGCAGAAGTTCCTCCTATCACAACTGCAATATGGTAAGGTGGACAGGCTGCGGTCCCGAGGGATTTCATCTTATCTATGATAAATTTTTCTAAAGAGGCCGGGTTCAGAAGGGCCTTGGTTTCCTGGTATAAATAGGTTTTATTTGCCGAACCGCCCCCCTTGGCCAGGAATAAAAATTCGTATTTATCTCCGGGAGTCGAATAAATATCTACCTGGGCCGGAAGATTGCAACCGGAGTTAGCTTCTTCATACATGCTATAGGGAACTACCTGGGAATAACGAAGGTTTTTTCCTGTATAGGTTTTAAAAATCCCCCTGGATAAAGCCTCTGCATCATCAGCTCCGGTAATTACGTAATCTCCCTTTTTTGCCACTATAATACCCGTTCCGGTATCCTGACAGGTGGGAAGCTGCATTTCAGCTGCAATTGTAGAATTCTTTAAAAGTGCGAGAGCTACAAACTTATCATTTTCAGTAGCCTCGGTATCATCCAAAATTTTACGGACCTTCTCTAAATGAGAGGTTCGCAAAAAAAAGGAAACGTCATTCATAGCCTGTTCGGCTAAATAAGTCAGACCTTCCGGTTCAATAGACAGAATCTCTTTATCCCCGAATGGAACGGTTTTAATATAATCTTTCGTTAATAACTTATATTCGGTTTTGTCATCACCGAGCGGAAAAGGTTTGGAATAAAAAAAATCAGGCATAATGGCTCCTCAATTTATATCAGCATTATCCATCAATCAGGCTAAGATTTGCAAGAAATATATTTTCTTATAATTCGTATATGTGTGGTTTAGAATTGTGCTCAATTGCATTCTTCATATCTCCAGCAATTCAGGATCAAGACAAATCGGGCTTGCCGGTAAGGAAGTAACCGGTTCTATAATTCCCCGAATCAATGCCAGTCTTCCGAGTTCTCCTTTTGAAGCCAACTCAATAGCATTATAGCTTTTGTATCTCTCTTTAAAGATTCGATTATAGTCTTTTGTATGTAAAGAATCAGCTAAGGATAAAATTACCTCGGTTTCTTTTTTATACCAATTTAAAAGTTGCAAAAGTCTTTTTTTTGCATCAAGATAAATGCTTCCGTGAGAGGGAAGCATAGCGAAATTTTCTTTGATAGTCAAAAGGGATTCAAGAGAATGAATCATATCCGGGACCGAGGTTTCATAAAATGCGTTTGGAAGCCGAGGACTTATATATAAATCGCCGGTATGAATATAAGTTTCTTCTTTTGTTCGTATAATAAATGACCTATGTCCCGGTGTATGTCCGGGACTCGGAATCACTTGAATACGATAAGCACCTTCTGTAAACTCGGTATTCTCATCATAAGGAATCAAATTGGAAACGGGTTTTATGTCCCCCCAATAAGCCTGCCTATAAGCCGGAACTTTATATCCTGTTTGAATTATTTTTATGTGTTCTTTCGGGCAATATACCGGGATGTCTCCAAATTCTTCTTTTATAGCCTTAAGACCGCCAATATGGTCTTCGTGCTGATGAGAGAGTATAACCTGTTTCGGAGGATTTTTTTTGAGTTCCTTTAACAAAAAAGCGGAAGCAGGTAAGGAACCCGTATCAAAAATCGTATTTCCGATCCGGTAGACAGACAAGCCGGAATGCGTCCGCATTTCGGGAACAAATTTGATGAAGTTATATTTTTGTATAGGCCCGAAAGATTCAGTGTAAAATTCATTCATGATTTGATGCTGAATTTATTTTCCTGATGCAATGCAAAATTCACCAGTAATATCAGGGCAGGAACCTCAATCAAGGGCCCGATAACTGCCGCAAATGCTACACCCGAATTGATACCAAAAACAGCAATAGCCACGGCGATTCCCAATTCAAAATTATTGCCGGCGGCAGTAAAGGCTAAGGAAACACATTTTGCGTAATCAGTTCCGGCTTTCTTGGCCAAAAAGAAGGCACTAAAAAACATGATAGAAAAATAAAATAGTAAGGGAATTGCAATTCTGACTACATCCATAGGAATTTGTATTATTAAATTTCCCTTATAACTAAACATTACAATAATAGTAAATAAGAGAGCGATTAATGTAATCGGACTAATTTTAGGAATGAATTTATCTTGATACCAGTCTTTTCCTTTCACCTTTATAAGTGTAAAACGCGAGATCATTCCTGCTATAAAGGGAATGCCCAGATAAATAAAAACACTTTCAGCAATTTGTCCGATGCTTATATTTACCTCGACACCTTTAATTCCAAAAATTGTGGGTAGATAAGTTACGAAAATATAAGCATAAACACTATAAAATAGAACCTGGAAAATGCTATTAAAGGCAACCAGTCCTGCAACATACTCATTGTCTCCTTTAGCTAAATCATTCCATACAATAACCATTGCAATACATCTGGCAATGCCTATCATAATTAATCCAATCATATAATCAGGTTTATCCTGTAAAAACAGGATAGCTAAAGCGAACATCAGTATAGGCCCGATTAACCAGTTTTGAATTAAAGATAATCCTAATATTTTTTTGTTTTCAAAGACTTTTCTTAGTTCTTCATATTTCACCTTAGCCAGAGGAGGATACATCATTAAGATGAGTCCGATGGCTATTAGGAGGTTCGTTGAGCCTGTCTGAAACCGATTTAATAAAACAGGAGTCTTTGGAAAAAAATGACCGATACTGACTCCTAAAAACATAGCTAAAAAAATCCAAAGAGTGAGGTAGCGATCTAAAAACGAAAGTTGCTTTTCACTTTTCATTACTTACGTTCTCCATAATAAATTTTCTACAATATTCCTTGATTTCATCTCTTGTTTTTCGAAAAGCATCTGAAATAGCTTCTTCACTTCCGATTACTTTGGAAGGGTCTGAGAAGTTATAGTGAAAGCGTTTGGCTTTGGAGGAAAAATAGGGGCAGTTTTCTTTTGCATGATCACAGACGGTGATAATAAAATCAAACTCTATGTGGATATATTCCTTTACGTTGTTTGACGTATGCCCCGATATATCAATACCTGCTTCTTTCATAAAGTAGATAGCTTTTGGGTTTACACCGTGTGTTTCGATTCCGGCGCTATAAACAGTAGCATTACCTCCGGCAAAATGACTTAGCCAGCCTTCAGCCATCTGGCTACGGCAACTATTCCCGGTACAGAGAACTAAAATATTTTTCATTTATATTCCTCTATTTAGCAACAAGAAGATTTGGATCCACAACAAGTTTTTTCTACCAGTTTTTCTGCATATACTGTTATACTTTGGATCTCTGCTTTCGAATTCTTAAACTGCTCTAATTCCTCTGCATTCAGATATTGTTCTAAAATATCATCCGGAATCATCAGGGTTCTCTCTTTTTTGATTTCAATATTGCTAAACCCGGCACTGTTTATGAAACCCAGATATTCACTTTTTTGAATGGCCGAAGAAACACAGCCTGCATACATCTCTGCATGTTTTTTTATTTTTTCAGGAAGAACACCAATCAGAACTATATCAGAAACACAAAAATGACCTCCTTTTTTAATTACCCTATATATTTCTGAGAATGCTTTTGCTTTATCGGGAACGAGATTCAGCACACAATTACTCACAACTACATCGGCAACATCGGAAGTGCAGGGAATCTTTTCGATCTCTCCGAGTCTAAATTCTACGTTATTAAATCCAAGTCTATCGTTATTGAGTCTTGCCTTTTCGATCATGGCGTCGGTCATATCAATTCCAATTACTTTTCCTTTTTCTCCGATGATAGAACGAACCACAAAAGCATCATTTCCCGCACCCGAACCAAGGTCAATTACCACATCTCCTGTCTTGATGTTCGCAAATTGAGTAGGTATTCCGCAGCCAAGACCCAGATCTGCGTCCTTATCGTATCCTTCCAACTGGGAATAATCCTCGCTAAATATAGAATAGTTCGAAGAACGACTGCAACAAGCGGATTCTTGTCCATTTTTTTCATTAGATTGGGTAGCAATTTGTGCATATTTTTCTTTTACGACTTCTTTGATTTGTTCAGCAGTTTCCATAATAATTATCTCCTTATTTACAACAGGCCGATTTAGAATTTTTTCTATGCTTCCTTAAATCTTTCATAAGAAGAGTGATGGAATCATAAAATTCATCTAAGATTTTCCAATTGATACAATAGCAGGATCTAAGCCCTTCCACTTCTCCCTGAATAAGTCCGGCATTCTTTAATTCTTTTAGATGCTGAGACACAGTGGATTGTGCGAGGGGAAGAACTTCGACGATCTCACCGCAAATGCATTCTTTCTTCTCTGCAATAGTTTGGAGAATTGCAATCCTTGCAGGATGAGAAATCGCTTTTGCAAGTTCTGATAGAATCTGAATATTTTTATCAAATTCATGTTTCTTATTTACAGCCATACGTATATCGTAAATATACGATATACGTATTGTCAACCTTTTTTACAAACCAGGTCAACTGTTTTACTTACTCTACCATTCTTAGATATTACAGAAGTTGTAATAAACTAATGATAATATTATTTTTACATATCCATCTAGGCATTTTATTCGGCTACTCTACAGTTTGAGTAAAAAATAAGTAGACAATACCCCCCTGGGTATGTTAGTGGTTTTCACAGAAACTATAAGGAGTTTTAAATATGACCGGAACGAAAAAGCAGATTGTAATTGTTGGTGGAGTAGCGGGGGGAGCAACCGCAGCGGCGAGGGCGAGGCGTGTGGACGAAAATGCAGAAATTACGATCATAGAAAGAGGGAAATATGTATCTTTTGCGAACTGTGGCCTTCCCTATTACATTTCCGGTGATATTAAGCAAAGAGAGGATTTAATCCTTCAGAGTCCGGAAAGTTTTTATGAGCGCTACCGGATCCGGGTTCTCCTCGAGAGTTCGGCAGTCATGATAGATAGAAAAGAACGAATTCTAAAAGTCAGCCGGGAAGGAAAAATTGAAGATTTTCCTTATGATAAGCTCATTCTTTCTCAGGGAGCCTCTCCATTAAACCCCAACATCGAAGGACTTCCGGCTAAAAACACTTTCACTTTGCGGGAAATCCCGGATATGGATACTATCGATACCTTCATTAAACAATCCCATCCTAAAAACGCCGTAGTCATTGGGGGTGGGTTTATCGGTATCGAAATGGCAGAGGCCCTGCATAATCGCGGTTTAGAGGTGAAACTGGTAGAAAAAGCCCATCATGTAATGCCAAACTTTGATATAGAGTTCGGAGAAGCTATTCGTAGAGAAATGGAAGCGGAAGGAGTTCAGGTCTTTCCCCGAGATGGAGTCAAAAAAATTGACCCCAAGGCAAAAGAAGTGTACTTAGAAAGCGGTCATACCTTATCGGCTGATATGGTCATTGTTTCAATAGGGGTTCGACCGGAGCTGGAATTGGCGAAAAGTGCCGGTCTGAGCATAGGAAAAACCGGTGGAGTATTAGTGAATAACCTGATGCAATCTTCTGACCCGGACATCTATGTAGTGGGAGATATGGCAGAAATCAGTCACAGGATTATGGGTAGAAAAGTGAGAATTCCCCTCGCAGGCCCTGCCAATCGCCAGGGAAGGATTGCAGGTTCCAATGCCGCCGGAGACACCAAAGTGTACCATGGAGCTAACGGTTCCGCCATCGTAAAGATTTTTACCAAAGCTGCCGGGATTACCGGTTTCACAGAAAAAGCCGCCAAAGAAGCCGGGCTGGATATCGGAACGGTGACAGTCCATCCCAAAAACCATGCAGGGTATTACCCGGGTTCCAGCCAGATTTCATTAAAGCTCGTTTATCTAAAAGGAAATGGAAGGGTACTCGGAGTCCAGGTTTTTGGAGAGGAAGGTGTGGATAAGCGGGTGGATGTGATTGCAACCGCCATACACGGAGGTTTGACCGTAGAGGATCTGGAAGAATTAGACTTAAGCTACGCTCCTCCTTTTTCATCGGCAAACGATCCGGTTAATATGGCTTCTTTTGTAGCTTCCAATAGTTTGAATGGTTTTAGTCCTTCTATTAGCGTGAATGAATTTATTGAAAAATGGAACACGGAAAAAGATTTTTTAATTCTGGACGTACGAAACCCCGAAGAATACGAAAGAGGACATATCCCGGGTGCTATAAATATTCCTTTGCCGGATTTACGGGAAAGGATCTCTGAATTACCAATAGAAAAGGAAATTCTTGTGCATTGCCAGGTGGGTTTTCGGGCGCATTTAGCTGTAAGAATTTTAATGCAAAAGGGTTTCCACAGAGTAAGTAATATTTCGGGAGGCTATAAAAGTATGGAACTATTAGAAATATGAAATTTGCGATTATTGGTGATATTCATGGTTACTGGAACAGTCAGGATCTGAGATACTTCAATGATTCTGATTATGATTTCCTCCTCTTTACGGGGGATTTGCCAACCTACTTTTCAGGACCTTCTTTAATTCCGAAGCGATTATCCGGACTTAAAAAAAAAGCCTACCTGATCCCCGGTAACCATGATTCCAGTAATCTATTTCAACTTACAGGAGAACTTTTCCAAAACAAGTTTCTGATTCAAAAAGGTTTTCTCGGTCAGGAAAAAAGGCTCGCAAAATTCAAGAAAGACATAGCGCCTGTAGAACTCTGTTATTATACCTACCGGCAGGAAGAAGATTATGCCCTTCTTTTCTGCCGTCCCTTTTCCATGGGAGGACCTTTTCTGTCTTTTCAACCTTTTCTTTCTAAATATTGCAGTGTAAACGACTTTGAGGATTCTATCGCACTCTTAGCTTCGATAGTCGACGAAATTGAAGAGGAAAAGCTTCTGGTGATTTCCCATAACGGACCTACCGGCCTCGGAGATAGAAGAGAGGATATCTGGGGAAAAGATTTTGATCCGAGGGGGGGAGACTGGGGAGATAAGGATTTAGAAGAACTCATCTCTTACTGCAAAAAAAAGAAGAAGCGTGTAGAACTGGTACTGGCCGGACACATGCACTATTCAGAAACGAAAAGAACAAATTTTATCGAAAAAGACTCAACTCTTTATCTCAACTCGGCCCGTGTTCCCCGTATATTTAAAAAAGGCAAGCAGATGGTACACAGGCATATACGGGTTGAATTTGTCGAGGCCGGACCTGAGATCTCTACGGTAGATGTTTACCAGAATGAAGAACAGGTGGAAAAACTCAAACCCCTTTTAATAAGCTGAATCGTAATCAACCACAAGACGAAATCCTGCTTTTCTGTCTTCTTTCAGGTTGGGAATTCCTCCATAATCTCGAAAAAAAGTACTGACTTCTCGTTTCGAGCTGGTAAAGGATCCACCGCGTATTACCCTGTACTGTTGACCGAAAGCCCTGTGTTTTAAATAATGGCCTTTATAAGGTTTATACCAGCTACTGGTCCATTCAGCCACATTACCACACATCCCCATTAAACCATACGGACTCTTTCCTGCTGTCGAAAGTTCGTAAACCGAGACCGTTTCAAAAAGCTTACTTTCCCTGGAATTGCAAAGACCGGCATCAAATGTATTTCCAAAGGGGTAGCGAAGAGCATCTACTTTAAAGGTACTGGTTTCATCTCGATTCAGAGTTTTTGTGAAACCCGGGCCTCTTGCAGCCTTTTCCCACTCTAATTCAGTAGGAATCCTCTTACCTGACCACTGTGCATAGGCTTCTACTTCCCTATAACTCAGGTGATTTACCGGATGATGAGCCTTACCCGCAGGATACATACCCTTTTTCCAATGAACAGGTGCTGGAAAATTTGTAGAGTTAATGAACTTTAAATACTCTCCATTGGTTACTTCGTATTTATCCATATAGAAAGAGGGTAAATCAGCCAGATTACTTTCATCAGGGTTATTGTAAAAGGGATTATAAGCATCATTTTCGGAGTCAATCCCCTGTCCGTAAAGAAAGGTACCAGCCGGTATCAGGATCATCTCCTTTCCATCAATTTTATGTCGTATGATACCTTTCCCGTGATTTTGAGTATCTTTATAAAAACTGGAAGGTTCTAAATAAGAAGGAATTTCTTTATAAGAAGCAACATACAGGTTTGTAGTAATTCTCTTATGGTTTTTACCGGGTAAGGGTGTATAATCTCCGGATAAAACAAGGTATATCCTTTCCTTATTCAGACTGGGAGGAAGATATTCAAAGTTTAAATCCTGTAAATTAAACTCTCCTACTTTTTTATTTGTTTTTTTCTCGAATAAGAAAAAGGTTTTTTGAGTCATAAACTGCTGTCTCAAATCCTCTTCACTGGAGTATTTCCACTGCTTACCTTTATGAATACGTATCCGGAGTGTCCCCTTGGCTTTATATACGGAATGGATTTCACCTTTCCAGTTTAAGATTTTCTTGGTTTCCGGCTCATCTTCACTATAGAGAAAAATGGGAAGAAATAGGAATAATGCAATCAGGACTTTCATTGATTTTAATCTCGACAAAAAGTCCTTTCATATTTACTAATTCAGTCGATGGGCTGGTTTAAAACGAAAAGCCGGGAGAACCCACGACGAAGCATCTTAGTGCATTCGGCTTTTTTTAAAAAACCTCTCCAGATAAGCTTCCGGAAGTTCGGTCATTTCTGATATAAAATCGAGAGTGGACCCTGCACGCTTCATTTTGATCGCTGTCCTGAGGGCTTTTTTATGCTCGGCTCTTTCTGCGCGTTTTCGCTCTTTCTCAATTTGTTTCTGAGACAGAAGGCGTTCCTGTTCTCTGCCCTCCTGGATACTGGCTTCCCTTATTTTCTCCCGGATTCCGAATTCTTCTGCGAGTTCCCAGACTCTTTCTTCTATGGCAGTCATACTCTTTCCCATCTCCTTTAGTATAAACTCTACTTCTTCTCTGTAAAGCAAAAAACTATCCTTCAAGTTCTCTCCGAAGCCTTTTTCTATGGCTTCACGGATTATATCTTCTCTCTGTTTCTACCTTTGCGAACCTTGAGAAAAACGATATGGCTCTTTTCTTAAATACTTCATCAAAGGTTTTTTGGAGTTTTCGTTTGTTCATGTGACCCTCTACTATAAAGGGTTTGAAAATGCACAAAAGGAACAAAAATTTTCTATAGAACGGAAACCGAAACTGGACTTTTGGGATAATTTTTGAAACTTTTCCCTGGTTACTACACTTCGGAGTCTCTGACCCTTTCCATGACCAGGAACTTAATAGGCTTATCTATTAAAGAAAAGCAAGCTGCAAGAGCCTGTAGCTTCATTTTCAGACAGACTCTTATGCCGTGGATTCAGGAAAGGGGGAATCACTCATGAAGTTCTATAACTTCTGAGAAATAAAGGGTCTGATTAGTGGATAGTGCGAATTTATGCTAATCAAACTTTTTAGCCGATTTTATAGTCTTCTACTTCGGCATACAGGTAGGTCTCAAAGTCATCTTCCTCATCCCAGAAAAGAATTCGTAAGAATGTATCACCTGATTTAGCTGCATAATCAACATATTCCAAATCACCTTCTTCATCTTCTTCGGTACTGAAGTATTCCAGCTCATCATCATCTTCCAGCTTGAATTCCTGATCTTTGACTTTGATGGACTTTTTGTATTCATCCTCATCATCCAAAAATTCGTCTTCTTCCTTGATGACATCCCACTCGACACCTAAATAACAGCACCATTCCTTATCCTCGAGGACTTCTTCTAAGAAAAAAGATTTCTCTGAAGCAGAGAATAGGTAGATTTCTCTGTCTTCATCGATTTCTAGAATATCTTCAATTTTTCCACTAACTTTTGCATTCAGCTTTAAGGCTTTTTGCATGGAAGCCGGTATTTCGATAGAGATTTTCGCTCCTATCTTAATTTCTCCACCTTCCGAGTCTTTTTCAGAACCCTTCTTCTTTTTCTTTACTTCTTCAGTTGGTTTCTTCTTTTTTGCTTCCGCATCGCTTTTCTTCTTCTTATCTTCATCTTTCATACATCACCTCATATTTTTTTCGCTTTGTCTTATAATCGAAAGTAGATATATGTAAAGATTTTTTTTGATTTTTAGCAATAAAGTGGTTATGAAAGGAGGCTTCTACTTATTGAAACTTCATTTTTCGAAGTTGTTGTAGCTCTACAGATAAAGATTTATTATAGTATTCAAGGGCTTTATCAGCATCTCCGCTTTTTTCATAAGCCGTTCCCAGAAGGTCATAACATGTAGCAACTGTAGAACTATATTCTCCCAATTTTTTCTTCCGAATTTCCAGGGACTTATGAAACATTTCTATAGCTTTTTTATAATTTCTCAAACGGTAGTAAACCTTACCGAGGCTTCGATAGTCAGCTGCTAAATACATAGAATCGGGTTTTCTATTCTTTATATTCAGATTATAGGACTTCATGAAGTACAAAAGAGCATTTTCATAGTCACGGCTAATGTAGTAAGCTTTTCCGGCGTATGTAAAAAAAATGGACATTTTACTATGGCTATTCCCGTATTCCTTTTCAGCTAAGGAAATTAATTTCAGAGCTGTCTCTGTAGCATTTTTCTTGCTTCTTTTTTTATACTCCCGTATAAATTTTTTCTTTAAGCTAAGAATCTCTTTTTTTTGTTTAGCACCTGCTTCCAATCCAAACTGAAGTGCAAAAAATAGAATACATAAATTATAGAAAATAAATTTTATCATTCGGTCAGTTCCTTATTATGTCTTTTTTTATCTAACCTGTGCTTTTGAGGCTTTATAGTAATATCGGTAATTACCAGTTCTTTTTTTCTCTCTATAATGAATTTTACTACATCTGCAATATCCTCAGGTAAAAGAAAGGTTTCTCTATCTTCAGATTCCTGAAAGTTTAATTCATCAAAAAAATGGGTCCTGGTAATATCCGGATGAATATTTACAACCCTGGTTCCCGTTTTTCGTACCTCTTCAAAAATCGACTGTCCGAAACTTGTTAAACCCGCCTTACTCGCCCCGTAGGCCGCTCCAATGGGAGAAGCTTTGAGTGCAGAAGTGGAAGAGATGTTTAGAATAAGTCCTGCATTTTCTTTGATTCGTCTCAGGCAAAGTCGGGTAAGTAAAATAGGAAGACAAAAATTAAGTTCTAAAAGTTTACGTAGTCTGTTATATTCGATTTCTTCGTGCAGACCTAAAGCTCCTATTCCGGCATTATTGACAAGCAGAGAGAGCTCTTTTTCTTCTTTCAAAATCGCTTCTACTTTCGGTTTCCAGTCTTTCTCCTCGCTTAAATCAGAAGAAACTGCTACAAATTTATCGTGTTCTATTTGTTTGGGTTTCGTGTAACGAGATATACCATAAACTTTATAATCAAGTTCAAGAAGAAGTCGGCTTATCTCCAAACCTATCCCGGAAGAAGCTCCTGTAACAATCGCTGATTTCATATCACATGCAAAGCTTTTCAGGAGGAATAAAGCGTAGAACGATTTCTTTTAAATAGTTCATCATTGTATCCTGAAGTTCCTGTGGATAACTTGAAAAGCCTTCCCTTTTTTCGAAAGGAAAAAAAAGAATTTTTGAAGAATTCACCTCTTTCATATTACGTAAATACTCCGAGTTTACCCGAAAAACACCGAGGCTTACATCTACCAGTTTATCTGAAGGCAGAGTCGATAGTGTTTCTATGATCATTTCAGAATATATTTTTTTCCAATCCGGCACATAGATAACCGGATCAAAACAGAGACGTACCTTCCAGCCCGTTTCTACAGCCTGACGAATGCTTTCCAGTCTTTTTTTTAAAGAAGGAGTTCTCTTTTCAATATTGCGTATAACTTCCTGGGGAGATAAAGTCCATGCCATTATCACATTCTCTATAGGTTCAATACCGGAAATTTGCTTAAAATTTGAGCTTTTCGTTCTGATTTCCAGAAGTAAATTTGGTCTCGTTCGAGCAAAGCGAATCCATTCCGAAGTATAAGGAATATAACGCTCCAGGGCTAAAAGGTCAGTATCATAAGAAATACAAAGAAAAACAGGGTACTCGGCGAGATGCTTATCTGTTTCTTTGAAGAAATCTTCTAAATTTACAAAAATTACTATATAAGAAGATTTATACATACCCTGAAGATAACAGTAAGCACAATTATAAATGCAATTCAGAATTAAAGAGTTATAAAAAAAGTGCTCGTGTCCGTAACTGTTGGATAAATATGAACCCTTATAAAGAAAGTGATCTTTTTTTTGAGCGAGGATAAGCTTGGTAGATGTTTTTTGAACCTGAAAATCTTGCCTGGGACGGTTAAAGACACTTTTATAATCATCCACAAGAATAATACCGGCATCAGGAAAACGCTTGAGTATGGATTTACTGAACTCATATTCCTGTGCCTCTTTTTCCAGATATATATGTTCTACCCTCATCCACTTTCAATATCTCTTTCCCTTCCTTCTCTGTCCATGAGAAAAACAAAGTAAGAATAGAATTAAGACTTTGTTACAAAAAATCTTGCTTTTACAGGAAGGAAATATTCTCTTTCTATTATATCCATACCCTATAGGAACTTTTTATGACTGAAGCTTTTATTATTGATGCTATTCGTACACCAAGAGCAAGGGGGAATAAACGGGGCTCTTTAAATTCGGTTCACCCTCAGGAATTAGTGGCCGGACTCTTAAGAGAATTACCGAAAAGAACAGCCCTTAACCTGAAAGAAGTAGATGATGTTATCCTGGGTTGTGTTACCCAGGTAGGAGACCAGGCGGCCTGCATCGCCCGGTATGCAGTAATGGCTGCTGAATGGCCGATTGAAGTTCCGGGTTATACAGTAAATCGTTTCTGCGGTTCCGGTTTACAGGCGGTAAATGACGCCGCCTCTTTTATTAAGGCCGGTGCATTTGATCTGGTTGTAGCCGGAGGAGTCGAATCCATGAGCCGGGTAAAAATGTTTTCCGATCTGGGTTCAGATGAAGAAAACCCGGAAACCATGATGAGTATCGGTAATCCTAAAATTGCAGAGAAATACAACCTTGTTCCTCAGGGGATTTCGGCTGATATCATTGCCACCAAATACAATATCAGCAGGGAAGAAATCGATCGTTTCGCAGCTTCCTCCCAAATAAAAGCTCAGAATGCGATTCAAAATGGGTATTTTAAAAATAGTATTATTCCGGTAAAGCGAGATGACGGAGTTCTTGTTTCTGAAGATGAATACCCCAATCCCAAATGGACTTTTGAATTTCTGTCCAAAATGCCTGCAATGTTCAAAGGAGCCGGAGAGAAATATTTTGACAAAATGGCTTTAAAGACATACCCTGAACTCGGACAAATTATTCATGTACATGGCGGAGGAAATGCTTCCGGTGTGGTGGATGGAGCCGGGATTGTTCTTTTAGCTTCTGAAAAAGCTGTAAAGGAAAAAGGCCTGAAGCCGAGAGCTAAAATTGTGTCTATGGCTGTTTCGGGAGAAGAACCTACTATCATGCTAACGGGGCCGGTTTCCGCTTCAAAGAAAGCTCTTAACAAAGCAAATTTGACTGTTGCTGATATAGATCTCTGGGAGATTAACGAAGCCTTTGCTGCGGTTCCACTGTATGTTCAAAAACAGTTAAACATTCCTCTTGAAAAAATTAATGTGAATGGTGGTTCTATTGCCCTCGGTCATCCGTTAGGAGGAACCGGAGCAATTTTAACCGGTACAGCTGTAGATGAACTGGAACGGAGAAAGGCCCGTTATGCCCTGATTACACTTTGTATTGGTGGAGGAATGGGAATTGCTACAATCATTGAAAGGGTATGAATAAATTAATTTTTAGTCTATTAATTTATTCTACATTAAGTTGTTCTAATGCAGGATATTTTATGAATGAAAAGAAACCCCATCATCGGAAAGATGGCTTTGTAAATCCTTACCCTACGTATAAGGAGCATAATTTTTCTGATTTCTTAAAATGGAGGTGGAATCGGGGTTCTGAACTGGAAAAGGTAATTGATCCAAAGAATTACAAGTTCAGCTATGTGGAAAATAATGCAGAAGAAATTCGGAAAAACACGAATAAGTTTTCTGTTACCTGGATAGGTCATGCTACAAGTCTCATTCAATTGGATGGTAAGAATATCCTGACAGATCCTATCTGGTCGGAACGTTGTTCTCCCCTGAGTTTTGTAGGTCCGAAGCGTTATGTGAAGCCTGGCATCGAAATGAAAAATCTCCCCCGGATTCACTTTGTCCTTATTAGCCATAATCACTATGACCATATGGATCTTCCCAGTTTAAAAGAATTAAATAAACGTTTTTCACCTACTTTTATTGTGGGTTTAAAGAATAAGCAATTCTTAGAATCAAATGGAATTCAAAATGTTATAGAACTGGATTGGTGGGACCATGTTTTTCGTGATGGGCTACGAATACATTTTACTCCAACTCAGCATTTCAGTGCGAGAGGACTTCTGGATAGGAACGAAACCCTGTGGGGTAGCTTTATCATAGAAGGTCAAGAAAATACCTTTTACTTTGCAGGTGATACCGCTTATTTTCCGGGCTTTAAAGAAATCGCAGAAAAGTTTCCCCGTATAGATCTGGCTATTTTACCCATCGGAGCTTATGAACCACGCTGGTTTATGTCTCCGGTACACATGGATCCCGCAGGGGCTGTACTTGCCTTTATGGATTTGAAAGCTAAATATTTACTCCCTATGCATTATCAGACTTTCGTGTTAACGGATGAACCTCTTGATGAACCTTTAAAACTCTGTAAAAAAGAATACGAGGCAAAACAACTTCCACCAAATCATCTCCTTCCTTTAAAAATTGGAGAGACTTATTTTTTTAGGTAGGACTTAAGTCTTCAGTTCCCACTTTGCCCGCTCAAGGGAGTGGCAAGGATTGGAAATAGATTATTTATTTTATTTTCTGTTTTTCAAAGACTCCGGGTTTCTTCTGTCGTGCCAGACAGCAACTATCGAAATCAGGGTTTCTTTGAGAACATAGTAGAGGGAGAAAGGAAAACGCTTTAGTCTTGTTTTCTTTACAGTAGGAGATGCATTGCTATGCGTTTCAACAGTGCTCTCTCCCCTTCGGTTACTGAGTGAAATTTATTGCTTTTGCAATAAATTTAGTATCGAAGCACCGAAGTGACTTGACGGCATGGTCGAAGAAGAGAAATGCTTGGGTTGGTGATATTTACTATATAATTTCGTATTAAGGAAAAAAGTAAATTAAAATTTCGTAAATACGTAAAATTTTATGAAAAAAGAAAATTATAAAAAATTGCTCTCTTACTTGGGAATGAAGCAGGTTGAGTTCTCTGAAAAGTTTGGAATAGGAAATTCTACCCTCAGCGATATTATTAACGGAAAAATCAAATACCTTCCAACAGAGCTTATCTTTCGCTTAAATAAAGAATATAATATCAGTGTAGACTGGCTTTTATACGAAAAAGGAAATATGATAGAGGTCAATAGTGATAAAACTCTTTCAATGGATGAAGCAGGTCTCATTTCTGAAGTAAGAGAAAATCCAAAACTTCTCGGTATACTAAAAGAAATAGTGAATACCTTGAAGAAAAATTTGTAATGACTATTACATGTCTTATTTCTAATATTTTACTTTTTTCCTGTAATAAAACCTTTATTTTGCTACAGATTTTCTACTTGGCAGGATAAAAATTAATTAGTTTTCTGGCAGAAACCGGATATTATTATGAAAAAACTTTTTTCTTTATTTTCTTTACTATTTATTATTTCCTGTAGCTCTATTCTCGAAAAACCCTCTGATTCAAGCTTTCAAAATGATATGAGTTTTTCCCATTCAAAGAGTATGGGTTCAGAGCCGTATGGTCTTCCTTTTCCTCCTCCGAGGGGTTATAGTCTTGAGGTACTAAACCGCAGCAAGTTCAAGGATTTTAAGAGATTTTCTGAACTCAGTGATAAGTTAAAATCCGTCTTAAATGCGAAGGGCTATTCGGACTTATACTATTACACCGTTCCGGGTGGATTTGCTATCATGACCAGTGTGGAGCAAATTGATTCTGAAGCCAAACCCTTACAAAATTTGCGTTTTCGCTGGAGTGAAAAAAATGCACCGAGAGAAATACATTCTCTCAAGGATTATTTTAAAGCTTTATTCAAAGCAAATAAAGGGAATTATAGATTGTTCCTGTTCATCGTATCAGATAAAGCTTTTTCTGCCGGTTCCAAGCCCATGACGAAAGAATATGCAGAACAAATTCAGCAATCCGGGACAAACTCCCTTCCCGATAAAGTTTCGGACAGTAAACTTGGCTCAAAACATAAAGTTTCGGTTCTGGTGTATACTTTTCGTAAACCCAACCCGGATGAAGAAATGAAGCTGGATGCAAGTATCCCGGCAAGAGCTCATTTGAAAAGTGCGGGTCTACTTTCAGAACTTGAATAGGAGAGAAAATGAAGAAGTTAATAGACGTTCGTAAAACATTAGGAATTTTATGGTATGTAGCTCTGCTTATCCTTGTAGTGATTTTTTCCATTCAGGTGCAGACAAATAAATATGGCAACAAATATAACCTGGTGATTGAATGGCTCACGGCCAATGTGTTGCCTACAATTTCCATCATCACAACCGCCTGGGTAGCTGACTTTATCAAGAAAACAGACGAAGAACAAAGCATAGGGATTTTTCAATACCGTGTGGTTCTTATATTTTCTTTGATGTATCTTTTTCTGTTGTTTTTCCCGGTTTTATTCTCTCCCTTCTTCGAGGCAGATACGACACCTATCGAACTTCTGGCCAAGATGAAAGTATTCCTGATTCCTTTTCAGGGGCTTTTGGATGCTTTTATCACGTTTATTTTTGTAACGAAAACTGAAAAAAAGGAAGAGGCATAAGTTGAAAAAGACTGTACTGTTTTTCTTAAGTGTATTCATCGGAATCGGTGGTGGGCTGGTCTTTTCGTAACAGTCGGGATCAGAAACCCTATATAAAAATGGAGGATGAGAGCTTTGGTAAACTACCTCTTTCCCTGGGGAAGAAAAGTCCTTTAGACGCGGTTGCCGGAATCTTCGCCGGGGATAAAACTACAGAAAAAATTCAGCCTGAAGAAGAAGCAAAACCGGAGAAAACAGAAAACAAAGACACTGTAGAAAAAAGCTTTTCCTACAGTCCTGCACACTTTGAACCTTTACCCAAAGGTAAACCCAAAACCTTCACGAACTCTATCGGAATGAAGTTTAATCTGCTACCTGCCGGAGAGTTCGACATGGGCTGCTCGAAAGAGGATAGCTCCTGTGGAAGTGATGAAAGTCCGGCTCACAGGGTGAAACTGAGCAATGCTTTTTACATGGGAGTCCATGAAGTGACCCAGAAACAATGGAGAGATGTCATGGGAAAAAATCCCAGTTACTTTGTAGGGGCGGATTGTAATTCGCCCAATGGTTGTGATAACAATCCGGTGGAAAATGTTAGCTGGAATGATGTGCAGGAGTTTATCAAGAAGCTAAACGTAAGGAAGGGTCGCGACCCTTCCCGACAGGAGGCTCGCCTTCAATACCGCCTGCCAACAGAAGCGGAGTGGGAGTATGCCGCCCGTGCCGGGAAAAATACCCGGTACTACTGGGGGGATGACAGGATTGAGGACTATGCCTGGTATACTAGTAATTCAAATAGCGAAACGCATCCGGTAGGACAAAAAAAAACAATGCTTTCGGACTGTTTGATATGAGTGGTAATGTCCGGGAATGGGTGGAGGATTGTTATGATGATGGTTATTACAAACAATTTGAGAATCAGGTAGCCATAGATCCTTTAAATAAAAATCAAGGACAATGTAGGCGCAGTCTGCGTGGTGGTTCCTGGAACTTCGTTGATGGTCTCCTTACCGCGTCCTTTCGGTACGACGACGGTTCGGACCGCCAGACCTACGCTGTCGGCTTTCGTCTTGTGGCTTTTCCGGCTTCTCCGGACTGAGTTCCTGAAGACCTGGAGCGAAGCTCTGAGTACCTGGGAGGTTCTCTCTTAAGGTGATGCTTATGGTTCGATACGCTTTGCTACTCACCAACCGTATCACCTTAAGAGAGATGGATGCATCAGTAGCCGAAGGGTAGCAAGCGGATTTCGAAATTTTTTAATAGGATGTTGGCTTACAAGAAATGTCTAAAATAAAAGGAGTGAAACTATGAATCATAATGAAATATTTTTTTATATAGCTTATACAGTGGCTATTTTTGGAGGAGCGTATATATCTATCAGTGCTTTTCTACGTTTAATCAATAAGCGCTTTGATATCCTTGAAAAAAAACTGGATGAAAGATAACACGATAGATAAAATACTATTTGCCTTAGGTCTCTCAATAATTGCTTTAACAATAAAGCTCGGCACCTTATACAGCAAACAAGCAAAAGCCTATTTGGAGATTGTAATGTACGTGATCGGATTTATTTCGGGAATATTAACAATTCTTGAATTTCTTAGAAGAAAGTGAGTGACTTGCTTTCTGAACCTCTGGCTTTTGCCTCGTTCTTTCTTTACAGCTCAAAGGTATGCTGGATGGCTACAGGTAAACAGGTATTGTTATCCTTTCTTCTATTCAGAAGACAAAAACGGATGTAAAAAAACTTGCTATTTGATAAACATAGATTATAATTGCCTTATGGAATCGCTAAATTATCCATTGAGTAATATACAGTTGGAACTTTTGAAATTATTCTCAAATGATGTTAAAGAGGAAGACTTGATTCAGATTAAGAAAATAATATCCACTTACTTTGCGAACAAAGCGATTGAGTCTGCGGATAGTATTTGGGAAAATATTGATACTGAAAAACTTCTAAATTCTCATTTAAGAACAGAATATAAAAAATAATTTTGAAAGTTGTTATTGATACAAATGTCTTACTGGTTTCCATATCCAGTCGCTCCAAAGAACATTGGTTTCAGGCTATATAATGAAAACCCTGGAGAATCTTCCAAATGTAGAATTCATAACTACCTATTATAAATGGAATCTGATCAAAGAGGATTATGATGATAATAAGTTTGTAGATTGTGCTATAGCTTCTAATGCAAATTATCTTGTATTCCAGGATAAGCATTTCAATGTATTAAAGCAAATTGATTTTCCTAAAATTCATTTGATTAGTATTGATAAATTTAAAAACTTACTAAACGTTTAATGAAAAAACAAAGCTCATCAAGCTTCTAAAATCAGAACAACATTCCCCCTGCTATAAACCACAAAATAAACCCCAAAAACCACTTGCATTTAAGCGAAAAATCCACAGTCTGGAACTTATGTCAGAGAATGTCCGTCATATTCTTTCCTTATCCGGTGGTAAGGACTCTACCACCCTCGCTATGAAGAGTTCAGTGCCTTAAGTTCGGCTATCACGACCGCTCCTTACACTTGCTACTATACCTCATAGTATAATCTCTTAACCCCAAGTTTTAACGTGGGGTTAAGGAGGATTGAGGAATTAATTTTATAAAAAAGTCAGAATATCCGTAAACCATTCTGAGTGATTTCCTGCAAAGTCTTTTGCTCTCAGTTGAATTAAGAATATCTTCTTCTGCATTTTAATAGACTTTGGAATTAAAACTTTTATAAATTTTCTATCCCTGTCATATTCATAAGGATATTTTTTTCCCTCAAACAAAACTTCAATTTGTTTTACTCCGGAACCACTTTCAGAGAGCAAATAAAACCTTTCTATAAAACCTTCCGGTATAACTCCTTCCAGGTTGTAATCTCTGTATAATAAATAAGGATACATAATAGACGGAGGAGAACGGTCTTTCATAATAGCCACATAACCACTCGAAGGTAGTTGAAATTCTATTCCGCCTTTCTTTTTCTTGCTGCGGAGTTTTACCCAGGATTTGATCCCGGTCATATATAAATAAATATCTTCTTCAGCAGACTGAAAATTACCCTTTAAAAAACCTGTAGCTTTTCCCTGCCAGAAAAAATCAATATTACGAATCTCATAGGCTTCGCTGGCCTGTATAAATTTATCTGATTGAAAATTTTGAGGTAGTGTTGAGAATTTATTAATTTCAATTTTTCCATCTCCTTTAACTTTTGCTTCCGAAAAATTTAAACTTAAGTTTTTATCTATAGAATTAAATTGATAACTTTTCTTTTTTTGCGTTTTGACTGTTACTGTATTCGAAACATGTAAAAGAAAAGTAACACCGGATACATTGCCATATGCGTCTAACAAGTTGAGCTTCACCTTTATATCTTTTCCTTCTTTGCCGGAAAGGTCATAAGAGAATTCTTTTCCTGTTTTTTTATCAAATAACTTATAAACATAATGTGGTGGATCGAGAGAAGAACGATTTGTATCATAAAAGATTCCCCTTGTGTAAGCATATTTATATGGAATTTCTTCGAAGTTCTGTGAAAAAACTTCTCTGTCCTCTATTTCTGCTCTGATTCCGTAGATACCATTTTTATTCTGGGCTGTGATTAGATCATAGCCGGCTATTCGAAATTTAATTTTCCCTTTTAATACAGGTCTTTCTTTTGTAGTTAATCCAAATCGTCCTTCTTCTGATTTTTCCAGATCTAAATCATATCCTTTACCTGAATCGGAGTCAATATAGACACTGAGTATTTCCGGAGGATGAATATCATTTTGTTTATAGTTTTCTTCTTTGAGCGGATTTATAAAACCCTGGCTATTAAATAATTCAAGATGCAGATGAGAAATTCCGGAACCCGTTTCCCCGGTTCGGGCGATCCGTTTTCCCTGTTCAAAAGTAATATCAGAAGGTTTTAAGTTGATACGAAAACTTTTATCCATACTGAGTAATAGAAGAGCTTCTTTTAAGGTTTCCAGGCCTTTTATATCCCCTTTCAGATCGTTTAGATGGGCTATTCGAGCATACATTTTCTTCTTTGGAGAATAAAGAACGAGGCTTAAACCGTATCCATAATCTGAATAGCTCATTTTATGTATATATCCATCAAAAAGGGTTCGAACCGGAAAACCATTAATCCAATACGTTTTAAAATCGCAGCCCAGGTGCAGGGAGTGGTTTCTATATTCGGAGAAACTCCCGGTAATCGGAACTCTGAGCTCCATAGGCCAGAGAAGATTTTCTGTAGGTTTCTTATCTTCTGCAAAAAGTTTTACTATGGAAAAGAATAAGGGCAAGAGAAGGCAGGCTATTTTTTTAAAATAATACTTCAAAGTAAACTCCGATTCGGAATATTGTCATAGAATACCAGGCTATGAGATACCTATTCGCAGTTGAACTGTTTTTTTTGAGTTTTATTATCAGTTTATCCTCCTGTGCTTTTTTACAGAAAGAGCCCGGAAGGCCTCCCAAAATAGAAAACCGACCGATTCCGGATGAAATGAGAACCCTTTATGTTCAAAACATACGTAATAACTCGTATGCAGGAGCAGTTCATGTAATGCTCGGTCGTTATTTAAAAGAAGAGGTGGATAGAAGAGGCCGTTTTATACAAACCCGGAGCAAGGAAAGGGCTCGCTTTCGCTTATATGGAGAAGTCGTACATTACCAGGAAATTGGAAATCTTATGGATTCGGCCAATCGGAATATAAGTGCAGAACTCACGGTAATTGTTAAAGTAGAACTTCAGGAAGCAGGTGGAGAAAAAATCATTCTTCCGAGAAATGAAATACCGGCCAGAGCTTATTATTCCAATCAGATAGGCTATAAAGAATCAGAAGAACAGGCTCAGTCAAGGATGCTGAAAAACCTTGCGATTCGAATTATATCCGAAGTGGAAGAGGGTTGGTATAATGAGATGCTTCGGAAACACGAGCAAGAAAAGAAAATAAATATGCCTCCATCTAAAGAATAATTCTTTACCCCGAAGTTTTAAATCGATTTATTATAAAAATGGGCAATCGAATGGATAAACCGTATCGAAAATGTGTGGGAATTGTTGTCTTTAATTCAGAAGGAAAGGTTCTTGTGGGAGAACGGATCGGGATGGAAAATAACTGGCAATTTCCCCAGGGTGGAATCGATAAAGAAGAAATCCCGATAGAGGCTGCAAAGCGGGAGCTTTTTGAGGAAGTGGGAATTCAGGATGGAGAAATGGTTTATGAACATGAAGAGTGGTTGTCTTATGATTTTCCATCTTATATCTCAGGAAAGAAATTTAAAAAATTTAGAGGCCAGACCCAGAAATGGTTTCTGGTTTACTGGAATCGACCTGTAGAAGATTGTATTCTGGATGGACATGAACCTGAATTTTCAGCTTTACAATTCATTCCTTTGCAAAACTCACTTGAGACTGTGGTTGAGTTTAAAAGAGAAGTATACGAAAAATTAATAGAGGCTTTTGAACCGAAAATTCATTCGTTCCTGGAAATGAAAAAAAAGTTATGATACAGAGAGAAATTTACACACCTCCTTCCGGCCTGCCTCAGGTCAATCCCTTAGCTCCTGAAATGTTCCAGGCCCTCGGCGAAGAAAAAATTCGAGAACTGGTTCGAGTCTTTTATATGCATATCGCAAAATCTTCTATTCGAAATATGTTTCCGGAAGACTTACTGGAAAGTGAAACCAAAGCTGCTGATTTTATGGTACAGATTATGGGAGGGCCTTCGTATTATATGCAAAAGAATGGACCCGCTCGAATGAGGATGAGGCATTTTCCTTTTGAAATTGATGAAAAAGCAAGAAGAGCCTGGCTTGCCTGTTATAAAAATGCCTTATCTGAGATTGAAATCGGAGAAGAAGAAAAGAAAAAAATTTGGGATTTTCTCGTAAGTTTTTCTTCCTGGATGGTTAATAAGAAATAGATGAAAGGAGAGAAAGGTATATGGCAGAAATTATTTGTATAGCCAGTCAGAAAGGAGGAGTGGGAAAAACAACCACCTCTGTTCATGTCTCTGCGGGACTTGCTCTTTCGGGCTTTAGAACTCTTTTAATAGACCTGGATCCCCAGAGGAATACAACCAGCATTTTCTTTGATTCTATCGAAGAGGAATACCATGGGGTCTATGCAATTTTTCGAGATGGCCTTGAATTGAAACCTGAATTTTTTATCCAGACGCGGTTTGAGAATCTGAGTATCCTTCCTTCCAGTATCGAGCTATCTGAAGCCAACTCCTATATCGCAAAAAAAAGTCGTGGAATGTTTCTACTAAAAGATGCTTTATCTCCTTTCAAAAATCATTTTGATTTTATTGTTATTGATTGTCCACCCAATGTTTCTCATCTGACTTTAAATGCTTTAAATTGTGGAACAGGTCTTTTAATTCCCGTACAGGCTTCGCGATTTGTGATAGATGGAATTGTAGATCTCTTAAAAATTCATGCAAATGTATCGGAACGTTATAATCCTTCATTGAAAATCATTGGTGCTTTATTAAATAATTATAATTCAAGAACTGCTTTGTCTAAAGCGATTATTCCCCTGGTTCAAAAATATATCCCGGTATTAAAAACGAAAATTACCCATTCGGTTGTAGTAGAAGAAGCTGCTCTCTTACATCAGACTCTGTACGAATACGATAAAAAACACAAACTCACCCAGGCCTTCCGCAAAGTAATTAAGGAAATTCTAAAATTTTATGAGGTTTAAATAGTAATATTATATGAAGTTAGAAGATTATATTGAAGCTGAAGAAAGTAAACATTCCTATACGAGAATACTCCTCTGGATTCTGGCAATTATATTTCTTTTCTTTGTCTGGTTTTTGTTTACCGGAAGTAAATATAAACATGCCATTTACATGGATAGTGAAAAACTAAATCCGGATAGGGTGAGTGATATGAAACGGGAAGAATTTTATACATTTAAATATGGAGAAGATTTTTTCGTGTATTATAAAAAGGGTTGGTCTACTCCTCAGAAAATAAATATTAAGCTTTTCTTATCCGGCAAAGAAAAAAAACTCATACTCGATGAAACAAGAAGATTCAAACAGGATGCAAAAAAAATGCAGCTTTTTTTTGATGAACACTATTTTGAAAGTCCCGGTGAGTATTTAATCGAATTTCGAAATGAAGATAATGAAATCCTATCCACTCAAAAGTTTAAACTTGAATAAGAACGAAAAATAAGATAGGTAAGAAGAGATAAAATCCAGAAAAAGAAAAACAAGAGCCCTTATTATCATTGACAACCGTCCTATTCGTAAGAAAGCAATACGGGATGCAAAATGGGCTAAAAAACAATTAGAAAAAAGAAGCCAAATCATTGAAGGTTTTACCTTTAAAGATAAACCCGCTTTCAGCCTCTGGTATAATTCCACTTTCGGTAAAGAACTCAGTAGCATTCGTGGTCTTCAGGAAAACATCACAAACCTTTGGAAAATTATACACAGGACGGAGCAATTCTCTGTTCAAAAAAAAATTAGCCTGGAAAAAGCTTATCAATACATTCAGGAAAAATCGGGCGAAGAATTTCAGTTTGAAGAAGAAGTAGAGGAAGAAATAGAAGAAGGAGAAACGGGTATTTTTCCTGAGAAAGGTTTAAATGACTCTGCATTAGAAGAGCATTATTTTAGTATGCTCTCTGAAATTTTTGGTTCTGTATTTATTGATCCGAAGTCTGAAATGTACCGTTCTTCCTTTGAAAAATTCAAGAAAGATTATTACGCTTTTTATGATTATAAACCACAGACTGATGAAGACCTTCTCAGGCAAAAAAATGCAAGAGATGTGTACAGACAATTAGCTCGAAAGTTGCATCCCGATTATAATCCACATTTAACAGAAACTCAGAAAGATCTCTGGCACTCTGTGCAGGAGGCCTATAAAGATCAGGACCTGGAAAGATTGGAAACTTTATTAGCCATGAGTGATGTGGAAGATGAAGGGGACTTTGAAAAAATTCAATCTATATCGAGAATATATAACCTTACCGAACAATATAAAAAAGATCTAAAAGCCATTCAGTTGAAGATAAAAGAGATCAAGACAGACATTGCTTATGGTTTTTCTGCTTTAAAAAGTAAAGCCGGTTTAAAAAAGTTTATCCAAAAGGAACTTCATAATCATCTGCAAAAAAAAACAGAGGAATTGGATCGATATAAAAGAATCGTTGATGAATGGAATAGTGCATTATTAAATAAGAATATTCTGTAAATTTAATAATTCCCATTTCCCCATGCTAAAGCATGGCGCTAAGAAAAGCTTGCCGATCCCTGAGTAACGAAGTGTACCGAAGGGCAGCAAGCCGGAAAGCCTTTCTTATCGGGCAAATGAAAGAATATTTAGCCTACTATTTTTTTTATATTCTCTTTTATAGGTTCGTCGAGTCTTGGACCTACTACTTGCACGACCTTAGATGCCAGGTAATTTCCGAGTCTACAACATTTTTCAAGGTTTAAGTGGTGGGTTAAGCCATATAAGGCACCGGCAGCAAAACAGTCCCCGGCTCCTACTGTATCAATGGCTTTTACAGGAAAACCCTCTACTTTTTTTATTTCTCCTTCATGGAAATAATAAGCTCCTTCTTTTCCGTGTGTCATAAATACGGTAGAACATAATTCTCCTAAGAACCGAACCGCATCTTCCGGGTTTTCTTTCTCGCTCATCGCTTTCGCTTCTTCAAAGTTACAAAAAACTATATCAAAATATTCTTTTGTAAGTTTTAGAAATTCATCCCTGGAACGGCTGACGCAAAATGGATCACTATATGTATAAGCAATTTTCTTTTTAAACTGTTTTGCATATTCCATAGTTCTAATAGATGCTTCTTTGGTTCCATCTCCGTCCCAGAGGTATCCTTCTATATAGGCTATTTGGGAGAATTTGATCTTCTCCGGATCTATATCAATTCCACTCAGACCTGTTGAAATTCCGAGGTGGGTAAGCATGGTTCTTTCGGCATCCGGTGTGATTAAAACTACACAGGTTCCTGTATCTCCCGTCTTAGCGGGTTCCACTTCAAAATGTATGCCGGTACGTATCATATCATCTTTGTAAAAAATTCCATTTATATCAGCAGAAACTTTTCCGGTATAAATCCCGGTACCACCACAATGAGCCAGTGCTACCATGGTGTTGGCTGCACTTCCCCCGGAACGAAGTTCTTTCTTTTTCGTTTCCAGATTGTTTAAAAGTCGCTTCTGGGATTTAGCATCCACAAGGGTCATCACCCCTTTTGTAATTTTATTAGCTTCTAAAAAAGCTTCATCTACGGATACAACCGTATCTACAAGGGCATTACCAAGCCCGAACACATCATAGTTTTCCATAATAGCAATTTTTTTTAAATATCTTTTAGCGGCAAGGGGAAAAATAGCCTGCCTATTTCCCTTTTGAAGTTTACAGGAAAAAACAGGCTATTTGTATTATGGTTTAGAACCTGTACTGCATTCCTAAGGTATATTTTGTATCACTTTTAAAATTTCCGTATGGAATAATTTCGTTTGTGAAGAAAAAAGATGTGGAGGGTTTTTCTATAGCAGGGTCCGGTGAAGCCGGAGCCGTATTTGCTGTGCCGTATTGAAAGTTTTTATCGAATGCATTCCAATCTGTCCAGAAGACATCACCTACGTTTATAAAATGAACCAGTAATACCCCTAAAGCGGCTAACTGAACCTGCTTCATAGAATTATTTGCCTGTGCATCCAGATTATTAGTAGCTTGTACATTACTCATGAATAGAGTAAAAAAAGCACTTGTGGGTAAGCGACTGGCTGTCATATTATTAGCAGAGAGCAAAGTAAAGTCACTCGCCATTTTCTCTACCTGTAAACTGCTCTTATATTTGTAGTCGTCGTATTTGTAATAAGCATAGGCTCCAAAAATAAGAAAAGGTATTTGAGCATAAGTAAAATATTTCGTACGCTTCAAGGAAGATTCGGAAAATTCTCCATTACTGGATTTTGCATTCGGTACCTTTGCATCCGAACTCGGACAATGTTCTAAATCGGTAACATCATTAAAAATTTCAGCCCGGGTACAGTGGGCATCTTTTCTAAGAAAATGTGGAACAACTGTGTATATAATGGGTCGCTTGATTCGACTCCATAAACCCGGCTTTAATTCGGCTACACAGGATTTAAACTCTTTTTCTGACTCAAGCCCTTTGCAACGCTGAATTGTCTCTTCCTTTGAAGCCATATACTCTTCGTAGGTTTCCTTGGAACGAAAAGGACCACCGGTTCTTGTTGCCCAGGTCTTAATAGCTAAGGTACGGATACCTTCATCAATTCTCTTATATAAGGAATCCATACAACCTGCCTCTTCCCTTGAGCAAAGATTTTCTTCCGCCTTCTTTCCTTCGAGTGCTTTTAGCTTTATGACAAGGTTATCATATTTTGCACTATATCGTTCTTGCAGGGCTTTGATACACTCAGAGGAAATCGGATCGGCACAGGTATCTATCGAAGAAACTTCAAAACTCGGCTCTACCGCTTTAATTTTTTCACTGAGACTTGCCTGTTTGTCATTCAATTCTTTTAATAAATCTTTATTACAGGCATTATTCTTAATGTTTTTCTTACAATTCTTCAGACCGGAGGGGTCAAAAGAAGTATCTAAAAGCTTGATTCTATCGACTAAATCCTGTGATTCAGGTGCTTTAGCGAATAGTATAGTAGAAAAAAGAAGGAAAAGTATAAGAAATTTTCCATATCTCATGAGGTGCTCCTCTATTACTTCATTCAGTATTGTATTAGACGTTAATTTTGTTATGAATATGCAAGAGAATATTTAAAGAAAACAGGCGAGCCGCAGATGGCTCGCATAATTTTATCGAAAGTCTTCAATAGAAGGACAGGTACAGACTAAATTCCTATCTCCGTATACGTTATCCACCCTTCCTACAACCGGCCAATATTTATTTTCTCTTAAATACGGAAGCGGAAATGCAGCTTTTTCTCGGCTATAGGGAAAATCCCAATGTTCATTCAATAAAACCTCGGCTGTATGGGGAGCATTTTTCATAGGGTTATTATCTGCAGGAACTTTACCTTCTTCAATTTCCTTAACTTCTTCACTCATCGTTAGCATAGCATCGCAGAAATGATCCAGTTCTTCTTTTGACTCACTCTCCGTGGGTTCTATCATAAGAGTACCCGGAACCGGCCAGGACATGGTAGGAGCATGAAAACCATAATCGATTAACCTCTTAGCAAAATCTTCCACATCGACTTTCGCCGTATTTTTAAATTTCCTGAGATCAATTATACATTCATGAGCCACAAGACTATTTTTTCCTTTATAAAGAACCGGATATTTTGAAGATAAGCGTTTCGCTATATAGTTAGCATTTAAAATAGCCACTATGGTTGCATATCTAAGCCCTTTTCCACCGAGCATTTGAATATAAGCCCAGGAAATCGAAACAATACCGGCACTTCCGTAGGGAGCAGAAGATACAGCTCCTTCTTTACCGGCACCGTTAGAAACCAGGCTGTGTCCGGGTAAATACTCAACTAAATGAGAAGCAAGAGCAACCGGACCAACACCGGGTCCTCCCCCTCCGTGAGGGATGCAAAAGGTTTTATGGAGATTCAAATGGCAAACATCTGCACCTATATCTGCTGGTTTACACAGACCCACCTGGGCATTCATGTTCGCACCATCCATATATACCTGTCCGCCTGCATCATGAATTTTTTTACAAATCCCCCGTATTCCTTCTTCAAATACTCCGTGAGTGGACGGGTAGGTGATCATAAGAGCAGCAAGATTTTCTTTGTGTGCTTCAATTTTTTTGTCCAGATCTTTTGGATCTATATTTCCTTCCGCATCACAGTTTACCACAACGACCTTCATTCCTGCCATAACCGCACTCGCCGGATTGGTTCCGTGTGCAGAAATCGGAATCAGGCATATATCCCTTTCGTTTTCTCCCCTGGCCTGCAAGTAACGGCGAATCGCCAGAAGTCCGGCATATTCTCCCTGTGAACCCGCATTCGGCTGTAAAGAAACGGAATGAAAGCCTGTAATTTCAGAAAGCCAGGCATTCAACTCTTCAATCATTTGCCTGTAGCCTATCGACTGTTCTTCAGGTACAAAAGGGTGAAGGTTAGAGAGTTCCGGCCAGGTAAGAGGTAACATTTCAGAAGCCGCATTTAACTTCATTGTACAGGAACCCAGAGGAATCATGGAACGGGTCAGGCTTATATCCCGGTTTTCTAACATTTTCAAATAACGAAGCATTTTAGTTTCCGTGTGATAGGAATTAAAAACCTCGTGCTGTAGATACTTAGAAGTTCTGAGTAATTCTTTTGGAAGAGCATATTCTTTTTCTATTTTTACGACTAAATCATTTTTCCCGGTAAAAATATAGAATAAATCCTGCAAATCTGTATCGGACACCGTTTCATCCAGAGAAAATCCCACATAATCTTTCTGTAGGTAATTCAGATTCATTTCTTTTTCTAAGGCACGCTTTCTTATTAATTCCTTCTTTTCTCCGTTTACGGGGAAAAATAAAGTATCAAAGAAATTTTCGTGTTGCAAACTATAACCATTTTCTTTCAAAACTCCGGCCAAAAATCGAGTTTTAAAATGGATTGATTCTGCAATTTGCTTGATACCTTTGGGGCCATGGTAAGAAGCATACATGGCAGCCATAACTGCAAGTAAAACCTGTGCAGTACAGATGTTGCTGGTTGCTTTATCACGACGAATGTGTTGTTCTCTGGTTTGCAAAGCGAGACGTAAAGCTTTTTTACCCTGCCGGTCTTTGGAAACCCCGATAAGCCTTCCCGGCATACTTCTTTTATACGTATCATGGGTTGCCATATAAGCGGCATGAGGCCCGCCGAAACCCATAGGAACACCGAATCTCTGGGTACTTCCAATCGCCACATCGGCACCAAATTCAGCCGGAGGTTTTAATAAGGCCAGGGAAAGTATATCGGCTGCGACAATGAATAAAATTCCATTTTCTTTACAGGAACGAGAAAGGGCTTCAAAATCCTCAACTTTTCCATCTGTACCGGGATACTGTATGAGGATGGCAAAATATTTTTTCGAAGGTTTAAAAGAACCTAAATTAGAAATTTCTAAATCAATATCAAAGGGTTCCGCACGGGTTAGCATTACATCAATGGTCTGAGGATGGCAGTTATCAGCTACGAAGATGGTATTTCCATTTTCTTTCTTTTTTAAACCAAAGCACATACTCATAGCTTCAGCCGCAGCCGTACCCTCATCCAGTAAAGATGCATTGGAAATTTCCATTCCTGTGAGTTCACAGATCATTGTCTGGAAATTTAATAAAGCTTCTAAACGTCCCTGAGAAATTTCCGCCTGGTAAGGAGTATAGGCGGTATACCAGCCCGGATTTTCCAGGATGTTCCTCTGTATGACAGGAGGTAGAATGGTATTATAATAACCCGCACCAATGAAAGAACGAAACAACTTATTTTGGGATACAATGGACTTTAAGCGTTTCAGTGTCTCATACTCAGATAAGGGAAGCGGGAGTTGTAACTCGGAGTCTAGAAGAATTTCTTCGGGAACTGTTTTCTTTATAAATTCTTGTATGTTTGAATAACCGAGTAAATGCAGCATTTCTTGTATTTCAGCAGGACCGGAGCCTACATGTCTCTGTAAGAAATAGCTATTTTCTTCTATTTCTTCCTTACTTAATTCTGTTAATATTGTTTGGGTCATGGTTATAGAGAACTCAGATATTCTTTATATTTATTTGCATCCATTAAGGAGTTCAAAGAAGAAGAATCAATTCCGCTTATTTTAATCATCCAGGACGCGTAAGCATCTTTATTGATTGCAGCCGGATCCTCTATAATAGAAGAATTGGATTCACTTACCTTTCCTCCTACAGGACTATATAAATCGTCAGCAGCTTTCACCGATTCGATTGTTCCAAAACTATCACCGGAGGAAAGTTCTGTACCTGCTTCCGGTAGTTCAATAAAAACAATATCTCCGAGAGCAGATTGAGCATAATCGCTGATACCTACAGTAGCTGTATCTCCTTCTACTTTTACCCACTCGTGTTTTTCCGTATACAGTAAGCCATCCTGAACTTTTGCTTCAGCCATATTTAACTATCCTTTATTTATTCTTTTTTACGCCGCTCTGTACAAATTTCTTTTGATATATAACTGCTTTCTTTTTTACATTACGAATTTCTACCAGTATTTCCTTTTCATCTTGAATATATTTAGAATTCAAGTAGGCAAGACCGATTCCTTCTTTCAGACTCGGAGAAAATGTGCCGGAAGTTACTTCCCCTATACACTCACCGGAAACTGCATATACCAGATAACCTTCTCTCGGGATGCCGGTTTCTGTAAGTTTAATGCCTGCGATAGATTTCTCAGTTCCATTTTTTTTCTCAGAAAGGATCTTTTCGTATTCGGGATATTTATCTTCTTTCTCTTTTACGATCCAAGAAAGACCGGATTCCACCGGACTTCTTTCTGCATTTAGCTCGTGACCGTAGAGGGGATATTTGGCTTCCAAACGCAGGGTATCCCTGGCTCCGAGTCCTACCGGTAAAAGTCCTTTCCTGTTTCCTGTTTCTAATAACTTTTCCCAGAGTTGAATTCCTTTAGAAATTCCGGAATAGATTTCAAACCCATCCTCTCCCGTGTAACCGGTTCGGGAAACAATCAACTCTTCTCCCTCAAATGTCAAAACCCTAAAACGATAATAGGCTATTTCTTTGCAAACCTGTCCGATAACAGAAGCCAGTATCTCTTCTGCAAGAGGGCCTTGAATAGCAATTTGGTGCCAGTTTAAACTTTCGTTTCGAATATCAATTCCTTCATGGGGGACGGAGACCAGTCTTTCAAAAACTTTTTCATAGTTCGCTGCATTGGAGCAAATCATGTATTTACGGGCATGAAATCGGTAGAGAGTAATATCATCTACAAGTCCCCCCGTCTCGTTTAAAATAGCATTGTATTGAACCTGTCCGTCTTGCATGACTGAAACCAGATTGCAACTCAGTTTCTCTAAAAAAGACAGAAGAGGTTTTTCGTCCCCCTCAAGAAATATTTCCCCCATGTGGGAAACATCAAACAAACCGGCTTTTTCTCTTGTAGCAAGGTGCTCCTGAATAATGCCTGTGTACTGGACCGGCATGTGCCAGCCTCCAAAAGGGACCATTTTAGCTTTTAGGGCAATATGGTGGGAATTTAAGGGGGTTTTTTTGAGAGTGTCCAAGTATTTCCTCGCTTCTCTCATCCAGTTTTTTTTTTAAGCTTTTTCACACAATCGACTTTTTTCGAGAAAAGCCTGTGTTTAAACAGGCTCGTTGTTTTTTACTAGGGTAGGCCCGGAAACGAATTTACGTATTGAACTTTTATGTCGGGAAAGGATTTCACGATTTGCACCTTAATGTCGGGAAAAGAATTGACTACCTGCCATTTTCCGCATTTATCCGGGAAGGAACGAACCTTTTGAACTTTTAAGTCCGGGAAGGAACGAACAATTTGCACTTTAATATCCGGGAAAGACTTCACAAACTTTATTTTACCGTATAATTTTTTCCCGGCAAATGTACAATTCGAATCTACCTTTCCTCCCGCGAAAGCAGGACTCAGACTTAAAAAAAGTCCGATAAAAAAAATAAGCCTTAGTTTCATAACAACTCCTTCTGGTACTCTATTTTTTCTAAACAAGCTGTATGTCCCTCAGAACGCTATGGTTCGCCTGCGTCTTTAAAAAATGAGGACTTACATTGAGACTTGATTAAAGCCTTGAAAAATGTCTCGGCTATAAAAACCTATCCACAAGTTGCGGATACTGACTTTTATAATTTGTTTATTACTTAGTATTAGACCCATTTTTTCAAAAAAACTTTCGTACGGCTGGCCGGTACAGGGTTCGAAAGTTATTACAGGGAGTTTTGGAGAATTTCGCTATTTTTATTTTCATCTGGGTATGGACTTTGCAACCGGTGGAAAAATCGGTACTCCCATCCTGGCTATCAGTGACGGAGAAGTAATTCGAGTCTTAACTAACCGATATTCGATAGGAAACGCTATCTTTGTGAAACACAGGGATGGTTTTATCTCCAAATACGGGCATTTGAGTGCATATTCTCCCAAAGTAAAAGCAAAGCTTCCCGGAGTCGTAAAGACCTTTATTGAAAGACGGGTTGACTATGACTTTACCCTGATTGAAACGATTCCCGTAAAAAAAGGAGAAGTCATTGCTTACGCCGGAAATACGGGCATAGGTCCGATTCATTTACATCTTGAGATCATGAAAGATGGAATTTATTATAACCCGGCTCTTTTTGGAATCAACTACAATCCAAACTCGGAAATCGTGGTTTATCGTTTGAGCATAAAGCCTGAAGGAAGTAAAAGCCGAGTCAACGGAAGTAAGCAGGAATTAATTTTGGATTTGAGTAGAAAATCGAATGGAGTCTTTTTACCTGCTTCGAATAAGAAAATTATAATTGAAGGTAAAGCATCAGTTAGTATTTGGGGGCATGAACGTTCGGGTTCCTCTGCCAAAATAGGATTCCAGGGAATGGAATTATTTGCAAATGGAAAGATGTTGCAACAACTCACTTTTCATAGGATAAAAAGCAGTCATAAATATCGTTCCGGTCTTCCTATGGATAATTATAGAAGTAGTATAAGCGGAAAACCCTTTAAATACTATCTGCATTCGAGAGTAGAACACGGATTACTCGGTTATAAATATCCTCAAAAAGGAAAGGGACTCCTGGTAGAAGATGAACTGGCCAGAGGGCAGAACCGTATAGAGGTAATGGTAAGCGGTCTTCAGAAAGAAGCTTTAGTATCTTTCGATGTATACAGAAATGCAAAAAAAAGAATCTATACGGATAAGAAACCCACGTATAATGTATTTCCTCATAAACCCAAAACCATTTACTCGGAAGACAAAAGGGCAAAAGCACATTTCCCTTCCTATTCTGTATTTTTTCCGGATAATTATAAATTATATAAAACTTCATCCATACACATTTCTGCTCCCGGCATGAAAGCTCTGAGTAATTTTTATACGATAACACCTTATTGTCGGGAGTTTAACCTCGGCTTTGATCTTATTCTGAAACTACCCAAAAACATTAAAAGTGACAAAGCGGGTCTATACAGAATCAATGCAGGTGGAAACAGCATATCCTTCTATGATTCGGAATATATCAAAAAGGGGAATTTTTATAAAAGAGAACGACTCAGAACAGCCGGAACCTATGCTATTTTAGAAGATAATGAAAAACCTATCATTGAAATGTATCGTTATAAAAGCGGGATAAATTTTAAGAAAAATTGGTTTAAGTTGTATTTAAAAGTAAAAGATAAGGGAAGCGGTGTTCGACATATGGGTCTAAAAGTCTGGGTAGATGGTAAAGAAACCTGGGTAGACTATGACCCGGAGGGAGGCTTACGGGAAGTTTTCCGTCCGCGAAGCTTGATCTATGGCAAGGGTAATCATGTCCTCACAGCTGTAGCAATAGATAGAGCAGGGAATAAGTCAGATCCTTTTACTTTTCATTACACCGTTGAGTGATACATTATAATATTCTTATTTAATTTGAAGGTGATTTTTATGAACGTATTCGAAGCCATTGAAGGCCGCAGGTCTATAAGAGAATTCCTTTCTAAAGAAGTGGAGTTAGAAAAATTAGAGAAAGTGCTGGAAGTTTCCAGAAGAGCCCCTTCCTGGAAAAATATTCAGGCTTATAAATTAGCCGTTGTCCGGGGAGAGAGTTTACAAAATCTGAAAAACAAACTATTTGCTGCTGCCGAAAAAGAAGAGGCGGAAACACCGGATTTTCCTTATCAAACACAGTATCCCTCTTATGTAAAAAAGAGGATGCTAAATCTGGGTATGGAATTTTATACATGGCTAAATATTGATAGGAAGGATAGAGAAAAGAGAAAAGAACAGATGCTTAAAAACTTCCATGCTTTTGGTGCATCTGTTGCCATATTTTTCTTTATGGAAAAAGGATTCGCTTTCTGGGAAAGTCTGGATCTCGGAATTTTACTAGGCCACATTATGTTATCAGCCAGGGAAGAGGGTTTGGAAACCATAGCCATGGCAAGTCTCGCTGCCTATCCTCAAATTGTTAAGAAGGAATTGAATATTCCTGATAACTGGAACCTGGCCGTAGGCATGGCTCTCGGCTACGCCGATATGCAGGCGAGAACCAATCAGTTTGTAACCGAACGGGAAGACAAAAAAGAGATAATTACCTATTACTTGTAAACGCTCCCTGAACGTAGAAGGGCAGAAGGTTTCCTGAGCGGGTCAGGAAAAGAACTGCCATAACGTGGTAATATGTCCAATTTTTCTTCATATTCTCAAACCTAAAATGCGGTAAGAAGTTTTATCCTTATAACGTATTACCCTGAAAGAGTCCAGAAGAAAAGAGGTTTCTTTATACGCATTCTCTTCTTCTGTTTTTTGTTTCCATAAAAGTCCTGCTAAAAGTCCGCGCGTACGGTAGCCACGTTGTTTCTTTTTTAGGTTATAATAGAGACTTCCACCGAGGTATAACTCTCTTTCTTTTTTTTCCAGATTATTTTCATCTTTATAATATAGGAGTCCGGAAAGGATTGATTTCACAACACGGTTTCCTTTCTTTTTCTTATAAAACAAACTACCGAGGCCGAGACTCTGCACTTTTTCATCGGAAACCTTATCTTCTTTTTTATAGTAACCGGCCACAAAAAGTTTTTTATCTTCCTTTTTCTTCGAGTAATAGAGCATAGGAAGGATGTGGTATTGAATATATTCCGGATACTTTTTATACTGAAAAACTCCGGCTATATTTTTTGTGACCCCTTCTGCCGTTTCTTTGGAATAGTAGAGAAGTCCGGGTATCAGACTCCAGTGTTTATATTCTTTTTCGTTCTCTTTTCCATCTTTTCCGTAAGAATAAATCGGATTGATAGCCAGTTCGGAATTCTTATCCCGCTTATAATAATGTAATAAGGAAGCCTGGACATTTTTTCCATCTTGCTGAGAAAAGTAGTAAAAAGGTAGAGCCAAAATTTCTAAGTTAGAGAGATCATAGCTGAGATGAAATAGTCCTGCAAAACTTAACTTAGCTGTATCTCCCTCTTTTCCGAAAGATAGTAAAATCGGAAGAATCAGGTTTGAGGAAGATTTTATACCGTTTTCAGAGCTATGTGTTTCTCTAATATACAGGGGGCTATAAAAACTTGTTTCTTTGTTTTCAGACTCTTTGTTTTGTTTGTAATAATAGAAAGGAAAGAGAGTAGAAATCGAAGAATGAGAATTTTCTTTATTATAATAAGGAAATATATAGGTAATATCTTCAGAGTGAATAGAATGAAAACTGTAATAGAAAGGAAGGAAAGCTTTTTCGATTGAGTCTTTTATCTTTGTTGAACTCAAGATTCCGGCTATATTCCATTTTTCCTGTCTTTCGTCCTTCGAGTGCCATAATGCCAGGGCAGGAATAAAGGTTTCAGTTCCTACTTCTGATTTATACCGGGTTTGGTTTTTATAATACAGGGGATTTAAAACCGTTTTTCTTTCATAGTCTCCGCTTTTTACCGTCTCCGTATAGGATAAGGGACTTATTTGAACCTGCTTTTGGTTTTCAGTATCTAAATTTTTACTGCTATAATAAAGTGTTGCAAAAAGCGTTTCTGAATTTTTGTCCTTTTCTGAATAATAAAATGGAAAGAAGAGTCTGGATGTATAGTTCTTGCTTGTTTGCAGGTCAAAAAGACCGAGAAAGTTAAATCTTTGTGAGCCATCTGAGATGTTGTATTTATAATAATAAAGAGGAATCAAGAATTCTTCATTCAGGTTTTCTGTTTTATAAGTATTATAGAGAACGGCAATATTCTTATAGTTTTCTTTTGCGTTTTCATAAGAAGTATACAACAGGCCGTAATGATTGAATTTTCTATCATCTGATTCATATTGATAGCTTAGTAACAAAGGGTAGAATTTGATACTCTCAAGGCTTATATTCTTTTCCTTACTAAATATTTTTTGAAATACGAGAGGATTGATAGAAGTATAGAAGGTATAATTCTCCTGTTTGCGATTGGACTCATAATGTAGAAATGATAGGCTAAAGGATTGCTCCGGGTTTTTAGAGCTGATATAGACCGGACTCAAAAAAATAGAGCGTTCTTCCGTTTCTTTTTTCCATACGAAAGGCAACACACGATAACCTTTTTCGGTGCTGGATGTATAATAATTCATAAAGGGCCAGAGAAGAGTATATTCATTACGGTCTTCTTTCTTGTCATACTCCTTTATGAAAAAAGCCAGAAGATAGGCATCTATAGAAGAATTCTTTTCTTTTTGGCTTGCATAAAGCGGTAATATAGGAGAGAAAACGTGGTAATAGATTTCTTCTGAAGCATAAGAAAAATAGAAGGGGTTCACCTGTAGCTGATCTTTGGACTTTTCATCCCAGGAAATCCAGTAGAGAGGGAGAGCCCTGAAATGTCGTCTGCTATCGGATTCCTCATAAGATAACATTCCGAGGAGAGCCGACCAACCGTAATAAGACCTTGCCTTATCCCGTTCTACCATTTTATATTTACTTAAAATAACACCGGATTCTTCTTTTTCATCAGTATCTTTTTTCAGTTCAGTTCCGAATTTTTTATAGTATTCTTTAAAAGGCAAACTAATTACATTTCTTCTGCTTATGCTAAATAGATTAAAGGCAAAATAAGTATCGGTATCTATATAAATTTCACCTGAATTCTTATCGAGAGCAAAATCGAGATCCTGAGATAATGGGCCTTCTGCACGACTTTTCATGAAACCCAGAAGGTTTAAGTAGTAATCATAGTTTTCGTTTTTATAAGATACTTCAAAAGGAGATATTTCTCCTTCAGTTTCCGGCCCTTTCCATTCGTATTTATAAAAACTAAATTTTCTATGAGTATTATTTTCTGAATTCTTATAGGAATAATAAGGCCCGAGAAAGAAACTTTCCTCATTTTTTCTCCAATTATGATAGTAAAAAAATCCGAAGGCTTTCCCCTTTTCAGAGGAATAAGCCTGCGGTCGAAAATATAGAGGAACCAAAAAAAGATAGGAATCTTGTTTATAGGAAACAAGAGGGTATACATTCAGTTCATTCATACCGGAAGCTGTTCCATACCAGTCCAAGAGTCCGAGGAAATTTCGGTGATAATCTCCATTTTTTGTTTCAGAGTTGTAATAAGATAAAAAGCTAAGACTTTCTTTTTCGTTTTCATTTTCATAGCGAAAAGAAAAGGGGAATATATGCCGGTAATTTTCTTTTGCATCTTTTCTTTTTAAGCTGTAGTAGGGTCCAAGCCAGAGTTCTTCTTGTTTTTCGTCTTCGTAAGAATAATACGCAAGAAGAGGAACCGTGTCCAGATTTTTGGTATGGGAATAAAAAGGAAAGATGTGGGTATAGTCCTTTTCTTTATGATAGGCAAGCGGATAGACATTCAATTCATTCATACCGGAAGCCGTTCCATACCAGTCGAAGAGACCGAGGAAATTTCGGTGATAATCTCCATTTTTTGTTTCATAGTTGTAATAAGATAAAAAGCTAAGACTTTCTTTTTCGTTTTCATCCTCGTAACGAAAAGAAAAGGGGAAGATATGCCGGTAATTTTCTTTTGCATCTTTTCTTTTTGAGCTGTAATAGGGTCCAAGCCAGAGTTCTTTTTGTTTTTCGTCTTCGTAAGAATAATACGCAAGAAGAGGAACCGTGTCCAGGTTTTTCGTATGGGAATAAAAAGGAAAGATGTGGGTATAATTCTTTTCTTTATGATAGGCAAGCGGATAGACGTTCAATTCATTCATACCGGAAGCCGTTCCATACCAGTCGAAGAGACCGAGGAAGTTGCGGTGATAATCTCCATTTTTTGTTTCATAGTTGTAATAAGACAAAAAGCTAAGACTTTCTTTTTCGTTTTCATCCTCGTAACGAAAAGAAAAGGGGAAGATATGCCGGTAATTTTCTTTTGCATCTTTTCTTTTTGAGCTGTAATAGGGTCCAAGCCAGAGTTCTTTTTGTTTTTCGTCTTCGTAAGAATAATACGCAAGAAGAGGAACCGTGTCCAGGTTTTTCGTATGGGAATAAAAAGGAAAGATGTGGGTATAATTCTTTTCTTTATGATAGGCAAGCGGATAGACGTTCAATTCATTCATACCGGAAGCCGTTCCATACCAGTCGAAGAGACCGAGGAAGTTGCGGTGATAATCTCCATTTTTTGTTTCAGAGTTGTAATAAGACAAAAAGCTAAGACTTTCTTTTTCGTTTTCATCCTCGTAACGAAAAGAAAAGGGGAAGATATGCCGGTAATTTTCTTTTGCATCTTTTCTTTTTGAGCTGTAATAGGGTCCAAGCCAGAGTTCTTTTTGTTTTTCGTCTTCGTAAGAATAATACGCAAGAAGAGGAACCGTGTCCAGGTTTTTCGTATGGGAATAAAAAGGAAAGATGTGGGTATAATTCTTTTCTTTATGATAGGCAAGCGGATAGACGTTGAATTCATTCATACCGGAAGCTGTTCCATACCAGTCCAAGAGTCCGAGGAAATTTCGGTGATAATCTCCATTTCTACTAAGTCTTGAAGAATACAGGAATAGATAAGTCCAATCTTTTGTTTCATCTATTTCTCTCATATAAAAAGGAAGCAAGAATTGCCTTTGAAAATGCTCTCCTCTTTTCTCATAATATAAGGGAAAGATAAAGTTTTCATTAAAATTTTCTGTATTATGATGATACGAAAGGGGGGTATATAGACTGGAAGAAGACTTTAAATCTTCTTTATAATAAAAGGGAAATACAAGAGAACTGGAACTTGACAAGTCCTGATCTGATTCATAAAAAACGAGGGGAAAGAATTGCTTTGATTCATAGTTTTTTCCTTTTTTTTGAGAATAAAAAAGAAAACATTTTTTTTCCCTATCATCTATTTTCGAAGCTTGATAGGAATAAAAAGGAAAAACTTGAAAGGATGTATAATCGGGATAATCTTTATATTCCAATATTTGGAATAGTTTGTAAGAGTAGTGACCTTCCCAATCTTCTAACTGGAAGTAAACGGTATCCTGTTTAAACTTGTCGAGTCTTTCGCTTCCGTAAAACTTTTTTTCTCCCTTATCTATGTCCTGCCAGTTTTCCGAAAATAAAGAGCCGGCAAATAAAAAGGTAACAAATAAATATAAAATGGATAAAACCCTCATTTTTGCCCTCTATGCTTCTTATATATAAATCCAATAATTAGAGTCAGAGGAGGGAAAATTTTTCGGATTTTTTTTTATTCCACTTTAAAAAAGATAAACTTCCCTTTTTCACCGCTTCATTTTATCCAAAAATGGACTTTACATATAGATACATCATCTATGATTAAGGAAAAAAATGAGAAAATATATTTTATTTCTTCTATTTGCTTCCTGTACAGGACTAAACATCATTGCTCCCAATATAACAGAGATTTCCCGGAGCCTGGGAATCAGTAAATTACTTGGCCTGATTTCTCTCGGAGGAATAAACTATTTTTTAATATATATTCCGATGGCGTTTTCCTCTTTCTTTTTCTTCTTTTACAACCGGAAAAATAGAATACCTCTTCCAATTTTTACTTTTGGCCTCGCTATATTACACACCGGTATATTTTTCACCTCCGATATTTACATTTTTTCTACTATAAATTTTTGGATAGGTGCTATACTGGGAATCTTGATACCGACTTGTTATCAGTATTTAAAAGCAATCAGCGAAAAGAGTAATACTATGCAGACGGTCGGTTTGATTAATATATCTATGGGAACAGGACTTGCCTTTGGCCAGTATCTTGCCGGTCTCATTGGTATGAATATACAAGAAGGCTGGAGATATTCTTATCTGGGGGTTGGTTTATTACTTTTATTCGCAACGTTTATGCTTACACAAAAAGGAAAGAGATTCGAATATCCAGAAACGACAGAAAAAAGAGAAAAAGAAAGGATCCAAAATAAAACATTTTACACTCTATTACTGGCTCAATATATTCCCGGTTCTATACCCTGGGGAGCTTTAACAGTATATATTTTTCCATTTATTGAATCGGAAAATCATCTCAACAAATTAGATTCTGTTAATATGTTGACTCTTCTTGGGATTGGAATGATATTCGGAACCTATATAGCTGCATTGTTTGGTGATTGGCTAAAGAAAAAGGAAAGAGAATGGATGATTCAGCATATTCTTATTATTTCATTTATCCTAAGTGAAGTTTTGGTTTATTTCTTTTTGAACTATTTAAGTTATATTAATAAATCTTTATCTTATATAATCATTTTTATTGCAGGAATTATATTGGCGTTTCCGGGAACTTATATAAAAGGAATCCTTTTTACAGGATTAAGCGAATTTCAAATCAGACGCATTTTTTCCATAGAGAATTTCTTAGAAAGTCTGGGAAAAGGTCTTGGGCCTTTTATTGTAAGTATATTCATTTTTTCAACAGGAAAGCTTCTGGAATCTATGTTATATTCTCTCATGTTTTGGAATGTATCAATTCTCATATTATTCTTTGCTTTTTACAGGAAACGAAACTTATGAGATATGACTATAACAGAAGAAAAGTTAATATAGAAGCCAAATTGTGGACGAAAAATAAAAGCTATCCTGTAAAAATAAGTGAACTTAGTAATTATGGTTGTAAGTTTACGGGGAAGGTAGATATAAAATTAGGTAGTATCATTGATTTATTCATATCATCCCATATTTTTTTTACAGGGACCATAAAAAACAAAAGTAAAAATTCATACGGAGTTTCTATATTATCATTATCTAAAAATGTATTTGAAAATATATCTAATTTTAGCAAGGGAAAGGATATTATCCATAAAACCCATAAGCAATTTCATAATGTAACAAGAATACTGGTACTGGGTGCCGGTGCAGGTAAAATATTTGCTCAATTAGAATTACTTAAAATGATCGAAAAAGAAAAAAATCAAAGTCTTTTTTCTATGTTTGATTGTTTTGTAGGAGTTTCTTCCGGAGGAATTTTATCCGCTTTACTCGCTATGGGCCATTCATTAGAAAAAATTCATGAACTATTAAAAGAAAATTATCAACCATGGAATATTTTCCACCTGAACTATTTCAATTCTTTATTGGATAATAGTTCCTTAAAAGCGAGTATTCGTAATACATTTAAAGGCATTACTTTTAATGCTTTGGAAAAGCAACTAATGTTAGTCAGTAGAAATTTCTCTTCCGGGATTTATATGTATGCAAGCAATGCAACAGAAGGACAGGTAAAACTGGAAGAGGTTCTTTTTGAGTCTATTTCCGTACCTATATTTTTTGGTGTAGAAAACGATATGGTGGATGGTGCTGTAGGTATGTTTATAAATCCTTCTGAAATTATCCTGAGACATTATCGTAGCCTGGGACAGGATATGAATCGAATTAAAATATATTATTTAGATGCCGGCTTTGATCCTATTCATAGATTTAAAAAGACAAATAAAAATATTCTTACACAGCTATTCTGGCTTTTAGAAATTACTTTTAAAGACCTTATCATATCAAGTTTAGAAAAAATTGATTATCATTTTCCGGAAGTAGAATTCCATCCCTTTATCTTTTCTTATTCTAAAAATTATGACTTATTAGTAAAAGAAGATTTAATAAATGCAAACAAAGAGATTCAGACAAAATCTGATGATATCCTTGAATTCATACGAAACTACATTTGAGAAATTTATGCCTCCTTTTAAAAAGACAAGATTTTTTTCTAAGCCCTCTTTTTTTCTTTTTTTTATCCCAAAAAGTCCGTTTCCGAACTTACATTTTGACCTTTTCTTATATGGAAAAATATCCCCAGTTATTTACCTTAAGTTATGGAATGAAAAAATGGTTGGATTCTTTAGAAATGGATCCTTCACTGATTATAGAACATTCCATTAAGAGACATAATAAAAATATAGTTTACCTTCATTCCGAGGAGATAGAAGAAAATCGCTTCCTTTTAAGCCGGGAAAGCTTTCATTTGTTACAAAAAGTAACTTTTCTTCGGAAATGTTTCAATAACTTATTGGCAAGAGAACTCATATTAGAGTATATGTTAGAGGTACTGAATCATGAAGCAGAAGCAGGAATACATTCAGATAGACTCTTTCGAGGAACTCGAATCCAGTTTGCGGCTCAGTTACCTTGGAAAACGGTTCAAAGATCCTCTTGGAAATACCTATACCGTCCGCGTAGGAAAAGAATCCAACAAGCTGGAAATTATACTATTAAAGCCAGGAGTAAAAGGTCAGGGAAACGAACAGAGTCGAAGGACCATCAAGGAAGCCGAAAACCTTCATTCTCAAAAAATAGCAAAGGTAATTGAAGAATACCGTTACGAACCCGGTGTAAAAAAGATCAAAGAAAGTGATTTTAGCGAATTAGACTTACCGGACGATGTGATTGAGATGGGTGATTTTGAGATAGATGAATCCTTATTGCCCGATCACATCAAAAAGGAAATGGAAGAGGAAAAAGAAAGAAAAAAACCGGTTCTGATTGAAAAAAAGCTGGTAGAAGAAGAATACAAAAAGTATGTTTCTTTTCCAAAAATAAAAGAGGAAAAGAATCTTTACGCAATGTTAATTCAGGACCTGGACTCTATCAATAAAAAACTTCTCAGTACTTTGGATTCGCTGGGTAAAAGCCAGATTTTCCAGATTACAGGTGATCCTTCCGAGAATAAGGATGTTGTGGGCAACTTGCAGAGAGAGTTTCATCAGGATGCATTTAGTCTTACAGAAAGAATTCGAAACCGCTTTAAAGAACTGGCCCATAATCCCAGGCCGATTCAGCATTATTTAATGCATTATGATACCAAAAGGCACCGGCTTCTGGAAACCCTCGACAGCGATCAGATGAAGTTTCTATATATTATTCGCTGGGAACTTTTTGAACCGATTCTAAAAAATGTAAATGTCTTGCATAAAATGCTATATGAACTATTAAATTTATTGAATTCAAAGAATAAAAGTGATATGACTTACTTGAAACAGGAGCAGGAAAACTATTTCAAGGATTCGAAAATATCAGCCTTATATTGTTTACAGATTGTCTCCTCTTTGGAGAAAAAATTGAATTCCTGGAAGGAGAAAATGGACTAAAACCATGTCAGAACTGAGTAGAGAAGAAATCGATAGAATTATTGACAAAATTAGAAGTGACTATACCGAATTGTCTCAGGAGAACCCGACTCTTTTCAACCTGTATCCCTTTGAACAGAGATATACCCAGGTTTTAACGCATAAGGGTAATGTGAACCGTTTTATTCGGGATGAAATCTTGTTTTTAGATCAGCTAAAATCCAAGCATAACGAAATGAAGCGGAGGAAAAAAGCCAGTTCCGAACAGACTACTATTGATAAGATTATCGAAGAGAATGAAGCGAGGATCCGGAAATATCCGAAAATCGATTTTCATCCCATGGCAAAAACAGAAATCAAATATTTCTATGGTGCTATCGTAGACTTCGTGAATCATGAGCTACAATTCATATATAAGGTTTTTCGCGGAACACCCGAAATGAACATTTTACAGGAGCCGGTGTATGCACTGGAGAAAACAGGTCTTACCCGAAAAGGCAAGCTCTCCATTCGCATGAATGAACATGTAAATATTATTCAGGACACAAGGGGAACAAGTTCTACCATTGAGAGAGAATGCCAGACTCTTTTACGTGAAACCTGCCGGGCTTTAAAAAGTGTTTCTGACATTATTGAAGAATGCATAGATGACCAAAAAGTTCAAGTCAATAATACTATCAGATTTAGCGAAAGTGATAGTAAAGAATTGATAGATAAATTTGGTGGAATTACATACGGAGAAGCCTTGAAAATGATTATTGAAAAAACCCATAATATCATTCGCGATTTCAGGATGGATTCCCTGGTTGGTCTGGATAAAAAAGACCACCACAGGCACAAGTGAAAAGCAGGTTTAAAACCTGCTTTTTTATTTTCATACGAAACGAATCCTCTATTATTAAAATATTAGAAATTAGAAATGATCTTTTTCATAGCCGGGTGGTATAAGTCCGGGCTCTTTTCAAAATACAACTTTACCTGTTTTTTATTCAAACCTTTCCATTTGCTGTGTTGGCTTCCAAGAGAAATCTGATTTGAAAAAATATTATCTACAAATTCTTCTATAGTTGGAATATCTATTTCAGCCCGGCTAATTAAAACCGATTGAACTAATAAAGTTCGTATCGACTTCTCCTGCCAACTATACATCCCTGCGGGAATTTCTGCTTTTTGATACATAAGATTTGTTCCTCGAACTGATTGATACAGACCCTCGGCAAACTCCAGAAGATGAATTTTATTTCCTACACTTTTATCCAGATCGGAGAGAGCTTTTACCGGGGCGCCGGCAATGATAACAACTGCATCAAGTTTTCCTTCTACAAGCATAGCTAAAGCTTTCTCTGTTTTAAACTCTTCGAGCTTGATATCTTCTTCTTTGAGGCCTATTTGGCTTAAAAAGATTAAAGAACTGATTTTTATCCCGGAATCGGAAGGGCCTATAGAAATAGTTTTTCCTTTCAGATCCTGTAAATTCTGAATGCTTTTCTTAGCCAGTAAATGAACCTCTTCTCCATAGAGCGGCATCAGGATTTTTACTTTTCCTTTTATGTCCGGTTCTCCGATAGCGTAATTCTGTAACATATCGAGTTGTGTCAGAGAAAAGTCGGCTTTATTCGCAGCTAATCTGAGTATATTATCCAGGCTTCCATCCGTTTTTTGAACTTCAAACTTAAAGCCCGGAATTGAATTTAGAGATTGTCCTATTTTATAATAGGTTCCTCCTTCAAAGCCGGCAGCAAAACGAAATGAAAACTCTTTCTTACAGGAAAGTCCTGCAAAAAAGAGAACTATAAAAAATAATAGAGTTTTCTTTTTCATGGATACAAAAAAAATGCTTTGGCTTATGTTGTATATTCTTTTCTTCTTCAAAAACTTACAGGAGGGATACATTGAGTAATTGGGATTGTGTAATCATCGGTGCAGGAATTGTAGGTTTAGGAACGGCCTATGCTTTAAAAAAAAGAAAACCGAACTGGAAAATAATCATTCTTGAAAAAGAAGATAGCATTTGTAAACACCAGAGCGGGCATAATAGCGGGGTTATCCATTCCGGTATATACTATAAACCTGGAAGTCTGAAAGCTGATAACTGTAAGAGTGGGTATAAACTTCTATTAGATTTTTGTAAACAACATGCAATCAAACATGAAATCTGTGGAAAGATTATTGTAGCAAATTCCGAAGAAGAAATAGTTTCTTTGCATAAAATTCAGGAAAGGGGTATTGCTAATGGTCTCGATGGTCTACGCTATCTCTCAGAAGAAGAAATTCAAGAAAGAGAACCCTGCGTAAGGGCAAAAAAAGCTTTATTAGTACCGCAGGCCGGTATCGTTCACTATCCGGAAGTCGGACAAAAATTAGCTGAACTTCTGTTAAAAGAAGGAGTTGAGTTTGCTTACTCAGAAGAAGTGAAATCTGTAAGACAGAAGAATGGTTTGGAAGTTGTAGGTTCTAAGCATATTTATACAACGAAGAAACTTATTTCCTGTGCAGGTTTGTATTCCGATAAAATACTTTCCAATATTCATAAAAACTCAGCTATGATTATTCCTTTTCGAGGGGAATACTTTACTTTAAAAGAAGATAAACGTAGTCTGGTTCAGCATCTCATCTATCCGGTTCCGGATCCACGTTTTCCTTTTTTGGGGGTTCACTTTACCCGGAGAATCAACGGGGAAATAGAAGCCGGACCCAATGCGGTTCTGGCATTTCGCAGGGAAGGTTACACAAAAAAAGATATTTCCGTGCGTGAATTTTCAGAAATACTATTTTTTCCGGGTTTTTATAAAATGGCTGCTAAATACTGGAAAACCGGTATGGGAGAAATGTGGCGTTCCTTTTCTAAAGCATCTTTTACACGGGCCTTACAAACCCTGGTTCCGGCGATACAGGAAAGCGATTTAGTAAAAGGAGGAAGTGGCGTAAGGGCTCAGGCTGTAGATAGAGAAGGAAATCTATTGGATGATTTTTCGTTTCAGCAAGTTGCTGAAGGATTTTTTCTTTTGAATGCACCTTCACCGGCTGCTACATCTTCTTTATCTATCGGAGAAATGATTTGTGATAAAATCCTTTCAAATCATACAGTATGAAGACTCAATATAATTCAAAACCCCGCTCAAAAGAGCAGGGTCTTTTTCTTATATCTCGTATTTGTAAGTCTTCTTTTGAAGAAGTTCTTTTCCTTTAAACTCTCTTGTCTCAAGCTCTTTCGAAGTTGGTGAGTAGTTATAGACTGTTTTCAAAAGCTTACCATCCTTCCAGGTTCCCCTGGTAAGAACAATGTGTTTTCCGTCAGATCTGTATTCATAGCTCACAGCATTCTGCTTTCCATTAATGTTCGAATAAGAACTATAGGAAATTTGCATGATGCCTGCATGTCCCGGCGTTTCTCCTCTATCCAAACGGTTCTTCAGATTCTCGAAGAAAGAAACCGTTTGCATATTCCTAGTAAAGGTAAAATCTGAAAAGAAAGCTTTCTCAAAAGGATCGGCAAGATTAGTGTCATGGAAAAAGCTTTGCATCTGCTTTTGATGCTCATAAAGTAATTTTTGAAAAATAGAATGAATGTCGGAACGACCTTCTGCAAAAAGGGGAAAGCTGAGAGTGAAAAGAATGAACGAAATAAAAATTTTCTTAATCATATTACCTCCTATCTATAAATATAGACGAAGAGAAATAAAAAAGGTTCTTTCAAAAAAAGCTAAATAGATTATGAACCGGGTATGCAAAAACCTTCGAGATGAACCTTATTTCTCCAGGATAAAAATCCGTGAGCCGTACTGAATCTCGTGTTGATTCCCTGAATTTCTCCTCCGGGACATTTCTCATTTAACTTTTCTACGGCCTCAAGAACATAGTTTGTATCGAAGGTAAAACCGAGAAAAGAAAATTGTTCTCCTTCCGCATTTATCAATTTCATTTTTTCAAGGGGCAAAGGCCTTACTACATCTCCCGCGTTAAACTGGTGAACGCTGTAAGTGCAGGAAGAAAGAAACATCAGGAAAGTAAGATTTATAATATATTTCATCCTATTTCTCCAGACAATAAGCATTGGCCCGAACAGTCATGGTATGAAACAGAAAATAGTTAGTTTGTTCATAACGGGTTACGATACCGCTTATCGTTCCTGTTTTACATTGTTCGATTAATTTTGTGGGTAACTCCTCCACAAAATCGTTATTGAAATTAAAAGCTAAAAAGATAAACTTACTTACTTCTGCTTCAATCTTTTTACTGCGATTTGCCGGTTGCGGTGTTATGGACACACTTTTTAGAGATACACAATGGCTTAAGATAAGCAGTGTAAATATAATAATCAGTTTATTCACCCTTCGATTCTCCTTTTTCTTTATTGGGCTCTGAACCTTTTTCGGAGCTTGAGTTGTTTTGTGTTTCATTCGTTTTTACTTCAGTATTTTTTTCTTTTGAGCTTTCTTCTTCTTTTAGTTTTCCATAACAATAGCCTACAATTTTCCCGATTTCACCGCTGATGACAGGATATTGTGCGGATTCTCGGATAGAAATGAGGCCCGTTATTTCCCCGGAAGGACATTTCTCATAAATTTTTTTAGCAAGACTATCGAGATAGGTTTCATCATAAACCGCTTTTCCCGTTCTCGGACCCATATTCGAGAGTGCAAGGATAGTGGCGAGCCCCTGAATTTTATCTGCATCTCTCTGGCTTATCCTCCCCGAATTTCTCAGAATCTGAGCAGTGGTCGAGGCCGTTTTGGCAACTTCAATTCCGAGTTCACTTTTCATGATAGTAAACTTCTTCAAGTTTCCTCTTCCTGCCTGTATATCTCCCATAGAATATTGATGAAGCACAGCGCAATGACTTAAGAGGATACAGCCGAATAAGCTAATATATTTCATTTATCTTAATCTAAATTTGATCCTGATTTTGTAAAGCTTAAAAGTTACAGATTCTTTTTCTTTTTTAACTATTCCTGCTTCATCTCGGGCTTTACAGGATATTTTTCAAAAGATGTCTTAGTTTATTTATATTTTTTAAATCTATGTATATTTTAATATTCGCATGTGTTTTTTTATTGTATCAAGGATACTCTCCAAATTTTATGTTTGATTTCTATTTATCTGAAAGGAGCTTATTATACTCAGAAAAATAAGAGTAATAAATGAATGGACTGATTTAGCTATTTTTTATGAACTGGATCTGTGAAAATACAAAAAAATATACTGATTTCTATTTTCGTGTTACTCTTCTTCTGGCAGAGTATAGGTTTCGCTAAAGAAACAAATAGACTTATTCCTGAAAAATCAGGTTTAGAAGAAATCTTAGAAACAAAGCAACTCATGATTTCAGTATCTGAAGATAACGAACCTTATTACATTTATGATCCTAAACCCGGTTATCCCGGATTTGAAGTAGAGATTGCCCGGGCTTACGCGGATTATCTCGGAGTCAAGCTTACAAAAATCACTCCTCTTACTACATTTAAGCATCACGCTGAAGCCCTGGAGAAAGGCAAGGTCCACATCTCAATGGGTAATTCCTCGAACTTAGAGAGGGGAAAGCTGGTTTCCTTTAGCCTACCCTATACTTTTACTTCTACAGGAGGGCTTGTCAATAAACTTGCTATACCTCCGGAACCGGAAGGAGAAGTAGTTAGCAATAATCCCTATAAAAGCATTCTGGATTTACAATTTCAACCGGGAATCCGGATGGCGGTTAAATCGGACACATACAATTATACATTTATCAGGGAGCAATTTGGTGGTAAATTTCAGATTTACACTTACTTAAAAGACTCACTGGCCTTACAGGCTCTATTGAAAAATACCGTAAATTGTTATGTGGCAGATAATTTATATATAGAGGGTTTATTACAAAAGTATCCTTCTCTTAAAAATGATTATAAACCTCTTTTAAGTTCTGTTGTTGAAAAGCAAATAAGTATTGCTGTAAGAAAATATGACATTCTCCTCTTAACGGATTTGAACTTCTTCATACGTGAAATGAAGCGCTCCGGACAAATTGAAAAATTAAAACAGAAATATTTTAATAATAATAAATGGGTTACCGGTAAATAGGAGGAATGTTGAATCGATTATACTTTGGCTTTATTCTAATTTTCTTTTTTATCTCATTTTCCCTTGTAGCAAAAGAGGGTGAGATTAATATCAATTATAACGGAACGGTTCGTTCCAGAACATTCTTTTTGGGTCGAGATGTTCTTTTAAACCGGGTAAGTCCAACAAGCCCTATCTATTCTAAAGAGTCAGAAATAGATCAAAGAAATAGCAATGCTTATGATCTCTATCAATCCGAGTTGGAAGCAAGAAAGACGGGCAAGCCTTCCGTTCTCTCTCCTCATAAAGAAAACCTTCAGTATCAGGATGCCTGGTTATCTATGAATATTAACTTTATCTTCAGTCAGTATGTAGATGCCCTCTGGGGGTTTCGTGTAGGAAATATAATTTGGGGAGGAAAACCACAAAATACATCCAGTCCAAATTCACCTTATGTCCTCGGTGGTGGAAGCGGTGGGGAGATGGGGCTTGGTGAAACTGCAGGAGTCAACTTACAAACGAACTTTTTGTATATGAATTTTAAAACCCCTTCCCAGCATATGAATACAAGGGTGGGCTTGCAACTATTCTCTTCTGTTCGCGGAAGGGTGTTATACGCACAGGGAACCGGAATTAAAATGACCAAGGACATAAATCGTTACCACATAAATCTAATCGGAGGATGGATGCGTGCCAGAGAGCGTTCTTTTCTGGACAGGGACGGGAACGGATTTTCCGATAAAAACTTCGTCAATGTAAATGTCTATTTTTTAAGTGCTCGCTTAAATTATTTCCATTTCATGAAAAACGAGTTATACACTTATTATCAGCAGGATAGCGATCCCAATGATCCTTCCCAGGAAACCGGTGTTTTATCCTGGCATGGATTCTACAATGAATTTAACTTTAAAAAATATAGCTTTGTAGTTCACGGGATTTTAAATCAGGGAAAGGTCCGTTCTTTAAACCCGGTACGGGATGAAACAGGAGCTGCTATTTTTGATAAGACTGACCGACATCGGATAAAAGGTGGAATGTTAGACCTCGAGTTTTCTTATTTTTTCGATAATCAAACGTCTTTAAACTTTATTACAGTGGCAACATCCGGAAGGCCGGGTGCTGAAACAGATGGAGTGGATGCTTCTTATCGGGGAAACGGATTTCGAACCCTGTATCCCGGTTTTAGTATATCGAACGTAGCCATAGACTGGACAGGAGGATATGCCATTTTTGGAACCGGTTCCCTTGGTGTTCCACTTTCCGGTCTGGCGGAATATGGAACCTATGTAACCTTTCCGCTTTTTCGTCTGAAAGCTACTCTGGGTTATTACCAGTTACATGCACTTAAATCTCCTCATATTGAGAATAACCGATACTTCAATACGGAAAATTATAAAAATACTTCAACTTATTTCGGACAGGAGTATAATTTTGATCTGAGATGGATGGTCCTGGGGAATTTATATTTGATCTTCCGTTCCGGTTATTTTGTTGTTGGAGATGGTCTCAAAGCACTAAACGACACCCTCTATGGAAGTTCTATTCGGGAGGCTTTTTTAAGTGCAGAGGTTAAATTCTAAATCTGTATGCGGGAGCGAATTGCTTTTCCCAGCGTATATTGATCCGCATATTCGAGGGTACTGCCTACGGTGACACCGTGGGCTATCCTTGTCGTCCTGATTCCTTCTTTTTTTAAAAGTTCATTCAAGTAGCTGGCTGTAGCATCCCCTTCCATATTCGGATTGGTGGCAAGAAGAATCTCTTCAATTCCAGCACCGGGGATTCTATCCATTAGCTCTTTTATTCGCAGGTTTTCAGGTCCGATTCCGTCGAGAGGAGAAATTACCCCATTCAAAACGTGATACTTTCCCCGGAATTCACCGGTTTTTTCTATATAGAAAATATCTTCCGGTTGTTCCACCACGCATACAACCTTACTATCCCTACTATCTGAGTTGCAGATTTCACAAATAGAATGCTCGGTTATGGCTCCACAAACAGAACAGTAACCCAACTTTTCTCGAATATCAGAAAGATTTTCTAAAAAACGGGAAAAGCTGGATTCATCAAGCCTGAGAAGGTGAAAGGATATTCTCTGGGCACTCTTTTTTCCTATACCCGGAAGAGAGGCAAGTGTAGAGACTAATTTTTGGAATAGTTCCTCAGTCACCTGAGCCGCCGAACATTTCGGAAAGCTTGGTCGGATCGATTCCGCCGGTTACCGATTTTAGTTCATGCGCCATTGCTTCTTTTGATTTTTTTAGGGCCTCATTGGTTGCTGAAATGATAAGGTCTTCCAGCATTTTGACATCATCTGCTTCGAATAACTCTTTATTAATTTTAATATTAGAAACATTTCCATCTCCCGTAACGGTAACGTCTACCATTCCGGCTCCAGCAGAAGCAGTTACACGAATCAGGGAGATTCTTTTTTGAACTGCAGCCATTTGCTTTTTCATATCTCTCATTTTAGAGATGGTATCTGCCATTTTTTTACCAAGCATACAAATCGTACCTCTAGTTTAGATTTCTGGTATTTTACCCGGTTCTATTTCTGTACCGGAAAATTGTTCCATGATTAATGATTCCACGTCGGGTTTTTCAAGGCTTTTTGAGTTTTCTTTTTTTGCAAGTTCTTCTTTAATTTCAAAAGTTGCTTCAGATTTGGAGGGTTCTACTTCACCGGACTGTTGGGATTCTGATGCTGAGGGAATCGATTTTCCGGAGGGTTGTTTCTGAATGAGTTCACTCAAAGCCCGAATTTTTTCCAGAACCCCGGATAAACTCGGTTTATTCAGTTCATTGATAATTTTACGAAACTGGAGTTCTAAAAAAATTTTTATTTCATAGGAGTTGCGTAATTTGAGCTGAATTAGCTTCTCATAAATTTTAAAACTATATTCCGAAAGCCGGGTCAGAACCTCTATATCATAAGGTTCCACTTCTTTACGAATTTTCTGAATATCTTCAGCCGGAAAATTAATATTCTCTCGATCTGCGAGGTTTTCCTTGATTAGAACAGTTGAATGGGTAAATTCCACAAAATCCCAAACAAATTTCTGCATATCGCTCCCATCCTGAAATAACTTTTCCAGACTTTTAATTACCTGATGGTGGCTGGTTTCTGATAAAAGATGAGATAGAAATTCTATGTGAATTTCTACACCCTGGTAACCCAGCATTTTTTCGATGAGCTTTGCATTTAAATTGGAGTCCGTAAACGTAACTGCCTGCTCCAAAAAAGAAAGTGTGTCTCTAACGGAACCGTCTCCTTTTTTGGCTATCCAGAAAAGGCCTTCCTGATCGTAATGAATCGATTCTCTTTTGCATAGTTCCTCGACATAAGCCTGAAGTTCTGCAATCGGAACTTTTTTAAACACAAAATCCTGACACCGAGAAAGGATGGTTTCCGGGATTTTATGGTATTCGGTTGTAGCGAGAATAAAAACTACATGGGGAGGGGGTTCTTCGAGGGTTTTTAAAAGGGCATTGAAAGAGGCATCGGTAAGCATATGAACCTCGTCAATAATATAAATCTTATTCTTCCCGCCCATCGGGTTAAACTTTACACTCTCTCTCAGGTCTCGAATATTATCAATCCCCCGGTTACTCGCTGCGTCTATCTCTAAAACATCATTGGAAATACCCCGAGTGATTTCCTTACAGGAAAGGCATTCACAACAGGGTTCATTGTCCTCAGTGGGTTTTTCGCAGTTTAAGCGCTTGGCAAGAATCCTTGCAATGGTGGTTTTTCCTACACCTCTCGGACCAAAAAAAATGTAAGCATGACCTACTCGATTGGTTTTTAGTGCATTTTGAAGGGCATTAATGGCCAATTTTTGATAGATAACTTCTTTAAATTTTTGAGGTCGGTATTTACGGGCAAAGACCTGGTGATTATCGCTCATTGTGGAAGTTTCGGAGAGACCGGGATTCGAACCCGGGGTGCTTTTGGCACACACGCTTTCCAAGCGTGCACATTAGACCACTCTGACATCTCTCCCTTCACTAACAAAGGAAAGAAAATCCCCTGTACGTCAATTAAAAACTACGAAGAGAGTTAAAAAAAACCTCAAATTTCTCCTTTACACGGGAGTCCGGATGGTAAAGAAGCTCGGGAAAATGGTTTTTTAAGTAAATTTGTTCAGGACTGAGAGAAGAAATTCCCTCAGCCTTCGTATTCCGAACAAGGTAGATAACTTTTTTCAAACGGGAAAGAATGATCGCACCGGTACACATCAGGCAGGGTTCGAGGCTTGTAATCAGCGTAAAATTATTCAAATAACGGGACTGAATTTTTTCCTGAGCTCTTGCAATACTTAAGACCTCGCTATGAAAATGGCTGATACCACTGGCTTCAGTCCGGTTATTGGCTTCCGAAACAGGAAGGAATTGTTCATCAAAAATACGAGAAAAAGAAGGAAGATCAGCTACTCTCGGAATTTGTAAGAAATCCCGAATAAACCCTTCCATAGCCAGTTCTTGATTTGAATCAAGCTTAAAAAGGTCTATCATCTATAAAAGAACTAAGCTGCCTTTTCCTCCAATTCAAGGTATATGGAGCAGGTTTTAAATTTCTCACAGGAACAACGATTCAGGAGATTTTTTACATCTTCTTTCATGAGTATATCTTTTGAACTCGGACAGGATTTGATTGCTTTGGAATATTTGGGACAAAAAATACTTAATTCATTTTTCTTTCTCTTCTTTGACTTTACCATAGGCAAGAAAATATCAGCACTAACTGTACTGTCAAGCAGTGTTTCTATAAAATTTTCAGGAAATGAAGTATCCTCTTAAAAAGTCGAGAATTGCTTTTTTTTGTAAGTGAATCAGCCGCTTCCCAAGAAAAAGGGAGCTTCGGGTTAAATACTCAAAATCTCCTGTTTAAGATCTTTCATGAAGTCCATATTCCCGGTTTTAAGCAAAGCCTGCAGGGTGGACTTTTCGGAAACTGTAATATACTCTTTTTCCTTTAGCTGTCCGAGTACCTCCACTACTAATTCATATTCAAGACCGAACAATTCGGAATAAATCCATTGAATGGTAAATTTCATTCCCACCCTTTTGTGATAACGCACAAAGGAACGGGTGATCTCATCAATTTTTAAGCGACGTTTTACTAACTCCTGCATCGTCTCCAGAATAAAATAGATTTCCATATTATCCTGAAAAAGGCGTAACATGTGATCATAAATTTTCGGAGAGATTAAAGGAAGATTGTAAATATTATCCTCGAGAGAAAGATAGAGATTTCTTTCATCATCTTCGCTCAGGTTTGTATAGTGGGTGATTTCTGAAATAACTTCCGGTGGTAAAATTAAGAGAAACTGAGAGGCAAGGTTAAACCTCTGTTTGGTTCGAATTAAAAAAACTATGAGTCTACAAATTCTACCGGGAGAAACTAAAGCCCAGTAGCGGCTACTTTTCATAGCAAAATAATTGATTGCTTCCGGACTCCTACCAAACATCTTTCGAACCTCCAGGTAATTTCTGTAATCACTGTCGAGGATTTTATAAATGGATTCATCGGAAAGGCTTTCTACAATTTCACTTATATCTTCCGGTTCGCAGATTCCAAAAAAATAGCGGGCCAGATCCAGGTTAGAATCTGAGCTATTAATAAAGGTTTCTATAATAATGGGCTGAGCTTGAAGAAAGGCAGAAATGGCTACTGTAAAAGCATTTTCTCCATCTACAAAGGTAGATAGTTTTTTATTGGCAATACATATCTCGTCCAGTTTACTTCGCATCCAGGGATTTGAAGTAAGATTTACCTTACAGTTATCTGCACAGCGACGGTAAATATCTGTATCAAGAAAACATTTTTTTATCTTGCTCTCATTATTATCCACATTAAAATCTTCTTCTATTTTACAATTTCACCACAATTTCTCATGTCAGAGGCATACGGATTCTTAATTTCTTTGCCTTTTTTTACCCAGGTTTTCATTACCATAGGACAAAAGAAGCGATTATAATCAGATGCTACTCCATACATTTTATTTAGCTCAGCCAGATTAATCGAAAAATCTGAGAAAGATTTAAGGTATTCTTCTCTTTTCGTATTATCAAGCCCTTTTAAATTTTCTTCCATTTTTCCGAGATAGGCGAGCACTCCGGGCTCTTTTACTTTATTTTTGGCTTCTGTAACTATTTCTAAGATACTACTTACATCAGGAAGAATAGTATCACTCTTAAAAAGCTGTTCATTTACTTTTTCATTTTCAGTAAATATTTGAAGCAGGGTTGTTCTTGAATCCTGTGAAAGGACTTTTACCTCTCTGTTTGGTTTTTCACACTGATAAAAAAATGAAAAAAGAAAAAATAGAAAAATTAAATACCTCAAAATGTCCCCCTTCCTGTTTGTTAATATCCTCATAAAAATTCTTTTTTTCAATAAAAAATAAAAAAAAAATGACTATCCTTAAAATTTTGCATTCTGGATTTTTATATATCCTCTCGAGAAACTCGGAATCATCTTTTAAGGTAAATCAATTTCCCCCTCAAAAACAGTTTCAGCGGGACCGGTCATAAAAACTTCCCCGGTATCGGCCCATTCTATCCATAAGGTTCCACCTTTTAAATCAATTCTAACTTTTTTATCTGCTTTCCCTAAAAGATTAGACGCTACTCCGACCGCACAGGCTCCTGTACCGCAGGCAAGGGTTTCACCGGCACCTCTTTCCCAGGTCCTTTGATAAAAGTGATTACCTCCCAGTTTCGTTACAAACTCTACATTAACCCGTCTCGGAAATAATGGGTGATTTTCAATTTGAGGACCCAGCTCATTAACCGGAAAAGAATCTGAATCCTCCACAAAAACAACTGCATGAGGATTTCCCATGCTAACGGCTGTAAATTTCAACTTATATCCGGAAATCTCCAGCTCTTGATTGATGATAGGTTTATCACCTGACATTTTTAGGGGAACCAGCTCCGGTTTTAAAATGGGTTCTCCCATATTTACCTTTACCATGGATACCTTTCCTGTATCATCTAATTCCATGTCCAGCTCTAATAAACCTTTGCCTGTCTCTATAATAGGACGAGTTTTGGAAGTTAAACCTTTATCATATACAAATTTTCCTACACAACGAACTCCGTTTCCGCACATTTCCGAAGAGGAGCCGTCCGAATTGTACATGTCCATCATGAAATCACCATCTTTTGAAGGTCGAATAAAAATGACTCCATCACTCCCGATTCCAAAATTCCGATTTGATAGAAATTGAATTTCCTTTTCTGTAAGTCTTATGTCTTCTTTGGTAGCATCAATATAGACATAATCATTCCCGATCCCATGCATTTTGGTGAAACGAATTTTTCTCAACGAAGCCCTCCCGGAAATAAATGTAAATACTGTAAAAGGTAATTATATCCATCTATCTGCCAAGTGTTTTTCAATAACTATTCTCTGGTAAATGAATCCTTTTCGCGTACAAGTTGAAATTTTCAATTGACATGATAAGACTAAGAACGAATCTGAACCCTATGAATCAGAAAACAGCTAAACTTATCAGAAAATATGCCCTTTTAAAAGGAATGGATGAAGAGAAACTCAAGAAAAGTCTCAAGCGTGAATGGCAGGCTATGAACAAGTTCCAAAAGGACAAGCATCGCCAGGATATGATTCAGGCTCTCATTAAGAAATAGAAATTATTTCCTTTCCCCTTAATCTTTATACTTATTTAATTAAATAAAGTACTTGATTTTTGGATAGTTCATTATATATTCGTGAGCCGGAAAATTAGGGTATGAAACTAACAACAAAAAATAACATTCACGTATTTAGACTGGAAGGTTCGATCCTGCAGGATGAAGGTGAGAAGCTCGATCTTTACTTCAGTGAGCTTTTAGGCCATGCCGAAAACCAAATAGTTGTAGATATGACAGAAGCCAATCATATCTGCTCTATGGTGCTGGGTCAACTTGTGTTTTACAAGAAGAAAGTTAATGCGCTTGGAGGAGACATAAAGCTTATCATAACTGATGAAGACCTCCTTGAGCTTTTTGATATTACACTTCTAAACAGGGTGTTTGAAATCTATTCCAATATGGATGAGGCTCAATCCTCCTTTGAAAACCAATAGAAAAGTCATTGCTCTTGCCAGCAATAATCAGAAGAAAATTAAAGAGCTAAAAGAAATCCTTTTAGCTTTTTCTATTTCCGTTAAAACACCCGGTGAATTGGATATTGATTTTGAAGTCGAAGAAACCGGTAGTACTTTTGAAGAAAACGCAGCTTTAAAATCAGAAGAACTCTGCCGTTTAACGTCTCTTCCTTCTGTTGCTGATGATTCCGGTCTTTGTGTTGAGGCTTTGAATGGCGAACCGGGACTTTTTTCAGCTCGTTATGGAAAACAGGGGATGAATGACAGAGAAAGAACACAATTTCTTCTGGATAATATGAGAGGGAAGGTAAATCGAAATGCTTATTACTATTGTGCAATTGCCTTTAGTCTTCCGGGAAAACAGACCCTCTTTTTTAAAGGCCGTTGTGATGGAATTATCACAGAAGATTATGATGAGATAGGCCAATATGGTTTTGGATATGATCCTATTTTTTACTTTCCCCCCTTACAGGAACGCTTTTCTCGTGTATTACCCGAGGTAAAACATCAGTATTCCCACAGAGGGCTCGCCCTTTCTGAATTTAAATCTTATTTAGAAGGGAATAATACTTCTTTGGCTACAGATATAGATTTCAGCTGAGTTTTAATTCTAATTAGATTCAAAATTGCAGAAGAAATCCTTTGTACGAGCACAATTTCCTCCCGATTCATATTAGAGTTTGCTTTTCTTTCTAAGAATACCTTAAGTAAGGGACAGGCACCTATTTTGAAATTCCAAATTTCTTCCGGAAAATCATCAAATAGCTGAGTTTCGTTTATGTACAATTTCCCCACGTTCGGAGAACCAGGAATAAATGTGACTTTGTTTACTGCATTATCTCCAGAAACTAAAAAATTAGAAGTCAGGGGGAGATGCTTTTCCAGTAGAAACAGGCTCGCAATTTCTTTACCAATCTCTGAAAGCTTATGAAAGGTAATAGAATTATCGGGTAAGGGAAACCTTGGAAGTTCTCCTTCCTTACAGCCTGAGTGATGGAGGTTTTCATAATCTTCAGAGAATAAAACAGCTAAAAAATAATTTAGAATATCTTCTGAAGTGAAAGCCTTTTCCTTCTTTATACCCGGAGAAAAGTTTTCTTGTAGTATCTTTTCCAGTTTTTGAATAAATTCCATTTGAAAGTTATGTTGCTTTTCTGAAGAGCCTTTCTTGATACTGAAAAGGGGAATTTGAACAAATTCGACATCTGAACGTCCTGAGAAACAGGAAGCTACCAGGTACCTGGTGGTATAAAAAAAGAAAGAATGCTGATGAGAATTTGAGTGCTTTTCCAGGACAAGATGAATTGAATCACCTTTATCCATATATAGAAGATCATCTGTTAGTCCGGGAGCAAAAACCGGATTATGGAAAAAAAATCTTATGTCATAAGGACGATAAACAAAAGGATAAATATGCTCGGATAATTTATCTGTAGTAATGGTTTTAACATCTTCCCGGATACTTCTTATTTCTTCCGGATTGATTTCCTTATGTTGAAATCCATCCTGTTTCAGTTTTTTAATGCGTTCTGAAAGATTATGTATTTCATAATCCAGAGCAATATCCTGATAGGCCAGAGATATGGCACGAGGTAAGGCCCGGAAAACTGTCTCCAGGGGCAAATAGGCCGAATAATAATGTTTTTTTTCCTCGTTTTTTTGTAAATTCTGCATAAATGAAACCATCCGAGAACCAGATTGACTGTCAGCAAAAAATAGCTAAATACTAAAGTATTTCTTATAATTAAAAATTATAATTAAAATTCAAGAAAAATTGAAAGTCATTTTTTTCTTTATTATAATAAAAGTCTTTTTCCAATCGCCCTTGAAACTGTAATTTTTGTTTTTTTTGTTGTAAAGTGCCCAGTGAAGAAGAATCAGAATGGGTATAAAAACTATGAAGTACCTGTAACGAATAAATCAATACAAATAATGAGACGCTTTGATTATAGGTTCTAACTTTTCTTCTATAACGTGAATAACTTTTAATTTCATCAAGCAGTAGAAAAGAGCTTAAAGGAACATTCACAGGATCAAGAAATAAAGGGCTATAATGTTGCGTTTTTTCCCTGTACTGATTTTCTGATTTCAAGACTTCCCTGTAGGAATAAGCTGTGTTGGCTAAAGCAGCCCAAAAAAAAACCTATACCCATAGGTAAACTGAGGACTATCTAAACTTCCCAGACCGATAGGAAATAAGAAATGATGATAAAGGGAAGTATCTCTAGTTGATTTCGGTTCTTCTTTTGGTTCTTCTTCGTATGAAATACTTTTAATGATGGATTTTGGAAGAAAGATACGTTCTCCATTTTTTTTAAGTATATGTACTTCATCGGCATTCTGTTGTTGGAGTATACCTTCTATAAGCTTCCCATCCTTGAGTAATATTTTATCTGAGTATATTGAAAACGGCAATAAACAGTAAATGAACAAAATGAAGCTTATAAAAGGTCGCATCCTTTATAGAGGATTTAAATATGATATTTTAAGTCAATTTCTTTTCCTTCCAAGCCGTATAGTTTTATATAAAAGATTCGAAGTTTTGCAAGTCCGCTTCTGTGCAGATTACGACATTGACTCATAGAAATATTTAGTAAGTTCCCGATTTCTTTGAAACTTAATTTCAAACTTCTCTGAAAGAGCTTGTTATAATATTTTTCCTTGTTCTGTTTTAGTTCTTCCATTTTTTCCGGTTCGGCAATTTTTAAAGCTTCATTAAACTTATTCACTCTTTTTAATAGGAAAGCCTGTTTCAAATCTTTCTTTTGTTTCATTTTACGGTAGGATGTCCAAAACTCCAGACTTGAAATCCCCTTCGTTTTTAGATAAAAGAAAAGATCGGACTCATCTGAGTTTGAAAGTTTAATATGATATTTTAAACAGATGATGAGTCTTTCCTTAAAAAGCAAATCTGTATCCATTGCGGAATGTAAGGTTTTTGCTGATATGCTGGGTTTGAACTTATAGGAAGGAATATTAAGACTATCTAACATTACATCAACATGTTTTGATTTGTAGATCTGTTCTTTTCTTCTGAGATTCCTTAAAAGATTTTTTGCATAAACAAAAAGGAAACCAAAAAAGTTTGTATAGTATTTATTTTTATAAACATCCAAACAAGTTTTAGCTTTCGAATGGAATAATAAAAATAAATCTGAAACCTCATCATCATTGGCCATACAATATTTTTTCACATTTTCCATGATCCAAATCCCTCCCTTTTCAATAAAAGGAGAAATATTTCCGCTTGAATAATATATATTCACTGATTCTAATACTTCTATATCACTTGGTTTTTTCATCTTGGGGACAGGTTGACACATAGAAAAGCTATGTCGACTCATTCTTTCGGATAAAGAAAAGACTAAGCTTCTATAAGTGGATTTTTACCATAAAAAATTTAATTTTTTTATCCCTTAGATATTCAGATTCAAAAGGCTACTCATAGTTCGCAACTTCATCTGGGTTGAGGGTAGAATATACTCATCTTTCTAAATTTCAAATTCTATATTTTGGGAAGAATCTAAAATATAAGATTCAATAAATCGATCTACGTCCTCCCTGGTCTTCAGACGAAACCATCTTCCTTCGGGATAAGAGACCAGTAAAGGACCCAATTCGCAGCGGTCCAAACAGCCACTGGCATTGATCCGGATTTTTCTACCGGGAGCTTTTTTCTTTGTTTGCTCTTTTAAGTATGCCCTGATTTCAGCAGATGCCTGGGAGCCGCAGGATACTCTTTTTCCATCTTCCCTTACATTCTCACAAACAAATATATGTTTTTCATAGTACTGTGACATAATACAAATATAGATTTCCTGAGAGAAGAAGCAAGCACAATTTATTGTTAGAATCTCTCAATTAGCTCGATTATCTTTTCTATTTCTATGGGTTTCGAAACAAGAGTATTGAAACCTGCATTTATATAAGTACTTCTATCATCCTGTAAAACGTTGGCAGTGAGGGCTATAATTTTTATAAACGGAGAAATATGCTTACTTTCACGAATTTTTTTTGTTGCAGTCATTCCATCCATAACCGGCATTTGTATGTCCATAAAAATTATATCTACTTTTTTAGATAATACTATTTCCAGAGCCTCCTCTCCATTACTTGCCAGTAAAGGAGAATATCCTAACTTGATCAGAATTTTTTGTAGTAATATTCTGTTTATCTCATTATCTTCTACTACCAATATATTAAAGGGAAACCTGAGAGCAAAAGAAGAATTCAAAGTTAATTCGGGAAATTCATTCTTTTGCTGGAATTCATTAAGACTTGCTTTTTGCTGGTATATAGTAAATGTAAAAGTAGAACCTTTACCATTCTGGCTCTTAAGTTCAATATCCCCTCCCATTAAACGAATGAGTTTTCTGCTAATACTTAGACCGAGCCCTGTTCCACCATATTTTCTTGTTATGGAGCTATCTGCTTGTTGAAAAGATTCAAAAATAATGTGCTGCCTGTCTTCCGGGATTCCAATTCCTGTATCTATCACATAAAACATAATATGGATTAAATCATTTTCATCTCTTAATAATTCAGTTTTTAATGTTATTGTTCCATTTTCAGTAAACTTACAGGCATTACTTAATAGATTTAATAAAATTTGGCTTAAGCGAGTTTCATCTCCCACTATATAATCAGGAATTCGTTGGTCCAAATCCAAAAATAGAGAGTTACCTTTTTCTCTTGCAACCTTCTTCATAATCTGAAAAATATATCTCAGGCATGAATTTAAATTATATCGTTTTTCCTCCAGTTCCATTTTCCCGGATTCAATTTTTGATAAATCTAATATATCGTTTATGATTCCAAGAAGGGTTTTTGCACTGGATTTCAAAAGTTCTATATACTCTTTTTGTTCCTCTGTTAATCTTGTGTAATATAATAATTGAGTCATGCCTAATATACCATTTATCGGAGTTCGTATTTCATGACTCATTACAGCTAAAAATTCAGATTTAGCTTGACTTACTTCTTCAGCTAATTCTTTTGCTTTTTTTAACTCTGCTTCATAGTGTTTTCTATCACTTACATCGGTTAGAGAAAATAGGATTGAGTAAACTGTCTGATTGGCTTCTATTATTGGGTTTCCTGTTAGTTGTGCCCAAAATATAGTACCATCTTTTCGTAAGCATTTCTGATAAACCTTTATAGAGTTAATATATCCCAGAAAAAGGCTCTTTAAAATCTTATCGAGTTGGTCTCTATCCTCCGGAATTGCATATATATGAAATGATTGTCCCTTTAATTCATCTTTCTCATACCCTAACAAAATTTCCAGGGTCTGATTATTTTCGAGTATAATTCCATCTCTATTCAGTATCATAATCCCGGATGTTAAGTGATTAAAAATCGCCTTAAGGTGGGCTTCACTTTTTTGTAATGCTTTTTTTGCTTCTTCATCCGGCTTAAAATCTATCAAATTAAATAATAAATCCCTGAGTTTTTGATTTGTAAAGGCTTTACCAAATAGTAATATATAGATACCGGTAAAAAATAGAGAAAGAATAAAAGATAAAAAAAATATTAATAGAAAATTATCTACAATTACTTGGCTATTATAAAATGCCAGAATCGAAGAATAAACACCTTCCCTGAATATTAATTCCATTTTAATACCTTTTATGCTTATTTTATTCTTAAAGGGATAATAAGCCAACTGTTATTTTTTTCTTTTTTAGATAGTTTTAAAAAACATAAAAAATCAATTCGAGGAATTAGAATTTCCTTTACTTCTACTTCCACTTCATAGAAATAGAAGTAAAGAGGTAGCTATGGTTAGTATTGGAACTCCCCATTCAAAATCTGCAACAAAAATGGTCCTTTTGGGCTCCGGAGAACTCGGTAAAGAAGTTGCTATTGAAGCGCAGAGATACGGTATACAGGTAGTGGCAGTTGATAGGTATGAAAGTGCCCCGGCTATGCAGGTAGCACATGAATTTCGAGTCCTCGATATGTTGGATGCAGAAGCTTTGAAAAAGCTCATACACGAGATCCAGCCTTTATTTATAGTTCCTGAAATAGAAGCGATTGCAACAGAAGCTCTTCTTGAACTGGAGGCAGAGGGTTATACGGTAGTTCCATCTGCCAGAGCTGTTAATATGACAATGAACCGGGAACGGATTCGAAAGTTTGCCTCGGAAGAATTGGGTTTACAAACTTCTCCGTATCGCTTTGCCGGGAATTTTGAGGAGTTTCAGTCCAATGTAAAAGAAATTGGCTATCCCTGCGTTTCCAAGCCGATTATGAGTTCCTCCGGTAAGGGGCAGTCCGTTTTAAAAGGAGATTCCGATCTGGAAAAAGCCTGGAAATATGCCCAGGAAGGGAGCAGAGGACAGAAAAATAGCCGTGTTATTATTGAGGGCTTTATCAATTTTGATTATGAAATAACCCTCTTAACCATACAACATGTGGATGGTATTTCGTTTCTGGATCCCATCGGTCATTTGCAACTGGGCGGTGATTATGTGGAGTCCTGGCAACCTCACCCGGTTAGTCTGAGTGCTTTAAATAAGATGCAGGAGATGGCTACAAAAGTTGTACAGGGACTCGGCGGAAGGGGAATTTTTGGTGTTGAGTTCTTTGTAGATAAAGAGGAGGTTTATTTTAGTGAACTTTCCCCAAGACCTCATGATACAGGAATGGTGACTTTGATCTCCCAGAACCATTCAGAGTTTTCCTTGCATCTCCGAGCAATTTTAGGACTTCCTTTTCCAAGAATACATACATATACTCCGGCGGCATCAGCAGTAATTTTGACGAAGGAAGAAGGTGAATCCAGGGAACCTGTTTTTGAAAATATTAATGAAGCACTTACACAACCCGATACAGCAATCCGACTGTTTGGAAAGCCGGGCTTTAAAGGCAGAAGAAGAATGGGGGTAGCTCTGGCCCTGGGAGTAACAATAGAAGAAGCCAGAGAAAAAGCGAAAAATACAGCATCTAAGATTGAAGTAAAAAACTAAAACCCCATTTTTATTCCTACATTAAAAGCTCTTGCTTTATCTAAGTAGTAGGCTTCTGCAAGTACATGAAAAAATAGTAAATTAAATTGCAGACCTACTACCCCGAAAGGTTTTCCTCTCTTGAGCTTGGCTTTGTCTCTCATATCAAAAGATAAGAAACCACCGGGAATCCAGGTTTCATTCTGCTTTGAATAATCATAAAAATACTTATAGGCATCCGGGGAAAACATACTCGCATTGTTGCTGTATGAGCTTAATTTAAATTCAAATGGACCCGCTCTTTTTGCATTAATTTCTACTTCGCTTGTCACATCGCTATATCCTCCGCCCAGAACAAGGGTAAAAAAATAAAACAAATCAAACCCGGTTCTCAAATCCAAAATTGTTCCCAGTCCTTTTGTATGTAAGCCAAAGTTGGTTCTTGTATCCCAGGTACCTACAAAGGGACCAAAATTAACTGTAGGATTGGGTTTATCATAATGACTTAAAGATACATCGTTTCGTAGAGAACTAAAACCGGCCCCAAGATTCAAACCGCTGAATCCTAAAAAGAACGGAAATATGGTGAATGATTTTAAAATCCGATAACGAATCGTAAGTCCCTTCTTATTGGTTGCAGCGCTTCCTTCAAATTTATCTTTTGATGCATAAAAAGAGCGAAAATCTGCATAACCGGATTTTGTATCCATGAAATAGAAGTAGAGTGAAATATCATTTAAAAAGGCGGGAGCAGGATTGTCCCTAAACTGAGTAACTACCCAGCCGAGGTTGAAGGCAGCCTCAGCAGATGGTGAAAAAGAAATACCGGCATTGGGTAAATCGGGAAGTTCGTATCCACCTCCACGAACCGTAATACTTTTTTTATAAACTCCACCGGCACCGGCCACAACTCCGAACTCAACATCATCGGTAAAACCTGTGCCCACAAAGGAGGAGCTAACAATGGTAACAATATTAGCTTCCACCATTGAATTAGTTATCTGGTTTACATACTGGGTTTGCAAAGCATAATCTAAATCACCAAGTTTTAAGAAATATTCTGCGGGAATCGCAGAGCAATTACTTCCGCTACAGGTAACTTCAGCCTTAGATTCTCGAAAAGGTAGGAATAAAAACAGGAAGAGTATAAGAAACAATAACTTTTTCATGATAGAACTCCATCTATAATGAGACGAAATAATTTATTGAAATGTAAAAAAATCAAGGCTTTTTACTTTTCTTTTAGTGTTTATGGAATTCTAATTTCTCTAAAAATTCCAGTGCATATTCTTCCCAGGTTTTTATCTTTCGTTTGATGGCCTCTTCTGATTTCGTTCTATAGAGTTCTGTATTCATGAGGAGTTGATAGATTGCATCAGCAAGAGTCTGAGGATTCATCACATCCGTTGTAAGACAACCTCCCTCCTTTGCCAGTTCGGACATTACTCCCTGTTTGTAGCAGATACAGGGTTTACCATACCAGAGACTTTCCATAATCGGAAGTCCATATCCTTCTACAAAGGAAGGGTAGACAGTTATACTTGCCTGTTTATAACAATCCTTTAATGTACTTTCATCTATGACTTTTAACCACTTGATTTTTGAATTGTACCGACAGACTGACTCTACATAAGCAGATATATCTTCCGCACCGACATAAGGACTTCCAACTATATTTAAAATCCAATCTAATTCGGGGTGTTGTTTTTCTAAAAACAGGCAGGCCTCGATGAGAGTTTTATGGTTTTTTCTGGGTTCAAGAGTGGATACGCAGAGAATTGTCTTTCGGTCTCCTACACTCAGACTCTGAATTTTAGTTTCTCTTTTTGTTCCCTGTTCACCTGGTAGTAAATTTATTAGTGTATTATTATATTTCAGTTTATGTTCTTTATAATATTTCAATAATTCAGTATTGGAAAATGTAGAGATAGAGACTATAGTATTGCAGGCAGAAATAGACTTCATGTACTGGCTGTGTATTCCGCTTATAGTCGGATGACAGAGTTCTGGGTAATGAACGGGTATCGCATCATAAAAAATGCTTGCAACTTTTTTTTGATGATTTTTTGCGTAAGACAAAATTCCCTCAATAATAGTTTTATCTAATACTTCCGGTATAACGATCCAATTGATTTCTAAACGTCTCTCTGTAATAAAAGGTTCAAGGTATTTTATTCTTCCTGTATTATACTGGTATTCTCCGGTCATTAGTGGCCCTTCAAAAAGAGACAGGGTTTCCATTTCTTCTTTTGTCAATAAGCGAAAGGTTTGCTCATCCTGTAAATACGTGACAAACAGAATATTTGCTTTTTTCTGTAGTTCACGAGCTAAAGATCGGGTGACACGGGGGATTCCGGAATTTGCTTTTTTTCCGTAGGATATAGTATTCGTAACATTATAAAGTATTACATTTTTCTTCCCATAAAAATATTCTCGCTTTCTTACATAAGGTTTTAGTAAATTTTTAAGATACTCCTTTCTGTCTAATTTTTCCGGCCAAAAAGATTCAGTAAAATTGTCTTGTAATTCAGAAAATGAAATGAGTTGTAAATTGCGTCTTTGTGCGTAGCTCTGTACATCGATATTGTTTTTATGAACGGTAAAAAGATAGGAGGGAAGAAAAGTTCTTAGTCTTAGAAAATCAGATAAGCTGATTCTGCTCTCCTTATCTGAAGATAATTTTGTATTATCAAAAAGCCTCGGACCTTCAGGGGTTTGTAATCTTTCCAGGTCCGATTTTTGAGGCAAGACAAATTCTTTTTCTATTTTATTCCATATCACTAAAATAGGGTCAAGGAAGTATTGAAATTCTCTATATAGTTCTTTTATAAACTCTATCTTTTCTGCTTCGATATTTTCTTTCATTATAAAAGAAATATCTATAAATACCAAAAGAGAAGAATATTGTCCAATTTCTTCATTCTCAAGTTGAGAAGTTGTATTTTCCAAACAAAGTAGAATATTAGATATGAAATTCTCTATTTGAAAATAGTTTAGAAATTTCTTATAATTATATTCATATACCTCTTCATCAGGGCCTTCCTGGTTTAAAATAGCCATCCATTTCCAAACCATCTCCTCGTAACTTTTACATAGATACCAGGGATGAAGGATAATTTCCGGGTGAATAGTCACATCCAATGCCAGCACCGGTTTTTTTAAACTCTGGGCATCAAGCAGGGAAAGGTTTAAGGTTTCGGTAGATAGAGATATACACAGGTCTACTTTTTTTAGTATTTCTACAAGTTCTGTATCCGAAGGATGACCTATAGGTATTAGAGAAAACTCAAGTTCGGGTGGTGCCTGAAAAATATTCGGATCTGATAATACAAAGACAATGCAGTTTGGAATACTTTTATGTACCTTTTGTAATATTTCAATAATTTTCAAAGAGTTTTTATACTTATTTTCTTCCCAGCTTCTTTCGAGGACTATGACAACTTTAATCTCTTCTCTCCGACACATTTCGATTAGTTCAAGAACAGAATTATGTAGATAAGTAGGTTCTTCTAAATATCCAATAGGATTATAAATTATACGAATTTTTGCATTTTCCGTATCCCAAATTGTTTGAGAATCACGGATAAAAGTACTTCCGCATACAATTTCATGTGCATAAGAAAGGGTTTTTCTTCGCAATTCAAGAAAATTTACATATACTTTTAATTCTGAGTCGGAAAAGTCATTATCAAAAGCCTGCATCCCCTGATCGAAAAATACTAATTTATTACTCTTATCACGCAAATACTGCAAGGAAGATAGGAAAGAAGAACCTGAAACGATAATACTATCAGGCCTGATAGAAAAAGCATTCCCATTTTTCTTTAGCCATTGCAGGGTATATTCATTTTGTTCGAGTAAAGTCTTTGTTTTAGGAATCAGATAGATTTCCGAACTGATTGTCCTAAGTAGTTCTTCTTCGTACTCGTGACATATAACAGCGATTGCATGTCCTTTCGCTTTAAGTTCCCTGCTTAGAAGTAGCATCAGCCTATCTACTCCATAACAATGCTTGAAGGTTTCATGGCATATTAGTATTTTCATATTATCTATATTCCGTCCAAGTTGGTTTAGACAATCAGGTAGTACTCCCAGATGAGTCCTTTTTAAGTTTTTCTTTTGAGGAGCTCACAGATTTACGGAAAGATGGAGGTTTTAACATGGGTATAAAAACGTCCATAACTCTTTTGAACTTCCAGGGACAAGTCATAAACCGCTTCTAAGTATTGAGGTTTCATCGCTTCCTCTATAGTACCCGAGAAAACCATTTTTCCTTCTTTTAAAAACAGGGCATGAGAATAAAAATGCGGTATCTCTTCGGTTCTGTGAGTAATTAAAACCGAGCTAAATTGTTTTTTTTGTCTGTATTTTTCTAAGAGTAAAAAGAAATCTTCCCGGGCAGAAATATCCAGAGAAGATGTAGGTTCATCGAGGATTAATAATTCAGGCTCGGAAATCAGGGATCTAAGTAATAGAAGCTTTCGTTTTTCACCGGCGGAGAGATTTAGATAAAGACCATCCGCTTCCTTAATCCAGGTATTTTCCTTTATATACCTATCTACAAGTATTTCCTGCTCTTTATCCAAATTTTCATAAATTCCGATACTTCCGAGTAGTCCACTTCTCAAAATATCTCTCGGGCTTAAATTTCTTTGTAGTCTTTCTTCCTGTCGGGTAGACTCCAGTATACCGATTCGTTTTTGAATGTCTCGCAAGGGAAAAGTCCCAAAAGTCTTTCCAAAAACCTCTACTTTTCCGGAACTGGGCCAGAGGTGGCCAAAAAGAATTTTAATCAGGGTAGTTTTACCGGAACCATTTTTTCCGAGAATTACCCGGTGTTCCCCTTCTTCCATAGAAAAGGTGATGGATTGAAGAATAGGCCTTCCATTTCGGATAAAAGAAATATCACGAACCTGAAGGATGGGCATGAATTTATATGTATTTACTATTTAATTTGGCAGTATAACGGTTGAACTTATCTATATCATCCAGACCGTAAGTTTCCAGGATCTTTTTATCGATAGTATAGTAGCTCGCAACTCCGGAAAGCACATCCACCATTTTATTTGCAAGATAGACAATTTCTGTAACTTCCCTATCAGAGTCAGGTGCTAAAAAAGGTCTGTGATGATAGGCGATAATATCCACAAGTTCATCCGGAAAAGCCCATTTTTTTGCCAAAACCGAACCGATTTCTGCATGAGAAATTCCGAGAGACACTTCTTCAATGAGCACCGAATGAATATTCGCTTTTTCAATCAGGTTATCCATCTGTTTAATAAGATTTTTATCCAGACTTAAAAGGATTAATTTTCCAATATCATGCAAAAGTCCTCCGATAGAAGCCAGATCCATGAGCTTGGATTTGCCGTAATTAAAAGCGATTTCTCTTGCAAAAACGCTACATTTATTCGAATGTTCCCAGATATGCTGTACCTTTCCGTATCGATTAGAAAGGAGTTTTCTTACCCCGGATACATAAAGCATATTCTTAATGTTTTTTAGACCCACAATTTTAATGGCTGTAAGAATATTACTGACTTTATTACGTGTAAGAAAAAGGGTCGAATTCGAGAGCTTAAGCAGCTCCGCACTTAAAGCCGGGTTCTTCTCTATCTCGGTGGCTATACTCTGCATTTCAGCTTCAGGGTTATTACAAAGGGAAATGATCCGGTGTAGGCTTTGAGGCAGTTGGGGAATCGTTTCAATTTCATTGAGAATTTTCTCATTGAACTTACTGTGCATAACCTTCGGGATAGCGTTCTTGGGGATATCCAGACTGGCAACGGTTTGCTTCTCGTCTGAATCAATACGGAATTTTTCAGTTCCAATTCCGGAATTTTTCAGCAAAACCTGGGTTAGAATAATTCCCAGACCGGCACTTTCCTGATTATCCGAAAGATCCAGAAAGGCATCTGATAGGTCATTGTATTTTTTGGCACTTTCGATTCGTTTTTTTATCCGTTCTAACTCCTCCGGTAAAATGGAAGAATTGTTAGTTACCCGGAACCCCAGACTCTCTTCAGAGGGTAGAATTTCGAGTCGAACATAGTATTCGGATTCCTCAATGAAATCTTTTTGCTCATCCCATTTATAGGTGACTTCATTCAAAAACTCGGACATTCCGAGTTTATAGTGCTGAAGATTTTCAATAATCAGGTTTCTTCGCTGAAAGAAAAGCCTCTTAGCGTTGGCTTTTACAGCGTTCATGAGAAGTTCTTTTAGGATTGTAGAAATGATTTCTGCTAAAAAAAGCTGGTCAAAATAGCTCAAAATATTGATAAGAAGGTTATAGATGTCCTGAGTCGTCTCATCAGAAATGAAACGAAATTCTGACTCTATCTTTTGCCCGTTAATCAAACGGTTATGTAACATTTCTACGTTTAGCATATTTTATACAAACTAAGTTTAACTTTTAGAATTACAAGTTTTTTAACAAGTCTATAATTTATCAAGTATTAGGCATATAAAAAAAAGTTGAAATGGATAAAAAAATAATTTACTATATAAAAAATTAGTATTAGTTCTCTATTTTGTCTCTTAGAAACGTATACTTGTACTAAAACCCGATCTGGAGGGATGTTATGGAAAAATTAGTGCTGGAACAATCTGAGCTTCCATTTTTGGAGCCGGAAGAAAAAGAATACATAATTTCCATCGTGGAGAGGGTTATTCAGGATCTGGAGAAAAAAAAATCCTTTCCTAAAAGAAGAAAAATCTATACAGGTAAGAAAAGGCAGTCTAAAAAAAGAAAGAAAAAAGAGGATCCGAGACTTCAGGAACTTCCTTTTTCACCTGTAGAATCCTATGGAGAAACTGATAACCGTCTTGGAACTGGAGAAACGCTTGCAAGCGAGGGAGAAGGGAGAGGATGATTTTTTTCTCTTAGATGTACGAAACCCTATGGAACAGGAAATTTGCACCATTCCCGGTACGGATTACCTGATTCCTGTAAAACAAATTCGCAGCAGATTTCGGGAAATTGAGAACTTTCGCCCGCTGAACCTGGATCTGATTATTTATTGCAGAAGTGGAATTCGTTCTTTTAAAGCCCTGAATGAGCTTGAGGAACAGGGATTTTCCGGTTTATTTAACCTTCAGGGAGGAATTTTAGCCTACATCAAGCAAGTCGATCCCTCTCTACCCCGATACTAGCCCGTATGTTTTCCGGTATTTTACTTATTTTTGCAGGGATTTTTGTCTTAATGAACCTTCATGGTTTTTTTTCCCTCTGGCTGGCTTTTCTACTGATCTGGTGGGGCTTTGCGAAAATAGAAGCCAGTTCCCGTACTCGGCGACCTTCTTTAAAAAGAGGGAATAACTCCTCTGAAGATTACTTTCAGAATACAAGATCTTCCCTTATTTCCAAGTTAAAACGGGAATTTGCCATGAGAACACCCACAGAGGTTCTTTCCGGAGTCATCGCCTCGGTGAGTATTCATATAGCAAAATCGGATGGAAGAATCTCGGAAGAAGAAATTGATGCTATAAAATTTGCACTAAAAACCCGATTCGGTCAGGTCGAACAGAAATTTATTCGCGACATAGTCTTACTTACTCGTGAACATATAGAAGAAATAGGGGAAGATAGTATTTTTCCTTCTATTGTCGAAGTAATTAATTTGTATCTGCGGCTTGTAGATTCTTTAGATACCATTAACCGGGAAACTTTATATCTTTTAATCTTCGGGGTGATTTATGAAGTTTCTATAGCCGATGGTCAGATTCGTTATAAAGAGGAAATTTTATTCCAGAGAATATGTTCTTATTTTAGAATTCCTAGAGATTATCAAGCCCAGATCAAACGTTCCGCTCATTATGCTTATAATGTCAGAAAAAATAGGGGATTTGGTTATGAAGATTCTTCCTACCAGACATCGGAACCATCGGGTCAAAAGGAAGCAATTCGTTTCAAAGAGAGTATTGATTTTTTTAACCTGAATGCAAATTATTCCTCAGAAGAACTGGAGAAGGCCTGGAAAAAGATTATTATGATGTACCATCCGGACCGGCATCATAATGCAAAACCGGAAATTTACGAACTCATGAATCAGAAGTTTTTGGAATCCAAGCAGGTTTACGAATATTTGAAATCCTATTTAAATAAACCCCGTCCTCAATTTAATAATTGAGATAATTTGAATATAATATAAATGAAATTTATCTATAGTTTTTTATTTTTCATGAATGTTAGTTTTCCATTATATTATTTATACACCTTATCCAGGCCTTCTCCTATATATTTTGTATTTCTACTATTAGAAGCTCTTTTGTTGCCAGCCGGTTTATATGCCCTGTCTTCTTTAAAATCGAAAGAGCTTAAAGTTCCGAAAGAGTTTTCTTTTAGCGACAGGGATATTATCTATTCGGTTCAATTCCCGATAGCTATTTTTGCAAGTATCCTCTTTTCATCATTGGCTCTATCCTGTTTGATGATACTTTTACTACTTGTGTTTCAGAAAGATACATCCGCAATTTCCATAGGACTTCTTTTTACTTTTTTTTCCTCTATCCTATTTGTAATGTCATATTTTTTCTATATACGAAACTCCGGTTATCTCATTCTAAAAGAGGAAAAGCTTTTTTACTGGAATCGATTTAGGAGAATTCAAATTAGCTTTCAAGATATTCGAATTTTCAAAGAAGGAATTTATATTTTTCCTGCTTTGCAAATAAAAGATAAACAGAATCAGACGATTTTTATTAATACGCGAATTCAAAACTTCTCCAAAATTTATGCTGATTTAAGAAGTAAATATCTCGATTTCAATGAGCTGGCCGGGGAAGACTCTTACCTTTTTCCCTGGGAAGTGAAACTTCCAACAGGATTTTATAGAAAGCTATATTATTCACTCTCTTTATTTATGTTAATACCCATTTCTCTATCTATAGCCATTTCCTCTTTCAGTGCGGGACTCATCTTATTTCTCACTTTCGGTATTATTACATTTTTTATATATATTGTATCTCTGAATCCCTTTCAACCTTACCGAATCGTTTTTGATAAAGAAAAACTCCTCTTTCAGTTTTTTTTACGAAAGGATAAAATTTTTTTACGTGATGATTTTAGTAAAATGACAAAAAAGCGAACTGAATACGAAGGCCAGATGAATGATTATCTCGAACTTCAATTCCAAAAAGAAGTCATTCAAATCAAAGACACCCGCTTATTAGAATTCGGTTACTTTATCGATAGATTTCTGTCCAGGCTTCATAGGTTGTACAATTAAATTCCCGGTAATAAAAATAGGCTATTAAGGCCATATCATTTTGAACCAACTGAGTAACATTTTTTCAATTTTGTTAAGTTCGATTTCCTTTGCTCCTGAGAGTAAATAAGCTTAGGATAACACATCTGTTGTTAATCTTTTTTTTGCTTATATAAAAAGATACACTTGGTATTACCTTCTTTTACCTGAACTTCCCGGATTTCAGCACTAATGTGGTAGGAATATTCATCATCCCTGGATAATTCCTTTAAATACGGATTTAATTCCCGGATAATTTTTTCCATGAGTGAATCTGTGACATAATTCATCTTGACTTCATTAGAAAACTTTTTCAATCGATTGCTGAAAGATTTGAGTTTAAAGCCACCGGCTTTTATTTTTAATTCCTGTTCTACTTTTTGAAGACTCCGAAGTTCAGTATCCTTGATATTATCTTTACAGTTAGAAAGATTGAATAAAAGACCTCCCGCGAAGCCTTCTATGGACTCTGCAATTTCATCGACCTTTTTTTCTAATCTGGAAGCAATGTTTACATCTTTACCGAATACCGTATATTCTCTGAGATCCAGGGCTCCGAGGAAACCTTCTTCAATATGGGCAATATTTAAACCTACTCTGGTCACAAGATGCATAGAAGCTTCGTCAATTTCTATTTTGCTAATTTTTAAAATTCCGAGGGCTGCGCGAATAATGCGAATAACGTCTGATGAATCGTCCGTGCTATTCTCCGGTAATTTAAAGATGGCCATAAAAGCATCACCTGCTGTCTGAATTACATAGCCTCCATTAGCTTTTATTTCCAGGGCTGAGTGGTGCTGATATTTCTTTATCATGAGTTGGGTAGATTCGGATTCTTTAATAGAGGGAAAGTTTTTTACAAGGGTTCCGAATCCTTTAATATCACTGAATAACACACCGATACGATTTTTCTCATTTTCCTGTATGAGCTCAGGAGAAGGATAGGGGTCCAATTCCCAAAATTTATGTCGGATAAATTTTTCGAGGAGCATACTCGGATTATATCCCTCATGCAGAGTATTTTTTTTATCTGCCAGGCTTTTCATGAGGGATAAAGGAATCAATTCTATTGTCTTAAGCCCTATGAGTCTTTTGAGATCTGAAATCCGGGTAAGAACAAAGAAGTGATGTCGGTAATAGGTTATTGCACTTACGGTTTTGGAGGGTTCAATGTAGTCTATCGTATGAGGGAGTAGTTCTCCATCAAAATCCCTGATTCCAAAAACTTTATCCAGTTCTTCTCCGGCTAAGTCAATACAGATTTCTCTTGTCAGACTTTCTTCGGAACGATAAAGATGTTTATTCAGGAGCTTTTCATTTTGAGAATTTAACGAGAAGCTTTGAGCATTTTTCTTTCGAATTTTAATTCCGGGGGTATTATTGGAAAAAATCCTGGCACTTACGAAGTTTATATCCGCCCATAATTTGGATGATTTCATAAACAGGTAATAGGTTTCTTTTACCTGCTTGTCCTGAACTTTAATGATCAGGTTCAGGCGATTCATAACCCTCGTAATTTCGTCTGTTCGAGAATTTTCTTTCATTGAAAAGATTCTTTATTAGAAATATCTAAAGAAGGGAGAATATCCAGCACAAGGGCACTAATCTGTTCTTCCTGGGAACTGTAGGAAGATAGGTTTTTCAGCTCTATCCAGCAGTTTTCTTCAGCTTCTAATTTAGTTTTTAAAGAAGCTGGCATTTTTAGAAAGAATGGACAGATGCGGTAATTCCTGTATTCCTGTTTTCTTTTGCTAAATCGGTTGAGTTCAATCACACCGGGCTTTAGTCTTTCTAATGTAAATTCTTCTTTTCGTTTTATCCCAAGTTCTTCTTCTACTTCTCTATAGGCTGTTTCTATAGGATCATCTCCGTCGTATTCTTCTTTTTTTCCACCTACGAAGGAGAGATCGTTCCACTGCCGGTTTTTTTGTAAGAGAATTTTGCCTTTGTCCAGAATCAGAACAATAACAGATTCCTGAATTTCCATAATGTATTATTACAGGCGGAAATCCGGAATGTCAATCGATTTATCAAATTTGGAAACCGGATCCGATCAACCCGGTTTAATTGGATTATGTAATTCTCTTGTAATAATACTTTAATTTGATAGAATAGAAGAGGGGGTATACTTTATTTATGAATCTGAAGCTAACAAGACAGCACCGTGTACTGAGAAACAGATTTATCCTTATAATTTTTTGGATAAATCTGTTTGTAGGAGCAAGCAGCTTATGTATATTTCTTTTTAGTATTCAAAAGTTAGAGGGTTTTTAACTTATTCAAGAGCCTTTTTTATAGAACTGAGAATTTTTTCAGACCATTCTCCACCCTCTTTTACGTATACAGCGGGTTTTCCGATAGGGGCTGAAACGAAGGCTCTTTTCTTTCCTTCCTGAATTTTTCCTGTCCAGATATTGATCCATTTTCCTTCCGGGAAATAGCCACTTACGGAAGTTCCACCTTGTTTATAGACCGGAAGAACCAGCATATCTTTTCCTAACATATATTGGTATTTCAGTTCATGAGTGTTCGGATCAGAGGGATAATGCAAATAAGGATGTCGCACTACAGGATAACCTTTTGTTTTTGCTTCTTCAACAAGAAATTTTAAATAATCCTTCAGGGCAAAATGAACCTTACCAAATTTTGCAAAGAACTCTATGGTTTCTTTATCGCTATAAGGTTGATGGTTTTTTTCCGGGCGATTTCCTTCATGGGTTCTATATATCAGGGTAAATGCGTTAAGTTCTGTCCAGCGGAAGAACAATTCTTTACTCCTGTGGTAATTTCGAATCGGATTATTGATGGTTGTATAACCTCCAATATCGCTATGATTCAGGGCGATTCCGCTGATACCACCGGAATTCAAACCGACAATGGTGGAAGCAAGCCCATCATTCATACCAAAACTTACCATTTGATCTCCCAGCCAGAAAAGAGTGGAATAGCGATTGGAATAAGAGTAACCTGCACGGGTGAAGAATACAATTTCCCCTTCTTTCCCTGCTTCCTGTATGGCTTCCCGGTTTAGCCTGGCCCATTCTACCGGGTATCGGTTATGATGCAGGGATGCCGGTTCCTCTGATTTTAAGCGGGCATCATAAGGTAACCATTCTCCAAAATCTGCCATCCAACCTTTTAAACCCTTTCCCATCATATTATTTTTGATAATATTTTTCATCCAGATTCTGGCTTCAGGGTTTGTGAGATCTACCAGGTAAGCAGGAAAGCCGGCTGTCGCGATTTCATAATCCTTGCCATCGGCAGTTTTTACAAGATAGCCCTTTGCTTTTGCTTCTTCGAACATTTTGCCTTCATTTGCCAGAAAGGAGTTTATATAACCCAGGACTACAATACCCTCTTTTTCCAGACTCTGTGTGAAATTCAAGAAATCCGGATAAGACGTTTCGTCGGCTTCCCATCTCCACCAGAGTTGGGAACCAAAGGAGGTCTTTCGTCTACCTACCCAATCCTGGATCCAGAGAGCAGTAACCGGATTTCCGGCGACTCTTGCTTCCTGAATATGTTTAAGGGTTGCTTCTTTTCCGGCTTGTAGTCCCATCCAGGTTCCATACGCCCAGTCCGGTAAGCCCGGAAAGCGACCTGTTTTTTCTGTATAAAGCTCTATCAGATCCAGAGGAGATTCGGCGACCCAGGCAGTCCCGCTCAGGGATTTTTCTTTGAAGCTTACACTTACTTCAGTCGGATCCTGTAAATCAAAAATGGAATAAGAACTATTTTCAAAGAAAACCGAGCGGTTTTCTGTAGTGATGTAGTGAGGAATGGGAGTATAGGTAGTAAATTCATTTCCACCGGCACCCGCAGTTAAATTGGCTCCAAAGGTAATGGGCTGGTCTCCTCTACCGATTCCCTGTTCTTCGGTGAAAAGAGGAAAGCGTTTTCCTTTGAAATTAAAATGGCTAAATTGCTCTCCGAATCCGAAGAATTGTTCGGTGGAAGAGGATGCGTAGCGGAATGTGATTTGGTTTAGGTTTTCTCCGTATAGGTTTGCTGAGAAGCCGAGACTCTTTTCGGCTGTAGGTGTAAAACTAAGCAAGAAAGATGTGTTGCAGTTTTCCCCAGTGAGAGAGCCTTTTAATAAGAGCTGGTTTGTGGGTTTGGCCGCACCGAATACAGGTTTTTCTTCGATAGAAGTTATTTTTTGATTGGAACATTTCTCTTTTACATTTTCTTCGAATTCGAAGGAAGCCATTTTGTAATCTACTTTTGTCTCTACTACAGTTCCTTCTAAAAAAGGTTTTTTTAGGGAAATTCGAAAGAAGTTTTTCTTGGAAGGAATATGAGAAAGAGTCAGGTAATCTTTTCCAAGTTTGTAACTAACTGTTTCAGACAGGTTTCCTTCTTTTTCCTGTTTTGAAAACTCCAGTTTGGGCTTCTTGGAACAATTCCCGAGAATTACAATAAAAATTAATAGAATTAAGTTTTTCATAAATTTATTTCCTGTTAAGTCCACCGAGTCTTGGTGCAGATGTGCTGGTTTTACCCTGACCAAAAATAGATACAGCCTGTTTGGGAAGATTTGACTTTCTCCATTCAAACCAGGAACCCTGATATGTGTATACTTCCTGATAACCTACTTCTTTTAGCATAAGAGCATGTAAACAGGAGCGAGCTCCATTGTAGTCATAGACAACAGTAGTTCGTTCCGGCATAAAGGGAAAACTCTGGAGCTTCCGAATAAAAAAGGGTTTTTCGATAAGATTTCCACCTTCAGCATAAAGACTTCTCCAGTCCCATAAAAAAGCTCCCGGAAGTCTTCCACAGAGGGTTCCTTCTTCGGGATTTGTCATACGAGGCTTTAAGCCTTCATATTCGTCTTTGGTCCTGGCATCAAAAATTTGAAGACGGGTTAGATTTTTCTCCATAAAGGCTTTATCTACCACGCCTTTTATAGGTTTGGCTTTTTCCTTTGGAGGAATCTCGAATTCCAGGATTTGTTTACCCTCCGCAATTTTTACACCTTCCAATGGCCATTTTCCGGAAAAGATATAGGACTCCTTAAACCCTATACAGCGAAGCAGATATACCATCCGGGCCGCAAACATTCCCATACCTTCGTCAAAGACAATAATCCTGTTTTTTTTAGTTTCTTCAACTAAGTCCAATATTTTTACCAGGGGAAAATAGAGTTTCTTCTGAGAGTCCGGATCGGAACCCAGAGCTTTTTTAATGAAGGGAAAATAATATGCGTTTTCTATTGTTTCTTGTTCATATGAAGCCTGACTTTTGCAGTCGATAAGAAAGTCATCAGCTTCTATTTCAGTCTTAAGAAAGTTCCAGTTTAACAATGGAAAAAACCCCTATATATAAAATCAATAGTCTTGATTTTAACCATACTAAATTAAACTGCTTTTTTATGGTATTTTTTTGTACCTATTTACTAAAAAAAATACCATAAGTGTAGGTCGCAGAACAGGAAAAACGCAGTGCTTTTTTAATTCTCCCGGTATTTTTAAGGAGATACTTCAAAATTCTATTTCCCCGATTTTTTTTAGTGAAAATTTAAAAGAACTAAAATCCACTGTAGAAGAAAACTTTATAAGGATTTAAGATGAGAGAAGTTGCAATTATCGGTGCCTACGAAACCGAGCACGGTAATCATAGCAAAAGGCATCTGAGAGAACTCATTACCGAAGCGGGGAATGGAGCTATTTTAGATGCAGGGATTGACCGAAAAGAAATTCAAGCGGTTTTTGTTGGAAATTATGCCGGGAATGAATTCAATCACCAGAATACTATGGGTTCTTATGTATCTACCATTATAGGACTGGGTCATCTGCCTTCTATGAGATTGGAAGGAGCCTGTGCATCCGGTGGACTGGCTATGGCTCAGGCCTTTCAATCCATTACTTCCGGACAGTACGATACGGTTCTGGTTATGGGAGTTGAAAAAATGAATACCAAAGACCCTACCACAACCATGGAAATTGTAGGAAAAGGACAGGATTATGATTTTGAAGGTGGTTTTTGTGTAACCGGGCCTTCCGGTTTTGCACTCAATGCAATGCGACATATGCACGAATTTGGAACTACAAAAGAAATGCTGGCAACAGTAGCGGAGAAGAATTATTATCATGGAAGTTTAAATCCTTATGCACACAAACGAAAGCCCATTCCTTTTAAAAATATTATGAATGCTCGTATGGTAACTACCCCATTTGGTTTTCATGACGTTTCTCTTGTTACGGATGCAGCTACCTGTGTAGTGCTTAGTACAAAAGATAAAGCAAGGGTCTTATCGAAAAAACCAATTTTAATCAAAGGCTCGGCTGTCGGAGGAGATCACTTTACTCTGGCTATGAAAAGAGATTCGGTGAGCTTTCCTGCTACCGAGAGAGCAGCTCATAAGGCTTTTGAAATGGCCGGAATCAAGCGTGAGGAAATCGATGTTCTAGAATGTCATGATTGTTTTACAATAACAGAAATTATTAATATAGAAGATCTGGGATTTGTAGAAAAAGGAAAAGGTGGTCCTTACACCCTGGAAGGTCACACAAGATTGGGTGGAAAACTTCCTGTTAACACTTCCGGTGGACTGAAAGCCAAGGGACATCCCATAGGTGCAACCGGCGTGGGTCAGGTTGTAGAAATGACATTCCAACTCAGGGATCAGGCTCTTGATAGACAGGTGAAAAATGCCAGAACAGCTCTTACCCACGTTTTGGGTGGACCGGGTGCTGTATGTGCGGTTCATATTTTACAGAGGGAGGATTAATATGTCTGAAGTATTCAAAGGAAAAAAATGTGATTCCTGCGGGTTTCTTATGTCAAACCCATCGTTTTGCTGCATGAACTGCGGAAAAGAAACTCTATCCGATATTGAGTATTCCGGTGAAGCCAGTATTTATACATATACGGTTGTCCACGTTGCTGCCGGTCATCTTGTAGATAAAACTCCTTATGTTCTGGCTGTTGTGGAGCTTAAGGAAGGCCTAAAAGTTTTAACTATAGTAGAAGGATTAGATCTAAAACATATCGAGATAGGAAGAAAGGTCCAGTTCAGCCATATAGATGAAAAATCCGGTCCTATATTTAGAGCTGCTTAATTAGAGTTTGCAGGGATGCCCGGGAACGAGTGTTTTAGAAGAGAGAATATACATACAGGGCAGTTGCTTACTGCCCTGAGAAATTCACCAGTATAATGATTATTCAGCCATTTTAGCTTTTGCTTTAGCTAAAACCGCATCCCGTCCGCCCTCGATACGAACATACATTACACAGCGACATTCTTTCCATTCGCTGTTTGCAATGTTTGGATCCGGCTTGGAGAGAGGTTCACATTGCATAGTGTTCATTCCGGAAGTTTGAGCGGCAAATTCGCGAACTACTACCTTACCTGTAGACTCACCATCAGAAACACCGGAAGCTCCGGTTACTGTTTCATGAGCCAGTTTTTGGATAATGTCACCTTTTGCGTTTAGCTCGGCAGCATCACGGCAGGTAGTTTCCATCATGGCACCACTTTTCTTACTCAGAGCTTTTTCGCTTGCACGACCGGTATATTTCATGTAGAAAAATTCTTTCGGACCACCGGTTGGATCTTCCGGAGGGCCGGCCCAGCCTTCAAACATACGACCTTTATCCAGTTCATAAACTTTATTGCCTCCACCACAGTTCGCAAAACCCAGAACCAGGGCCAGAACCAGAAGAATACTTGTTTTATAGTTCATAGTCTACTCCTAAAGCGGTATATCTAAATACCATTTAAATTAAAATTACTGGATACCATCTTATTTTGCACGGAAATTGAAAAGTTTTATTTCATTTTCAATTTTTTTTTATCAGACTTATCTTTTCCAATCCAAAAGAATCCAATCATTGAGAGAAGCTTCATACAAAAGGTTTCCACCCAATTTTTGAGTAAAAAGCTCCATAGCTGCCTCCCGTTTTTCTGTAATTAAGCCACTGAAAAGGATTCGTTCGGTCTGGATATTTTTAATATTTTCAATATTTTTTGAGATAACCGCAAAAGTAATATTGATTAGAGTCAGATCATATTCCAGCGGAACCTTCTCATGATCAAAACCACCCTCATAGACCGAAAAATCTATTGAAGTATCCAGGGAATTTTCATTCCGGTTAAATTTACAGGCCTCTACGGCATTGGAATCTATGTCTATCGCGCAGATCTTTTTGGCTCCCAAGATTGCGGCAGCAATTCCTAAAACTCCGGAACCCGTTCCCATGTCCAAAACAGACTTTACTCCCTTCATGGCCGTTTCCATACGCTCAATCATAAGCTTTGTGGTTTCATGATGCCCGGTTCCGAAGGCAAGACCCGGATTTAAAAAAAGAGGAATACGATTGTCTTTTTTTAACTGAGTAATGATCTCTTCAGATTTTTTTTCCCAGGTAGGAATAATTCTAAGTGTTTTTCCTACATCAAACGGTTTATAAAATTCTTTATAAGCTTCTTCGTATTCTTTGGATTCGATTAACCTTGACTCCAAAAAGTATTCGGTCTGTACTGTTGCTTTTAAAAATATATGAAACTTTAGTTCGGATTCCAGATCGGTTTCGGGAAGATAAACGTGAATATTTGTATCATCTCTAAGGATTTTTTCTCCCGTTTTTTCTTGACTTAAATCTAATAGTATTTCATAATAATCGGATATTCCCATGCTTTCAACAAATTCTAAGAAGCTTTCTGAATTATCCTTGGGAAGGTTTACTTTTATTTCTTTATATCTCATTTTGTAAGTTCCAGTTTCTTTTTTAGATCTAAAAGATTTTTTTCTTTGATTGTATAATTTGAAAGTTTTATTAGTAATTTCTTGCTTTTCTCCATATTGCCCAGACGTTGATAAATGTCTATAAGATTCAAAAGGTTTCTAATATTTTCCGGTTCTCTGAGTCTCACTCTCTCTCCTTCCTCTGCTGCTTTCTCATATTTTTTGAGTCTTTTATTTAGATAAGAACTCCAGAAAATTGCCCTCGTGTTAAGATCGTTTAAGGAAAGATATATATTTAAAACTTCTAAGGATAAAGAATAGCTTCTTTTTTGAATGTATAGTTTAAAAAGTGAAATAAGAACTTCGGAGTGTTCCGGATAGTCTTTTATTATTTCCTTATATAGGGCGATGGCCTTATCCCGACTTCCCTGGTTTGCGTATTCCTTAGCTTCTTCTTCCTTTTCTATAATAGACTCCGGATAAGAAGTTGGTGTGGTCTTATTAAAACATAGTTTCATAATCGAAAGATCATCGATTAAATGTCCTCTTTGCAGTATCAAGTCTTTTAATTCATTTAACTTTCCTTTGGATTCATTCAGCAGTTTTAAAAAAAGTGTTTCATCTTCGTTAATAATTCGATGTCCATCTTGATCTACACCAATATCCAGATCATCTTTTCCATCTGAGCCCATGAAAACGCAGTCATTTTCCTGAAGTTGGAATATATTTATATAGACTCCTTCTCCTAAAAACTCGATTCCAATTTTTTTTAGTACCTTTTCATCAGGAAAAAATGTTGCGATTTCATCTCGATACAAACAGGAAAAAGGATATTCGGAATTGATAAAATATAACATTCCCGATTGCTCATCAACCAAACCAAATATGGCTGAAATCAACATAGTACCCTGAAAAGAAACGAAAACATTTTGTAACTCTTTAAAACTTTCTTTTAGCCATATTTCTGGTGATATATTTTGAAAATTGCTAGAAGACTTTGTTCTTTCCAAAATGGATCGAAAAACGGTTCCTATAACAATAGAGCCTCCGGCACCCTGAATCGATTTTCCCATAGCATCTGCATTTAAGAAGACCGTATAATTTTTCTTTCTCAAATTTATCCTGTCACTAATACAGATGTCTCCTCCGATTTCATGTTTTCGCTTTCGAAATAAAAATTTCTTTTTTTGTTCCATAATGAATTCTATTTGAACCGGACTTTCAGTTTGTTGAAAAAGAAAGTTTCCGGAAAGAGGTTTTATGAGAAGTGAAGTTAAGAAATAATCTCCATCCTGTTGGTTCTTTAAGGTCTGAACTTCTGTGAGGGTCTTTTGCAGCTTTTCAGTTCTTTTTTTTACTTTCGTTTCGAGGTTTTCATTCAGGACTTCAACCTTATTCATAACCCTGGCAAAACGATTTCCGAGGATAAATGCAATAGATAGGATAAACATAAAAAAAGTATAGTGACCGATTTTTGGAAAATAAAAAAGATTCATACTACTAGCTATGTCTACGAATATCCCTAAAGCCATAAGGAGAAAACCGGGAAATATATAAATCGCATCCTTATTCTTTTGTAAAGCCTGCCTGGTAGTTACGTAAATAATATAAAGAGAAGACATACTTAAGGAAATATAATAAATTAAGCGATAAATACGAATCGCTCCCATAGTTCCGAACAAAGATAAAAGAGAAAGAAGAATATTCACAAACAAAAATGCTTTAATGGGCTTGCTAACTTTATGAAAATAAAACCTATCGATAAAGAAAGAAAAAAATGGACTGGCTAAAAATAGAAGAATATGTTCGACTTTCCTGTGCAGGAAAACAGAGTTTTCAAAAAGAATATCCTGGGTAGTGGTATTGGCCACAAACCAGTATAAAGAAATACTAATCGAAAATAATCCGAAGTATAAGTTATATAAATCTTTCGGTCTTTTTGCAGAAAGAAGCAAGTGATATAGACCCACAACCAGGTAGATAATAAGAAAAATAAAGGACCTGATTTCACTGTTCATATGCTCATTATAGATCGCTTCTGAAGGACCAATTTTGATACTATCCATGAACTGTAGCGGAAAATCCCCTTCAGTATATAAAATAATCGTAATGTAGTTTTTTCCCTTAAAGTTCCGTATGGGAATATCTTTGAGGATATGCCTCATGGCTCCCGGTCTATAGGGTTTAACGGAGCCCCTTTCTCGCAAAAGGATTTGGTTAAAATAGGCTTTGGATACATCGAGTAACCTGCCTGCATTGAGGGCTACGGGAGTTCTCTGTTTCATTAACCGGAGAATGGATTCGGGTATTTCTTTTTTTAGGGTAATAAAGCCTGTCTTGATGCCCAGGGTCTTAGTGAGGTTAGTTGGAAGTTTTACCTCCGACCAGGTAAGTGGATCTTCTTCCAGATAAGAAGCTTCAAAACCGGTTTTATATTTCCAGGAACCATCAAGTTTGTGTATCACAGTCAAATCGTTTTTTGCTGTCTTGCAGGAAAAAAAGATAAAAATAATAAAGAAAAAGATTCGCATTTCAGAACCTACTATATTTATTTTTTAAGATATATAATAGCTTTTAAGTTTAAACCCTGTTTTTTGTTTGTTTCAAGTTTTATTTCTTTTTTTTGAAATAGCTCAGAATTATTTTGCAAGTAAGAAAGGATAAGAGGATTCACAAGTGCTTCCTCATAAAAAATAAAAGCATCCTGTGACTTTATTGTCTTTTCAAAACTTTCTTTATCAATAACAGGCAACTGTCCCGGTAGGAATTCTCGCATCCTTAAGTCGGGATACTTTTTTTCGAGGTAGAAGTAAGGATCCGGTATGGTGTGTATATAAGCCGATTTGGCTCCCCGGATAGAATCTGCAATTTTCTTAAAATAGGCTTCTATAGAAGCAGGTGTATTATATAAAATAAAAGAAAATAGAAGAACTTTACTGAGTATAAAGAGATTAAAAATAATCGTAAAATTCGGAAGATAACGAAGATACCCGATTTCACTAAAAGAAACTATGAGTAGAGAGAAGGGTGTTATAATATGAAATACATACCAGGACTCACTACTTAAAAATAAAAATATAAGCACGGATAAAGTCCAGAATAGAAAAAACTTGGAAAGAGAAGATACAACGATCTTCCGTTTGATAGGAATAAATAAGAGAAGGGAGGCCAGTATACTCAGGGCTTTCCATCTAGGGGAATCGAAAGCTGATAAAATGATCGTAACTTTAGTGAAAATTGGAAATTCACTGAGAAGGGTATTTTTACGGCTGAGTTGAGCACCAAATTGGAGTCTGAAGAGTTCCCATTCCGGGTGTATATAAAAAGCCCAGGCAAGAATGGGTAAGACACCGGCGATAAGAGAGGAACCGATATGCTTCCAGCTTGAGCTTCTGTACCAATAGAGATATAAAATAGGAAGCCCGTATACTACTGCAAAAGGATGGGATAAAAAAGAAAGAGAGAGAAAAAGACCTGCGAGGAAAGCTTCTCGTTTTTTAATCTTTCTATCCAAAAAACCAATGGAAAGAAAGTAGATAGATAAAAGGGCAAAAAAGAGACAGGTACCTTCCATACGCAGAGTATGAGTGACTTTTATGAAGAGAAAATCTGTACATAAAAGGATAGTACTCAGAAGCAATTGTTTGAGCGAAAATCCAAAATTGCGAGCGATGGAAATAACCAGGATAATATCCAGTAAGCCTATGAAACTGTTAATTGATCTGGCTATTTCTATGCTTGAGGGTAAAATAGTAAAAAAAAGCGATTGAATTAAAAAAAATAAAGGAGGCATCCAGAAGGTATAGTTATCCATTCCGGGTAATAGACCTCCGAGAACTTTTGTTGCCATTTTACCTGATTGTAGAAGCTCTCTGGCAGGACTGATGAATAGAACTTCATCAGGCCAGAGTAAGGGAAGGTTTCCTCCCAGAAAAATTGAGAATAGAAAAAAACATAGACAGAAACAGAATATGAAAAACCGAGATGAAAACACCTTCACATATTCTGCTTGCTATGAGGAAAAAAAAGAGGTAGAAGTATTACTTTCCAAGTGAAGCAATGGCTTCATCTTCAGTGGTATAAACATCAAAAAGATCAAGAAGTTCTACAACATCAAAAACCTTTTTTACCGGAGGAGTAATAGAGCAAAGTTTTAGTTTTCTACCCTGCTTGTTTAACTCTCTAACCATACCTACGAATATCCTGATCCCGGAAGATGAAATATACGAAATTGATTCCAGATTGATGATAATATCACCTTCACCTGACTGTACATCTTTAGCCAGGTGCGATTCTACTTCATCAGACTGGGTGATATCCAATCTCCCGGCTAGCTTTACCAGGACATGCTTTCCTATTTTTTGGGTCTTTATGTCCAATCGAAATCTCCTGATTCTATTTTCGGAATTTTAGGATTCTACTTTGAGAAACTGCTACCTAAAACTCCATACCTAACAATACGAAACAATGATTTCGTTTTTTCAGGAATAGTCAAGAGAATTTTCAATATATAACAATTTGTTTCAAAGGCAAAAAAATTAATAAAACCTCGGAGGATTCAAATTTTTTTCTTCTATGATTTTTTTTATAGTCCTCATTCGTGCATGGCCTAAAAATTTACGAATGGCTTTAAGTCCCCAACCCAAACCGATTAAATTGTTTATAACGGTTTGGCGGATTTTCGTTAAAGTAACCCGAATTCCAAGCTTTTTCTGGGTTTTTATCAGTATTTTCTCAATTGTTTTGGGGTGAAGTTGTGAATTTTTCCTGCCAACCAGAAAGTATTCATCGCCATCCCGCTGTCCCATCTGAATCCTGATAGACGGAAGTAGGTCTTCCGGAATAGGCAGGGCACGAGAACGAAAACACTTTTTCCAGGGATAAATTTTTATCTCTTTCTTCTCCAGGTCAATGTCCTTGTTCTTTATGTTGATAGCTTCACTGATAGTTAGGCCAAAGTTACAAAGGATTTTTAAACAAAGGGAGTGTTGAAAATTGTCCCTGCAGTTTTCCATAATGGCATTAAATTCCATTTCCGAATATGTTGTTTGCTCATTATCTTTCATAGCAATTTCGTTTTTTAAATTTACCTTTTCTTAATAATAAAAATTTTCAAATAAATTCGTATCACTTCCATAAACTAATAGCAAAGAAGGCAAAAAAAAGTGATACAAGTTTCGTCTATCGCAAAGCTATATTTGTCAACGGTAAGAGCAAGTTAATAAATAGATTATTCCTACCTAACGATATGTTTTTTTTGTTTATTTAGGGAAAAAGTCCACTTTCTAAAGAACCCTGTGCCCGTGCAGGTGCTTGGTTGCCAGTAAACAGTGTTTGATATTGGTTTTGTAGTAGATAAGTCTTTTTGGATTGGGGATTAGAGGTTCTGCTCCCGTCGTCAGAAATGGAGCGGTCACGACCCTTCCTTACGATTATAGTATTAGAAGAAGTAATTTATTAACCCCCACGTTTCAACGCGGGGTACGGGGGATTGGAAGCCTTACTTTCCGAAAGAGAAACACGGGATACTAATATCCGATACCTGAGCACGAAAATGCGATTTATCTTAACCGAGGTCAATTCCACGTTTATGATGTGTGCGCGATTTGTTAATCTTGAATCTTTGTATCATGTTCCGGAAAGACTCTGCTTGACTGGCTAATTCGACACTGGCAGCCGAACTTTCCTCAGCAGTTGCAGCAGCGTTCATTGCAACCTGAGAAATCTGATTTACACCGGATGTAGATTCTGCTACGCTTCTGGATTGTTCCAGAGAGGCATCTGCAATCTTCTTGATTAAATCGGTAACCTGAATGACTCCTGAGGTCATCTTGTTTAGTACCTCTGCTGTTCTATCAGCCATTTCTGTTCCTGTATTTACTTTTTTTATAGATCCCTCAATCAGTCTGGCAGTTTCTTTTGCTGCAACTGCGCTTCTTGAAGCAAGATTGCGTACCTCTTCCGCTACCACGTTAAACCCTTTACCATGTTGTCCGGCTCTTGCCGCTTCCACTGCTGCATTTAAAGCCAGTATATTGGTTTGAAAGGCAATGGCATCGATTTCTTTAATAATTTTAGCAATATTTTCTGAGGTTTCACTGATTTCCTTCATAGCAACAATCAGAGCTCCCATTTCTTTATTACCAGCTAATGCCTGTTCTTTTACGATTGAGGCCTGGTTACTGGCTGATTCTGCGCTTATAGCATTGTTCTTTGCCTGTTCCTCTATCTGTTTTAAAGTAGCGGTGATTTCATCTACACTGGAGGCCTGTTCGGAAGAACCCTGGGCAAGAGTATTACTTGATTCGGATACCTGTTTGGAACTAATTAATATTTGAGAAGAAGCATTTGCAACTTCCTCAATTAAGCTACTCATATCGCTTATCATACTATTGAAAGTATCCCCTAATGTTAAAATTTCATCATTTGATTTAATCTCTGCTTTAACGGTAAAATCCCCTTGAGAAGCAACTTCCATTAGGTTTAATAATTGATGAATAGAGTTTGTAATTTTATTTGAAAGAAAAAGAGAAATAATAATAGAAATACAAATTGCAATAAAAGAGCCAATAACAATCACACCAATAGTTATACTCAAAAGTCGCCCGGATTCTCTTTCCCGTATCTTCAGTAACTTATACTCGATAGTTTTGCTCTTATCCAAGATTTTTCGAATATTATCCATAGAGCTTTTCCCGATGGCTTTTTCTTCTGCTTCAATGATTTCACTGAGCTTTCGTTTTCCTTCGTTGACTTCCTTTCTATTCGCAATCGCTTTTTCTGCTATAGAAATCCAGGTAAGAATATTAGTATTCATGTCCGTTAATAGTTCTTGCTGTCTTGGGTTATCGGAAGTAAGTTTTTTTACATCGGAAAAATGAGTCACTATATTCGTTTTTCCCAGTTTAAAGGGTTCTAAAAATTCTTCTTTTCCTGTAATGGCATATCCTCTCTGTCCTGTTTCCATGTTTATAAGGCTAATAAGTATAGAATCTAACTTCCCGAGTACCTCATAGGTATGAGAATTCCATTTATTTGCCTGTGCTAACCTTTTAACACTAAAAAAGGAGGTAACTGATAGGATTATCATTATCAGCAATACAAGGAAAAAGCCAAATAATAGTTTACTGCGAATACTTGCCTGTTTTTTTCATGATTATACCGTTATTATTTATAGCAAATATCGTACCATGAAAATATTTTTTGATATTTTTATGTAGCCCATCGAGAAAATCTCTTTTACTGCCTATTTCCAGTTTTTTTTACTCTCTAGCATATTAATTGCATTGGTATTTTTGTTTCTTTTATGGAATTATACTGCATACTGGGATTATGAAATCAGGATTTTTTTTATTCGTTATTTTTCTTATGATTACCTGCACCGGAGAGAAATCCTCGAAACCTCTCAGTCCGGAGGAAGAAAAAAGAAAAAGATTAGAAGAGGTTTTTTCGGGTAATTTGAAAAAATATAACTTCAAGAAATTGGCTGATGGAAGCTTCTCTTTAAGTATTGAATACGGAGGGAGTATGGCTCTCACTTTTTTTGAACAGGACAGGTACGCAGAATATATGAAAAAAATTCATGCTTTTTATGTGTATAAAACCTTTCTTTCACTGGATAAGTTGAACTCCTTACAACTCAGCCTGGTAAAACCTTACTACGTCAATTACCCGGATTTGAATAAAGAAATGATTGAGGAATTTGAAATTTTTAGAATTTCGGTGGATAGGACTATTCTGAACCCGGTTTTAGAAAAAAAAGTACCGGAGGACTACGAAAAAGGTTCCGCTAAGAAGAAATTTTCTCCCGAAATGCTAATTATCATAAACTCAATTATTTCCAAATGGAAAGTTGAGCTGGACGAGTTTCACCGAGTGGAAATAAAATAAGCTTGAGTTATTTTTAGTAAAACAGTACGATTTCTCAAAAATATGAACGAAGAGATTACTTTTTATACAAAGGTTTATGAACTGGTAAAAAAAATTCCGAAAGGTAGAGTAAGTTCATATGGAAGGATTGCAGCTCTTTTAGGGCAGCCTCGGGCAGCCAGGGCCGTAGGTTATGCGTTAAATTCCCTAAAAAAACATGATCTTCAATCAGTTCCCTGGCAGAGGGTTATTAACTCAAAAGGAGAAATTTCTTTCAAAGGAGATACTTTTCGTGCCAATTTACAAAAAAGACTTTTGGAGAAAGAAGGGATCCTCTTTGATGAAAAGAGTCGTGTTGATTTAAAAAAACAAGGATGGCCATAAAATGAATACAGATAGGAAGGCTATAGTTCTCAGTATTGCAGGTTCTGATTCCGGAGGTGGGGCCGGAATACAGGCTGATTTAAAGACATTTTCACATTTTGGGGTTTTTGGAACAACAGTTGTTACCTGTATTACCGCACAAAATCCGGAAAAGATTAGCGGTATTCTGGATGTTCATCCGGATTTAGTTCGAAAACAGCTAATTTCTATATTAGGTTATTACCATGTAGATTCTATAAAAACCGGTATGTTATTTTCCAAACAAATTATTCATACGATTGCGGATGTTTTAAAAAAGAAACTTTGTAAACTGGTCGTTGACCCGGTTATGGTTTCTGCCAGTAAGACCCGCTTATTACAGGAAGATGCTATCGAGGCCCTCGTGAAGGAATTAATTCCTCTTGCTTCCGTAATCACACCTAATATAGATGAAGCAGAAATACTAATCGATGAAAAAATCACTTCTGTAAACCAACTGGAAGATACTGCTAAAAAATTATATGATAGATTCGGAGTTCCGGTTCTATTAAAGGGCGGGCATTTGCATGATGGTAAGGTGGTGAAAGATATTCTGAAAGACGCTTTTAATACCCGCGTTTTTTCAAACCCATACATCGAAAATGTAAATACGCATGGAAGCGGATGCACTTATTCTTCAGCAATCGCATCTGAGTTAGCACTTGGGAAAAATTTGGAAGATTCTGTTCTATCGGCCAAAGAATATCTCTGGAAAGGAATGAAACATTCTGTAAAACTAGGCCCTATACAGGGAATCAACCATAACCCATAAACAGGAATAATATGATTGCTTTACCGGAAATAAAGTTTAAAGAATCTAAACTAAGTCATAAAAACTCTTTTAATGAATTAGAAAAAGAAAGTTCTCTAGATATGCTTCAATACATAAAGAAGCAACCCCTGAATCGGCTACGTTCTATTCAAAAAAAAATAAACTTCGCTCTGAAAGAACAGGGAATAACTTTCGGTCAGAGGTTTGATAATTCCGGTAAAGAACGTTTTTGGAATCTGGACTTTGTTCCTCATGTTATTTCAGGAGACGAATTTGATTTTATTTATAGAGGTTGTAAACAAAGAATAACAGCCTTAAACATGCTTCTTAATGACATCTATTCTGAAAATCGAATATTGCAGGAGAAAGTTATACCTAAAGAAGTTATTCTGGGGGATGATAATTATTTACGTTCCTGTGTAAATGTGAAAATACCAAATGATGTCTATATTCATCTCAGTGCAACCGATATTAGTCGTGACTGTAAGGGAGAATACCATGTTGTAGACGATAATGTTGCCATTCCCAGTGGTATAGGTTATGCAATTCTTAACAGACAAATTTTGCGTCAACAATTTCCCGGAATATTTGATAACCGTAAAATACGTTCTGCATGGAATACAACCAGTCTTATGCTTTCCAGTTTTAAAGATTGTGCTCCCAGAAATGTAACCAACCCTTCTATTGTTTTACTTTCACCGGGTATCTATAATGATGCCTACAGTGAACATGAATATCTGGCCAATCAGATGGGAATTCCTCTTGTTCATCCCAAAGATTTACTGGTTAAAGAAAACCATGTCTTTATGAAAACAGTAGACGGGCATTCGCGTGTGGATATTATTTATAGAAGAATACAGGATTACTACATAGATCCTGTAAGCTTTTATCATGATAGTATTTTAGGAGTGCCGGGGCTTTTTTCCTGCGTATACCACGGAAATGTAACGGTAGTCAATAGTATTGGTTCGGGTGTGGCAAGCTCCAAAGCCTTGCTTCCTTATATAGATGATATTATTCGTTTCTATTTATCTGAAGAGCCCATATTAAAAACAGTAGATACTATGTTATTGCACAAGGATAAGATAGTTGAGCATGTTTTTCAGAATATTAAGTCTTATGTAATTAAATCTTCTCAGGGAACCGGTGGCAGGGGAGTTTTAATCGGGGAGGAGGCTACAAAAGCCGAAGTAGCTGAATGGAAAAATAAGGTATTAGGAAATCCTTTCGGGTATGTAGCCCAAAAGTTAAGTCCCCTTTCTTGTTCCCGCATTTTTTCTGAAGATGCTCTAGAATCGAGATATGTAGAAACGAGGTTTTATAGTTTTTTAGGAAAGAATTTTCATCTGAGTAATGCTGCTCTGACCCGCGTAGCTTATCAAGAAAATTCTTTGATGGTATGCAATTCTATGGGTGGAGGAAGTAAGGATACCTGGATTATGGGGGACAGTATGCCCAGCTTACATTCTCCTATCAGTATTTTTAGCGATCCCAGTAAGCAAGCCAGTATATTAAGTCGTGTGGCCGAAAACTTATTCTGGTTAGGTCGTTACATGAATCGAGTTTTAACCACTGCCAATGTGTTGCAGGTTACTTATTCTTCCGAGTTAGATCAACTCATAGGTTCTTACGATCCATCCTATAAGCGAATTATGATATCTATGTCTCGCTTAACCGGAACTCCGACCTCAGCTTTTGCAAACACCGATACACCCTGGTTTGTAGCTTTTTTTCGTCAGGCAGTTGCTGATCTAAAGAATCCATATTCAATGGTTTCAAATATAAACTTTTCCATGAACAATGCAAGGGAAATTCAAAATTATCTTCCGGATGAAATGTGGACATCTTTGAGAAAACTTTCTTCCATGATGGAAAATATTCCGGATATGGAGAAAAACGATCCGGATATCAACCAGATTTTGGATTGGCTCGGAAAAGTATTTCATTACTGCCTTGCCTTTTTTGGTTTATCTCTTGATACATTTTCGAGACAGGAAATTTTGCAATATGTTCAATTAGGAAGATATATCGAACACTGTAGTTCAATTTCTATGGTTCTAAAAGCCACCCTAAAATTTACAATGGATGCCTATCGCAAAAGTGATCGTCTTACTAATATGCATCCTTTTATTATCATCATGCTAAAAATCTTAAATTCTTACGAGGCTTATCAATGGACTTATCAGGCTAACTATGAGCCTTATCTTGCGTATCGTATGCTTTTAATTGATAAAAACTATAGCAATTCCTTTGTGAACTGTTTAATTAAAATAAAACAAATTCTTTTTTCTACTTCACAATTAGATATTCGCTATATGGATGAATCCCCGGAATATTTATGTGATTTATTAGTGAGTCGAGCTTTTTCTTTTGATTTAAAAAAGCACCTGAGTAAAAGTATCGATAGTATACAGATTTATCAACAAAGACCCTACGAGATTATTTTTTCTAAGAATAGCCTGGCTACGGGTGCCTGGACTTTGAGTCTTATTCGTGGAATTCGCCAACTGGCAAATAAAATAATCGATAGATATACGAATATTGCGTATCCGACTCCATTTACGAGGGAATAAACTATGCCCAGATTTATTGTAACCCATACTACTATTTATGAATATGAATACGAAGCGATGGAATCTTATTCAAAGGTGATTTTATCACCTCTTGAAACTTTTTGCCAGGGGATTAATTCGACCGAGTTAGAAATTCGACCCAGTGTTCCTTTTTATTCCCATAGGGATTATTTCGGAAACCTTAACTACGAATTTTCAGTGCCATTTCGGCATAAGCATCTGGAAATAACTTCCAGGAGTGATGTAATTACCTATCCTCCTTCTTTAGAACCTTTAAAATCCAATATGAAAATAAAAGAGGCCCGTCAGTGGTTTAAAGAAAATGATTTATTATTTTACGATTATCTAAAACCCTCCTATTTTGTAAAAACAAATGGAAAAGTTGTACATAAATTCGCAGAACGTTTTCTTCCGGATGATAAACCGATAGGAGAAGCTATCCTGGAACTCAATCGATCTTTTACAAAAGAATTCAAGTACAAATCGGGTTCCACTACAATTAATACTCCGGTAGAAGAAGTGTTGGAGAAAAAGCAGGGAGTATGTCAGGATTTTGCCCATTCTATGATTTCTATTTTACGGACAGCCGGAATTGCAGCCAGATATGTGAGCGGTTATATTGAGAGTTATAATCCAAATAGTGCAAATAATCTGACCGGTTCTGAACAAAGTCATGCCTGGTTGGATGTTTATCTACCGGAACGTTCCTGGATGGGAATGGATCCCACTAATAATATGGCTTCATCCGAGCAGCATATCCGTGTGGCTGTAGGAAGGGATTTTTACGATGTGTCTCCGGTTAAAGGGACATTTAAGGGAGCCGGAAAGCAATTTCTCAAGGTCGATGTGAAGGTCAGAAGGGCAGAAACAGTAAATCAGAAGATTCAAAACTTAAACCAGAGAGAATGAACTTTATTCTTTGTATTGCCTTAAACCTTTTTGAACACCGAATTATAAAATTCTAAATTATGAATCCCCTTAAAAAAAGTTAGGGAGTTTTTCTTTCTCGAAATAATTCGATTGATGCAGTAAGCCTCTAAAAAGTTACAGTAAGTAAAATGAGAAGGAATATTGTTCACCCCGGTGCAGATGCCCTTACCTATGAGATCAGGCAAATCGTGGGCACTGCTAAGAAATTTGAAGCCTGTGGAATCCCCATAACCTGGGAAAACATCGGTGATCCCGTCAATAAAGGAGAAAAAATTGCTCCCTGGATGGTAGAAATCGTTTCCGGATTGATTCAGAGTAGCCTTTCCTGGGGGTATACCGCATCCCAGGGAGACATTCGAACCAGAGAATTTCTCGCGGCGAAGGTGAACGAAAGGGGAGGCGCCAAAATTACTCCCGATGATATTCTATTTTTTAATGGTCTTGGAGATGCAGTCGCTAAGATTTTTGGCTTCATGAGAAGGGAAGCGAGAGTTTTGGGGCCAAGTCCGGCTTATTCCACATTCTCTTCGGCTGAGGCAGCTCATAGTGGTTATGAACACTTAACTTATGAGTTAAACCCGGACAACCACTGGATGCCCGATATAAACGATATCGAGCTAAAAGTAAAATATAATGATTCGATTACCGGGATTCTTTTAATAAATCCGGACAATCCTACAGGAGCTGTTTATCCGAGAGAAGTAATCGAAGCCATTGTGGATATCTGTGAACGGTATAACTGTATGCTTATTTGCGATGAAACCTATGCACATGTGAACTATTCGGGTTCAGGTTCCTTACATCTTTCGGAGTTTATAGGAGATAAGGTTTGCGGAATGGCTCTTCGTTCTATTTCCAAAGAACTTCCCTGGCCGGGTTCCCGTTGTGGTTGGATTGAAGTTTTAAATCGCAAAAACGATCCGGTGTTTGAACGTTATATCCAATCCCTGATTGACGCCAAAACCTTGGAGGTTTGCTCAACTACTCTTCCCCAGATGGCAATTCCCCAAATTTACTCATCGCCCAATTTTATTCCACATTTAAATGCACGGAATGAGAAATTCAAACACAGGGCCGGACGGGCCATGGAAATTTTAGCCGGGACAAAAGGGATTAAGCTCGTGGAACCTAAAGGTGGTTTTTTCCTTACCGTTTTATTTGAAGATGGAGTCCTTTCTGACAGCATGAGTCTGCCGGTTGAGAATCAGAAAGCCAAAGGACTTTTGAATGAAATACTCAAGAAAAATGTACCGAGAGATAGAAGGTTTATTATGAACCTTTTAGCTTCAAAGGGAATTTGTGTGGTGCCTCTGACTTCATTTAACTGTGAAAAGCCAGGTTTTCGGATAACACTATTAGAAGAAGATTCAGCCAAATTTGACTGGGTGATGAAATCTATACGGGAGAGCATTGAAACTTTTATTGCCTCGGGCAAATAAATATGGGACAATCTCGTCTTAAAATCGGAGTCTTAGATTCCGGACTGGGAGGACTCAGTGTCCTTCCGGGTTTGAGTTCAGCTTTTTCTTCTGAACTTTTTTACTATGGTGATCTGGCTAATAGCCCTTTTGGCCCGAAGCCTACCGAAGTTGTTCTTGCTCTAACGGACACTATTTGTAAGTTTCTTATTGAAAAGCAGGGAGTTGAAAGTATCCTGATTGCCTGCAATACCGCCACCTCTGCTTCTGTAGAATTTTTACGGGAAAAATATCATATTCCGATATTTGGTATGGAACCTGCCATTAAACCGGCAGTCAGAGATAACCCGAAAAAAAAAGTTGCTTTGCTCGCGACTTCTTTAACTTTAAGAGAAGCAAAATTTGATAGACTAAAAAAAAATATCGGTGCTGAAGAATGGATACACCCTGTTTCCTGTGATGGTCTTTCCAGTTTAATTGATAATGGAGAAACCAAAAAAATCCAGGATTTTTTAAAACCTATTTTAGAGACTTTAAAAACAGATGGAATAAAACCGGTGGTATTAGGCTGTACACACTATACACTGGTGAAAGAAATTATACAAAACTTATATTCTGATATTGAATTATACGACGGGGCAGAGGGAACAATACGGCATATAAAGAACCGACTCTGTCCTGATTGTGAAGAAGTAAAAGAGGAAGGTGAAAAACCTATTCAGATATATTTAAATGGTGGGACGGAAAAGGACTACCAGATGGCATATTACTATTTAGAACAGCTAAAGAAGGAAAAAAAACATGTCAAATAAACCGACTTACAAAGATGCAGGAGTTGATACAGAAGCCGGAAGAGAGTTTGTATCATCTATTAAAGATGTAGTTAAATCCACATATAGTAAAAATGTATTGGCCGGTATAGGCGGCTTTTCTGCTGCATTCGATGTCTCCTTTTTAAAAGATTATAAAAATCCTGTATTACTCAGTGGAACAGATGGAGTGGGAACCAAACTTGAACTGGCAAGGTTATTAGGCAAGCATGATACGGTTGGAATTGACCTCGTCGCTATGTGCGCCAATGATATTTTGGTAAACGGAGGCAAACCTCTATTCTTTTTAGATTATATGTCCTGCGGTAAATTAGAAATTTCTAAAATGAATCAAATTGTAAGAGGTATAGCAAAAGGTTGTGAACTGGCCGGAGCTTCTCTTATAGGTGGAGAAACAGCCGAGCATCCCGGTATCATGAAAGCAGATGAATACGATCTCGCCGGTTTTGTAGTAGGGGCAGTAGAAAAAGAGGATATCATTGATGGAAATTCTATCGAAACAGGAGATGTACTTCTCGCCCTATCATCGAGCGGCCCTCATAGTAATGGTTTTTCATTACTTCGAAAATTATACCTCTCTGATGGACAACTTCCGAAAAGTGAAACTGAACTCTCCTTTATTCGTGATTTCTTAATGCAACCAACAAAAATTTATGTAAAACCTATTTTGAATGTTTTGAGTCAGCATAAAGTGAAGGGCATGGTACATATTACCGGTGGAGGTTTTTATGAAAATATACCGAGAGTTTTTAAAAAGGATTTTACTGCTCGTATTGAATTAAAAAAACTTCCTCCTTCCTATGTTTTTGATAAAATACAAACCGACAAAGGACTGGACTCAAGAGAAATGTTTTCGACCTTCAATATGGGTACCGGATTTCTACTTGTAGTTTCTAAGAATGATGCGGATTCCATCATGGAAAGCTTAAAGAGGGAAGGAGAAGAAGCCTATCTAATAGGGGAAATCAGTGCTTTTAAAGGGGAAGAAGTTCACTTATACTGAAGGAAATTTACCGGAGTATTTTAGCTAAGATTCCTTGAATGTTCGTTGAAGCAAATTGTTGCTGTTTGTGCATCTTACAATAAGAAAATTCATGACCTGCAAATACTACAGGTCATGAAATCTAAATCTTAATTACAGGGGGCTACGATAATGCTTCCCGGGTCTGAAACGGCGGAGCCTTTCAGGGGAATATTAGCAAAAAGATAGGGATTACCTGCATCGGCTGCCGGAACCTTTAATCCTTTAAACGCAATCGCATTATCTGTCCTTGCACTTAAGTTACATACCGCTCCGCTTGACGGATTGGTAAGAGCCGGGAAGGGAACTTCACCGGGTAGAGGTATCTCGTGCAAGACACTGTTTACCAGGGGAACTACCAGAGATGTTACCAGGGGATCTAATACAGTAGTAATTCCTTTGGGATCCAGACCGTAAGGATTATATGTCGATCCTTCCAAAACAGCGAGGGTGTAGTGTAAGTTGCTGGTAAAGATTTTTACACTCAGAGCATTCAGGTTATTTTTGTTGGTATCACAGCTCGCAAGACCCTGTGCGCAGGGTTTATTAGAGAATTCTTTAAAACTGGCTTTTGCATCTGCTAATAAACTTACCCTGACAGTTCCGATGGTATACTTCGTTCCATCTTTACGTTTTCCCTGAACGGTAAGCTGTAAATCATTGAAAGTAGCCTTTACACTCGGGCCTGAAGTTTCATCTGCCGGATCATAAGTAGAATGCGGAATCATGGTTAGTACCGGAGGCATAACCGGATCTATCTTAAAGATCACCGCATCATCTCCACTTATCGGTGTTAATGGAGTCCCGCTTGCATCTACTCCTTTTACTTCATTCTGTCCGGGTGCTAAGATGGAAACTATCGCAGAAGCTTTCAGGATAGATTTGGAAAGCTTGAGGAGAGGGTCATCCCCGGCAAAGGAGTTAATCGCATCGATAAAGTTTTCGTCTATGCTTAAGTCCAGAACCCTGTTTTTCCACATGTGGTAAGCTGCCTGGTTTACTGCATCGGAATGTAAAGCCAGCATCATTCCCGGATTGGCGGCACTCATTTTGAAAGGCTCGCTGTTTTCCGGGTTTATCAAAGGCTCATTCGGATTTTTGGTATATACAAAACCCGGCTTCGCAGAGTGAGAACGTGGATTCGTATTTGGTGTGGCTGCTGTAATTCCCGTATGAACGGAGGCTACTATGGCTTTGTTGGTTCCATCATGTCTCACCCTGGCGTCACTGGAAAGCTGGATTTTTGCATTTAAAGGATAGCCTCCGAGAGGTGCCGGCAAATAATCAGGAAGGGCAATGGTTACACCTTCTGTTTTTAAATTTCCCACAACTGCGTTCAAGACATCCGGTGCGATTTTTTGCACCACATCTTTGAGCATATTCTGGGTGATAGCTCCTTTTACCTGAGGAACGAGGCCATTGGCTATCATCTCAGTTATAGGTTCTAAAAGATCGGCGGCCCAGCTTGTAGACTTGATTAGCTCCATGTTTCCTACTACAAGGTTTTGCACCCATCCATCTACATAGAAATTTCCGTTTATGGGATCAGTAGGAACATGAGGAGTATTGATTGCAAGGTTTAAAACTCCTTCAGAATTTACACCCAGTGCGGTTCTGGCCCTGGCAAGCCGTAAACTATTGTCTGAACCATTTAGAGTAATATTCGTTGAGAAGAAAAATTTACTTCCGGAAGGAATTACAAGGCCAAGAGTACTTCTATTTCTTGCAATCACATTCAGTGTAATATAAGCTTTTCTTCCTTTTAAGTCGATTCCCATTTCGCCATCGGAGTTTACCACCATTTCGGCTTTCACAGTATCATTCCCATCGGTTAAACCCGGAATACTGATAGAGCCCACATAAACATCCATATCGAAGTAAGAATTACTCCAAAAACTTAAAATACCATTATAGGTTCCTACAAATAGACCTTCATTTCCATTCGGTCCGCAATAACCTCCATCGGGGTTATCACCATAACTTTTAACGAATTGAAAATTCGCTTCGCCATCACTATAGTTAATACACTTTGTTGTATTTTTCGCGTTGGATTTGGGTAAGCCGGCAAAGTCATTAAATGTTTTCCCGGTTACTTTGAAATCATTAGCAGTAAATCTTTCTACTACTCGTTTTAAAAATTGAACCATGTGAGCTTCATCTAATACACCGGAAGCTACATTTTTTACGAGTCCGTTCACTTCTGTGTTCACATCACCATAGTTAAAACTAAAGTACCTCTTATAGGTCTTTCCTGACTTGGTGTTGATTTCGTAGTAGTAGGTGTTTCCGCCTATACTCGGAGGAAGGGAAGTGCTACTTAAGTCCATAGGAGAAGCAAGAGAAGAACAGGGTTCTAAACAAATATCCACTGCCAGTTCCGTATTTCCCATTTTCTTCAATTGAACCTTTTGGATAGTATCAAACACATTTGCGGTATTCACAAAATTTGTGTTGAGGATAATCGCACCTTCATCCTTCTCCAGGGTCACATCATCGACTCCACCTAGAGTATAGTTGTTTACTCCCTGGTTTACCGATACGTTCAACAGGTAATCGTGAGAGGCTGTAAACTCTTTGGAAAAAGCCTTGAGAGCTTTTCCATCTTCCGTAAGAGCTCCTGCACTGATACTTAAAGTGTAAGTCTCGGAAGAGTTCAGTTCCTTGTAAGGGTCAAAGATAAGTCGTCTCGGACTTCTCCAGATAAATGTACCACCTCCACCCGGTCCCAAAAGGGCACCTGCGGTTTTACCCGTTATTGAGAAATTCGCTTCCACGCTTCCTTCTTCCGGATTCAAAGGGTCTTTCGCCTGTTTCATTGCATGAGAAAAGATAATCTCAAGACTCTTGTAACGATCAACTTCAGAGGTATCACAAACTCGAAAGTAGGCTTCCGGGCCATTTTCTCCGAAGCTTGTTGGAGGTTCCGTATTGGCCGTACAGGTACTCGAACCTGTTGTATCCGTTTCCACATAGAATTCTACTGAACCGGGGTCTGTTGTCTTGCCCGTCGTAGGATTTTCTTCGCTATCCAGAGGTTCTGTATAAGCATCTAACTTCTGTCCCTGTAAGGCCAGGGGTAAAATGTCAGGTGCTTTCATTTTCTCGTTACAGGCTGTTAAAAAGGTAAAAGCTACACTCAAGAATAAAAATTTTCCAATTGTTAAGCTTAATTTTTTCGTTTTCATCGTTTTTCTCCATTCATAATTTAGCTAAATCATTTCTCACTAAGAATAATATTCAACCTCTGCCAGTAGGTATCGTCATCATTCTTATTTAAACTATCCGCAAAAGGAAATCCTTTCGTATCTAATTTCTTTCCAAATTCATTGATGTCGGCAAATGCCTTGAGCAATACACCCGAAGAGTATAGAAGAGAATCACCGTCTTCTGTTTTTGTCTGTATCATATTAGACTTTAATAACCTTTCTGTATCTGACAATAAATCTACTATTTTGAAGGTTCCGATGGTCATCTGGGTTTCAAGAAAGGATATATAACTTCCCGGCTCACCAAGGCTTCCCATCATAGCAAAGATATTTCGTCCGTAGGGGGCAATCTGGCGGATGAGAGGGGAAAGCTGTTTTGTAAGGATGTCGGTTAACTGGTAGGGTCTTGTTCCATCTGTATTTACAAATAATGTGGCAGCTACGTTTAGAAGGTGTTTGATTTCCTCCGAACTCGGAGGAATTTCCGAAATCATATCAATAGCAAAGTCAGCACTTTTAATCAGGGAGTAGGGGGAGCTCGTTCCGAAATAATCTCGTACAAATTGTACCGAATCATTAACTCCATTCCAGCTTGCATCAGTTGTGTCTGTAGAGCGAGAATCCGGGTAAGCCGCGAGTTCCACGGCTTTTTCATTGATATAGGTTTGCAGGTTATACTGCTCAACAGTCGGAGAGTCCGAGCTTACTTTAATTTCTTTTACAATGGTCTGGATACCGGAGATAATGAGATCCCGGCCTTCCTTTTTATCACTCGCACCCAACTTGGCAAAGGCATTGATGAGTTTGGTCAGTAAATCAGTTTTAGATAGGAGGTTTAAAAGTCCATCCTGGTATTTACGCTCGTTCTCGGATAGAAGGCTGATAACAGGTCTCAGGGTGTCATTGGGATAATAATCAGAAATCAGGGCATTCGGTGTACGGATTCCGTAACTCGTGGAGCTCATTTTAATCCGCACGCTCGGAATTGTCGGAGGTGCAGGATTAGCAACCGGTAAAGACAGGTTGCCGGATGATACCGGATCCGGAGTAGAAAAGATATTCGGTCTGGCTAAAACCTTACTCAAACCCACAAGCAGAGTAAAGGGATTTTTACTATTCGCCACATCCACCTGGTCGTCTAAAACTTTTGCAAGGCCTGCAATCAGGGGCAGGAGTTTATTACGTTTTTCCCAGTAGTTCGCCGTATCCGCCGGTTTCACTACATCCGAAGTTAAAAAACTCAAACGCTCCAGCACATCAAAATTCTGAGAAAGAACGGGGGGAATCATACCGAAAACCAGAGAGGGACTCGGTACTAAGAGGTTAAAAACAAGGCTTGGAAGAACAAGAGATGTTGTGAGACTACTTGATATTCCGGAAGAACCATAGCCCCAGCCTTCGATTAAAAGCACCGAGTCTCCCGGTACACTGGAGAAGGTCGCCAGATCGGTATTGAGTGCATTGTATTGTTTTAAGCGGAGGGTTTTAGCTGTGCTTGTATCTGAATTCCAGACCCCATTATAGTCTCCGCAATCGGTAAGGGAATTATTCGGACCACAATTGGGTTTTAGGCCCATCATACCTTTTAAACCGTTGCCTATAGCTATAATAAAAAGTCCCTCTTCAAATGGAACTGTGCTGGATAATTTGGCACGGGTTGGAATGATCACTACAAACCGTTTTTCATACAGAAGCCACTGGAAGTTTTTGTAAAGGGCTTCTTCATCCGAATCTACCGCTCTTTCGGAATCGGTTTTTGTAATCTCCTGAATGGTATAGGTCCAACTGGAACTTGTAGGAGGAGTCGGAAAAGTCGTACAGGCACCGGTCGGATGAGCAATTGTTGTTCCGTCGCTTTCTCTACCTCCGAGTCCGACCCAGCGGTATCTATCGGCCAGGGCAACGCTTGCGTCTTTTTCCAGACAAATTTTATAATCCCCGGTTTTCCAGGTACTCTTGTATTTCAGGGTTTCTCCATTCAGGGCAACATTGTCTCCGTTCGCATTTTTCTTGTTCTTATTATAATAGGGGCCGTAACCTTCAAACAAAACCCGCTTGACCCAGTTCATCACCCAGGGAGTAGTTTTGGCATAGACAGGATCCGTGGCGGCTTCGGTGATGGGTTTCGTGGAACCAATGGACTCTGTCTCTAAAAGGCGAAGTACGCGGGTGTTAATATTCACTTCTGTTCCGGCTGTAGTCGAAAGTTCTATATTATTTTTGAAGACATTGCGACTCTCTGCATTAAGTTTTAGAATATTCTTAAAATTAAACGTATCGGCACTACGAAGGACGGATTGCAAAGACCAGAGGGTATCGCCTACTGTCATTTCTCCGCCGGTGGCTCCGGTAATGTAGTTATTACAGGTTGCACTGTTATTACAATTATCTGTTGTATCCCAGACGTATCCGAAAGAATCCACAATTGAAAGCATGAAAAATAGGGTTTCGAGAGCTGAAGTTTTCAGACTACCATTATTGGAGTAGGAGCGGTCTTTTCCCTTAATATCGAGACGAATCAGGTCTTTAAGAGAATCTTCTACACCTGTAAGGGTAGAAGTAAAACTCATGAGAGCGAGAGTTTTAGCCAATTCATCGGTGAGAATCACCGAATTTTTCATCACGGAAGTATCGGGAATGATAAGTTTTCGTACTTCTTTAAAGAGATCTACCAGCAGGGTTTCAAATTCACTGGAATGGCTGGCATTGCTGTACTCTGAGGTATAATTTGCTCCTCCAATTGTATTATAATCTTCTAAATTGATAATGAGTTCTTTAAAAACGGTTTCGGGAGACTTGGAATCAGAAAAACCGGCTTTCTTCTGGGTTACTTCTCCGAGATCTCCCATCATGGAAATCAAGTCCGATTTAATCGACTTATCTGTGATGATAGTTGAATGCACCAATCCGTTCAGAAGAGTTTCCAGACCGGAACGCACATTTTTGTTGGTACTGAGACCTTTATGTGCTATATCTTCCGCTTTTATAAGCAGGTCTTTCGTGTTCTTGGATTCCAGTTCGGTAGCAAAATCATTAAATTGTTTTTGAATCGTCGCCGAACTTTTCGTGTTATATTCATTGATTAAGTGAGCGGCAGAAATCGGAAGAAGCCCGCGTATGACCGGTTTGGAATAGTTCCGCAGACGCTCCATCATGGGGCTCAGGGCATTGTAAGAAACCGGGTCTACGGTTCTGGCCCTTTCCAAAAGACTGGCCGTATGAGTCAGGGTGTTCTGTAATTCGCTTCGGGCCGAAAGCAGGGTAAATTGTAGGGCCCTGAGAGAACCGCTTATGTCTTTCGGGTGAATTTTTCGCAGAGCCTTATCCAACTCGGTGTTAAAGCCATTGACATCGACACTGCTTAATCCTTTTTTTAGAACAGGAAAGGGGTCGAGTAGGTTAAAAAACTGTAGGGGTTTGGAGTAATCAAACCCATCTGAAAAAAGGAAGGGGTTGGTTATCTCTTTTTTAGCTTTATCGCTGCAATAGCTCAGGATAAAAATTAGTAACAGAAGTTTGAATATTCGTTTTAGCATCTTCATTTTCCATGACCTTTACTTGTACCTTATTTTACAAGTCTTTCCAAAATAATCAAGAAAAAAAACTGACATGGCTGTCTGTTTTTAAAATTTTATACTTTCTTTTGCTTCTATCTACTGTTCTTCTTAGAACATGACGGCAAAACTTTTTAAAGGTGTCAACAATTCCGTAAATAGCCTACTTACTTGTTTACATGTAAAGAATCCCTCTTGATTTTTTAAGCGGATACTCAATGATTTAAAATTGGCTTGCAAAACTTTAAATAGTCAGGGAAAATTTTTCTAAAATTGTAAACTCAAGTTTAAGTCTTGATGAAGTTTTTAACTATGCTGTTTTAGAACTTTTTACAAAAATGGATACCGATATTTATCTTCTTCAATTGGTAGACGAGAAACATAACCCATTAATATCCCGCTGTATTTCCGGTGCACTTATAAAAATATATCTTTAATCTCTGTGGATTTCTAAATATCATGAGTAATACCTTATTGTAATTTTAAACTCTTTATTAATCGGTATCTCTATTTCCAGACTTGCTTCCTCGGCTACTTGTGAAAAGTTTTTTGATTCAGTTTTGATTCTTCCTTCTTTCCATAACTCTTTGGATGGTAAGTATTTTGACTTCCAGGTTCGTAGTGTAGATACTGGAAGAGAATTTTTCCGACAGTAGTCAGACATACTCAACCCGCTTCGCTGCCAGTTTGATAGATGTTCTAATCTTTTTTCATGTTCCATTATGCTTTTACTTTCGCATAATTCTTTTATTATTTCAAGGTGGGTATATTTTAACGCTTACTATTCATTGATGAGAATTACGACTTTTTCCTTGTAGTTTTCTATACTACTTTTCAATTAATTCTTTCAAACAAAATAGATGAGGATAACTCTTTTTTGCAGCTTATATTAAGATTTCTTTGGTTATAGCGAAGTATGCCCTGGATGATTTCTTCGACCTGTTTTGGGGTCTGCATAATGCCACCACTGAAGCTAATTTTGATAACCGGATGTTTCTTTTGGCAGTCCCAGTTTTTCTTCAGATTAAGTCCCTTAAAAAGCTTCTTTCAGTGTATCAATAAATACGCTCTTACCAAATCGTCTCGGGCGGGAGAGAAAGTAATATTTCTCGGCATCGACAAGCTGTCGAACAAAACTACTTTTATCCACGTAATAGAGATTGTCTTCTATCATTTCGGAAAATGTCTGCACACCGAGTGGAAGCTTTTTAATAATATAAAGGTACTTAGCGAAAAAGATTTCTGTCAATGATTTAAAATTAGCTTGCAAATTTTAAATAGTCAGGGAAAATTTTTCTAAAATATGAAGATTCATTTTGTATTTTTATTTCTCCTATTATCATTTACTATTCATTGTAAAAATAAAGATTCCAGCCCTTCTAAGGCAGAAAACGGTGTAATTGACCTCCGCAACTGGAATGGAGAACCCATAAAAGTGGATGGAGAATGGGAATTTTATCCAATGGAATTTATTCCCCTCGTAGGGAATGGTCGTGACCATTCCGGTCGTGACCCATGGGGGCAAAGGGATATGGAACCTATCGATTACGGGTGTTATTACCTGAATCCCCCGGACTATTGGGAGTCAAAATATCTAACATCGGCACTGCATACGAGTTTTGGGTAAACGGGAAAAGACACGTCTCAGGTGGAAATGTGTCCGAAAAGGAAGAATCAACTATTCCCGGTTTTAATCCCAAACTGGTTCTCCTGGATAAAGAAAATATTCTAAGGAAGAATCAAACAAGAACAATAGAGCTTATATTTAAAGTTTCTAATCATCATAATGGATATGGAGGTGGAATCTGGCATCCGATTCAAGTAGGAGATTACCATACTCTGTCTAATCGGATTCAAAGGACTGCCATTATTGACTTTTTCCTATTAGGCTCCATTCTAATTATGGGTCTATACCATTTTGGACTTTATTTTTTACGAAAAAAAGATCCCTCCACTCTCTGGTTTGGTATTTATTGTATCCTGATTTCTATTCGCATACTTTTAACCGGAGAAAAGTATTTAGAGAGGTTGGTTCCAAATAGTTATAAGCCATTAACTTTTTTAGAATATATAAGTTTAGTATTACTAGTTCCGGTCTTTGTAAACTTCATATACTATATCTTTCCTGAAGAATATACAAATCGAGTGAGAAAGGGATTTGTATGGGTGGGATACCTATTTACCCTTCCGATTCTTTTATTATCTTCCTTTTATTATACTAAAACTACTACAAGTATTCAGGTCTATATACTTATCACATCTTTTTTTACCATTTATGGTTTAGTAAAAGCTACTCTTAACAGAAGGCAGGGAGCGAAAACCTTTTTGGGTGGTTTTTTATTTTTCTTTGTGATTATTATTCATGATATCTTGCATGCACAACTTATCATAGAATCAATTCCATTATTTGCTCCTGGTTTATTCGGGTTTATTTTTTCTCAAGCAGCGGTTCTTTCCATGCGGTTTTCCAGTGCATTTAATATTTCAGAAAACTTAAGTAACGACTTAGAAAAATTAAACAGTTCCCTGGAACAAAAAGTAGCAGAGAGGACTTTACAATTAGAAATTCAAAGCAGAGAGATCGAAGACAATTATAATGTACAAAAAGTTTTAAATTCCATTTTAGAAATTTCCCTCCAAAACATTTCTTTAAATGAACAGATGGATAAAATCTTAAAAATAATTCTCTCCTTAGAATGGATAGCAGCTGATAAGGGAAGTATTTTTTTAAAAGACAAGAATTCGGAACATCTAATCATGATCTCTAATTTTGGTTTGCATGAACATTTACTTTCCGCTTGTGCATATCTACCTCTCGGGTTTTGCTTCTGCGGAAAAGCTGCTTCCGAAAAAAGAATAATTTATAGAAATCAACTCGATGAAGACCATAATGTTACTTACCCGGAGATCGAACCCCACGGGCATTATTGTATTCCGATTCTCTATCATCATAATTTATTAGGAGTTTTGAATCTATACGTTAATGAGGGACATATTCGGATTCAAAAAGAAGAAAAGGTTTTAAGTTCTATTGTCAATGTGATGGCAGGTATTATTCAACAAAAGTGGGCTGAAGAAGAATTAAAGGATGCACAATTGATTGCAGAAAAAGCAAAAGAGAAAGCTTTAATTGCACAAAAAGAAACAACGTTTTTAAATGAATTTGCCAAAACAATTAACTCCAGTCATATATTAGAAGAAACCTTTACTATGGCGGTTACAGAATTGTTTAAAAAAATCGGTGCGGATTTATTTATATTGCAGTTAGTCAATCCCGATAAAAATGAATTTTTTGTCCGCTGTAGTGCAGGATATCTTACGCAGGAACAAAATCTATTTCTGACAATGACAATTTATCCTATCAAACCGGAAGCCGGCACTCCCTACCTTACTTTTTCCCAAAAAAGGACTACGTATTTAAGACATGCCGGGTTACTAATGAAAAATAGTTCTTCTCGATTTGATACATTCTTTATCGAGAAATTAAAACTAACCACTATCTTTCAGATTCCTTTAATCGTTCAAGAGGATGTGAAAGGAATTATGCATATAAATAAATTTGGTGGATTAAATAAACTATCCAAAGATGAGATTCATTTTTGTGAGTCTCTTTGTGAGCAATTAGCTATTGCTGTGAATAATTCCCATCTTTATGAATTGACTGAAAAGGAACGTCAAAAATCAGAAAACTTGTTATTAAATATCCTTCCAGAAGATGTAGCCAAAGAATTAAAGGAAAAAGGTTCTTACGAACCAGTATTATTTGAATCCGTCAGCGTTATGTTTACCGACTTCAAAGGTTTTACCCAGATTGCAGAAAAGCTTACACCCCAGGAACTGGTGAAAGACTTAGACACCTGTTTTGTGCAGTTTGATAAAATCAGCGAAAAATATAATTTAGAAAAGCTGAAGACAATAGGTGACAGCTATATGTGTGCCGGAGGAATTCCTCGTAAGAATAAAACCCATGCTATAGATTGCATATTGGCTGCTCTTGAAATTCAGGATTTTATGAATATGATGAAAAGCTTAAAAGAAGAAATGGGTTTTCCCTACTGGGAACTTCGGCTTGGCATCCACTCAGGTCCGTTAGTTGCCGGTGTTATAGGTGAGAGGAAATTTGCTTATGATGTCTGGGGCGATACGGTGAATACCGCAAGTCGTATGGAATCAAGCGGCACACCGGGTAAAATCAATATCAGTGGTGCCACATACGGACTGGTGAAGGTTTTTTTTGATTGTGAATACAGGGGAGATGTGGCAGCCAAGAACAAAGGTATGGTACAGATGTACTACGTGGACGGCCTAAAACCCGAATTTTCGAAGGATAAAGAAGGCAGGGTTCCCAACGGCAGGTTCTGGGAAATGTATGGGATTCCGTAGCCGCGTATTGCAATACGCGGCTACGGCAATACGCGGCTACGGCTTTATCACCGAATCCCGAACTCTTTCTCTTCATCATAGCGCACAAGAAAAACTTTGATTGCCACCCCCTCAATGTTCTCCACGCCTTCTTTGGCTCGTTCGGGATAGAGAATGTTATTCGGAACAAAGACCAGATAAACACCTTCGTTTAAGCCGAGTGACTTGCAGTAGTAAGCCAACTGTTTCTTCCCATCCTGAAACTGCTTATCATAGCGATAAACTTTTACTTCAATCAAATATTCTTTGCCGTAGAGATGGATAAGTATATCTGTATTTCCTAAGGAAGCCTGGGCTTCACGGTAGCTTTTGGCGTTTATCATCTGTAAGAAAGATTGAATATAGGTTTCAAAGCTATACACCATCACCGCTTCGGGGATAGACTTGTATTCTCCGCTTACCTCGTCTTTTTCCCGAAAGGGACGAAAGCTCCTGCGGGCAATGTATTCTTTGTAATTCTCAATTAACTTATCGAGATGAAATTCTTTCTTTTCATCCAATACAATGTCGTATAATGGAATATTACCCGCAATGCGATCTGCTTCTCCGTTGGAATAGGGAAAGAACTCATCAAACAATCTTTTTTTATATAATGGAACCCAGAACTCAACATTTCCGTTGATGTCTTTTTTAATTAAACCAGCTGCGTATAATTCTTTTATTGCCTTCCGACCGATAGCAAATGGAATCGTTCTTTCGATAAACAACAGTTCTTCCACGAATTTTCTATGCTTACTGGCTTTGTTTATAATATTAGCTACATTTTTATCAATGGCTTCGGTGAGATACCAGTCCTCTACTTTTAGATAATCGCTTAGTGTTATTTCTTTCTTGTCGGAACAACGTTCTACAAGCTGACGGGCAAAGCCATTCACAAGTCCGGGCTGGTTGGCGGTAATTTCACTTATCTTTCTCTTAACGTCATCTGCAAAGACCTGCCCGGTTTCGTTTTCGTGTTGTTCTAAAAGTTCTACAGTTTCTTCATCGGTAAAATAAGGCACATCGAGTTCATCGGCTATGTTGAAAGGACTGGCATTGTCCTGAATGATTCCGGTGATATTGGTCACTCCCACAAGGATGACGGATTTTAAAGAATGGTTGGTGCGGGAATGATAGACATTACGGATTGTATGTAAAAATTGATTGAGAAAGTCGGAATTCAAGCCCTCAATTTCGTCACAGATAAAGACAAACTTCTTATCTTTCTTGAGTAAGATTTTATTTGTGAAGTCTACAAAAGATGTAATCCCAAGATTCTCCTGCCAGAACTCTACAAAATGAATATTTAAAAATTCAAAAAACTCATCTTGACGGGAACCTCTAAAGTTCTCCAGATTGACATAACAAACTCTATACCCTTCTTTTTCCAGTTCATCGGCAAGTAAACGAAAATAAGTGCTTTTGCCGGTCTGTCTCGGTGCCCATATAGTAAAATATCGGCTCTTATAAACAAGGTCTTTTCCTTTTGCAATTAAGTCGGGGCGCATCAATGTATAATGCTCCCAGGGATGGTTCGGACCGGATGTATTAAAATAGCGATTCATGGCTTTCGGTTTTAGAATAAATAGGGAAAGGAATCTGTAAATCAGAAATTTTGTTTGTTTTTATCAGCAGGAAGAACAACTTTTATTTTTTGAAGTTAAGATAAAATTCTTCTCGAATAAAAATTCAGGATCACTTTTGATAAATTACGTTTTATCTATATAATATAGATTGCTTTCGATCATTTCAGAAAACATCTGCACACCGAGAGAGAGCTTCTTCATAATATATGAGATTCTTAGCGTAAAAGATTTTTGTCAATTATTCAAAAAGAAACTTGTTATTTTATAATTATTCCAAATTATATATAAAAATATGAAAGAAGTTCTTCTTTTAATCCCAAAACCAGCAATTCCCGCTTTGCTTGTAACAGGCAGATAAGGCTAAGATTTTTGGGTTTACAGGGAAAGCTTTCGTAAACTTTTTCATCAAAAATCGCTTGTACCTGTGCAGGGATATAGTCTTTTTGACTATATGCCAGCCAAAAACGAGTTACACGCACGGGTAGATTTATCAGCAGATGGACTTTATCAAACAATTCGGGAAGAATTTTCTAAAATCCCGGACCACAGAGTCAATCCTTCGATTTCCCTAACAGATGCTTTGATGTCAGCCTTTGCTATCTTTTCTCAAAAGAACGCATCGCTTCTTGAGTTTGAAAGAGAAAAAGTGAAGAATAAAAATCTTCAAAGTATATACAAGATTCAAGAGATACCCTCTGACACTCAAATGAGAGAAATTGTTGATGAAGTTTCAACAGGAGCTTTCAGGAAAATATATAAAAACCTTTTTTCAAAACTTCAGCGTGGCAAGGTTCTCGAATCTTATCGTGTCCTTGATGATTATTATATTCTTTCCGGAGACGGAACCGGATTCTTCTCCTCAGAGAAAATTCATTGTAAATCCTGTCTTGTAAAGAATAAGAAAAGTGGAACTCTCTACCAGCATATGATGTATGGTGCCTGTATTGTGCATCCGGATAAGAAAGAAGTTATCCCTCTTATGTTTGAACCTATTACAAACGAAGATGGGAAAACAAAAAATGACTGTGAGTTAAACGCCTCTAAACGATTTATTGAAGATTTTAGAAGAGAGCATCCTCATTTAAAAACAATATTTGTAGAGGATTCTCTGTTTTCAAATGCTCCCCACATTGAATTACTGAAAGAGAAGAATCTATCCTTTATCATAGGTGCAAAAGAAAAAAATCACAAACACCTTTACAATCAACTTGATAAGCTACAGGAATTAAAAAAGACAGAGCAATTCTGTATAGAGAAAGATAGATTTTCTCATTACTTTTCTTTTACAAACCAAATTTCTTTAAATGAGACTTCAGAACTCAAAGTCAATGTTCTTGAGTATAAGCAGGTTGATAAAAAAGAGCATATGATTGCTTTTAGCTGGGTTACAGATATTGAAATTACAAAAGAAAATGCTTATGAATTGATGCGAATCGCGAGAGCACGATGGAAGATAGAAAATGAAACCTTCAATACTCTGAAAAATCAGGGTTATCACTTTGAACACAATTATGGACATGGCAGTAAGAATTTGTCTAATAACTTTGCAACTCTTATGATACTTGCTTTTCTTGTAGATCAGATCCAACAATCAAGCTGTGCATTATTTCGAAAAGCACTTGGAACTTTTCATGCAAAAAGATTGTTCTGGCAAAAGATAAGAAACTTGTTTGAAATATTTGAATTTTCATCTATGGAGCAACTATTCCAGGCTATTGCTTATGGATTTAAAGCAAATATTTCTATAGGAGAAAATTCATCATAGCGAGATTTTTAAAAACAGTGAAAAATTTTCTGAAGGAGCTATTCATTCATTTTTCCTTGTACTAATTTTACTATGATTTTAGCTCAATTTTTACTATACATAAGTATTTTGGGTTCTTTTCCTCGAAGGAAATCCGGAAGTTATGGATTAAAAAACAGGCTTAAAGAAGCCTTGTACTCTAAAGCGGGAATTGCTGCGTTGGTATCATTCACAGTTCGAATCTTCTACAGTTGGTGCAGGAAGAAAAGGAAAAAGCTTTATCAGCCATTGAAGAAACTCAATTAGTAAATGAAAAAATCGAAAAGATCAACCAGTTTACCAAAATTGCAAATTCCACTGCCGATCTCCAGGAAATACTGGATATTTTTATAAAATATTTTGAAAAACAATTTGAGTTAGATGGAAGCGTGATACTATTAAAAGATATGAAAAAAAATGAACTTTTTTCTGCCGCACAGAATTCTTATACAGCATCATCAGTCACAAAAGCTTATAGTAAACAAATAAAAGTTCCTTTAAATGAAAATGGAGGAATAATCTTTAAAACTTTTCAGAGACAAAAATCGACTTATGTAAATTCAAAATATTTTAAAGACCTTTTTGCACGAGATTACCCGGGAGTAGAATTTGATAGGGAATTGATAAAAAAATTAGAATTGAACTCATTCTTATTAGTCCCCCTGATTGTACAGAATAATACAATTGGAATTGCGATGTTTACATCGTATATAAAAAAATATCTTGATTTGAACAAAAAAAATATTAAGGAAATCACAAATTTATGTGAGCATATTTCGGGTACCATCCAAATTCAATTTCTAAAATCACTCTCAGAAGAAACAAAGAAACTAGCTGAAATTGAAAAAGAAAAAGCACTGTTAGCACATCTTGAAACAGAAAAATTAAATGAATTTACGAAACTCATTAATTCGAGTAATAATATCAATCTAATCTTCGAAAATATTTTTCAGTATTTACATCAGGCTTTTGAACTTACCAATACCTGGATACTTTTAATTGATAAGAAAAAAAATGAAATCTACTCCAGTGAAAATATGAGCCAATTTGAGTTTTCCAATGTTGACCAAAAATACTTTATAAACTTCCGAAAACCTTTAAATGAAAATTTAGGAACTCTTTTCATAACTTATCAAACGAGAGAACCACTGTTTTTGTCGGATATATCAATCATTCTCGATTCCAAACAGAGAAGGATGAGAAATGATTATAACAATAAAACTTTTACTGTAAATAGACTCGATCTTCAACTGGTTCTCAAAGCTAAAGCAAGATCAGTTTATCATATACCTCTCATTTTACAGGATGAGGTAATCGGTATATTATTAGCTTCTTCTGTTAAACCCATAAAAGATAAGGACCCGGAAATGGTAAATAAATTGATGAGATTTTCTGACCAGATTGCAGGTGTAATTTATAATGCAGAGCTTTTGAAGGAAACAGAAAAGGCAAGAAAAGAAACAGAAATCCAAAAAGAAAAAGCCATTCAATCTCAAAATGAAACCCAGAAACAAAAAGAAGAAATAGAAGCTTTGAATAGTTTTATTAAAAAGATTAATTCTATGTCTTCATTGGATCCGATTCTCGATGAAATCTTTGAATTTATCGTTCAAACTTTTTCTATAGACTTTGGTTTTATTCAGTTACTTGAAAAGGATTCTTTCATAACGAAAAAAATCGGAAATTATTCAAATATCCTGACTGAAGATCAGGTAGACTTTGTTAAAAATTTGAAAGTCCCTCTAAATAAAGAGGGTGGTGTTCCTTATAGGACGTATAGCAAGAAGAAAACTTTTTTTTGGAAAGTAAAAAAGAAAGGAGGTTTTCCATCAGAATTTGATAAAACTCTTATTGAATACATACAATTAAAATCATTTTTAATTGTACCATTAATAATACAAAATGAAGCTATTGGTCTTGCTTATTTTACATCTCACCATTCTGATGTTCAATTAACAAGAGAAAATATTCGAAAAATTGAAGGTTTTTGTAACCAGATTGTTGGTGCCATCTATAATGCAAAACTTTTAGAACAAACCGAAACTGAAAGACAAAAATCCGAAAAACTTCTTCTCAATATTTTGCCGGAAGAAGTAGCCGAGGAACTAAAAGAGAAAGGTTATTCAGAACCTGTTTTATTTGAATCTGTTTCTGTCATGTTTACCGACTTCAAAGGTTTTACCCAGATTGCAGAAAAACTTACACCACAGGAGTTAGTAAAGGATTTGGATGCCTGTTTTGTGCAGTTTGATAAGATAAGCGAAAGATACAATCTGGAAAAACTCAAGACAATAGGCGATAGCTACATGTGTGCTGGCGGCATACCGAAACAAAATAAGACACATGCTATAGACTGCGTGCTTGCAGCTCTGGAAATTCAGAACTTCATGAATATGATGAAAAAATTGAAAGAAGAAAAAGGTTTCTCTTACTGGGAACTTCGGCTCGGCATCCACTCCGGGCCACTGGTAGCCGGTGTAATTGGCGAAAAGAAATTTGCTTATGATGTCTGGGGCGATACCGTGAACACAGCCAGCCGCATGGAGTCAAGCAGCACTCCGGGAAAAATCAATATCAGTGGCGCGACCTATAACCTGATAAATCATCTTTTCAACTGCGAATATCGCGGAGAGGTTGCGGCCAAGAACAAAGGCATGGTACAGATGTACTACGTGAATGGCTTAAAGCCGGAATATTCCAAAGAAGGCGATGGCAAAACGCCCAATGGTAAGTTCTGGGAAATGTATGGGATTCCGTAGCCGCGTATTGCAATATGCGGTTACGGGCAATATGCGGTTACTCGATGTCAATTTTTCCCATTCATAATTCGTAATATTCTTTTCATCTCTGGAGAATTCCACGCCGACAAGGTAGATTTCCTTGTTTTCGGGAGATAGGTGTTTTTTCTATACCAGTCGTGAGGGATTGAGGCAAAGAAGGAGTAAAACAAATCCTTTAACTTTGATAAATTAGGAATGGTTAATGTATTGTATAATTCGATGAGATTTTTATTGGTCTTATGACTTTCGGATAAATAAGATAGGATTACTTCTGTCAGGCTCATTTTTACTTCGAGATTAGGATAGGAGAGAGAGTAAAAAATCTTAGCACCAACAGTAAATTTTTCTTTAATAGTTAAGTAACCCGTCTGAAAGAGAATCGTCTCTAAACGAATTTGATTAACATCAAAAGCTCCGAGTTCCTGTTCGGATAAATCTATATGTTCAATCTGAATGGGATTTTACTGATTTTCCTCGATTAATTTTATCAAAAAAGAAGGACTTCCCGTTTCAAACCAGTAGTTTTTGTATTCACCTTTATCTAAAAATAGTAATATATCATAAGGGTTATATACTTTATATAAAGGTACTTAGCGAAAAAGGTTTCTGTCAATGATTTAAAATTGACTTGTAAAACTTTAAATATTTGAAAATTATATGTATTCTTCTTAAAACAGAACCGGAGCTCTTAACACTTTCCGGCTTTTTAAATATTACTTTTTAAAAATGTTTCATATTCATCTGTGGTCATGAAAAGATTCACCCTTTCATCCAGGTTGGTTTGAGTTAGAATAAGTCCTATGTGTTTTCCGGCGACTACAGAAATTTTTTTTTCTCCAAAGGTTGAGACAAGGAGTTCAAGAATACTCAGCTCCCGCGTTTCCAGGTTAGGTATATCACGCAAGTCCAGACAGATTTTATCCTGCATGATGCTATTTAGAAATTCTGCATTAAAAACTGTGCGTATTTCCGGAAAAACATATTTTAAAAGTCCCGATTTAAAAGCAATGCTGGTTCTGTCGTTTGTGGGTTGTTCCACAAGAATGTGGGTTCTTCTTTCTAAAATTGATTTGGCTTCCTTTTCTTTAGAAAGCTTCAGGTTTTCGGCTATTAGTTTCAGGAGAGTTTTTTTCTCCGGGGGTTTTAAAAAAAAATCATTCAGACCGAAACGTTTTATTTTATTTATAAACATTTCATTCTTATTGGAAAACATTCCAAGAATTGGAATATCGCTGGAAATGGCTTCTTTTTTCAGGTTAACGATACATTCTATAGATTCTCGCCTTTCCATGCTGAGACCCAGAAGAATAATATCCGGGGAACCCGAACGGCTGTAGTAGATTCCTTTTTCGTAGTCATCTGTTGCAACAATTCGGAACCGAAGTCCCCTGAGCATACTTTCCAATTCAATAAGCGAACGATGCTCTCCATCTATAGCCAGTATTAGTTCCATTGTTTATATCTAAGAAAAAAATCGTCTGATATAATACAATAGAACAGTAGATATACAAGAAAAATTTTATTATTGAAAGGAAAACTTAAACAATAAGTTCGTCTTCTCCGGATCTGGCCACCACGATTTCTCCGGCTTCTTCCAGTTTCCGAATAATGTTTACAATTTTCTGCTGGGCATCTTCCACATCTTTTAAGCGTACAGGACCCATGAAGTCCATATCTTCCCGTAAAAGCTGGGCGGCACGTTTGGACATGTTCTTGAAGATCTTATCCTGTACCTCGCTATCCACCGATTTCAGGGCTTTGGCAAGTTCCTGGTTGTCGACTTCGCGCATTACTTTTTGGATAGCACGGTCATCTAAGAGGACAATGTCTTCGAACACGAACATCCGTTTCTTGATTTCTTCGGCCAATTCCGGGTCTTCTTCTTCGAGGGCTTCAATAATGGTTTTCTCAGTTCCCCGGTCAACGTTGTTCAGAATTTCCACTACCGAATCGATACCACCCGCTGTAGTATAGTCTTCCGAAGCAAGGGTAGAAAGTTTTCGTTCCAGAACTCTTTCTACTTCTCGAAGCACATCCGGACTCACCCTGTCCATGGTTGCAACCCGTTTTGCCACGTCTGCCTGGATCGTATGCTGCAAAGAAGAGAGAATCTGAGCGGCTTTATTAGGATCCAGATAGGATAAAATGAGGGCGATAGTCTGAGGGTGTTCACCCTGTATAAAGTTTAATAACTGGGCCGGATCTGTTCTTCTCACAAAGTCGAAAGGTCGGACCTGCAAAGAAGAGGTTAAGCGGTTGATAATATCAATCGCTTTCTGGTTTCCGAGGGCTTTTTCCAGAAGAGAGCGGGCAAAATCAATACCACCATTGGTAATGAAGCCCTGTGCCATCATGAGTTCGTTGAATTCAATCAGGACTTTTTCTTTGTCTTCCGGAGTAATTTTATCTAATCGCGCAATTTCAAAGGTTATCTGCTCGATTTCATCTTCCCTGAGATGCTTGAAGACTTCTGTTGAGACTTCACTACCTACTGCTATCAAAAATACAGCAGCTTTTTGCCGCCCGGTGAGTGTGGTTTTTTTACTTAGCATAGAGACCCGTTTCTGTTTGATTATATCGGTTAAATTATCCGGGAATATTATAAAGAAGACTAAAAAAAGTATTCCGGGCTAAAAAGCTTATCCCCTTAAAAAATTGCTTTTTGGCATGGAAGATGGTTCAAGTTTGTTCGAGGGTAGCTGTCATCGAACCCTTAGAATCTATCATCCTTGGATCCGGACCGTAATTGATGATTAGATCATGAACATGCTCGGCGTGTTCAAACTCTCCGCTAAAAACGATTGTTTTTTTTTCTGTATCGACCTGTAAAGCGTGCTTAAAAGCTTTTTCAACGGTCATTTGACAAACATCGACAAGCATAGTTATAACATAATCATAGGTATGAAAATCGTCATCCCAGAGGACTACATTCCAGGGTCCTCCGGTGTTGCGGCTTTTCACCTGTTCTTGAACTTCGATTTCTGCTATTGAAGCTGAACCCATACCCATAATCAGTGATTTATAGAAATTCAAGTAAGAAATGAACCTTACTCAATCATGTCATCCCCTACATCGTACGGAGCGATGATAGGTCGGGTCAGCTGCATCATTTCATCTAAAAGGGACTGTATATCTACTCTCAACCTTTCGAGCATAGTTTCCATGGCCTGCTTTCTATTTTCTTTGTACTGTGGATAGTATTCAGATAATTTAAAGTGATTGGCAAATTTTATATAGGCCTTTCTGGGGAGATGAGAAGCTTCTCCACCTATCGCTCTTGGTGTTTTGCCAAAAACATAGGATTCGTAGCGAGCTAACCATTCATAAAACCTTTCAGGTGAAGGATAAGAAATGAGGTAATCTCTTTTTATTACAATCATATCAAAGGCTTTAATGGCTTCTCTCTTGGCCCATTCTAATTCCTGGGAATTGATTTTAGGTAACTTGGGATCCGGATAATTAATAGAAATCATTTCAATTAGAGCGAAAATTTGTCTGAGTTTGTGGATAGCATCCTCATCCTTTTTATAGTTTTTCATATTAAGTCTGTCTGCAATATTATCCAGAATTGCGTGTCGAACCCTTCCGATTCGGTAATTAAAATCATGCTGCCTCGGAGCGAGAATTTTATATTCGTGTTCTGCGTCCTCCAGAAGATAACGCCCTACTGTAAGAAAACGACGCAGTATATTTTTATCCCAGTGCTTTATGGAGTATTTTCGTTCTATTCTGGAAATGGATTCATCCAGGTCCCTCAGAATTTCTTTTTCGGTAGCGTCTACCACGTATTTAATAAAAGCCGGCAGAATGTTGATATCTGCACCTTTCTCTATTTTCCGGGCATCTTCTAAGGCCCAGAAACTAAGTTGGGCCAGGCCGGATTGAAAGGGCATAAGGTTATCATTCTCTCCGCTGGTAGGTTCTCCTTCCGGGAAAAGAACCAGTTTTCCGCCTTTATCTGCCAGGGCCTGACGGGAGGCTTTCATGGAATCCCTGTCTGCGATACCTGCAATAACTGAAAAGGCACCAATATTTGAAATTACCTGACCGACAAGGCCGAAACCCCAGTCGAAAACCTGGCGAGAAGCCATATATTTAAATCTGGAACCCATAATATTCGAAAGCTGAAACACGATAGGTGGTTCGGCTGTCGTCGGGTGATTGGTGAAAAGTAAAACCCTTTCATCTTTATGGTTTCTGAGTAGTTTTTTATCTTCTTCGCTGATAACGATTTCGTTGATGTTGTGCATGGATTTCAGCAGGGTTGGAAAAAGTAATTCAGCGGTCCAGTTTAGTAATAGGTTCTGATTTGCAGGTATAAATGGTTTCATATTTTATTCCGTAATATTTACTCAATTTTGAGTAAAAACGCATCAGGTCAAATAGTTTTTCCATCTCGATTTTGATTTATAAATTTTGATTGGAAAAAAGATAGTTTTTCTTGATTTGAGAGCTTGACGAATAAGCCCCCTCTTTTATTATACGAACAACATGGGCGAATCAGAATTCGAATACAGGCCCTCCCCTACAACCGGAAAATCCATTTTCAAACCAATCCAATGGATCCTTGCTATCAATATCCTGGTTTATTTCATCCAGATTTATACAAAGGAATCCGAGCTGGGTTTGAGTTATTTTGAAAGTTTTTTTGCTCTGAGGCCCAGGCTCTTTTTTTCCGGAATGTACTGGCAGGTTTTTTCTTATGGCTTCCTGCATGCCAGTGGTGGGCTTTTTTCCTTTTTTCATATCTTTATGAATATGTATGCTTTTTATATTCTGGGTATGCAAATCGAACCCCATATAGGACGCTTAAAGCTCTTCAGTCTCTACTTCCTGGCCCAGTTGGGAGGAGGACTCTTTATCATTCTTCATTCGGGTTTTGTGAACTATTTAGCTTCTTTATCTATTTTCGAGGAAGGAATGATTCAGAACGGATACTACCTTCAGGATGGAAGTTTTATAAACATCGACCTGATTCCTACTGTAGGAGCCAGCGGGGCTGTATTTGGATTACTGGCTGTATTTGGATTTTTATATCCGCAGAAAGAAGTGTTTCTATTTTTTATTGGCATGAGAGCTAAATATGCAGTGTTTGCGGCTATTGCTATCGGCGTTATTTTAGAAAAATTTTTTGATGTAAGGTTAAGCAATGCCGGACACCTCGGCGGAGCGCTTGTAGGAATTGTTTTTTTTAAATTATTTGTTCGTAAAGAAGCCAGTTTTCTTACCAGGGAAGACCTTGATGAACTTTTAAAAGTAGCTATCGAAGAAAATATAAACTCCGGTCTTGAAGAAGATGGAATCGATAAGCAGATTCGTTATAATATGGTAATTGATAAACAGGTAAATGAACTTTCCTCTCGGGAGGAAAAAGAGAAATTTCTTGAAGTTTTACAGGTGGAAGATGCCAATATTTGTCCCCCTCCAACTTTTAGTGCAAAGGATGAATTTTGTATGAAGTGCGAGTGGTTTGCAAATTGTAAAATGAGAGAAATTAGGAATTTAACTGATAAAAAATAGTGAAGCCCGGTTAATCTCATCAGCTATCTACTTCTTAGCTGAATACCGGGCTTCTTTATCTTTTAGATATATGCCTGATTTTATTCGGCATCTCTCTTTTTGAAGAGTTTCAAAAACCATAAACTTGTTTTAGATTTATGCTCCCTATACCCTTCTCCTTTTCTTCTGTACATTAGACTCCCTGAGTTCGAGAGAGTTCCGATTTTTTTTAAAAAAATAGAATAAAGCTTCCAATTTTTTTCTTTTTTTTTTAGTTTTGTATATGAGTTTTTTCGGAGGAACTATATGAAAACAATCTCCCTGCTGATATTTAGTTTTTTTTTCTTTTTTAGCTGTGTGAATAAACAGGAAGAGAAAAAAAAAGAACAGAAAGAGAATTTGAAAACGGCTGCTGCAATTATCATTCATGATATTTATAGTACACCCTACAGTAAAGTTATTCCGGTTTCCGGAACCATGAGTTTTTCACCTACTACGGGAAGCAAGGGAAGTAAAACCTTTTCTTATAATCCCTCCTGCTCCGGTGTACCCGGGAATGAACAGTTTTATTTCTTTGAAAAAAAAGTAGAAGGCAGTAAAAACTTGTTAATCAACTTTATGGGAGGAGGAGCCTGTTGGGACGCAAAAAACTGTTTCGGAACCAATACGGTGACTTATTTTAATCAGCTATCCAGATTAAATGAAGTAGTGATTAAATATTTTGCTTTTGGGGTATTTAATGATTCGCAGGCAGATAATCCTCTTCGCTCCTATAACAAAATTTTTATTCCTTATTGTACGGGCGATATACACTGGGGCTCAAATGATACGGAATATACCCATCCGAGTACCGGAGAAAAAATTACCTTAAAACACAGGGGCTTCGATAACTTCTTAGCTACCCTGGATTATATTATTAAAAATTATCCTTCTTCTAATATTGAAAAAATTGTAGTGATGGGTCAGAGTGCCGGAGGATACGGAGCTATATTTAATTATCCTTATATTCGAGAAAAATATAGTAACTCAAAGTTTTACCTTCTTTCCGATGCTTCTAATGGTGTAACATCAGCTTCTTTTAACAAAAGTTACCTGGATAAATGGAATGCACTCAAGAATATTCCTGATTGGATTAGCGGTATAAATTCAACAACATTTACCAGTATCAGTATGGGAACTGTTTTTAAGAGTATTGCCGAAAACTATTCTTCTGACAGAATTTCTCAGTATACAACGATGTTTGATGGAAATCAGCGATATTTTTATAATGTAATGCTAACGATTGATAGTGGTAAAGCCTATGAGGATACAAAAGCCATGTGGGGTTCGTCAGAGGGTATAAATGTTCCTGATTCCATTTCCTGTGATTGGAAGAGTAAAATGTTGAGTAATATTAACACGGCAAATGCGGCTATTTCCGACAATTATCGATATTATATTGCTCCCGGAGACGTACATACGATTACAACAGATGACACCATGTTTACGGTGAGTTCAGGTACTAATAACTCGGTTAAATTTACAGACTGGTTGAACGCAATGCTTACCGATAGTTCGGATTGGGTAAATACAAAGTGCAGTTCTTGCAATCCTCCCGCCAGTACGGAAAATAAACTTTCTGCTCTTTGTCCCTGATTATGGAAAAAGTAATTTTTTTAGATATAGACGGGGTTTTGCAACCTTTATGGTTCCAAAATCGATTTCAGCACGATCTCGAAGCCTTAAAAAAAACTTTTATAGAAGAGAGAGGAGTTGAGTTTTCCATAGTAGATAAATACGACCTGGGAGCGGTGAATTTTGACTGGTATGAAGAGTCTGTATCCTACCTGAAAAAGTTATGTGAAATCTGCGGAGCTGATATTGTTCTTTCTTCTATGTGGAGAGAAGGAAGAACTTTGAAAGAAATGCAACTTCTCTTTTCTTTACATAATTTGGATGTTTACTTAAAAGACTTTACAGAATACCTGGATGGCAAACGAGATTTGGAAATTCAAACTTATTTAGGGAAACATCCTGAGATTAAGTATTTTGTAATATTTGATGATGTTCTCTCTTATGGTTTAGGAGAAGCTTTTCCTGAAAATTTCATTCATTGTAAAGGTTTCTTGAATGAGGAAAATTTTAAAAAAGCCGGGAAAATCCTTTCCTGCGAAGGGAAACTTTGAAAGCAAAATTTGGATTATTCACGGCTATCAGTATAGTCATTGCTAATATGGTTGGTACGGGGGTATTTACTACCCTTGGTTTTCAGGCAAATGATCTGGGAGACAGTTTTCCGATTCTTGCTCTATGGTTTATAGGAGGCTTCATTGCTCTTTGTGGAGCCTTAAGTTACGGGGAACTGGGGGCAGCTTTTCCCCGTTCGGGTGGAGAGTATAATTATCTCGGTTCTATTTATCACCCGTCTCTGGGTTTTCTTGCCGGCTGGGTTTCAGCAACAGTAGGCTTTTCTGCCCCTATTGCTCTTGCTGCTATTGCCTTTGAAAGGTATTCTTTAAGTTCTTTTCCTTTCCTCAAAGGTGTACCACTTGCTATTTTAGCCCTTGTTCTAATCTCTTTAGTTCATGCCTTTCATAAGAATATAGGTAAAAACTTTCAAAACATTTTTTTTGTTATCAAACTGTTACTAATTCTTCTTTTAATTATCCTCGGTTTAAATATAGAACCAACTTCTTCCTCTATAAAAGATAGTACATTTAATTATTCTAAAATTTTCAGCTCCTCTTTTGCTGTATCTCTTATTTATGTATCCTACGCCTATTCCGGATGGAATGCTTCTACCTATCTTGCAGGAGAAATACGGGAGCCGGAAAAAAATGTTTTATTTTCTGTTTTGATAGGCACAGGACTTGTTATGCTTTTATATTTCTTATTGAATTACGCTTTTCTTTACCAGCTTTCAATTCCAGAAGTAAAAGGAAAAATAGAAATAGGTTTTTTATTTTCAGAGAAGTTATTCGGGGAGAAGGGAGGAAGGATTATGAGCATGATTATTTCTTTGCTTTTAATCTCTTCAATGAGTTCTCTTATTATGGTAGGCTCAAGAATTTTGAAAGTTATGGGGGAAGATTATCCTTCCTTTCGCTTATTAAGTAAAGAAAATGCGAGCGGTGCTCCTTATATTGCGATCCTACTTCAAGCTGTAATCGTCACCTTTTTGATTTTGAGTTCGAGTTTTGAAAAAGTATTGGCTTTTACTTCCTTTACCCTAACGGCTATCACGGTTCTTGCTGTTGCTGGAATATTCGTATTGAGGAAAAAAAATGTAGAATACCATTATCATTATAGAACCAAATTCTTTCCCATTACTCCTCTTATTTTTATAGGGATGAATCTCTGGATGATGTTATATCTACTGATATATAAAACAGGTGAATCACTTGCCGGGCTTTTGCTTCTTCTCAGCGGTTTAGTTGTTTACTATTTTGTCAGAAATAAAAAAGATAAATAATAAAAACCGGGAACTTATAATGCTGTTTGCATTATTTTTACTTGGGAGAAAGTCCGATTTTATGCAGTTTTTCCTTAAATTTATGAGGTTCTATTTGTAATTCCTTGCAGACACCATTTAAAATATCAGTATTATCTAAGATTCTTATAATAGAGCCTGTGTCTTTTAGCGTGTGAGTTAAAAATTCCATCTTTTCGTATTTCTCTTTTACAAATTGGCTTTGAAAATCTGAAAATAGATATGTTTTCAGATTCGTTTCATTCTTTAATATTTCAGAATAGGCTAATTTATCCTTATCGCTTTTTTCTTTCCTGTAACTATTTAGTGAATAGGAATATAGGCTATGATAACGATCTAATCCCGGAAGCCGAAATTTCTCATAACCCGTTCCGCGACAATGACTTTTTCCTTTATAAGAAGCAAAGCTTACACCTGCATAGATGAGTTTAGATGCTTCAAACTGAACACAGAGAGATTTTGCAAGACCGGCTACATTCATAGAAGGATTTGGAAGAATAGGTATATTTAAATAAGCTGCGATTAACTGGTCGAGAGGATAGGACGAACAATAATAATAAATCGATCCGCAAAGTTTTTGAATTTGATAGTTTCCTCCGGGCCAGCTTAGTATCGGAGTATCACCCCGGTAAGAGTGAAAATGATAAAACGTTCCCCTTCCGGAATCCACAGAAAGTATCAGGTCGGGGCTAAGACCTTCAGATTGCAAAAAGCCCAGTGCTGTGTCGGAAGAAAATAAGTAGAATGAATCTCGGAATTTTTTTATAGTATCTAATTCTTCTTCGAGGATTGGAGATGCACCGACAAACACTATAGTTTTATATTTCAGGTTAAGCTTATAAATAAATTTAGCCTGTGCATTTTTTAAAAAAATAAGAGAGTTTCGTAACCAGGTATTAGAAAAATGAGATATAGTTTTATCGGATGTTTTTGTGAAATTTACAGACTTTATAAATTCGGATAGTATTTCGGAATGATTGCGCTTGTAGTAGGCTTGTGAAAAAATTAAAAAATTCTCAGAAATTTTATCACCTACTTTTATAAATGTTAGGCCGAGGGAAAATTTTAAAGCCAGCTTCTCGATTTCCAACTTTCTTCTTTGAACTTCTTTTATTTCAAAGATTTCCGGAAGAGGCTCGAAGCAATAAAGCTTTCTTTTCTGTAATTTTTTACTCAGAAGCAGGGATTCAATGGGATAGGCAAGACCGAATCCAAAAAACAAGATAGAATAATCATTTTTGTCCAGATCGGGAAAAAAAGAAAGAGCCAGTCGTTCTGCCTCTTTTTTGGGATCAAAATTAGAGTAAAATAACTGGCCGTTTAGCGGATTTTTAAGATTGAAAAGATTGTTTTTGGTTGCAATCAGCTCGAAACGAATAAAAAACTCCTATTTCTTCTCGCTATACTCGCTTTCTTCGTCTTCAAAGCTATCATTGCTATCATCGAAGTCATCATCATCTGAATTGTCGTCATAATCAGAAAAATCATCGTCGTCATCTTCTTCTTTAGAAGAAAGAACTTTCGGAGGTTCTTCCTCGAGGATTTCCTCTTCATCACTATCACTTTCTTCGATTTCAGGAGCGGACGATTTGGCAAAGAGATTGTTGAATTCCGGATTTTTTTGCTCTTGCTTCTTTTTTACCTCTGCTAATTGCTTTCTTTGTTCTGAAGTAAAATAATCATATTGAACCATTTTCTCAGAAAGAGCATAAAGAGCCTGAACCGCAACTTTCTTGGGCTTTAATCCTTTCGGGATATCGATTTTATCAATTTTATCCAGAACTTCAAAACCGGCCACTGTTACTTCATACTTGTGATCCCTGGCGAGTTCTATTACACGTAATATATCGAAATCCTGATTGTGCTGGTTATTACTCATTCCTTGTACTCCAGAAGGTTATTTGTGATTAAAAGATAAAAATATAGAAGGTAGAAAAAAGAACTGTAAAAAGATAAAATCTGTATTTTGTTTGTACATCAGGGTAATCTTTAAGTAGTTTTCGCGTCCAATTTTCCATCATTGCTCAAACCTCAATTTCGTCAAGAGTATATTTATAATTTTGTTGACCGTAAAGGCTTAAAATTTTACCTATCTTAGCATTAGAGGAAAGCCATTATTTCGATTACAAAAAAAACTATACTTTTTCTTTCTTTCACATCTATTCTAAGTGCCTGTTTTACAAAAAAGCAGTCAAACTTCTATGTAGATAGTTTGGAAGGTAGGGATCTACAGGGAAAAACGATACATCTGGCAACTATACAGAAAGTAGATAGAATTGCTCTGAATGTATATTCTCCTACCTGTATCCCCTGTGTCAAAGAATTGCCGGCTCTCGATTATCTCCATAGGGAAATACAAAAGAACCAGAGAGGGCTTTTGTACCTTGTCGTAGATCCCTTCAATGTAACCGATCTGGAAGAAGGGACTGATTTTGAAAGAGCCTATACCGAAGCAGCAAAAGTGATGAAAGAAGAAGTTCAAAAAAGGAATATTCAAATCCCTGTCCTTATTATGAAAAAGCCTTTTGAGGTAAAACCCGGTACCGGTCTCATTACCGGCACACCGGAAACTCTTCTTTTTGAGACAAGACCTTTAAATCTATATTACAACTTTGTAGGGCCAATTTCGGAAGCTATGGATATTCCCCAATTAGAAAAAGACACAAAGATCCTCTTTTTTAAGAAGGTTTTCGGGATATTCTAAAATGTTATCACCTCTACTTTATACTTAAAAATATTTAAACCTGGAACTCAAATATGTTTGGAAGAATACTTAAAGCCCTTTTTGGAAGTAAATACGAAAGAGACTTAAAAAAGCTCAAGCCAATTGTTGATTCAATCAATGGTCTCGAAGAAAAAATGCGCGGTTTATCGGATGAAGATTTAAAGCAACAGACTGCCAGGTTTAAAGAAAGATTAAGCAAGGGAGAAACTCTGGATGATGTTTTACCGGAAGCTTTTGCTACCGTCAGGGAAGTTTCTATTCGTGTAATGGGTATGAGGCACTTTGATGTGCAGATGATGGGGGGAATCGCTCTTCACTGGGGAAATATCTCTGAGATGAAAACCGGAGAAGGAAAGACTCTGACATCTACCCTGGCGGTGTATCTGAATTCTCTAATGGGCAAAGGGGTTCATGTGGTTACTGTAAACGATTACCTGGCAAAACGGGATGCTAACTGGATGAAACCGATCTATGACTTTCTCGGTGTTACGGTTGGTGCCATTCAACATGATATGGATCACGAAGACAGGCAGGTGGCTTATGCAGCGGATATAACCTACGGAACCAATAACGAATTTGGCTTTGATTATCTCAGAGATAACATGGTAAGCCATCTGGAGCATAAAGTTCAGAGAGGACATTTCTTTGCTATCGTTGACGAAGTGGACTCTATCCTGATAGACGAAGCCAGAACCCCGCTTATCATTTCCGGGGCTGCTGAAGAATCTACAGATATTTATGCAAGAGTTGATAAAATTATCCCTTCCTTAAAAGGAAAAGAAGAATTTGATGTTCCGGAACCTAAAAAGGGCGAAGAGCCAATCGCCGAGAAAGATAAAGTTTGGGATTATGAAATAGATGAAAAGGCGAAAAATGTTCTTTTGACTGAAAAGGGTGTCGCCAGTGTAGAAAAGCTTTTGGGTATCGATAACCTTTATGCGCATGAAAATGTGAGTGTTGTCCACCACGTTCATCAAGCCTTAAAAGCACATAAAATTTATCTAATAGATGTTGACTATGTTGTGCAGGAAGATGAAGTTATCATTGTAGATGAGTTTACAGGTCGTTTAATGCCGGGCAGGCGTTATTCGGATGGCTTACATCAGGCCATTGAAGCCAAAGAAGGAGTAACTATTGCCAGAGAATCTCAGACTCTTGCATCGATTACTTTTCAGAATTATTTCCGTATCTATACAAAGCTAGCAGGTATGACCGGAACCGCCGATACGGAAGCAGAAGAATTTAAAAAGATATACAATCTCGATGTGGTAGTAATTCCAACCAACTTGCCGCTGAAACGGACCGACCACGCCGATAGGGTATATAGAACCGAAAGAGAGAAATTTTTCGCTATTATCAATGAAATCAAGGATTGCTATAAAAGAAAACAGCCGGTTCTTGTAGGAACCATCTCCATAGAAAAATCAGAGGTGCTTTCGGCCCTTCTGGGTAGAGAAAATATTCCGCATAATGTATTAAATGCCAAATTTCATGAGAAAGAAGCGGAGATTGTGGCCAACGCCGGGAAACCGGGAGCCGTTACTATCGCTACAAATATGGCGGGTCGTGGAACGGACATCGTTCTGGGTGGTTCCCAAAGATTCAAAGAATCCCTTGAGTCCTGGGAAGAAGAGGAAGAACTTATCTATGAATTTAAAGCTGCCATTAAATCCATGGACTTGGATAAAGCAGAAATTCTTCTAAACCAAATGCCTTCTCAGAACAAACAAAAGAGGGCCAAAGAAATCTATGACAATGCCCGTTTCTGGAAAATGAATCATGATCTGGTTTTAGAAGCCGGAGGTTTACATATATTAGGAACCGAACGTCACGAATCCAGAAGGATTGATAACCAGCTAAGAGGACGTTCCGGAAGACAGGGAGACCCGGGTTCCAGTCGTTTTTACCTTTCTCTGGAAGATGACCTCATGCGGATTTTTGGAAGTGATAGGATTTCTCTTATCATGCAAAAGCTGGGAATGGAAGAAGGGCAGGAGATTGAACATAAAATGGTTTCCAATGCTATCGCCCGTTCTCAGAAAAGGGTGGAGGGCCATAACTTCGATATTCGTAAACATCTTCTTGAATACGATGATGTAATGAATCGTCAGAGGATGGTTATTTATGAACTTAGAAATAATATTTTAGAAAATAAAGATATAAGTAGTACTATAAAAACTTGGATAGATGAGATAATCGAAAGCCAGATTCTTCTTCATTGTGAAGGTGCCAATCCAAATGCCTGGAATATTAATGCACTGAATGACTGGCTTACAGATGGTATGGGTATGAACTTCACTGTAAATGCAAGTGACTTCAAAAAAGGTGATTCTCAATTAGAGCTTTTTAAACATATCTCAGAAAACTTCATAGAAACTTATGATAGAAAAGGAAATTCAGTAGGAGAAGCCTGGTCCTTTTTAGAAAGAAATATTCTTCTGGATATTCTGGATCACAGGTGGAAAGATCATCTTTACGTTATGGACAACTTGAGAGAGGGGATTTGGACTGTAGGTTATGGAGATAAAAATCCTCTTATAGAATATAAACTACAGGGTTTCCAAATTTTTGATCAGATGGTAGAAAATCTGAAAACAGAAGTTATTAATTTCTTATTGCGAGTAGAAATTACTGAAGAAAATCCCTATCAGGAAGAAATACAGGAATACCAGAGAGTTGGAGAAGAGCACCTCGATATAGATATTTTTAATGAATCGTTCTCTAATCGTACCACCTTAGCACCATCCAGAAAGAAAGCGAATAAAGATGTAACTACAAGTGCCGGTGGGGCATCCAAAAGAAAGAAAAATCGAAGAAGGAAAAGATAGTGAAAAAACCAGAACTCCTGATGCCTGCCGGAAGCCTCGAGAAATTAAAAATTGCATTTCTCTACGGGGCAGATGCTGTGTATTGTGGAGTTCCCCGCTTTTCCCTTCGAGCCAGGGAAAATGAATTTCGCTTAGAAACCTTAAAAGAAGCAGTAGAATACGCGCATAATCTAAATAAGAAAGTTTATTTTACCATTAACGGAATTCCGAGGAATTCCAAACTTCCCAGTTTTCCTCGTTATATTGACGAAATGGCTGCTCTTAAACCGGATGGTTTGATAATGGCAGATCCCGGTCTCATCCTGAATACAAGAGAAATGCATCCGGAGTTGGATATCCATATTTCTGTTCAGGCAAATGTAATGAATTATGAGACAGTTCGTTTCTGGCAAAAAATTGGAGCCACAAGAGTAATTCTTTCAAGAGAAGTAAGTATTCCGGAAGTAGCTGAAATTAAGCAGAAAATTCCTGATATGGAGCTTGAAGTATTTGTTCATGGTGCCATTTGTATTGCTCATAGCGGTCGCTGTTTAATGAGTAATTACTTCAAGCAAAGAGATGCGAATCAAGGCACCTGCAATAATGCCTGTAGGGATCAATATAAGGTTTTTGTAACGAATCCGAGACAGAACGATGAGTTAATGGAAATTACGGAAGACGAATCCGGCACTTATCTAATGAACTCAAAAGACCTTCGGGCCATTGAATACATCGACGAAATTGTTGCTGCTGGTGTAGATTCCTTGAAGGTGGAAGGAAGGACTAAGGGAGAGTATTATTTGGCTTTAGTGGCTCGCTCTTATAGAAAAGCCATAGATGATCTGGTAATCGGAAATCCCTTTGATAAAGCCTTATTAGAACAGTTAGATAAAGTAGCCTCCAGAAGATATTTCTCAGGTTTCTTAAGTAGAGGACTGGAGAAAGTAACAGAAGAAGAATCTGATTTTCAAAACTACGAAGAAGGCAATAGCCGAATTCAAACTCAGATGTATGCAGGAAAAATAAAACGCTTTGATGCAGAAAGAATGCTCGGTTTTTTAGATATTAAAAATAAAGTAAAAATTGGGGATAAATTAGAAATATTCATGCCCGGAAGAGAAGATACCGAACTTATACAGATTGAAGAAATATTCTATTATAATAAACCTAAAGATGTAGTGAGTGGCGGGCTCGGGGAAGTAGCGTTTCGTTTTCCTTTTATAGTTCCCGAAAATTCCTTCTTGAGTGTGTTAAAAAATGAGACAGTTAAAACTTAGTTCTATATTCACCTTAGTTTCTTTTTATTTCTTTTCTTGTTCTTTGATGAAAAAACAAGAAGCCGATCCTACGCAGGTCTATACAGATTGTATGGAAACCTTCAAAGATGAAGCCAAATGTACAGAACTGGCAAAAAAAACAGCTAAATACAACGAAGATAAAAGTATTTATCGCAAGCAAGACTTGGACAAAGAAGCTGAGAGTAAACTCCGAATCCGGGATGAATTAAAAGATGAGTTACAGAGTAAAAATATAACGTATGTTTTAAATGTTTTGGGAGAACCGGATGAGAGACATAAAGATGCCTCCGGTAGAACTTACTTCTATTATTATCGTCCGATCGCCCGTTACAGCCCGGAACACGATCCGGATAAAGAGATCAAAGTAATCTTTATCAGGGGAAGGGTAAGCCGGGTAAATCACACTCCACCGGATACAACACCTAAATCCGGCTTTGATCCGTATAACTTTTTACGAAACAAGGAGAACGTAAAGTCTGAAAAGTAGCCTTTCAGGCTACATTCTCCAGAACTTCTAAAATCTTTTTAGCGTTCTTATTTTCCGGATCAATCTTTAAGGCTAATTTTGAAAAGTGTTCTGCTTTTTTAAAATTCCCTTCAATCCTGTACAAATCAGAAAGGTTAATGAGGTTTTGTACATTATCCGGAAACTTCTCATAAAACTTTTTAGCTGAATCGATAGATTGTACATATTGACCGACTTTTCTCTGAGCCAGAGACATATAATACCACATTTCTGTGTTATCCGGATCCTGCTTTAAATACTGTGAGATAACCCGAATAGCTATTTCGTATTGTTTATCTTTAAAACAGGCTAATCCGAAAAGCTTATTTAGCTTTTGATTTTTATCATCTTTCTTGAATGCTTTTGATAAAACTTCGATAGCCTTTTTAACATTGCCTTCCTGATAAAGTTTTCTTCCCTGTGTATACATTTCACTGACAACCGAAATGTCTTCTTTTTCAGAAAAATCATCTTCACCAAAAAAGAACTCTTCCCTGCTGCTACTTTCTTCTCCAAAGAAGATCTCCTGACGGGTGAGTCCGCTTGAATCTTTTGGAACTGTAAATTCCAGGCGAAGCAAGGAAAAATCATCTGTCACTTCACCTGTAAGAAAAATATTTTGTTCAAGTTCAAAAAGCTTACCATTGGCCTTTTCTACCAGGCGTAAAAATAAATCTTCTTTTTCATTGATCCGAGTTTGAGCCTTACCGGGAGAAAGGTTAATATGGTCTTTTCCATCCGAACCCAGTATTAGAATATCTTTATCTTTTAATTTGAAACTTTTAATTAGATCAGAAGCATTCAAGTCGAGTCCGATTTTTTTTGTATGTTCAATTGAAGTTTCTATAAAATTGGCTTTCTCATTTCTGAGTAAAACGGTTCTCGGATGACCTGCATTAATATACAAACATTCCCCGGTTTCATCATTGATTAAAAACATACAGGCTGTAGCTAAAAGATAGCCATCAAAGGTTTTATATACCAAATTTAATTCATTAAAAAATTCTTCCAACCAGGTTCTGGGAGAAATGTCGAGTATTCTTTTGTTGGATGCAGAACGCGACAACATCGCATTTACCACCACACCCAGAACCATAGCTCCACCGGCTCCCTGAACTGATTTACCCATGGCATCTGCATTTAAAGCAAATGTAAAGGATGTATGCTTGCTTTTCTTTCCAAACTTAAGATTCCCCGTAAGACAAATATCTCCTCCGAGTTCGGCTCTTTTATCTTTAAAAACAAAGCTATTCTTTTGACGGATGATAAATTCTGTCTTTACCTGTTTGGATTTGTTCGCGTTGAAGTAAAGAGGTTTAGCCAGTAAGGAGGTTAAGAAATAATATCCATCCTGCTGTATTCGTAATTGTTGAATCGTATCTGATTTATCCTGAATTTCTCTTGTTCTTTCTTCTATTGTTTTTTCGAGCGATTCTGCATAGGCCTGCATTTTTGCTTTTGTATCTTTTAAAGATAAAACCATAGTATTAAAGGAGTCCGCTACAGAACCAATTTCGTCATGAACTGCTATTGGAACTAAAACATCCAGATCTCCCTCGTTAACTTTTCTTACTCCAATAAGAAGTTTTTCTAATGGATGTTTCAGACTATTTCTAAAAAACCTTGGAAAGAGAATTAATATTCCGACCGTAGTCAAAAAAATAGCATAAAATAAGGGACTGATGTTGCTATGTGTATATTTTCTATATTCATAATAACTAAAACCTACTTCATAAACATAGGCATCATTTGCAAAATCATAATGAATATAAAAAATTCCTGCATTACGATATAACCTTTCGTACTGCAAAGAGGAATAGGAAGCCAGTTCCTTTTTTGCCAGTTGATTTAGATCTTTATCTGAAAGCGCGGGAAATTTAGATTTTAACACATCTTTTCTACCTTCCAATTGCCTTGTCTCAAAATTTACAATTTCCGGAAGACTCACAATACTATCCCTGGAAAAAAGTAGCTCATAGGTAGAAGGTTCCGCAATTTCTGTATTCGGCTTTTTGAGAACATATACTATACTCTCCGGAAGTTCTTTGAATCTTTCCATGAGAATATTGGTTCTGGAGTTTTTTACTTCACTCAAGCGAAGCTTATCATAATCGGTTTCACTCATTCGAAGCATTACCTGACCGATATATCCCACTACGATAAGAAGGGTAACAAGAGAGATGCCTACAAGCTTTATCATAAGGGTTGTGGATTCAGAAGAATTATTCAGATAGATTAAAATAATATAAAAGGATAATACAAGGGAAATTGCAGAGAATATATACGCATAAAATTCCTGTGAAATGAGACCGGAAGAATTTAGAAGTCCCATAAAAGACAAAACGGTCAACAAAAGCATAGCTCTCGAAAAACCTTTAATTGAATTTGCATCTTTTCCTACGGGATGGAAAAACTTTAATAAGGAAATTAAAATATTCGCACTTCTATTAATACCTTCTGAACCATTTATTTCTTTTTCTCCCCTTAGGGACTTATGCATTCCCCATTTTGATAAAAAGCCATCATAGCCCGAATACAGAATGGTCTTTCTAAAAAGTATAATGAAACACCAGAGATGTAAGAGAAGAGAAATCAGGGTAGAAAATCCACCGGCACTAAAATCATATTTATGCTCGCTAAAGCTGTACATCTTGTCCATGGTCATGGACTGAAACAGGAAGATAGAAATAGCCAGAAAAGCGAGGCCGAAAGAAAGCGGGATCGCAATTTTTGATTCTTGTTTGTAAACATTTTTGGGATAATGATAACTAAAGGCTACAAAGCAGGCTACTCCTAAAAGGGATAATTGGCTGAAAAAAGTGCTATAGGCGGCTATCGGGCTAAATATTGAATAAGAAAGGAAGTGTCCGAGGTACAGAAACATGTAACCGAGGAAAACTCCCAGTAACCAGTAGGTAGAAAGAATCTTATCTTTTTTGATTCCGAGGTAAACGACAATAATGCTGGAAATAATGAAAACGGTGAAAACGCTGATAGAATGGTATGAAAGTAAAAATAGATCCATGAATTATCCCTTACTTGTAAATTCGATAGGATCGGTAAAAAGCATGATAAAATTATTGTCTCCTTAGGCTAAACGAGACCAGAAAAACGATAAGAATCGAGCTTTTCTTATTTTTTATAAACCTTCTAAAAACTCCAGAAAAAATAGATGAATTGTGACTTACCCGTACGAAAACTGGTTTGTTATGAAGAAGGTAAACATAGGGCTTGTAGGAGCCGGTACCATTGGTTCGGGTGTGATTCAAATTCTCAAAGAGGGCCAGGAGAAAATCCTTTCCCGTTCAGGTTTAAAACTTAATCTAAAAGCTGTATGTGATCTCCACGTAGATAGGATTCAGGGACTTGTTGAACCACAGACTGAATTGTATAATGACTATTCTAAAATCACTTCCGATCCGGATATCGATGTGGTAGTTGAACTTATCGGGGGGACAGGGGTTGCTTATTCCGTAGCTGAAAGTGCTCTGAAAAACGGTAAAACCCTTGTTACTGCCAACAAAGCCCTGATTTCCGAAAAAGGAGAAAGTCTTTTTACCATTGCACAGGAAAAGAAAGTAGAAATTGGTTACGAAGCAGCCGTGGGAGGAACAATTCCCGTAATTCGCTCGATGAAGACCGGTCTTGTCACCAATGAGTTTTCTGCCATTTACGGAATTTTAAACGGAACCACGAATTATATACTTTCAAAAATGGAATTAGAGGGACTGAATTATGAAACAGCCCTCAAAAATGCCCAGGATCTGGGTTTTGCTGAAAAAGACCCGACTTTCGATGTAGAAGGAATCGACGCAGCTCATAAAATTTCCATCCTCGGCGGACTTGCTACCGGAAAAAGAATCTCCATTGATAAAATTTATATAGAGGGTATCACGAAAATATCCAGTACCGAAATTCGGTTTGCTCGAGAATTTGGCTATAGAATCAAGCTATTAGGGGTTTATAAAGTTCAGGGGAACCTGGTAGAAGCCAGGGTGCATCCGACCCTGGTACCCATCGATCATCCGATAGCCAGCGTTATGAACGAGGTAAATGCTATATTTTTTGATACAAATTACTCAGGTCCGGTAATGCTGGTCGGAAAAGGTGCGGGTTCTTTGCCTACTGCCAATGCCGTTCTTTCAGATATCGTTTTTTATGCAGCCAGAAGAAAGGGTCTCGATGGCTTTTCTGAAAGTAATTTTAGTGAGAATGCTTCTTTACTTCCGATAGGTGAAACCACCGAAAGATTTTACATTCGTTTCAACACCATAGACAAACCCGGTGTTTTAGCGGAGCTTGCAAGAGTTCTTGGAAAAAACAATATTTCTATTTCTTCTATGAAGCAGGCCGAGTCGAGGGAAGGTCAACCTGTAGAAGTAATTATTTTTACCCATGAAGCCAAAGAAAAAGATCTTCGTTCTTCTATTGAAGAAATTGATAAAATGGATATTACCAGAGAACCTTCTGTTGTCATTCGAATTGAGAATTTAGGTTAAGCAAAATGTCTCCTAAACCAGTGACCATATCCAGACATACACTTCCGGGGGGAGAGGAGCATCTCGATATATTTATTCTGACTTTTCCTGAAAGAGAAAAGTCTTTACTCTGTCTGGAAGCAGAGTCAATTCGAGAACAGAATATTTTCTCTTCAAGCCTTTTTGATACTCGAAAAAAGGAGGATCACAGGGGAATTTACCTTGAATACGAGGGAGAACTCAGTCAAAACCGGGGAAGTGTTCAGATTATATGGAAGGGATTTACCGACTTTGAATTCCCTGAAACCCAAAAGCAATATTTAATAAAAATTCAACAGGATATTTTATATGTTTTATAAAAATTCAACAAGCCTGAAAAAGTTTTTTTTAAATAATCAGTTGCTTATTCTGTCTAAGCTTAGTAATGTTGCAAACAGGCAGTTTTGGAATCGAGTATGTATACCCTGAGTTTTGATTCACTGGATATTGATATTACTGTAATACCGCAATTTGGTAAGAATATTCAAATTGTTGCATTTAAGGGAAAGTTTAACCACCAAAATGCGTACAGCATTTCGCGTGATTTACAATCCTTATTTAAAGAAGAAGTTTATGAATTAGTTCTGAATCTTTCTGAATTGAAGTATATCAACAGCGTAGGCCTGGCTATCATCCTTTCTATGGTAAAAATCGTAGATCAACACTCAGGTAAATTTGTTATTGGGGGAGTTAACAAATCCATAGAAACTATCATTCAACTGGTAGAATTGCCGGAAAAGGTACTTATCTGTTCATCTGTAGATGAAGCTATTAAGCACTGGTCGGACTGAAAACCGCTTACCCATAATTTTTTTTCAATCAGGTCTAAAAGTTCTTTCATACCACTCTTATTTAAAGCCGAAACCCGTATAGCTGATTTGTTTAAAGACAAATTCTCATTAAGAAGCTTATCTTCTTTATTGAAAACTTCAATTCTCGGGATCATGTGTAGGTTTAGCTCATTCAAAATTTTCTCAACAGCTCTAACCTGTTCTTCCATCCTGGGGTTTGAAGCATCAATCACATGTAATAGAAGGTCGGCATCTCCTAATTCTTCGAGGGTCGCTTTGAAAGCCATGGATAAATCCGGTGGTAAATCGTGAATAAAACCAACCGTATCTGAAATAATAATTTCCCTTTCTTCCGGAAAGCGAATCCTTCTGGTTGTGGGATCTAAGGTTGCAAACAACTTGTCTTCAGAGATAACTTCTGAATTGGTCAGGGAGTTTAACAGGGTTGATTTCCCCGCATTGGTATAACCTACAATTGCAACTACCGGCACATTGTTCTTCTTTCTCCGAGAACGATTTAACTCCCTACGACTTTTTAAAGCTTTTAGCTCCCTCTCCAGATGGCTAATTTTGTCTTCTACCCTTCTTCTACCGATTTCCAACTTGGTTTCGCCGGGTCCTCTTCCGCCAATACCACCGGTGAGCCTTGACATATTATCATCCAGCTCACTTAAACGTCCTTTTAAATATTTTAATTGAGCTAATTCTACCTGGAGTTTTCCATCCCGACTCATGGCGTGGTTGGCGAAAATATCAAGTATGAGTTGTGTTCTATCAATTACTTTTAAATCACAAAAGTCTGAAATCTTTTTAGCCTGAGAAGGGCTGAGCTCCAGATCAAAAATAAGAAGTTCTACATCCATTTGAACAGCCCGCAGGATGATTTCTTTCATCTTCCCGAGACCCAAAACCGTTGAAGGATCAAGGGCATTTTTCTTCTGGTAAAAGGAATCAACTACGTGTATTCCGGCCGTTTGACAGAGTTCATTTAATTCAGCCAGAGAACTTTCAATACTACGATGAAGAAGATTCTGTTTTAGATACACACCGATAATAAAGGCCCTATTTTGTTTCCTGGCATCTTTTAAAGAGTCTACCTTACGTGCTAAAGCTGTTTCAATCTCTAAAATTTCGGATAGAATGCCCGGTTTCAGTTGTCCCGGGAATTTTTTTTCTTGAATCATCCACAAATCTGTGGTATGAATATCTGTATTAACATAGGAGGAGTAATAATGTCGGGGTTGCCCATTTTCGTCGGGAATGGCTGCCGTGATGTAGTCAAGACGTAACAGGATAAGGTCGGTAAGGTCTTCTTCGCTTAAAGGCTCATCCTTAAGGTGGGTATGAAAGAGTCGAAGCCCGCGTAAACGTGTACCGGTAGAGCGTAACCTATCCAGGTAAGGAATTTCAATAGAGTGCCTGTCACCAACGATAACATGTGTAATATGCCCGGAACGATCGATAAGAATACCAATTTGTCGACTTAATTCTGTTGAAATTTCACAAACAAGACGTGACACATCATGGGTAACCAAAAAGTCATCTCTGATTTTTCGTTCTCCAAGTTGCTTTAATCGTTTTAGATGGTTTACCTTTAAACCGTGAACATTACCGAATAGCTTACTGATTTTTTTCCTCTTGTCTGTTAAGTGTCGAATTTAAATTATTGAAAAATAGCTCACTTTTTAATTTAAGTAAATACGAGCAATAAAGCAAGGAGTTCAACAAAATGAAAACCTATCCTTTTCCATCCATAATGACCTTTCTCTTATTGCCTGTAGTTTTATCCTTTACTGATAATATCACAGGGAATCATCCTATTTTTGTAAACCATCTTTTCAAAATTTCCTTACAGTCCTCTTTGCTTTTTGCAGAAACGGAAGAACCTTTTCCTTCTGATCATAGCGATATTTTGAATTCAGACCTCGATGCAGATGATGAAAAAGAATTAACTTTAAGTGGTAATGAATCTAAGTACAATAAAAGCATTCGTTACAAGAGTAAGAATACCCGTCTTCCTCATGTAAACAAAACCGGTTCGATGATTATTCAATCCAAGGAAACCGAAACCGATCTCGTTAAGCTTGAACAGCAGAAGAAAGAAGGAATAGAGACGATTCGTAAGCAGGAAGCCATTAACAATAAGCAATCTGTAAATATAATTGCCAGGCTTCTTTTGACAAATCGAATCCCGGACGTTCGTGCAGAAGCCGCTCATTCGCTCGGAAGAATGAAACGCGGAATCAAAGCTCTTCACAGGGCAATCCTGACCGATAGTTTTGAAGTCAGGCAGGCTGCCTATAAATCCATTGAAAAAATTGGTTCGAGGAGTTCCCTACGTTACTTTATCAAGGGCACCGGCTCAGGAGACCCCAAAATTGAGATTTCCTCCTATATCGGTCTCGGAAAAACCAGGACATATACCGGACGTAACCTGATTATCAAAAAAGGAATTCGCTCCCGCGATCCGAATGTGACTTCCGCTGCACTTGACGGTCTGGGTTATTTTAATCGAAGTGCTGACCTGGTAGTTTTTAAAAAGTTTCTCGAATCAGACATTTTAGAGCATCGTACCGGTGCTATTCGCGGTCTGGGTAACCATAACTCTTCCCAGAGTCTCGGAATTCTTCTGGATGCTATGCCTAAAAACAAGGAACTGGAAGCGGACATTATTTTTGCAATTGCCAAGAAAAGAACCCTCGGTTCGACCCTGGCTCTTCTTCGCATAATGCACCAGACAAAAAATGAGAACTACAAAGCTATCATAGAGCGAGAACTCATCTACAGGAAAGCCTATGGAAGATACGCAAGAGTCACCTATAAAATTGCAACTATTCGCAAGAATCCCCAGGTAGGCTCCACCCAGATAACAAGACTTCCCAATGGTGCTGTCGCAAAAATTCGAAAAGTTACCTATAAGCGTTATAAAGCGAGGATGAATGGAAAAGTAGTTGAAGATAGGTATTATCTTCTCCAGGCCATAGAGCGTACAGGGAAAAACGCCGGCAGTATTGTCCAGGGTTGGGTTTTCGGTCCTAAAATTGATGTTATGACCCTGAAGAATCCCGAATCTATTTATTCAAAAAAAAATAAACCAAGAGAGGCTTCTGTTTCAGCCCTCGAAGACACCGAGGACGAAGAATTGCTGAAGAAAATCAATTCTAATCCGGCGATAGAAGTTTATGATGTTGAAGAAAAAACCAAAACCAAGCCGGTAAATGAGGATTATATAGAAAAAGATCAGGATGAGGATTTAGACGAAGACGATGAATAAGCTATTGAAGGCAACCCTCCGGAGGGTCGCCTTCTTGCAATTACCTTTTTTCGTATTTTTTTCCCTGTTCTCCTGAGTAGATTTGCTTGGGTCGGGTCTTTTTCTCTACTTCACCCAGAATCCGTAGTTCTCTCCAGTGAGCCATCCAGCCCGGCAATTTTCCAATTACCTGCATTACCGTAAAAAGATTTTTGGGAATCCCCATGCTGTTAAAAATTACCCCGCTGTAGAATTCCAGATTCGGATAGAGGTTATTTTGAAGGAAATACTCATCATTCTTGCAGATAGAATCAATTTCCATAGCCACTTCGGCAACCGGATCCAGCTTCTTACCTTTATAAAAATCGACGAATAATTCTCCTGCTACTTCGGCTCTTTTACTCTTTACCTTGTAAGCCGAATGACCGAGACCGGTTGAAACCAGTTTGAGTTCTCCCTTTTTTACTTTCTCGAAATAGGCTTTTACGCCTTTTCCTTCCGAAATAATGTCTTCAATCATTTCTACGGCAGCAATATTCTGTCCACCTTCCCTCGAACCCCAGAGAGCCGCAATTCCCGCACTAATAGAAGCAAAGAGATTGGCATGAGTGCTACCTACAATTTGAACGGTAGTCGCTGCTACGTTTTGTTCGTGATCCGCATAAAGTATCCAGAGTTTATTTAAAATTCTATCATATTCTTCCGGAACTTCGTATTTATAAGTAGGAAGAGAAAAAAGCATGTGGAGAAAGTTTTTGCAAAAACCAAAACTATTTACCGGGTAAGTAAAGGGCTGGCCTATCATTTTCTTGTATGAAAAGGCGGCTACAGTTCTGATTTTAGATAACAAAAGAGCTATATGATCAACTCCCTTATCCATACTTTCTTCATATTCTGAAGTATAGTAACTGGATAAGGACATAACCATTGTGGACATCACAGCCAGAGGATGGGCTCTATCCGGAAATCCATCAAAAAGGTTAAGCATATCCTCGTGAATGAGTGAGTGTTTGGAAAGCCTGGCAGAAAAATCAGCAAGTTCTTTCTTTTCCGGTAAATTACCGTAAATGAGAAGGTAAGAAGTTTCAATAAAGGTAGAATTCCGGGCAAGATCCCTGATTTCATAACCTCTATAGGTTAAACTACCTGTTTCCGGATCCCTCTTTGATACACTACTTTTAATAATTCCTGTGTTAAAAAGACCCGGGTCAAAAGTAATCACGCCGGTTTTTTCATAAAGTCCGGATATATCTACTCCCTGACGTTTATCAGTTCCGGTTACAATTGGAAGTTCATAACTTCTATCATCTAACCTGAGCTCTGCTTTTTGAATCATATCTACCTCTTTTTCTTAAACATCAGAAAGAAGCTTTTCCCCGCCCTCGAGAAAGGCTTCTTTCACAGCTTCAAACAAGTCCGGGGAAATAGCGATTCCCTTTTTTGTCGGTTTTAGCTCCTGGTTTTCATCATAATACCAGATTCGGAGGTTCAAAAGTTTCTTTCCTCTGTACTCACTTACTTCAACCCGGATAACTTCCCCTTTCCCCTTGTCAATATCGCGAACGACTCCGAGAGACATTAATAGGTCTCCACAAAAAGTTGGGACTTGGACTTGAGTTCTTCTTCTAATTCCTTTAAGTCGCCTTCTTTTCCCAGAACTTCTTGAAGAACCTGTAAAATTCCTTTTTCCATGCCTTTGGGTCCACCGCAGATATACATCCTGCCCCCATTTTCAAAGGCCTTTTTTAAAGTATCTCCGATTTCTTTAACTCTGTGATGAATATACATCTTTCCACCATCAAAGGGGTTTTTGGTTTCCCTACTAACAGCCATAATAAATTTAAAATGGGAGTGTTTTTGGGCCAGTTTTTCAAACTCTTCTTTTAGAACGATTTCATCCGAATAGGGAGCACCATATATTAAATATACATTCCCGGTGAACTTAATCAGGTTATGTTCTAAGAGTTCTATTATCATCCCGTAAAAAGGCGCAATTCCCGTACCGGTCGCACAAAAGAAAATATCCTGGGCGAAATCTTCCTGTGGAAGGAGGAAGTTTTTGCCGGAAGGTCCGGTCATATCAATAATCTCTCCTTCTTTTATATCACACATATAATTTGAGCAAACACCTTTATGGGTTACATTTCCTTCCTCATCATAGGTATTGTCTCTTTTGATGATGAAGTCAATAGTATTAGCCTTACCATCGGTTCCGTAGGTGGGAGAAGCTATCGAATACAGGCGAACTGTATAGCCCGTATTGTCTGAACCTTTCGCTACTTTTTCAGGGTCTTCTCCGGGAGGAATTATACCGGCACTTTGACCGATTACATAGGGGAATTTTGAATGGTCTAATTCGAGAGTAATCTGGTTAATGCAGGCTTCTCCTTCTTTTTTCGGACGTTTTCCCTGTCCCGGTTTTGGGGTTAATTCAATGTTCTTTAACACCTTAGCTTTGTAAGGAGAGGATTTCTTAAAAATATTAATCTGTGGTTGTCTTGGTTTGTTCATAAAGCCGCTTTATTCTTATCTAAAAAGTTTTAATTATAAACACAAATTATTGCATGTGGAGTCAATAAAAAAACCGATATTAAGCCTGAGGGAAGGAGTGGAAACAGCTGGAGAGTTCTACAAAAAACCGGTTTATAATCAGAAAATTCTTCACATGAAAATTTTATACTATACCGGAGAAATGATTGCCTGGTTGGAAGCCCAGGAGAGAGGAGAAGAATATCCTTTGCCCCGACTTCCCCGCTTACCCAGGACTCCCGGTCGGAAGCGCTTTTCGCAGGATGAATTTTTGCCTTTTCCGGAGATTCACTTATAAAACAGAAATTTTTCATATATCTTTCGGGCTTTATCCTGTTAAGTTTCCTTTTATTCCTGATACGCTACCCTCTTATCTCCTTTTTCAAGCGGAAATTTTTTAAGCAACAGAGCCTGGAAGACGTTCGCAAAAAGTATTCCCACAAACTCATACCTATTCAAAAGATACTTTCGGACAAAGGCATTTCTTTTCCCATCTCCAAATTGTATCTATTAGCTTTTAAAAAAGAACGAATACTGGAAGTTCATACAGAAAAAAATGGAAAGAAGCTTTTTTTATTTTCTTATCGGTTTACCACCTTCAGCGGAAAGCTCGGTCCGAAACTTGTAGAAGGAGACAGGCAAATCCCGGAAGGAAAATATAAGATAGACTATTTGAATCCAAATAGTTCCTATCATCTATCCATGAAAGTATCTTATCCAAATGCTTTTGATGCGGAAAAGGCAAAGTTAGATGGCAGAGAAAATCCGGGTTCTGATATTTTTATACACGGAAAAGATGTGTCTATTGGTTGTATTGCCATCGGTGATGATAAGATAGAAGAGCTTTTTCTTATTGTAGATGCAAGCCTCCAGGCTTTCGGAAAAGATTCTGTAGAGATACTGATATTTCCGGGCAAACTAGAGGAAGGTAAATTCCCGGACTGTGAGATTTGTCCTTCCTGGCATAAAGAACTTTATGATGTACTACGAAAGGACCTGCTTCCTTTTTTATAATGCTAAAATTGATTCTGTAAGTTAAAAGAGGTATACATGAATAAATTTTTACTTATTATCCCGATTTATAATGAAGAGAAAGTCTTAGAATCTGTTGCTCATAATACAGTAAAAGAAGCGAAGGAACAGGCAGATATTCTTTTTATTAATGATGGTTCCTATGATCGCTCCCCTGAGATTTTATTGTCTCTACAAAAGCAGTACCCTTTTATAAAGCTTTTAAATAAAGAAGTAAATGAAGGCTACGGAGCAAGCATAATCAGCGGCTTTAACTATGGAATTCAAGAATATTACGATTATCTAATTACTATGGACTGCGATGCTCAACATGAACCCAAAGATTTGCATCGTTTTTTTACTTACAATCCCTATGTGGATGTTGTGAGCGGGAGTCGCTATTTAAAAGATTCCCAAATCGTGGGAAAGGCACCCGAAGATAGGGTTGAAATCAATTACAGGATAACAGAACTTTTAAATGAGACCTACAACTGGTCTTTAAGTGATGCCTTCTGTGGCTATAAACGTTATCGAATCGATGCATTCAAAAACCACGGTTTCGAAGAAAAGGGCTATGCTTTTCCTCTGGAATTATGGGCTTTTGCTTATCGAAATCATCTACATATTGAAGAACTGGCGGTTGATCGAATTTATTTAACCAATGATAGAAGTTTCGGTGAAGACCTGGATAACAAAAACAGACGTTATCGCCATTATATGCAGGCCTGGAAAAAAGCCGAAGAAAAATATGGAATCGAACGATAACTAAAATCGCTTCCTACTTAAAACTCCAGGTTTGATTCCCGCTTCCGCTTATGGGATATTTGGCTCCTAAAAAGCGAGGAGGGGTATGAATAATATTCATATCCAACCAGGCAAGATTTCTGGCAAAGAATTCTCTCAGACGATTTTTCTTCTTATCCCTATAAACCCCGCTGTCCGACTCAAGACAGGAAACTTCCATACCCAACTTCCTTGCGATATAGGCGGCGCGGGGCTGGTGAAACCTCTGGGTAACAATAATCGCATCCTCAATTTCGTATACCTTTCTGGCTCTTGTAAGAGTATCGAGGGTACGAAACCCGGCAAAGTCCACGAAAATATCTTCTTTTCTCACCCGGTTCTTTATCATAAAATTCAGCATCGGTCGGATTTCATTATAAGAACGGGAAGAGTTATCTCCTGAAAGTAAAATCTTTTTTACTTTATTATTCTGGTACAAAGAGAGAGCCCCCTGCAATCTGTCCCGCAAAATCGAAGAAGGTTTCTTGTTTCGATATACAGCAGCTCCCGGTACTATGGCTACCGTTTTTGGCTGCATAGCCTCTGCTTTTTGTGAAGACTCAATCAGGAGGTAATGAATTTCAAAACTCAGATCTATCACAAGGCTGGTTAACAGCAGACAGAAAAGGATAATAACTGAAGAATAAAGCAGTGTTTTCATCACTCTCTGGGTTTTAGCCTTTGTATATTCCTGAAAAACTTAAACAAGAAGTTAATATCTCCTTCACTTAAGGGTCTCGTTTCCAGTATGGATTTCAGCCGTTTTACGGCAAGATTTTCCTTTCCGTGAAACTCATCCATTCCTATAAGAGAAAAAATCTCCCCGGAAAGATCATACAGGCGATTTTTCTCCGGTGCCTGAACTTCTTCTATAAGCTCAGTACGAATATCAGAGTTATATAAAAGACTTAAAACAAAACAGACCGCCTGGGCCAGGTTCATTGAAGGTTGATAGCCGGGAAGTCGAAAGTTCAACATATAATTACAATGGCCGATGGCTTCGAGAGACAGACCCCTATCTTCTCTTCCGAAAAGAATTCCAAATTTCCCGGGACTTCGCCGGAGAAGCTCAGGAAGTTCTTCCCGTTCAATAAAAGGACCCCTATCCCTCGTTTCTATCATTCCCGTTCCGATACAGAGAGAAAGATCGGACAAACAGGATTTCCAGTCGGAAAAGTATTCTATGCGATTAATTTCTTCGAGGGCATTATGCGCCATCCATTCCATTTCCGGCGCTTCTTCTTTTTTCTGCCCGATAATCCGTAAAGGTGGTAGGCCAAAATTCGCAATTAAACGGCAGCACATCCCGATATTTCCGGTATAAATCGGGTCCTCGAGAATAATAATTATTCTATCCATATATCATTTCAACTTGACCAAAAATCCCTTTCTTGGCATATTTTCTTTGTGCAAAACATAGAAAAAAAGCTCCGAGAGCTGGAAGAAAAGGTTCGTTATCATCAGCATTTATACTACGTAGAAAACAAGCAAGAAATCTCCGATAAAGAGTTTGATCTGCTTTTTAAAGAACTTCAGGCTCTGGAAGAAAAGTATCCAAAGCTTGCTTCTCCTAATAGCCCCACGCGGATTGTAGGCTCGGATCTGGACAATCATTTTGAAAAGTTTCAGCACAAAATACCTGTTTTATCCCTGGAGAATACTTACAGCCCCCTCGAATTAGACGAGTGGATACAAAAAATCGGCCCGGAGGATGAATATTCCCTCGAATGGAAAATCGACGGAGCTTCTATTGTCCTTTACTACGAAAAAGGAGAACTGGAGAAAGGAATTTCGCGGGGAACCGGTGGTGTTGGAGATGATGTAACCGAAAATATTCGTACCATAAAAAACATTCCTCTCAAGCTACCCGAACCGGTCACCATTTACCTCCGGGGAGAAGTCTACATGACTTTTTCCGATTTCGAAAAACTGAACCGGGATGCCGGCGGTAAATACGCCAACCCGAGAAACCTGGCTTCGGGAACCTTAAAGCACAAAAGTTCCAAGCAGGTTTCCAAGCGTCCTCTGCGAATTTTTACCTATGATGCCTATTTCCCGGAGGGCCAAAGAAAACTCCATACACATAAAGAGCTTTTGGATTATATGAAGAAACTAAAGCTTCCTGTGCCGGAGAATATACAGATTGTAAAAGGCAAAACCATCAAAGACCTGATTTATTCTTACCAGGAAAAGAAAGAGAAACTGGACTTCCCGGTTGATGGCCTGGTGATTAAGCTGAACGACCTGGCTAAACGTGAAAAGCTGGGCTTCACCTCTCATTCTCCCCGATTTGCCCGTGCCTATAAGTTCGATGCAGAACTCAAAGAAAGTACTATCGAAGAAATAGACATTGCCGTAGGTAGAACAGGTAAGATTACTCCAAGAGCCAGAATTAAGCCTATACAGCTCGCCGGGACAACTGTAAGCTACGCAACTCTGCATAACCAGGACTTTATTAAGGAAAAGAAAATTGGTATCGGAGCAAAGGTGATGGTGGCCAAAAGGGGAGAAATTATCCCGGCAGTGGAAGAAGTAATAGAGGAAGGCAAGAGTATTTTTAGCTTTCCGAAGACTTGTCCGGCCTGTAAGTCCAAACTGGAAAAAAGAGAGGATTCAGTAGATCTCTTCTGTAACAATAAATCCTGCCCGGAAAGAGAAAAGAACCTTCTTGTATTCTTCTGTCAAAAGAAGCAGATGGATATTGACGGACTCGGAGAAAAACAGGTAGAAAATCTCTATAAGAAAGGTTTTATCAAAACAATTCCGAGCCTGTATAGGCTACAGGAAAAAAAAGCAGAGCTTGTAGAACTGGAAGGATACGGAGAAAAGAGCGTGAAGATTCTTTTAGATGGATTGGAAAAATCCAAAAAGAAGGATCTGAAAGTTCTTCTACCTTCCCTCGGTCTACCGGAAATCGGACATAAGGTAACCGAAATCCTGATTGAAAATTCCTATTTCTCTATCGATGAACTGGTGGAGGCTGCCAATAAAAATAAAAAAGAAGAGCTTCTTTCTATTCACGGACTGGGACCTAGAACGGTAGATTCAATTCTAAAATCCTTTCAGGATAAGGATATACTGCAAACTATAGCTGAATTAAAAAAACTGGGTCTGAATTTTACAACCAGAGCCCCGGAAAGGGCCGAGAAGCAACCTTTTGCCGGACAATCCTGGTGTGTTACGGGAAGCTTTCTTCATTTTCAACCCAGAGATAAAGCTCTGGAAATTATCGTCAAATATGGAGGTAAGAAAGTTTCGGGTGTCTCCTCCAAAACAAGTCATCTACTGGCGGGAGAGGCTGCCGGTTCCAAGCTGGAAAAAGCAAAGGAACTGGGTGTCAAAGTTTTAAATGAGGATGAATTCCTTGAAATGTTAAAAAAAGAGAATATAGAGGTATAGATGGATGAAATTAGAAGAATTGGATTATTGTCTCGAATTTGATAGGAAGACTTCTACCATTTCCATTAAAGGAATCCTGCGTCTTCCCGGACTGAGAGATTATGAACCTATTAAGAGCTTTCTTTACTCATCTTCAAGGCGAACCGATACAGCTCTTACCCTGGATCTTTCTGAACTCATCAATCTGAATAGTGCCGGTATTACAACTATCAGCACCTTTGCTCTCGGGTTAAAAAGAGAAAATCGCCTGGAGTTTGAAGTAATAGGAAATGAACGGTATCACTGGCAAAGACAGATGATTCCGAATTTGCAGAAGCTCTGGAAAGATGTAAAATATAAGTTTGTATCTTAAAAGTTTCCCAACTTATAATCTTTTTTGAGTTCAGAAATTTTGCTTTGCATCGTTTTCCAGAGAGCCTCTTTATTCGGGTGAAAGGTGGATTGAACACCTTTCTGAATCAGGTCTAAAATCTCTTTCAGGCTAAAATTCAAATATTGATAAAGTTTTAAATACTCATCACTCAGGTTGACATTGAAAATTTTGGGATCATCGGTATTGATGCAGGTTAAAAGACCGCTGTCGTAGTATTTTCTTACCGGATGGTGCTGTTCTCTACGAACATATTTTCCTGTAAAAATATTACTGGTTAAACAGATTTCCACCGGAATTTGCTTTTCTGCCAGGTATTCCACAAGAGCCGGATCCTGTACTGCCGAAACAGCATGGCCGATACGTTCAGCCCCTAAAACCTTTACAGCATCCCAGATTTCCCAGGGTCCATCATCTTCACCGGAATGAGCGACTGTATGGAGACCTGCTGCCCTTGCTTTTTCGAAAATCAGGGCAAAGTTTTTGGCCGGCCCTTTTAATTCCGCTCCTCCCAGACCGATACCCAGAATTTCCGGATAATCCAGTTCCAGCACATACTCCAGGTTTCGCATCGCATTTTCTCGACCGAAAGAGCGGGAAACATCGATTAGAAGTTTAATATCGGTTCCATCTTCGGCTTTCTTTTCCCGGATCCGTTCGATAATGATCTCTACCATGCGCTGAAAATTTAAGCCATTCTGGATAAACTTGGAAGGTGCAAAAAAGACCTCGGCATAGAGAATGTTGTCTGCCCGCATGTATTCGGCAAGACTATCTACCATATATCCCAGGTTCTCTTCCTTTTTTATTATACTCTGAATGAAAAAGAAAGCGTTAATGAAGCCATTCAGACCCTCAAAATGCAGAACATTTTCTAATTCTTCTTCCGAGGTCTGTATATTATTTTCTTCAATGAGTTGTAAAAGAGTTTTTTTGTCCAGACAGGCTTCGAGGTGAAGATGCACTTCTGTTTTAGGTAGACTCTGGATAAAACTACGTACATCTTTCTCCGAAGGCTTCTCCAGAGAAAGATCGGCAGTTCGAATCTCATCAAGGGTGTGCAGGGTAATCTTGCCACGTTTTTTATTCTCTTCCTGAATCCAGGAAGGTGGCTCCTGAATTACAATTTCCATCAGGGAGACCCTTTCAGAAAGTAAATGGTTGATCTGGTAGTCGAAGGCCAGCTGTACATTGGGAGAATAAGGTCTATTCAGGGGAAGTCGGCTTTTTAGCCTGTTTAGCTCATTGACATCCCTATCGATACTCTGGATTCGATCCAGAATTTTCTCAATACTGGCTTTCAAAGTTCTCCTACCGTATGCAAATCTCTTTCCCAGTTTTCAAAATACGTTTTTTTTAAAAAGTACATTCTCTTTTGGCTTTCTAAAAATGTTAAGTGTCCTTTTACATTTTTCAATCGTAGGCGAAATATCGATAACTCGCTTTCTGAATTAAGTTGACGTATTGTTCATTTGATTCCTTGCAAGATTTTTTATTTTTGATCCTGCCCGCGACTCAGGACGAGAACATATATTTTTTCAGCTCCATTTTGCAGTAGAAGACGGGCAATCTCGTTGATAGTTGCGCCGGTAGTAAATACATCATCGATAATTAAATAGGAACCCAAAAGCTTTCCCTGAAAGGAATTTGCTATAGAAAAAGCCGAATATGCGTGTAAAAAGCGCTCCCTGTAGGTTTTTCCGGACTGTAGTTCTTTGGATGTTTTTTGTACAGGCCGAAGAATCGGAATTTGTAAAAACTTAGAGAGGTCTTTTTCCAGAACTTCACAACTTCTGTAGGGTCTTTCTTTTATAGTTTTAAGGTTGGATGGAACCGGAATAATGGCCTGTAGTTCTAAATTTTTTAGTTCCCGGATATGCTTCTTTAAACCCGTCCGAAAGAAGTAACGAAGGTTTCCTATATTACTAAACTTAATCCTCTGGATAATTTCTTTTTCGAGCTGATTTCGGTAAGATAAAAAAAATAATTTTTCAAAGAAAATATTCCGGGAATTACAGTATCTACAACTATCTTCAAGGGGAGAGTGGCAGACGGGACAGAAGGAAGGCGGGGTCTCCTTTGCGGGACGGCTCTTCTGAGAATAGCAGGATTTGCAGAGTCCTATCTTCTTCGCAAGGAAATCTTTTTTCTGACACCGAAAGCATTGCAGGGGAAATAACCAATTTAACAAATCATAAAATACAGTTTTCATATATTATCAGGTAATAAAGAAAACCCGGAAAGTGACTTTTTTCCCTAAAAAAATGGATTATTTCTTGGCCTTCTTAATAAGTTTTATCCCCCAATCGTAATGACTTGATGTTGCCGAAACCAGGTAGGCCCCCAATGAAGTAGTTCCGGTCCATTTGTATTTTTTCTTTTCAAATAGCTCTTCATCATTATGTTTCTCGATGAGACTCCTGATTTTTTTGTAACTCGACTTGAAATGTAGCTTTGCCTCTTTAAGGGATGTATCCCTGTATTTTTCCCAAATCCATCTGTTCAGTTCTGGAGTTGTTTTCCAGGTGTATCCTTTGGCCGGCATATCCGGTTTTTCTCCTTTCATCCCGATTGTGTACCATTCCAGCATCATTAAGTGCCAATGGTGAAGATGCATCAACACATCTCGAATATTTCGATTCATTGTGCCTTTCGGGAATTCAGCATTCTGTTCTTCCTGTGATAGGTTCTCAATGAAGTCCATTAGAAATTCAAAATTCTTCTTGCTTAAATCCAGCAATTCGGTTTTATTTTTAGGTCGTGCCATATTTATCTCACTAAATTTTTCTTATAGTGTATAGAGTCCTATTAGAAATAAATTTCTCAAATACTCAAAATTTATTCTCATGATTTGTATAATGATATTATAAAGGGTGGTATGAAATTGTAAATTATCATTTTTACATCGAAAGTAATAAATCATCCGAGTTCGGATGTGAGCAGCCCCTTTTTCCGATTTACAGGAAAATCTTTGCAGGATAAACTGCTCTTATGCTAACAATCGCGTATGGAGAGGCCAATTTCGATAATCTGAGAAGGAATCAACGCCTGTTTCTTGATAAAACTCATTTTATTCCCCGTCTCGAAGCAGTAGAAAAGTTTTTCTTTATTCGGCCAAGGCGTTTCGGAAAAAGCCTCTGGATTAGCGTCCTGCAATCCTATTATGACATAAAGAAGCAGGAGAAGTTTGATGAGCTTTTCCATGAGCTCTACATCCATAAACAACCTACCAGAGGGAAAAGAAGCATTTGTTCGTGACATTATCTCTGAGACCGGCTATGTCCGCAACTTCTACGAGCAAATGAAAATAGCCAGTGGAGAAGGTGTATTTGAAAGGTTTTTTATTACCGGTGTTTCTCCTATCATGCTCGATGAACTGGCCAGTGGTTTTAATATCATGAGCAATATGACAGGCCATCCGCAGTTCAATGAGATGCTGGGCTTTACAGCAGAAGAAGTGCGGGGCATATTAGATAAAGTGCCCCTGGAAAGATTTGCTAAAAAGAGCAAAGAAGAAGTGTTTCTGGATATGACTACATTTTATAATGGTTATCTGTTTTCTGAAGAGGCCCATAAGAAAGTGTTCAATTCGGATATGGTTTTGTATTTTCTACAGTATTTTCATGATGTGGGTTATCCTAAAGAGATCCTTGATTTTAATGTAAAGACAGATTATAGCAAGCTGAAAGGCTTGATCGTGGGTAGTAGCGGTAAGGAAAACCTGAAACGAATCTTAGAAGAAATTAATACTCAGGAGTATTTAACCTTTCAATTAGTACAGCGCTTTACCTTTGAAAACCGCTTGAAAGACTACGAATTAAAATCATTATTGTTCTTCTTCGGCCTCTTAACCATGACAAATATTCCCAACCGTTTTGTTGTGCCGAACCAGGTGATTAAAACCCTACACTGGGAGTATTTCCAGAACTTCCTCGAAGAAAACGGGGTGGACTTCGATGTAAGTGCTCTGCACAACTGCATTGCCGAAATGTCCGAGTCCGGGAAAGTAGAGGGCTTGAAAAATTTAGCTATTGATTTCTTTCAGAATAAACTCTCAAACTTCGATTTTTCTGCCATGACAGAGAAGCATATCAAGTTTATGTTTATCTCCTACTTTACTTTGAGTAAGCTCTACAGCATTATCTCCGAAAGAGAACTACCCGGCGGCAAACGCATCGACCTTCTCTTCGAAGCTCACCCGGCCTATTACCATTACGTGATGCATAACTTTATTATGGAATTCAAATATATTTACAAGAAAGATTCTCCTTCGGAAGCCAGAGCAAAGCGGGAAGCGGCTATTTCCCAGGCAAAAGAATACTACGAGACCTACAAGCGTGACTTCAAGCAATTTGGCCGAGAACTCCATTCCATGGCTCTCATCGTGACCCACGACAAACAGGTAGAATTTGTGGAAGTTGCCGGGTTTTGAATTGTGCCTATAGTCAGTCAGGGACGACGCATTAATTGTTTGTTTTTACTAGGTATTTCAGTGAAAACTAAGAGTTTACCCAATTTTCTATTTTTATATTTTGGATTCTTTGGAAATGCTTAACATTCCTTTCATGGAATATATAGTTGTTAGTTTTTATTACTGCCTGGGTACTGCTCTCCTATTGAATCTGAGACCCTGTTTCTTCATGCATTTCGGAACTCTAGAAAAGATTCAAAACTCTTTGATACGGTAAGAGGGTTTATTGAGTTATTGAAGAAAAACTATAAATAAACCAGGCTTATTAAAAATATATTGTATTTTTTTATAAAAGATGTAGAATGTCGGTATGAAAGAACTTTTAAAGAGAATTACTCTTGATCCGGAGGTCTGTAAAGGCAAGCCAACCATCCGCAAAATGAGATTTACAGTAACGCAACTTTTGGAACTTCTTGCCGGTGGTATGACGTATGATGAAATTTTATCGGATTATCATTATCTGGAAAAAGAGGATATTTTTGCCTGCTTATATTACGCTTCCCGTATTGCAGATACAAAAGAAGTCATTCCGATTGCTGTCTGATGAAGTTTATTGTTGATACTCAGTTACCGCCTAATCTGGCAAAATTTTTAGTCTATAAAGGATATGAGGCTATTCATACAAGTGATTTCCTGATGGACATCTTCTAAAAGATAAGGAAATTATCTTCATAGCAAAAGATCAGGATAGAATCATTGCAACAAAAGATAATGATTTTTTAGATAATTTTTTAGTGAATGGAGCTCCACCAAAAGTTCTATTTATACAACTTGGTAATATCAGTAACAAAGAATACTGAATAAATTAAGCAATTCATTAGATACAATAGTAAAGGGTTTCAAGAAAGGAAGTAGTTTTATAATTCTAAAAAATGAATCTGTAGTGATTTATTGAATAAAACTGCACCGGGGTTTTAGAAAACAGCTTGAGGTAAAGTTTATTTATATTTTTCTTAAATAGTTTGGCTGTGTCTTCACTCTCTTTTTTAGGTCTATCCTAAAAAACAAAAAATCTCATGTATCATAAAATATTATTTAACAGTAATTCACCTTTAGATTTATGTAACCAGTTAATTGTGTTTTCGGTTACTAAGAATTTTTCGTATCCTTCATACTTTTGATTTTTAAGATTTTTCTTTATCCATCTATAAAACTTTTCCGCAAGGCTTAGAAAGTGAGCATCTTTATTAGAAATTTCTTTGCTTTCCGTTAAAAAAGGAATTATAAGTGAAGGGTGGTGGGTTTTTGATAAGCATGAGGTAAAAGTAATTCTTTTTTCCTTATAAATCAAACCCTTATCTTCCGTAATAAACCTGGAAGAGAGTAAAGCGATGCTTGATGCGGCTTCCGTTTCGAACCTCACGAAGTTTTCGTTCCATTTCTTCTCTCGCTTTTTGGATTTCATTTTTGGTACGGTTAATAAGTCCCCTGCGGTCGTGTTCGGGGTCCCACTTGGCCTGGGCTTCCTGTCTTGATAGTTTTTCTTCTAAGAGGCGAATGTTTTTCTTGGAAGACAATTCGATTTTATATTCTTCTTTTTTAAACATGGTCAGAGTTTCATCCTGAAGCTCTCTTTCTCGTTTCTCTACTTTTTGTTCTAAAAGATTTAGAGTATGGATCAATTCCGTTTCAAAGTTCTTCTCTTCGAGGATACTATCCGCCAGGTTCGTTTCCTTCTGGAGAACAAGTCGTAATTCTTCGGGAAACTTTCCGAGCTTTTTTGCCTTTTTTTCTTCCCGGTTATATTCAAGATAAAACAATTCGGTTCTTTTTAAGGAAAATTGAAATTCAACCAGGAAAACAAATAGAGTTTTCCCACTATATAGGGAATTATGAATATAGCGTTTTTTATACCCTAATTTATTTTCCAGAATATGCTGAATACAACGTTCTACTGTCGGATGTCCGAAAGCCAGAAAATCGAGAGAATCATTGGCTAAGGCCAGTTCTGAATCAAAGGTGCCAATTTTAGCAGTCTGATTCTCTTCTAAAATTTCATACAAATTTCCTTCTTTCTTTTTTAAAGTATAGGGGAAACTATCTCCGAAATGTTTTTGATACAGAAGAAGCATTTCCTCCAGATGGGAGTTTGTATAGGCTCTCTCTGAAAGAGTATGGTCATAATAGTCCTGAAGGTTAAAGTCCATGAGTTTGGGTGTTACGAGAGAGTTCAACTTATTATAACCCTTCTCAGCAATTTTTATCCGGTTATCTAATTCTTCATTTAACTCTTCTGTTGTTTTGGTCCCGGTGACAAATTTCATAAAACTGGAATTGAAATCTAATTCATCTTCAATGGTTCCGAGAAGTGCATCCGAGGCACCGATAGAATCTTCAAAAAGTTTTATTTTATGATTCAGTACTTCTAAAATTCGCTCAGCCACCGTATCTTTACTGGCAAAGTTAAAGATATATACATCTTTTTTTTGTCCGAAGCGGTGTATTCTTCCGATTCTCTGCTCGATTTTAAGAGGACTCCAGGGTAGGTCATAGTTAATTAGTATATTTGAAAATTGTAAATTACGTCCTTCTCCGCCGGCTTCCGTGCAGATGAGAACCTCCGAACGTTCTTTAAACTCGGCAATCGCATTTTCCTTCTCATCCGCACTTAAAGAACCGTGAAAAGGAGTTATTTGAAATTCATCCTGTAAGATAGAAGTCAAATAATCCTGGGTGTTTCGAAACTGTGTAAAAATAATAAACTTTTTACTTCCATCTCTTTTTAAGCGAAGTAGTATTTCTTTTAATTTAATAGATTTTCTGTCTTCCTTAATCGACTTACCAAGCATAATGAGTCGATTTAAACTTAGAAGTTCCCTGCGTATGCTCTGAATATCTTTTTGAATGGGATCGTCCAGTCCTGCAATAAACTCTTCCACATTTTCTGTATCGTCAATATCCCATTCATCGAGGTCTTTTTCAAAACCGGTAAAACGGTGAAGTCTTGATTCTATCATGAACTTTCTGCGTGTAAGAGCGTTTAATAGGGCAAACACGGAAGAATCCAGAAGCTTCTGAAACACGATCATGACAAAACCGGTTGCCCGATTTTTGGTGTTCATGGCAATATTATATTCCCGCTTTACATACTCGGTCGTTTCATCGTAAAACTGTCTTTCTATATCGGAAAGCTCGATTTTAACCGTTTTCGCAAATCGCTTGGTAAAGCCTCCGACCTCAACTTTTCTGCGGCGCAGTAAAACCTTGCTGATTTTCTCTTTCAGATCCTGCTTGTTTCCTACCACGTAATCATTGACAAAAGCATGATAAGAACCTAATATATTGGGATCAACCAGGTGCATGAGATAAAATAGCTCTTCTAATTTTCCGCGAAACGGAGTGGCTGTTAATAAAAGAAGGCATTCGCATTTTTTAGAAATCTTTTCTGCAAAGAGATAGGCCTTGGTCACTTTGGAATAGTCTCTGCGCAGGCGATGGGCTTCATCAAAAACTACAATATTCCAGCGGGTCTTTAAAATTTCTTCTGCATAAACCGGGTTCTTGATAAAATCAATCGAAGTAATTACCTTTTTAAAGTTTTTCCAGTTTTCTTCACCGTTTGTAACAAAGTTTCTTCGCTTTATGATAGTGAAGTCTTCGTTAAACTTATTTTTTAATTCATGCTTCCACTGGACTAAAAGAGGAGAAGGAGCAATCACCAGCACTTTTGTATAATTATTTCGAAACATCAGCTCTTTCATGACGAGACTGGCTTCGATAGTTTTGCCGAGTCCCACTTCATCGGCTAAGATAAAGCGGGGACGAAGACTGTTTACCACGTAATACGTGGACTCCAGCTGATGGGGTAATAGACGGGTTCTGGAATTGGAAAGAGAGGAAAGCTTGTCGAATACATGGGTTAGCTTTAGATCCATAGCGAGGAGGCTCACGAACATTTCATAGGGGCGGCTTTCAAACTCATGCAAAGCAGAAAGAGTAGAATTCAGGTATCGCAGGTTTTCGTCTTCTTCCGGGAGTTCAAGGGTTTTATGAACTGCCGAAAAATAAACTTCCAGGATTCCCTTGCTTTTCTTTTGTATTTTCCCGAGTCCGTACGAAGGTTTATTACAGAGATATACAGGTGTGTCTATCGTTTGACGACTCGAGTTCTGCTGAAAGTCTAAAAATAGTTGTTGTGCTACAGAAGACAATTAAACCCCTCTTTTATTTCCCCATAGTATTTTATGTATTTGTAATGAAAGCCTTGTGCCGGGTATCGCAGATTCCTTCAGCCATTCGGAAAGCTCCTGCGGACTGCATTCTCTCGCTACAGGAGAAAATAGAAGGTTTCTCGATAGAGAAAACTCCTCTATCACCTCACAGGCCCTGTCAAAATCAGCCCTGTCCCGAACCACAAATTTTACTTCATCAAGGATTTCATTTCTTTCCCGGATAATATGGAAGTTTTCCGGGTTCATGTGTTTTTCCATGCCGGAACCCGGGAGTTTATAGTCGATGCTGAAGACCATATTATCCAGTCCCGCGATGCTCTCTTTTCCATTGGTTTCAACGCGGGGTTTTTCATAGTAAAAATTATGTCTCTTTTTATAAATCATTTTTGCAATTTCTGTACAAAAAAATTTATGTTTTCCTTCCAGAGGCTCTCCTCCCGTAAAAAGCACCTGAACCGGCCTTCGAGAAAGACTTTCTATGCGCTCAAAAGCCTCTTCTACGGACATTTCTTCGCCGGCAAAGGGAGAGAGGGCATAAGGTGTATCACACCAGAGCTTTTTATCAAGCATTTTTCCGCAACGAAGAGAACAGCCGGCAAATCGCAGCAAAATAGTCGGTATGCCTACCGAAATCCCTTCACCGGAAATAGAGTAATAGATTTCGTGTATAGTCGCTTTCATAGGGGTTTTGGGGAGTTTAAAATTATATTCTCCCATTTCTCTTTACTTATCGAAGATACTCGAAAACGAAAATAGGAGAAAAAAAGGTCAGGTTTTTTAATTTTTTTTGCGGAAGAATAGTCCAAACTGCATTTTTCAAACCCTTTATAGTAGAGGGTCACATGAACAAACGAAAACTCCAAAAAACCTTTGATGAAGTATTTAAGAAAAGAGCCATAGCTTTTTTCTCAAAGTTCGCAAAGGTAGAAACGGAATTTGAATTGCACAGGCTTCCGAGAAAACTCGATATCCTTGTGATTGAGAGTGATAAACCTATAGGAAAAAACCTCGACTTAATGAACTATTTTAAAGAATTCAATATCATTGAGTTCAAGTCAGAAAGTCAGGGTGTAAAATTACAGGATATATATAAAACTTTGTATTATATCTCGGCTTTTGTCTTACGGAAAAAAGAGAAGGGAGATATAAGCTTCACTCTTATAACAACGAAAAAGCCGGAACGATTTTTAGAGATATATCATTTCTTAGAGACGAGAAAGGGACTTTATGTCATGGAAATTCCGGGGATTATAAAGATACACTGTATCGTTATTTCAGAACTGGACAAAAAGACGGATCGAGAACTGGAGTTTTTGCAAATATTCACAGCGAAGAAGCAGAGAGAAGAGATAATCCGGGAAGCCATAGAAAAGGGCTTCGGAGAGAACTTGAAAGATAGTTTTTTGCTTTACAGAGAAGAAGTAGAGTCTATACTAAAGGAGATGGGAAAGGATATGACTGCCATAGAAGAAAGAGTCTGGGAACTCGCAGAAGAATTCGGAATCCGGGAGAAAAGTATTCAGGAGGGATTTCAAAAAGGTATAGAACAGGAACGCCTTATAGCCCAGGAAGAGATAGAGAAATCACAGCGCCTTGTAAGTATTCGTGAAAAACGAGCAGAGCATAAAGGTAAACTCAGGACCGCTATCAATTTACAGAAGGAAGGTGCTGAGCTAAAATTCATTTCCCGTATTGTAGAACTCCCGGAAACCTATTTGGAAAAATTTTTTAAAAAAGCTATTTGGGATTAGAGCTTAGGAATTAGTGATTATTGTTATTCATTTTAATGTATAAACGATGACACCTGACCTGAGTCCTATCATCCAATTTAGGAAAGAAAACTTTGCTGAAAATCTCCTCACTATGCTGCAATGCATACGATTCAGGCTAAATTATCCATGATGGATAAAGGCTTTTCCAGTAAATTTGATGTTAATTAATAAAATATTCTCTCTTATTATACTTTGCATGATAAATCTACATTGTAGTAATTCAAGCTATACTAAATATAGACAGGAAAAATTAATAACTGGCCTTTTTGTTCATAATACGCTTCCACCTCTTATTACGCCTCCGGATGATACTTTTTTTGACAATGGTGATGGAACAATTTCTGTTTATAATTATACATCCTACAAATTAGTAATTATCAAAAAATGTTTACAGGGTCAAGCCTTCCGAACAGAGCAAAATGATTGTCAAGGTAATGGGGATAGTTCAAATAACTATGGCGCCAGTCTTTTAAGCTTTTGCAATACTGATGATAATTCTTGTAATGATACGGAAATATTCAACCTTACTTCTACGAGTAATAGCGAAATATATCTTAGTTGTAATAATGATACATTCAATAAAAAGAGCTGGAAAGTAATCTCTTCAACTTATATTTTGGATATAATTAATGAATCTGAATTTCTAAGCTTTTATACAGAATTTCCAAAAAATGGACATTACTGGACAAGTAACGCATACAGTTTTGATTCAAGCAAAGCTTATTATGTATCCTATATATTTGGTTTGGAAAAGGGGAAAAAGACTAAAGAAAAATATTTGCTTTGTATGGAGAATGAATGAAACAAATACTCTTATTAATTATTTTTTTATTCTCACATAATTGTTCAAGTCCTAATTACGATCCTGATATAGGTGCATTGTTTATTATACTTTGCTATGGATCTTCGGATCTTCGTAGTCAGACGAAAACAGAATACGAAAGGGAATTTACAGATTTAAAAAATGGTATGATTCTCTATACTTCAAGAAAAATCATTTATTCAAAAAATGCATGTGAAGAAAATTATCATTCGGGAGTGCTAAATTCAGAAAGTCAAACATATTATAAAAAATGTGTTCAAGGTCAAGTTTATCGTTCTGAACAAAACGATTGCAAAGGAACAGGAGATTCTTCTAATTTTTACGGAGCAAGACAATTTGCTTTTTGCAATACAAACGATAATTCGTGCGAATCAAATTCCGGTAATGCAGATCCTTTTTCAAGTCCCGCTGCCCTATCTTGTTATAATGAAACACTATATGGTAGAAGCTGGAAAATAAAAGATGTCTATCAATATTCTTCTTATGAATCTAAATTTATAAATTATCTCCCAGAGGAAAAATTCAAAGAATACTTCTCTGAATTGCCTAAAGGAGATACTGTTTATTTTTGGGATTTAGACAGCAGTAGTTCAGAATACGCTTACAAATACAGTATTGATGGTAATGGAAAAATAAACTCTGATAAGGATTATAAAACATCATCTCATTATGTGATTTGTGAAAATTCAGAAAATGAAAATTAAAAAGGAGAAACATTCTGTTAGAAAGAGGTTTAATTTATTTATTTATTATAACAATAGTCTCCTGTGGTTTTGCTAATTCTTTTTGGGAAGCAAGGGATTCTTATTATTCGAGCAAAGTAAGTAGAAAAGAGGCGATACAAGTTATAAAAGATGCAATCCTGGTTAAAAATGTTCTTTGCAAAGGAAGATTTTATTTCTATCCATTTTCCTCAGACGATGAATGTGATATTAATGATACAGGTATACCAAGAACTTGTAAATCTCGTTTTCGGTATATCGATAAAAGTAATCTTGAAGGCTGCATCAATAGTATTTACATTACGCCATGTAAAGACTACAATCCAAAATCATATTCTTCTGTTTGGGAGAATATGTTACCAATGTTTGGTTGTACAAGTGTTTTTGGTGGGACATTGCCTTTCTAAACAAAATCCTTCCCTGAAGAGTCATTAACCTGCATGATATTGTACGGGGTGGAGAAATTTTTTAAAAAGCTATTTGGATTAAAATTTGAAAAATAAAAATTCTAAATCATCTTCTCCCATTTCTCTTTACTTATCGAAGATACTCGAAAACGAAAATAGGAGAAAAAAAGATCTTCTATACGTTTCTTATCTTTCTTACGATTTCCTAAGATAAACAGGTTATCCTTTGCCCGGCTGAGTCCTACATAAAGAATCCTCCTTTCTTCTTCGAGGGTCTCTTTTTCACAATCCGGTTTCAGGTTCCAGCCGGAAAGAAGATCCAGATAGACCGTTGTAAACTCAAGACCCTTGGAGCCGTGTATGGTCATTAACTTATCTTCTGCAATCCCTGCTTTTTGGTACTCACGGATTCGGTAATTAGAACGGCAGAGGATTTTATAATCTTCTTTTGAGTTTTGTAAAGAAGAAACCAATCCTAAAAAATCTTCTTTGTCTAATTTTAATTTATAAACAAAGGACTTACCTTTTCTTTTTGGTATGGCTTCCTTAGGAATATTCCCTTTATTCTTGTGTATGGGAATCGCAGAGGTTTTCACGACTTCGGGCAAAGAGCGATAGTTGGTTCTTAAAAAGTTTACCTCACAGGGTTGAAAGAGATTCGGAAATTCTAAAAAAGGAATAGTACTTGCTCCCCGAAATCCATAGATTGCCTGCCAGTCATCTCCTACAACGGTAAGCTTTTCGGGTTGTAGAAGTTTTAACCATTCGAGTTGTACAAGATCTGTATCCTGAAACTCATCTACAATAACCCGCTTAACTTCCTTTTTCGCCTGTAGAGCCCAATCCATATTTTCTTTCAGGGCATTCAAATATACCTGAATCAAATCATCAAAATCCAGCTTTTTTTCTGCCTCTTTATACGAGGAATAAAGGGTTTCAATTTGCATGGCTAAGTCAGGAAAATGTGTTTGTGTAAAACTCGTACCGGAAAGGAAGAATTCATAAGGAATACCTCCGATTTTGAATCTTTCTTTTTTTAAAAAAGCTCGAATCAGCTCTTCTTTTTCGGATTCCTCAATAATACTCAGACCTTTTTTATAAACCGGGTGATAGCGTTTTAAAACAGAAAGACAGTAAGCGTGAAAGGTTTTTATATTCACTGCATTTTTGCCGACCTTTTTTTCCAACCTTTCGGTAATTTCCTGGACAGCTTTTCTTGAAAAAGTAATGACCAGGATTTCTTCCTGTTTCTCTTCTCCTTTCTGGAGAATATATTCGAGAAGGCTAATCATTGTATGGGTTTTACCGGAACCCGCCCCGGCTATCACCTGTTGAAAATTACCCTCGTATTTTACGACTACCTGTTGTTCTTCACTGAGACCTGTATTCATTCTATCTATAAAGGTAAAATACAGTTCCTTTCAAATGGCTTTTTAGGATAATTTTATGAATATTTTACCGGTACTGCTGGAATTGTATTTCACATCGAATTAAAAAAATGATGGGGAATTCTTGTAGATATGCCCGATCGGAAAATAAAAAAAAATTGTATCTTTATTCGAAAAATAAATCCTTGTTTATAATACAAATATAAGGGGGTTCTATGGGACCGTTGGCTATTATGGCTATTGTTCTTATTCCGGCTTTGATAATTGCGTCAGCTGTTGTCTTCACAATTAAGAGATATAAAAGATGTCCTTCTAACCGAATTCTGGTAATCTATGGTAAGGTTGGTAAAGATAAAAGTTCAATTTGCATCCACGGAGGAGGAAAATTTGTTTATCCTCTGATTCAGGATTATCATTATCTGAGTCTTGAGCCGATAACGATTGATATTAATCTAACCGGTGCACTTTCTAAGCAAAATATTCGAATTAATACACCCAGTACATTCACTATTGGAATATCCACCGATCCGGACCTCATGAATAATGCGGCAGAAAGGCTTCTGGGTTTGAACGAAACCCAAATCCGTACTCAAGCGGAAGATATTATTCTCGGACAATTAAGGCTTGTAATAGCAACTCTTGATATAGAAGAGATTAATCAGGACAGAGAAACTTTTCTTTCCCAGATCAACAAAAACGTTGCTTCGGAATTAGATAAACTCGGCCTTACTCTTATTAACGTAAACATTAAAGATATTACCGATGAATCGGGTTATATCGAAGCCATAGGAAAGAAAGCTGCTGCGGAAGCAGTAAATAAAGCCAAGATAGAAGTGGCTATGCAGGAAAAAATTGGAGAAACCGGACAGGCAAAAGCGAGGCGCGAACTCGATGTGGAAGTAGCCAGGGAAACATCCGAATCTCTTAAGGGTCAAAAAGATGCAGAAATCGATCAGATTGTAAAAATTGCTGAATTAGAATCATTAGGAGTTTCTAAAAAGGCAGAAGCCCTGAAAAATCAGGAAATTAATGTGGCGAAACAACAGGCAGAAGCTGAAAAGGGAAAAAAAGAAGCAGAGGCTATGAAGCGGGTTTCTATTTCCGAGCTTGAATACCAGGCAATAGAAGGTGAAAAAGCTGCAGAACAGAAGAAGAGGGTGTCTATAGCCGAAAAAGATGCGGCGGCAGTTGAAGGAGAAAACATCTCTAAAGCGAGGATTGCTGATTCCAATGCCGAGCTTGCTGAAAAATCCGCTGAGGCCAGGAAGAGGGGAGATGTAGCAAGGGCTAATGCTGATAAAGATATTCTTATGGCAGAAAAGCAGGCAGAAATAGCCAGACTCGAAAAAGAACAACTTGCCCTGCAAGAAGTTGATAAGAAAAGACTGGAAATCGAAGCAGAAGCACAGGCCGAAAAAGCCAGACGGATTGCAAAAGGGGATGCGGATGCAACCCTGGCTCGTTTTCAGGCAGAAGCGGAAGGCTTAAAGTCTCTCTTACGTTCTAAAGCAGAAGGTTATAAAGAAATTATTCAGGCAGTAGGTGGTGAAAGCCAAATTGCTACAAGTCTTCTGATGATAGAAAAAATGGAATTTATGGTAGAAAAACAGGTAGAAGCCATTTCAAAACTAAAAATCGATAAAATAACCGTATGGGATTCCGGTGGTACCGAAGGAAGCAGCACAGCAAATTTCGTGAAAAGCATAGTTACAGCTTTACCCCCTTTGCAGGAACTTGCCAGACAGGCCGGAATTGAACTTCCCGAATACCTCGGAAAAATAGGTGGAGAAAAATTAGCCTCTTTAGGGCAGACTTCAGTAAAACAGGAAACAAGAAGTGGGAAAGCTTAATACCCTCTTTTTTTTCTTTCTTTTTATTTTAAGTAATATAAGTTTGTATGCGCAATCGACGCATACAAACTTAAGTTCAGAAGAAGATAAAAAAACGTTTTATGAAGTTACAGAAAAAATTCGTTGTATTTGTCTTCCTTCCTTACCTATAAAAAGCTGTTCTTTCAGTAATTGCCGTTCTTCTGCTATCTTAAAAGATTTTATAGAAGATAGAATCCGAAAAAGAGATAGTGCGAAGCTTATAGTTGATAAAATTATCAACGGATACGGAGAAGGCATCTTACAGGATCCTTATGTAAAAAGTATGATTCAGGAAGGTAATGGCTATCTGGTTGCGGAAATTGTTAAGGGTTTTGGGCCGAAGATGCTGGCTGAACCCGATCCTACCTGGATAAATTTGAGCCTTGTTGCCGGGATGTTAGTTGGTCTTGGAGTTATATTTAGATATATGAAAAAGCGTAAAAACAATTCACTGACCATAAATTCTGAAAAAACTCAGTCTACTAAAGAAGATATACAAAAATACCTGGATGAAATATAATATGGATATTTTATTTTTCTTTTATTCTTTTTGCCTGCTCGGCATTCTTATCGTTCCTTTTTGGTTCTTTTACAAGAACCATATTCTTTCCAATGCTTCAGTTCTTAAAGCACTTGAACTTTCCAGGTTCCGTGTTTTAGACGAAAAACGTTTTCTCTTGTTGGAAAATTTGGGGGATTTAAAAATTGAAAGAGATACTTCTAAGCTAAGTGAGGAAGAGTTTTTAGAGCTCTCAAAAGATATTATTGTAGAACTTAAACAAATTGATTCCGAGTTGAAGGAAAATGGTATTGTAAAAAAACAAAAAACACATTGCCCTTCCTGTAATTACTCAGTCCTTCCTGATAAAGCTCGTTTTTGTCCAATGTGCGGAATTACTTTAACATAAAATTTGTCCAGGGTATTTCCGCTTTTTCTTGTATTTGTAAGTATTTTACTTCTAAGTAAACTCAGTTTTCATTATCTTTTATCCTATGCTGAACTGAGTTCTTTTCTCTGGTCAATACTGAATAAAAGAGAAATAAAACAGAATAAATATGATGTTTTAATATTAGGAGATAGCCAGATATTATCCGGACTCCATCCCCTCTTATTAGAAAAAAAAACACAAAAAAAAATTCTCTATTTTCCCAGACCTTCCGAACAACCGGAAGGAATCTATCTCTTACTGCAAGACTTTCAGAAAAAGGGATTTGTATTCAAAACCCTGATTTTCAATATTTCACCATTACATGCTTCTGAGAATTATTTTACAAAAACCCATAGAAGCCTTGCTAAGAACTTTGATTCCTTTCATATACGTTTCTATACGGATTCCGACTTAAGAAAGTTTTATTTTAAGGAAAAAGGGGATAGTCTTTATTACCTGATAAGCCACATGTTCCCTTTACTTCGTTTAAATGGAAGCCCTGGTTCTGAATTAAAAATAATCCCCTTATCAAAAACTCTGAACCCAAATCATAAAAGAACTTTAGAACTTTTGAATTCACCTTTTTTTGGAGAGTTGCATATTTACTATTCTCAGAATCTTTTTTTGCAAGAACAACTTCCAAAAAATGGATATTACTGGAATTGGGGGCATTTCCGGACGGAAGAGCTACATTGCATACCGACACAGGAGAAGGAATTAAACCCAGCAGTAGCAACTGCATTTTTAAAGCCTCGAAAAAGTGCAGTAGAAATGTGGAATAAGATTATCAATACTGCAAAAAAGAACAATATCCATGTGCAGCTTATCTCAATTCCTTTTTCTTCTTCAGCCGAGGAAATAATCCATCCTCAGGGAAGGATAGATCCCTTTATTCATGCAGTACTGGTGTTGAAAAATCAGTTTGGAAATTCCCTACTTCATGAAATACCGGAGAGTCTTTTTGTAAAAGGTGAATATAATGATTTTATCCATCCGAATACCTGCGGGATGTTGAAAATTACTGATGAACTGGCCGGTCTTCTCGATATGCTTTGAGATTTTCCCTTTTCTATAAACCCCGGAGACATTTCTTCCGATGTTTGTAAAAATAACGAAAAAGGAAAAAGCATGACAGAAGAAATCTTTACACAGTACTGGGACGAACTTAAAACCATGAACAAATCCGAACTCACCCGCATTAGTCATGATGAAAAAGAACCCCTTATCAAACGAACCATCGCAAAAGCCATGATGCTTTTCTATGTCACGGGAGAGTTTCATCACATTGAAAAGGTGCTGGGGATGAAGCAAAATCCTTATGACCTTATGAATATTACTGAAATAGTGGAAAGTGCCGGTGGCAACAAAATCAGCAAGAAAAAAGCAGCCAAAAAGAAAGCAGTTAAAAAGCTTCCTCTTTGAAACCATAAATCATTTTTCTGTGCAGGATATTTGCTTCCTGAAATAATTCCCCAACCGGAAAAAAGCCGTTTTTTTCATAAAAGGGGATCGCAGAAACCTGGGCATGTAAATAAATTTCTTCCGGTTCTGTCATTCTTTCTAACATCTCCCGGATAAGCTGTGTTCCTATCTTATAGTTTCGAAATTCTTTTAAAACGGCAAACCGTTCCATTTTCACCTTTTCTCCTATATATCGAAATCTTGCAGTACCGACAGGTTTTGAATCATAAAAGGCTAGAAACTGTTTTGATGAAAGATCGAACTCATCAAACTCTTCTTTTTCCTCGACTCCCTGTTCCTCGATAAACACTTTTCTGCGGATCTGAAATGCCTGTTCCAATCCCTCATTCGATTGAATTTCTATGATTTTTATTTCCATTTTACTTCCTTATGAAAGTATAGAAGATGTTGACTCATATTTTATTTGGATTATAATCGTTTTCAGGCATCTTTTATCAATCATAATTAAGCTATGACAATATCCGAAGATAGGCAGACACCTTTTGCTTTGCTGGAAAATTTTCCCGGTCCTATCTTTGTGTTTGACCCGGAAAAAGACTACGAAATTGTTTTTAGTAACCGGGCTGCCGAAGCACATACTCTAAATGAAGTAATATTAGATAAGTATAATGTAGAAAGTTTTCAAATTACCCGGGATGAAATTGCACTCATCTGGAAACTACTCCGTCTCGAAAAAAAAATTACGATAAAGAGAAGTTTTACTATTGCCGGGAAAATGAATGTTTACAAACTCCTATTCTTCATTTCAAAAGCAGAAGGTAAGTCATTTATAGGTTTAACCCTCAAAGAAATCAAGAATAAGGTAAAAAACAGTTTAGGTGACAATATCTCGGATAATCAGGACATCTCTGAAACCCTGCTATTTCATGCAAATATATTAAAAAGTATTCAGGAAGGAATTCTTGTATCAGATATAAATTTTAATATCATTTATCATAATGATGCTTCTGAAGATATATTTGGATATAAACATACAGATATTCAGAACAAAAATTTATTGGATTTCTTTTCTAATGTAAAAAAAATCGAACTTAAAGATATTCTAAAGTCTGTTCTTCAAGATTCAACGTATTCAGCTGAATGGCACTGCCTGACCTCTTACTATGCAGATTTATATATAGAAGTTCTAATATCTCCTATTAAAAATTTAAAGCAAAATATAAGTGGATTAATTCTTGTCGCTCGAAACATAACTAAAAGAAAGATAGAAAATAGGGAGTATGACAATCTCTCCCAGCGTTTAAAGATAGCCACCGACTCAGCCAAACTGGCTGTATGGGAATGGGATATCGAAAAAGATTACATCTTCTTTGATAAGCGCATGTATGAACTTATGGGAATTTCAGAAGATAGTTTTGAGGGTTCTTTGTATTCTTTTATCAAACTCATTCATCCGGATGATGTGGTGAAATTTATTAACGAGATTGAGGATGCGATAAAACATAAACATAATTTTGAAATGGAATATAAGCTAATAAAAAAACAGGCTCCTTTCAAATATATAAAAAGTTTTGCGAGGGTGTTATTTTCTCAGAAAGACAATCCCGGTAGAATGGTTGGAGTGAACTGGGATATTAGTGATATAAAACAAACAGAGCTTGCATTGTTAAAAAGCCTACAGGATGTTCAAAATTTTAAAAATGCTTTGAGTAAAAGTGCTCTTATTTCTGTTACAGATATCGATGGAAAAATCATTGATGCAAATGAGGCATTTATCGAAAATTCTGGATATTCAAAAGAAGAACTTATTGGTAATACACATAGATTAGTTTGTTCCGGTTATCATCCGAATTCTTATTTTAAAGAAATGTGGGATACAATACTTAGTGGAAATTACTGGAGAGGAGAAATAAAAAATAAATCTAAAAATGGAACTACTTTCTGGGTAGATACTGTCATTCACCCCATTTTTAATGAGAAAGGAGAAATTTATCAATTTCTATCAGTTCGTCATCCGATAACAGAAAGAAAAAATGCAGAAGAAAAATTGATTGAGCTAAATAAAAGTCTCGAAGAAAGAATTCAAGATAGAACCAGACGACTCATTGAATTAAATAAAGAAAAAAGCGAGTTTTTAAGTATTGTTGCCCATGACTTAAAGAATCCTCTTACCACCATATCTTTGTCCAGTACTATATTACTTGATAATTTGAATAAACTTCAAATAGAAGAAACGGAAAAGTTTTTAAAACGAATTGTTTATGCTACCGAAAGAATAAATAATATAATCCATTCTTTTCTTGATTTAAGAGCACTCGAAGAAGGATATGTCCAATTAAATAAAGAAGAAACTTCCTTAAATGAATTTTTTGAAAAAATCCGTTCTTCCTTCAAAGAAAAAGCATTTCAAAAAAATATTCATTTTGATATAAAAATTGAATCAGAGAAAGATATTTTTATCCTGGATCAAAACCTACTTTCGGAAATTTTAGAAAATCTTATTTCCAATGCATTCAAATTTTCTAATGCAGATTCTTCGATCAAATTAATATGCCAATACAGAAAAGAAAAGCTTGAATTTCGCGTAATAGATGAAGGCCCTGGAATCAAAGCCAATGAAGTAAAATTACTTTTTCAGAAATATACCAAATTATCACCTAGACCTACTGCCGGTGAAAACTCAACAGGACTCGGTCTTTATATTACTCAAAAGCTATTGGACTATTTAAACGGTAAGATCTGGTATGAGTCGAATCCGGATGGAGGGAGTTGTTTTATTTTTGAAATTCCGATAGATGAAACTCTCTAAATTGTAAACATTCTAATATTCTAAGTGTAAACCTTCAATTTCAAGAATTTTTAAAGCATTACTGCTATTCACTACACCGAGTTTTATTTTATAATCAAAACTCATTTTATTCTCTATGATTTGCTCGGAAAAATGTTTATTTGTAAAACTATCTTCGTTCTCTTTTGCCAGTTCAATATCATGTGTAGTAACAAAGGTAAAGGAGTTATATTTTTGTAGTTCTTTTAATATAGCTCTTGAGGCAAGCAAGCGTTCTCTCGTATTCGTTCCTTTGAATATTTCATCCATAAGAACAATAGAATATTTCCCGGTTTGTAAGTTTTTTACTATATTCGTAATTCTTTTTACTTCTGCATAAAAAAAGGAAATTCCGTCTTCAAGGGAATCTTCATTTTTTATACTAGTAAGAATTTGAAGAGGAGGTAAGTGAAATTCATCTGCTAATACCGGCCCCCCGCACATAGCCAGTAAAACATTTACACCAATCGTTCTTAAATAAGTTGTTTTTCCGGACATATTAGAACCCGTAATTAAAACCAGTTCTCCTATATTTAGTTTATCCAGAGGATTGCTTATTCGTGAAGAAGCGGGAATTAAGGGATGCCCCATATTTTTTGCTTCCATATTTTTAAAAGAAGAATCAATTAGAGGAAAAGAATATTCCGAATGTATGATTTTCAAAACGGCAAAGGGTATAAGTGCATCAAGTTTTTGAATGGCTTCTGCCCACAGTCTTGCCTGCTGTAAGTATTTTGATTTCCAACTTTCAAGTCTGGCTATTTGCCAGAAGTCCCAGGCAAATAGAAAATTTAAAAGAAAATGCAGGGCCGGTGCTTCTATCACGGAAACTTTCGACAGGATAGACTCCAATTCTTCTATAGAAAAACGCAGACCTTTCCTGTCAATTCCGGCAAGTGCAGAATGACTCAGTTCAATAGAAGAATTAGATTTTAAGTATATAAGTAACTTCTTAATTTTTCCTATCTGTCCGGAAATACCGGTATAAGCCTTAAATCGCCTATTCAGTTCTTTTTTGTAATACAGACTCAGGATAAGTTGTAAAAAAAAGATACTGGAATAAAAGCCCGGTATGGATAGAAGTATTGTTAAAAATAAAGATATATAAGAGATAAAAAATAGGGGGCGAAAACTATAAAATAAGAACTTTCGATTAGTAAAGAACGATTTTTGCTCTCGGAACAAAGAAGAAAAATCCAGCTTCTTATGTAAGTTTTCAGAAAGTCCTGAATTTAAAAGTCTGAGAAACTTAAAAGTAAAAAACCGCTTTTGAGATAATTCTCGAATTTGTTTTTGTCTGTAGTTAATATCCTCAGCATTTCGTTCTACTGTGCCGGAAAGGTTTTCTAAAAAATATTCTTCTCCTTTTTTAGTTCCGGTAGTATCGAGAAATGTGAACAAACCATTTTTTTTACTGATATCCAGATCTGTAAAATAAGATGGATAATTTGAAAAGTCTCTTTCTCCTGTATAGATTTTATCTAATTGCAGATTGGATCGATAAAATTCTCTTTGTAATTGTTCTCGAAATTCTGAGGATAGTTGTATAAATAGAGAAAGCTTAGAATATTCGCGAATTAAAAAAATGAAAATAAGCAGGGGAAATGCACTCAAAAGGTAAAAGGAAAAAGATTTTTTTAATAGATAAAGGCTGAGAATAAGAGCAATAAGAGATACAAAGGAGAGTAAGCGAAAGAGAGAAAGCTTTTGGAGGATTTTTCTTTTTTTTTGAATTAAAACATCAAGGCGAAAGATTCGCCTTTGAAATGCCGGTCTCAGGGTTTTTATCATCCGGGAAAAAAATAAGTGCTCTGTGAATATTCATAATTTTCATTTTCTCTACGACTGATTTCGAGATCGAGAGTTTTGATAAGGCTCACTACATCTTTTAAGATCCATCGATCTACAACACGACCCCGGTCACGCCCTTTGATTTTATCGAGATAGATGTAACCGAAGAGATCTTCCCCGTATTCATATGCGACAAACCTTCCTCTGCGGTTGCCTGTTTTATTAATCATCCGAATATTCATATTGTAAAAACCCGTTTTTAGTACTAAAAACATATAATAATATAGTACGTTTTTTTTGTACAATATTTTTTTTTATTCAGCTATTTTTTAATTCATACGATAGTATTATCGGGGATACAAACAAAGAAATAGAAACCCCGCTTCTAATCAGAAGACTCTTAATGAATGTTGTATGGAGGCCATAATGGTTTACGAGGATTTTAATCCTGATATTAAAAGTAACTATACCCGCGTAGGTGTTTCCACTGCTAATATAGTTAGCGATACCCTTCTTCCTTCTTCGGGCCTGAGAGCCAGAGATCTTTTAAATTCAAGGCAATTGATGAAATTAAAGAGAATTCGCTCCCGCCGTTTAAGCCAGGAAGTCCTTAGTTTTATGATTGAAGATTGAGATCTGAAAAAGAGAGCAGAAAAAAGTAAGCTCTCTTTCGTTCCGGGAAGCAAGCGAAGCACCTTTAATTCTCTTATGATTAAAGAAAATTCCCGGTTTTTTGAGGTTTGCAGGCGACAGGTTTTTGTGTCGCCTTTTATAGAATTAGATATCCCTTGAATCGATGATCGACTGAATAATATCCCTGCCTTCCTGTACAGAAGATGCTACGCGTATGTGATTCTCAAGTCTGGTTATAGAAAAGACTTTCCTTACACTATCAACGATATTACAAACCACCAATTCTCCGCCTCTTCTCCTTAACCAGCCTACAATTTGAATAAAGGTACCTATACCGGAAGAATCAATATGTCTGGTGTCGGAAAGATCGAATATCATAAATCGGTATCCATCACTCATCTGATTTTGTACGATTGTCTTAATATCAGGACATTTATACAGGTCAATATCACCGATTGTCTTATATTCGAAAATACTATCATGTAAATCAATGCCTGACAGATCCACAAGGTCGATGCGGGATTGAATTTCACTTCCGGCCATTATAAAGTGCTTACTCGTATTCCCTGTGTTTTCCTTTAATTTATTTTCCATTACCTTCAAACGACTCAGAAGGGGTTTTAAGAGTTCAGGCGATAAGGCAACACTTGACTCCACCTTGGAAATAATTCCTTGCAAACTATCTCTGGCATGAGTCAATTCGTTGTCCTGTATTAACCTTGCAGCCCTCATAATCGTTCTGGCTGAAGTGGCGACCAGTCTTTCCACAACAACATCTTTATCCGGTGCAGGTTCTTCTTCCGATTCACGGATAAAAACAGAGGCACTAACTTTATCAAATTTCATTTTTTCGAAGAGATTATAGTAACTTAATTCTGCACTTACAAGACTTGTTTCATATACCTCGGAATTAGCACTTACTTCCAGACCAAGAATAATATTGCGAACATCATCTGAACGAATATCTCCCGGTTGGATGGTAATCGTATCATCGGAAACTTTTTGAACCGGCATGTCATGGAGTAATTCGAGCATTTTTACACCGGGTGCCATTTTAAGTTTAATTTCTAAAGCCTGTCCGTAAAGTGCGCCAATATCTCCAAACTCCTTGAAGAAAATTTCATTGGTTTGCTCCGGGGATTGAATATAATAGAAATTTCCACCACCTGCAAGAGCAATTTCCCTGAGAGAATGCTCATTAAAATCCTCTCCGAAACCTATCGTTGTTGTGGAAATCCCTCGACTAAAATGATCAGCAGCAATTTGATTGAATTGAGATTGCTCTTTTATCCCCATAGTAGCCTGTCCGTCGGTAAGCAGGATAACCCTTTTATAAGAGTTTGGAACATCTGCACTTTCAATGGCTCGAAGTGCCTGGAGCCAGCCACCACTCAAGTTTGTAGAAGTTGCCACCTGGATCGAGTGTAGCTTGTCTATCACTGCCGATTTATCCTTTAACTGGATCAGGGGTTGCACCATCTGCACATCTGCCGAATAGGCAATAATCGAAATATAATCATGCCTGGTAAGCCAATTAATGAGAGATTCGGCAGCATCAAGTGTAGCAGAAATTTTCTCTCCTTTCATTGACCAGCTTTTGTCTATAGCCAGACCAATTACCAGAGGTTGCCTGTTGATGATCGTAGGTGGTGGCGGAGTTTTAATTCTTAAGAGTAAATGGTTTTTTTCCTTTTGACCGGGTTTGATTGTTCGTTTCTCAAGCTTGGCTTCTAATTCCATTCTGATACAATAGGATTTTTATAAAAGTTTTGCAACTACATTTTCATATTTACTCCGGATAACTTTTTGATATTCTCTTCCAGTAATTCTTTCTTCTGAATTTTTAAGAGAATTTTATTTAGTTTTGTCGCTATTTTATGTTTTCCTTGTCTACGGTAGAAACGGATGAGATTTCTAAAAATAAGGCTTCTGTACCTTGACTTTAAAGAATTTTTAATAAAAGATCTTTTTAGGTAAAAAGTATTTTCCGGTTTGTAACTTTTTAAGAGAAGGGTTTTATCCACTGAGGGAGTTTTTTTTTCACTTTCAAGGATTTCATCCATAATTCGATTTAAGGATTTATAATCTTTTCTTGCAAATAGGAGGCAGGAATAAAGATAAATTCCCTCCGTATAAAACCGGGTATGCTCTGCTTCCTTGTAAAAAATGTCTCCCCAAATAATTCCGGGTTTGAAATCTCCGGACACAAGGGCTTTATCCATACTGATGAGGATATAGAAAAAAAAGTCGGTATCCTCAGCTTTGATTCCCTTTGAATAAAGCTCAAAGAGCATAGCATTTAAATTCTTCACCTCAGGTTCGGTTAAAAAAAATAGAAGTAAAAAATTCTTATCCGGTTTAAAATCCGGTTTTTTCATTTCGGTTTTTAACACAGATAAACACTCTTCGTAAAGGTTCCGATTATAATAAGTTTTGGCTGCTTCTAAAGAACTTTGAGAAAAAGTAGGGGAAAAAAGAGCGAATAAAAGGAAAAGGTATAGACTCCCCCACCTTTCTATTGAATAAGATAGGGAAGAAAACATAAAGTCGAGGACCTGTGTTAAATTTCCACTACATTAGAAGAACCACACATCGGACAAATCATATCATCATTGCGATAATAGTCTTCTTCTTCATCGAATTCTTCGTAATTTAGCTTCCAACGATAATCACAGTCTTCGCAAGCAAGAATTATACTATCATCTTCCTCGTAGTATTCATCTTCTTCAAAATCATCTTCATAATCATCATCATAAGGCATAGTAACAAACGATTATACCCACTATTTTTGTCAAGTTATAGATCAGAAAAAACAATTGAAAATATATAACTAAGAACAATTTTCTCTTTTAGCAAAGTTAGCTAAAAATACTCTGGTTCTATGAATTTTAACTCTATAGATGTTTTTCTATTTGATATAGAAGGAACTACCAGCCCCATCAGTTTTGTCCATGAAGTCATGTTTCCCTACTCTAAACGAGAACTTTCGGCTTACCTGCAAAATAATGGGCTCAGTACTGAAGTTTATATACTCTTAAAGGAAGAATACAAAAAAGATAGACAACAAAACATTTATACCGCTGAACTCGAATACACAAACAGGCAATCTATAGAGAACTATCTGAAATTTTTAATCCAGGTAGATAGGAAGAGTACCGCTTTAAAAGAAATTCAGGGAAAGATCTGGAAAAAGGGGTTTGAATCAGGAGAAATTCAGAGTATTCTTTATGAAGATGTTCCACCTTTCTTTGAAAAGATAAAGGAGAATCAAAAAAGAATCGGAATCTATTCCTCAGGTAGTATAGAAGCACAGAAATTGGTCTTTCGATTCTCGAATAGGGGAGACCTGAGTTCATATATTTCCTATTATTTTGATACAAAAATTGGAGCCAAACGAGAAGCCAATTCCTATAAAGAAATTGCGAAGCAGGTAAATATATCAGCGGAAAAAATTTTATTTTTCACAGACATTAAAGAAGAAGCAGAGGCTGCACAGGAAGCTTCTATCCGGGCCATAATCTTGAATCGACCCGGAAATACAGAACAGGGTCTGCATAACTTTTCTATCCTGCACAATTTTCAGGAATTTAGCTGAGTTTTTTACCCCCATAATAATTCCAGCTTACAAGCTCTTCAAAGCTTCTTCTTTCATCAGAAATCCAGTCAATATTGTTTCGTGTAACTGCCGGATCCAGGTAACCCAGTCTGTATACGGCCATCAGTTCATGTGTATCCGGAACTTTTAAGATTTCGAGGATCTTATTCCAGTTTTCCGGAATTTCCATGGGAGTAGATACAAATTGTACTCCCATTTGTAAGGAAGTTGCAGTAAGCCAGATGTTCTGTAAAGCTGCTCCCATAGAAATAAGGGAGTAAATACCTGATTTCTCTCCGGGTTTGTATTCTTCTTTTTTTAACATGAAACCTAATAATACCGGAGAGTTCGTCACGATATTCTCTGCATCTTTTGCGAGGATATCCGGAACATGAAAAAAGTTTAAAACAGAAACGGCTTTTTGGCTGAAAAGAAAAGATATAAAAGGTCTTAAAAAGAAAGGAATTCTGTCAATATGTATTCCTGTGCGCTTAGTTTCGATATCTTGTTTGGAAAAGCGAAAATACTTTTTATATCTTTCAAAAAAAGTTCCTTGCTCCATTAACTTTTTCATAGAATCTTTGGCAATCTGTCCGATTTCTCTGCGTTTATTCTCATCAGTAATTACGATAAAATCCCAGGGTTGGCTGTTGAAGTGTGATGGAGCCCGGTTGGCTGCATTGATAATCTGCCTGAGATCAGACTCCAAAACAGGTTTATTTAAAAAAGCATTATTGCTAGTTTTTCTTTTTTGAATCGCTTCCTGAAGTTCCATTTTTTGTCCTTAATTTTTTATAGATTAATTCTCTGGTTTACATACAGTGAGTATTGGAGTGTAAACAACCCATGATCAATAAGTACCGGGAATATAGGGATAAATTCAAGAAGATTATACAGTCGAAAAACAGATTCAAAAAAATCCCTAATTTTATAGAACTTTTGGAAAAAGGTCTGGATAAGGAATTATCCAGGGTTCAACAGGGAGATATTCCCATTGAAAATCTCCCTATTAACCTTGAATTACGAAAAAAGGGAATTTTTCGAGACCTTTATGATAAGGTTTTTCCCGTTTCTCATGTTTTCCAGATAGATTATCGTTACAACCGGGAATTTTTAAGTGATTTCATGCCCATATCAAATGAGGCTTACCTGGGCAGGGGGTCTTATAAGTTAGTATATCACCTTCCCTGGAATCAGGTTTTAAAGGTAGGAAAATCCAAATTCTATTCCGATCCACTTTTTGGTTCTCTTTTTCGAGAAGTTGAAAAAAATCTTTCGATATATTTAAAACCGGAAGAACTTCAACTCAGTGAATTTTTACAATCCAGGGTTCGAAATCGAAATACAAAAGAAGCAATTCATTTGAAATTTGTTCGTCTTGGACTGGAGAGGCTTCACTATTGGAAAGTGAAAACTCTTCTACCGGATCTGGTTTTACCTACCAAGTATTTTATGGGTATTCGCTATCGCTCCAGACCCTTTCTTTCAGAAGGAGCTACTCTAACTCCCTGTGATAGACAGATTCTACTGGCCGGAAAACATTTGAAAGAATTTGTAAACTTACAGGATAAGGTAAAACAGAACTTTATCGCTGATAGATTGTTTCCAAAATGGAAGCTAAATTTTGATTCTCATAAATTCGGAACGGTCAATAAATCCAAACTCAAAAAAATTGCTTTTAACTTTCATCGGGTAATAGAAGCCACAAAATACCTGGCTGATAAAGAAAACTTGATCTTAGATTTACATTCAGAAAACATCATTATTACTATTCCCGATTTTGAACTCAAGATTTTTGATTTTCATGTATTCGATGAGCACCTGTATGAACCGAGCAGCAATCGCCTGGCTCCGGAACAGGACCACATTGAAACTATTAATAATTTTATAGAGTCTTTTGGATTGGGGAAAAATTCGGATCCGTTTATAGAAGGTGAGGCCGATTGACCTCACCTGGAAGTAAACATAAGGGACAGTGGTCGCTTTAGTACCACCGCCCTTTGACTATTCTACTCTCTGATAATGCCATCGGACCCTGAGCTCAGCCGAAGGGCAATGGTGTAGATTTTATTTGTCTTCTGCTACTTTCTTTCTTGGAACAATAATTAACTCAACCCTTCTGTTTTGTTTTCTTCCCTTCAGGGTTTGATTGGAAGCTACAGGTTTATAGTCTGCATATCCGGCTACGGCAAATTTACCCGGCTCATATTTTCCTAAGGAGAGGAGATAACGCAGAACACTCATTGCTCTTTTGGTAGACAGTTCCCAGTTATCTTTGAATTTATTCTTCTTATGTTTTACCGGGGTACTATCTGTATGTCCTTCCACAAAAATTGTATTTTCCGGATATTTGTTCAAAACACTGGTTATTTTACGTAAAGCTCTTTTTCCATCAGGGCTTAGTTCTGAAGAACCAGGTGCAAAAGTCAGCTTGTTATTCAGATTAATATTAATTCTATCTGAATTGCTGTCATCAACTGTTACCTGTCCATCTTTGATTTCGTCTTTCAAACTCTTTTTCAGACTGTCGGCCTGTTGCTTTAATCTTTCGATTTCTTCTCTTTGCTTTTTGTTCTCTTCCGATAAAACAAGATATTCATCTTTTAGATTATTTAGCTCTTTATCAACGCCCTGTTTTTCAGCATTAAGAGCCAGTAACTTCTGATTCATAGCTGTTTTCTCGTTTTCCAGACTCAAGATTTTATCGTTCAGCTCAGCCAGCTTTTTATCGAGATCCTGTTTTTTCTTCTCGTATTCTTCTTTGGATTTTACGATAGCATCATCGTTAGAAGACTTTTGTTTTTTCAAAGCTTCTAAATCAGCCAGAAGTTTGGCTTTTTCTTCAGCCAGTTTCTTCTTTTCTTCTTCCAGTTTCTTTTGATCGGCTAAAGCTTTATTCAACTTCGCAGTGCTATCCGAAGTTTGCTTTTGGATTTGATTCAGATTATCTTCAGCCTTCTTCTTCTCAGCAAGTGCCTGAGCGAGTTTTTTGTCGGAATCTGCTTTTTGTTTTTGCAGATTGGCAATTTCTTGCTCCAATTTCTTTGTATCAACTTTAGGTGCTGCATTTTTATTATCAGCTAATTGCTTTTGAAGAGCTGCTTTTTCTGCCTGAAGCTTTTTGTTTTCTTCTTCTAAAACCCTGGCTTTGGCTGCCTGCTTATCGCTCTCTTCTTTGGCTTTTTTCAGGCCATTAATTTCGTTTTGAAGTTTTGCAAGATCTTCTGATGCAGCTTTGGAATCTTTAGATTTATCTTCTGTTTTTGTTTTGGCATTTTTTAAACCATCTAACTCTTTCTGAGCTTTTGCCAGGTCTTCCTGAAGTTTCTTGTTATCAGCTTCTAACTTATCAATCTCAGCCGGATCCCTGGAAAGTTTGGCTATGACTTCCTGAAGTTTTTTGGTTAATTCGGCAACTTTTTCTTCCAGTTTTTTTATTTGCTCATTGCTGGTAGAAGAGTTACCACCGGATTTCTTTAATTCATCTCTTTCTTTTTTCAGCGCGGCAATTTCATCAGTTAAAGCCTTGATTTTCTTCTCAGCGTCTCCGTTACTCGCCAATTTTTTCTCTAATTCAGCTTTGTCTTTCTTTAAAGCTTCATTTTCTTTTTGAACTTTTTCAAGATTTGCAATCGCATTCTGATTGCCTGCTAATTTCTTTTCCAGTTCCGCATTGGCTTTCTTTAAATTATCCAGTTCCGCCTGAAGTTTTTTTGAATCTCCGGTGTTATTGACCGGTGCAGGACTTGTGCCACCGGATTTTGATAATTTTGCACTCAGCTCTGCAACCTGTTTTTGGAGTTCAGTTACCTGCTGAATCAGTTTCATAAGCTCAGGACTACTATTATCTGTTTTACCTGCGGTGTTAGATTTTGCTTTGGCTTCCAGATCCTTATTTGCCTTTTCTAATTGAGCGATCTTGTCGTTGAGCTTTTTGATCTCAGCCTGGTATTTTGCAGCTTCGTCTGCATTCTTTTTGGAATTATCTGCGGGCTGACTTTTTTTACTATCCGCCAGGGCTTTTTGTGCGTCTGTTAGGGCTTTTTTACTATCCGCTAAAGCTTTCTGTGCATCTGTCTGAGCTTTTTTGCTATCCGCTAAAGCTTTTTCGGTATCATTTATTTTTTTAAGAAGATTCTGCTTTTCTTTGAGTAGGGCCGCATTCTCATCTTTCAGTTTTTTAATGTCACCACCGGAATTTGTGTTTGCTGCCAGCTTTTTCTCTAAATCTGCTTTTTGTTTTTTTAAATCTTCATTCTCTTTTTTCAGAGCCTGTAATTCAGAATCTCCGGAACGATTTTTGGCCAGTTTTTCATTGAGAATGTCTACCTGTTTTTGAAGTTCTGAAATCTGTTTTAAAAGACCATCAAGTTCTTTCTGGTATTCCGGAGCTTTATTTGCCTGTTTTTGAAGTTCGGCTTTCTCTTTCTCAAGCTGTGCAATTTTGTCCTGTAGCTTTTTTACATCTCCGGAAGCTTTCTGGCTATCGGTTAAAGCTTTCTGGTTCGCAGCGATCTGTTTTTCCAGACCGGCAATTTTATTTTTTAGAGCAGCATTTTCTTTTTCAAGTGCTTGCAGGCGAGAAAGAAGTTTTTTGTTTTCTTCAATGGCTTTATCTGCTGAACCGCTGGATTTCTTCAGATTTGCAATTTCATTATTTAATTGATTAATCTTGGCCTGGTTTTGAGCTTTCTCGTTTTTCAGGTTATTGATTTCATTTTGTAAGCGGGCTATTGTCTTCTTGTCTGCTTCACTGGAACCTGAGCCGCTTTTTGCTAACTTTGAATTGAGATCCGCAACCTGTTTTTGGAGACTTGCTGTTTTATTTTTCTCCGCAGCCAATTGTTTTTCAAGATTGGCTACCTTATTCTTTTCTGCGGCTAACTGGTTTTTTAGAGAGTTAATTTCATCCTGAAGCTTTTTTGTAGCAGCAGCATTATTCTGTCCGTCTTTTAAGGCTCTTTCTTTAGCAGCTACCTGTGACTCCAGGCTTTTTACTTTATTCTTCTCGGCTGCGAGTTGGGACTCAAGACTTTTTATCCTGTTTTTTTCTGCTGCGAGCTGGGATTCTAATTGTTGTTTTTGTTTTTTTAGATCCTCAAGTTCTTTTTCCAGAGCTGCGATTCTTTCTCGATTTGGTTCGCCACTTTTTTCGAGTTCGGCAATGCTGGTTTCTAATTCCTTTATGCGGGCTTCGAGTTCCCAGTTCTTTTTTGTCAGATCTCCCGTTTCTTTATCATACCGTTCTTTAATCGAATTGTATTGCCTTGAGATTTCATTTTTAGAATTTAGAAGTTCCTTATATTCCGATCTCCAATAGAACCAATCCAGAGAACTTTCTCCTGCTGTATTGTCTTTAGAACTTGAATCCTGGGCAAATACCAAATTTCCCGAAAACAAACTCAGGGAAATTGCCACAACCAGTAAACGAAAATAAGATTTTTTATTGCTGTCCATACCTGTCTTCTTTAATATTTTAGAATTCTTTACTACTCATGAAAACATAGGCCTTTCATTAGCATTAATTTTGAGCAAATGCATTGGGTGCCTTTGTCCTATGATGGGAAGCTGACTGGCTATTTATCAGCTTTTTAATTTGCTCAATAATAGCTTCATTTTTCTTCAATTTATCGGCAAGCTCTTTATTTTTTGCTTCAAGGGCTTTATTTTGCTCATTCTGTTTCTGTAGCTCCCCAACCTGTTTTTTGAGCGTTTCTATTTCTTTTTTTGATTGTTCGAGGTTTGTGAGGAGTTTTTTATTGTCGGACTCAGTAGCTTTTAGAGCCTCAATTTGCTTATCCTTCTGGGCCAAAGAAGCCTGTAAAGTTTTATTTTCAGATTCCAGGGCTTTAGCTTTCTCGTCGGATTTTGCCAGTTTTTGAAGCTTTTCAAATGTCTTGCGAGCATCTTCATTTAGCTTTTCATTTTTCTGCTTGATGAGTGCAAGTTGCTTTAGAATGTCATTGTTTTCAGCAACTTTTTTTTCTATCTCTTTTGCTTTGGTTTCCTGCTCCTTTTTGGTTTTAGCTAATTCAGCTTCTTTTTTTACCGTCTCAGCCTGAACTTTTTCATTCTCTTTTTTAAGAGCTGAAACTTCTGCATTGGCCTTTTTTAGTGCTTCTTCAAGTTTCTGGGACTTTTCGTCAGAAGCTTTCGTTGAATCATCTAATTTCTTTTGAAGTTCCGCTTTTTCCTTTAAGCCGGTTTCTTTATCAGCTTTCAGGGTGTTTATTTCAGCCTGGGACTCCTTCAAACGGGCAATGAGCTTCTTGATAGTAGCATCAACATCTTTTTTCAGGTCAGAAAACTGCTCATCTATTTTTTGAGCTTCATCTTCCTTCGCTGGGGCCGGCTTTGAGTTTTGAGCCAGGATCGATGAAGATAACATAGAAAAAAAGAGGGAAAATAAGATAAAATAAGTGTTTAGATTCTTCATGGCGTTAAGCCTATCTTAACGTCATGAAGAAAAATGAGTCAAGTGTATTTAAAAAAAACCGGGGATAATTTTTCTCTTACTCCATGGTTCCACTTATTGAGGTACAATGAGTTTGTGCGGAAGTTGCAGTAAAAGCGTTTTCATTACTATAATAAACATAACGATTGGTAATTAAACCATCCTTATTTTTTACTATACAGGAAGCAACCTTTCCATCTGTTGGGCAACCTTCAATAGTTTTTTTGCCAGCAACATAGGTTACTCCGGATGCAAAACCCGCTTCTGTTGCCAGGGTAGAAGCATCACAGTTTACAGTACTCGTATCTTCAAAACCGGCATGGAATTCCTTGCAGTATACAGTTGAAGTCGTTTTTCCATCTGGATATAAGCGGCAAAGGGCATTCGCCTGAACTTTCGGAAGGTTGATGATGTAAAACAAAATGGTTGTTACCCAATCGATTTCCGTTTTTTTCCTGGTACAGGCAGTACTCGTAAATAAAAGAATAAGAGTTAAAGATGTTATTAGAATTTTTTTCATGCTGATACTCCGAAAAGACTTTTTTTATTAGAAATAGACTTACTACTGGAAAAAAAAATTACAGAGGTCAATCTTTTTTATTTTAAAGTTCACTTTTCCTTTCCTCTTGAAGTCCAACTTTTCACTTGATTTCATAAAAAGCTCGGATACTATGAATTCGAGGGAGGTGTATCATGGGAAAATGGTTCAATATTCTATTTCTTATTAGTATCTACTTTTTTAGCAGAGCTTCCATTTCTGCAGCGGATTGTATACAGGGTGATTGCAAAAATGGTTCCGGTACTCTGAAGTTTGCAAGCGGAGATACATACACGGGTAGTTTTAGAAACAGTAAATTCCACGGGAAAGGTGTTCTGGTTTTTGGAAAGAAAAATGTGGATATGAAAGAAGGAACTCCTGCTTATATTTATGCGACCCGTTATGAAGGTGAGTTCAATAATGGAGGACTCAGCGGCAAGGGGATGATGGAATTTGAAAATGGAAATAAATATGAGGGAGAGTTTATCAATAACCGCTTTAATGGAAAAGGTAAGTATACTTTTTCAAATGGAGCTTTCTATGAAGGACAATTTCGAGATGATTTAAAACACGGCAAAGGCACTTTAAGCTACCCGAATGGAAATAAATTTATTGGTGACTTTTACAAAGACAAGTTTAATGGAAAAGGTATTGTTTACTATGCTAACGGAGACATCTATGAAGGTGAATTTAAGGAAGAAAAAAAACATGGTTATGGTATTTATAAATTTTCCAATGGGAATGTATATAAAGGGCAATTTATAGACGATAAACGACATGGAAGAGGAGAATATACTTATCACGATGGGAAGAAATATACGGGAGAATTTCGTGATGATGCCTTTGACGGCTTTGGTGTATTCACCTTTAAAAGTGGTGTAAGGTACGAAGGAGCATTTAAGGATTATAACTATCATGGGAGAGGAAAAATCTCTTTTGCGAATAAAGCTTATTTTGAAGGAGATTTTATTAAAGGAAAATTTCACGGGAAAGGTGTTTACAAGTTTGCCAATGGAAAAAAATACACCGGGGACTTCATAAGCGGTACCTTTGAAGGTCAGGGAGTTATGGTATTTCCGAATGGTGATAAATATGAAGGGGGATTTAAAAATGGAAAATTTGAAGGAAAAGGAAAAATAACTTTATCCACCGGGGAATCCAAAGTCGTAGATTTCCATGAAGGTAAATTTAGTGGTAAAACTACTGTTACTCTTCCGGATGGTAGTAAGTTTACCGGAACCTTTAAAGATGGAAAAAAAGAGGGTTATGGAATTTTAGTTTTTCCTAATGGAGATACATATAGAGGAGATTTTCTAAATGATAAAGCACACGGTGAAGGAGTAATGCAGTATTCCAATGGTGAGCGTTATGAAGGGCAATTTGAGAAAGACCTTTATAATGGCCGGGGAGTTCTCTATGACAAGGAAGGTAATATTATCTATTCAGGAAGATGGATCAATAGCGACCCGGCAGGTGAATAAAAATAAAACAAGTCCGGATGAAATAAGACCGGACTTTGTTTATCATGAAAAAAATTCGGTTCAGAACTGAAAGCCATTTTGCTTAATTACATCACTATACCAGTAAGCACTATCTTTTGCATAACGTTTTAAGTCAGAAGAAGTTCTATCGATATGTACGAGCCCGAAAGTTTTTGCGTTTCCTTCTGCCCATTCAAAATTATCCATAAATGACCAGACAAAATAACCTCTAACATCTGCTCCTTCCAGAATAGCTCTATGTACGGAAGAAAGATATTTTTTCAAAAAATCAATTCTTTCCGGATCGCTTATCTTCGTGTTTTCTAATTTATCTTTATATGCTACTCCATTTTCCGTGATATAAACAGGAGGATTACCATATTCTTCTTTTATCCATTTTAAAATCTGGTAAAGTCCATCCGGATAAACTTCCCAGCCCATTTCGGTAAGCTTTACTCCGGGATAAAAAGCTGTAACCGGTACAAACGGGTACACAGGTATAGGAAGGGGTTTTATTATCGTTCTCGAATAATTGTTAACTCCTAAAAAGTCAATCGGAGCAGAAATGATTTTCATATCTTCCGGATGGATATCCCCTTTATTCTGAGCCAAAACTTTTCTTTCAATAGCAGTCGGATATTTTTTCAAAAAGATAGGATCCATCCAGAGACGATTCATCACCGCATTTGCAATAGTTACTGAATGACTGTATTTATCCAGACGATGAGAATGAACCGGAGAAAGGGCATTGGTAATTCCTACTCGAACGGATTTATTTACAGCACGAATTTTAGCCAGAGAAAGACCATGAGCCAATAAAACATTATGTGCAACTTTATAGAATCGAAATATTTTTCTAAGGCCGGGAGCATGTACACCCAGGAAGTAACCGAGCACAGTAAAAATCCAGGGCTCATTCAGGGTAATCCAGAATTTCACTCTATCGCCTAACTTCTTTACCATTTCTTCAGTATAGTCAGCAAAATAGGAAGCCGTATCGCGATTCAACCAGCCTCCTTCTTCCTGGAGCTTTTGAGGTAAGTCCCAGTGATAAAGGGTTAAGAAGGGTTCTATATTTTTCTGTTTTAGCTCATCTACCAGCCTATCATAGAAATCCATACCTCTTTTCTGAACAGGACCTTTTCCATTTGGCATGATTCTCGGCCAGGATACAGAAAAGCGATAAGCGGAATAACCCAGTTCTGCCATTAAAGCAATATCTTCTTTATATCGTTTGTAATGATCGCAGGCGATATCCCCGGTCTCTTTTGTACGAATTTTTCCCCTTGTGTGACTGAACCTATCCCAGATAGATTCTCCTTTACCATCCTCTTTGGGTGAACCCTCAATCTGATAGGCAGCGGTTGCTGTTCCCCAGACAAACTCTTTAGGAAATTCCAATTTTTGCATAGGAAAAGGCTGTTCCGAGGGCTTATTGGCGGCAAGAACTAAAATATTATACTTGCTCTTTTGTTTGACTCCGGGTGAAATTGTCCCTATGATTTCTGAGAATAAGCTGGTGCGTTTTGACTGGGCTATGAAATACCTGCTGAGGGATAAGTCTAACTTTGACATTCTGGAAGGGTTTCTCTCGGCTCTTCTTAATGAGGATATTACAGTTCTCAGTCTGGCCGAAAGTGAATCCAATCGGGAAGATGAAAATGATAAATTCAACCGGGTTGACTTGCTCGTAGAGGACAAAGAAAAACGCAAATTCATCATAGAAATTCAGAACAACCGGGAAACACATTATTTAGAAAGACTCCTTTACGGCACCTCTAAAGTAATCGTAGAAAACCTATCTTCCGGAGATTTATATAGGAATGTGGTAAAGGTTTTATCCATCAGCATCCTCTATTTTGATCTCGGCATAGGTGATGACTATATATACTACGGAAATACAGAGTTCAGGGGTGTTCATACCCATAAACCACTTATCGTTCGAGAGAGGGTCTATTTGCCGGAGGTCTTTGAACCCAAATTTCGTCTAAAAGAGAAAAATGTGTTCCCGGAATATTACTTGATTCGCGTAGAGAAATTTGAAGATATAATCGAAAGCCCCATAGATGAGTGGATCTACATGATAAAGCACAGCGAGGTAAAAGATTCCTTTCATTCAAAAAATATCAACAGGGCCCGTGAAAAACTCAATCTGATGAAGATGCCGGAAGGAGATAGGCGTAAGTATGAGAAGTATCTGTCCAATCTGGCCTCAGAGCTGGATGTAATGGAAACAGCCCGTGAGGAAGGTCGTGCGGAAGAAAGAAAGAAAACAGAAAGAGAAAGAGTGAGAGCAGAACAGGAAAAGCAAAGGGCAGAACAGGAGAAACAAAGAGCAGAAGAAGAAAAAAAGAAAAGAGAGGAATTTATACGGACTATCATTCAATCCGAAAAATTTACTCCTCAGGAAATTACAAATATGTTTGGCATAAAGGAGGAAGAATTTCGAGAACTGCTTTAAACGAAATTTCTTCCGAGTTAACTTTCTTTTTTGCTTCGGACTTAATAAAAAGCATTGCGAAGCTGGTATTAAATAAAGGAGAATACTTTTGGAAAAACGATTTCCTTACTGGATAGCCTTCTTAATGGCCGTAAACATCATTTTTTTAACCGCAGATAACAATATTATCAGTGCTGTTTTAAAGCAAATAGAAATTGAATACAAGGTAGACTCAGGCCAAATCGGTCTTATGTCCTTATTCTTTTCTGTCCTTGGCGCTGCGGTAAGCCTTGTCTTCGGCTATCTTTCTGATAAGGTAAACCGCAAAAAACTATTTGCGATTTCCGTTCTCCTTGCAGAAGTTCCCTGTCTTCTAAGCGCCTATGCCCCGGACTTCCAAACATTTTATGTTCTTCGCATCCTGACCGGTCTCGGGGTCGGAGCCGCTTTCCCTATCGTATTTTCCATGATAGGGGATTTCTTTGATAAAAATCAGAGGACACTTGCGGCCGCTATTCTTACAACCTGCTGGGGTATCGGGGGAATTCTGGGCATCCTTGTTGCAGGGTACTGTCTCGGAGCAGGCTATGGCTGGAGACTCCCCTTTATTTTAGTAGCCGTACCCAATTTTTTCCTGGTTCCTCTTTTCTATTTTTTTGTTCCGGAGCCCAGAAAGGGAGCGGTAGAAGCCGGAATCGGAGAATTGATCGAATCAGGTGAAATTTCTTATCCCAGAAGTATTCGTTTTTCCGATTATTCGAAACTCGTTTCTCTCAAAACTAACCTCCTTCTATTTTTACAGGGTATATTTGGAACTATTCCATGGGGAGCCTTAATTTTACTCGTGAAATTTCTAACCGAAACTAAGGGTTTTGATGTAAATACTGCCACGAATATATACGCTGTTTTCGGTATCGGTGCCGTTCTGGGAGGAATCCTTGGAGGTATAGCCGGGGGAAGCTTATTTAAAAAGAAAGCAGCCTACCAACCCCTTTTTTCCTCTATTACTACGTTTATTGGTATGCTTTTCACTGTCGGTTTTGTATATTTTATCCCCTCTGATCCGGTATTAGTGGGCCTATTCGGTCTTCTGGGGGCCGCTTTTGCGACAGTCACCGGAGCCAATATGCGAAATATGCTTTTAAGCACCAATCCACCCGAAGACAGGGGAGCTATTTTTTCTATATTTAACCTGACAGACGCGGTGGGTTATGGAATCGGTCAATTTGTAGCCGGACAGCTTGCTGTTTACCTGGGGCTTACCCACGCTCTTGGAATTTCTTTTACCTTCTGGTTACCCTGTTCCATATTTCTTTTCGTCGCCAGCTTATATTTTGGTCGGGATGTAGAAAATCTGGACAAAGAAATGAAAGAACTGGGAGAGAAAAGTAAAGGGGTTAGTTAACCCCTTTGTTTACATAAAGGGAACCCCTTCTTGAAGTCTTTGAAGGGGATATTTTAAAAATACGGTAGTGGTTCGGTTGTCGGTTTTATAGGAAAATAATTCTAAGGGGTTTAAATTCATATTGTAGTAACCCTCGTCTATCATTGCTATACCAAAACCCGCACTCTCTTTTTCATCGAGGTGTTCCGGTCGGAAAAACTCCGCAGATTTTCCCTCTTTATAAAGTTCATAGTGCTTACGACGCGTAACTTCGATCCTTTCGAGGTCGGTATCCATAACCGGTGCATCATTTTTCACGACGATTAACAGGTGTTCTTCATCGAGATATACCTTTAGCACAATCTTCGCATCGTCCTCTTTAATTTTTTGTCGAATCGAGAAAAGAAGGTCCTTATCCCCTTCTTTTAGCTCAACCTTTTTCACTCTGATTTTCTCTTCGAGGGAAAGGATGGTCTGAACGAGTTTCTTAATTTTTTCAGGTATGATATAACGCTGCATTGCATCGCGCAAGGGACTTGTATCCAGAATAACCTGAAGAATTTGATCTAATTCCTCTCTGGACTTTTCAACTTCAATTAGCTTTTTAAGGATTTCGTCTTTATAGATAATATACCTTAAATTACCTTTTAAAGCGTTTAAAAGAGCCTCCATAAGTCCGCTAAATAAGTGAAAAGAACACAGAGGATCGGCACCGATTCTGTCGAGGATACCATTTACAAGGTTTGAAACCAGGTCACGGGTATCGCGGGTAAGGCCTCGAATGTGGAGGTGCAGATAGTTTCTCTGAATGAATTCATCCAATCTCGATTCGATTTCTTTACTGCCCAGTATTTTTTTCTGATTTGCCATATAAGTCCTATCGAATACCATGTACAATAACAAAAACAAAGTTCCAATGCAAGTATGTTTTGAGCCTCTGGAGATAATATGGAGAAAAAAAGTCAATTTCTTGAACTAAAAACCCCGGACCTTGGAGATGCCGATAAAATTGAGCTTATCGAGTGGTACAAAAAGGAAGGGCAGCTTATCGAAGAGGGAGAAGAAGTCCTCGAACTGATAACCGAAAAAGCTTCCTTCCCCGTTGAATCCCCGGTAAAGGGTATATTGAAAGAAATTCGAGTTCCAAAAGGTTCTAAAGTTCTCAAAGGGGAAATCCTCGGGATTTTAGAAATAGGCTTTTAAAATGCAAACCTTTATTCATATATCTGACCTGCACTTTCCTACTGCACTTCCTCTTTTTTCTTTGCGGAATAAGATGATAGCCGGTTATATCAACTTTTACATTCGTAGAAGACATAAGCACCCGGAGGAAATTCGAGAAGCACTTCTTCGTTTTATTTCAAAAACAGAATATGACGGCCTTTTTATAACGGGAGATCTCACCAATGTATCGGGAGAAAAAGAGTTTGAAAGAGCGAGGGAGCTTTTAGAACCGGTGCTGGATGAAAGAACTTTTGTTATCCCGGGAAATCATGACCGTTATACGAAACAATCCATAGAACCGGTTCGTTTATTTGAAAAATATTTCTCGAGGTATACAGGCATATCTTTTGCAGAAAATGAGAAACTTTTTCTCAGATATAAAACCTTCCGGGATTTATACGTAATTGGCTGGGATTCTAACGAGCCACGTTCCCTGACAGAAGCCTGTGGGGAAATACACGATGAGGTTATAGACACCACATTTATTTTTTTAAGAAAAAAGGGTATACAGAGCTATCTTCTCCTCTGTCATCATCCGCTCTGGAACCCGAGCTACCGACCCGAACCGGAAAACCACAGTTTAAAAGACAAAAAAGGAAGGCTCGAAAAATTAAAGACCTTTCCTCCTCTTGTTTATCTACACGGGCATCATCATACGAATTATACGAAAAAGTCAACAGATGAGCTTCCTTTTACCATTATAAATTCGGCTTCAAGCACCCGGGTTTCTGATTCCCATCATGATTGCGGATTTCATCTTGTCAGGGTCGAACAGGATAAAGTTGATGTAGAAAGATTTGTCTATAACTTCGAAACAAGAGATTTTAAAAAGGGTGAACTCCTATCCTTCTGATTTAGGTTCGCTTACATCTTCCTTTGTGTTTTTCTGAAGCTTAAATTCATTCTCTAAAAATAGGAGTTCTCTGTCTTCATGGGGAACTTCATTGCCCGGACTATTTTTTTCATGGGTATATACCATTAATAACCTGTAGTAACGAATTTTATCCAGATCCGATCTGGATAAAGCAAAACTTTTTTCATAAGTCGAATCTTCATTGGCATACGGTGGAAGAAGAATCTCTTTGGATTCTAATTTCTTCGCAGAAATATTTGGATTCTTGGGATATTCCGGATTTTGAATATACTTGTATCTTAATTTATGTGTCCATATTTCCTGTTTATTCTTATCCAAAAGACGAATTTCCAGAGTTCGAAATAAATCACCGGTAGGAAAGGCATGACCGATTTGTTTTGCTTTCAGTCGTAGAAGAAGCCTGTTTTCTTCTACCGAAAAAAACTCGGCTTCGAAGGTTTCGGAAAGATAAGATTTAGAATGCCCACCTAAAAAGCTATGACTTTTATAACTATATTTTCCGACCTTTGCTTCCGGCATGTGGCAGGATTGACAGGTTTTCTTGTCCGCATAGTAGCTCTCTTTCCATTCTTCATAGGTATTCTGCATGGCCTGGGTAGATAAATGAAATTTTTTGTTTTTCTCCATACCCGTTCCGACCGGAAAGGGAAATTGATGACAGGAAGCACAAAACTCGGAGGACTGCATATACGCGGCTTCGATATAGCGATGCTCGCTTATCTTTTTCGGAAGTTTTGCTACGAGGATTTTTCCTTCTCGAACGTGGCAGACAATACAGGAAACCCCTTCCTCAGTATATAGTCTATCTTTAATGTTCTCCACATCACCTCCGGCTTTCATCAGAGGAGCATGGCAGTTTGTGCACCAGCTTAAGGGTTCTCTCTTATGGCTTTCGGTATAAAGACTGTTGGTAAAAGCAGCTCTATGCCTGGAAATCTTCCAATCTTTGTACTGTTCCTCATGACATTCCTGGCAGGAACTGGCCGAAAGGGTAGATTCGGGGATAGAAATAGGTTTTAAACCTCTGTCAAAACCATGAGGATTTTTTTCTTTACAAGAAAATTGAAATATTAGGATAATAAGAAGTATTAGTTTCAGAGTTTGTCACACACACCGTTAGAGTTAAAACGGAACATTTATAAAATTTTATGCAGCTATTTTTCTGTCAAGCTTTTGTTTAAAAAAGTCAAGTAAAAATATATTAATTTAACTAACTCCATTTATCTTGAGAAACCTTTTTTACAAGTCTTTTTTAATGCCTTAACTTTGAGTAGTTCGCGTTGTTTTTAGAGGGAATATTTTGAAATCCGGAAAAGATTCTGTATGCGAAAAAAATGAGTAGAAAATTACATCTTATTTTTTTAACTTAACCTTATATAATAAAAGGGGGCCCAATGGCAAACCAAAGAGTAATTCAACCGAGCGATGAGTTTATTAAGCAGGCAAATCTGAACCTGAAAGACTACCAGAAATTATATAAAGAATCTATAAATAACCCGGAAGAATTCTGGGCAAAGCAGGCAGAGCGCCTCGATTGGTTCAAACCCTGGGAAAAAGTTCTGAGCCATGATTTTGCGGAAGGGAAAGCGAAATGGTTTGAAGGTGGCAAGTTAAACGTGTCTTATAATTGTCTCGATAGGCATTTGAATACTTACAGGAAAAACAAGGCAGCCCTTATCTGGGAAGGAGATAATCCCGAGGAATCCAAAGTTTATACTTACCAACAACTACACAGGGAAGTCTGTCGTTTTGCCAATGTAATGAAAAAAATGGGTCTGAAACCTAAAGACCGTGTGTTAATCTATCTTCCGATGATTCCCGAATTGGCGATTACTGCACTGGCCTGTACGCGAATCGGCGTAATTCACTCCATCGTCTTTGGTGGTTTTTCGCCCCATGCCCTGACGAGTCGTATCGATGATTGTCATCCATCTTTAATCATTACGGCTGATGGAGGTTTTCGGGGTGGAAAGACTATTGATTTGAAGATAAATGTCGATAAAGCCCTTGAAGATGCAGAATCTAAAGTAGATAATGTAATTGTAGTTAGAAGAACCCGCTCGGAGGCCAATCTCGAATGGAATGAAAAAAGAGACCATTGGTATCATTTTCTCATGAAGGATCATGAAATTTCCGATACCTGTGAACCCTACAAAGCTGATTCGGAACATCCCCTATTTATCCTCTATACTTCCGGTTCAACAGGAAAACCCAAGGGGGTATTGCATACTACAGGTGGATATTTAGTAGGAACTAATTTATCTTTTCATTACGTATTTGATCATAAGGAAGAAGACACTTACTGGTGTACCGCAGACATTGGTTGGATAACCGGCCATAGTTATATTTTATATGGACCCCTATCGAACGGTGCCACATCGATTATGTTCGAAGGTGTACCTACTTTCCCGAATCCCGGAAGATTTTGGGAAGTTGTGGATAAATACCAGGTGAATATATTTTATACCGCTCCAACAGCTATTCGTGCTTTAGCCAGAGAAGGACTCGAACACGTTAAAAAACATTCTCTTTCTTCTTTGCGCATCCTCGGAACAGTCGGAGAGCCTATCAATCCGGAAGCCTGGGAATGGTACAATAAAAATATTGGTAAAGAAAGATGTCCTATTGTAGATACCTACTGGCAAACTGAAACAGGAGCCATGATGATAACACCTATCCCCGGTGCTATAGCCACCAAACCGGGTTCCGCCACACTTCCTTTCTTTGGAATAAAGCCTGTACTTTTAGATAACGAAGGAAATAAACTTCCTGAAAAAGGAGAAGTTTCCGGAAACCTCTGCATGGAAGGTCCCTGGCCATCGATGATGCGGGGAGTGTATGGCGATCCAAAACGCTTTAAGCAAACCTATTTCAGTCAGTTTAAGGGCTATTACTTCACCGGCGATGGAGCCAAACGGGATGAAAACGGATACTTCTGGATTACAGGAAGGGTAGATGACGTATTGAATGTTTCCGGGCACCGAATTGGTACTGCTGAAATCGAAAGTGCTCTTGTATTAAACACTTCGGTGGCTGAGGCTGCTGTAGTGGGCTTTCCTCATGATATCAAGGGACAGGCTATCTATGCTTTTGTTACAGTTAAAAAAGGAGTGCATACAAACGATGAACTAAAACGTGACCTGATTGAACTTGTTTCTAAGGAAATTGGTAAAATTGCGAAACCCGATGTTATCCACTGGGCTTCCGCTCTTCCCAAAACACGTTCGGGCAAGATTATGAGAAGAATCTTACGTAAAATTGCCTGTGCAGAATATGACTCTCTCGGAGATATTTCTACACTGGCAGATCCTTCTGTTGTAGAAGTTTTGATAGACGATAAGAAAAAATATCACAGCTAAAATAGAACTTAGCTAAAAGAAAGCGAACCACAGGCGTTCGCTTTCTTAAATATTAATCGCTTCTCCAAATGCGGCAGCAGCAGCTTCCATTACACCTTCTGCTAAACTCGGATGGGCGTGAATAGTATTTGCTATATTTTTTGTAGTCAATTCATAGGAGCCTCCTAATACTATTTCCGGAATCAATTCCGAGGCATTCGGGCCGATAATATGGGCGCCTATTATTTCTCCATATTTTTTCTCTGATATAATTTTTATCATTCCGGTAGTATCTCCCATAGCCTGGGCTCTACCGCTGGCTGAAAAAGGAAACTTGCCCACATTGTATTCTATACCTGCTTTTTTTACTTTTTCTTCACTCAAACCCACAGAAGCCACTTCGGGATGACAATAGGTGCAAGCGGGAATCATTTCATAGTTTATTGTTTCGTAATCTTTTTCCGGAAATCTATTTTCTTTGATTCCTATGGCTTCTGCCGCTCTGATCCCTTCAAAAGATGCCACATGAGCCAGAAGCGGAGGACCGATGCAGTCACCGATTGCATAAATATTTTCAACTGCTGTGTTGTATTTCGAATTGACCTGTATAAAACTTTTCTCTAATACGATTCCCAATTCCTCTAATTGTAGATTCTCTGTATTGGCCTGAAGACCGATTCCTACCAATACTTTATCAAAATCTAAAGTTTCCAGTTGCGAATCTTTTTTTTGTAAGTTTTCCATTTGTAATGTTACAGAATTATCTTTAAGAAAGAAACTTTTTACAGCTGTAGACGTTTTTACAGTTATTTTACGTTTTTTTAATGAGCGATCTAAAATTTTGGATATCTCTGCATCTTCATTGGGAAGAATACTCGGTAAAAATTCAATGAGAGTTACATCAGAACCCATAGAGGCATAAAAGTCACTGAATTCCACTCCTATAGCACCCGCACCAATAACAGCAAGTTTCTGAGGAATTTCTTTTAACTGCATTGCTTCTTTACTGGATATCACACGGTGATTATCAAAGGGAACCCCCGGAAATTCTTTTGCCCTGGCACCGGTAGCGAGGATAAAATATTTAGATTGGACTTCGGAATACTTCCCTTCCTTTTCAAGTATCATCGTATTACGGTTTTTAAACTTCGCATTACCTTCAATCACATCTATCTTGTTTTTTTTCATTAAAAAGCTTACACCCTTTGACATCTGGGCAGCTACATTTCGAGACCTCTGTATTATTTCAGGAAAATCCGGTCTGGGATTTTCACTCAGGATACCAAATTCTTTTGAGCGTTTCATTTCTTCTAAGAGATGAGCACTCTGAAGAAGGGCTTTTGTTGGTATGCAACCCCAGTTCAGGCAGATTCCTCCCAACTTATCTCTTTCGATTACCGCTGTTTTAAATCCTAATTGGGAGGCTCGAATAGCTGCCACATAACCACCGGGACCACCCCCTATAACTACAACTTCATATATCTCAGACATATAAAACCCCTTCTGTATTTTGAATATTATTCTAATTAAAATCACAAACTGTCAAGGATATTCTCGACATTTTTGTATTTCTACAAGTCTGAGCTTAAGTCACCTGCTATAGAAAAACTCCGATTTTCCAGTATTGAACAGCACTGTTTTTCAGTTTAAAAGGGATATAGGAGGTAATATAAGGAAAGTTTAAAAATACCAGTTTAGATCCTGATGAATTTTTGAAATAGATAAATCTAATTTTCTAAATTAGACTGTAGAATTATTCAAAAATCCTTATGCTCTCCTCTATAAGAACAGAGATCTATTTCGAAATGACTATTCATAAACTTCTCGAACATCTAATCCCCAAACATCCCAACCTTTATTTTTTTTCCTTGCAAATAACTCTATTTTCTTTTGTTTCGGAAACATTTTCTCAATATTATTTAATACTTCAATTGGTTTCTCACTATGCTCAGTCCTGGGAACTCTGATAAGTTGTTTTACATTTCTTGCCCCTCTGGGTCTGGGTATTTTGCCTCGTTTAAACACCAGGCAAAGTTCACAATAAGATAAAGTATATTGCCCTGGATTATGATTCATTTTATCCCAGACAAAGGCTACGGTCCTATATTCAAAACCCCAGGTTTTTCCCAGTTCTATGCCCTGAGCTAAATGAGGGTTTGTGACCCACATAAAAAGTAAACAGTCGTTATCTGCAATTTCATATATGGGAATTCTCATTAAATCTTTTGTTTTAACAGTTGGATATTTAAAATTAGCCGAACTAATGAAAATATTTTTACTCAGATCTATTTTATCTGCACTCTTACTGCTTTTATCAAATTGCATTTTACCACCATAGTCCCAGGGTGGATCTGCATAAATGATGCTATATTTTTTCTCCGGAAGATCAGGATAAAATTCAGGTAAATCATTCCTTTTTGTCCTACGATTTTGTTCAGCATTGTAAATTCTGTAACCGGTTATTTTATTTCCCATATTTTTCTTTTCTAAATCTGTAATTGGTTCCTGCTTTCTAGGGCACACAAAGTTTTTTAGTTTTTGAAATATATTCGTAATAAATCCTGTAGCTGTGCCTGGTTTATGGGTTTTTTCAGAAAGTCGCTCATCCCTGCTTCCTGGCAAAGCTCAACTTCATTATCTCTTACACCGGCAGTAAGAGCTACAATTGGTATATGTTCTCTCCCTACTTGGTTTTCAAAAATTCTTATTTCCCTGGTCGCTTTATATCCATCAACAATAGGCATTTGGATATCCATAAATACAAATTCGGGTAGATAGGTCTCATACATTTCTATTGCATCCTGACCATTCACAGCTTCAATTATTTCAGCATTGGGTAAATATAATTTAATAAATTCCTTTAAAAGGATCATGTTTAATTCGACATCATCAACCAACAAAATCAAGATGTTTTCATCCCGGTTAATAATTAGGGACTCGTAGTCTATTTGCAGGCTTTCTTGAGAACTTATCCTTTCTTCCTGAGAACTGAGTGCTGCTTCTATTTTTTTTAAAAGGTCTATAATTTCTTTTGACTGTAGGGGTTTCGTTAGATGATAAAAATTTTTATGAAATAATTTATTAAAATTCAGGGTTTCATAATCGTTATTCTTATGTATTAATATAGTCACTATATTATCATTGAGGTAGCGGGTTAATTCGGTTAGAAATGTTTCTCCGTTTAAATTTAAAGAATTATAATCAATCAGGAAAATATTTAAAGAGTTTGAATTTTTTAAAAAGTCAAGACCTTCCTTTTCATTATGATAGGTTAACTGTATATTATGATATCTTAATAAATTATTGAGTATTTTATTATTCTTTGTACTATTCCCAATAAGATGGATCTCTTTAATTATTGAAAATTGAGTTTTTTTATCTTCATATTTACATTGGGTTTGAAAACTGAAATAAAATTTACTTCCAACAGTTTCTTTACTAAGCAGGAATAGATTTGATCCCATTTCGTTTAGTATCATTTTAGATATGACCAATCCCAGACCGGTACCTCCATATTTTCGGGTTATAGAGGAATCTGTTTGTGTGAAAGGTTGAAAGAGTTTTAATTGATTCTCTTTAGATATACCTATGCCACTATCTTTTACCCAGAATTTTACAATAACCCTGTTCTCTTCTTCAAGTAGCCTGTATCTGAGGGCAAGCTCAATTTTACCTCTTTCGGTAAACTTAACAGCATTGCTTAAAAGATTTATTAAAACCTGCTTAAGTCTCAGTCTGTCAATATGAATCTGATCCGGAAAATCGGGTGGAACATCCAGGATGAATTCTAAATTTTTCTTATTAACTGAAAATAGAATCATATCCAGAACATCGGATAAAAATACATTTATATCTGTTGCAATACTTTCTAACTCTAATTTACCGGCTTCCATTTTTGAGAAGTCAAGAATATCACTGATAATATCCAGCAGAGTTTGAGCGGAAGTTGTAATATTATTTAAATACTTTCTCTGTAAAGGTTGAAGGTATGTTTTTTCTAATATGTTTGCAAATCCAATGACACTATTCAGGGGAGTGCGAATTTCATGACTCATGCTGGCAAGGAATTGACTTTTCACTTCCACAGCTGCTTCTGCATTTTTCTTGGCCTGTATTAAAGAGAGTTCAACTTCTTTTAAGGCGGTAATATCCTGTACGGTTCCGATAGAACGAATCGGTTCTCCCTCTTCATTATAATCAGTTCTACAGGTTTCACTTAGCCATTTAATTGCTGCATTTTTTGTGATAATACGATGAGTGATTTTGTATTCTTTTTTATTTTGAATAGAATCTATGTAGGTTTCATTTACCCTTTGCAGGTCTTCGGGATGAACATATCGTAAGAAAGCCTCGTAGGATGAGGGTTGTTCTTCAGGAGATATTTCAAAAATCTGACAGGCTCCTTCTGACCAAATCAATTTGTTATTTTGGATATCATAATCCCATCTACCTATATGAGCGATTTTCTGAGTTTCATTTAAAGTTTCAAGAGTTCTAACCAGGGCTTCTTCCATTTTCTTTTTATCGCTGATTTCATTCCTGACAGAAAGATACTCATATATTTCTCCCTCATTATTTTTTATGGGTACTATGTAGGTATCTACCCAATAATATTTTCCGTCTTTTGCCTGATTTCGAACTTCTCCTCTCCATATTTTACCGGATGTAATTATATCCCACATAGATGTCCAATACTCATTGGAATGATATTTTGAATTTATAATATTATGTTTACTTCCGATTAGCTCTGCTTTCGAATATTTACTTACCCGGCAAAAGTTATCATTTGCATATATGATATAACCTTCTATATCTGTTTTTGAAATAATGCTGGCCTGGTTTATCGCAAATTTGAATCCTTTAAGTTTCTCATAAAGAATTTGTAAATCTTTCTCTGATTTCTTTTTATTGGTAATATCCTGAATGGTTCCTGCTATCTGAATTAATTTTCCATCTTTAAAAACCGGTTTTCCTATGCTTCGAACCCATAAATCACGTCCTTTGGCTGTAACTAATTCATATTCAGCATCAAAAGCTATCTGTTCATTTATACATTTATTGAATACAGTCCATATTTGTTCTCTGGATTTTCCTTCTTTGTAAAACATAATTGCGTTGGAAGGAGTAGGAATATAAGAAAAATCTAATTCATGAATGATGTATGTTTGCTCTGTCCAGTATAATACTTCTTTTTCAATATCATACTTCCAGCCTCCAATTTTTGCCATCTCATTTGTTTGGCTTAAAAAAATGGAGGTTTCCAATAATTTTTCTGATTTTTCCTCTATTATATTTTTTTCATCTGTTATATCAGCAAATAAAGTAACAAAAAAATATTTGTCTGGTGAATAAGCATGAACTTTATACCATTTTCCAAGGGCTTCGGAAAATTGTTCAAACTCTTTTGTCTGAGTTTCACCGAGAGCAATTTTTCCATAGAATTGTATCCAATTAAAATCATCTTTTGTGATTAAAGGAATGGCTTCTGTTACTTTTTTATTAATAATAAAAGAAGCCTTTATGCCGGTAAAAATTTCAAATGAGGTATTTACATCTAAAAATTCATAATCTATAGTATTGCCTGAAGAATCTAAGATAATTTTATGAAGGGCGTAGCCGAAAGGTGAATTTTTTAATATTTTACCGGAACTTATTAAATTGTTAATACTTTCATACATGAATAAAATCTACCTTATAATTCCTTGATTACAATATGAATGCTTCTTTAGAATTATCAAGTATTTCTTATACACAAAAATTGCTTATCAGTAAAATTCGGTATGGCATGTGTAATGTTTAGATTTATTTCGCCTTTTCTTTTTTGTAAACTAAACCGGAAAACCTGATAAGATCTCCTTCCTGGTAGATATGACCGATTTCCGGAAGAAAGAAAGTATTTGCTGACTCGTAGCTTCCGTATACTTCTGCCATCATTTGCTTCTCGGCGAAATTTCTTATTAAAAGAGGCTTATCTTTTACTTTTAGAAGTTGTATCCTGTTAACAGGCAAAAAAGACTTATCTGTATGCCTTAAACTATCTTCTGTTATTAAATAATTTCCAAGCACATCCTTATACAACTCACGGTCTTCTTCCCATTCTACTTTTTCGGAAATAGTATCTATTTGAAAACCTGCATATTTCATTTGCAAGATTGCACGAATTTTTCCTGATTCCTGTTTTTCAAACTTTATACTTGTAGAATCGGAAAGAAAGAAAGCCGGAGATAAGTCAATGTTAAAAAGACCCAGTAACTTAATATATATCCCAAAATTTTGATTCCCTAAGTGCTGTAAATTTAGTTTTTGCCCCCGACTAAAAAAAGTTAAACTATTTCCTTCTTTTTCTATTGAAAAAGCAATACCTGCTCCCTGGTAAAATCCAACAAGAGAAGATAATTCTTTATCGTCTAAGGGAACAAATTTACGCTCTTCTTTTTGCGGAAGCTTATACTCTTTTCCTGTTTTCGCTTCCAGGAAAGCGGAAAGACCTTCATTCAAAAGTTTGAACCTTGCCATTCTGGCAGTTCCCGTGTTAGCAAAAACAATACCCCCCAGTTTATCCTGGGGTAAATAGAATAAGGCACTGGTAAAACCGGGGAGATCTCCTCCGTGCCCCACGTTTAATTCGGAATTTTGAACTTTTAAGAGATTGACCATAAAGCCGATTCCATATTTACCAAATCTTACTTCGGAAGAATCGGGAAATAAAAGTTCATACATTCTCTGCAAGCTTTCAGACTTCACGATACCTGGTTTTCTTTCCGGAGCAAGTAAAAACTGTAAGAACTTTTTCATATCTGAAAGATTAGATATAATTGAGCCGGCTCCTCTATCTCGAATCGGAAAGTTTTTCACTCTCTCTGCAGAAAAAAGCTTCAAGCGTTCATATCCGTAAACAGAATTTATGTCTTTCAGGAAAACTTCAGAAGAATTCATCTCCAGAGGAATAAATATTTGGTTTTTTATATAATCTTCATAGTTCTGTTTACTAACTTTTTCAATTATTTTGCTTAAAAGATTATAGCAGGTATTACAATATTGAAATTTAGTTCCCGGTTCAGCAATCAAATCCATTCCGGAAAGAGTGACAAGGATATCTTCCGCTTTATCTACTCCTTCATTGATATAAAAATCCTTAGCTACAGAGGGAAGACCGGAACGGTGAGCTAATAACATTTCAAGAGTAATTTTAGACTCGGAACCATTTTTTAAACGAAATTCGGGTATGTATTTTTTTAGAGGATCTTTTAAGTTCAGTTTCTTTTTTTCAACAAGCTGCATGATGGAAAGGGCTGTAAATAGTTTACTGACAGAGGCAATCCGAAAAGGACTTGTTTCTGTAAAGGCCGTATCTTCCTTTTCTTCTCCGTAGTTTTTTTCAAACAATATTTCCTTTTCATCCATTACTGTTATAGCTAAACCCCGTATCTTATTTTTATCCATAGCTTCTTTACCGAGATAATCAAGATACTTTTTTGCAAAGCTATAGTTTCCTGTTTCCACTTTTTCCGGTTTATTCGGAAAAGAAGAACAGGACAAAAGGGATATGAAAAGTGAAAAATATACTATGGGTTTTAAAATTTTCATACTTATAACCTCTGACGAATTTTTTCTGCGAGAGGATTACCCGGATCCTTCTTATCCAGAAGAGCGAGGTATTCTACTGCTTTTGTTGTATTTCCGGTTAGGCGATAGCAATCACAGAGATTCAAAAGAACCGGGATTTCATGCTCTTTCGAATCTAAAGCTTTTAAAGATGTTTCTATAGATTTATCATAATCCTTTGTACGTTTATATGCTACAGATAAGTAGTACCAGATTTCCAAATCATCGGCTTGTTGTTCAAGGGCCCGGTTTAAAGAGGAAATGCAGGTATCGTGTTCTTTGAGTTTTAAACAAATTAAACCCAGGAGACGATATACTTTAAAACTGTTGATGCCGGAAGGACTTTCCTTTTCTAATAATAATTTAGCATTTTCTAAATCTCCCTGACGGACTAATTCTTTGGCTTTTTCGTAATTTTCGTTTAAACTGAGTTCATAGGTTGTTATTACATCCTCCTCTGATGTTTCTTCTACCTTCGGATGCAAGAACTCAATTCGTAGTATGGATAAATCATCGGTGATTTCACCAGCTTTTTCAATTTCGGTAATGAGAAGATCTAAATCTCCTTTTGCTTTCTCTACATGTTTCAGAACTAAAGTTTCATCTTCATTTATCAAGCGAGAATCTATATCCAGTCGGATATCATCCCTTCCGTCCGAACCCAGAAAAACAACATCTCCTTTCTTGAATTGAAACTCCTGGATTAAAAATTCATTGTTTATATCAAGGCCGAGTTTTCGTATATAAATGGTATCATCAATAAACTCGGCTTTCTCGTCCCTGTACAAAATAGTAAAGGGGTGTTCTGCATTGATAAAATAGGATTTCCCGGTTTCTTCACTGATGAGAAAAAGTGTGGCAGAGATTACCATACTTCCATCAAAGGATTTAAAAATAGAGTGGATTTCATTATAGGTGTCTTTTAACCACTCTTCCGGTGTTTTATCCAGAATCCTATTATTCGCAGCCGAGCGGGCCATAATTGAATTAATCACAACCCCCATCACCAGGGCACCACCTGCTCCCTGCATGGACTTGCCCATAGCGTCTGCGTTTACTGCCATAATATAACGCTTATAGCTGTATTCTTTTCCTAACCTTAAATTTCCCGTAACGCAGAGGTCTCCACCCAATTCTCCCTGTCTATTCCGAAAGACGAACTGCTTTTTTTGTTTAATAAAAAATGTAGTGAGAACATTTTCCGATTTATTCGAATTGATGAAAAGAGGTTTGGTTAATAGAGACGTTAAAAAATAATCTCCATCCTGATGCTCTTTTAAAGCTTTTATTTCTTCCATGCGGGCCTGAACTTCTTTCGTTCTATCCTGTACTTTATGCTCAAGGTTATTGGCATAATCCTCCAACTTTACCTTGGCCAGACGGATCGATTTCACCATTCGGTTGAAGGATCGGGATAAATAACCTATCTCATCCTGAACCCTAATGGGAATATCAATCTCTAAGACACCCTTATTTACGCTGCGCACCCCTTCCAGAAGGGCATCGAGAGGTTTGACAAGACTTGCCGAAAAGAGAAGAGGATAAAATATCAAAATTAGTATAGTAGCAGCAAGCATAGTGGCTATTAGTAACTTCGATATATCATGGATATAACTTCTATACTGAGAATAGTCAAAACCTATTTCATAGACTTTTTCATTGGCTTCAAAACGATAAGCGGTATATAAGCGGTCTCCAACTTTTCTAAAACTACGCTTTTCATTTTGTATGGTAATGGCATTTAAACTATCAAAAGCGATTTTTTCTAATTCTTCTGTAGATAAACCTAAAAGTTTTTTCTTTAATTTGGGAATTAGATGCCTGGTTTTAAATGCGATTTCTTTGGCTTCACTTTGCAGTAATTCTTCCGGTGTAAAGCCATGTTCTCCTTCAAATAAGATAGTGTAACTTTTTTTGTATCTACCTTCTAAGTCAGAACTGGATAAAACATATTTTACATTTTTTCCCATTCGGTCAAAGTTACCCGCCTGAATGCTATTCTTTAGCATTCCGAGTTCTAAAAGACGTTTTTCATCGTAGTCTTTTTCTAAAGCGTAGAGGGTTAAATTTCCTACAATACCAATAAAAAAGAGAATGGTTCCGAGGCTGATTCCCACCAGCTTTACCCTGAAAGTAGTAGGCTCGGTTGAATTATTGATGTAGACCGTACCCATATTATAAAGTATGAACATGGTACTCGTTGCAAATAAGAAGGAGTAGAGCTCATAAGAAATGCGGTCTGTTTTCACAAAAACATTTAATAGAGCTACGAGAATATGAGCAAAAACCGGGATAGCAAAACCACGAACCGCCTCAGCTTCTTTTCCTACCGGCTTGATGATTTTTATAAGTCCGACTAAAAATTTTCCAAAGAGAAAACGCGGATATTGCAAGGAAAAGATAGATACGGGTCTTCGTAGTAAAGAAGAAAATCTTCCCTCGTAACCGGAATATCTTACCGTTTTTCGTAAGAGATTGATAAGGGCCAAAAGAAAGAGAAGCATGATGACAAGTCCTACCTCTTCACCAAAATCAAAGGTATAGATTTGAGCTTCAAAACTATAGATCTTCTCCATTTTCCAGGTGTTCCAGATGAAATGAACGTAAGCGAGACTTGCTACCAGGAAAGAAAGGAGGGTGACCACAAAGGCTTCCCTGGGTCTTTCAGTTTTCGGATAGTAATAGGAAAAGGCTACCAGAGAGGCATTGCCAAACATTACCAGGCAGGATACATAACGATGAAAAGCCCCCCAGTCTGCAAAAATAGAAAAGGAAGCAAAATAAGCCGTAAAAAGAAGCATGTCTCCTAAGAAGAAACCGGCCAGCCAGTATGTCGAAAGAGTCTTGTTTTTACGAAAAATTAAAAAACCGGTAGTCAGAAAAGCAATGATAGAATCATATAAAAGAGGAGGAGAATGATACGAAAATTTTAACCAATCCATTAAATAGAGTTTTCCTGAAGTACAATGATTGATCCCCATTCTATACATAGCCTGAATAAATACATAGTACTATTTTTAATTTTTTCTTTTTCTGTTTTTTCAGAAGAAAAAAGAGCCTTTCATTATCTTTATATAGATGCAAATACAGGTGATTCCAGCGGAGGGCATTCTGCCATTCAATTTGGAGAGAAAATTTTTCATTTTCAGTTTCATCCGGATGGGATATTTCATCTCGAAAGACAGAAATGGAAAGATTTCCAAAGAATTTATCGAGTTCTTGAAAATCGAAATATCTATTCTGCCAGAATTGAGGCCTCACATAGAGACTATATTCTTCTTGAAAGTGAATTCAATCGTCTGTTTCTTGCGAGAAAGAGACAACTTCAAATTCTTCAATGGTTAAGAGAAGAAAAAACTTTTTTTGCAAAAGCTGAGGAGGAAAAGCAGGCAGAACTCTCACTTCCTTCTGTGGGATATATAGAAGAAGAATTGCCGGATGCCTGTATGAAAGAATTGATCGGACATAATTACAATCGTAAGAACGTTTCATTAGAGCTCTCCAAAATACAAAAAGACTTAGATGAATTTCCATACGAAACAAATTTTATCCCGCAGAAGAAGAATGAATTGCATTATCCTTCTCTTTCCGGGATTTCTCTGTATAGTTTAAAACAAAAACTCATGCTTTATCACTTGTTTCTTGTTCTTTCCGGTCAAAGAAAATACAATGAAAATTCATTTCTTCATCTTACAGCTATAACTGATTTTGCAAAAATTAAAATTTTTTTTATCAAATGGAAAAAAATTTGGAAAAGTGAATTCGAGGAAGCTATACAGACAAAAAATCCTGACCCTGAAAGAGCTTTTATTGCCCTATCCCGTTTTGGAGCAGCCTGTCTTTCTTTAAAGAATCGAAATTTGACTTTTCCCATGTATGAAGCAAACCGGGAAGCAGGACTTCCTATTGATCCTGAATGGTTAAAGCTTTTTAAGACACATAAAGCGAGGTTGGCGGGGGATTTGCAAAAAGCTTTAGATGTTTTCAGTGCATCCGAAGAAATCCATATATATCGCTACCTTCTATTAGAAGAATTATTCAATAAAGCCTATCGTTTCTTATATATCGGGCAGCAGGGAGGGATTTTGTACCCGGTAAATCATCGTGCATTTCCGGATAAACATTTTAAGCATAAGATACGATTGAGAAAGGATCTGAATCTCGGTTTAAAAAAAAGAGAGGCTAAAGAACGCTATGATAGCTATAGAAAAATTTTACAGGAGCAATATCCTTTCCGACTCTTACAAACCAATTGCACTACCGAACTATTTCGGGTCATCAATAATACATTCAATAGTTCTTATATAGGAAATGAAATTAAAGCCAATGAAGAGTTTAATTTTATTCCCTTTTATGCTTTTGCTTCAGTAGAAAAAAAATACCCTCTGTTGGACTCGAAAGAAATTCTATCCCTGCGTAGAGAAGAAGTAAAAAGAATTCGAAAAAAACTTGGTATAGTGAAAACTTTTTTAGAGGAGTCAAATACAATTAGTTCGAGTATCTATCAATTTCATAGTCGGGATTCATTCTTCTTGTTTTTTACAGACGACACATTATTTTTCCGACCTGTATTCGGGAGCTTTAATTTGCTTGCCGGTGGACTTCAAACTGTATACGGAACCCTTAGCTTTCCTTTTGACCGGGGAAAACATCTACTAAAGGGAGGAAGGGGAATGTTCTTTAGCCTGCCGGAGCTTTTCTTTTTTAATATACGAAAAGGAACCTTTCCGTATAAACATGCAAATATTTGTGAATTGTCAAACGAGAACTGTCTCTTACTTCCTCCTTAAGGAAAATCTATTTTAGCAGTTTCTCAATCTTCTCGTAAAAATCTTCTTCAACAGCCGGAATCGTTCCCGGGTATTCTTTCTCAGCCAGTTGAAAAGCTTTTTGAAAATAGGGTTTCGCCTGTTGCTTCTTTCCTTCTCGAAGGAAAACTTGTCCTATCAGGTGATAGAAACTCGCCTGTCCCGGCTGGTTTTCTTTTATAGAAAGTGTAAGCCCTTTTTGCAAAACTTTTTCTGCAAAGCGATAATCCGGATTTTGCGTATAATAAGGGTCGAATAAAAAAAGACCGAACCAATACAAACGCTCTGTATTTTCACCCAGATAATTCCAGGCACAGGTTTTAAACTCTTCTTCGGGAGTTTTACGTTTTAGACGGGACAGGGAATCGGCCTGCTTTTTTCTATTTTGGAAATCCGTTTCAATTTTTAACAATTCCAATTCTTTTCGTATTTTATTGCAGGTATCTGTTTGCAAGGCAGATAGAGAGCTTGTATAGGGAAAGAGTAGAAATATGAAAAAGAAAATTTTCGAGTTTCTTAAAGCAGAAGAAAAACTTCTTTTTAGGAATGTAGGTATTTGATATTTCATACTGTCTTATTCTTTCTTCTGTATATAAAAAAAGCAAGAAGAAGTAAAAGAAAAATGCTGGCGGTTAAAAAAAACAGGCTAAAAAAGTTGGAAAGTTGTAAAGCCTTAAGACTCGGATTCGGATTTATAAAAAAAATAAATCTTTCTGATACTTTTTTTTCTAAGAGGTTTCCATAAAAAAGGTTTCCGAGCATAACCCCGAAAGAGAGAGAAAATACTGTATAGAGTCCTATGACCGAACCATAAATTTCCGGAGGACTGTGTTTTCGAATCCAATAAATTGCTCCCATATAATAACCGGCAAAAAGAATGGAATGCAGGAATTGCGCGGTTAGAAATAAGGTTTTCGAGGGATAAAAGCAAGCAAAAGCTAAGATAGTAAATCGAATAAATCCAAATATAAGAGAAAGATAAAATATCGAAATATTTCCATTTTTCTGGATAAGAGAAGGGAGATAATATAAAAAAGGAATTTCTAAGATAACCGCAAATACCCAGGATAAAAAAACAAAATTTAGTCCTTCCGATACCTGTAAAAACTTACCGAGATAATTATCTGAAACCTGATAGGCAAAATAATATAGAAAGGAAACAGAAAAGAAAAAGGAAATCTCTTTTGTTTGTAAAAGCTTTACTGCATCTCCAAATCGAAAAGGTCTTGCTGTTTTTCTTTTTTTAGGAATTAAAAATGCGAGGGGTAGACAGAATAAAAAAAAGAGACTTCCGAGTCTACCTGTTTCATCGGGTCTGTTTAATACAGCCTCTTTTCCACCTATCCGGGTGGTTAATACGAATAAAAGTGCCTGAACGAGTAAAAAACCTATGGTTCCGGCAGAACGAACACGGCTGAATTTATGTTCTCCCAAATTTTCTATAGCGGCAATACTTAACCATTGGTAATTGGCAGTCAGGAGAAATCGCAAGAAAAATGCAGAAATAGCGGTAAGGAAAAAACTATCCGGAAAAGAATACAAAGAAAATTGAGCCGGAATTACACAAAAAGAACCGATTAAAAGAAAGACCCTGATTTTCCCGGCCCTATCGGATAGCCAGCCCGATAAAAAATTACCGAGGGGAAGAGCAATTTGCATACTAAAGAAAAGCCATTTGGCAGAACCTTCAAAGTTAGAGAGAAAATAGGGAGAAAGGCTGGAAAAATTAGAACCCAGACCGAAAAAGAAGAAAAATAAAAATAAGAGATAAAGCAATTCGTCCTACTTACAAGCACTTATTTAAATTCCATCGGATACGATGCCTGCTAACAAACTCAATACCCGATGGTGTAATCATGTAACTTTTCGGAGAATGATTCTTTACTAAAAAATCATTCTCTCATAAAAGACCGAGTCTTTTATAGATAAAATCTATATTTCTAAGATAAGGTTCTACAGAGAAAACAGATTCTAATTCATTTTTTGAAATTACTTCCTGAACTTCTTTATCCAGTAAAAGCTCCTGCATAAGAGATTTTTTAGGATCTGCCCAGACATTCATCGCATGTTTCTGGATGATTTCATACGACTTTTCCCGGCTCATTTTTCCTTTTTCAATAAGAGTCAGCATAGCTTTCTGGGAGAAGAATAGCCCCCTGGTAGTGCCGATTACTCTTTCACAGGCATCCGGATAAACATGCAGACCTTTTAATACAAAATTCATCTTGTCGAGTATGTATTCCAGTGCAATCGTAGAATCAGGTAAAACAATTCTTTCAGCAGAGGAGTGGGAAATATCCCTTTCATGCCAGAGAGGCATATTTTGAAAAGCAACAGAGACATTGGAACGTATTACCCTGGCTATACCGGAAATTCTTTCACAGACTACCGGGTTTCTCTTATGAGGCATAGCTGAAGAACCCTTTTGACCTTTTGCAAAGGGTTCTTCCACTTCTCTTCCTTCGGTTTTTTGGAGTAAACGAATTTCGGTTGCCATCCTATCGAGGCTGGAAGCTGTAATTCCCAAAACACTCATATAGAAGGCATGACGGTCACGGGTGATGACCTGGGTAGTAATGGGATCGGGTTTAAGACCTAGTTTTTCACAAACGAAAGCTTCCAGATCAGGCTCAATGTTGGAAAAGGTTCCCACGGCCCCTGAAAATTTTCCTACAGATATTTCTTCTCTGGCCTGCTTCATTCTTTCGAGGTTTCTCTGCATTTCCGAATAAAACAAAGCAAATTTTAAACCGAGAGTCATAGGCTCAGCATGAATTCCATGGCTTCTTCCTATACAGGCGAGGTCTTTATACTTGATGGCATTTCCTTTTGTAGTCTCTAAAAGGACTTCGGTCTTCTTGATTATCAAATCCATTGCCTGTTTCATTTGCACACAGAGGGCAGTATCTCCAATGTCAGAAGAAGTGAGGCCATAATGAACGTGACGGGAAGCAGGGCCGATATAGGAGGCCATATTTGTTAAAAATGCAATTACATCGTGATGCAGGGTACTTTCAAGTTCTAATATTTCTTCCACTTTGAAGTTTGCCCTGGTCTTGATTTCCTCAAAATCAGCTTCCGGAACCTCGCCTTTCTTCATCCTTGCTTCACAGGCGAGAATTTCGATGTCTTTCCAGATCAAGAACTTATTCTCTAAAGTCCAGATTTTAGCTATTTCCGGGTTACTATATCTATCTATCATGATTATTCATGATAATTTTAAAACCCGGTATTTGCACAATAGTTTTTCCATTTTAGGCGACGGGCGATACTTCGCGCTTGGCTTCGACTTATCCGGTTACTGAGCGAGCCAACGGCGAGTCGAAGCACGCTCAGCCGGCGCCCTTTTTCCCAGCCGGATGTAGTTGCTGAGCGTAAGCCGAAGCACAGCGTCCGGCTGAAAATAGAGCATTTTCTATAAAGAATAGCTGAGTAGTTAATATTTTTTTAATTTCATAACTTCTTAATAAGCTTGTAATATAACAGGGAAATAATTACAAAATGCTAAAGTTGATCTTTTGGTTTTTAGAATTTTTCGTTTATTCTTTTTTGGCTATCCTTCTTTCTTATGGCTGTACAGGGCAAACGGATATGGAAAAAACAAGCAAACTTAATACTCAGGCACAAGTAGTTATGTATTTGTTAAAACAAATTTCTGATACAGAACAAGTTTCCGTATCTCCTATTGAAATAGGAAAAGCATCTGGAAATTGTCCAGATTCGAAACCTTCGTTTAGTTCCTTAGCGAGTGCTGGTTCAATAACACAGTGCGGAAGTTGCCACAATAACAGTCTTTATAGGGGTGATCTGGATATTTCTGATTATAAATCAGTTATAAATTTTTCTGAAATTGGAGACCCCGAAAATAGTATCTTATATCTTGTTGTAATTCCTAACGGACGAATGCATAAAGCTACTACTCAAATATTGAACGATGCCATTTATTGTTGGATAAAAGGTGGTGCCACCCAATGAAAATTTTTGTTCAATATATGAGAAAAAACGCAGAGAACTGAAAGTAAAATACAGGATTAGTCAAGGATAACAGTATAGTATCCATTGAAATTTGTATGGGTTTTTGCTTTTATTAAAAATACACGGGCTTTTGTTTTTTCATTTTTAAAAACAAGTTTTGTATGCACAACTCTTTCGTATCCGTATTTATCCATTTCTGAATCTGCATCAATTATCTCAGAATTAATATGGTTTAACTCTTTGCTTAAATCTTTTTGTTTTAATGTAAGCCAGTCTGAGTTTGATATATAAGGACTGTTATTTGTAGGAAATTTTAAAAATTCCTTTTTATCTAAAATTATATATTCAAAGCCTTCCGCTTGTCTATTATGGATTCGAAAATAGAAGTGATATTCTTTATTTTCTTTTAATTGTTTTATGTAACTCAGATACTCCTTATCCTGTATTTTGATAGTTTCAGAATTTCGTTCATAGGTATATATATTATCCTTAATTTCCTTATATTTGTAATTATGCTTTCCCCAGTAATAGTCTCCCTTATTCATTTCAATGGGAACAAAGTCGGTGCAATCGATTTGAATATAAAGATGTTTCAGGAATCCCGGATACTTATTGATAAAAAAGCTTTGCTTATTGAATGCGTGATAAATTCTTAATCCTTTATCTTCTAATAATTTATCTTTTTCATTTTTATCCGGAAACTCAATCTCAATCTGTTTCGATTGAGTTTTTTGGTATTCATATTCAAATAATATTTTTTTTAATTTATATCCTCCGAGTGAGGGAATAGAATCTGACAAATTAAGAATTTCTAAAATGGCAGAACTATCTTTCTTTATAAGTGTTTCGAATCTTATTTTCTTTTCTTCCCTGGGAAGGGGAGTCCCCGGCATTCCGTGAGAACCCCTTGAGGTTTCGTAGGTAAGGAAAGGAATGTGTCTTGTTTCTCTGTAAACCGGTTCTATTAGAATATTATGTTTTAGATCCAGATTCGAGTCTTCTATATTCATAAATTGAATTTTCAGATGAATCTCCCGCCCTAATAAGGGGAAAATAGAAGCTATTAGTAGAAATATAGTTATCTGTAGTCTCATTTGTGTAGATTTCCCCTTTCTCTGCTTTGTTCCCCATTCAGCCGGACGCTATGCTTCGGTACGAGCTATCGCATCCGACCGGGAAAAAAGGCCCTGCCCTATACTTACGGCTACCCGGGGAAAAGCCACGTCATCGGGTAGCTTTTCTCTTAAGCTTTTTCTAATAATGAAGGTAGATAACCTTCCGGAGCTTCGTAACCCAAAAGTTCAAGGATAGTAGCCGCAATATTTCCGAGTCCGGCCTCTTTATCTTTTTTTAAGTTCCATCTTTTTACAGGGTCAAAAAGCATCAGGTTTACAGGATTTAAGGTATGACTGGTTTTTGGAACCGGATTTCCCTTGCTATCATACATTGCATTCCCTTTCTTATCGAGTTGGTACATCTCATCAGAGTTTCCGTGGTCGGCTGTTATAAGAACAACTGTTTCTGTTTTCTTTGCACTCTCCATAAGTTTTACTAAACAGGTATCTAAAAACTCCATACTGGCAACAGTGGCATCGAAGTTCCCTGTATGACCTACCATATCTCCATTGGCATAGTTGACTCGAAGAAACGGGTACTCTTGACTTTCTACTGCCTTTATAAGTTCTTCGGTTATCTCAGCGGCTTTCATTTTCGGAGCCTGGTCAAAAGGAATAATGTCAGAAGGAATTTCCTTATACGCTTCCAAATTTTTATCAAAATATCCGGAGCGGTTTCCATTCCAGAAATAGGTGACGTGTCCGTATTTTTGGGTTTCAGAAATTGCATATTGTTTTATGCCGGCTTTAGCCAGGTATTCGCTGATGGTTCTATCTATAGCAGGTGGAGAAACTAAAAACTTTTCGGGTAATTTTAAGTCTCCGTCATATTGCATCATTCCTGCATATACAACATCCGGTTTTTTACCCCTGTCGAATTTATCAAAATCCTCGTAGGAAAATGCCATAGAAAGTTCAATAGCCCTATCTCCCCTGAAGTTGAAAAAGATTACTGAATCCCCATCAACAATTTTTCCAAGTGGTTTATCGTTCTCGGAAATTACAAAACCGGGAAGATACTGATCAATCACTTTTGGGTCTTCTTTTCGCAGGGCTTCTATAGCTTCTTTAATACTACCGTATTGCCTTCCCTCACCGCGAACGTGGATATCCCAACCTCGTTTTACCATCTGCCAATCGGCTTCATAGCGATCCATAGTAATTGTCATTCTACCTCCACCGGAGGCGATTTTTGCATCAAAGTTTTCATCTCTTAAAGAAGTTAGGAATTCTTCAAAAGGTTCTGTGTATTCTAAAGCAGACTTTTCCGGTACATCACGTCCATCCAAAAGAGCGTGGATGCGAACAGTTCCCACTCCCTCCTTTTTTGCCTGCTCAATCATCTGTTTTAAGTGAGAAATGTGGCTATGGACATTGCCATCTGAAAGTAGGCCGATAAAATGCAGGGTACTTCTTTTTATTTTACAATTTTCAACCAGTGCTTTCCAGGTTTCAGCGTGAAACATATCTTTTGATGCAAGAGACTGATTCACCAATTTGGCTCCCTGACTAAAAACCCTTCCGCAACCGAGAACATTATGTCCGACTTCAGAATTACCCATATCATCATCGCTCGGCATTCCTACAGCCGTTCCGTGTGCCTTGATTTGTATGGTAGGTTCCTTAGCCCAGAGCGATTTTAATACGGGCATATCGGCTTTTGCTACAGCATTTCCAAACTCTACACCCTTTTCGGTATAACCAACGCCATCTAAAATTACAAGCAAAACCTGTTTGGCTGTATCTACATTGCTTTTCTTTTGTAAATTCATAAACTCCTCATTCTTCAAGATAAATTTCGGAAAGGCAGGGTTTTAGTTTCCCGGCTATGGCAGGAACCCTGACTTTTACTCCTATAATATAAATATTGTCCGGATAATTCGTACTTTCTGAAAACTGCAAGACTTCAGATACATCTAATTCTATCTTTGGTTTTAACTTTTCTGAAAAAGTCTTTAGAACTTTCTCTAAAGGCAACCTTAAAACCCTATCAACGTTGATGGCTTCATGTGTAAACAATTCTATATCAATCTGTGTATCAGGACTTACTTCTTCGCAGGATTCTATAATTAAATGCTTATATTGTTTGGGTAAAAAACGACCCTGTTTATAAAAATGACTTAAGCGAAGTTCGAGGATAAGATCGAACTCATCTTTTTCCCCTCTATCTCTTTCTTTAATCCAGAGGCTTGTAGGGTTTCTATCCAAAAGATGATTTACTGATGAAAGACGATTGATTCGATTCGAATGACTCAAATCGTAGGTTAAAAAAGGAGGGTTTTTCGTATAAGCTTGAATTTTTTGGGAAGTATAGAAATAAATAAAAACATTCGCAAAGAGCAATGTGAATGGAAGGAAAAGGCTAAGAAAAAGCTTCATAGTATATAGCAAGAATATCGAAGGCTGGCATAATTTCTATTCTTTTATTCTGTTCGGATTTACTGAAAAAATCATAAAAAAGCAGCGGATTCATCTATTTGAAAAAATAATTTTCGGTACAATAAATTGCTTGAGGAATAGGGATTATGTAAAAGTATGACTAAATCTTAAAGGTTTTTTAAACTAGAAGAGGATTAATCAATGGCAGCTCCCAAAAGACGCAAATCAAAATCAAAAGTAAGATCAAAAAGATCTCACCACGCTATAGGGAAGCCTAATTTAGTTCCATGCAGTAGTTGCGGTTCCTTCATTTTACCTCATAGGGTGTGTCCGGCTTGCGGTCACTATAAGAATAAGTTAGAAGTGGCTCCCAAGGAAAAAAAGCCGAAAACTGAAGAATAATTAGTATGTGGGTCGCCGTAGACGTTATGAGCGGCGATTTCGGGCCTGAGCCTATTATCAGGGGCTCGATAGATGCTGTTAACAATTTCCGCTCTTCAGTTGTACTCGTTGGTAATGAAGAATTAATCATTGAAACTTTATTAGGCTTAGAATATGACTCGTCAAGGGTTTCGATTGTACATGCGCCGGATATCATCACTATGGACGATTCTCCGGCTGTATCTGTGCGTTCGATGCCCGAATCATCCATTGTACAGGCTATCAAGCTTGTAGCCAATCGCGAATGTGTAGGCCTTTTTTCGCCCGGGAATACCGGTGCTACTATGGCTGCAGCACTTCTCTATCTCGGTCGAATCACAGGCGTACTCCGTCCTCCCATAGCCGCTCCTATTCCCCAGAGAGAGGGGAGTCCTATTCTACTCCTTGATGCAGGGGCCAATGTAGACTGTAAGCCTGAATTTTTAGCCCAATTTGCTATTATGGGAGAGGTTTATGTCCGAGAAATTTTTGGAGTGAAAAACCCTAAAATTGGTATTTTATCAAATGGTGAGGAAGATAAAAAAGGTTGTGCATTAAGTCTCAAGACTTTTGAAATCTTGAAAAAACTTTCTGTTAACTTTGTAGGCAATATCGAAGGAAGAGACCTGTACGGGGAAGGTAAAGAAGTGGATGTAGTGATTTGTGATGGTTTTGTCGGAAACATTGTCCTGAAAGCTACAGAAGGTCTGGCCAAGTCTTTTTTTACCTTATTTAAAAAGAATATTGAAGATTCAAGTCTGGCTAAAACCGGGGCTTTGCTTTTAAAACCTACCCTGGAAGCCATGAGAAAAAGACTGGACTACCACGAATACGGCGGGGCTATGCTTTTAGGTGTCAATGGTATCTGTGTTATCGGACATGGTTCCTCGGATGATCTTGCCACTATGAATGCTATCCGTGTAGCTACAGAATGTGCCAGAAATGATGTGAATGTAAGAATTTCAGAAAACCTGATTCGCCATAAAATCTAATTTATTCTTCAATCTCGTAAGGAATTACTTTTTTATCTTCTCCCAGTTTCATATTAAAGATAATTTCCAGTTTTTCCTTTTTTCCCAGCACAGCTAAAAGTTCTTCTCTTAAACCTAAGAAAAAGCTTTCTGTATCCTCGCCCAGTGGCAAAATTTCCAGGACAAAACTACCATCCTTCTTTTGAAGCATTCTATGCTGAATCATAGGATAGTTTCGAACGATTCTTGAAATATCAATGGGATTTATAAATTGGCCGGATTGATTTTTAAATAAAACAAATTTTCTTCCTTCGAGGTGTTTTATTTGCAGAGAGAGTTCTCCACATGCACAGGAACTGCGATCAAGTAAGGCTGAATCACCTGTTTTATAACGGAGTAGGGGAAGATAGGGGTTCCGTCCGCCACTCAGGGTGATTTCTCCAATTCCATCCCCAAATTCAGCACTTTCTGCGATGGTTTCTATGTATATATCCATAGGAAGCTGGTGAAGGACTTCAGGGTTCTGAGGGCAGGAGTAAGCTATAGGGCCGGTTTCATTTAAAGAATAAAGTTCTATAACCGGGGCATGATAAACTGCTTCCAGTTCTTTCCGTAAAGCAGGACTCATTTTCAGGGCTGTAGATAAAAAGGCTCGCGGAGAATAAGAAAAGCCATTTTCCAGATAAGCTGAAAAAGAAATGGGGTCCCCCGCAAGAATGAGAGGTTTCATTTCCCGTATAAAAGCATTTGGAGCGGAAGACTTTCTCCATGTCCGGCTATCTTTCAAGTTGATCTTTGCATAACCTGCTCCATCCCAGAGACTATGAACTGTCGCATACGTAATGGTTTTTTCTTGAAAGCATAACAAAATACAAGCCAGTCCATTTTTACTATCCTGCCAATCTATGCCATAGCGGGATAAGACGTACTGTAGCATAATATCATAACAGCCGACTGCTTTCGGGTGATTGGGAGCCTGGATAATATGACCACTTGTTCCTGAGGTAGGATTTACGATTAGTCTTTGAAGGTCTGCATCAAAAGGTACAATTCGTTCCAGTGTACCGGTGAGGTCGTTTCGGCTCATAGGAGGAATTTTAAAAAAATCTTTCTCGAGTCTGAGATTTTGCAAAGCATCCTGAAAATGTAAAACTCGATTTCTTAAGGAAGAAAGATGGATGAGAAGGCTATCCTCTGGATAGAAGGAAGGGCTTCTCCTGTTGTATAAGTCTTTTTTAAAATTATAAATAAACGGTAAATCTGAGGATGCAATTCTGTCTCCGCAAGAAGTATTCCAGGCAGGCGAATCCGGGTGCTCTTTTATTTTCTTAAAAATAGCTACCCATTCAGGTTTTAAAAGAGGAGTTCTGCTGAGGAGTTCTTCCGGAATCTCATCGATCATATCCTTTTATGATATATCCGGATTTAAGAATATTCAAGAAAAAAGAAAGTTTATAAGAGAGATTTTTTTTTAGTACAAAAAATCCTTTACAGGGAAACTATCTGCATTCTGCTATATATCTCTACCGTCTAAGCATTTATAGGAGGCTTTTATGGACGCAACAAAGCAAAGGTTTTATAAGGAAATGACTGTAGGAGATGCAATTGCCCTGCACCCGGAAGCTGGACTTGTTTTTTCCAGTTATCATTTAGGGGGTTGTTCCCATTGTTCAATTAATGAGTTTGAAACCATTGAACAGGTTTGCCAGGGATACGGGGTAGAAGCGGAAGTGCTTCTCGATAGTCTGAATAACCTTTTTGCTGATGAAGAGGATGAAGAATAAGACCTCGATTCTATAAACCATTCTAAATTTGTAGGAAAAAGAAGCGGATTTCTATTCGTTTTCAATTATAAACAGGGGCTTCCCCTGTTTATTTACTTTATAGACACTTAAAATATCATGAATACAGAAAAACCAATAAAACACCTTATTTCCTGGAATGACTGGACTGATAGTGAAATCCGGGAACTATTAGATTATGCTGTTTATGTAAAGAATAACAGGGTACTTTTTTCAGGTCACATGGCCGGTAGAACTCTGGCTATGCTTTTTCAAAAAACCTCAACACGCACACGAGTTTCTTTTGAAGCCGGGATGACGGAAATGGGAGGACATGCCATCTATCTTGACTGGTTAAAATCAAACTTCCAGCTTTCGGATATTGACCTCGAAGCTCATTATCTGTCGAGAAATGTAGCTCTCATTATGGCCCGGATGAAAAAGCATGAAGACCTCTTACTTCTAAAGAAGGGTTCTCTGGTGCCGGTAATTAATGGTTGTTGCGATAGATATCATCCCTGCCAATCGCTGGCAGATATTTTAACCATTCACCTCGATAGGGGAAAAGCTGAAGGAGCTCATCTTTGTTACATAGGGGTTCATAATAATGTAGTAAATTCTCTTATTGGCATTACTTCTGCCATAGGACTTCACCTGACACTGGTTACTCCTATTGCCGAAGAGGAGTCGATTGACAGAAACCTGATAAAGAGAGCGGAAGAAAAAGGGACTTTGAGTTGGGAATCTAATCCTAAAAAAGCCGTCAGAGATGCAGAGTATGTGTACACGGACACCTGGGTGAATATGGAGTTTTTCAATGATCCGGCCTATCAGGAAGAAAAAGAAAAACGTATCGAACTTATGATGCCATTCCAGATCAATAAAGAGCTGATGAGCGGTTCAAAAGCAAAAATCATGCATGATATGCCTATTCATTCCGGTTATGAAATTACAAGGGAAATGGTAGAATCAGAGCGCTCTATTATATTCCCCCAGTCGGAAAATAGACTGGATGCACAAAAAGCTGTAATTCTTAAACTTCTTCAGGCTTAAATACTGATATTTCCCAGTCTTTTGAGAGGGGGGGAATCCAAGTTTTTTTATTTACCAATATGGCTTATACTATTGAAGTGTTCATTATTAATTCCCAGGACGGGATAAACTTCCATATCAAACAAACAGACTAGGAAAACATACCATGGCAAACTTAAAACATCCAAAAGAAGCGCTTTTTTCCGGTGAGAAACCTTACCCTATTATTCCTGTGTGCGAGCACTTTGCAGGTTCTGAAAAACTCATCACGAAGGCATTTGAACTCCAGAATAAAATGGGTGGCCTTTTTGACATCACTATGGATTGTGAGGATGGTGCCCAGACAGGGAAAGAGAAAGAACATGCGGAAATGGTTGTGCGGATGCAAAATTCAGAGCTCAACCAGCATAAAATGGCAGGTATCCGGATTCACGACTATACCAACCAGTACTGGAAGCAAGATGTAGATATTATTGTTCCCGGTGCAGGAAATGTAATGGCGTATATTACCATTCCCAAGCCTACAAAAGCATCCCAGGTAAAAGAGATGATAGGATACATCCAGGAATCTTGCAAAAAGAATGGCATTAAAAGAGAAATTCCGATCCACGTTTTGATTGAAACACACGGAGCCCTTGCTGATGTTGAAGAAATTGCAGCACTTCCCTGGTTACAGGTTCTGGACTTCGGTCTGATGGACTTTATTTCAGGTCATCATGGTGCTATTCCGAACTCCTGCATGAAAAGCCCCGGCCAGTTTGATCACGTTCTTCTAAGAAATGCAAAAGCTAATATGGTGGCAGCTGCTCTCGGTAACGGTGTAGTTCCCGCACATAACGTAACTCTTGACTTAAAAAATGCTTATCAGACCTATTCAGATGCCAGAAGAGCCCATAAGGAATTTGGTTTTCAACGTATGTGGTCTATCTATCCTACCCAGGTTCAGGCTATTGTAGATGCAATGTCACCCGATTTAAGCGAAGTAAAAAAAGCTTGTGATATTTTGATTAAAGCTCAGGATGCTGATTGGGGTCCCATCCAACATGATGGTGAGTTACACGATAGAGCAACTTACAGATATTTCTGGGAACTGGTTCAGAAAGCAAAAGTTACAGGAGAAAAACTTCCGGAAGACGTTGATAAGAGGTTCTTCGGCTAAGCAAAATTTTCTTCCTTTCATCATCGGGCCTGCAAAGTTTTTCTTTCTCCGGCAGGTCCGGTTCCTATCCTACCCATTTCTAAACCCCTCATGTAAAACATAAAGACAAGGAAAAACTATGGAAATTAAGAACGTTCTCTGTATCGGTGCGGGTTATGTTGGTGGTCCAACAATGGCGGTGATTGCAGATAAGTGTAAGCACATCAAGGTGGTGGTAGCCGACCTGAGTAAGGAAAGGATAGCCCAGTGGAACTCAGACGAACTTCCTATTTTTGAGCCCGGACTTTCGGAAATTGTCTTTCGCAATAGGGGAAGGAATCTTTTTTTTGAGTTGATTCATCCGGAGCTTTTTTCAGAAGCAGATATCATTTTTGTCAGTGTGAACACTCCTACTAAGGTCTATGGAGAAGGAAGCGGAATGGCTTCCGACTTAAGCTACTGGGAACTGGCAGCAAGAGATATTCTGAAACATGCCCGAAGTGGTTCTATTATTGTGGAAAAAAGTACGGTTCCGGTAAAAACCGCAGAAGCTATATCCAGAATTATTAATCATTCGGATAGTGGAAAACGATTCCAGGTTCTATCCAATCCGGAATTTCTGGCAGAGGGAACGGCTATTCAGGATCTCGAAAATCCGAATCGAGTTTTAATCGGTTGTGAAGAAACGGAAGAAGGAAAAGAAGCGGCTTTAGCTTTGAAAGCTGTTTATGCTAATTGGGTTCCGGATGAAAATATCTTACTGACAAATGTCTGGAGTAGTGAATTATCCAAATTGGTGGCTAACGCTATGCTGGCCCAGAGGGTCTCTTCGATTAACTCTATTTCTGCTCTCTGTGAGAGTACCAACGCACAGATAAAAGAGATTAGCAAAGCTGTGGGAATGGACGAGAGGATAGGAAAGCGGTTTTTGGAAGCCGGTGTGGGTTTTGGAGGTTCCTGTTTTAAAAAAGATATTTTAAATCTTGTATATATCTGTACTCAGCAGGGCTTGCCTGAAATAGCCGCTTACTGGAAAAGTGTCGTGGACATGAACGAATACCAGATGAAGCGTTTCGTGAAATTAATTATCGAAAGCCAGTTTAATACAATTTCCGGCAAGAAACTCGCCATCTTTGGCTTTGCTTTTAAACCGGATACAAATGATACCCGTGATTCACCTGCCATTCTTATCTGCAAAAAACTCTTAGAAGAAAAGGCTATTTTGCATATCACAGACCCGGAAGCCCTGGATAATGCCCGTTTCGATATGCGAGGAATTGATGATGATGTAGTTTATACGGAAGATCCTTATGAAGCAGCCAGAGGAGCTCATGCCATTATCATTAACACCCATTGGAAGCAGTATAAAACTCTGGATTATAAGAGAATTTATGAGTCCATGGAAAAACCGGCTTTTCTCTTTGATGGAAGGATTATGCTGGATAAAAAGGAAATGAGCGAAATCGGATTTAATGTTTATCAGATAGGAAGTCGACCCATCGTTCGTTTTTAAGTCAGGCTTTCTTGAAGCCGGTGATAGTGCTGCGAAAGAAGTCGAAGCATAAACCCGGCTGCAGGTGGGCAATTTCTGCTTTTCTTTTCTTGGTGAAGTGGTAAATTTGACCATTATGCAGATTGCCAATCCTATCTATGATGTAGTTTTTCGCTATCTTTTAGAAGATAAGAAAATAGCAAAGCTACTCATATCTTCCATCATCGATGAAGAAATTGAGGATCTGGACTTTTCCTATAATGAGTTTACCTCCGAATCCATAGCCGAGAAGCTGAAGGAAAAGACCGCTTCTGCCTATTCCTTCACGGTTTATCGACTCGATTTCAAGGCGAAAATCAGGACAGAAGAGGGTTATAGGATTGTCCTGATAGAAATCCAGAAAGCGAAGTTCGCCACAGACATCATGCGGTTTCGTACCTATTTAGGTAGTCAATACTCAGACAAAGAAAACACTCAGGAAGTAAGCATCAAAGGCCATCCTCGAAAAGTAGGACTTCCTATCATCAGCATTTATTTTCTTGGTCATAAACTTGACCATACCGAAGCCAGTGTGATTCATGTCAGACGGGACATTCGGGACCTGGTAACAGGAGAGAAGATCGAAAAGAAAGAAAGCTTTATTGAAAGTCTGAGTCATGATAGCTATATTGTACAAATTCCTTCCTTAAGTCAAAAACGACGTAATGAACTGGAAACTCTCCTCAGTATCTTTGACCAGAGCACGGCTATAGATAGGGAACACCACATTTTAAGTATTCGGGAAGAGAGTTATCCGGAAAAATACCATTCCCTGATTCGTCAGCTGCACAAGGCTATCGAAGAACCGGAAGTCCGCAAAAAGATGGACATAGAAGACAGTATTCTCGATGAAATGACAGAGCAGCAAAGACGTATCGAAACTCTATCTGAAAAGGTTGAGAAGGAACGTCAGGCAAAGGAACAGGCCTTAAAACAGAATGAAGCCCTACTTCAGGAAATTGAACGATTGAAGAAGCTGATGGACCATTGATAATTTTCAATAGACAATGAGCGGAAATAAGGGGCCGTCTAAAAAGTCATCGACCGCTTTTTAGACAGACCCTTCGGATGTCCCGACGAGGGAGTGTTTTTACTCAAAGAAACCTTTTTTTTCGAGGATGTGAACTACAGAAGAGGTAATTTCTTCAATGTTCATCCTGTCACAATTATAGGTAACATTAAAGAAATCGTCCGATTGCTGTTCTCCTGCAAAAAACTTACGAATATATACCCTTTCTCTATCCACCATTTTTACCAGGTTCATAGCTTCTTTTTCAGAAACGTTTTTCATTTTCATGATCTGTTGGGCTCGCCATTCCGGAGGAGCGTAAAGTTTTACATGGAAAGAATTGTCCATTTCATGGGTTAGCATGGCTCCCGCACGACCGAGAATAATCACATTGCCTTTATCAGCCATAGTCAGGATAATTTCTGCTACCTTCTTCTTGATTTCCAGATCAGAGGGTAGATAGTGGTCGGAAATCGAGCGGAACAAATTCTCCAAGGGATTATTAGAATGTTCTGCACGAAAATATTTTTCAGCAAGGTTAGCCGGCAAATCCAATTCTTTAGCAGCAGAAGTAATAATTTCTTTATCTAAAACTTCCCATTCGCTTGAGGAACTGAATTTCAATTTCTTTCCCTGAAGGGCTTTTTGCAGTTCGTTTCCAAGAGGTACTCCCGGACAACCAAATTCTCTGGAAATTGTAATAATTGGCGCCTGCGGTTTTTTTGCATGTTTCTCTTTCGTTTCTTTTACTTTTTCGTGAATATAGTCTAATACAAAATTCTTTGACATTACAATTTATCTCCCCGGTGAACAGGCATTACACCTTTAAGGATAACTTATGAACGGGGCTTTAATTAGCAATTTTTTTTCTCTCGCTGTAAGTTCTTAAATATCATAAGAAATACTTTTTCTACTTTGCTCGAAAATTATTCTACTTGCCTTTGATTTAATCTTCGAAAGAATATTGATATGCAGGCAAAATCAAAATTAGAGGATTTCCAGAAAAGGATTCTAAAACTCGAATCCGAACTTTCTCAGTTAAAAAAAGACTTCAGCTTGTTAGAAGAAAATGTTTTTATAGACTTTGACTCTCAGGCTTCGGATACGAAGCCAAAGCGAAGCTGGATTCCATCCATTTTAAAAGAAGATTTTGAAATGGTTCTTGCCGGAAACCTCTTAGGGAAATTTGGTCTCATTACCATTTTATTTGCCTTCCTCTGGTTTATCAAGTTTGCCTTCGATCACGAATGGATCAATGAATCCGGAAGAATTTATATAGGTCTGATTCTTGGTTTACTTACTTGTATATCCGGTATTTTTTTATTAAAAAAACAACTCAAAGCCCTTCCCTCTGCAATTTTTGGTACGGGTCTTTCTATTTTTTATTTGAGCATTACTTCCGCTTATCATTTCTACAGTCTGATAGAAGTGGAAGAAACCTTTGCGTATCTTGTAGTTTTAAGTTTCGGGACAGCTCTTCTATCTCGTTATACTTCGAATCAGATCTTATATTTTTTCAGTTATATGGGTTCTGTACTTTCTCCGATTTTACTTTCATCCGGAGAAAACTCGTACGAGTTCTTATTTACTTATTTAGGAATTGTGAATCTTATTTACCTCTATGTTTTAAAGCCTTTCGACTGGAGATTTGTTCCCTATATTGCTCTTCTTTCTAATTCTGTTATATTCTTTTCCTGGGCGTCTGAAAATCTTACAGAAAGTACTTTTAACCTTCCCTTTTTATACTTGCTTTTAAGTTTTGGAGTTTTCGGATTTCGAGAAACCTATTATTTTCCGTATGCAAGCCGCAAGATATATAAATCATCCTTACTCTTAGTTATACTTCTTATTATAAATTATGCCCTTTCTTTTTATCGTTTATTTGAATTTTTCCATCCTGATTTGAATCCACATTTCTTTTTATTGTTTGCTGCTTCCCTTTTAGCTTTTCGACATTTCTATGAGAAAAGAAATAAACCTGTTCTTGTTGCTGAGTCTTTTCCGGCACTCGAAGCTGTTCTACTTTTTTTCTTCATGGCTCTCGGTATCAGCTCTATTACGGATTTCGCTGAAGGAAAATGGCTTACCTTTGCTTATCTTGCGTTTTCGGCTTCTGTATCTTACCTTGCACTGAATTTTCAAGATAAAGCCCTGTTTCGTTTTTCTATCCTGCCCTGGTTGGTTTCACTTATTCGCCTGTATGAATATACAAACTATAAATATAACTACATTTTTCTTTTAAACCCTTCCTTTGCCCTTTACCTATTTGCGGGACTACTGAGTGCATATATCTATTACAGGGGAAGAGACCTTACTCTTTCCCGTACTCAAAAATTATTTGCTTTTTCTGCTTTATTTCATCCTGTAATCGGAACTATGGTGGATGTCCACTACCAGCTAGATTCTCTACATTATCGTATAGTTGCTTATTCCTATGTTCTTGCTTTTTATGCCTTCCTATTTCTTTTTGTTGGTTTTTTAAAAAGCTATCGTTTTTTCCGTCTCTCAGGAATTATTTTATCGATACTCCTGGTCTTAAAACTCTATGCCTATGATATCTGGCAACTCAATCTCCTGATTAAAATTATTGCCTGGTTTGGACTCGGGCTGGGACTGGTTATGTTAAGTATAATATATCAAAAATTTGGTTTTAAATTTATTACGGGAAATCAGAAGGGTAAAAATATTTTATTACTCTTATGTTTGCCTTTTCTTTTGGTTCCGGGTGAAACCTTTGCCGAGACATTCCGGGAAGCTTCCTTTCATTACTATAAGGATTTCAGAGTAGGGGAAACTTCCGATTCTAAGATAAAATACGGTCGATTTGTTCTCGATAAGGAAGTTGTATCGCATTCCGGCTTATCAGATAGAAGATTAGTATTTAATCAAAAGCTAATTCCTTTTTTAACAAGGGATGTTATTATTGAAGAGGCTGAGGAAGGAAAAAATCCCGTTAAACTTATTTTTACAAAAGCTACAAAAGAAGGTTTCGTGTATGTTCTTTCGTTTCCTAAAAATCCGGAGGGAACTCAGTATCACTCGATTTCACTCAGTAGCGAAGATAAGAATTATGAATTTTTTCTAACTGTTTCACTGGGAGAAAAAGTCAATGAATGGCAAAATGCAAATACACATTCTTTTTATCAGTACGGGCAACAGGAAGCAAAAGAGAAGAAGTTGGATATAAGTCCTGGAAACTATAGCTTTGCTCGAATCGAAACGGATTCGAAAACACGGCTTCTCTTCCATGATATTTATTACATACCTCAAAAAAAACAGTATGAAACAAAAAGGGAGATCAGTCTGAAAGAACTACGGATAAAACAAAAACCCGTGAATCGAACCTTTTATTATTATGATAATCCGGGGAACTGGCCGTATAATAAACTTCACTTGAGTTTTAAAGAAAGAAGCTTTCGTCGCAAGATTACCTTATACCAGCAGAGAGAGCATGAAAAAAGTTTTTCATATATAACGAGTCTTACACTTTATAAAAAAGTGGAAGATGATAAAGCCCAAATTATAAAACTGCCCCATAATGTAAGCGGAATTTTAAGGCTTGAGATTGCAAATGGAGACGATAATCCCCTCGAACTAGAACGATTTGAAGTTTTTAGTCCCGGTATGGAAATTATTTTTCCGCTTGAAAATATAAACAGTCAGGGGAAATTACGCTTGTACTATGGTAATCGATACATGCAGCAGCCGAAATTTGATTTTTCCAGCACCTTTTCCGGTAGTAAAAAACTTCAGGATTTTCTTGCTGAAAAAGAAATGAAGAATGAAAAATTTGCTTACTCCATAATGGAACCTCCCATTTCAAGCTGGATTATTCGTATCTTATATTTTATTTGTCTGTTAGGAATTTCTTATCCGGCTTATATAGCTTTTCAAAGATACGCTGAACACAGACAAGAGGTAGAAAAACTTGTTACTGAGAAGAAAACAGAAACAGTTTAAAGGTCATATTTATATTTTTTTAGGAGTTTTATTTTTTATGACAGCCTGTTCGGATAAAGTATTCAACCTGTTTATTAAGCGCTCCCGTATGCGAGTCGGTTGGCAAGTATCAACTTTGGATATTGACTCTTATCGTTATCATTTTCTTGATAACCAAAAAGGTGATGAGGTAATTGTATTGCTTCATGGTTTCGGAGCAGATAAGGATAACTGGAATAAGTTTGCGGCAGAGCTTAAGGATTCACATCGACTGATTGCGATTGATTTACCCGGCTTTGGCGAGAATAAGAGAGATACAAATCTAAATTATTCCATACAGGAACAGGCGAAGCGGATTCATATCTTATTACACCAACTTATTCCTAATAAAAAATTCCATATTGTTGGAAATTCTATGGGGGGAGCTATTGCCGGAACTTATTCCATTCTTTTTCAGGAGGATGTGCAAAGCCTTTTATTTATTGCAACGGCAGGTTTGAGAAGCCCGGAACGAAGTGATTTTGAACTTAAAATTAAGGAAGGAATCAATCCTTTGCTTGTGAATTCCCCGGAGGATTATGAGCGTTTATTAAAGTATATATTCTTTAATCCACCGGCCATGCCTTCGAGCATTTCAGAATATCTGGGTGAAAGAGCCCTAAAAGATAGAGAGTTTAATAAAAAAGTAATGAAAGATATTCGAGCGGATATATTCTTTTTAGAAAAAAATTTGGAAAAGATTCAGTCTCCTCTGCTGGTTTTATGGGGGGACACCGATAGAGTTTTACATCCTTCGGCTACGATTTCGATTCAGAGTCGAATCCCTTCAGCAAAAATTATAGTATTAAAAGACTGCGGTCATGTTCCTATGATGGAAAAGGCAGAAGAAGCAGCAGGCTATTATGAAGAGTTCTTAAAAACAATAGTATTAAACAATAATGCGTATCAGAAATAGTTTAAAATATCTTATATATCATATTTCGTATATTGGTGTTAAGGGTCATTTAAGTTCTGAAGAAACAAAACGAATTATTTTGATCAACAGGATGTCTCTTTCCTTAATTCCTTTAACTACCTTTTATTTGTTATACTATCTGTATATTGACCTATTTGCTCTATCTGTAAATAATTTTATTTTTTGTATTCTCTGGTTTATTCCTCTATATTTAAACTCAAAATATTTATATAATCTAAGTAAGGTTATAACTCTTTTTTTTGGGTTTTCCCAGATATTTATTATAAATTACTTTTTAAGCTTTCATTCAGGCATCTATTTGTTTTTGATTCCTGCTTCAATAACACCATTTTGTTTTTATTCTATCAAGGAATGGAAAATATTATATACCTTTATCATCGTTAGCATTATGGAGTTTATTGGATTATTTATATTTTATAAAAATGATATATTCTATTATCACGATATATCTCGTGATAGTCTGGAATTTATTTTTATGGGTTCATTTATATTTTCTATTCTAATGAATATTCTGTTTATCTATTATTTTATTTCTTTGAATATCCAAAGAGAAAGGGAACTGAATGCAAGTATTATAAAAGCCGAAAACGCAGTCAATAGTAAGTCTCTCTTTTTATCCACTATGAGTCATGAAATTCGTACACCTATGAATTCCGTTCTGGGTTTTGTGCAACTTTTATTAGAAGAAAATCCAAGCTCCAGACAAAAAGAGCTATTAGAAATCATTCAATTTTCGGGAAAAAATTTATTAACAATAATTAATGATATACTGGATTATAACAGAATGGAAGCCGGTAACTTACGTCTCGAAAAAATAGCATTTAATCTTCCCTTGTTACTTACGAATGTAATGAAGCTTCTCGGCTATGAAGCAGACATGAAAGGATTGCGTTTTTCTTCAAGCATTACTCCGGAGATTCCCTCGTATTATTTCGGAGATCCAACTCGTCTGACTCAAATTCTATTGAACCTATTAAGTAATGCGATTAAATTTACAGAGACGGGTGAAGTGAAATTAGAAGTCAAATTGAGGAATATAAAGAATGAAGTATATGAGTTTAACTTTTCTATAATTGATACAGGGATCGGAATCCCGGAAAATAAAGTTCTGGAAATTTTTGAAAAATTCACACAGGTCTCTTCCAATACTTCGAGAAAATACGGTGGAACCGGTCTGGGTCTGGCTATTGTAAAAAAACTTATTAATTTAATGAATTCTGAAATATACTTATCGAGTCGTATGGGAAAAGGTTCGAAATTTTATTTCAACCTTGCGTTGCCGGCAGTTTCAGACGAAGAAACAAAGAAAACGAGGGAAACTGAAGTATATAACTCTAACAGGCATATTAGCTTTTCTGATATAAAAGTATTAATTGTAGAAGATAATTATTTGAACACCTATCTTATGGAAAAGATTCTTAAAAAGAAGAATGTATTGTATGATTCCTGCTTTAATGGAGAAGAAGCCATTATGTACTTAAAAGATAAGGATTACCATATAATATTTATGGATATACAAATGCCGGTGATGGATGGAATTACGGCGACTAAAAATATTCGAAACTTCGAATCTTCCAAAAAAAGAAATATTCCAATTGTCGCATTTACTGCCAATGTTCTCGAAGAGGAAAGGGAGAAAGCTTTACAGGCAGGAGTGGATGATTATCTGACCAAACCTTATGAACCAGAAACAGTTTACAAGGTTATAAAAAAATACTGTGCTGAGGTGTAAAATATCGGGAACTAGAAACTTCCCTAAACCCTGAGAAAAAATAGAATTGCAGAATTTGATTTCTGCAATTCTATTAGCTTTGTCTTAATTATTTTTTGCGTTTAATGACATAGTCAAGTACTGTCCTTGAACGTCAAAGTAACCCTGTCCACTCCATTCGAAGTTGGTAACTTGCAGGTGATCTAAGCCTGTAGCATACCAATAAGAAGAAGGAGTGCCTTTCCATGTTCCCCATTTTTGTGATTCCAGAGGTACTATACCATCATTAGCAGAACCTAAACCATAGAACAGTCCACCAGCCCAGGTAGCCGGGTAAGTAAGAGCCATAATAGGGTGTTGAATCGGGTCTGCCCAGGCCATACTTGCTCCGTAAGAGAAGTATTTAACTCCGGAAACATTCGGTGTATTACTATTAAACGTTTTCAGGGTAGCAACTGTAAGGGATTTACCCATTGCAATGGCATCCTGAGGTCTTCCATCTCTGTAGATCAGTTTGGCAAAAGTAGAAAGTACAACATTTGCAAACGGTTCTAACCAGCCAGGAATAACAGCTAGAGTGAAATCGGCAACCGGTGCACCCTTATGCACAGAGTCAATCGTTGTAACTGTAGCCACTTTACTTGCGTAACTTAGCTTGGTAACCAGATAACGAGAGACAAGTCCTCCCTGAGAGTGGCCCATTAGATGTACTTTTGTGCATCCGTTAGCGGGCATCCAGGTGTTTAAATAGGTTTTAACCTGGCTGGCTCTGGTCTCAAGGCTGGCCATAGCAGAACTTCCGGGAGTAGCTACTTTAGCTCCCTGGTTTCTCAGGTAGTTATCCATTCCGCCCCAGTATTTAACAAGGCCATTGGCAAGGCCATTTGTATCGTCAAAACCGAGGATACCGTGTACCAGAACGATACACATTCCGGAAAGAGAACCGGCAGATACACTGCTTGCTGATAAGAAGAAGGCTAAGAAGGCAATCATCAGACTGCTTGTAATACGAGTTTTCATTTTCATTCTCCAATTTTTCTTTTCATTTAAATTTTACTTGATTTCATCATATTACGTTATGCGATAAAACTCTGCAATCATAATTTGATTTTTTTTACGTGAATGTCAAAAAAATATTTAAAATCGGTAATATACTAATCTCCAAACTCCTTCTTGATCTGAGAAAAGATTATTTCACTTGCCTTCTGTAAAAGTGAAATAAAACAATAAAAAAACGGTAAAGAAAGGGAAACAGTTATGATATTGTCACAGCAGGAATTTCAGGATTTTCAAAAAATTTATGGTGAATTACTTTTTCATACAGGACAAAAGTTCTTCAAAAGTTCTCAATCAAAAGAAAACTTTTTCGATTTAGCAAAACCGGAGCTAAAGATAGAAATACGTGATAAGTTATTTAAAGAAGATTATATTAGCGAAATTATAAAAACAAATCCTTTTCATTTTCCGGATAGTTATATAGAAATTCTGAAAGAATGGAGAGAGCACTTTATTGTAGGAGAATTTATTCTTATAAAGTTTTTAAAAAAATATGCGGTCTTCAGAGCCGAGAAAACGAATCGTAATGATCTCAGGGCACATTTATTTGGTGTTTACGGACTCAGGGATGAAATCGATTATTTAATGGGTAACCAACCACGTATCGTAAATACAATTTTATTACCCTTTGCCGGAAAAATTACCTATGATGGAGTGATAAGCTCATATAATATATTTTTGGGTGCGGGTATCAAAAAATCCTTTTTGGAGGAATACACCCGAAATAAGGCTAATTTTGGGATTATCGAATCTTTACCACATAATAGAAAAGCAAACAAAGAAGCACAAATGGATCTCTTAACGACCTATCTTAAAACGGAGAAAAACCGACAGCAGTACTGGGATGAAATATGGGAGATAATAGGAAATGATGAGGAACTATTGACCCTATATTATCAGTTATCCGGAAAGCTTTATTCTAAAAGAATCCAAAAGAGTCTCAAAAACATAAACATCAATCCGGCTTATTATGCTGTATACGAATCTACTGTTGTTGGTGTTGCTTCTAAAAAAATAGATTTAGAAGAACGAATAAAAGAAGTAGTTCCTTCTGATAAACTAAAGTATGTTTATATTTTTCGAAAGTAAGAAAAACCAGCACTGGCTCACCTGCTGTAAAAAGTCTAGACCTTAAGTTCCGATATTTTTTCTATAATGGTTTCGGTTAGCTTACTATCTCCAAATTCTTTTACATAATTAATCAATTCTTCAATACAGGACTGAATTTCAGAAACAAGTATTTCTTTAATCTCATAAACTTGAAATAGCTCCTGTATTCTTTTTGCATCTATCCTGTCTCTTTCGTCTTTTTTAAAGAGTAGATCAATTTCTTTTTTATCTGCTGATTTTGCTTTTTCTTTTAAAACTATAACCGGATACGTATAAAGTCCGTTATAGAAGTCTTTCATAAAAGTTTTACCGGAAGATTTTTCATCGGTAAAATAATCAATATAATCATCCCTTACCTGGAAAAGCCTTCCCATTGAATCACCAAATTTTCTTAAATCTTCTATAGTTTTTTGAGAACTATTAGCCAGAATGCCCGCTGTTTCACAAACTGCACCGAAAAGAGAAGCGGTTTTTCCATATATTATCTGTTCATAAATCGCAGGCGTTATTTTCGGATTACGCTCCCATTGCATTTGGATGAGTTCTCCAACGGCCAGATAACGAATTACCCGGGTAAACGAATCCATAAGGGCAGGTTTTTGTAAGCTATTTAAATGTTCGATACCACTGGCTAATAGGTAATCACCGGAAAGAATGGCAACCTTGTTTCCATAAAGCTTTCCTACTGTAGGTTTTCCTCTTCGAGTATCTGATTTATCTACCACATCATCATGAAGAAGACTGGCCGAATGAATGAGTTCTGCAATGGCTCCTACATCCAACCATTCTTCCCCTTCATAACCCAGAAGACGAGTAAAGTAATAATGAGTAATCGGGCGAATCCTTTTTCCACCGGAAGAAACAACATACTTTTTTATATCTTTTAATAGCTTGATATCTTCATGGATAATCTTATCCAGTTTTTTATCAAATTTCTGTATGAGAATACGTGTTTGAATGATTGAAGGCATAGTTACTGTAAAGCCAATAGTTGACTGGAGTAAATTTTTTCCAATTCAATTTTCCCCATCTTTCGATGATTATGTATGAGATTATTCAGCATTCGTTTCAGTATAGAGACTGTAGAAGGCTTATGATAATCTTCCGGTGCAGTTGGGAAACCATTGGCTTCTAAGAATTTCTTACAAATATCACGATTTACAAGAACTCCTCCGTGAAAAGGATCTATATAAGATTTGAAGTCCTTGGATTCATAGTATAGCATAAAATGCAAAGGAAAGTTGGCACCGTAAATCGGAAGTTTTAAACGGGAAGCAATTAATAATTGAATAATTGAAAGTGATATGGGAATTCCTAACTTTCTTTGCATTACAAGTGTTATTAGGGAGTTTTCCGGATTATTATAATCTACCTTATTTCCTGTAAAACCCTCTTCCTGGTATAAAACTCTCGATAGCAAATGTAGCTTAATAGAATCCGTAAGGATAACTCGGTTTATATCATATAATTCTTCTACTTTTGCGGATATCCTGTCCAGGCTCCTTTGAAAATCTTCATAATTTTCTGAGCTGTCGGTTGCTGTTGAAATAAGAAAAGCTCCCTCTTCAAGACTTTTATAGTCAAACTTTCTTTCAGAAAGAGCCAGTTTTTTTAAGCAATATAAGGTCCTTTGAAAGTGAATTTCAGAGGAGTATTGTCTTGATATAGCCCGCAGAGCCGGATCCGAAAGCTTATCAATTACATCCGGAATTCTATAAGTCCAGGGGATTTTTTTTGCGATTTTAAGAATAGCTTCCAGCCTTTCCTGTTTATTGGATAGATCTAAACTATAGAAATAAGCTTCTAATTCGCTTATTTCTATAGGGATATAATCTTTTGGTCCTTCGAAAGGCAGTAACATGGTACTAGTTTAGACGGCTCCCCTTAATTCTTCCAGTGCTTTTTCTGCTAATTCTTTACTGGGAGGATTTCCGTGCCATTTGGGATTATTCTCCATAAAAGATACTCCTTTGCCGAGAACGGTTTTAAAAAGGATTATGCAGGGAGAACCCTTATGGTTTCTTGCGATTCTAAAAGCTTCCTTAATCCCTTCTATATTGTGTCCATCTGCCTGTAAAACAAACCAGCCAAAACTTTCAAACTTCTTATCGAGCGGATCTAACTTCATAACATCTTCTGTAAAACCATCAATCTGGATATGGTTTCTATCCATAAAGGCAATCAAATTATCAAGTTTGTAGTGAGAAGCGGATTGGACGGCTTCCCAGGTCATTCCTTCTCCACATTCTCCATCCGAGATACAGGTAAAGATTTTGTGTTCTTTCTGCTGAAGTCTTGCCGCAAGTGCCAGACCAACTGAAACAGAAAGTCCCTGACCCAGAGAACCACTTGAGGATTCCAGGCCTTCTAAGTATCTGGTTGCCGGATGTCCCTGAAGCCTGCTACCATACTTCCGGAAGGTCAGGAGTTCCTCAGCGGGGAAATAACCGGCCAGAGCCATAGCTGCATAGCGAACGGCACAAACGTGGCCATTCGAAAGAATTAATCGATCTCTTTCATCCATATTTGGATTAGAAGGATCGTGCTTCAATGTGTGAAAATATAGAACAGAAAAAATATCAGCAAGGCCTAAGGGACCTCCCGGATGTCCGGAAGCTGCTTCTGTAACCATTTTGATTACTTCTTGCCTGATTTCATTTGCTTTCTTTTTTAAATCATCAGTGTTCATTCAACTTTTCTATTCCAATCAGGAGATAGATTTTACCTCGAATTCAGTTTGATTTTTAACAATTTATACATTTATAAGTTTGCTTTGCTTGTAAAGATAAAAAGTCCTGAAATATATACGAAAAGATATAGGGGGATAAAAATAAAATGCAAGCCTTTGTGTATTTTCCGAAAGCGTTTTATACCCGTAAAAGCCATTCCCAGCATAAGAATAAGGGTGATACCGGCTACAAGCCGGTGAAATTGAATCATGCCAGCAGGTGCATTGGGATAAATCCGGGCTTTCTCTAAACCTCCGAGCCAGTATTTTATAAGAAGTAAGTAAATGGCAGAGCTCAGGTTAAAAAAAACTCCTGCTGAATTAAAAATTATATGTAATTTCAAATCTTTTTTGCGATAGATATAAGCTATGAAAAAAGAAAAAACAGAAAAACTCATTCCCGTATGTATCATTAGAAGGTTCATGATAGGATTTCAGGACATTTTTTGACTCTTTTTTCTTCAAGTACTTTATTATTTATCATTTCTAATTGACAAAATAAAGAGATGAATAAGAATGACTATTGCTTTGCTGCCTTAGCTCAATTGGTAGAGCAGCTGATTTGTAATCAGCAGGTTGGGGGTTCAAGTCCCTTAGGCAGCTCGATAGGCTGTGTACTTTCTTAAGTGGCAGTCAACTCCTAATAAGGGTAGGTACCCAAGCGGTCAACGGGATCAGACTGTAAATCTGCCGGCTCAGCCTTCGGAGGTTCGAATCCTCCCCTGCCCATATTTCTATAGAGCCGGAATCGGCCAGTTAATCAAAACCTTATGCTTTTTCAAATCACAATGTAAGCCTCCTATATCCAGGCTTAAAAGGTTTATCAACATGGCTTCTTCTGCACATCGATCTACTGCTTTTTTATCATAATAAGCATCTATTTCAATGCCGGCAAGTTTATCCGCAATAAAGCTATATACATTGTCCCTGCTATCTGCATCCATAGATGCTCCCATAATGGCCTTATGAAGGATAATATCTTTCGCTTCAGAACCTTTTACTGCTTCCGGATAGCTCATTCCCAGGGTATCGAATAAAGCACAGTGAAAAGAGTTTATAAATATGAATACAAACAATAGAATTTTTATCATATTACCAGCCTTTTCCTTCTATTTATTCTATGCTATTTTTAATGCAATCAAAGAAAGATTTTTATTTTTGTATAATAGATAATAATCTATTCAGAAGGAGAAATCATGGACACATACTGTTTGATTTATATTACCACTTCATCGGAAGAAGAAGCCCAAAAGCTTGCGAAAGTACTAATAGAAGAAAGATTAGTAGCCTGTGCAAACCTTATTAAAGGAATGCAATCTATGTATTGGTGGGAAGGGAAGGTGGAATATGGTGAAGAAACTATTCTTATTGTAAAAACAAAAGAAAATCTTTTTGAAGAAGTGAAAGAAAAGATAAAAAGTCTGCATTCTTATAGTTGTCCTTGCATACTGCGTATAAAAATTGATGGAGGAAACCCTGCATTTCTTCAGTGGATAAGTTCGGAAACAAAAAGTGAAGCTTAAATATAAAAAAACCCGCTATAAAAGCGGGTTGGGTATAAGTTCCTGAGTTGTATAAGTCTTTCTTATACAGTTTCAGCAGGAAGTTCTTCGGCTTCAGGAGCTGTTCTTATGTTAGCTGTTTTTTTCTTAGCTACCTTTTTCTTACCGGCAGATTTTTTCTTAGCAACTTTCTTTTTTGATGCTGCTTTTTTCTTACCGGCTGCTTTCTTCTTGGAAGCTGCCTTTTTCTTGCCTACTGCTTTCTTTTTTGCTACCTTCTTTTTAGTAGCTGCTTTTTTCTTTGCTACCTTCTTTTTAGATGGTGCTTTCTTTTTTGATGCTGCTTTCTTTTTAGAAACCATTGAGTTTTCCTCCAGGATTTGTTTATGGATTCACTATGTATAATAGAGACATAACTAATACATATATAAAATAATGTAAAGTCTTTTAATACATCAGCGAAAAAAAAATATTTAATCTATAAATACTTTCGTTATGTATGCACTATAACTTTACTATCTTTAAACTTTGAAGGCTTTATACAGTTATAAAAAAGGATTTACCTTAATAAATATTATAACAAGTTTGAAATATGCTGAGAGATCAATTATATAAGAAGCTTATCAAGCCCTTTTTCTTTCGTAAAGATCCGGAAACGGCTCATTATTCTATGTTAAAAAGCTTAAAAACCTTATCCGGAGTACCTTTTTTTATAAAACTTTTATCTAAAAGCTGTACGTATAAGAGTGAACGTTTACATACAGAGCTAAAAGGATTACATTTTTCTAATCCTTTAGGTTTAGCTGCGGGTTTTGATAAGACCGGTGAGCTATATCCTTACCTATCTCGTTTAGGATTTGGCTTTATTGAAGTAGGTACTATCACCGGAGAGAAGCAGGATGGAAACCCTTTACCCCGCATTTTTAGGTACGAAGAAGAATTTGCTTTAATAAATCGTATGGGTTTTAATAATCCGGGCTCAGAAGAAGCTTTTCACATCTTAAATACTCAAAAAAAAGTAATACCCAGAGGTATTAATGCCGGGAAAACAAAGGTAGTGGCTTTAGAAAATGCCCTGGAGGATTATTTAAAGACCTTTAAAAGACTGATTCCCCTTTCTGATTATGCGGTGATTAATATAAGTTCACCAAACACACCGGGTTTGCGTAATTTGCAGGAGAAAGATTCTTTTTATAAGCTTATACAGGGTATACAAAAGGGTTTATCTGAATCATTTCAGATACCCATTTTTGTTAAATTTGCACCGGATTTAAATGATAAAGATATAGAAGAGCTATTAGAAATTGTTCAAAGTTTAAATTTAGGAGGAGTTATACTTACTAACACTACTATCAATGAAAAAGTATTGCATACTAATAGACTTATAGAGTCCGGAGGCATTTCCGGTAAGCCCTTAAGACAAAGATCTAATGAAACGATACGACTTGCTTATAAAAAGTTACAGGGTAAAACACCTATAATCGGTGTGGGTGGTATATTTTCAGGGGAAGATGCTCTTGAAAAAATTCAATTAGGAGCCAATCTTATCCAAATTTATACCGGCTATGTATATGAAGGTCCTTTCTTGCCCTATAAAATCTTATCTTATCTGGATTCTTTTATGATGAAACAGGGTGTAAGAAGCATTGAAGAACTGGTAGGAACCGCTTCTAACCTGTGAACTAATTCACAGGTTAGAAGATTTTGTTTTACTCGATAATTTTAAATACTACTCTGCGGTTTTTACTGCGATTCTGTTCTGAATCGTTAGATACTACCGGTTTTTCCTGACCGTAACCTACTACGGTTAGTCTATCATCTTTAATACTATGTTTTTGAATCAAATACTGTGCGACTTCTCGAGCTCTGGCTTTGGATAAGTCAAGGTTTTCTTTTTCATTACCGGTATTATCCGTATGACCTTCGATCAAAACTTTCATAGTACTATTATCTTTCATGATTTTCGCAAGTCTATCCAGTTCAGGCTCAGAGGCCTTGGTTATATTATACTTTGCGGATTCAAAAAACAGGTTGTTGATTGTAATCTCTTTACCTTTTGCGATACGCGGAAGTACTAACACAACCTGGATTTCCTTATAATCTGATTGTTCATTTCTTAAATCAATATTCTTATGAACCGGTAAGTAACTTTGCTTTTCAGCAAAAAAACCATATCTTTCCCCGTATGGAACGATCAAACTAAACTTTCCTGTTTCCGGATCTGATACAGTAGAACCTTTTTGTTCATAAGTTACTAAAGATTCATAATGAACATCTGCTGATAAGGGTTGACCGTATTCATCAATAACTTTTCCTTTTACAAGGATAACCGGTTGAGGATTTAATTCGTTCGGTAAAGAGGCCATCATAAGCTCACCTTTACGACTGATATAAGCCCAGTTTCCTTTGGCCGGTATTGTAAAAAAGTTTACACCTTCCAAATTTTTGGAAATCTCTTTAGGATGAGTCCAATTTTCCCAGCCATCCCCAACTCGCCTTGAATAATAAACAGAAAGTCCTTTTCTTCCATTACTGGAAAAATATAAAGTCCTATCATCGGACGCTAAAAAGGGAGCCATTTCTTCTGCATCTGTATTCACCGAGTTACCTAAATTTTTTCCTATGCTGAATTTTCCATCATCACCCTGAATAGATACATATAAATCCAACTTACCGTGTGAATCATTATGCTTGGCTGAGTAAATTAAAACCCTTCCATTGTTGGAAAAAGCAGAGCCACCAAATACCTGATGCAGAGGATTATCCGAACTACGATATAAGTTATAAAACTCCGGGAAATCCACTGCTTTGGGCCTTGACCATCCATCCGGAGTCTTATGACTTTTATAAAGAGGAACTCTATTCTGAATCTTTTCTAATTGTTTTTTATATTCCTTTTTGAGTACGGAATATTTTATTCTTAGATCGGACATGGACTTGGCGGTTTTTACAAGATCTTTTTTTTGATTGTTATATTTCACTTTGAGTTCTTCGAACATATCATTTTCTAAGAAACTTCCGAAAACAATCAATTCATTTCCTCCCGGTAAAGCAGATATTACAGCTGAAGGAGTATCATTATTCAAAGGAGAACCCATTTCTCTCCCCCGTTTCCAGAGTCCGTAATTATCTGTTTCTGAAAACCATATCTTTTGTGTACTTTTTCCACCTCCTTCTACTAAAACCGTCCAGAAAAGTTTATTCCCGTCCGGTGTAACGGTTGGGTTAAAAGCAGTCATATGTCTGTAAACATATTTAGGAATGGGTTTTAAAGTCCAGGCTTTCAGGTTTTGTTCGTCGGTGAAAGGAGATATTTCGTATCGAATAGGATTGCAGGTTTCCTGTTCTATTTCACAGAGAAGTCTTATCTTCTTTCCCGTTAACTCCATTAGCTCATTTGTCATCGATGTAGAACGTAAAGGATGCACTACTCCTGCAATTGTTTCAAAGTACATACCTCCACCTATTACTTTTCCTACCAAAACAAACTCCTTGGCAAAAATACCCTGAAGAAAGAGTAGATTCGCAAGAATCAGAAAAAGGAATTTCTTCATTGTAACCTCTCGTTTTATAATTGTATCAATTTACCTTTTTGATACTTATAAGTTATTACTTCTTTTTGTGGAGTACTGTCTCCGTCTTTCCATTTATATCGGGTTTCGATTATAGACTTATCCTGAATTTGTAACTCACCTTCACCACCCATAGATTCAAAGGATTGTAATTCTTTATAACTCCCATCGATAAAGGCCATAAACTTATAAAAAGAGCCTCCCCTGCCGTGCTCTACGGTTATGATTTCGGGAATTCCATCCATATCAAAATCTTCAATCTTTAATTCTCCATTTAAACTGGAAGATATAATTCGATACGATTGGTTAGATTTTTCTAATATATACTGCGTCATAGAAAAATTTCCGTGATTATTATTGGTTTTATACCCTGTGGCGATGTGAGCCAGGTAAAAGGAAGGATTCGGTTTTTCCGGGTTCGGAGATTCGAATTCCAGAGGGGTGAGTTTCGTTTCTGTAAAATTAATATCTCCTTCTATAGATGTTTTCACTAAATTTATAAATCCGGATTCAAATTCCCCGGCATTTTTCAGGGTATACGTTTCAAAATCTTCTTCGCTATAATAGGTTCCGGAATCAGCACTTATCCAACCCATAGCCTGGGAATACATATCACTGTAATTAATAAATTCCACCATTTCTATTTTGAAGTATTTCTTTCCGGCTAATTCTACCATAGATTTAACTACACCAAATTCTCCTTTCTGAGGAAAGCCCTTATAGTTCATCCCTTCTCCCTGAAATTCTTTATTTTCAGGGTTTATCGGGTCTTTTCCGGGGTTTTCATAGTATACGGGAGAATCTACAGTTATCAGTATATAACCACTATCCTGGGTTTCTTTTCTTTTGGATGCTAATTCTGCTTCTTCTTTTGTATAGAGATTTACATAGCCTGCGAATATAAACCCGGTTTCCCCTGTAGTTGTTTTAATTTCGAGCCAGCGATCATACTTATCTTTTATCGCCTGCATAAAAGAACCCTGCTTGATTACTTCAACAAGACTATTTGTGGGCAAAACCTTTATTACTTTCGCCTTAAGCCCGGGTTTTTGTCTCAGGTTTAAACCCCCTTTGGCTGTGATTAAAGCGACGTTTTTTGTGCCAGCCTGTGAAAAAATGGATACATTCTTATTGATGAGAACTTCATTATAGCTGAGATAACCCCTGCTTTCTCCGGAACGGATTTCATACCAGTATCTTTTATCTTTCAGTTTTGGATCGGGAATTTTTTCTTCTAAAACTTCGAACTGAGCATCAACAGGTAATACACTAATTTTATGTCCGTAATCGGCGGGTTTTTTATAAACCGGAACTCCATTGAGTCCGACTACAAAACCCTGGTAAAGAACGGTTTTGGGCTTTTCCTTGCAGGAAAAAAACATAATTACCAAGAAAGTAGACAATATTCCTGATATTATTCTTGTTTTCATATTTACTCCGGGATTAAATTTAAATTGGAACGGTTTTTTTTAACCTTAGACTATACCGAATCAGGGTATTATATAGAATGAGCTTTGTAAATTAAAAAAGCCAATTTGCGTTTTACCAAAATCCTTGAAAAAAATAGCGAGTTTCCCTTTCCTGTTAGACTATGAAAGCCCTATTTGCTCTTTTTCTTTTTCTTTGTATTTCAGGAATGCCAAAAGCCCTTCAGGCAGAGGGAAGTATCGGTATTGGTGGTTCTCTTTTTGGCCCTTCCGGACTTAGCGGTAGGTTTTTACTAAATAATAAAATGTCGGTAGATACCGCTCTCGGTTTAAGCTCGAACCGTTTTCATCTTCACGGAAGTTTCTTGTATAATATATACAGCCCGGGGACTAATAGCGGAATTTTTGCCGGGCCAAATCTTTTTAGTTGGTCCATTTATTCCGGAATGGGCCTTATTTTTTTAGAAAGAGAAAATAAAACCAGGGACTTTTTTGAAGACTTCTTTTCGGATTCTTATCTTTTACAGACCGGGCTTCGTATTCCTCTGGGATTTTCTTTGTTTTTCGGAGGAAAAAAGAATATAGAAGCCTATACCGAACTCAGCGGAAATATTTTCTTTGGGAAAAATAAGGGTACGGATGTACTTTTTGCTCTCGGTTGCCGGTATTATTTTTAGGGATATAAGTATATGTGTATATTATTTATTGCTTTAAAACAACATAAGGACTTTCCCCTGATTCTTCTTGCCAATCGGGATGAATATCACGAAAGACCCACCACCAAAGCCGGATTCTGGCCGGAATTTCCTGAACTCTTAGCCGGAAAGGATGAAAAAGAAGGAGGAACCTGGTTAGGTTTACATACAAACGGTAGAGTCAGTGCTTTAACCAACTACAGAGACATGAAAGCTCACAGGGAAGGAAGACTCTCCAGGGGACAACTCGTAAAAGACTATTTGCTTTCAGATAAAGAGCCGGAATCTTTTTTAGAATATCTTCAGACTTCCAATGACAAATATAACCCCTATAACCTTTTTTTCGGAAATCTTCAGAGTCTTAGATTTCAAGTATATAGTAATATGAACAGGGTATGTCATGAACTCAAAGAGGGTTTTCACGGACTGAGTAATGCTCACCTGAACTCTGATTGGCCCAAAATAGCAAAAGGTCTGGCTCTTGTTAAAGATTATATACTGAGTGAAAATCTGGAAGTGGAAGAATTATTTCAGCTCATGCAGAATACAGAAAAGGCACCGGATCACTTGCTGCCGGATACAGGAGTGGGTCTTGAAAACGAACGCTTTTTATCTTCTATTTTTATAAAAAGCCCGGTATACGGAACCCGATCTACCGCCCTTGTTTTTCTAAAAAAAAATGGCCTCGTAAGTTTTTATGAAAGAAGATATGCAGCGGATGGAGTCTTTTCTGCTGAGAGTATATATCAATTTAGTTTATCCTAAAGACGATTGAACAAAAGCAGAAATCAAATTCCTAATTTAGTCCATCATTAAGTATCTGGATTTATCAGGCATATTGTTCTTATCCCCTTTTTCTTCCGGTTCTCCAAAGTTTGCGAGAGAAAGGCCTTTGTACTGCAAGAAATACTTTTTATCTTTATCCTGTAAGAAGGGACCTTTTAAATAAATGTCCTCGTATTTCACGCGGGTTTGTTTTGCGAGTTTGTTGATGAGATTATCGAGATAATCTCCGGCATCTTTCGTGTACGAAAGTTCCTCTTCTATATAAATTTCAATTATATCAAGGCCGGAGTTATTTTTTAAATATAGCTTACAAACGTCTAAAACTTCTTCTGAGAAATCTTTATACGGACAACCATGAAGTACTACCTGAAATACATTAGCCGACTTGCCTCTGTAGGCAGGCTTGAAGGGATGCTCACTTTTTTGGATAATATCTTCCTCTTCTAATTTGAGTATATTCTTTATCCGACTAAAAATGGCATCGGGCATGATAGGTTTAAGAAGGTAAGTATGAATCAGGCTGACTGATTTTAGAACTACCTGCTTATCACGAACCGCTGTCATCATCAAGCAGGGGGTATCATTCAGAATGGGTTTGGCCTTTTGTAAAAAACTCAAGCCATCTAAGACCGGCATTATCTGATCCACAAGGACTATATCAAAGATATTCCCTTTTGTTTTTACAATATTCAGAGCTACACTACCATTTGCAGCATAGGTTACAGCAAAATTGTATTTCTCTAAGTAATGAATAATCGCCTGTGAGGCAAGCTCATCATCCTCGACCAGTAAAACCTTGTACAACTTCTTCATAACAGGTACAGGATATGATTTGCAGGGTTTTAAAAGAAAGTCTTTTTTATTCCCTTTATCTTGTTACCAGGGTTTTAAAATTACAAGGATTACGATAAAAATAAGAAGTAGAGTGGGAAACTCATTTAAGACCCTGAAAAGTTTGGAGTTGTATTCCTTTCCTTTTAGTAGCTGATGTCTGTAGTATTCAGAAAGGAAATGCTGGAATAAGACCAGGACAACAAGCCCGACTTTTATCCAGATCCAGTAGGTTCTGGCGAAAGAATTCCACTGAATCCATAGAAGGGCAGTTCCACAAAAAATTGTAACTACCATTGCCGGTCTCATAATGTATTTGTAGAGTTTTCTCTCCATTACAGCAAGTGTATCTCTTACTTCCTGTGAACCGGTTTCCGCATGATACACAAATAATCTCCAGATATAAAATATACCGGCAAACCAGGCGGTAAATGCAATGATGTGCCAGATTTTAAACCATTGATAAGACATTTTTTGCTCCTAATTCTAATTTATCCTGATAATAAAAATGTTGAATAATTCTAATATTTTTCGATATGCTCTACCAGAAAGGAGAATTTTATGAAGGATGAAGAAAAGAGCTCGGAAGAGACGGAGCTTAGCACAGGAAAAAAAGTTTTCTGGTCGATTACAGCTCTCGGAAGTTTCGTATACATGTTTATCCCGGAAGCCACAGACCTTGTCCCCATTATTGGCTGGTTGGATGAGGGAGCTGCCGGTGGAATTTTCTTATACTCTCTGTCAAAGCTCGGTATTCAGCTTCCTATTCTCGGAAGATTATTACAAAGGAAATCTAAGAAATAATGCTGGCTCTATTTATTTTTTTATACCTTGGAGGAACCTTACTTGTGGGGATTCTTGCTTCCCGATTTGTGAAAAGCTCCATGGACTTTGTTTTAGCCGGAAGAAACCTGCCGGCTTTCTTAGCTACATCGGCTTTGTTTGCTACCTGGTTTGGTTCGGAAACCATCCTCGGTGCTTCTTCTGAATTCGTTAAAAAAGGAATATTAGGAATTATTGAAGAACCACTGGGCGCTTCTCTCTGCCTTTTTCTGGTAGGGGCATTCTTTGCTCGCACCTTTTACAGGATGAATTTAGTAACGATCATTGACTTTTTCGGAGTGAAATTTGGTAGGAAAGCCGAGATTATTGCTGCTATCTGTATTATTCCTTCCTACTTCGGTTGGGTAGCTGCCCAGTTAGTTGCCCTCGGAATTATTCTCCATAGTGTTACAGGAATATCCATGGTAAGTGGAATTTTTATCGGGGCCTCTATTGTTGTTTTATATACTTTTGTAGGAGGAATGTGGGCTATCTCGATTACAGATTTTCTTCAGACCATTATTATTGTAATAGGCCTTTCTTTACTTTTATATGAATTAGTACCGGCAGCGGGAGGATTTCAGGCTATTGTAAAAAAAACAGGTCCCGGTTTTTTTCGTCCCTTTCCTAAAACGGACTATATTTCTTTGACCAACTATTTTGTCGCCTGGATAACAGTGAGCCTCGGTTCTATCCCGCAGCAGGATATTTTTCAGAGGGTCATGTCCTCTCGCTCTGAAAAGGTAGCGGTATCTTCTTCTTATCTTGCCGGTGCCTTATACTTAAGTATAGCCTTTCTGCCCTTATTTGCTGCTCTTGCGGCTACACAGGTTTATCCCGAAATCTTACAAACCAATCCCCAGGAAATCTTACCTACGGTTGTCCAAAAGCACATGCCACTTTTTATACAGGTTATATTTTTAGGAGCCTTACTCTCTGCAATCATGAGTACTGCGAGTGGAGCTATTCTGGCTCCGGCTTCTGTTCTGGGTGAGAATATTATAAAACCCTTAATTAAAGAATTAGATGATAAAAAACATTTGCTTCTACTCAGGATTTCGGTTTTTTTAATTGCTTTAATAGGAACTGCCTTCGCCCTGCATCGTAGTAATATTTATGAACTGGTGGCAGAAGCTTCTTCGATTAGTCTTGTATCCCTGTTTGTTCCCCTTCTGGGTGGTTTGCTCTGGAAAAGAAGCAGCGCAGTAGGGGCTATACTGGCGATGGTTTTGGGACTCGGAACCTGGTTTTTTTTCCGGGTATCTTCTTTTGCTTTTCCTCCTCCCGTTTTACCCGGTCTTGCTGCATCTTTTTTGGGACTTCTGGCCGGAACTTATTTATTTAGAAATAAGGAATATACGGATTCTCTAAATAACGTAGAGATAAATGGATAAGAAATGACTGAAAGCCCCTGCGACTACGAAGATATGCCAGATCGGATGAAACAGGGGTCTATGGTCTTTTAAGAAAAAATATACCCCTATCATGTAAAAAAGGGCTCCTCCGACTAACCAGACAAGACAGGAATTACTCAGAGTCTGGAATACCGTTTTAATTTCTAAGAGTACTGTCCAGGCAATGAGTACATAGAAAAGAGTGGAAAGCAGGTTAAATTTATGAGCAGCAAAGGCTTTGAAAATAATTCCCAGTGCCGAAAGTGACCAGACAATTCCTAATATTAAAAGTCCTCTATCATTGCGAAACTTGACGAGAATATAGGGAGTATAGGTTCCGGCAATTAAAAGATAAATAGCAATGTGGTCAAATTTTTGAAAGAGTTTTTTCGCTTTTCCTGTGCGACTATGGTATACTGCCGAAATGAAAAAAAGCAGGAAAAGAGAAGAGCCATAGACCGAAGAACCGAGAATTTTCCAGATATTTTCTTCACTGACAGCATTATAGACAAGAAGTAACATGGCAAAGAGGCTAAATATGGAGGCTCCTCCATGAGTAAACACATTTAGCTTCTCGTCCGTATTCAGATATTTCAGTTTATTGAGCATTTTTATCATTCTCCAGGGACACTTTATAGATATATACTTTATCAAGTAAAAGAGGTCTACTTTTTTTTAAGAAAAATTCCCTCTCCGGTTTGGCAATTCTTCCATAACTCGGAAATTCATTTACCTTTTCTAATTTAAATTCTTTACCCAGATATGCCTTTAAGGAAAAATGAAACTTGCCTGGAACTATAAGTAGACGTTCTTTGTCTTCTATTAGCTTTTTCTTAAAAGTCTGTATATCAAAAATACTTTTTCGTAAACGTTCTGCGTAAAAAGCATAGGAGCGCTTGGAAAAAGATAATCCATAAGCAAAAAACTCTTTTTTCCCGGCTTCTTTTTCCTTAATAACTGCGGCTACCTGTTTGGCCGGCTGATAAGATAAAAGTAAAGGATATATATAGAGAGTGGTTATGATAAAGAGGGCAAGAGTAGAAAGACTAACACTCAAAATTTCCCATTCGAAGGAATCTTTTAAGAGGTAAAGAAAAAGGATGAAGAGTATTGGTATAAGGTAATATAGAGAATTTACATCCACCGTGTAAATGGGTATCAGGACGATTAGAATTACAGAAACTATCAATACCGGATAAAACAGGAGTCTTTGCTTTATGGAAGTTTCCGTCTTAAAAAACTCGACGAGACGATCGGCCGTATACAGAGAAGCTGCCGGTAAGACCCAGAAGATATACTGGGGGAGCTGGAATGTGGAGAGAGAAATCAAAGAAAAGAAAAGAAAAAGCCAGAACGGGATAACAAAATGGGCCCTCGGAAATTCATTCTTGCGTATGGTTTGCAATAGATAAGAAGGAAAAGATAAAAAACCGGAAGCTCTGTGAATGGATGCCCTGAGCTGTAAAAAGAGCAGCATAAAAAAAGGAAGGATGAAAGGCAGAAAAGCCCAGGAAAAATTTGAAATAAAGAAACCGGGATTCATTTTACCACCGGCATGTAGACCCTGTCCGGTTATCTTTCCGAAAGACTGAATCCAGAGAAAAAAGTTGGGCCCGTAAAAGGAAAATTCCTGGTATAAAAAGTAAGACCAGAGTAGGGGGAAAAAAAGCAAGATAGGAATTCCGCCTATAAGTTTCATTTCTTTTAAGAGCTTCCAATCTCTTCGCAGTAAAATATCTCCTCCTATTGAGATAGCCGGTATCACAGCAGAAATAGGCCCCTTGGTAATAAAACCCAGACCCATGCTTAAATACATTAGATAATAGTAATTTTTATTTTTCTTTAAGCCTGAGAAGTAGAAATAATATGTAAAAATTAGGAAGGCGACTAAATACACATCTGTCTTGGGGTCTATTACCATAGCAAAGAGACCGGGGCTTAAAAGGTAAAGAATAGAACTTAGTCTCGCTTTTTTTTCGTCTTCGTATAGTAAAAAGGAGAGCTTATATAAAAAAAAGACTGAGAAAAAAGTAATCAGTATGGCCGGGATTCTATAGGCATAATTATGAATACCGAAAATAAGATAGGATAGAGCAATACTCCAAAAAGTCATAATCGGTTTATCGAGGTATTGCTTACCGTTGTCTCGTAAATATATAAAATCCTTTCGCTCTACCATTTCTCTTGTAATTTCTGCATACTGGGCAGAATCTATATCCATTACATCAAGGGGAAGAGTTAATAGGTATGGAAGGGAAAGTAAGAGAATGAGTATATAGTAATATATTGAATCTTTCTTCATATTTACTCCATTAGATCTGATTGCTTGATACATTCCGCCATCCCCTTGCAGGAATTATTGGCTTCGTCGTAACAACTAAGAATTTGCGATTGTAACCTTGTGCATCCATCTACACACTGACGTCCGGCCTTATCCTGTAATTCAGCCGGGACTTTAACCTTATAGGTTTCTTCGGTACAACGAATAAACATATCACAGGCAGCCCTGCACTTTTCCAAAACAGGATCTTTGCAGGAAAATAGAACAAATAGGAGGAAAATAGATAAATGCTTCATAACTTAAATACAATGTTTCGATTCAGGCCTTTTCTGGGAAGTAGATTTTTGACTTCAGATGAAAGAGATAGAACTCCGGACTTTTGTGAAGTCCGGGAAAGAATTTTAGTATATACTATTTTAGACTATTTAGATACTCTTCCAATTCCAGTAAGGGAATGAGTTTATTATCTTTAGGTGTCTTATCCATTGAGAAAACATGGATAGAGCTGATCTTTTCTGCGTAGAAACGCTCCCCGATTCCCTCTACTATGGAATCCACCAGGGCAAAATGTAACTCTTCTTTTTCATCCCCGGAATCACTGTAGTTAATTTTCGGAACGTATATATCTAAACTAATTTGTTGATTCTCAGTCTTCCGATTAGGGAGAAAATAAACATCAGCCACATTCATATCTGAGCTTTGTAAAAAGATCGTCTCCTCAAAGCCCAGGTTTGGCATGAGAGCCTGCACTTCCAGTTCGGATAATTTAGGAGCTTTCGAAACCATTTCTTCTATCAGGGGAAATAGTTCTTTGTTTCCCCCGGCACTGAGTACTAAAGTTAGTATGTCATCATCGGAGAGCATAAACTCGTAGAAAATTTCAGGATGTATTTTATCGAGAGCTTCTAATATTTTCTCGTAGATTTCGAGTTCTTCAGATTCTTCGTCTGTAAGTTCTTTTATATTCTCCTGAATGATCTTCCAGAAATTTTGAATATCTTCCATTTTACTCATATTGTTATGTCCTTAGTTTATATTTCTCTTATATATTATTTTAGCAAAATTTAAGATTCTCTTCCGAGAGGAATATTATTTTTTGCTGCCCATTCAGAAAGACTCTGCTTTTGTATGGCCGCGGCCATAAGTTCCGGGAATAAATCCGGCGTACAGGAGAATACCGGGACTCCGAGTCCGGAGAAATAGGCTGCATTATTTCTGTCAAAAAAAGGAGCTCCATCATCACTGAGTGCAAGAAGTGTAATCACCTGAACCCCCGAACTCACAAGAGAGGCCACCTTTTTTCTCATCTCGGTCTGATTGCCACCTTCGTATAAATCGGTGATTAAAACAAGAATTGTATCCGAGGGCTTATCAATGATTTTTTGACAATAACCGAGGGCACGGTTGATGTCGGTACCACCTCCTAACTGAACACCAAATAAGAGTTCCACCGGATCCTGTAATTCTTCTGTTAGATCGACAAAGGCCGTATCAAACACCACCATCTTGGTTTTTACGGAAGGGATGGAAGCCATGACCGCACCGAAAATCCCGGAATAGACTACAGACGAACCCATAGAGCCACTCTGGTCGATACAGAGAACTATATCTCTCAAAGAAGAACGCTTTTTACCGTAACCATATCGAGTTTCCGGGATAATCGTTTTATAGTCTTTCTGGTAGTTTTTTAAGTTTTTACGAATAGTTGTATTCCAATCGATTTCGTTATGCCTCGGTCTTCTATTGTTTCGATTGGCTTTATTCAAACTTCCGGAAATCGCCTGACGCACGGGTTGTTCTAACTTCTTCATAAGTTCCTGGACCACCTTGCGCACAACCTGTCTGGCAGTATCCTTGGTTTTTTCGGGAATCACTTTTCCGAGACTCATCAGGTTTGCAACCATGTGGACATCGGGTTCGAGAGATTCAAGCATTTCTGGTTCTGTAAGCATAGAAGCCATATCCAACCTGTCAAAAGCATCCTGCTGCATAACTTTGACTACAGAACTGGGGAAGTAAGTACGTATATCTCCGAGCCAGCGGGATACATTCGGTGATGACTTACCGAGGCCACCTTTTCTTTCCGAGTCATACAGGGCAGAAAGCGTATTGTCGATTTGTAGTTCCTCTCCCTGTAGCTGAACCCCTGTGCCATCCCTCTGTTCTCCACCCAGCACTAAACGCCAGCGTTTGATTTTATCATCCTGCATTTACTTTGTCTCCAGGTCTAAAAGCTTTGTTACAAGCGGAAAGGTTTTCTCTCCCCTTTTAGGATTAAAACCGGATTTATTCTCCAATTCAGAAGTTCCTGCTATCTTTACACCTCTGGCTTTCTCTCCGATTTGTCTTCTTTCCGGATCGGAAAAATTGGAAAAGGTTCTTCTCAATAAGGGGAGAATTTCTACAAATTTTTCCTTATCTAATTTTGCTATCCAGGCATCTAAGATTTTAAAAATCGAATCGTCGTAGAGTAGTAGTTGTGCAGCTCCCTGTAAAAAACCTTCCAGCCAGGAAGCCGAGTAAGCAGTTTCTACACCAACAGAAAGGGCGAGTTCCAATTTTTCTTCTACTTGCCCGGAATTAAAGATTCCATTATCTAAGAGTAATTTCACACATTTTCCGTGAATGATTCCATGAACATCTTCCGTATCCATTATTTCTTTCAGAGTATTTACCCAGCGTTCCGTTAAAGAATCGTTGTTTATTAATTTGAGATTAGAATCCACAGAAGCGATTCGTTCAAAAGTGGCTCTTGCCGCATCATCGTCGAGAGAATAACAGGCATTCGGAAGGTTGATGCAGGTTCTGACAACCAGATTCTCAATCAGGGCTTTTGTTACTTCAGCATCCGTTTTTCTTACATTCCCCATTGCAGCATTTACAAGAGGGCTAATGGCTTCCATCAATTGGAAGACATCTCCGCAGACCGCTGCCAGGTTGTCTACACGATGAACCAGTATACTTACAGTTTCCGGCAAATCCGCAAATAAGCTTTTTTCAAAGAGTCCCGTGATTTCAGGCAGGGAATTTGAGTTTTGAACCCGATTTTGTATATACTTCAGGGAAGCATCCCGAATGGTATTTCCCCAGATTCCCATTTCAATAATACTCACCGATAATTCGGGTTCCCATTTAAGTCTCCAGGCTTCCCAGAAGGTACCCTTGCCTTTTGCATGTATGTTTTTACCCCAGTGAATACCGAGAATATTGAGCCTGTGTAGAAAATGACTTCTCTCTAAGTCCAAATCTTTTCTCAAGTCTAATTCCAGATCTTTTGATTCGGCTGTGGCCTGTAGCCTGAGTTTTTTCTGCAATCGTTCCAGATCCACCTGCAAAGGTACTTTCGGTGCGGAGTCGGGTACCTTACCGAGAGCCTTTCCGATTATCAACTCTTTTTGAATAAGTTGCAAGGGAATTTCATCTCCCATGCAGATAACCGATTGTGTGGCTTCATTCAGTTCTACCAGTCCCGGCCTCGGAATGTTTCGAATCGAAGCGAGAGCATCGGCAAGCCTTACCGACTCAATCACATGGGCTACCGATACATCCATATTCTCTTTGCGAAAGGTTCTGGCTACTTTTGTCATCCAGCTTTCTGTGAAGTTCTTGTTTTCCCAGATATGCTTATACCAGCCGGGTGAGCGAATGCCGGCACCATATCCGCTCTGCATACTCAGGCGGCTAAAAGTCCAGGGAACCCAGGTGGATTGAATTTTTTTTACGGCAGGAAGTTTCTTTAAAAGAGCGGCATCTTCTTTTTCGTTCGTTCTATCTTCAAGGGCAGGGCCGTGCCAGGCACCGCAGATAATCGCAATTTTCTTGTATTTCGCTTCTGCTTCCCGAATTGTCTTTCTCATGAAAGCTTCTCTTAGTTGCTCTTTTTCATCTTCCACTTCGGGTAGCTCGGTTCTCAGAACATGGATAGCTTCCTGTATGGCTTCAAAACAATCTTCCGAATTTTCTCTCTGTTCGAAGGTGTATTCCCACCAGAGTTCTCCATCTTTATAACCGGCTGCTTCGGCGAGGTAACGAAATGGATCGTGATTAACCGGAATTTCGGAAGCTTCTTTCTCTACTTCCGGTTCTTCTGTTTTTACAGGTTCAGTTGTGTTCTCTTCTTCCGTTTTCTCTGTTTCTTCTTTTTTAAGCTCAAGAGCAATTCGATTGGCAATAGGAAGATCCATAAAGTGCAGGGCCACCTTTTTTTTCAGGGCATATTGCATGGCCTGCCATTCCGGAGAAAATTCGGCAAATGGATAAAAAACGGCTCTTTGAGGTTCTTCCTCCATATAAACCAGAAGGGCCACGGGCGGCTTCATCTTCTTATCCATAACAAGAGGCAGAACATCTTCTGAATCGGGAGGTCCCTCAATCAAAACGCAGTCCGGCTTGAGCTTTTGTAGATGTGTTTTTACTGCCTTGGCCGAACCCGGGCCGTGGTGTCGTATACCGAGAATATGAACCGACATTAATCTACTTCTTTACAGGCCCTGTATATATCTTTCCAGCCGTCTCTCTTTTTTACCACCGTTTCCAGATATTCTTCCCAGACAATTTTATCCTGAACCGGATCGAGAATGATGGCTCCTAAAAGACCGGAAGCCACATCTTTAGCTGTAAGCTTTCCATCTCCGAAATGACCGGCTAAAGCCATACCGTTACTGACAACAGCTATAGCTTCGGCGGTACTCAGAGTTCCGCTTGGCGATTTGATTTTTGTTTTACCATCCGAACTTAAGCCGCTTCGCAATTCTCTAAAGATAGTTACAATACGCTTAATTTCTTCCATAGCCGGGACTTCTGCCGGAAGTTCGAGGGCTTTGCCCATGCTATTTACCCTTTGTTGAACAATTTCAATTTCTTCTTCTATTGTATCGGGAACGGGAAGGATCACCGTATTGAACCTGCGTTTTAGCGCACTCGAAAGTTCATTTACTCCCTTGTCGCGGTTATTGGCAGTAGCGATAAGGTTAAAACCTTTTACAGCCTGTACTTCGGTGTTTAACTCCGGAATAGGAAGCGTCTTTTCTGAAAGGATGGTAATCAATGTGTCCTGCACATCAGAGCTGACTCGGGTAAGCTCTTCCAGCCTTGCAATTTGTCCCGATTGCATAGCTTTCATGAGTGGAGTAATTACAAGAGCCTTTTCCGAGGGACCTTCTGAAAGTAAGCGAGCATAGTTCCAACCGTAACGAATGGCCTCTTCTCCGGTACCGGCAGTTCCCTGGATCATGAGAGTTGAAACACCGCTGATTGCAGCCGCCAGATGCTCGGACACCCAGGATTTGGCGGTTCCGGGTAGACCGTATAAAAGTAGGGCCCTATCCGTAGTAAGGGTAGCTACAGCAATTTCCATTAACCTCCGGTTGCCGATGTATTTGGCAGATACCGTGAACCCATTTTTTAACTTCCCACCTACAAGATAGGTAACCACAGCTTCAGGAGATAGCTCCCAGTTTGGAGGTCTTTTACTCTTATCCTGTTTTTTTAATTCGGCAAGCTCTTCTTTAAATTGTTCTTCCGCGTGCGCTCTCAGTACTGACATTTCAAATCCTTTCTATTTGTATTTTATGATATATTGAAACTTTCTTTAATTCTTTTTCTAAGCTCTACTGCTAAAAGCATGTTGCTGATAGCCTCTTTTAGAGAATCATTATTAGCTACGATTTCATTGGCCTTTTCGAGAAAGTCCGGGTGAATGTAAGGGTTCAGGGTATAAATTTCATTCTTATTGTAGTACCAATTTTTATACTGAGAACCCAGTTCATTCATGGCTTTCTGGGTAAAATTATAGGACCAGGGAAATCTGCAATTATTCAAATAATATAATATATTAATTCCGTAACGACCCGTAACATAGATTTTTTTATCTAAGAAATATTCCAGATCTGTGTCCTGCAAAGAATCTAAAAGACGAATCACCACATCTTCCTGCATAGCCGGAAACTTGCTGTTTTTGGATTTTTCTTCAAGAATAGCTTTTGCCCAGTCTCTATCGGAATGCAGAGAAGTAGAATCATAAATGGCAGGAAGGAATCTGGCATTCTTCTTAGAAGATTGTAAAAGCCGGATAAACTCTTCCGGATTTGTACCGAGGTTTGAGCTGAGTTCAGAAGGAGGAAGCAAAGAAAGAAAATTAAAGACTTCTCCTTCTTCCGGAGTCAGACCTTTGATGTCCTTATCCAATTTAATGCCCAGATCCGAAAACATCTCTCCTGTTTTTGTTGGAATAATAAATTCCAGGGAAGCTGAAGAAAGGAGTTTTCCGGAACCCTTAAACTTGATACAGGAAGGAATATAGGCGGATAATTTTGAACGTAATTTGGAATCTTTGATGCGGACTAAAAAATCAACTGCAATGCTTCTCACCCTATCGCTTTTGTCAGATAAAAAGGATTCCAGCATTTTCTCATCATCCGGGGATAAACCCTGACGCATACAGAGTAAAAATGCAGTTCTGTTGGCTGCATTTTCTTCTTTCCAGGTAGAGAGGAGATACTCACGGCTTAAAGCGGCATCTCTTTCCCTTACATTTTTTAAAAGCTCTACTCTTTCGGCAGTTTTACCTTCTTCCCAGGCTTCTTTTTCGGTTTTCGGGCTCAGGTAATCCCAGTCCGGGTTTAAACTTACGAGCCATTCTCCGCGTTTACCCGTACTATCCGGAAGGTACTTTCGCAGTTCTATAAACTTTTTTCCGTAGTCTAAAAGTCTCGGAACAAATTCGGGTGGAATTATTTCTTTAGTATTTACACAGGCAGAAAGGAAAAATTGTAGAACATCAGCAAAATCATGGCTGAGAATCTTTTGCAGGATAGAAGTTTTTTCGGCTGAAATAATTGCTTTCGTTTCCGGTTCTGCTTCTTTATAGGGAATCTCTGACATCTTTGGAAATTCCTTACCTGCATTTATATAATTTAAGCTTAAAGCACAGAGAAAGAAAAACTCTTCTTCCGGATTTTTTGCTTTTCTTTTCACATTCTCTCTGAAGCCGGAAAGAGTATCACTAAAGGAAAGTTTATCGAGACTCTCTTTGGCCGTACCGAAAAGAGACACTTTTTGTAATTGTAACCAATCTTCTATCATAGTATTTATTAGAATATTATATAATGTTTATTTTGCCAGGCACCCAGGGGCAAAAACTCATCTTCTTTTCGTAAGAGAGCCATAGTCAGGGGTCTGCCACCGCTTAGGGCCAGAAGTTCCCAGGCAGCAGGAAAACCTTTCTCCACAGAAACAAATCGACCTTCAGAATCCTTAAGGTATAGGCTACCCTTATCATAGACAGGAGCCACATTTTCAAGAATAAGAGGAACTCTATCCAGCCAGGGGTTTATGGAAAGTAAATCTGAATAGGCTTCCTGCACTTCTTCAAGATTTTTAAATCCCTCCGCTAAAAAAGGTTCTGTGTTATTCCCTTTTGTTTTTACCAGGGCGCGGTATTGTGCGACACCGGGAAAGAAAACCAATTCGGCTTCAATCGAAAGACCGGGCATGAGGCTTACATCGTGAATCTGACTTCCGACGGCAAAGCTCAAAATAAGAGCAAAGCGTTTTGTCTTCTTGCCGTAGAGCCAGTTGGATTGAACACTCAGGTTGTCTTCCTGTTCGACTTTTTTACTCAGGATAAGGTAGGTATCTTTGATTCCTTCTTGTAATTTAAGCTCATCCTGATTTTGAGGCCAGCCTATAAGAGAACGAAGTTCTTCCTGAAGGTCTTCAGCCTGGGAGTTTATATTTTTATGACCCTCCGTAGTAAGATAAATTCGACATATCTTTTTTAAAGTTAGAGACTTCCAGGAATCGTCATTAAAGTTAATATCGGAGAGAGAACGCAGCATAGCCGCAAGCCCCGTAGCCTGAGAATCCACCATTCTCGCGCGGGCTGTTTCCCAGAAATGAGACTCCTGAACTGTATCCAGAAGACCCACCCGAATCATCCCCTGCAACCTGTCCTGAAGTTCAAGAATTCCTTCCTGGATTTTTTTCTCCTTGGCTTCTGTGCGTTTGGCTTTCGCTTTTTCATCTACAGGTTTTTTGGGAGCTTTCTTTTTTTCTTCACTGGCCTGTCTTTTATCCAGCCATTCTTTTACCCAGTCCGGCTCTTCGGTAGTTTTAAACGTAGAAGATTGATTTACATATAAGAGAAAAAGCCCCAGTCCATGCTTGCAGGGAAACTTCCGACTCGGACAGGAACAGCTAAAGGCAATATTTTGCAGGTCAATCTTCGTTCTATAGGGATTCTTCCCGCTACCCTGGCATTCTCCCCAGAGAGCCTTCTCGTTTACCGCATAACTTACCCACTTACGGGCATTGGCCAGTCCCTTTCCGGCTTTGGTTGAGGAAGCATCGGGAGAAAGTGCCAGCACCTGCTCTTCTGTCCAATTCATAGCACCATTGCCTTTCGGGATTTAAAGCACTTCAAGAAGAATTTTAAATTTTTCAAAAAATTCTAATTAATTCTTTACGGGATGATTTTGGGTAGTGAGATAAAGGATAATAAGGTTTTAAGATTTGAAAAAAGATTGAACCTTAAAGCTTACAAAGATTATTTTATAAATTGCATGAAATATTTTACATTTCTAATATTCTTACTACTTACTGTAAGTCCGGAAGCAAAAGAGAAGTCTAAATTCATGGTCTATCCCTTTATAAACCTGCAGGGAGTTTCTAAAAAAGCAGCCCTGAACAATACCCTGATAACTTCAGAAATTTTAGAAAATTTATCCTTAGATTTAATAGAGAAAGATAATGTTTCATTAGAGGATATCCCGGATAGGCTCCCGTCCATAAAAAAGATGTCCAGGGAAGCCGGAGAAAAAGGAGCAAATTATCTTATCTGGGGAACAGTCCGGGCATCCGGTTATAAATACTATAGAAATATTTATATCATTGATACCGAATCAGAAAACATTTTATATGATTTTTCGCTTGAATGTTCGAAGTCTAATTGTACCCGGAAGGAATTATACATTTTAAACCAGAAGATTAAGACCTTTTGTGATAAGCATAAAATCTCCTACAAGAATAAAGAGATAGTATCCAAACTTACAGGAACACCTCCCGGTGATAAATATCTTAAATCAAACGACTACAAAACACATAAAAAATATTTGTCTTTAATTCTCCCGGGTAGCGGGCAGTGGTTACTGGGAAGCGAAAGGAAAGGGTATCTATTCTCCGGATTGTTTTTATTTACTTTAAACATATATAATGCACAAAAATATATTTATTCTGTGGAAGAATCTCGAAAAGCAAGATTTTTAAAAGGAATCTCTCTATATGCCTATACCCAAAACAATCCTTCTTATGGAGCTATTTGGGTTTATGGAGAGAAAGCCGAAAAAGCAGAAAAGGGCTGGGAATACAGTGCAAACAACTGGCTCTTTATTGCTGCCTGTGTCTATGTTTATAACGTTTATGATATATTCTATATTTCTGATGATACCAACTTCTCTCTAAATATCCAAGCTCCTATCCGGAAACATCCAGCAGTTTTCTCGATAGGAATCCATCACAGGTTTTAATCCTATGAAAAAATTGATTCTTATAATTGTTTTAATATTCATGCCAAATTTTTTATTATCGAAAGAAGTCATCGGAAACAAAGAATTATCGCATAGTGAGTTAGGCCCTTACGGACAGGAAGTAGAGAGGCAAACTTATAAAAGTTTTTTAACGATCGGCCTGGATGGTTTCAAGCTTACAACTGTAAACCTCGGATATAACTTAAATAGTTTTTTCTCTCTTGGAGTTTCTTATAACTTTCATTACAACGGGGGCTGGGATATGGGGACTTATGATTTTGGCACAATGGATAAGGGAATTATTACATATGCCGAAACATACCAGCAAGATTATGGAAAAACACAGGGCGTACCTGATATGAACCTAAATGCATTCCTACATTTCTATCCTTTCATCCAGGACAACTACCCCTATTATATTTCAGCTTACCTCGGCAGAACTCGAAAATCAAAAGTTATACTTTCATCCTTAAATACGGTTTTTGTGTCTCCGGCTATATTCGGAACGGAGGAGTATGGCTACCCGGTTTTAAGTATGACAGCAGAATTATTACCCACATTTTATTATGGATTAGGGCTTGGTGGAAAGTTTTTACTTCCATTTGGATTAACGGTAGGAATTGAATTTGGATTGGTAAGTCTTCATAAGCCTGCATTTGATCCTAACATAAAACTGGCTTATCCGGATCCCGGATATATAAGCCCGGAAAGGTTTTGGATCTTACATGAACAATTAAGATATGCGGTCCGGCCACCAGGAACGATAAAGTTGAACTATGCGTTCTTAATAGGAATCAGCATATGAAATATTTTCTTTTACTAATATTTTTAATCATAAATTGCAGGGCAAGTTTACTAAACAGAAGCATCGGATATAAAGAAATAGAAGTTAAGAACTCATCGGATCCAATTGCCATACTCAAAGATCCGATATTAAGATTACAACAACCGAGCGGCCTGCCTGACCAGAAACCTTATTTGGAAGCCTATAAAGAGAGCTTAGTAGACGCAATCCTTGTTCACATTCAAAATACCGGAAAGTTTTCTAAAATCTATAGAGAAAAAGAATATGTGTCTGATTCAGAAGATACTATTTATATCCAAATTGATATTCGTGGTTCGGAAAGAATCAGGATAGGTTATTATAACCCGGAACCGTGGAATGAGGATTCAGGTGATATATTGTTTTTGCCAACCTTTATACCGGGGTTCTGGCCTGCGACGGGTTATTTTCCTCTTCTCGCAAAGACCGGAAGCATAGACATCAATCTTGATTGTACACTAAAAAAAGCAAGCAAAGAACAAAAGATATCTATTCTTAAATCCGACAAATATAGCTTATTGATTTACGGAGTCTATCGGAGAAAAGAGGGAGAAGAACTCTCTATACTTTTATTCGAAAGAGCTCTTGAAGAACTCAGCTTGAAAATTATAGATACAGAATGGGATTAGGAATTTGATGATTAGATGTTTGGAATTAAAGGTATGCTCAGGAATTAGTAGGGGGCAATTAACGGGCCAGCCACCAGCGATTAAGCTGTCAGCGTTCAGCTTTTTTACTTTCCGTAATATCCTGATTTAGTGCTACGACCCCTTCAAACTGATTATTTTCATCAAAGATGGGTAATGCCCAGTTAAATATTATTTTATGAGATCCATCGAAGCATTCAATCTCTATTTCCTCCTTAAAAGAGGATTCTCCATATTTGATTGCTCTTGCTACTGCCCAGTCTTCCTGCTTTATTAATTCTTTCGTGCTATACCACCAGGCTTTATACTGGTGAAATTCATCTATTCCAACATAGAGAGCACCTTCCCAAATATTCTTTCCGGTTTCATTACCGTGAATAATTACGCCATTCTTATCCGTAATCCAAACGCCCACAGGTAATATTTCCAGAATGTGTTTTAACCAGGATTCGCTTTTTCTCAATTCATTTAAGGTATTTTTTTGTTCTGTAATATTCTGAATAGTTACATGAACTATCTCTTTGTCTTCAAATAAATATTTACAGGGAGTGGCCATAGCATAAAATGTGGTTCCATCTTTTCTCTTGAAGCTTGTTTCAACACTTAATTTCTCTACTTTTTGCATAGTATCTCGCACTTTGGCAGAATGTTCTAATTCAGATTCATCATGTAAATCAAATATACTCTTTTTTAAAATTTCCTCTTTTGTATAGCCAAATTCATGCAACGCACTATCATTAATATCTAAAATATGCATGTCAAGATCATGAATGATAATTGGGATAACTGAATGCTTAAATATCTTGTAGAAAATATTGTTGTTTTTATCACTTTGCAGGAAGTCCGTAAATGAATTTGATATTTTATGAGCTTTATTTTCCATGATTTACCTCCACCGGTTCCTGCGAAATTATTGTTTTGTTTTGGCATGTTTGACTTGAGGAATAGAATTTTTATGCAAATAATACTGCATAGTTAAGAATTGAATGAACTTAAATTACCGTCAAGAAAAATAACATCACCGCAGGAAAGGTGAAAAAGGGTATATATTTGTAATTTCTATCCTACAGAAAAATTACAGAATACACCATATTTTTAAAATTTGCTATTTGAAACCTCGCTTGACAAAGTAGAATAAATACAATTATGATAGACTTAAAAACAGGAAAGGAAATGCTTAGCTTATGAAACTCCTATGGTCTTTATTCGCTCTTATTCTATATTTCGCTGCTTCCCTGCTTTTTTCTTACCCGTTTACAACTTCGGAAAAAGCCTTTTTTGAATCCTATAAATTCTACGATTCTGAGGTTCGGCATTCGATGATTCGTTTCCCCCAAAGCCTTATCACGATAAGCAGCCATTGCCTGAAGCGAAGCGGAACGAGGTATTATTCGAGAGACTGTGAAGCCTGGAAAATCTATGAAGGTATAGACGACAGAAGCCTGATTAAAAAAGTTTCGGAAGGCCCCTATGCTCATCGTTCTACCTCTGAAATTGTATTCGCCCTCTGCAAAGAATCCGGGGGAGTGGTTTATTCTGAAGTGAATGAATATATCCGAATGGGTAGAGAGATAGAAATCATGGATTTTTGTGGCTATGAAGACGGGTCAATGGCTTCGGTTCGTTCGATTCTGCATTTTTTGCAAAAGAAGACTCTATAATAAATATATAGTTAATAGAATATAATGAAATACTTATTTATTGATACAAGTTATGATTGGATACTTATCTCTGTTTATGAGCATAAGGAGACTTCCGTTCAAACTCTATATTCTTATAAGGGCTTGCATCCAAGGGAATCCTCTTTTCGACTGGTGAAAGATATCCAAATCGCCCTGGAGGAAAGTTCCATTCAAAAGCCGGACGCCATTCTTTGCGGAATAGGCCCGGGTTCATTTACCGGGATTCGCATTGCTGTTTCAACAGCGAGAAATTTGGCCCAGCTCTGGGAAATTCCCGTGAAAGGAGTAGATAGTTTGAAAGTTTATTCTTCTTATTATTATTACAAAACTAAAAACCCTTCCTTTGTAGTTCTCGATGCAAAACAGAAAAAAGTATACGCGGCTTATTATGATGAAGATGGTTTTTATGGAAGTATGGATATTCCACCGAAAGAATTAGAAATATCTTATAAAGAAAAATTTTATACTTATTCTGTTTATTCCGATGTAAACCTTAAAAATATAGCGACAAAAAATATTCGGGAAGATTTACCTTCTCCGGATTTACTGGCAACAATGTGTGCCGAAGAAATTTTTTACATAGATGTAGTAAAAGATACATATAAAAACCTGCACCCCGCTTACATGAGAGCGAGCTATGCAGAACAATAAAAGGAAAACCATATATGGCTGGATATAAAAGAAAACTCAGACTCGTAGAAAGAATCTATGAATACCTGCACGCAAGGGCAGGAAAAGAAGTTACCCGCAATGAACTGATAGAAGAGTTTGTATACTCCGATCCTTATGCCAAAGGCGGGCATAAAAAGAAGAAAAAAGTAAAAGGAAGAGATCGAGAGAAAATGCAGGAGAGAGAAGAAAAACTGTATTTCTTTCTTTCTTTATTAGAAGCAGAGAGACTCATTGAAGTTCACAAAAAAGAATTCAAAATAAAGAAACCCTTTAAATTAGAAGGTAAAATCTCCATCAGTAACCGGGGGGATGGCTTTGTTCGTTTAAATTCCGGGCATGAAGTATTTGTTCCGGCACCCAAAACGGAGTCTGCTATCAAAGGTGATATAGTGAATATTTTTCCTACCGATATAGGAAAGAAGTTTCGACTTGAGGGAGAGGTTATTGACATTACCCGCAGGGGAAGAGAGCTCTACCGGATGAAGATAAGCTCTCTCGAAGGAAAATATATTCTCGGTCAGTTCTTAGACTTAGCCGGAGATCATAAAGAAGGAATTATTCCTAAGAAAAGTATTTTAAAAGATATACTCGATCAGATGAAGATAGGAGATGTTGTCGTTGTTAAAATGAAAGACGAACAACTTCATGAACACCTCATTTTTGATGTATCTTTCATCCGTTTTGAAGATGATACGCACCTCGACAAAGACCTGGATCGTATCCTGATGAAATATAATTATAACCCTGTTTATCCGGATGGGCTTATGAAAAATTTACCGGAAGAAGTCAATGAATCTACGGTTTCCGACTGGCAGTCAAGGGTAGATTTGCGGGATCTGCATGCCATAACTATCGATGGTGCTACTGCTAAGGACTTTGATGATGCCATTAGTCTCGTGGAAGAAGAGCATACAATTCGATTTTATGTCCACATTGCTGATGTTTCCTATTATGTAAAGCAGGGTTCCCCCCTCGACGAAGAAGCCTACAGAAGGGCAACTTCGGTTTACCTGGCAAACCGGGTAGTTCCGATGCTACCCCCGGAACTTTCTGAAAATCTCTGTAGCCTGGTAGCCGAAACCAATCGCCTTGCTTTTACAGTAGAAATGGTAGGTACTTACGAAGGGGAGATTCACTTCGCCAAGTTTTATAAAAGTATTATTAAAGTAAATCAACGCTATACCTATGATATGGCGGAAGAAGAAATTCAAAAGAATGAAGAAGGAAACTGGATCTGTAAGGTAAACCGTCTGGCTATGGCTCTAAAACAAAAGAGACAAAAGAGCGGTAGAATCGATTTAAACCTCAGCGAAGTTCGACCTGTAATTGACGAAGAGGGAAACGTGGTGGAAATCAAGGCACAGGAACGCTTGCAAAGCCACATGCTTATCGAGGAACTAATGCTCTCTGCGAATATCAAAGTTGCCGAAAAGCTCAGGAAGAATAAAGTTCCTTCTCTCTTCCGAATTCATGAACCTATGGAAGATGACAAGCTCGAAACCCTGAACTCCTTCTTGCGTATGTATGGCATCAAGCACTGGATACGGGGAACCGATTACTCTGACCTGAAAAAAGCCCTCGAAGTTGTACAGGGACATCCGGCTGAAAAACTTTTTAATTACTTTCTTTTAAGAAGCTTCATGCAGGCCTACTACGATGGTAGCGATGAAGGTCACTGGGGACTCGGCTTCAAGGATTATTGCCACTTTACTTCCCCGATTCGTCGATACCCGGATCTTGTTTGCCACAGGGCATTGGATGCACTCCTGAACGAGGATACCCTGCCTTACACGAAAGAAGAAATTACCTCTATGGGTTATCACTGCTCGGAAGAAGAACGTGCAGCAGCGGATGCCGAACGCGATATGGTGAAGTTAAAAGCCTGTCGTTATGTAGAAACTACGGGTAAAACTGATTTTATAGGAACGATAACCGGCATACGTCCTCATTCGGTTTTTGTTGAATTAGAAGAATTGAATGTAGAAGGAGTCATTCGTCACCAGCATTTTACAGATGAAGAAGAGCTTTTGCTTCCGAATGAATTTTCCTTTCAATCGAAGAAATATACCAAGACTTTTTATCTCGGTGAAAAGCTAAGTTTGGTATTAGAAAGTATAGACTATGAGGAAATTCGAATTTTCGTAAAGCCTAAGAAGTAAAAGATGGACGAGTTTGAAGGAAAAGTAAAAAGCAATGGGATTCATCTCCATGTACGTTATTTACCTGATGGAGACAAAACCCCTATTGTTCTTGTAATGGGTCTCGGGTTTCAGATGACAAGCTGGCCCGAAAACCTATTAGAACTTTTGCAGAAGCATTCCTATCCGGTGTTACTTTTTGACAACCGGGATGTAGGGCTTTCAGAGGAAATTCCCTACAAGAAGCAGGATAATATTCTTTTAAGCCTTTTGCAGTATCGCTTTCAATTTGCGATGCAACACGCTTACTCTCTTACAGATATGGTAGAAGACACGATAGGCTTACTGGATCATTTCGAGTTGAAAAAGGTTCATCTGCTCGGAATCTCTATGGGGGGAATGATTTCCCAAATTCTCAGTTCGAAATACCCCGATAGAGTCAAAACTCTCACCCTGCTTGCCACTTCTGATAATTCGACTGACAATCCGATTCCTTCTATAGATACACTCTGGAAATTTTTAGGAAGTGGAATCAGCGGGCATGACCTGGAATCCGTTAAACGAAGAAGGCTATTATTAATTAAAGCTATCCGAAGCCCTGGTTTTAGACAAAAAAGCGATGAGGAATTACTGACAATAATCGAGAAAGGTTATTTTCGAAGCTATAAACCGGAGGGTTTAAATCGGCAGTTACACGCCATTCTATCTACCGGTTCTTTACGAAACTATTATCCGAGTTTAAAAGTTCCGACGATGATAGTACACGGAAAAGAGGATCCTCTAATTCATTATTCCTGTGCCCAAAACCTTGCCCGTTACATTTCTAATGCAAGACTGCATTTAATTGATGGACTCGGACATGATCTGCCGGAAGATTTTATGCCCGTACTTGTAAATTTACTTCTCAGTCATACAAAGGAGGAATAAAAATAGACTTGCAGTATTAACCAGAACATATAAAGAGCCTATACAGTTTGCTTAAAGAGAAATATATTTGCTTCTTATTTTTACTTTAAGTTATAAAAAAAAATCGTTTTTTATAAAGAGTATGCAAACAAAAATAGCAGGGTACTTGTCTAAAAAGCAAATAGAGGAGATTATAAACATGAAAACTACAATCAAATTACTTACTATCGCCCTGGTGTTCGGATTAACTTCTTCCGTTTTTGCTATCACTCCGGCACAGGAAAACAAACTTCTAATGAAAGCCCTGGTAGAGGGAGCTTCTACTCCGGCACAAAAAGAGTCTGTTAGTAAGTATATGAACTTGCTGTCCAAAGAAAAAAAGGCTGAGGCTGAACGTTTCAGAGCACTGGCTAAAATGCACTTTGGTGGAAAAGCAAGATTGCAGGATATTAAAGAGAAAGAGTATCTGAAAAAAGCTGAAGCTTTAGAGCAGGAAGCCGCAGATTATCAAAAACTTGCTCTTCATTACAATGGAGAACTCGCAAGCAATTAAGAGCTTTCAAGCTATATTATAGAAACGAGAAGCCCGGTTACAAGCCGGGCTTTTTTATTTACCAGGGCCTATTTGTAAGCAATAATCGAATAATCCATACTGGCAGTGAAATGTTTTATTATAGAATTTAAGCTTTCATCTGTAGTCATATTATATTCTACTTTGAAATCATTGGGTAGTCGCTTAACTTCAAGCGAAGCAAAACCCTTATATTGCACAATAAACTGCAAAGCAGCAGGTGGAATAGGGTTTCTGTGAGTGGGATCTATATAGAAATACTGAGAACCTACCAGTATATTTTCCGGATTAGGAGTTTCTAAGATAAGAATCCCTCCGGGTTTTAGTACTCTATAGGCTTCGTTTACAAGTGTCATAAGCACAGGGAAGGGTAAGTGTTCTACAAGGTGAAAAGCTGTTAGAATATGAAGAGAAGCACTTTCCAAACTATTAATGTATTGTATTACATCTTCCTCTATTACATCATACCCAAATTCTTGCAGTTCGCTTATGACTGAGCGATTTAGATCCAGTCCCTTAATCTGAATGGATTCTTCTTTTAATAGTTCCAGCCATTCTCCTCTTCCACATCCCAGATCCAGGGCTTTTAAATTTTCAGAAAAATCTACTTGTAATTTCCTGATATAGGGTAGGTATACACCCAGACGGTTCTTGATTCTTTCTTTTTCTCCTCGAAACTTATTTTCAAAATCCAGATAAAACGCATCCAGAATGTGCTCTGCTTCTTTTTTAAAGATATTTAATGTTTTTGTTATATTTAAATTCTCTTGATTGGCGATACGGGAAAAACTACTTTCAAGTCCAGATTGCTGTTGTTTTATTTTCTCCAGAGTCTGTTTCATTTCTTTTTGTTCCGGCTCTAATTCTTTCAGTAAGGCTTCGGAAAAACTGTAGGAGCGTTTTTGAGAAACTGTGTGCAGGGATTCAATATAAGGAAAGAGTTTAGGTAGTTTTAAAATAAGTCGGACTAAATTTAAAAAATAACCCAGAATAGGAATTTGAAATATAAGATAAAAGATATATTTCCCTTTAAGCCCTTTTACTTTTATATTTTTTTCTTTTCCTTCTTTCGAATACCTCAGCTTTCCCATTATTTGAATTTTTTCACTTCTTCCGGATTGTAAAAGCTGTAAATATTCACTATATTCTTCTTCGGATGCTTCTCTCTGTAAAATTCCTCGAAAAAGATTTTGGATAAATATTTCATCTTTATAAACAAGAAAATCATTCAGATCATATTCCTGTTTTATAGCTAAGATGGGTTCCTGAAAGGTATCTGATAAGATTTTGAAAAGATAGTTATTTCCTTCCTCCATATATTCTTCCTTTATAAATTAAAAATCATTCTCTAATTCAATTCCGGCCCGGAAATAGAAAAGTCAGGTTTTATTCGGCAATAGCCGGTAAAACTAAAATCAGAAGAGGATATAACAGTAAAAGCTATTGCATCATTTACCCAATCATAACAATCTTCTACATGGGTTCTGTCTCCGTGTATAGCCACGGTAAGGCTGTATATACCTGCTCCGAGATTCATAGGAAAGGAATACTGAATCGTATAAGAATTACCTTTAAGACAATTGATACTATCCTGATGAAGTGTCATATTATTAATTCCGAATATATCATTCCCGAGCCTATCCCGGATAGCGATTCCAAAAGTAGGCTTCTCTACAGATTCATTTGCATAAACCCTGATAAGAATTTCAACCTTCTCACCGCTAATAAATTCTTTTGAAACCTTTCCTTTCTCATTCAACATTTGAATAGATTCAATTTTTATTTTAAAATTTCCTGTGCGTTTTCCTATTTTAGCTATTTCATCTCTTTCTAATTTAGAAAAATCAACAATTCTTTCTTTATCTTTTAAACTAATAAGAGAGTTATAAAAATCAAATACTTCTAAAGGTTCACCCGATTGAAGTATTTTTCCCTCGTGTAATAGATAAGCAGTTTTACATAAGGTACGAACTGTTCCTGGATCGTGGGATACAAAAAGAACCGTACAACCGGCTTCTATCAATTTTTTCATACGATTTATCGATTTCACCTGGAAATAGGCATCCCCAACCGAAAGAGCTTCATCTACAATCAAAATATCAGGCTCGATATAAATTGCACAGGAAAATGCCAGGCGTACAAACATCCCACTCGAATAAATTTTTACGGGCTGATAGGCAAATTCCCCTATATCAGAAAACTCTAAAATATCGTTTAACTTTTCCTCTACTTCTTTTTTTGTAAGACCATTTATCATTCCATTAAAATACACATTTTCAATACCTGTTAGTTCCGGGTTGAATCCGGCACCCAATTCCAGAAGAGATGAAATTCGGCCATTAACAGAAACGCGTCCCGAACTTGCCTGTAGTACACCTGTAATGATCTTTAATAGAGTAGATTTGCCTGAACCATTTTGTCCTATGATCCCGATAGTATCTCCCTTTTTAATGTTTAACGAAATATTAGATAAAGCATAAAAGTCATGGTGGTATTTTTTTCGAAAGGGGTTTAAGGCTTCTTTAACGCGGTTTAGAGGTTTATCGTAAAGAGGATAAATTTTATTTACATTTTCTATTTCGATTGCATGAGTAGAGTTAAATACTTCAGTTCGTAAAGCTTCTGTCATGGACCTGTTACACAGCGAACATAAAAAGTAGATGTGTTTTTGAGAGCATAAGAATCTATTCCTATATCATAGTACAGTACATAAGCATTCTGGCTATCTCCGCTATAACTTGTAGAAGACCAATAAGCCCCCGAAACTGTATTAGGAAAAAATGAATTGATTGTAGGAGCACTTGAACCCGTAGCACAGGAACTTAAGTCAGAAGGCATACTCAGATCAATGCAATGAAATGTGGCTTTTAGCTCTTCATGGCTAGGCACACGCCAGCCGGTCTTTCCTGCAAAACTTACCCCGTTGCAGTCAGTATAAGCTGAACTTGACTCCGTACCCCAAAAGCCGGAACCCAGAAGCTGGGTTTTGTCTCTATTATTACAATCATCCGAGTTACTCGTACAAAATTGAACCTGCCTGGCATTATAGAGAGGAGCCGTGCCCGCTCCCGTACAGTCATTTGAGGAAGAATTATATGTCTGTCCCTGAGTACATTTTAAAAAAGTAAAACTTTTACCTGAATAATCATAAGAGCTGGCAATCCCGATTCCGGAAAAAGAAACTGTTCCATCACCATTATCAATAAAACAGCCCCAGGTATAACAAATTTTTATTCCTATTTTTAAACCTATTGTTGCAGAACCCTGTCCATTCGTTACAGTGACCGTATAATCTTTCAAAGGTTCAGCTACAATAGGAGTTCCGCTGATAGAACAATTATAGTTATCTATATTCAAACCGGAAGGAAGTGTTGGACTTATGGTGCAGGAAGTAGGACTTAAACCACTGAGACCGGCCACAAGGCTCTCTTTTGTATTTAAAGTAAAATAATAAGATGTATTCGTATAATTGATCCCCGGAGAGCCCGTACTCACAGTAATCGATAAACTAAAGTAATAGGAAGTATCGGAATTACTTCCCGTTATCGTATAGACAGAAGCAGTTTGAGCGGATGTAGGGGTTCCGCTAATAGCACCGGTATTTGTATCCAAATTTAAACCGGCAGGAAGAGAAGGACTCACAGAATACGAACTCACCGAACCCGAGCTTACTGAAGGTGTTATTGTGCCAACCGAGTAATTCATATAAAAAGAATAGCTGCTGAGATTATAAGCAAACGCAATGGGGGTAATAGTTTTTTGTACTTCTATCCAGATAGAAAAAGAGGCACTGCCAATTCCATTGATAGCAGAAATGATATATTCTGTTCGAGAACTGGCAGAGCTGGGAGTTCCGCTGATAACGCCTGTTGTATTTGAAAAACTTAAGCCCTCCGGTAATGAAGGACTTATTGTATAATATTCCACAATGCCCGATACCGTGGGATTCAAATTACTGATACTGACTCCTGTATAGCCAAGAAGCTCCGATTGTGTATAAACTAAATCTTTCGGAGCTTGTTCGGAGATGCGATATAGAAAAGCAACCATAGCTACATCAACTCTGTCTTCTCCGATAAAGGAAGGAGGGCTACAATAAACCATTATTAGAAATATCATCACTATAGCCCTTTTCATCTTAAACCTCGGTATCTACTCCATCCATTTTATATTTTCCGGAATTTTTTCCAGTGCCTTATTGTCCTTCATGGCTTTATTCAAGGCATCTGCCTTACCTTCATCATACCACCAGTAGTCGATAGAAAAACCCTCCCCACCGTATTTCCCCAGGGGATTCTTAGGCATTCCAAATTTATTCCAATACAAAAGTCTTGTGTTATTCAAATGCCAGAGTAGTACATAAGGATATTCTTTATAGATAATCGTATCCAGTTTTTTCAGAAGAGCATTTCTCTTATTCACATCAAATATGGTTTTTTGTTCTTCAATGATTTTATCAATTTCGGGAAGTTTTAAACCGGGCAGGTTATGCTGACCTTTTTCATCGGCATACTTCGAAAACCATAAAGGTTCCGGATCTTTAAAAATTCCTCCACCCCAGGCTGTCCAGGTCATATCAAAATCAAAACTATCTATTCTCTGGCTCCAGGCTGCGAGATCGGTTGTCTCTATATTGACCCTGACTCCGACTTGCTTGGCTCTTTCAATAAAAGGGGTAATATATTTACTGGTTCTCTGGTCACGTTCTAATACGCTGAATTCCAGTTTTTTTCCATCTTTTTCCAGATAACCTTCTTGATTCGCTTTCCAGCCGGCTTCTTTTAAAAGAGCTCTCGCTTTTTCCGGGTTATAGTCTATGGGTTCATTCGGATTTTTTTCACCCAGCAGATAAAAATCGGGGAAATAACTATCCGTAAGTTCATACTCATTAAACATAAGTTTTTCTACAAACATCTTCCTCGGAACCAGATGAGCCATAGCTTTTCTAACTCGTTTATCCTTGAATACATCCCGCCTCATATTCATGGCCCAGCCCTGAAATCCAATCGGCTTCTGGTTAAAAACTCTCTGTTTGATAATCCAGCTATTCTGGAACTTATCTCCCTTTGTTTCGGTAGCCCAGACAGAGGCAGTGTACACGGGGAAAATATCGAGGTCTCCTTTCTTTAGGGCTTGAAGTGCAATATTCTCCTGGTTGTAGACCTTAAAGACCAGTTCATCAAAATTATAACGTCCTTTAACAAAAGGATACGCCCTCTGCCAGTAATCACCTCTTCTCTGCATCTTGATATAACGGCCTTTTTTCACTTCCACGATTTTATAAGGACCGGAAACTACCGGAAATTCAATATTTACCCGGTTAAAATCCATTCCCTTATAAACGTGTTCGGGAAGAACCAAAAACCCTGTTGCAATTTCATTAAAATTATTCCAGTGAATTTCTTTTGCTTTAAATTCAACGGTATACTCATCGATAGCTTTTGGTTTTTCAAAGCGGGAAAGTCCAATCCGAAAAACAGCCGTATCGTGCTTAGGGTTCATAATTGTATCATAGGTAAATAAAATATCTTTTGTTGTAATGGGTTTACCATCCGACCACATTGCATTTTTATCGAGGAGGAAGGTGAAAGTTTTTTTATCCTCGGAAATCTTCCATTCCCTTGCGATATGCGGGATGGTTTCCAGAGTTTCGGGGTGATATGCGGTGAGAGTTTCATACATCATGGTAAAAATCTGGGCGGTGGTGGCAAATTGTTCGAGATAATAATTTAGAGATTTTGGAAACTGGTGAGCATAAATCCTAAAAGAGCCACCTTTTTTTGCCGATGTGTTTGCCAGAGGGTTTGTTTCTCTCATTTTCGGAGGGATAGATTCCGGATTTCCCTGCCAGGGAATATCCTTAACTATTCCAGAAATGTTAGAAGAGTTTTGTGTCTTTTCTTTACAAGAAAGGGATATAAATAAAAATACGATAAATAGTGTTTTTTTATAAAAAGAATAATTTAGTTTCAAAATAAGCCGGTCTCCCATGAAATATATTACGTTTAAGCAAAGCTATATCTACGAATTAAATACAAGAATTTTTTGTCTCGAAAACCGCTGTACTTTAGCGGAATTTCCAGAAAGCTTTTTTGAAAGCCCGGAAATCCGTGCAGCTGATTATATCTGGCTCATGGGGATCTGGGAACCTTCTCCTGCCTCTGTGAATATAGCCAGTAAGCATGAGGGTCTGAGGAAAGATTTTAAAACCATTCTTCCGGATCTAAAAGAAAACGAGATCATTGGTTCTCCCTACGCAATATATCGCTATAGGCCGAACCCTCTCTGTGCAAAATCTTTCGAAGAAATTCAAATATTTCGGGACAGGCTACAGGCTATGGGAAAAAAGCTCATTCTGGATTTTGTTCCCAATCACATGGCGGTGGATACTCCTCTTCTGGATACTCATCCGGGTTTATTTCTACAAAAAAATGGCCCGGCCTGCCGGAACTCCTTTGAAAGAAATGGAAAAGTCTTTTATCACGGAAAAGACCCCTATTTTGATGGCTGGACAGATACAGTTCAATGGGATTTTTCTAATCCGGAGACCCTCGCTTTCCATAAGAAAATTTTAGGAGAAATCGCCAGCGTTTGTGATGGGGTGCGTTGCGACATGGCCATGCTCCCCCTTATAGATATTTTTGAGAAAACTCACGGAAAAAAGGCGAAACCTTATTGGACTGATTTAATCCAATCCGTTAAACTGGGGCATCCGAAATTTATTTTCATCGCCGAAGTATACTGGAATCTCGAATACCATTTACAGACCCTCGGCTTTGATTATACCTACGATAAAACTCTCTATGACCGCTTAAAAGAAAAAAATCTGAGAGAAATTCTCGGTCACTTAAATGCAGATCCGGGTTTTCAGGAAAAGTCTTTAAGGTTTATAGAAAACCACGATGAACAAAGAGCCTATGCGACTTTCGCTCAGGACTCGGTTTCGGACTTCTCCCTTCTTTGTTTCTTACCCGGTATGATTCTGTATCACGATGGTCAGGATCTGGGTGTAGAGTATAAAGTTCCGGTGCAACTTTCCAGAATTCCGGATGAAGAAGTGAAATCTGAGATTCTGGCTTATTATATCCGTGCTTTCCGGGCTATTGCCAGCCGGAAGGAGAAAAAACTTAAAATACATCATAACCACCTGCATCCCTATGGAGAGTATGATCTTTCCGATGTAGTTTCCTATACCCTGGTAGAAGATACAAACGATCCTCATCTTGAGATTTTAATCTATAATTTTTATCCCCACGAAATCAAGGGAAGACTGGAAATTGATGATGAAATTTTAGAGAAACTGGATAGAAACGGAATCCATGATATTCGCTTTATTGATGTTTCTTCAGAAGCCCATTATATCCGTAGTATCGATGATCTCATGCGCTACGGACTGTATATCCACCTAATGCCGGGACAGGTACACTGGTTTGTAAAAGAATAAGATGAGAAAAAGATCCATCTTATTCTTTTTTTTCCTTTCCTTATCAATCTTTCTTCAATGTAAGGGAATGACTTCTCCTCAAAATGAGGATTTTACCCTTCAACTTCTGTATTCGAATAAGAAAAATGGAAGTATCATTAAAGAAATTTATACAATGGAGAAAAATAATCTGAGTATAGAGAAAAGTTCCGGTGAAAAAGCGAGTTTCCAGCTATCGGAAGAAGAGTTTTCCAATTTCATACTCCTTCTACGGAAAAAGAATCTCTTGCATAGCTCGGAATACTCAGGCTCGGAAAATGCAAAGTCCTCAGAAGATTACCAGCTTTCCACGCATATTTACGGAAAAGATATTCATATCCGGATTCAAAACTATGCAGAGGAGTCGAAAGCCGAAAGCACGGTACTGGACCGGAGAAATGCGATTTTAGAAGTCAGATCTTTTCTAAAAAATCGAAAGTAATTATTAACTAATATTACCTTATGGAACTAAGTCCGGGTTTTCAGTTGGAACCTGCTTTAGATGATTTGTTTCTATCTCCGGGTTTGTTTTCCCTTCTCTGAACAAATCAATATTTTGTTGATTCCCAAAGCTCTACGGGAACAAACTGTATTCCTTCTCTATGACAACAATAGAAATTATCGCTACCTTTTTTGGCTTAGCTTGTGTTCTTTTAACTATAAAAGAAAATATCTGGTGCTGGCCGGCTGGCCTTGTGCAGGTGAGTCTGTATATATTTGTATTTTATAATGCTAAATTATACTCGGATATGCTCTTACATATCGTTTATATTTTCATGCAATTTTATGGCTGGTATTTCTGGCTTTACGGAGGAAAAAGTAGGAACGATGCAGAAATTACGAGTCTCGGAAAGGTTTTTTATACCTGGTTAATCCTGATAGTAGTAGGTACATTTTTTCTTGGCTATGGAATGCAGCGTTATACAGATGCCTCCCTTCCCTATCCGGATGCTTTTACAACAGTTGCAAGTCTGGCTGCTCAGTGGCTTCTGGGAAAAAAGAAGTTGGAATCCTGGATTTTATGGATAAGTGTGGATATTATCGCCATAGGGGTCTATGCGAAAAAAGAATTATATTATACAACTATATTATATTCTCTATTCTTTATATTAGCAATCCTAGGTTTTCTAAGATGGAAACAGGAATATAGAGAAGCAGATAATACTTTATAAGACCCCTTTAATATTAAGCTTCTTTCAGACTGAGAGAAATTCTCTTTCGCTTAACATCTACATCTAAAACTTTAACCCTCAGCTTTTGTTGCAGGTGTAAAACCTCGGCTGGATTTTTAATAAAAGTATTAGAAATCTGGCTGATATGAATGAGTCCATCCTGATGCACTCCTATATCGACAAAAGCACCAAAGGCTGTCAGGTTTGTAACGATGCCCGGTAAATTCATGCCGGGTTTTAAGTCCTCTATCGTTTCTACTCCCCTGGCAAACTCGAAAAATTCAAAGCTATCTCTGGGATCTCTGCCCGGCCTGGATAGTTCGGAAAGAATATCTTTTAAACTCGGTAGCCCTATCGTCTCTGTAACAAAGTCCTGTGGCTTAACACTTTTTAAAAGTCTTTCATTGCCAATGAGTTCCTGTATACTTGTCTGCATTTTATTTGCTATGTTTTCCACAATGCCATAACTCTCCGGATGAACAGCACTATCATCGAGAGGATTTTTAGCAGCCCGAATCCGTAAGAAGCCGGCTGCCTGTTCAAAAGCTTTGGCACCAAGACCGGATATTTTTTTCAAATCCTGTCTCGACTGAAACTTTCCCTTATCGTTTCTATACGCAATTATCTTTTTAGCCAGTGAAGTGCCGAGACCCGATACATAGGCAAGTAACTCTTTGCTACAGGTGTTCAAATCAACACCCACCCGGTTTACGCAGGATTCTACAACTTCTTCCAACTTTTTCTTGAGTAAGGATTGATCTACATCATGTTGATACTGTCCGACTCCGATAGAACGCGGATTTATCTTTACCAGCTCAGCCAGTGGATCCATTAGTCTTCTTCCTATAGATACCGCTCCTCTTACAGTTACATCTTCATTTGGAAATTCTTCCCTGGCTACCTCGGAAGCTGAATATATTGAAGCTCCACTTTCATTGACCATCACTACAGGTAGCTTTTTGAAAAAAGGTAAGGAAGAAGCGAAAGACTCAGTCTCTCTACCGGCGGTTCCATTCCCGACTGCAATTACTTCGATTGCATATTTATCTACTAATTCTAATATTATATTTTTAGCTTCCTCTGTTCTTTCCTGGGGTTTATGGGGATATATGGCTGTATGATATAGAAGTTTGCCCTGAGGGTCAAGACAGACCAATTTACAACCGGTACGAAAGCCCGGATCTAAAGCCAGAATTGCCTTATTACCCAGAGGAGCAGCATAGAGAAGTTGACGAAGATTTTCAGCAAAAATCTGGATAGAATCAATATCTGCTTTTTCTTTCAAACTATTTCTTAACTCGGTTTCAAGAGAAGGTTGCAAGAGTCTTTTATAACTATCTTCTATAGAAAGGAGCACTTCTTCAGAGGAAGGGTTTCGTCCTTTTATGTGTAAACTTTTTAAGCTTGATAAACAAATTTCTTTCGAAGGTTCTACTGAAACTTTTAGAAAAGCTTCTTTTTCTCCCCTGAAAATAGCAAGTATTCTATGAGCCGGGCAGTCTTTTAAGGGTGTTTTTAATTCAAAATAGTCTTCGTATTTTTCAGCACCCTCTTTCTCAATTTTTGTTTTTTTAGAAGACTCGATTATTGCATTATCTGCATATACTTTTCGAAGAAGAGTTCTTGTCTTCTTGTCTTCGCTTATCATCTCAGCGATAATGTCCCTGGCACCGGATAATATCTTATCGACAGACTCAAGTTCCGGTTTTTCTTGTAGAAGTTTTTCGGCTTCCTTTTTAGGGTTAAAAGAGTTCGTCTGGGAATAAATACTGAGGGCAATGGGCTGCAAACCTTTCTCAATAGCAATTGAAGCCCTGGTCTTTCGTTTTGGTTTATAGGGAAGATAAATGTCTTCCAATTCCGCAAGTGTTTTTGCCTTTTTAATTTCTTCTTGTAAGTTTGGGTTTAAGAGTTCTCGTTTTTGCAAAGAATCTAAAATAGATGTTTTTCGTTTCAGGAGTTCTTTTAGTTTCTCGTGCAGGTCACGTATTTGCGTTATCTGCACTTCATCCAAAGAACCGGTTTTTTCTTTACGATAGCGAGCAATAAAGGGAATTGTATTTGAATCTTCTAATAGTTCCAATACGGCTTCTACTTGCCCCGGCTTCAGCCTCAGTTCTTCGGAAATTTCCTGTATAATAAATGAATCCATATCCGTATAAAAGGTTTTTGGCTCTAAAAATGCAAGTAATAAATTATAGAACTATAAAAGTAAAGTTAAGAGAATCTTAGTGCATATCTATAATCATTATAGCCATATCATCGAAGGAGTTATTTCCGGCGTGTAAGATGATTTCCCTTTTTAAAAGATCCAGAGCGTCTATCGCCGTATAATTAATTGTATTCTTTATCACTTCTACAAGTCTTTCTTCACCGAATTGATCTTTTTCTTCTCCGGCTTCTGTTACACCGTCTGTATACAATACCAGCCTATCTCCCGATGTATATAATATTTCCCCGGCTTCTAAAGAGTTATTGTGAAAAATTCCCAGAGGCTTACCTTTTGCTCTCAAAAAATGATATTCTTCGCTTGATCGCTTATATAAAATAGGGGGATTATGGCCTGCATTTACATATTGAACTAAAGAATTCTGGATCTGGCAGTAGAAGAAAGTTACAAAATGACCGGCCAGGCGTTCAAATAATTCTATATTCAACTGTTCTAATATATCTTTTGGTGTTTTACCCTTAATAGAAAAATAGTCAAATTGTTGTTTAATGAGTAGGGAAAGAAGGGCTGCCGGTATACCGTGTCCCGATACATCAGCAATAAAGGCACCCAATTTTCCTTCTTCTAATTCCTGAAAACCACAGATATCGCCACCTACAGAATGTGCCGGTTGATAATATAAGGCAGTAGAAAAATACTGATTATTCGGAGTATTTTTTGAAATTAATAGCTCCTGAATTTTCCTTGCATTTAATAATTCGGATTCTATTACTTGACTCTTTCTTTCCAATTTTAATTGTTCTAACCTGGCTTCATTTCTCTGTTGTATAAATGTATTGATCCTGTATCCCAGACCCAGGGATAAAAGAGTAACCTCTATAGCTGAGCCAAATTGTATAGAATAAGTTGTAAAGTTATTTACAGGAAAAATTCCAAATTGTTTTCCTGATAAAATAGCCATTCCCAGAAGATAAGAAGTCCAGGCAAAGATAAAATATCTCGCAGGCAAAAAGCCTTTCTTTAAAACAATAAAAGCCGCTGTCAAAACAGATAAAATAAAAGGAAAAGCGGAGGCTGTTGCTATTGTAACAATAGGTTTGTAATCAACAAAAGGGGATAAGAACATTACAAAAAAGTTAAGAAGTAACACAACGTATAAGACTTTATGCATAAACGGAGTATAGTTTTTCGTTTGTAAAAACGACATGGAAAATAAAGATGCGAAAAATAAAGTCATTCCAATACTAAAGGGCATTAAGATATTGGTGAGTTCCGGGTACTCCGGTAAAATGTATTTCAAAACCATACCGTTATAATTACTCTGAAAGAAAAAATATCCTAATATATAAATGATATAAAAGAAATAGCTAAAATCTCTAACTATAAAAAATAAAAATAAGTTGTATAAAAACATTATAGCAAGAGTTCCGTAATAAGCACCCAGAAAAATTTGTCTATCTTCATCGGCTTCAATAAATGCATCTTTCTTCCAAATGCTTATAGGAATTTGTATAGACCCTTTACTTTCCACCATAAAGTAAAGAGTCTGTTTGTGATTGGGTTCGATGTGTAGAGGGAATACGAAGTTACTGGTCTCAATTCCCCTGCTGGAAAAATTTCGCATATCCCCTGTGTTAAAAGTTTGTATGTTTTTCCCTTCTTCAAAAACGTAGAAATCAAGAACATCAATTAAAGGGTAAGAGTATTCAATAAATCGATCGATTGATTTATTACCCAAATTTTCGATTTGGAGTCGTATCCAGAATCTATCGTATTGAATTCCATAATTTGGATTCTTCTGATTGTTCTTTTTAAACTCTTTATCATATTTTCCACTTTGGATATCTTCAATCCCTGTTTTTCTGGTTTTATCAATAAATATTTCCAGATTTTGACTGAGATTATATTCATCTAAAGCTTTATCAACAAATACATCATAAGCCAATAGATAATTTGCAAAAAGAAAATATAACAATAAACTAAAAATTTTCATTATTTAGCTTACGAAAGTTCCGCTTGAAAAAGTGTTTTTATCAGAGCGTGATAAAAAGGAACTCTCGGAAACTTATTATTACCGAAGTTAAAGGTTTTATAACTCACTCCCCAGTGATGAGTTCGAACAGCACCCAAATTTACAATGTTCCCTTCCGGTACATTTTTAAATTTTGGAATTATAGTATCTTTTAAAACAACCTGTCCATCGTTATAAATAGAAATATCTTTAGAAGCCAGAGCCTGTTTATACATCGACCAATCATCAAAGTTACGGAATAAGCCATTTACATAATCTTCCATAGGTAAGAAGGAAGATATGGAAAAATATTTTAAGTTAGAAGGCATCTTAGAACTAAAATCCAGTAGTGCTTTTTGTCTTTCTTCGTGTCCGAGAGACCTGGCTCCTTCTGCTATATCTTCCAGATCCTGTTTAGTTTTTAAACCAAAGACTTTTGCGATAAGCCTGGAACGTTTAGCAAGTTTCAAAGCTCTGTATATACTATATTTAGAAGTCTCGTCAATTACATAGTCAGCAAGGTAAGAACCTCCTATGTCTCCGCAGAGAGAAAAGAAAGCTTTGGTGGAGTTCAAGATAAACTCATCCTTATATTTTCCCTGATTTAAGGCAGATAAAAGCTCCAGACTCAAAGGAGAACCGTAAGAGTAACCTAAAAATACAAATTTCTGATTTTCTTCCATCGCCCAGCGACGAATTGTTTTTGATTCGTGTATTAAGCGGAAAAGGGGTTCGATTACATGACTCGAATGAGCATTGGCCCTCGGGTAAGCCAGGTAAGCAATTTTTAAACCCTGTCCTTCATTATAAATTTTTTCTTCTACTGTTTTTCCATCTTTCCCAAATTTGAAGTGGATAATTTGATGCGGTGATTTAGGATTTTCGATTTGCTCGTGCAGGGAAAGATTTTTTAAGGTATGATGGGTAAAGCCCGGTACCAATAAAATTACCGTTTTACGCTTCCTGAAAAATTCTTCATCGATACTGATCTTTGTATCTGGAATTTTTTGAAGATATGTATCAACTTCTTCCGGTTTTAAAAGTACTTTATGAAAATCTAAATCCCGGTCTTCACCCATAACTTTTAAATCGTCTATAAGATAGGGCTTCCAGGCTACTTTACAGATTTCTTTGTTTGTATAACCGGCCAGTTTTAGTTGTTCCAAATAATTATAAAAAAACGTATACTGCCACTTATATTTATCATTTTCTATCATGTTTTCTTCCCAAAATTTTATTATAACGTATTACGGCTATAGTCAAATCATCATGAACTTCAGCTTTACCGGAAAATTGACGAATTGACTTATGAATGTATTCTAATATTTTTTTTGACTTGTTCGTACTCACCGACTTCAAAATCGTTTCAAACCTTTCAAAGCCGAGCAATTCAGAAGCTTCATTATTTGCTTCAATGACACCGTCACTCACCAGGACAAATGTATCACCATCTTCTAAGGAGAGTTTATGCTCTTTATATCCAAATTGAGTCCCAATGCCCTGCCCGAGAGCAAAGCCTTTCGCTCTTATCCAGGTCAGACTACCATCTTTTTTTATTAAGAAGGGGGGGATGCAAGCTGCATTCACAATCCGTACAATGGCCTGACCGGTATTGATTCCGGAAAATTCCATCAAGCAGAGAGCGCAATTTTGTTTTTGAGGTTTCATATAGGGTGTTAAAATCGAATCTAAATATTGCATTTTCTCTGTCAATTTTATTTGTAAACGCATGGCCATATCTATTCTTGAAAGACAGGTTGCCATTAGAAGAGCGGCTGAAATTCCTTTTCCGGAAACATCTCCAACTGCAATAATATGTTTACTGATGAGTGCCCTATCGTTTCTGTTTCCGTAATAAGTAAACAGATCTCCTCCCACATTCCTTGCTGGTTCGCTATAAAACTCGATATCCAGATCTTTCCAGTTCGGAGAAGTATTTGGAAGTAAACTTTTTTGGATTTCACGAGCCAGGCCGAGTTCTTTATTTTCTTCTTCGAGTATCCTGCTCTTTTTCTTTTTTTTCCGTTCATAACTTAAAAGCAATTTCTTCAATTCAGTCTGTAAGGTAGAGGATTTAACAGGAAATGAAATGCAGCGAAATGTTACCGGCTGGTTAATTAAAGAAATTAAAAAATCCGTATTTTCCCGGAAATATACCAGGATTCCTATATCCGGAAATTTATTTTTAAGCTGAACCAGTTCTTCTATTCCTTTCGCTGCTGTGCTCTCATCATAAATCAGGATAATAGGTTCTTTTTTAAGTTTAGGGAAGGTTCCGTAATGGCAATGTTTTATTTTTATAGGGGGAATCATGTCCTGCAAGGTCTTTTTACAGGTTCTTAGGAAAGTCTCATCATCTGTAAAAAGCAAAACTTGAAAAACAGGGCTTGCAGCCATAACGAAAGATAGCCACATATATCGATAAAGGAAAGCAAAATTTTTTATTCCCGAAAAAAATCCGTTTTTTGCATACAGGTCTATTTATTTGTTGAAGGTAAGAAGATAAAAGCTATCCTGATAGAAAGATGCGTCTGCCCTTTTTCGTTAAAATAGGATTTGCCATTTCCTTACTGGCACTTTTCCTCGCCGGAATCAGTAGCTGGTATTTTTATGGTCTGACACGGGAAACCCTTATCCTGCAAAAACAAGAAAAGGTATCAGAAGTCTGTCGTCTCGGTTCTTTCCTATTTCACAAAAAAGAACTGGAACATATCCTTACACTGAAACAAAAAATCCAATCCCTTTCAGTCAATCAAATGTCAGATAGTGCAAATAGGTTAAAACCGGGAAGTCGTATCCGCATATTGAGAGAGAATGTAGCTAAAGGGCTTATGAACTCTCCGGCCTATAAAAGTCTTAGAGACACCCTTTTAGAAATCCAGGAAGCCTCCAGGTATAAAAGCAAGGAAATGGATATAAAAAAAATGCCCTTTTCTAATGTCTCTATTTTAATTGAAACACCAATGTCTAAGGACAGGCGTGTTTTTCAAATTATAGCTGAGGCCAGGGAAGTAGATCCCGACAAAATGGAAAGTAAGCACTCTCTTGGAGAATTTTGGTCTGTGAATTCTCTTGAAATTTTAGATACCTACGAATATAACATGCATACCATAAGCCATATTAGGAAGGATAATAAGAAAAGTATTTTTATCAGTTCTTTTTGTCCTCTACAGGATGGTGAAAAACAAGTGGCCATACTCAGTATTGATTTGGATTCATCTATTATTGAATCTGAGTTGGATAGAATTCTTTTCTTTAGTATAAAATTTGTAATTGCTGCATTTATTCTGTCTCTCGCCCTTTCTTACTTTATTGCCTACAAGATAAGTCAGCCTATAAAAATCCTGAGTGATAAAGCGGAGAAATTAAAAGAGCACAATTTTGATCTTCACTTTTATATGAAGTCAAGAGATGAATTTCAAATTTTGGCTGATGCTTTTAATTCCATGCTGGATGATATACGTTCATACGCCCATAAGATCCAATCAAAAAATGATTCCCTTAAAGAACAAAATAATATTCTCGCTGAAATCGCAACCAGTAATTCTATAGAATCGGGTAATATAGAATTAGCCGCCAATATTATCTCTGAATCCGTAAGTAAGGTTTTAAATGTTCATACTGTATCTATCTGGTTACTGGAATACTCAGAAAAGTTTTATTGTATCGACTTTTATGATGTGCATAAAAAAGCACATAGTGGAATGGAAAGTTTAAAACGCTCAGAGTATCCCCGCTACTTCGCTTATCTGGAGAAAGGAGCTATTGTAGCAAATGATGCTCTTTTACATCCGGCCATGCTGGAATTTCGAAATGACCCTGAAAAAATAGCCAAAACCATTGCCAGCCTGGATACACCGATACGTATGGGAAAGAATTTATACGGGTTTATATCTGTTTCCAGAACAGAAGTAAACAAAAGTTGGACACAGGATGAAATCAATTTTTTAAGTTCCTTATCGGAAATTTTCACCAAGGCTATCTATAGTCGCGAAACACATAAGGCAAGAGAAGAACTCAAACAAATCAATGAAAACCTTGAATACCAGGTAAAAGAAAGAACGAGAGAATTAAATAATTCTATAGAACAAATGAAAAGAGATCTATCAATAGCAAAAAAAATTCAGGATAAAATATTACCTCATAAAAACACCAGGCTGTCTCATCTTGATTACTATTATGAATTTAATCCTCTCGATGAAGTCGGCGGAGATATATTTGATATTTATTCCATTTCAGATTCTCTTACCAGACTCATGCTTTGTGATGTTATCGGTCATGGAATTCAGGCTTCCCTCATCACCATTGCCATAAAAAGTGAATACGAAGAGATTAAGCGATACGATGAAAAACCTTCTTTCGTTTTGAAGGAATTGAATGAACGATTTCTAAATAAATACGAAGCCTTGCAAACCTACTTTCCCTGCATTGTTATAGATATAGATACTCAGAAAAATGAAATACAATACGCCTCTGCCGGGCACCCGGAACAACTTTTACTCTATTCGAATCTAAAACAGGAGTGGCTCAATAGGACAGGCCCGATTTTGGGTTTTTTAAAAGAACCAAATATAACAGATATCTCCTTTCCTTTTCATTCCGGAGATCGAATTTATTTATTTTCAGATGGTCTATCCGAAAGCCTTAATGCAGAAAATGAAATGTTTGGAGAAGATAATATTCTGGAAACCGTAATTGCCTTACACCGAAAATCTATACAGGAAGTAGTGATAGAACTTATGCACAGAGAACGAGAGTTCCGAAAACAGAAATTTCGAAAAGATGATATAACTATATTAGGAATTGAAAGAAAATAAGAAGCTCTTAAAATCCTAATAAATCCAGAATTTTTTCCTAGTATAAACTACCGTCATGTTTTCTATAAATCGCATAGGAGCCGGATGTTTAAAAATCCTATTTTTTCTGGTTCAACTTTTTTTCTATTGCTTTTTTTAAACAATAAGAAAGGTTATATACAGAGTTATTATATGGAAACACAGGAACTAAAATTAGAAATAATAAGGCTAATCTTATTTTTAGAAGAAAAAGACATTCTACAAAATCTATACCAAATTCTCAAGCCATTAGAAGATACAGAAGAATCAGCTAAGACACCTTCAGAGGTTTATTTTAGTGAATCCATGAGAAAAAATGATTTTTTGACATGGATAAAGGATTGCGAATCTTCAGAAATGATGACAAAGCAAGAATTTAAAAAGGAGTATACTGAGTGGCAGATGACAATGAAAGAAAAACTATAATTGGTAGGAAATTTTTTCAGTATGTAAAGGATATTTATAACTATATAAAGAAAGATTCATTACAGAACGCAGATAAATTTGCTGATGGAATACTCCCTGCGATAGAAAAAGTAGAAAAACATCCTCGTTCGTTTCCACTGATTAAAGCAGAGGGTTTTGAAGATGAAAAAATTGAATACCGCTATTATCATTACATGAAAAGTTTCAAGATTATTTATAAACTTCCTAAAGGCTTACTTGTCTTTCTTGGAATAATCCATGATAAACAAAGTGATTTGGCTATTCAGGAATTAAAAAAAGAAAACTCCGAGCTGGACGCTTAAACAGACTCGCTTACCTGCAACTTTTTAACCAAGCTCTTAAAATCCTAATAAATCCAGAATTTTTTTTCCTATCCCCCTGGACTTTCCTATATAAGGATATTCATGGATATATAAGACGGGATTAAAGTTCACTTCGAGAATTCCATGATTTAACGGACTTGCCTTTTCATCTATGTTCTCAATAATAATGTCTACTCCACAAATTTTTGCAGAAACCAGCCTGCTAGCCTTTATTGCTATCTCTTTATAAGAAGGATGCATCTCATCAGTGAAATCTATAGAATCTCCTCCCGTACTTATATTTGAATTTTTCCTGAGAAAAATGGTTTCTCCATCTTCCGGAATAGAAGAAGCACAGTAGCCGAGGGAAATTAAATTTTCCATTTCCACTTCACCCAGTTGAATCTTTTCAAGAGGAGTCACATGTCCTTTTCCTCTTCTCGGATCCTGATTTTTCTTGTCTATTAGTTCTATGATATTGGATTTTCCATCTCCCTTTACATTGGCAGGTACACGCTTACAAACCGCCACACATTCTTCTCCCAGCACCAAAAAGCGATACTCCTCGCCACGGATAAAATCTTCAATGATAATAGAGGAAGAATAAGAAAATGCCGTTTCTACATAGTATTTGAAATTTTCAAAATTGCTATTTTCTTCTTTAATAAAAACACCGGTTCCAAAATTTGTAGTGACAGGTTTTATAGCTACTTTTTTGGATTGATAAAGAGAATAATCTTCAAGGGCATTGGAAATCGTATCATAACTTTTTCCACTTGGAACCGAAATCCCTCCTTCTGCCAATACTAACTTGGAAACAGATTTATTTTCCATGATAAGAAAAGAAATGTAGCTATCAAGAGAGGTCTTACTGGCTTCCTTTACATACTCTGTTTTTCTATCTTTACTCAGGCGAATAAAATTCTCCTTACGGTCGAGAATTTCTACCCGAATTTTCCTGGCAAGGGCTTCCCGGATAACTATCTGGGTAGATATTTCGAGATCAGCATAAGCTTCTAAAATATATTCAGACATTGCAAACATATATTGGAATTTCTACATATTCCGAACTTTCTTTTGACTCTTCCACTCTCTGCTCAAATAAGGATTTATTTGCAATACATTCCAGGGATTTCTCTGTACAGGAGCTTAAAGATTTCGAGAGAAAGTAGGAGTAATTTTTAGAACTCAGTTCCAGTCCGTATGAAATAAAACTTTGTTTTGAATATTCCAATACCTGTAACAATTTAGCAGAAGGACAGAGTGCAGGATTTAAGAATTTTTCTTTTTGTCTTTGTAAGCATAAGGAATATTCAGTCCCACCTCTTTCCTTATCTAATATTTTTGCAATAGATGAAAGCTCATCTGCAATAAAAAGTCCAAGTTCTGTCACTGAATATTCTTTGTTATAATAAGAAATCTTAATACCGGGCTTCCTACCATTTTCAGCCACTTTTCTCTGGTTATCGATAAGTTGATTTTTCTCGAAAACCGATAGTTCCGGAGCTGCTTCTAAGAGATTATATATAAGGAACATGTGGGTAAAAAGAAGACTGTCTTTACTCACTCCATTGGTAACAAAAGGGTCTATATCCAGGCAACGCACTTCTATATAATCAATACCACGTTTTTCAAGGGCTTCAAGAGGAGTTTCTCCTTCCCCCGGTGTTTGTTTGGGTCTAAGGATGGCGTAAAACTCGTTTTCCAATTGCAGATAATTCGGATTTAATTGATTTCCCGGAGTCATCGAGTATTTCAGGAAAGGAGGATATACTGTTTGAATAGCACTTCTCAAATCTCGAATATACTCAGGAAGGGAGTTCATAGAAATGTGTAGAGAATCCTGATTTTCTGAAGTGTAGCCAATTCTACTTAATCGTAGAGAAGTTGCATAAGGAAAACCGAATGTATTCGGAAATAGTTCCTGCAACAGTTGAGGCTCGTTCACAAAAGAATGATCGACCACAGGTGAGGCACCAAACAAATAAATAAGAAGAGGGGATAAGCGGTTAAAATTCCGAATCAAACCAAAGTATAGTTCAGATCGAGATTCTTTACTCAAGACTTGTCCATATCGTTTTTGTGAAGCTTCTTCTAAAAGCTCATCCGAAAAAGAAAAATTATAATGAACCCCGGAAATAGTCTGCATTTTTCTTCCGTATCGATATCCGAGTCCCCTTCGATAAACCGTCTTCTTCTGGGCTTCTTGAGTTGTTCCATAATAAGCAAGAGGAATATCGTTTTCATCTTCAGGTAAAATAGAGGGCATACTGAAAGGCCAGAGCGTTTCTTCTTCGAGTCGCTTACCGGTAAAGTGATGCAAATCATCCAAAACCGAAAGAGTTTCCTCTATAGAAGGATAAGGTTTTGTGACATACTCAATCTGTGCCTCCGAGAAATCTGTTTTAATGCAGGGATTTTTCAGTGCCGAACCAAGAAGCAGAGGATGTTTTTTTCGTGAGATATTTCCTTCCGAATCAATCCTTAGAGCTTCTCTTTCCAATCCATGTTTGGAACTTTTATTCAGGGGAGTTTTTAAGGTTTGGATGTCCAGTTTCATATTTCCCTTTAGACTATAACTTCAGCTATTATAGGACAAATTCTTTAAGTTTTGAAGGAGCTGAATTTCACCATGTTTTTTTAGGCCTATAAAAAAATAAGCGGTTTTTACACGGGAGATTTGAAAAAATGGACATACCTGTAAAAGAGAAAAAGTTTTCTCGAGTTCCCGGGCCTCTTCAGGGTTTAATAGGAGAATTGCCGAGGAATCTTCTTTTAATTTTTCCTGTAGTTTTAAAAGGATTCTCCCCATGGAATAACGAAAATTCACTTCACTGATATATTGTAAATTTTCTTCCCTTTCATCCTGAAACCAGAAACTATCCACAGAAAAGGGACCTTCATAGCTTTTCGCAAACCCGAAAATGAATTTTTCAACCTGTTCGGAATAGTTAGCCGGTATACGAAGACTCTCCGGAGAGGAAAGAATCGCTCCCCTGTAAGTTCCTCTCGGAGAATTTAACATCCGGGTGTATCCCAGAATCTGCATATCCGAACCTTTTTTTTCAGCAATACAGCTGAAATCCAGAGTTCTGTGCTCTCTCCATTCTTCCCACACAGAATCTGTCTCGGGATTTTCCTTCTTCCAATCCGAACCTTTCCGTAATCGATTTCCTTTCCCGGAAAAGCTAAATTCCTTTTTTTGCACATATAAAAGTTCGTCTTTAAGCATCTCCGTATGAAAAATAGGAAGAATTCCGGGTATTTGCAAGTTGAGCTTATATTTCGCCTGTCGGAACTTGGAATTATAGAGCCTTGCAGACTCTGTTTTTTCCTTTGAATGTTCCCAGCGGTTCTGCTTCCAATTCAAGTTTTGTCCCCAGAGAATAAGAGAGTCCGGCTGAAAACTTCCTGCGTAAACTTCTCCGAATTGCAGGCCTTTCTTTTTCCATTCGGATGCAAGGCTTTCATCTACCTGATAGGGTAAAAAGACTTGATCTTCCGGGGAAGAAAGTAGCCAGAAAAGATGAGATAAGGCAGAAGCGTAGTTTATTTCGAGTTTTGAAGGTTGATACAGATTCGGAAAATGGGCGATTTCGTATTCAAAAAGTGAGTTCAGATAATAAAGGGCAGGCATAAAAATTATCGGTATGATAAAAAATAGCCTGATTTTGTAAACGTAAAATCAGAAAAGGACTGTAAGGATGAGAAGATTCCTTGTAGAAGATCCTTAGTGACATGGAAAAAAAAGACATTGTGAAGCCAAGCCGAATTGCTCCCGACCTTCACCCCGATGACTGCTATGTATGCGGACGTGAAAATTTTGCGAGCTTGAAAGCCAGTATTTTATTTGATGAGGAAAATGGAGAAGTAAAGTTTACCCATAACTTTCTCGGCCATGAAAAGGGGGCACCCGGAAAAAGGCGTCTCGTTCATGGTGGTGCGATAGCCGCGCTATTGGATGAAGCCCAGGGGGTTTTAGCCCACCACATCGGTCACATAGTTATGACCGACCAGCTTTATCTGCGCTACCATAAAGCGACTCCGCTTGAGGAAGTAGTAGAAGTTCATGCCTGGATTACTACCGTACGAAAAAGAAGACTTTACACCAGGGCTACACTCAAAAGCGCACAGGGAGAAGTTCTGGTCAGTTCTTCCGGAAGATGGTATTTGTTACCGGATAGAATGATTGACAGGATCAATAAAGATTCGGACGAACTCGTAAAAGGTTTTCAAAAAGAATTAATAGAAGTGAATCGTAGTCGGGCAAAAGAAATACGAAAGAGAAAGAAAAATCACCCATAAATGATGCCAGGCTCTTGCTGCTTGCTTTTCTTTAGTATATAAGCTTATTTTAAGATACGCTGTAAGTTCATCTTTGGGTATTTAATTCTTTACATATTTTATTAAAAACATTTTGGTAGATTATGAGCCATTCGGAAGATACTCTTATAACATCGGCGTTTTCACGTTTTATGAAAATAGGGGGGATGGTAAGCAATGTTGGTTTTTCCATCCTCGGTAATGGAACCTTAAACCTTTTCAGTAGTGAGGTGAAGAAAGCACAACGTAATGCTGAATTTTGGTTCAATAATGGACAAAAAATTCTCGAAACACTGGGGAAGTTGAAAGGTGGTGCCATGAAAATCGGGCAGATGCTTTCCCTTCAGGAAGGTCTCATGCCACCGGAACTTTTACAGGTTATCCAGCTTTTACAAAAAGAAGCTCCACCTTTACCTTTCTCTACTATGGAAACTGTTTTAAAGGAAGACTTTCCTGATTATAAGGAAATCTTTTCAACTATTGAAGAAAAACCTTTCGCTTCGGCTTCGATAGGGCAGGTTCACAGGGGGACCTTAAAAGATGGAAGGGAAGTTGCAATTAAAATCCAATATCCACAAATTGATGAAATTATCAAGAGTGATTTAAAGAATCTGAGAGTATTATTTAAGCTTCTATTTTCTACTTTTTTGAAAATAAACATCGAAAGTATTTGGGAGGAATTAAATAGACAATTATTATATGAATTGGATTATCAGATGGAGTTTAAAAATCAAAATCGATTTGCTTCTATTTATAAAAATTCCAATATAGTGTATGTACCGCTTCCGATTCAAGAGGCTTCATCACAAAGAGTGTTGAGTTCGGAGTTTGTTCAAGCCTATGACATTCATGATATACAAAAAGGAAACTTTGAACAGTCGCTTCTGGATCTCTGGGGAACAAATCTCTACCGTTCATTTATAGAACAAATGTTCGTTCATAGATTTTTACACGCTGATCCGAATATTGGCAATTTTGCATTTAGGTCGGATGGACAGATTATATTGTATGATTTCGGTAGTGTCAAAGTTCTCCCGGAAGATTTTGTCCTCAGTTTTAAAAAGATATTACAACATTTACTAAATAAGGAATTATCCGAGATGCCGCAAGCTTTAAAAGAGCTTGGGATTTATCATGCCGATGGAAGGACGATAGAAGAAGAGATTACCTCGGAATACGGAGAGCTAATGAAGCCTGTATTTAGTAAGGGTGGATTTTCTTTTGCTGGAGAAAGACATATTTTCAAGGCTTTAATTCGTGTAAAAGAAAAATATACCTGGAAGTTAATGGACATTCAGGTTCCGGCGGACTTAATCTTTGTCAATAGAACACTTATCGGTCTCAGCGGAAATTTGAATGCCTTGCATTCTTTTATTGATGTGCGAGGACTTATTGAAGAGTTTCTTTAAACACATTATGATACGAATACTCAGAAAGCAATACCCACATTAAAATGAAAATTAATACCTCTGCTGGAATCTTGAAACTCACGTCTCAAAGAAGTCTTCGTCGTGTAATAGTTTACAAGGGGGTTTATGCTTGAAGATGAATATAAATCTGTAATATAGATATTGGACTTTGTTTTGCTCATAATAAATGGCTCAAGACCGGCATCAATAAAAAATCCACTTGAGAAAATATGTTGATAACCTAAGCCCAAACCTGCATCAACGCGGTTTGAAAGATTATTCGTATATTTCAAATATGTCATGGGTATTGAATTATCGAAGGTATAGGAAAGTTTCTCAGATCTTTTTGAGTATTTGCTGATACCTGTAGACATAGAAATAAAAAAACCATTCTCAAAAGGATACCATCTTAGGAATAAACCGGCACGACCGAATGTAGTATCCTTATTTTCAATCTTCTGAAAAATCCCTATCGTTCCAATTGGGTTTGTAATAACTGTTGAATTCACATCAAAGTGTTTTTTTGAGCGAGAGCCACTGAGGCTCACACCAGCAGAAAACTTTGAATTCAGGTTAAATGCAAAAAAAGAAAAGAAATTCCTATTGAAAGCCATTAAACCGATCTGAACCTTCTTTTCTGCTCGAATCTGTGATTGGTTTTTGTCCTGAGAGTAAATCGGGACGGATGATAAGCTATACAAAACCACTATTAAAAAAAATGTTTTTACCTTTAACATGAAGAGCCACCTTGCTATTTTTCGAATATTTAAGTCTTTTTGTATTAAAATATAATATATCCAAGTCATGTCAAGGCATTTTTTTTCAGACATACTCCTTTTCATCGTATCCCCTCATTCTTAGCCTGGTTACGTTTTAGTGAACATTCAGGTTCCGGCGGACTTAATCTTTGTCAATAGAACACTTATCGGTCTCAGCGGAAATTTGAATGCCTTGCATTCTTTTATTGATGTGCGAGGACTTATCGAAGAGTTTCTTTAAACAAGCAAAAAGAATGCGGGCTGTCTAAACTATCTCAATTAATTCGCTTTCTTTGGTATATTTTACCATGATAAGAAGAGCTTTCGTTTTCTTATTTTTTCTTTGGAAGTTCTCCGTGTAAATGTTATAGTATTCTTTTACCTGTTCTATAGCTTTCTCACGGATCTCCTTTCCTTGAGACTCTTTTTCTTTATTAATATATTTTAACTCCATAATATAATTATACTTTATATAGTCATCATACGCGGGATTTCCTTCGTATAAGAGGTCGATTCGTTTTCCGCCGGGAAGCTCTCTTTCCGAGATAATATTATAGATTCCACTTAAAGTGAAGTAGGCGACCAGCATAAACTTTACATGCTTCTCTGAATGATTCGAAAAATCATAATTGGATAACTTCTTCTGATAAAACTCCGAAATGAGGATATGTAATTTTTCTATCTTTCCACTTTCCGCCATGTCGGCTATCGTATCGTGTAATAGCACTGAATCGAAAGCGATGTTCTTTTCTATTCGTAAAAACATCTGTAAGTATTCCCAGAAAAGCTTACGAACTACATGATTGGGTACAACATAGGTGAAAGGTTTTTTTGATTTTGTTAATAGCCCCAGATAAAACAGCAGGGAATTTAATTCTTCATGTCCGAATCGGTGTTTAAAAGTAAACCTCTCAACCAGGTTAAAGCGTATGGTGTTTTCATTCACTATGTTTTCTATCGTTCTCTGCAACTCTTCTCTACCGCTTACACCAACAATCCGACCCTGCAACTTTTCATAATCCGTCTTTACATTCATATCCAGAATTTCTTCCGGGTATCCATAACTCTGAAATTTCTCAACAAAATACAAAACCATATCGGTGTTGAAAAGAGTTGTATCTGTACCGGGAGAAAACAAATAGCCGTCGTAATAATGTTGAAGGTCGTACAGTACCTGCTCTCTCGGGTTCGACTCATATTTCTCAGGTGGAATTCTATCTAAAATGGAATTCACTTCATCCCTAGAAAAACCTAACATCTCATTGAACCGTTTATCTGTCGTCATATTGGTCATGATATTAAATCCACTCGACAATTCATCGAGCATAATAGGAGAGACTCCCGTCATGAAAAATCTTTCCATAACCCCCGAATCGCTGCCGATTTTTAGCTTCTCATAAAAATGACGGACAAAGCCGGAACGTTCACCACCGCTCTCCCGCGAGATAAAAAGAGGAGTCGCATCCCTTCCTTCTGCTACCAGGGTATTTACAAAATGGTCGTATTCATCAATAAGAACATAGATTTTATAAGATGTCTTTTCCACTTCATTTAATATAAACCCAACTATATCAGCGGCGGTTAGATTACCCACAATAGCTCGGTACCTTTCTAATGAATCATGGGGTAAAAACTTTTTATAAGATTGTATAAACGAATCAACATACAAATTCACACTATAATCAAAACTCTTTTGCAATTTACTAAAATCATCTCCCCGAATCCCGGAAAAGTTCAGGTAAAGTGTTAGATAAGTATTTCGTAATTCTGTTGGATTTTTCTGGATGTAGAGATCTGCAAAGAGTGTATCAAATTTATCCTTTGCATTGATGTCGTAATAGGACTTTAAAAGACTCAGCCATAAGCTTTTGCCGAAGCGTCGTGGGCGTATGAAGAAAAACTTTTTTATCGGTTCCATTTTAGGAATAAAATGGGTCTTATCGATAAATAAACATTTATCCTTTCTCAGGTTCTCGAAATTGCCCTCACCATAGCCGATGCGTAACATATTACCTGTATACTTTATCTAATCGACTTTGTCAACGGCCATTTTAGGTTTAAAAAAGAGTCGGGTTTAAAAGTCCCGTATCAGGTTTGAAACAGAATGACTCCAAATAATTATCGAAGTCATTCTGCAAAGAGTAGAATTTTGAAGTAGTAGTTTTTGCTTAGAAAGAAGTAACCTGTTTTACCCTTGTGATAATATCAACGAGGGTAAAGGCAAAGAGCAAAATCAAAAATGCAAAACCGGAACCAAAAATCACCCGGTTCATATTGCTGTCATACCTCAGGTGCATGAAATAGAGCATTACAAAACTCGCTTTAAAAGTAGCTACCAGCATTGCAATGATCATGTTCCATTTTCCAAAATCAAACTCGGCTACAAAAATGGTAATGATAGTACCCATTATCAAAACTCCGAAAGTCATAAGATAAATGGGAATCGGAATGATGTGGTGTTCTTCGTGATTGTTATGATTAGCCATAAATTAACCTACCAGATAAAGTAATGGGAATAAGTAGATCCAGATAAGGTCTACAATATGCCAGAAAAGCCCGACACCTTCAACAGGAGTATAATAAGCCGAACTGAAGTCTCCGCGAATCGTTCTTAAAAGTAACCAGAAAATCAAACCCGCACCCATAAGAACGTGAATACCATGCAGACCGGTCATTACAAAATAGAAGCCGAAGAATAGAGGCCAGTTTTTACCGGTGCTTTCTTCTCCATTGAAGGTCTGAAGTTTTATCAGGGCTTTGTAGTGATCCAGTTCGGTACGGTTCATATGAAGCTTTTCTTCCAGTTCCCGGTTGGTCATTCCGGCAGATTGTTCCACCAGGGCTTCCACTTTCGGTTTTACCCTTTCTCCATTTTTATCAAGGATATAGGCATAATTACCGGGAACGGTTCCCATGTGAATCTTATGGGAATACTCGAAGTATTTTACCACCATGAAAGTCATGGCACAGGCAAAGGTAATGGCAAGACTCGCAGCCGCCTTCTTTGTATCGTTTATTTGCAGGAAATAAATCGAAAGAGCCATTGTCAGAGAACTTGTAATCAGAACAACTGTATTGACAGCTCCCATTTTCACATTCAAAAGCTGGCTTGCATGATGAAAAATTTCCGGATACAAACTGTGATAAATAAGGTAAGCCACAAAAAGGCCACCAAACATGAGAATTTCTGTAACCATGAAGAGCCAGATTCCCTGTTTGGAAGAAGAATACTGGTGCTCAGCACTTTGGAAGTGATGAGCGTGGTGAAAAACGGGTGCTTCTGTTGTATTTTCTGGATTAGCGATACTCATAAGGACCTGCCGTAATTACTGGAATTTCTTTAAAGTTTTCGTGTATAGGAAGAGGATCTCCATCGGTATACCATTCGAGAGTTTTTCCACCCCAGGGGTTCTTGCTGGCTTTTTCTCCGGCTATCAGGGCGTGAATCATAGCTATCAGGGCAATCAAGAAGCCGGTGCCGATAATCCAGGATCCTATAGTAGAAATCTGGTTTAGAGAGTGGTATTCCGGGATATAGTCATAATATCTTCTCGGCATTCCCATCGCTCCTAAAATGAACTGGGGAAAGAAGGTTACGTTAAAACCAATGAAGATAAATGCCCAGGAAATTCTTGCCATTCCTTCATGGCACATTTTACCGAACATTTTTGGAAACCAGTAGAAGATTCCTCCCATGAAAGCCATAAGCACTCCTCCTACCATCACGTAGTGAAAGTGAGCGACTACGAAATAAGTATCATGGAAGTGGACGTTCATACCGAGGGTTGCCAGCATAATCCCGGTAACCCCCCCGATACTGAAGAGGAAGAGAAAACCGAGTGCATAAAGCATGGGGGAATCGAGTCGGACGGAACCTTTGTACATAGTAGCTACCCAGTTAAAAACCTTGATAGCCGTCGGAACCCCTACGAATACAGTGATAATAGAGAACATGATCCCGGCAAAATCAGATTGGCTACTTACAAACATGTGGTGTCCCCAGACGAAGAAACTCACTGCCGCAATCGCGAGGCTGGAATAAGCAATGGCCGTATAACCAAAAATTGTTTTGCGGGAGAAAGTAGTCACCAGTTCACTGATAACACCCATGGCAGGTAAAACCATGATATACACAGCCGGGTGAGAATAGAACCAGAAGAAGTGCTGGAAGAGAACCGGGTCTCCACCTAATTTCGGATCAAAGATTCCCACTCCTAAAACTCTCTCTGCAATAAGAAGTAAAAGGGTAATTCCTAAAACCGGTGTAGCCAGCATCTGGATGATGGCGGTAGAATAAAGAGCCCATACGAATAGGGGAATCCTCATCATGGTCATTCCGGGAGCCCGAAGTTTATGAACGGTTACAATGAAGTTTAAGCCGGTCAGGATAGAAGACATCCCCATTACAAATGCACCCACTACCATAATCACCACTCCACCGCTTGTGCGGATACTATAAGGAGTGTAGAAAGTCCAGCCGGTGTCGACTCCACCCATGGTAAGAGAAAGAACAGCGAGGATAGCTCCCAGCATGAAAACATACCAGCTTGTCAGGTTGAGTCGGGGAAAGGCAACGTCTTTTGCTCCGACCATAATAGGAAGAAAAAAGTTTCCCAAGAAAGCCGGAATTCCGGGGATAATTACCATGAAGACCATGATGGCCCCATGTAAAGTCATGAATTTATTGTAGGTTCCTGCATCTACCAGGGTTTTACCCGGAGCAATGAGTTCGAACCTGACCAGAAGAGCAAAAATTCCTCCTACGAGGAAGAAAAGGGCAATGGCGATAAAATACATCAAACCAATACGCTTGTGGTCTACGGTGGTTAACCAGGACCACAGGCCTTTTTCATGGTTCAGGTAATTGTGATTTTCACCACCTGCTGTATGAGCCTGTGACATATATCTAAACTCCTAATAATTATTTCAGTGTTTTAATGTACTCGATAAGAGCGAGAACTTCGTTATCCTTCAACTGGCCCTGGAAAATTGGCATAGAAGGAGCAAAACCTTTTACTACTTTGGCACGGGACTGTAAAATGGATTCCCGAAGGTAGTTTTCATCGGCTACTGCGTTTGTGCCATCGGCGAATTCCCTCTTAGCACCGGAAAGGGCTTTTAAACTCGGACCGACTTTGGGAGAACCATCAATAGAGTGACAGCTAAAGCAGGCGCCTTTTCCTTCGAAGATTTCCTTTCCGACTTTTGCCAGGGTAACCGGGTCTTTTGTATTGGCCATTTTGGCTTTTTCTTCTTCGGTTTTTATCCAGGCTTCAAAATCAGGCTGTTTCAATACTACAACCTTGGCTATCATGCCGGAATGGGAAAAACCACAGTATTCTGTACAGAAAAGGTCAAACTCTCCTTCCTGTGTAGCTTCAAACCAGTAGGCGGTGTATTTACCGGGAAGTACGTCCATCTTGTTACGGAAAGCCGGAACAAAAAAACTGTGGAGTACATCCTTGGAAGTCATAAGTAGCTTGACCGGTTTGCCTAAAGGAACAACCAGCCTATTGGCTGTTTCAATTCCTTCTTTATAGCGAAAACTCCAGCTCCATTGCATAGCGGTAACATTGACCTCGTATGCATTCTTGGGAAAAGTCTTCATGTGGCTGTAAACTTTATATCCCCAGAAAAAACTCACCAGGAACACAACCAGAGGAAGAAAACTCCAGAGGAATTCGAGGGTGTAATTATGGGTGATATAGGCGGTTTTGTCGTTATCGGACTTCCGTCTGTACTTATATGTGAAATAGATCATTCCCCCGATAGATAAAACACAGCCGATGAAGCTGGATACTAACAGGAAAATGTATAAGCCATTTAAACCTTTCGCGTAAGTAGCTGCGTCAGGTGGCATAAATGAATTTGCGAGGTGAATGAAGTTCATTACCGGTGGACTCCTTGTATCTCCTTTGATTTCTTTTGCTTAAACCAGAATAGAAGCATAAATGCTCCTATAAATAAAACGGTCAAACCTGCTGCAACCCTCATCAGGTTATAGGCAAACAGGGTATAGCGATTCAGTTTTGGATCGAACTGAAAACAAAACAATAACACCCTGTCTACAAAATTTCCGATTTTTCCATTGGAAGCTTCTACCAAAGAAAGCTTTACGGTTTGTGGATCAAAATCAATCCCGTAAAGATAGCGAGAAATTCTCCCATCCGGGGTTAAAACGTAAGTAGCTGCTGCATGTGCCCATTGTTCGGCTTCCGGATTCCATTTGTAACGAAACCCGACTTCGCCGGCAATTTTATGAATACTTTCCTCTTTTCCTGTTAGAAAATGCCAGCCTTCGGATGCACCCGATCTGGCATATTCATTCAGGTATGCCTCTTTTTTCTGTGCTGCCAGAGTAGAGTCCTCTTTGGGATCTATACTGATAGCCATTACCTCGAATTGTTTTCCGGTTAACCAGTCCAATTTTTTAAGACTTTTGGTCAAGCCATTCAACTGGTAATTACAGAGATTCGGACAACTGAAATAGACCAGGGCGAGAAGAATAGGCTTTTGTTGCTTAAAAAAGGAAGAAAGAGGTCTTTCTTCTCCTTTCTCGTCCCGAAACACTGTATCGAGACTGAGACTCGCTCCGGGTCTTTCATCCACCCCAATATCTTTTAAATGTGTTGGGGTTTCGTTCTTTACTGGCTGTTTGGAAGGATCGTAAGCCAGCAAAGAGAGTCCAGAAACACAGATAAAAAAATAGAGAAAGAGGATTTTAAAAACCATGAAACGATTTACTTGGTTTTATTTTCTATAGAAGTGCTTTTTTTGATACTGGTGTCAAGTTTTACACCCGGATGAAAGAAAAGCAGGTAAGCAAAAAATGCCAGTGTAAAAACCATAGAAAAAGTAAAGATAAGGTAACCACCTTTGTTGCTATAATCTTCTGTATTGCTCATGGAATATCCCGTAGTTTTAGAATGTTTATGATATGACAATAATCAGGTATAGGCTTTTGAGGTCAAGCCCGGATTGTACCAAAAAGCAAAAAGAATATGTTTATTGCTTTTTTAGTTTTCAGCAACAAAGACGGTTTATTGGGGAATATAGTCCCGTAAACACATATTTCCCTGACTAAAACTTCGCACTCAAGAAAGCTGGGTTTTTTCTTTTAACGTAAGCGAACAAGCACTTGCTCGCTCCAGAAGAACAAATCATGACTGAGTTTATATAGTTCAACGTATTCTGTTGTTTCTTGAATGCCATTAAAAGCACTGATAAAAATATTCGTATCGCAAAGGATCAATTTCTATTCCACGCTTTCAATCTAAGGAATGAATAGAGGATTCGATAGATTTTAAAAATCTCATGACTATATCTATTTCGGTTTGGCTTTCTAATTCAAATGTAACTTTCATACAATCTTTAGCCTTTAAACATATTCTCATAAATTGCAATTTTATTAGCAAGTAATTTATTTTGTGGGCGATCCATCGAACGATTGAGAAGGATAAATCATAAATACCTACCCCGAAGGTTCACGTTTTCACCTCGGAGATTCATATTATCCACGTCTGAGGTTAAAACTTCCACCTCCTGGGTTCGTAATATCTACCTCCGAGGTCCAAACTTCCACCTTCAGGGTTCGTACTATCTACCTCCGAGGTTTAAACTTCTCCTTCGGAGGTTCAGACTAAGCACCTCAGAGGTTCAGGCTGTCTACATCTGAGGTTCATACTGTCAATCTGAAAGGTGGAAATAGCTAACTGACTATCGGTGCTCGTTCTGAGCCAGGCCGAAGCATAAATCGGTTTGTTGGGGAATATAGTCCCGTAATATTTCCCTGACTAAAACTTCGCACTCAAGAAAGCATAGTAAGACCTGCCGGGTAGGGGGTAGCCCACGATATCCGAAATGCGTTTATCCCCAATGTTTTTTACCTGGAAGTTTATATAAACTTCTGTTTCCGAGTCTTTTTCTTTATTCTTATATAGATAATAAGTAAAATAGGTATTATAAATCCAGCGTGCCTCCTGTATTCTTCCGACACATTGGCTTTCCAGGCAAATTCCAGATGTTTTTCTTTATAAGGAACAATGAGTCCTCCGAGCTTCTTCGAGGTAAGTCTCTGAATAGAGCTATCCTTCTCTGCTAGATTATAATAATCTTTCTTTAGAATATTCTCATTATATCTATCATGATAGATTTCCCATTTATAAGAAGGAATGATTCGCAATCTCTTTTTAAAAAAGCGGAACTCATCTTCCAGCTGAACCAGATCATGGCTTCTAATCTTGAATTGGGTTCCGAGCAGGATTCGTACAATAAAGATTCTATAAAAAAGAACAGCAGCAATAAGCTTTATGTAAAAATTACTTGAAACATATACAAGTTATAATTATTACTAAAATAATGAGTAGCTCTAAACGTTTACATGTTAGCTATACTAAAACAAATCCTGAAAATTTAGAAGTTTATTCAGGAAGAGCAAGTGGTATTGATGATGGAAGTCTTAAAGAAGAAGAGTTAGCAGAGAAAATTATGGCCAAGAGAGATAGTAGTCATCATAAAAATGAAGATGGTTTTGATGTTTATGATATAGACAAAATATCCAATAATTATGAAGCAATTCGAGGCAGAGAGCAAATGCTTATTGAGTATAATGGTGGAGCAAAATCTAAAGGTGGAACTTCCGGAAATAGCATCAATTCTATTAGTGACAGGAACCCGAAGAAAAAGAAATATCTCTTGACCGCTTTAAAGATTTTTGGTAGCATAACTTCATTGATTGCCGTTTTCTGGTTATTTACAGGGCTATGACAGAGAAGAAAGTAAAACAACACAGAACCATAGGTTCTATAATTAAAGTTCCCCTAAATGAGGATTATCATACCTATGCCAGAATACTACCCGGAACTTCTTTTGCTTTCTACGATCACCGCACAACAGACGAAATAGAAGACCTTACAAAAATAATATCCAGCCCAATTTTATTTATTATATCCGTGCAAAATTATGCAATTACCAGAGGCAGGTGGTTGAAAATTGGAAAAATTCCTCTGGAAGAATCACTATTAAAAGAACCACCACGTTTCGTTCAGGACGCTCTAAATCCAGAAATATTTGAAATTGTCGAAAATGGCAATAGAAGAAAAGCAACAATAGAAGAATGTATGGGACTGGAAAGACTTTCCGTCTGGCAACCCGCCGCTGTTGAAAAAAGGCTAATAGAACACTATAACGGTAAAAAATCTGATTGGCTTTTACAAATTATAGATCCTACCAGAAGAAAAAAGAATAATAAAAATACCGGGCGTTTGCAGAAATATTTAAACGATGTTCTTGAAGTATAGTTTAGATCAAATACTACATCAAGCTTGTCATTAACTTGTGCTGAGTAAGCATCCTGTTCCGACAATGGGAGGGTTTTCTGATAGCTGGTTCGAAGCGGATGAAAAGAAAAAAGACTTGTAATTTTGCAATTCAACTAAAAAATAATAACCAAATGAAAGAAGCGAAACAATTGCCGAGTTAAACAAAATCGGTCTTGAAAATGTTGCTAGTTCCTCCATCACTGATTTTTTGTGCGGATACTAAAACTTCGCACTCAAGAAAGCATAGTAAGACCTGCCGGGTAGGGGGTAGCCTACGATATCCGAAATGCGTTTATCCCCGATATTTTTTATCTGGAAGTTTATATAGACTTCTGTTTCCGAATCCTTTTCTTTATTCTTATATAGATAATAAGTGAAATAGGTATTATAAATCCAGCGGGCCTCCTGGTAATTCTGGTATTCGTTGGTTCTATCCTTATAATTTGCTCCAATAAAGGTATTTTCCAGACCGCATTCCAATTTTTCAGCCTTATAATAAATTCCGGCCTGCCATTCGTGCATGGGTCGCAGGGGCAAATATTTTCCATTTAAGCTATAGGAATCGGAGGTATTTATAGCTTTCTGGTAGGTGTAATTACTTTTTAGTATCCAGGTTTTGTAAAGTTTTAGCTTCTGATTCCATTCAAATCCTTTTATATAGGCACTGTCGATATTTTCCGGTCGCAGGGTAAACTGGGAATTCGGAACATACTGAATCATATCCAGAATATTTTTGGAATAATAAACAAGAGAAGTATGGTAAGAAAGATTCTCATAGTTTAGCTCTATTACTGGACCGGTATCAAAGTTTCGGCTTTTTTCCGGGTTCAAATTTGGGTTTCCGATAATACTCCCTCTTTCTCCGAATAGCTCTAAAAAGTCGGGCATCCTGTATTCTTCCGACACATTGGCTTTCCAGGCAAATTCCAGATGTTTTTCTTTATAAGGAACAATGAGTCCTCCGAGCTTCTTCGAGGTAAGTCTCTGAATAGAGCTATCCTTCTCTGTTAGATTATAATAATCTTTCTTTAGAATATTCTCATTATATCTATCATGATAGATTTCCCATTTATAAGAAGGAATGATTCGCAATCTCTTTTTAAAAAAGCGGAACTCATCTTCCAGCTGAACCAGATCATGGCTTCTAAATTTTCGTGGAAGCTTTTCTACTATTTTATCATCTGTGTTTCTCTTATCATTTTTAAAGGTTTCCCTTTCCAGTCCGAACATGAAACGTAAAATTTGATGATACGAAAGAAGATAAATTTCGGGTAAAAGGTGAATTCCGTACTGCTGTATATCCGCTCTTGAATTAGGTTCCGAATAGGTGATTTCTTCTTTGGGGTCGAAAAGCTGGTCCCGCATTCCTGTATAATACAGCCTTGTTGAAAGGTTCAAATTATCAAAACCAATACCCTTGCTTGTGCTTCCCAGAGCCGATGTGTTTCTTAGATATTTTCGTTTTACTTTTTCTGTACGGTTTGATTGACCCGGAAGACCGTACATCCTATATAAGAAATCATTAAATAACTTGTACTCTGTATTTCCTTTTTTTAGATTGACTGTTCCGGAAACCGCTGAGCGTTCATACCAGGAGTTTTTACGAATGTCATCATAATCATCATAGGTATTAATGACCGGTGTTCCATTATCATTACGAAAACGAAAGTCTCCATCAGATTTTTCAGAGGATGCGAGAAAGCCATAACCCAGATCTTCTCCCGTATTATCATAATGAGATACAGTTCCTTTAATAGTATGAAAGCTTCCTCCTCCGAGAAGAATCCGACTTTCTTTCTTTTTCTTTTTTCCTTTTCTGGTTTTTAAATTAACCGCTCCCCCCACAGAAGAAGAACTCAGCCCGTAAGAGGAACCACTTTTATGAACTTCAATGCTCTCCAAATTTTCAAAGGGAAGTTCGGCAAGGTTAATCTCACCACCCACATTATTATTAATAGGAACTCCATCGATATAGAATTTTACCTGGTTCGGATTTGCTCCTCGAATAGAAAGGGTGGAATAGGCTCCGAGCCCTCCGTATCTTCTTACACGCAGGCCTGACTCTTTTTCTAAAACTTCGTCTATGGAGTTATATTTATCTTTTGTATCCTCCAGGGGAATTACGGAACTAAAACCACTGGGATTTTTCTCGGTTCCTTCGAGACTTTCATACTCATCTTTATCTTTTTTTCCAACAACCCGTACTTTTTCTGTTTCTTTTACTTCCGGGTTTTCATCGGCCCACAGGGGACTTAAGATTATAAGTATTATTATATATATGAATATTCTCATGGTATGTATATCATCCCGGTAGGTCTGAGTCCCACATTTACCGGTAAGGGAACCACCTTTTTATCAGCATTTTTACTATCATAAATCATAATTCCCGGATTGGTGTAGGAACTATCCCCGGTATAAAGATAGGCATTGGGTGCAATCAGTAAACCGGTTACATACCCCCCGCTTGCCGGATAAAAGCTAAGTTCTTTTTGTTTTTCACCGGTAAGGGGATTAAAACGATGTAATGCTGAACTAAAATCCCGAAATTGGACAATTGCATAAGCTGTAGTTTCATCCAGGAGTATGGCTTCTAAAATATCTCCACCGGCTGTTTCTTCTGAATATAAATAATTCGCTCTTGAAGTTTTTGTCCTGAGATTAAAGGCTTCCACTCCGCCATCAATTTTAAAGTTAAAACCCTGGTAAGCCGGACAGGCAAAAACAAGATGAGGCTCTCCATCGAGATTGATAAGTTGAATTTGTCCTACCGGGTTTTTACCTTTCAGGCGATATTCGGCGATAACTGTTTCGCTTGATGTATCGATTTCCAGAAGAGAAGAATAATTGGTAGGCGGCCAGATACCTCCTGAAGCTTTACGGTTTAAACGCTGTAAGGCTACGTAGAGCTTTCCTTTATATTCTATCATTCCACTGGCTTCAGGAAGATTGTCCTCCTTATCAGCATAGGCACTCAGATCTATTTTTCCTATATGTAAACCCGTAGAAGGATTTACAATCAAAATACCCGAATCATTAAGTAAAGTCACATAGGCTTTGTTTTGATTTAGAACTACTATATCCTGAGGATTCATTCCTCGCCCCACGGTAAATTCGATTTCTGTAATATTAGCAAGAGCCGGGTTTATGACCTGGATATTATCTCGATTTAGCTTATTTAGGATGTATACTTTATCCAAATAATATCTGGCTTCTGCATCGGAATGTATGTTTACATAGCTGGAAGGAACTGAAAGTCCATCGAGACTCATTGTACTATATCTCCCGGCAGGCCCCAGGTCAGAAGAAACTACTCCAATTTTCCCTGTCTGATTTATCCCACCCAAAAGATTGATAAGGGGAGGTTTTTCTATATCCTGAATTCTACAGTTGAAAAGAAAGGATAAAATAATAAAGAAATACGTTTTCATATAAATTCTAATTCTATTCTTATTCTTGTTATATTTCATACCTTCTCTGTCGAGTTAATTTTTCTTATTAAAAACATACTGCCAAAATATTAAATATCCGCTTACCATCCCTGGAACGGAGTGTAAAGTTCGTCTCAAAGCATTGAAGGAAAATCTTTTACTTTTCAATTAGGGCACTTTATTTATAAAGGTCTTTAAAACTGTCTATGGCTTGTTCCAATCACAAAATATTTATTCATGACTCAAGGTCTTTATCAGGGTTAGTCGAACCAGATTCGCTTGATTTGGTTCTTACTTCGCCTCCTTATCCGATGATCCAGATGTGGGATGATCTTTTTTTTCAAATGAACCCGGAAATTCAAAATATTTTAAAAGAAGATCCATCATTAGCTTTCGAACTTATGAACAGGGAGATGGACATAGTCTGGGAATCTTTGTATACATCCCTAAAAGATGGTGGTTTTTTGATTATTAATACTGGCGATGCTACTCGCAGTATTAACGGTGATTTTCAATTGTTCTCCAATCATGCAAGGATTATTCAAAAGTGCTTACAGCTTGGTTTTAAAAATCTACCAAATATTCTGTGGCGAAAACAAACCAATGCTCCTAATAAATTTATGGGTTCCGGCATGTTTCCGGCAGGTGCTTATGTTACTCTGGAACATGAATATATTTTAATATTCCGAAAAGGACCTAAAAAGAGTTTTAATTCGAAGCAGAAAGAGATTCGTCGTGAAAGTTCTTATTTCTGGGAAGAAAGAAATGTCTGGTTTTCTGATATCTGGGAAGATATCAAAGGAATAAAACAACTCATAAAAAATTCGGAAACCAGGAACAGAAGTGCAGCTTATCCTTTCGAGTTGGCTTACAGGTTGATTAACATGTACTCTTGCAAGGGGGATAGGGTTTTGGATCCATTCTGGGGAACCGGCACTACAACATTAGCTGCTATTGCATCAGAAAGAAACAGTATAGGTATTGAACTGGAGTCTTATTTTAAAAAGGAATTTTTAGATACCGTGGGTTTATTTAAGGATTCTTTAAATGAGTATTTATATAAGCGAATTGAAAAACATAGAATTTTTGTTAAGAATAGACTGGAATCAGGAAAAGAAATAAAACATCATAATGAAAAAATGAATTTCCCTGTAATGACATCTCAGGAGAAAGAACTCAGAATTAAACAGATAGATTTGATTCAAAATAATAATGATACAATCAGAGTGGAATACTCAGAGATTTCTGATATTCGAAACTTTATGCTAAGGAAAAAGGATTGACTTTCCTTTTGTAAAATAATTCCATTAAATACTGTATTGCCTTAATTAGGCACTATCGAAGCTTAATGGCAATGACCATGGAAGGGAAAAAAAACATCTTTAATCTAAAACCCGCAGACGGAGCAATAGGAGCTCACTATGAGGCAGTATCAAAAGTAAGCTCTGATTTTAAAGAATTAAGCCACACGATTATAGAAAGGTGTATCTAAGTAAAAATTAAATGAGGTTTACCTATTTTCACTCAACTCTATACAATTAATGGATACACATAAACATGAAAAGCCAGAAACTCGATTTTTCAAAATGTGAACAGGAAAAAATTCACATTCCAAGCCTGATCCAGCCGCATGGATACTCGATTGCAATTGACAAGCTTAGCTTAAAAGTAACCCGGTCCAGTGAAAATGTAAGTATAGTTATACCCCTTACTTCAATTTTAGATAAACCAATGAATTTTCTTTTCCCGGATGAGATTTCTTCCGAGATATTAAGTAAACTTGATTGGAATCTTCAAAAAAAATATGTATTTTCAAATAAACTCATTCCCCTATTTTCTTCGAGTCCTATCGATCTTATTATCTGCGATGCAGAAAAAGAATTTATCATAGAAATTCTTCCCAATAGCTTATCCGAAGGAGATATAGAATCGATAGAATTTGTCTTAAATGGTATTGTCAAGAAACTTATTACAACTCAAGAAATCTCTCATTTGTTTGATCTGGCTACAAAGGAAATAAAAAAATTAAGCGGCTATGATAGAGTGATGATCTATCGTTTCGATGAAGAATTCAATGGGGAAGTTATAGCCGAAGCCAAAGAAGAGGAAATGGAACCCTATTTAAATCTTCACTATCCTGCAAGTGACATTCCTTCCCAGGCAAGAGATCTATATTGTAAAAATATGATACGTACAATCGTAGATATACATTATAAACCTGTTCCCCTTCAAACTATTTCTCATATTTCAGAACCTCTGGACATGAGTTATAGTACCTTAAGAAGTGTATCCCCCATTCATCTTGAGTATTTAAACAATATGGGAGTCTGTGCAACAATGACCATTTCTATCCTGGTGAATCAGAGTCTATGGGGTCTTATAAGTTGTCATCACGGAACCTCCTATTCTCCCAGTTTAAAATTACAGAGTGTCTGTGAAATATTTGGAAATATACTGGGTGGAATCATCCAGATGAGAGAAGAAAGCGAAAGTTCCAGAAAAAACAGTGAGTTACTTGCCAGGCTGGAAATAATCATGGGCATCCTATTATCAAGGGAAAATGAATTGGATGCTCTAAACTTAATCACAAGCAAAACTTTTTTATTTCAGTCTATTTATAAATCCGATGGATTTATATTTTATAATCGTAATAAAATTATTTCTTACAATCTCGATCTTTCTAATTCTCAGATTCTTCTTTTATTAGAAAATATAGATACTTTTATTGAAAATGGAATATTTTATACCAACTATCTGGTAGGAGTCTGTCCAAATTTACCTGATATAATATTAAAAATGTGCGCCGGAATCATGGTACTGAAACTGAGCACAAATCCGGATAGTCTCTGGATCTGGACCCGGGAAGAAAAGACCCGTACCATTTCCTGGGGAGGGAACCCGAATGAAAAAGCAATAGTAAACCAGCAGGGCGAAATTTCTCCCCGTAAATCATTTGAAAAGTATAACCAGTTAGTAACCCATAGATCCATCCCCTGGAATCAATCTGAAAAATATTTTTCTCAGTATGTTATTCCCCAATTTTATCGACTCTTTGAGTTCTTTGAATCAAATAAGGAAATCGAAATTCACAAGCAAAAAATTTTTGATATGGAACAGGAAAGAGCCAAGCATTATAAAGAGCTAATTGAAATGCTGGTAGGGGTAATAGAACAAAGGGATGCTTATACAGCCGGTCATACAAAACGGGTCGCTGATTATTCGGTAGAAATCGCTAAAGAGTTGGAATTAAACCAAAAAGAGATTTCCGTGCTGAGAGAAGCCGCAATACTTCATGATATAGGAAAAGTAATCATCCCGGATTCGATTTTATTAAAACCGGGGAAATTATCTCAAAAAGAGTATGAACTCATAAAACTACATTTAGATGTAGGTTTTCAAATATTAGATAAAATAGATTATTATAAACCTCTGGCCAATATCATAAAGTATCATCATGAAAAATATGATGGTACAGGTTATCCCTATCGTGCGAAAAGAGATGAAATTCCCTTACTCTCGCATATTATGATTGTTGCAGATTCCTTTGATGCCATGACAACGAATCGTATTTACCAGGCAAGAAAAACAGTAGAAGAAGCTCTTGCTGAGTTACTTTTATACAGAGGGAAATGGTATCATCCTGAGGTAGTTGATGCCGCGATTAGGGCAACGAAAAAGTTTCAGAATAAAAATCAGATGAATACAAGCCAGTTACCTTCTACGCAGTTAGAAAAAGAAAGATTTTCTTATTTTTTCAAAGACCAACTGACCGGGGTATATAACGATACTTATTTATGGATGGTAATAAGAAATATTATCCCGGAAATTCAATATTCCCAATTTGCTTTACTCGAACTTCACGGGATGTCAGATTACAATGATAAGTTTGGCTGGCATCAGGGGAATGAAGTAATTCGCAAATTTTCAGATATTCTAAAAAAATACGTAAGGGAAGAACAATTGTTTCGTGTCTACGGTGATGATTTTGTGATCTGTTTTGAAAATATAGAATCGAAAGAAGAGTTTTTACATAATTGGAAAGATTTACAAATTGACACGGTTTCGAGTACCTGTAAGTCTGTTGAAAAAGATATATTTCTGGAAATGTTTAGTTCCTAAAAAAGAAGGTTTTTCGAATGATATACACGGATCCATCCTTTAATGCCAAATTATAAATTTCGTATTCAAAACTGGTTACATAATCAAACCGGTATGCCTATTGTTTTATTTAAATATAAGAATATTCTTTTAATCCGTTTTGGACTTGTAAGTTCTATTTCTTTACTATTTGGACTTTTACTCTTTATTCCCCTGTTAGTAGGGCTCGGGATCTCAAAAAAAACGGTAAACTCCCTTCTCCTGTACGCTCCTCTAAATTTAATTCTATTTTCCTTTGTTCAAAGTATAATTTTATCATTTAAGAGTATTCTAAAAGATTATCGTTTTTTAAAAAACATTAGCTTTGGTTTTTTTGGTGGTTTACTCGGAGTAATATCTACCTTTATTTATTTTTCCTACAAAGACAACTTCAATCTGCTTGCCCTTCTGGATGGTTCGGCTCTTTTAGGTGGCTTTATACATGGTTATGCAAGAACTGCCTGTATTAATTATGGTTGTTGCCATGGAAAAGAAATTCCGAATTTCACAAGAGATCAGCTACATATTCTCTATACAGACCCCCTATCAAAAGCCATTCGGGTATCCCATTATTCACAAACTCCTCTTTACCCGGTACAATTATACGAAAGTCTCGGATGTATCGGGATTGGAATTTTCCAGCTTACAATGATATTGTTATTTTATATTCCCGGAATATTCTTTTCTACTTATTTAGTGCTATACGGACTTTTACGATTTATCTGTGAATTCTACAGAGGAGAAAAAGATAGTCCCCTATTTTTTAACTTATCTTCATACCAGTGGATTTCTCTTGCATTATTTAACCTGGGTATAATATTTTTCTTTTATTTCATTTTAAAGGGAACTCTATCCCGTTTTCCCTTTCAAGCGGTAGAATTTAATGATATAAAAGAGTTCCTTCCGTATATAATCGGAATGCCCCTTATCATGTTATTTTTTTATGGATTTCATTATAAAGCCATTGGGAAATGGTGTTCTTAGCATAGGAAGAAATATGAACTCACTCAACTGGAATAGCATACAATATGAATCAGAAGTTCCGAAGACTTTTTTAATCCCGGAACATCACTGGCCTCAGCTACTGAACACATCTTTAAGTTTAGAACAAAGAATTCGACTGAACCACCTGGCCAGCTATTTCATGTGTGAAATGTTTGTATATTTTGAAACTTCGATTATTCAATATATGGAATATAATAAAAGTAAAATCTTTCAATTCTTAACGGAAAAGCAATATACTAAGTTTATTTATGAGGAAAAAGAGCATATTCGGGCGTTTAAAACTCTATCTAAAATAATCGCTCCTGAATTATATTCCGAAGATAAACTTCAGTTTCTGCATCGTTCAAGCTTTGATTCTCTCATCCTGAGACACACTCCCCTGTCTTCTTTTTTCATGATGGCATTTTTGTTCGAAGAGATGACTCTGTTCGTTTTTCCTGTCATGCAAGAAAAATTGGATGAAAGCTGGAAACCCGTTCTGGATGTAATGGACTTACATGCCAGGGAAGAAAAAAGCCACGTTCGTTACGATAGAATTGTAGTGGAAGGGGTAATCACAAAGCGTTCATTTCTCAGAACACAGTTTGAAATGTTGAGTCTCTTACCTTTAGTAGCTTACTCTGATAAAAAGGTTGCTCTTGCCTGGAAAAAGGCAGCGAAGTATTTTGCCATCAAAGAAAACTTGAATGCAACACAGTATAAAGAAATCAAAAAAAAGGGTATGTCGAAATCAGATAGGATGGGAATAAGCTCGTATATACAAAAAAACGAGCAAAAACCCGTACCCGGACTTTCAAGTCTTTCTTATGCTTTATCAAAATTGATATAGTGAAAAAAGAATTACTTTATTTTCCGAAACCCCGGCAAAGGATTCGAATACTCAAATACTTGATACAGTCTGCCAGAGAAAATATTATCCTGCAAATGTATTTATTTTCAGGAAATGGAGAATTAAGGACTTTGCAGATGATAGAAAAGGCTTACCCCTGGGCACATACAGTAGCAAAGTGGCTTATCGAAAAAAAAAGACAGATTCCTGAAATCCAAATCATTGTTATATTGGATACCCAGACAATAGAAAAGGCTTCCCTTACCCCTGTAAAAATTCCACCCCTCACCCGCCACAGGCTCGAGTCGGAAGGTATTATTGTTTTAAACGCGAGTCTTAGAGAAACCCTATATAATAAAAATAGAAAATTTCCGAAGATCTGTCGATTTCATGAAACCTGGGATAATAATAGACCTTACACCAAATCAGACTGGGTTTCCCTACAAAATCGCTGGCAAAGCCTGCACAATGTAGAAGACCATAGAAAAAACCTTGTCATAGATTCAGGGAAAGCCGGTTTGATTTTTTCTCACAACATCATCGATCAGGCTTATCTCTGGCAGGAAAATACATTTCTTTTACGTGGAACTATGGCTTCAGAACTCTGGAATATAGCTTTAGTTTCCCTTAAAAATGCTCTATCTCTTCCTATTCTTTTCTCCGAAGAAGAATTGCAATTAAAATCCCTTTTCACAAAAGAAACTGAACGAAAATCCCAAAACTATAACTCAAAAAATAAAATTCTGGAATCCGGTCCTGTAATCTTAAAGACAGTTATAAAAGAAATACATAATATAACAGAAAGCCATATTACGGAGATAATCCTGGCCTCAACTTATTTCTCCGATTTGAAAACCTTAGAAGAACTCTTACTGGTTTCAAAAACGGTTCGTCTTCGTATACTGGTGGATAATTGTCATGCCCTGGCCCTAAAACCTTTTCTTCGTTTTCTTTTACGAAACACGGTAAATCTTTCCTGTATTCATACCTGTAGAAAGAATGAAAATGTAGAACTAAGACTATTTCCCTCAAGACCTACAGAAATGATGCATTGTAAAGCCATTGCTTTTTTAGGGAAAAAAGCTTCCCTGATTGCCGGTCAGGCAAACTATACTCCGAACTCCTTTTCAGGGGCCTGGCTCGAAACCAATGTGTATACAGAGGATAAAAAGATTTTAAATCAATTTCAAAAACAATTTGAAGAACTTTGGAATCGATCTGAACTGATTCTCCCGTATAAAAAAATGAAACTCTTGCAGTCTCTTAGAACAAAAATTCATGCTTATTTCTTTCTCTTTATTCTCCGCATATTTGATTGGTTCGGTTTTCGCTATTGAAATCTTTTATTCAGGTTCCGACTCCGCTTCAATACTTAGAAAAGGTTTCTGAGTATCTCAGAACACCCGTCTGGATAAAACGAGAAGACTTATTTTCCTATTACTCGGCCAGCGGAAGTAAGGCAAGAAAACTGGCTAAAATTCTGCCCCTGCTAGAAAAAGAATCTGTAACAGATATCATTACAGCCGGAACTACAGGCTCTCATCATGTAAATGCTACAGCTAAGATCGCAAAAACTTTCGATTTTAAGGTTCATGCGATATTTCTAAAACAACCTTATTTAGACTATTCTTATGCAATTTATCAAAATACCTGTTCTCTGGTGCAGGACATTTCTTTTTCTATAAATGAACTAAGTCTTGCTTTTCGGGCTTTATACCTCTATCATAAATTAAAAAGAGAAGGGAAAAGACCCTATTTTCTCTTTCCCGGCGGAACCAATGCGGGAGGTATTTCTGCTTATGTAGAAGCCGGCTTAGAACTTTTACAACAGCCCGTACCTGTAGATTACCAGGTTTGTATCTATGGTTCGGGTGGAATCACAGCCGGTTTGCAACTCGCAAGGCAGTTAGAACCTTCTCTTCCTCCTATCTTTAGTGTTCAGGTTTATCCCGGTTTCTGGAATGGAAAGTTATATATTCGAAACCTCGCAGGCTTATCACAGGTAAAATATGGAATTACGTCTTATGGAGATACAGATCTATCTATCAGCTCTTCTTATATCGGAAAAGCTTATGGAACAGAAAATGAATCCTGTAAAGAAGCTATTGAAATATTTCAAAAAGATAAAATACAACTGGATCCCATCTACATGGCAAGAGCCGGACAGGCAATTATTGATTTAGCCAGAAAGAAGAACAATGCAAAGGGTCTTCTACTCTGGTATACATCCCCGGCTTTTAATTCTCTATATTGAAGGCGGAAGAGAGCAGAGATTCCCTCCACAGAATAAATGATACCAGAGTTGCGTACTCACTACTCCCGATAAACCCACCTGTAGTAAAGGATTGCTGAAATATCCGGAATGATTTCGTGAATACAAATGTTTTTCAACCAATGCAGGTTCAAAGAAGCCGGTGAATCGAAGAGATTCGGGTGATAAAAGCTCCTCCACCCAATTAGGACGTGCCTTTCCATGAATAAGAGGTTCTGCCCGAAACATGTGCTTTTTTCTTTGGGCTGTTTCTTTACTGAGATAGCGTTCTGCTACTTTTCTCAGTATCCACTTGTTTGTTAATCCCCGGAACTTATAAACATCCGGAATTTGATTTGCAAATTGAAAAACCTGTGTATCTAAAAAAGGGTATCTCGCTTCAATAGAAGCGGACATAGAAACCCTGTCTCCCTTGTCTATCAAGAGATGTCCGGCTAAGAGCCACTCATAGTCCAGATGTAAGGAGTTCTGTAATTTACTTCTTTTAACCTGGTAATTCTTTGTGAGAGGATAAGAGATATTATTAGAAGAATAAACTTTGTCTTTAAACTCTTTTGAGTAAAACAAATCTCGTATATGTGAAAGAAAAAGAAAGAGTGGGTACTGGTTAAAGCTTCTAAAAACTGCAGTCTTTTGTATATTCTTATTCGAAAAATACATTTCCATTCCCTTATATATTATAGTTCGAATGAACGGATTCATAAACCTGTGCCAGGGATAACCTCCGAAGGCTTCATCGGCCCCTTCACCTGTAAGCACTCCCTTCCTGCCATCTTTTTTTACTTCTTTGGCCAGTAGTTGTAAGCATATATTCGCATGGTCTAATACGGGCATTTCAGCAGCATATACAGCGGCGGGAAAAGCAGAAATAATGTCTTTCTCCTGAACATCTAAAACTATATGTCGAATGCCAAGTTTTTTAGCAGTTTCTATTGCAAAGCTACTCTCATCTTTTCCTAAACGAATGCTATAGGCACTTAAATCTTTTCTTTTTTCAGAAATTGTAACTTCTTTTGCCATAGCTGCAATCAGGGAAGAATCCACCCCTCCGCTCAAGTAAACTCCTATATCCGCATCGGCCTCGAGCCGCCTGGCTACAGACGAAAGCAAAAGAGCATCCAGCTTGTCTATAAGTTTTTTCTCAGGTTCTTTATGCAGAATAAATTCATCTTCCGACGAAGCTACATATTTCTCCAGTTTCCTATCTTTTCCGTCTATGTGCAGGTAGAAACCTGGAGGAATAGAAAATATATTTTCAAAGCAGGATTCTCCCGGACTCAGGGCAAGACCGCTTAAAATATGGTCTAAAGCAAGGGCGGCGGGTTTTGGGTTTATCTCTCCGGATGCCAGAAGGGCTTTTATTTCCGAAGCGTATAAAAGCCAGTTGTTGTGATAAGTATAATACAATGGAACAATACCAAATCTATCCCTGGCTAATAGTAAAGAACGGCAAGTCTTATCATAAAAAGCAAAGGCAAATTGGGCTTCTGCATTTTGTATAAACTTGAGACCTTCGACTTCTAAGCCTTTTTGAAAAACCTCCGTATCAGAGAAAGTATGAAAATGAATGTGGGATTTGCTTAATCTTAGCCTGTCTTCTTTAAAAGAATATAATTCCCCATTATAAGAAAAACAGGAAGAATTTGTTTGCATCGGTTGATTCCCGCCTTCTCGGTCCCTGAGAATGAGTCGTCTGACTCCCGTGGCATAACCGGGTTTTGAGTAAAAGTCTTCTTTTTCCGGTCCCCTGTGTTGCAAAGCAGTAGCCATTTTTTGAAGCACTTCTTTTGGGAAGGTTCTTTGTTTTAATAGATCATAGGCCCCTAGGATTCCGCACATGGAATTTCACTTTTGGGAAGTAAAAGACTAAAAGTACTACCCTTACTGAGTTCACTTTCTACAGAAATTTGTCCCTTGTTTTTCTCTATAAGTTCCGCACAGAGAATAAGACCTATACCGGTTCCACGTTCACCTTCAGTGCCTTCTGTTTGAAAATTATGTTCTAAAGAAAAGATCTTATCCAAATCTTTCTTTGCTATACCCTGACCGTTATCCCTAATGTTAATACGAATACAGTACTCTGTTTCCTCTAAGTCTATTTCTATCTTACCGTTCAAATAGGTAAACTTTATTGCATTTCCTATAAGATTGAAGAATATGGTACTTAGAGAATTTTCATCAGCATATAGAAATAACTTCTTTTCAAAATTCCTATTTATGGTAATATTTTTCTTGTCTGCCCTGCTTTGCAAAAGGCTTATCACATTTAAAAGAAGAGTATTTATTTCGATATTTTGAGGATGGAGTATTAGTTTTCCATCATGAGCCCTGGACCATTCCAGAAGACTATTTAGCATAGTATAGGTATTCTGTGCAGAATTGTGAACATAGCGACTATAGGTTTTTACATCCTCAAGACTTTCCTCTTCAGCATCTTCCATTAGAATTTTCGAAAGTCCTAAAATTTCGTTGAACGAATTTTTCAGATCATGAGCCATGATAGAGATAAACCTGTTTTTCATGGAATTCATTTCTGTAAGAGAAAAAGCCTGTGTATTTAATTCTTCATTTTTCTCCTGTAATTGAAGATTTTGTTTTACAATCTGTTGTTTTTGCTTTTCTAATACTTGATTTACTTTTGCAAGCTTAAGAGCATTGAAGAAGATGATTCGAAAATACTGATACCGCAAACCAGAAATTGTAATAGCAGCAAGAGCAATAGGTAAAAGAATTAGCCAGTAGGTAATATACTTAGAAAAGTTTTCAGGATTGAAAAGATAAGCAAAAAGAACATTAACAAGAAAACCGAATACACAGTTAAACAGACTATGCTTATAATGCCAGAATAAGAGTATGGCCGGTGCAATAATAATAGGAATATTAGCAAGTATGCTGGCTATTAAAGTATCAAAATTTTTGCTGAGACTGCTGGCTGCAAAACCTGCCGATAAAAAAAGAGACATCCAGATAGTATAAGCAAATACTTTAGCAGAAATTTTCTTTCTGAATAGTAGATAAGCCGTAATAAGAGTTGGAAATAAAGGAAAAAAACGTATATACACATTTTCCAGACTACCTCTTTCTTCGATGATAAAAGCCGAAAAAAGAGTACCCGGTATATAAGTCATCATCCCGATGAAGGCGGTTATATAGGCTGAGCTAACAAGCTTCCTGGAATATTGTTCATTCCAGATTTCAGCTTCATCCTTCAATTCAAGTTCTCTGTCCATTGGCTTTCCCGCTTTTTCAGGGAACATTAAAAAAGCGGCTTCAAGCAAATAATCGATTGAAACCGCCTGTATATTTTTACTGCATAAACTTCATGACCTGACCCATGTAAGGGGCCAGAGGTGCAACCACAAGGGCTACAACTGACATAAGCTTGATTAAGATGTTGATAGAAGGACCGGAAGTATCTTTCAGAGGGTCACCTACCGTGTCACCTACAACAGCAGCCTTATGAGGCTCGGAACCTTTTTTATAGTTCTTACCGTTGATATCAATTCCACCTTCGAACATTTTCTTTGCATTGTCCCAGGCACCACCCGCATTGGATTGAAAAATCGCCATAAGCACACCGGAAACCGTTACACCGGCCAGAAGACCGCCTAAAGCTTCTGCACCAAAAAGAAAGCCCATCAGCACCGGTGAAAGAACAGCTAATAAACCCGGCAGCATCATTTCACGAACAGCCGCCTGAGTAGAAATCTCCACACACTTTGCATATTCAGCTTTTCCATTAGCTTCTTCGAAGATAGCTTTTTCCTTAGCGTCCATCTTTTCCATCTGGTTGTCGTATTTACGCATTAGCTCCAGGGCTGCTTTCAGTTGGGGAATCGAAGCAAATTGACGACGTACCTCGTTAATCATGTCCATAGCAGCACGACCTACCGCACCCATGGCCATAGCGGAAAATACGAAAGGAAGCATTCCACCAATAAAAAGACCGGCCATTACCCAGGGGTCAGCCACGTTGATGGTCTTAACATTTGCCTGTTGCATGAAAGCGGAGAAAAGAGCCAGAGCAGTCAGGGCTGCCGAAGCAATGGCAAAACCCTTTCCGATAGCAGCTGTAGTGTTTCCTACTGCATCGAGCTTGTCGGTACGTTCCCTGACTTCTTTGGGAAGATGAGCCATTTCCGCGATACCACCCGCGTTGTCTGAAATAGGACCGTAAGCGTCGACTGCGAGCTGAATACCGGTATTCGCCAGCATTCCAAGAGCCGCAATAGCGATTCCGTACAGACCTGCAAGCATATAAGCACCTACGATAGAAGCAGCAATCAGTAAAATAGGAATAGCAGTTGAATACATTCCCACACCCAGACCGGCGATGATGTTGGTAGCAGCTCCGGTAGTGGACTGTTTTACGATGTTGACAACAGGAGATTTATTAGTTCCTGTATAATGCTCGGTTACGATACCTACCAGTAGGCCGGCAATCAGACCGATAATCGTTGCCCAGAAGACACCCCAGGCGGTGTAAGTACGGGCTACACCGGTTAAAACATCTGCAGATGTCCAGGTTTCCGGAAGACCGACTTTCACTAAAGCGGCAGTTGCAGCAATCATCAGGGCAGATGCAATAAAGTGACCCATGTTCAGGGCTTTCTGAGGGTCTCCACCTTCTTTCACTTTCACGAAAAAAGTACCGATGATGGAACAAACAATTCCCAGACCGGCAATATAAAGAGGAAGGTAGATACCTTCAAAACCCATTACACCACCACCGGCTGTAGCAGCTCCTACGAAGCTCGTAGCTAAAACCATAGAACCGAGGATAGAACCCACATAGGACTCGAAAAGGTCAGCACCCATACCGGCTACGTCTCCCACGTTATCCCCCACGTTATCGGCTATAGTTGCCGGGTTTAAGGGGTGGTCTTCGGGAATACCGGCTTCCACTTTTCCTACCAGGTCAGCACCCACATCAGCGGCCTTGGTATAAATTCCTCCACCCACACGGGCAAAAAGAGCGATAGAAGATGCACCGAGGGAGAATCCGGAAAGGATGTTCAGAACCCGAATAATTTGCTTGCCTGTATCGGCAGAACCGGGCTCTATGAATATGTGGTTATAAGCAACAAAAAGGCCACCCAGACCCACAACTCCCAGACCTACCACGTTCATTCCCATTACAGAACCACCGCTAAAAGCTACTTCAAGGGCTTTTACGAGACCTGTACGGGCAGCGTTAGCTGTACGGTAGTTCGCCTTGGTAGCCACTCTCATGCCGAGATAACCGGCCAGAGCTGAACAAACAGCACCCACGATGAAAGAAACGGCTACAATGCTGGAAGAAAGTTTATTATCAGCAGTAATACCGAGGATAACAGCTACTACGAGCACAAAAATTGCGAGAATTTTGTATTCCGCTTTTAAGAAAGCCATCGCTCCATCATAAATATAGGAACCTATATTCCGCATGGTTTCATTGCCGGCATCCTGTTTTTCAACCCAGGAAGTACGCCAGAAACCAAATAAAAGAGCAAGCACACCGGCAACCAGGGTCAGATAAACATATTCCATTCACACTCTCCTTTTGATTCAATCCTTAATAGTAATAGGAAATTACTTTTTAAAAAAAAATACCCAATATTTATTGGTGATTTCTCTTTTTAGAATTCGGACTCAAGGAATCAGCCAATTAGCCAACCGCTATCCATTTCATCGAAATATTTGGGGTTTGTCGGTAAAATCGTCCGAATCTGAATACAAGAAAATCGTCTAATGAAGCATTATTATTTGTAAGAAGAGGAGTCAATCTTTTTGTAAAAGGTTCTGGATTATTATAAGAGCCCTGTCTGAAAATGAAGCTACAGGCTCTTGCAGCTAATAGATAAGCCTATTTTAGACACACTGTAAGCCCGGCCCGGAATATAGAAGCATCAGTGCTGCCCCTTTTTCCTACCGGGGTCGCGAGTCGGGGTATAAATTTATCTTCGAGTCCTGTATTCTCCGAGGGTGTGAAAGAGCCAGCCACTCAAAAAAAGAACGCCTCCTATAGGAGTTATGGCTCCAAAAAGGCCTTTCCCTGTAATAGCAAGGGTGTACAGACTTCCCGAAAAAAAGAATAGGCCCAAAGTAAAGCAATAAGAAGAATATTTAAAAGCCGAATCTCTTGTTCTTTCATAGGCATAAAAAGAAAAAAGAAGAGCAAAGGTGTGGATAAAGTGATAAAGGTTCCCGGTTTTAAAAACCGAGAGCTGGTAAGGACTAAAAATACCTTTCAGAGCGTGGGCTCCAAAAGCTCCCAATGCGACAGCTAAAAAACCGGAAAGGCCCGCTAAGACAGGAAGATATCTCATCATAATTCCAGAAAAAAAAATATTTCCCCACAAAGAAACCCGTTTTTAATTGGTACCAGAACATTCTTATTTTAAAGTTCGCATAGGAGAATAGAATGAGTTCAAAAAATATTGAAGACTTAATCCGAGGTTTTGATAGGTTAAATATGCATCCCGGCACTCCGAGATATACACAGAGAGAAGTGGAAGAGTTTGAAAAGAACGCGGGTTGTAAGCTTCCACCCGATTACAAGAAAACCCTGCTGGCCGGCTACATTGATAAAGGAACCTTTCACTTTCTGCCTCCAAAAAAATACGATAAGGATTCTTCTTTTGTCGTTTTCGGCAAATGGCATGATGATATCTTTCTTTTTGATACCAGTGCGAACACAGAGGATTACCCGGTTTATGTCAGTATTGGAGATGATAGGCCGGAAAAGAAATTTAATAATTTCTATGAGTGGTTAAAAGCAGCTTTAGAGTCGGTTTCATCCACAAACTATCCGGAATAAGAGGAGATTTAAAATGGCAATAGAAACAATTATAGTTGAAGGAATGAGCTGCCAGCATTGTGTGAAAGCAGTTACGGGAGCAGTACAGGCTCTTAGCGGTATTCACTCGGTAGAAGTGAGTCTTGAAAAGAAAGAGGTTAAAGTAGACTTCGATCCATCCAAAACTCTTCTACAGGCGATTAAGGATCAGATTGAAGAAGAAGGATATACAGTAAAAAGCTAAAAAATTACCTACCTTAAAATGTGGCTAAGAAGAAATTTCTTCTATCATTAGAATCATCTAATTTTACCTATCCCCCGGCCCCTTTCCTGCGAGGAAAGGGGTGGCTATGTCTGGAGTATAATTCTGCTATATTTAGAGAATAGTGCTGTTATACTTGAGAATACTCTTACCTATCCCCCAACCCCTTTCCTACGAGGAAAGGGGAGTGAGAGGAGGTGATGGGTTAAGGAAAAGGAAGCGCCCGGTTGTGGACTGAAGAGAAAGAAGCACTCACTCTCCTTAACCTCTAACTAAAGTCAATGGCCCCAAATACTACTGGGCAAGAGGCTATGCTGCATTTACAGTGGATAGAAGCTCTTTTCAGAGAGTTGCTATATATATAGAAAAGCAGGAAGAACATCACAGGAAAGGAAAACTCAATCAAGAGGAAGAGCCCCCTTTCCTTAACCCATGACTTCAAGCCGTGGGTTAGGGAGAAGGCAGAGAGAGAAGCAGGTAAAAACCATGGTGAAAACACCACAGCACATACTGGAAAAGATACATAATAACATCCCTACAGGGAAATAACGGAGAAAAAAATGGTAAGAGAAATCATCACACCCCAAACGAAAACGATTACGATTGAAATCCCGGATGAATATATCGGAAAAACAATTGAAGTTCTGGTATTTGATATAATTGCGGAAGTAGAAGAAATAGAGAAAAATGGAAGAAATCAACCGATCAAGAGAAGTCTTGAACGTTTCTATAAAAGTCTGGATATGTTTACGGATGATTTTATTCCAGAAAGGATTCAACCGGATTTGCAGGAAAGAGAAGGTTTTACATGAAATATATGCTGGATACAAATATTTGTATATATACAATTAAGAAAAAACCAGAAAGTGTTTTCAAAAAGTTGGAATCAATTTCTCAACAAGAGATTGTAATATCTTCTATCACTTTGAGTGAACTTTTTCATGGTGTGAATAAAAGCCAAAGACTGGATAAAAACCAAATAGCCTTGCTTGAATTTATATCTCCTTTTCAAGTCGTTTCTTATGATAAAAAAGCAGCAGAGGAATATGGAAAAATAAGAGCATTCTTAGAAAAGCAAGGAACTCCTATTGGTTCGATGGATTATCTTATTGCTGCTCATGCAATTTCTTTAAACTGTGTTCTTGTTACCAATAACGTAAAAGAATTTAAGAGAATTCAGGGATTGAAAATCGAAAGCTGGATTTAATACCATGACTTCAAGCCGTGGGTTAAGGAGAAAGAAGTGGCACGAGCCCACGCCGGCTGAGCGATGACGTAAGTCTGAGTCGAAGCCAGGCGGATTAGGAAAGGGTTGAGGAACACACGACCCCAGTTGTGGACTGAAGAGAAAGAAGCACTCACTCTCCTTAACCTCTAACTAAAGTCAGAGGTTAAGGAAAAAGGAAGCCTTATGTGATGAGAAGAAACCATGCCTACCATGAACTGAACTATCATCTGGTTTTTGTTACGAAAAACCGGGAGAAGTGGCTGGATAGAGCCGCTCTGGAAGAGCTAAGAGAGTCCTTTTCTGAAAAAGCAAAAGAGCTATCGCTTCTCCTTCATATCGTGAACGGTTATGAAGATCATGTGCACCTACTTGTTTCTGTACCTCCAACTCTAAGTATCGCAGAGGTAAGTAAGTTTCTAAAAGGCTACTCATCCCGAAAGCTCGGTTCCAAATACTACTGGGCAAGAGGCTATGCTGCATTTACAGTGGATAGAAGCTCTTTTCAGAGAGTTGCTATATATATAGAAAAGCAGGAAGAACATCACAGGAAAGGAAAACTCAATCAAGAGGAAGAGCCCCCTTTCCTTAACCCATGACTTCAAGCCGTGGGTTAGGGAGAAGGCAGAGAGAGAAGCAGGTAAAAACCATGGTGAAAACACCACAGCACATACTGGAAAAGATACATAATAACATCCCTACAGGGAAATAACGGAGAAAAAAATGGTAAGAGAAATCATCACACCCCAAACGAAAACGATTACGATTGAAATCCCGGATGAATATATCGGAAAAACAATTGAAGTTCTGGTATTTGATATAATTGCGGAAGTAGAAGAAATAGAGAAAAATGGAAGAAATCAACCGATCAAGAGAAGTCTTGAACGTTTCTATAAAAGTCTGGATATGTTTACGGATGATTTTATTCCAGAAAGGATTCAACCGGATTTGCAGGAAAGAGAAGGTTTTACATGAAATATATGCTGGATACAAATATTTGTATATATACAATTAAGAAAAAACCAGAAAGTGTTTTCAAAAAGTTGGAATCAATTTCTCAACAAGAGATTGTAATATCTTCTATCACTTTGAGTGAACTTTTTCATGGTGTGAATAAAAGCCAAAGACTGGACAAAAACCAAAAAGCCTTGCTTGAATTTATATCTCCTTTTCAAGTCGTTTCTTATGATAAAAAAGCAGCAGAGGAGTATGGAAAAATAAGAGCATTCTTAGAAAAGCAAGGAACTCCTATTGGTTCGATGGATTATCTTATTGCTGCTCATGCAATTTCTTTAAACTGTGTTCTTGTTACCAATAACGTAAAAGAATTTAAGAGAATTCAGGGATTGAAAATCGAAAGCTGGATTTAATACCATGACTTCAAGCCGTGGGTTAAGGAGAAAGAAGTGGCACGAGCCCACGCCGGCTGAGCGATGACGTAAGTCTGAGTCGAAGCCAGGCGGATTAGGAAAGGGTTGAGGAACACACGACCCCAGTTGTGGACTGAAGAGAAAGAAGCACTCACTCTCCTTAATCTCTAACTAAAGTCAGAGGTTAAGGAAAAAGGAAGCCTGATGTGATGAGAAGAAACCATGCCTACCATGAACTGAACTATCATCTGGTGTTTGTTACGAAAAACCGGGAGAAGTGGCTGGATAGAGCCGCTCTAAAAGAGCTAAGAGAGTCCTTTTCTGAAAAAGCAAAAGGGCTACTCATCCCGAAAGCTCGGTTCCAAATACTACTGGGCAAGAGGCTATGCTGCATTTACAGTGGATAGAAGCTCTTTTCAGAGAGTTGCTATATATATAGAAAAGCAGGAAGAACATCACAGGAAAGGAAAACTCAATCAAGAGGAAGAGCCCCCTTTCCTTAACCCATGACTTTAGCCGTGGGTTAGGGAGAAGGCAGAGAGAGAAGCAGGTAAAAACCATGGTGAAAACACCACAGCACATACTGGAAAAAATAGAGGAAGTGAGGGAGAAAAAACTCACCGAACTTAATTTAAGGGGAGAGGAACTCACAGAAGTCCCACCGGAGGTCTTTGAACTGGATTGGCTGGAAATACTGGATTTATCAAATAACCAGATCAAAGTCATACCGGAAGATATTAGAAAGCTGAAAAACTTGAAGATATGGAATATTATTGATAATCCAATCGAAGAAATATGCAGCCATCCCGGTCTTATTTTAAATATTTCGATGTATCTAAAACTGAAATCACAAATTGAACCAAAGCATGTCTGGGGAATTGGAGAAGAAAACTTTGAAGGTACTGAAATCCCCGAAGAAATCCGAGAGTTAAGAGAGTTAGAAATGCTCGGTATAGGTTCAGGAAAGAACTTAAGCGAATTCCCGGAATTTTTATGTGAGTTAAAAGAACTCAAATTTTTAATGCTAAGTGAAACGAAAATAGATTCTCTACCGGAGTCTATAGGGAAATTAGATAAGCTTCTTACCTTGGAAATTACAAACAGTCAAGTCAAATCGATTCCAGATTCCATTGGTGAATTAGTAAATTTAGGAGGAGCGAATTTAACAGAAGAAGAACGTAAGAGTCTTCCAGAAGAATTATTAGAAGCAATGGGTTTGAGTTTTAAAGGAAACCAAATTTCAGAACTTCCTGAATCAATAGCTAAACTCACCAACCTGACTACGCTTAATTTGGGTGGCAACCAGCTAACAGAAGTGCCAGAGTGGATTAGTCAACTCACTAACCTGACTTCGCTTTATTTGAGGAGTAACCAGCTAACCGAAGTGCCGGAGTTTATAGGTAAACTCACCAACCTGACTTCGCTTTATTTGAGTAATAACCAGCTATCAGAAATCCCGGAGAGTATAGGTCAACTCACCAACCTGACTGAGCTTTATTTGGGTGGCAACCAGCTAAGGGAAATCCCGGAGGTTATCAGTAAGCTTACAAATCTGACAACGCTTTATTTGTCGGACAACCAGCTAAAGGAAATCCCGGAGGTTATCAGCAGGCTCACAAACCTGACTTCGCTTCATTTGGGGAGTAATCAGCTAACCGAAGTGCCGGAGAGTATAAAAGGTTTAAATCTTAATAAATTAGAATTATCTAAAAATAAGATAAAGCATTTGCCGAGAGTTTTCATGAATATGCCTCTGGAGCTTTACTATACAGAAGATTTCTGGGGAATAGATAAAGGCATAAACCTTTATGGCAATCCTCTTATTAACCCCATGCCGGAAATCATCATGCAGGGCAGGGAAGCTCTGGTGGAATACTTTGAAGCCAGAGAACGCGGGGAAGTTCTTCCTCTCAACGAAGCCAAGTTGATTATCGTTGGTGATGGGGCTGCCGGGAAAACTTCTCTGGTTAAGAGGATTTTGGGACAGGGCTTCGACAAAGACGAATCCCAGACCCAGGGAATTAATATCAGTGACTGGCAATTGGATGTAGAAGATGAACTGGTGCGGCTTCATATCTGGGACTTCGGCGGTCAGGAAATCATGCACGCTACCCACCAGTTTTTTCTTTCCGACCGTTGCATTTATCTTGTTGTTTTGGATAACCGCAAGGACGAAAAAGCCGAATACTGGCTCAAGCAGATTGATACCAACAGCAGCAAGTCACCGGTGTTTATTGCCCTGAACAAGATAGACGAGAACCCGGATATAGATGCTGACCGCAAGAAGCTTAAAGAAAAGTATAAAAACATCCGGGGCTTTTTCCCAACCTCCTGCAAAACCAACACCGGTATCAGGGAGCTTGCCGATGCCATCCAGCAGGAACTGGAAGATACCGAAATACTTCATACCTTCTGGCCAAAATCGTGGTTCCAGGTAAAACAGGCTTTGAACGAAAGCACAAGAGACTATATCTCCGATGAAACCTACCGCGAGATCTGTGAAAAGGAAGGTATTAACTGGGAATCGGGTCAAAGGGTTCTGTTAAATTTTCTCCATGACCTCGGAGTCTTTCTCCACTTTGATTCCATAAGCCTCACCGACACTCATGTTATCAATCCCCGCTGGATTACGGATGCAGTATATACAATCATTACTTCTAAAAAAGCAAATGATTGTGAAGGCAAGTTGAATACAGCACTTCTACAGGAAATCCTGGACTCGAAGCGTTATCCGAAAAGTAAGCATAGATATATCCTTGATCTGATGAAAGAGTTTGAACTCTGTTATTATATCAGTAATGATGCAATCCTCATTCCCGGACTATTACCCGAAGCGGAACCCGAGTTTGAATTTGATAAAGAAGGCAGCCTGCGTTTTGTCTTTGATTATAAAGAACACCTGCCACCGACCATCATACCCCGTTTTATGGTAAAAAGCCATAAGGATACGAAAATCTCCTGGCGCTCCGGTGTTGTCTTAGAATATGAAGAGTATAAAACCAGAGCTTTAGTTCGCTTTGATCGCTATGATAAGAAAGGCTATGTCTATGTAAATGGAGAAAGAAAACGTGAGTATTTCTCTACAATCTGGAAAACTTTCAGTGAAATCCATAAGTCTTTTGAGAACCTCGACTATGATGAGTTAATTCCTTTACCCGGACACGAGGGGCATTATGTGGGGTATGAGAATTTAATCGGACATGAGATGGAGAGAATATCTGAATATTTTGATGGAGAATTAAGAAAGAAATTCTCAGTAAGAGAACTCCTCGATGGCATAGAAGACCAGAAAGACCGCATCGAGAAGAACCCGGAACTCAAAGAAAAGTATATGGGCAAAGAAGGGAAAATCTTTGGTGGGAATACCTATATAAATAATATACACATAGATAATAAGGGAAATATGGCTGCTGTCAACCTTGCCGGAACTCAGAAAGTTGCCGGAGATGTAAGTTCTACGATTCAAACTAAAGAGGAACTATCAGCCCTTCTTCGAGAATTTAAGGAATTACTGGAGAAAGAAGAACTGGATGAAGATGACCTCGAAGATTCCCTCTCCAATGTAGATAACCTGAAAAGAGCATTAAAAGACCCGGAAGGAAAAGGTCGCAAAGCTAAAAGAGAGCTACAATCACTCGAAGATATTATCTCTGATTTACCCGAAAATTCTGAGCTGACAAAAAAGAAAGGTAAGCTTATATCTGGTATAAAGAAATATTTTGGATTGGGATAGAATGATGCTAACAGGAGAAATCAATATGAATAAGAAACTCGACCCTGAACTGCTTCAAGATGCAGCAGAACAGCTTTATTTGATACCTGTAGACTTATATCATCAGATGCTGGAACTCGACCCGGGTCTGGAAAAGACTGAGCTTTTTGAAGGAGTGATACTAAGAAAAATGACAAAGAGTACTGAGCACAATTTTTACACAAACCTTCTTTATGAATTACTGAGAGAGCTCAAACCTTCCGGAACTTTCATCCAAACAGAAAAAACAATACAGTTAGAACGTTCAGAATTAGAACCGGATATATCCATAGTAGAAGGAAGTATGTGGGATTTTATAAAAAGACATCCAAGAAAAGCTCTCCTGATTGTCGAAGTATCTAAAACTTCCCTTGCCTATGACAGGCAAAAACTTCCTCTCTATGCTGAAGCAGGAGTAGAAGAATACTGGATAGTTGATGTAAATACAAAGGTATTGGAAATCTATAAACAGCCTAGAGAGAAGATGTATATGATACAAAAAAGCTTCACCTTTCAGGATGAAATTCCCGTTTTTGGTAAAACTATTAAACTTTCTAAATGAAGGAAATAAAGGACGGAGAAGATAGATATGGTAACGCTTCAGGAAGAAATTACAAATACGAACTCAGAACTTGAAAAGCTGCTTCCTATAGCAAAAATAATACGAAAGCAATACTTCAAAACTTTACTCTTCCTTTTTGGTTCAAGGGCACGAGGGGATTTCCATTCTGATTCAGATTATGATCTTCTTGTCATCCATTCCTATAGGCAAGATGCACCTGAAAAGATACAGGAAATAATCTGGGAATATGGGTTTGAAAATGACTTGTTTATTACACCCATAATACTATCCACCAAAGAACTGAATTTTCAAAAATATAAAACTACTCCTATATATAAAAATGTTATGCGCGAAGGAATAAAATTTTAATGCAAGAATCAAATCAAATTCTCAAACAAGCGAAAGAGTTTCACAAGTTAGTATTATCACATTTTATAGAAAAATATAGCTTATTTATCAAGGAATAGAATATGTCAGAAGAAAAATCACAAAACTTTACTGTATCCAACAGTGGAAATATGACTGGAGTAAATATAGGTTCCGGTTCTCAAACTATCAGCGGGAATGTGTCAAGCATTTTGAATGAAATCAAGGAGCCGGAAAAATCGGATATTAAAACGGCACTTGAAGAACTAAAAGGTTCTATAGAGAAAGAAAAAGAATTAGATGATACTAGTAAGACTGACGCACTGGAATATCTGAAAACGATTGCTGAAGCCTTAAAAGCCAGTGAAGCAAACAAAAGCACGGTTAAGATGGCGGTCAATGCCTTGAAAGGTATTCTGGTAGCACTACCGGCTGCTGCTGAACTTGCTATTCTGGCTCAGGCTACTATTCCAAAGATAATGCAGCATTTCGGTTTATGATTTTTACCTATCCCCAGAATCCCTTTCCTTAACCCACGACTTGAGCTGTGGGTTAAGGGGGTAGAGTAGAAGAGCCTATATACCTTAAAAAAGTAGAACAATGGATAAGATAAAAAAATATAGTGAAGCCATCATAAAACTGATTCGGGACTATGGCAAATTCTCTCCGGTAAATAGACCGGATACAGAAACTCAAGTAATTATAGATGCAATTAATCACCATTATCTAATTTACCTTGTTGGTTGGAAAGATGAGGATACCAGAATTCATGATTGCTATTTACATATCGACATTAAAGAGGATGGAAAAATCTGGATTCAGTATAACGGCTTTGATAGAGATATGGAAGAAGAATTTGAAGAATTAGGAATTGATAATAATGATGTTGTTTTAGGATTTTATTCTGAATCTTATAGAGAAATGCTTACATTATAATTATAAAAAGAGAAAGAATAAAGGTAGACGAATCTGTAAGAATAAGAAATATTTTGAATAGGAGTAGGGAAATGGAAAAAATAAGCAATAAAGAAGATTTTATCGAGTATTATAAACAAGTAGTAACTATCGATCCCGAAACAATGAGCGGAACCCCGGTTTTTCCCAACAGCCGTGTGCCGATTCAAGCTTTATTTGATTACCTTGAAACAGAGTCTGCCTTAAAGGAATTCAGGGAAGATTTTCCGGGGGTGTCAAAAGAGAAAATTTTGGAGGTCTTGAATCTGTCATCCTACCTGATACATCATGCTGAGGAATTGCTTAATGAAAATCCTTCTTGATGAAAATATTCCTCGAAAGCTTAAAAGCTTATTCAATGAATTTCAAGTAGAAACTCCCTTAAGTCTGGGTTGGGATGGTAAAAAAGATGGAGAACTACTGGGTATGATGGTCTTAAATGGCTTTGATGTTTTTATTACAATGGATAAAAGTTTAAGACATCAGCAAAATCTGTCCAAGTTTCCGCTTATGATATTCTTAATTAAAGCTGTAAATAATCACTATGAAACAGTAAAACCTCATATATTAGAAATCATAAGAATATTACAGTCTCAGAATTGGGAAGTGAAATTGATTGAAATTGGCTAAGAAGATTTTATTCCTGATTTAGAGGCAAAAGGCATTAGTAAGCAGGATGTTGTTCTCGGTTTTTCTCTAAAATGAAGAAATATAGTTATGAAAAAATACTTTGGCATAGGGGACTGAAATGGCAATAGAAAACTTAGAAATCATGGATCCATATAATCAACCTATTGATATCGATCCGGAAACACTTCAAATTCTCGAAGAACGGATTTACCCTGTATCGGTTGAGCGATGACGTAAGTTTGAGTCGAAGCAAGGCGAATGATAAGATGAGGATAGGTAAATGTTGGAGAAAAATATTTACCTATCCCCCAACCCCTTGGGGGGAGTAAATAGGGAGTAAGAGGATGTGGGGCATTCAGGTATATATTTTCTTTGTTCTCTTTCGGAGTAATGTCTCCATCTCAATGAAATAAAGTAGAAAAAGAAATGCCTGTATTAGAATAAATTGATAAAGCAGGGGTTTCAGGGGATAATGAGCGGAAAGGTTTAAAAGTTCGGTTGAAAGAAAGTAATTGGATATTGAGGCCAGAAAAAGCCCGCTGAGAAAAGAAAAAAGTCCCAGGAGTAAACCTTCCGAAAGATACATTTGCCGAATAAAATCTGCCGGGGCACCTATTAATCGCAGGAGTTTAATTTCTTCTTCTCTTGTTTTACGGTTGGAATAAATAGCCGTATATAACAGTAAAAACGAAGAAACGATTATAAATAAAGTCATAAGCCGTATTACATCTGTAACTTTTTCGAGAATCCCCAAAAAACTTTTTACACTTTTCTCTATATCAATTGCGGTTATATTCGGTGCAAGCTTTACCAGTTCTTTCTGAAATTTATAGCGAAGTTCCACTTCCGAAATTAAGAAGGAACTAATATAAAAAGCAGGAGCTTTTTGTAATATTCCCGGAGAAAAAAGAACAACAAAATTTGGTTTCATATCAGACCAGTTTACAGAGCGTAAATTACTGATACGGCCTTCAATAAGTTTTCCCTGTACATTGAATTGCAAACTGTCTCCTATTTTAACACCCAGACTTTTGGCAAAATCCTTTTCTACAGAAATCTCTTCTCCTCTTCCTTCCCAAAATTTTCCTTCTTCAAGACTTTCCGTATCATACAAGCTCTCCCGATAAGACAAAAAATACTCTCTTGTTTTTGCAGTGGATTTCCAATCTCTCTTTAAGGCACTTTTTTCGGTCTTTGTCTTTTCTATAGGCTCTCCGTTAATAGAATACAGCCTGGCCCCTATCATCGGTGCCATGAGAACATTTTCAGCTTTGTATTGCTTTAAAAGCCCTGAGAAAAAGTCTTTTTGCTCCTTCTTTATATCCAGTACAAAAACATTGGGGCGTTTTTCTAAGGCTTCTTCTCCTCCTCCGCCGAGGCGTATAAGTGCATCTTTAAGAAATATAGAAAGTATTAATATACTCAGGGCAGAACCGATACCTACCACCGGTAAATTAAGATGATTTTTACCGGTATAGAGTTTTTTTAAAGTCAGGCGAAAGGGTCTGGTGAAAAATTGCAAGCTTAAGACAAAGCGAGAGGAAAATCGAAGTAAGAGGTAGGATAAAAAAACCATTACAGGAATTAAAACAAGACTAATACTTAAGGCAAAACTCTTTTTTAAATCTTCTGTTTCAAGATAAGATAATAAGAAAAATATGGTATATAATAGGATTAACTGTAAGGATTTTTTAGACAAACTTTTCACTTCCTTGCCCGGATTTTCATCTTCGAGTTTACGAATGGCAAGAAGGGGACTTAAACGATTCAGGTTCAGAATCGATTCAAGGGCAACAAAGAGGGGTAACAAAATCCCGGTAAAGACTCCTTTCAAAAAGGCGGTAAGAGGGATAGAAGGCTTTATCTTCAGTAAAAATTCAGAACCCGCCAAATCGGGAATCCAGAATTGGAAATAGTAGGCTGTTAAAATTCCGAAGGATACACCTACAGTCGATAAAATGAGTAATTCACTGATAAAGTGACTTAAGAGGAAAGCTGAGTCAGCTCCTATACATTTCAATACCGCAATTTCCTTCAGGTGTAATTCCAGTCGGGACTTACAGGAAATATAGATAGCAATAGCTCCCAAAAAAAATGCAGCCATAGCCAGAAGACTTAAATAATCAAGTGTATTGTTTATGAACTTCTGACTTCCGGAACCGGCTTCCGTATTATGATAAAGAGTTAAATTGTGTTCTATAAATTTTTCAAAATTTTTCTCTTTAAACTTCATGCTATCAATAGAAGGAGGAAGTTTTACTAAAAGATTATATTGTATCCGGGAACCTCTTACACTTAAACCCGTTTTGGGTAAGGAGGAATCAAGGATGATAGAGCCCGGAGCCATTCCCATAAATGAACCGGAAAGCCCCGGTTCTCTCAGGATGAAACCTTTTAAGAAAAAGTAATGACTACCTAACTGAATTTTATCTCCTAATTCCAGTTTCAGGTTTTTGGCAAGATTTTCATCAAGGAGAATTTCATCTTCACCAAGCTCCACATAAGCATTCTGAGGTCGGGTTACAATTGAACCATAAAAAGGAAATTTCTTCTCTATTGCTCTTACCATACTGAGGGCCGTATCCTCTGTTTTTTCATTATATAGCATAGAAGAAAAATTTACAAGCATTGCCAATTCAGTTCCCGAAGGGATTATATCTTGAACAAGTTTTTGTTCTTTTTCTTCAAACTTTCTGGAAGATTGAATCGTAAGATCAGCACCCATAAGAACTTTCGCTTCTGTGAAGATGGCATTTTTTAAGTTTACCTTATAGGAGCTTACGCCGCTTATCGCACCGACACCCATGGCAATCGAAATAATAATTTGTAGGGAATACAGTTTTCTGGATAGGATTTCACGAAAAAGATACTTCCAAAAAAAATTCATTCTCATTTACTTTCCTCTAAAACCCCATCCTGCATGGTATATACCCTATCAGCTAATTCAGCTACTTTCGGGTCATGGGTAACAATAATCAGAGTAGACAAATGATTCTTGTGAAGTTCCTGTAGTAGATCCATTACATTCTTTGCGTTTTTTGAATCCAGATTCCCGGTTGGTTCATCTGCAAATAAGAGGGAAGGTTGATTGACAAAAGCACGAGCAATAGCGATTCGTTGTTCTTCTCCTCCGGAAAGTTGAGTCGGGAAATGTTCGGCCCGGTGTTCCATAGATACCTTATGTAACATTTCGTTTGCTTTATTCAGGGCTTCCTTTTCTGAAACTTTTTTCTGGATATATAAGGGAAGGCTAACATTTTCAAGAGCCGTGAGGGTTTTAATTAATTGAAAGTTTTGAAAAATAAAGCCAATTTTCTCTGATCGCAATTTGCATAGAAATTCTTCACTCTTTCCACTGATAGGAATAGCATTTAATAATATTTCTCCGCTATCAATCGTGTCGAGACCCGCGGCCACTCCCAAAAGAGTGGTTTTACCGGAACCGGAAGGTCCCATGATGGCAATGAAGGAGCCTTTCTCTACTTTCAGGTTAATATTTTTTAAAACGTGCAGACGGGAATCTCCACTTGTATAGTATTTATTTATTTCTTTTAATTCCAGCAATGCCTGACCCCCAGGTTCATATTGTAAGAGGCGCCAAAAGCTGAAAGAAAAAAACTAAAATAATTAAACAATCTTTCCTGTTGACATTTTCTATTGCTGTAGCATTATCATGAGAATGGAAAGAATCACGCAGGAAAGCAAAGATAAAAATACTGTTTTGGAAATGGATCTGATTCGGAATAGACTTATAGACAATTCCCTTATTGCCTTTTCTTTTCTGGCTCTTTTTTCTACCCTTTTTACAGTGTTCAGAACTTATTATACCGGTGGATTCAACTGGGTATTTTTCCTGCAAACTTCCCTGGCTTTCTTTTTTATAAGCATGACTCTTTTTCGTAAAAGGGTATCCATAAACTTTAAAGTATTATTTCTTTTCCTGGCTATCTTTATGATTCAAATTTCGGGAATCTATCAATATGGTTTTTTAGCCTCCAGTAAAATATATACTCTTCTAATACCGATATACGCTGTTTTTATATTTAGCAATCGAACAGCAGTATTTTTTTTGAGTATATCCATATTTTATTTGATTATAATGGCTTATTTGCATACATCAGGAATTTTGCAGGTTACTTTTGACGCAAATATCTATATTAGAAAAATGTTTTCATGGGCGGTGGATTATGTTGCTCTCAGCATAGCTGTTGTTGCGATTTATATAATTAGTAAAACTTATAGAGATTCTATGTTGCACAACATTAGTATACAAAATGACAAGAATATAGAATTAGAGTTATATAAGAAACATCTTGAAGATTTGGTGCAGCAAAGAACGGAAGAACTCAACTTAAATCATCAAAAAGTATTACAACAAAAAGAAGAATTAGAAGAGACCCTTCAGCAATTACAGGAAACACAAAACAAGTTGATCGAATCAGAAAAAATGGCCTCTCTCGGTATTTTAACGTCCGGATTGGCTCATGAAATGAATAATCCTCTTAACTTTATAAAAGCGGGTATTTACAGCCTGGAAAATATAACAAAAGAAATTACAGGTTCCGAGGAATTTAAAGACTTACAGAATAAAATATTAGAAAATATGAATACGGGTGTACAGAGAGTAACGGATATTGTAAAAGGTTTAAATTTTTTCAATGTGCATACCGAAACCCGAAAAGATGAATGTGAAGTAAACCAAATGATTAATCACTCTCTTATTATTTTACAACATGAAATAATAAAAAGAAAAATCACCTTGCATAAACATTATTATCCCGAAAATATCGAAATTTTCATTTCCGAGAGTAAGCTACACCAGGTAATTTTTAATGTTTTATTAAATTCTATACAGGCCATTCAAGGAGATGGAGGTAAGATTACCATTCATACTGAACTTAATAATAAAATGATAAAAATTAGAATAATAGATAACGGAATAGGAATAAAAGAAGAGGACCTCAAACGAATTTTCGATCCTTTTTTCACAACAAAACCGACGGGACTGGGCAAGGGTTTAGGTCTGTCTATTGTTTATGGAATATTAAAAGAATATAATGGAACGATTCAATATTCCTCAATTCCGGGCCAGGGAACAGAAGCTATTATAGAACTTCCGAGCAATAAAATAGAGAACTAAAATTATGCTTGCCATTCCAAAGAAAAAAGATACAAGGAAATAGTAAGGGATTATCCGATGAAAAAGCACTTAAGCATTTTATATGTAGATGATGAATATATAAACCTCGAATTATTCAGTATGTGTTTCAAAGGGATTTTTTACGTAGAAAAAGCTATTTCCGGAGAGGACGCTCTTAAACTCCTGAAGGAAGTTAGCATATACGATATAATTATCAGTGATATGAATATGCCTGAGATGGACGGTTTACAGTTTATCAAAGAAGCCCTGCAAGTCTGTGGAAATATTCCCTGCTTTATCTTATCCGGCTATAACCTGAATGAGGAAATAAAGAAAGCAGTGAATGAAGGTATCGTAAAAGAGTTTATCCAAAAACCCTTTGATAAGGAAAATCTTATATCCCTGGTCGAAAAATGGGTTCAGTAAGGGTTCTTTTTTTCTCATCCATCATTTATTGTATGACGAAAACTAGAATATGGAAGAAATTATTCACATTGGTGATGCAGAAAAAATTGAGTCTCTGGAACTTTTAAATCACTTTACCCGCACGATTAATCAACTGGCTTCGGGTGCAGATCCCATCTTTCAAGTAAGAAAGCGTTTCCCGGTAAAAATATTCGAAATCTATCGTAAGTTACAGGGCACAGATAAGGTCTTATTCATAGGCAAAAAGGTAGAGAAGGAACTTGTCGCGATAATGCTTTCAAGAGTTGAAGAAAAGCCCTTCTTAAAAGAAGAAAAAATCTTGTATATTGATATTGCAGTAACAAAGAAAGGAAAGGAGAACAAAGGTTATATGAGTTCTTTATTGCAGTTCACTGAAAATTGGGCGAAAGAAAATGGATTCCCTGTAATAGAACTCCGTGTTATCAGTCCAAACCTACAGGCTTTACAGTTCTGGGAAAGAAAAGGATACCGTGAATTTTATCGAAGATTCAGAAAAACAGAGTTTTAGATAAATAATATATATAAAATTACTATTTTAGCTTTTTAAGCTCTTCTGTAATTTTTTCTAATTGTAAAAGGTAGAGTTTGAGTTCTTTTAGAATTTCACTTTTTGAACGAATTTCTCCTGTTTTCTCTTTTTCCTCTTCAATTATTTGGGTAGATTTTTCAGATTTTTTCGGTCTGTCTAATTCCTGTGCGGATTCTTCCTTTAAAGCTTTTAGTTCTTTACGTAGAGTCTGAATTCTTCGTAAAAGTTCCTTTTCTTCTTTCTCTAACTTTTCTTCAAAGGTCTTATATTTCGATTCTAAAACTTCTTTTGAATCTGCATATAAAACCACAAAAGAACAAAAGCTAATGAAGCATAATAAAAGGAACCGTTTCATTTGACCTAGTCTTCTATTACCGACATCGCATATTCGGAAATAGCTTCCCTTCTTTGCTCCGCATAACCCTTATGAAACCATAAAAGCTGGATTTCCTGGGCTGCTTTTTTATCATTTAAAAGAATTTTCGTCATGCACTTGTCTACAGCAAAACGCATGGCTTCCTTGCCGGTTTCTCCGAGACCTTTATTACGTTTTTTTCTGGCCATTTCTCCCTTTTCTTTTTCCACTCGCTTCATAAGAATATCATAATCTTTATCATCGATACAGAAAAAAGTTTCTTTCTTACCATTTTTCCATTTTATATCTACTTCATACAGAGGAGCAGAAGAAACGTGTATCACACCTAATTCAAATAATTCCGGCCAGTATTCAAAAAAGAAAGATAGCATCAGGGAACGTATGGCGTAACCATCAAAGTCCGCATCTGTGATAATGCTGATTCTTTCATAGTTTAATTCATCTATGCTCGAAACATGGCCGTTAATGGGAAGGCCTATAATCGCCACAATATTCTTCAGCTCTTCGTTAGCCAGCGCCTTGGCAAGACTCATTCCCTTGCAATTCATCGGTTTTCCCCTTAAAGGGAATAGACCGTGAATCTTAGGATTCCTTGCCGGACGAAGACCGGCTATCGCCGAATCTCCCTCGGCAATGAAAAGAGTTCTTCCGGGTTCATTCGGTTTACCCGTCGGAGGCATAAGCTTGGCTATATTCATCTTGGAAGCCTTACGTACCCCTTTTTGTGCTTCTTCCATTTCTTTCATCCGGGTACGTCTTTCCATCTGGCCTTTAACTTCATCTAAAAGATTTGTCTTCTTTAAAAGCTTATCAAGATTTTTGTCTACCGCTTTACGAATTTCTTCATTCAGATCATTAATGAGATAGGATTTGTCCTGAGATTTGAAGCGAGGGTTCAGGATTCGCAGGTTTACATACATGTGGAAACAGTTTCTTACATCGTTTCTCGTACAGGCGGTTTTTAGTTTCTTCTCTAACTGTACAATCTGATTTTTCTTTCTCACTTCATCGCAGAGACGGTTTTCAAGATACTCAATAGCAGAGCCACCCAGTACAGCAAAGTTTGTATTTACCCAGGTAAGGGTTTTATTTTGTCCCATTACCACATAGGTTTCAAGATGAATCTGGCTTGGTGCTTCCGGATTCTGGTACTCCATCTTGTAGTAACTCAAGTCAGAATTGGCAAAGATTTCATCCATCCCTTTTTTAAATTTAAACTTTTCTGTTTTCTTTTTATGGGAAAAGGTAACTTCAAGTCCAGGATTTGTCATGGCTATATCCTGTAGATACTGCTCTAAAAGTGCAGAATCGAAGGACATATCGAGCTTGTTAAAGAATTTACTATCTAACTCAAATTCAACTTCCGTTCCGTGTTTTTTGGGATCGGCATCCTGTATGATTTCTATATGATTATGTTTTTTTAAAAGAGGATTTAGTTTTTCAATCTCTTCCTCTTTCATAAGGTTACAACTTTTAAAGGTTCCGTGTTCGTCGAAGTAGAGGAATATTTTCTCCAGCACATCTCCCTTGTATCCGTAAGAACGGATTTGCTTTTTTACATCTTCGTGTAGAGTGAACACCTTTTTATACAACTGCTTTCCATTTATGGTTTCTACACGAAAGTATGCTGAAACCATGCGCACGAGAGAAATTCCCACCCCATTTTGTCCGGCCACATGATCTTGCTTTACCTGGTCGTCAAAGTTTTCACCGTACATCAGGTGGAGATAAACTCCTTCCGCATTACTTGCCGGAATCCCCCGTCCGTTATCAGCAACAGTAATTCGTTTACAGTTATTAGATAAACTAACACTCAGACGGGACATTTTATCTTTAGGAGGAACCTTCGGGTCCTTAAGATTTTTACGATATTCATCCACCGCGTTCATACAGGCTTCATCGAGACACTTTAGCTTTGCGGGGATTTCATTAATCTCCTTATGCTCAATGCTATATTTTTTATCAGAACTACGTAGAAAATAATGTTGCTCAAAAGTGGACATAGAGTTTTGTCCGAGCCACATCCCTGTTCTCATCCGAACGTGTTCTACATTGGATAGCTTTTTAAAATTCCGACTACTCGCTTCTGCTGTTTTCTTTGTCATTACTTATTCCACTTTTCCTTAAGCTCAACTAATTCTTTCATCATAAAATCGGTTAACTTTGCATCTTCCTTACATAAGGCCATATATTCACTGTACTTAGCTTTTGCTTCTACTATAGCATCCTTACACTTTTCAACCTCTTCCTGTGTCATTCGGTAAACAGGAATTGTAGACAACCACTCGAAATAAACAAACTTGGATTTTTGAAGTTTCTCTTCAAAGTCTTTTTTGGACTTAATTCCTACTACCTTTTCATTCCACCTTTCCTTAATGAAACGAATCAGCTCTGTATTTCTATCGATTTTTTCCTTTTCCAGACCTGCAAGCCTTGTAAAACGACGGATCAAATGTCTCTTCCGAAATTCACAGAACCTAACAATAATTTCTGTAGGACCGTAGTTTTTAAGCTTTCCTTCGTAGGTAATAATATTATAAGCCAGAACCTCTGTATTTACCTTGTTAAAAAGTTCATGAATCTGTTCATCTGTAGGAGGCTCTCCCCTTTTGTACACCAGCTCAACACGAAAACGTTCAGAAGAATGATCTACATATTCTCGGAGCCAATTATCTTTTTTATCTATAAGCTCATCGAGATAATTAATGACTTTCTCACGGTTCCAGTTTTGAGGAGAATCTGTAAGGAACAATGTATCTCCTTCCCACATAAAACCAAAACCGGTAGATAAGATTTCAGCCCCGCTTTCGGAAGTATCGAGAGAAATATAACCATGAAAATCTTTATACCAGGGTTTTATGTTTTTTGGTTTTTTTGTTTTTAGATAGCTAATTTGAGAATCAATGATATCACCGAGGTTATGTCCCGGTATAAAACAGCGAAAACCGGTGGCAATCCCCTGGATATTATTTAAAAGCACAAGGGGAACTTTTCCAACAAAGTGAATGGGTTCCTTGTCCGTTTCATCATAATTGCTTACATAATCGATATCGGGAAGACTCTCAAAAAGCCCTACATCCTTGGCAAAATCTGAAAGTTTTACTTCGGTATAACGAGGAGAGGCAATAGCACTCGGATCCAGAACATCTCCAAAAGTTCCTTCACCATGAACCAGCGGGATATTATTGGCAAAAGTAAAATCCTGTGCCATGGCAGAAAGAGCATCCTGAATCGATTTATCTCCATGAGGGTGGTATCCCATGGCAAGTCCCGCTACTTTAACGGTTTTCGTATGTCGATTTCTCGCATCCGAATTCCACATAGCCCAGAGAATCCGTCTCTGAACCGGTTTTAATCCGTCAATTTCATGGGGGATGGCCCGTGAATCACATACATAGCGGGAATACTTCCTCTGGTCATCATTTACCTGATCCTGGAATGTATTATGCGGGAGCTGCTCTTTTGGCTGGTTATTTGTCTGGGTGTTTTTCATGTTTTTTGGCTTCAATAGTCTACCTATTATGCTTGTCAAGCTCTTTTAGAATTTTACTCTGGAGAACAAACTGTTATTCCAAAAACTGGTATAAAATTCCTATGAAATTTGCACTAATTCCAAAAAAAAGTCAATCTATGCAGAGAGCAAAGGTAACTTTTCTAATTCTTCTGAGCCTTTTTACCAAGTTTTTTTTTGTTAATTGTAAGTCAAGCGAACCCATAGAAAAAAATCAAAAATTCTCTATACCGGAACGCCTGGTATACTATCGGGAATCCTCTATTCCGGATGAAAATGAATTTTTTACACCGGAAAGCAGGAGGTTCACCTGCTTAAAAATCCGGAAACAGAACTCTATTCTCATCGGCGAAGAATTGGAAATCAGTGTGTATGTATACAGGGACAATTTCTTACAAAAGATTCATTCTACGTTTCCGGCTTCCACTTTAAAGAAAGTGAAAATAAGAGAAAATATTAAATCCGGCAGGGTCTATATTCATAAAAAACCACCGGGCTTTGAAATTAATTTTTTTGAATACAGAACCCGTTCTGTCAGTAGTAACGAGCTTCAAGAGGCCATCCGGAAATTTGAAACGTCTGTATTTGAGCCGGTTTTATCCATAGCAGAGGTGATTATTTTTTCAAGACATGGAGAAAATTCCCTCTGGAAAGAAATGGAATACCGTCACGAAGGAGAAGAACGGGAATTATTCTGGAGAAATATTTATAAATCCCCTTCGGTTCCCTTTTCCTTTACCCAGTTTATTCAAATCGGAGAAAAACCCAGATACTATCGGATTGAAGACGAGAAGGAATACCTTTTCCATTCTGTTGCTTTTTCGGATTCCGGCCTGGAAGTGTATAAACAGGGAACCTATGTTGTCTATTACAATCTCAACAAAGGGGAAAAGGGCGGAAAAAAAGGCTACCCTTTAATATTGCTTAAAAAAATGTGACAGTATGTTTGAGGAAGTGAGAACCCGTTTTGCTCCATCTCCCAGTGGATTTTTACATGTAGGCGGAGCAAGAACCGCTCTATTTAACTATCTCTATGCGAAGTCTACCGGAGGTAAGTTCATTGTCCGGGTAGAAGATACCGATCAGGCTCGTTCTACAGAAGCTTCGATGAAAGTGATCTTAGAATCCCTGAAATGGCTCGGGATCCACTGGGACGAGGGTCCGGAAGTAGGAGGAGAATACGGCCCCTACATTCAATCGGAAAGACTTTCCACCTACAAACAATTCACGGAACGCCTGCTCTCCGAAGGAAAGGCCTATCGCTGTTTTTGCACTCCCGAAGAATTAGAGACCAAGAAAAAACAGGCGGAAGAAAAAGGAGAACCGAGTATCTATGATGGAACCGATGCGAATCTTTCCGAAGAAGAGATCCAGAAAAAACTGGAACAGGGTATTCCCTATGCTATTCGCCTTCACGTACCGGCCAAAACTCTCCAGGTAAATGATCTGGTTCAGGGGAAAGTAAAGTTCGATACCCGTCACCTCGGAGATTTTATTATTGTTAAATCAGATGGTTTTCCTTCCTACAATTATGCAGTAGTAATCGATGATTATTTAATGAAAATAAGCCACGTTATTCGCGGAGTCGGCCATCTACCGAATACACCCAGACAAATTGTCATTTCTGAAGCTTTGGGTTTTCCCCTTCCTTCTTATGCCCATGTATCTGAAATTGTAGGAACGGATGGAAAGAAACTTTCGAAACGAGCCGGTGCCACATCCATACTGGCTTTTCGTGACCTGGGTTATACTCCGCAGTGCTTCGTGAATTATATGGCTTTACTGGGCTGGATGCCGGAAGATGAAGAAGAATTCATGCCGGACAAGAAAGCTGAGACCACATTTCGTATCGAGAAATGTTCCAAATCGCCTGCGACCTTTGACGTATTTAAAAAGCAAAAAGCGGATGAGGCTCTTGACTTCAATAGCCTTAGCCTCGAACAATTGGCTGAAAATTTAAATCCCAAATCTAAGCTGAACTGGCTTTCTAATAAACATATTCGTCATATAGATATCAAAGAACTTGCCGTTCAAACCCTCCCCTTTATTGAGGCAGTAGCTGAAATTCCCGAACAGGTAAAAAAAGTGGACAGCGAAGAACTTATCTCGATTCTTTCTTCTATCCGGGTGTACCTCGACAGGTTGTCTCAGGCGGCTCCCTATATAACCGAATTTTTCCAGACAGAAATTCAGACAGAAAACGAAGAAGCAAAGAAAATGTTAGAAGGAGATGGAGAGAAAGTGGCTCTCTTGTTTCGTAAGAAAGTTCTGGAAAAGAAACCCGCAGATGTGGAAGCTTATAAAGCCATCATGAAAGAAGTAGAGCAGGAAAGCGGGCAAAAAGGAAGGGGTTTATTTATGCCTATTCGTGTTTTTACGACCGGAAAAATCCACGGGCTTGAACTTCCTATACTCTTTTCTTTATTGGGAGTTGATAAATTACAAAAACGCATGGAGTCTATAGCTAAACATACGGGCTTGCAAGTTTAGATTAAACGCTAAGTTTTCGGACCCTTTATTTATAAAATTTCATTTTCTGACTTCGGTTCAGACAGTAAGTATTCGGTTACTGAGCGAGCGTAGCGAGTTAGAAGTATATCTTTCCCCGGAGCGGTCGCTTACGGCTGCCCGGGGAAAAGTCAAGTATCAGGTTCTTCTTACTTTAAGTAATGGATCTCATTCCCGATTTTTCCATTTTTAGGATCAAACGAAACTGCCGATAAAGTATAAGATTTTCTGGATATTAATAGATAATAATTTTCTCCAAAAGAATATGTGAAGATTACCTTCGCATATTTTCCATATTTCTCTTTAATATCAATTGTATTTAAAGACTCACCCGTTTTTGATACAAAAGAAAGCAAACTTGCTGCTGTTCGAATGGCAGGAGAATGAAGAACCCATACTCCTGCCTGTCCGGGCAAATCAAGAATACAGTTTGTATTGAGTTTATAAATAAAATTCGGATTTAAAAATCCTGTCTGATTTTTCAATAACTGATTAGATTCAAACTCTGCTTTTTCTTCAGCCTTAAGTGAATATGCGAGAGTTCCATCTACGGATAACATTTTCCAGCAAACTGAGTAATCACAAGAACTATTTTGCAAGATAAATTTACCACAGGAGAAATTAGATGGATAAGAACTATTCGATCTTTTAATCTGTTTGGCAATCTCAGGGAAGAATTGATAGAGTAATACTTACCGTCTGAACTTATAATTTGAATATTGCCGTTCTGGAAGTCATAAGGATAAGTTGAGTCAAGATAAATAGGGGATTGTAGGTTTGGGTTTTTTGATATAATCTTTTTTTCTTCGGCAGTAATGATTGCTTTCCCCAGATCTAAAAGTTGCAGACCTGTAGTTTTACTGTGCAACCAGATATAATTCCCATTTCTTTCAAATATTCTGTAATTGTCTTTCATAGAAGCAAGGCGGATCTCCTTTAACTTTTTAGCACTTCCGGCATCATAGTTGAGTAAATAATACGTATAAATACTCATACCTTTTCCATGACTATCTTCCCTACTTAAAATACTGAGAATATCCTTACCCTGCTCTTTAATAGAGTAAACTTGAATAATTTTTCCTCTATTAAAAAGTTCTAAAAATAATCCGTATGAATAAATAACGAAGAAGAGAAAGAATATAAAATAGGAAGCAATAAGAATTCCTTTTTTTGACTCGCTTAAAAGTAACTTTTTTTCTACAAGAAATAGGATCCTATAAAAAAAAATAAAGAACCCCAGCATGACTAACATAAACAGAAAAAATATAGTGCCACTCCACTCATTTACAATATAATTCATATTTTATTCACAAGCTCAAGGGGTATTTATTCAACAATCTGAAATTCTGTTCGGCGATTCAATTTATTGAATTCTTCCTTTTTACTATTATGGAGTGGTTCGGTAGATCCCTTTCCTTCCGTAACAAGACGATTTGAGTTAATCCCTTTCGAAACAAAATACTCCTTCACCGAATTAGCTCTTCTCTCGGATAAACCCTGGTTTTCCGTGAAGTCTCCTGTTAAGTCCGTATGTCCGATTACTTTTAATTTTACATCCTTGTATTCCTGTAGGTATTTTACGAGTTTATCGAGTTCGGGCAATGATTCTGATTTTAAAGTATGGGAATTGATATCAAAGTGAATATTGTTTAAGGATATTTTTTTCTTAATTTTCAAGATAAGTGCAATATCATCTTTCGGAACTTCCTTACCGGAATACAGATCATAACTTTTTCCAATTTCCTTTCGACAAAAAATAAGACTCTTATCACTTTCATCGATCACCATAAAAGCTTCATCACCTTCCGTATTGATTTCCGGTCCCAAATTTTCTGCCTTTCCAAAACTTCCATCTTCATTGATTTTTACTTTATAAATATCAAATCCACCATATCCACCTTTACGATTGGAAGAAAAATATAGCTCCTTTCCATCTTTAGAAATTATAGTTGCTATACTTGCGGATCCTTCTTCATTTACAGGGGATGGTAAAGGAACTGCCTTTTCTTTAGATAAAGCATTTCCTTCTAGTTTTAATTTATAAATTTTAGCTTCATAAGGTTTACCGAATGGATAACGGGTGAAATAGAGTCCATCAGCGTGTACAAAGGGATTCTCTTCTATATCCTTCGTATTAACATTAAGCGGCATACGAACCGGTTTTGTCCATTTAGCATTTCTATACTCTGTATAATATAGATCTCTCGAAACACCCAGTCTTCCGTCCGGTAAACGAAACTCTATAGAACCATCGCGATTGGAAGAAAAAATCATGAATTTTCCTTCCTGGGAAATGTGGGGACTCTGATCATCGTAAGGAGAATTAACACCCCTTAATATTGCCGGAGGAGTCCAGCTACCATCTTTCTTCTTTTTTGTATAAAAAATATCTGTATATTTTCCGTAACGCTTTGAATAAAAATAAAGAGTTCTTCCGTCACTACTGAGAGAAGGACCAAATTCTTGCAACTCGGTATTAATCATTCCGGGTAAAGGTTGAACTTTGAATGTGTATTCTGCAAATACCGGTAAAGATAGAATAAAAACTACTAAGTATTTAAAATACATAAGTATTCTCCATTTTATAGTTTGTATAAAAAATCTTTTTAAATTAGACTTCTTTTAGAGAAATAATAATAGATCTTTACGTTTTAATTTTCCATTTGAATTTCTGGGTAACTTATTTACAAAGTGGAACTCCCTGGGAGTCTTGTACCGGGCGAGGCGTTCGGAACAATACTGTAAAATTTTTTCTGCTACCTGTGTTTCATTACATGAGTCCTGTAAAACAACAAAGGCTGCAATTAAACTGATCCCATTCTCTTTTTTTATCTCCGTAACCGCCGCATCGGATACAAGCAAACATTGTTTTAAAACTCTCTCAACCTCAAGGGGAGAAACTCTATATCCGAAAGAATTCATCATTTCATCATTTCTTCCGTGATAGTAATAATAACCATCCTCATCATAGTGAGCCACATCTCCCGTAATAAACCAATCTCCTCTAAAACCCGTATGTTTCTTGTCTTCTACATTCCAATAACCTAACATAAGTCCGGGTTCTGTTTTATGAATAGCTATATAACCTTCCTCTCCTTTTTCTAAAGGCTCTGTGCTTTCTTTATCTATAGGAAGCAGGCAAACTTTTCTTCCTTTTTGGGGCTTGCCCGGACTGCCGCTTCTGTAGGGAAAATTTGAGGAAGAACTTATATAAGTAGAAACTTCACTCATACCCAGTGCTTCAAATAACTCCTTACCACTTTCTCTAACCCAGACTTCATGCAAATCAGAAGTGAGTGCTTCTCCGGCACAAAGACAGTGTCTGAGAGATTGTAAATTATAATTATATAATTTAGTATATTTTAATATTCTCCTGTATAGAGCCGGCACGGCAACAAAGATGCTTACCTGTTCTCTTCCAATGAAATAAGGCCAGTATTCCGGTATACTCTCACCGGAGTAAAGAATTGATGTGGCTCCACTCGCCCAGGTATCCATCAAACCGACACCAAGAGTATAGGTCCAATTCATTTGTCCGGCGTGCAAGAGTCTATCTTTCTCCTGCAAACCGGTCCAGCCTTCTAGCATAGGGATTCTACCGAGAACCGATCTTTGTGCGTGTAGTACACCTTTAGGATAGGCGGTTGTGCCTGAGGTATATACGAGAAATGCCGGGTCATCCTTTCTTGTATTAAAAAAAACTAAATTAGATTCTTTTTCAAAGTCTACTTTTTGGATATCGAGAGAAATGCAGTATGAAGGTATTTCAGAAGGAAGCGGCAAAGATGAGTCAAATAGAACCAGGGAGGATGCCGAATCTTTTAGAAGATAGGTAACTTCTTCTTTACTGAGTTGGGGAGAAGCGGGAACTGCAACATAGCCCGAAGCAACAATAGCAAAAAAAGCAATGGCAAATTCAGGAGAATGATTTAAGCGAATGAAAATCCTGGAACCTTTTTGTAAATTGTATTCTTTTAGCTGCTTGGATAAAGAAGCCATTTTTATAGCCAGCTCTCTATAAGTAAAAGATGCACGGATATTTTTCCCGCGTAAGAAAATAAGAGCTTCTTTATTGCCTCGTTTTTCTAAGTTTTCTTGTAAACAAAATTCAGCTAAATTGAAGGTGTCTGACATGTTCGGATAATGATATATGTATAAATTAGAATATTCTGAAAATCCTTATTTTTCAGGAAGCAAGCGAACCATATCAGGTCCGCTTACTGTATATTACAAATTACTTTACATATTTTTTACAGGCAGGAGAAAGTTTATCTTTATTTTCTTTCAGGCAGGCAATAATTTTTCCTTCTCCCTTTTGAACCCCTTTACATAGTTTACGAACATCCGGTGAGCAAGCTTTACGAATTCTTGCCTGTAGTTTTTCAACTTTAGAGATATAAGTTTTACAGGAACTGGACAGTTTTGCACGATTGTCTTTCAAACATTTTGTACGCTGACCATCTCCTGCTTTAATGTCTTTACAAAATTTTTGTGCATCTTTTGCGCAGGGACTCTGACCTTTTTTTTGTGCAAAAGCCGGGGAGAAGAAAGAAAGAGCCAAAAAGCTCAGGAACAACATTTTCAGTACAGGTTTCAAGAAGAACCTCCAAATTTAAGTATAGGAAAATTGTATACTCTTTCAGTTAAAAATAGTCAAGAATTTCTTTTCAAATCATAGGACAGTCAGAGGTTCTTTCTAAAAAGTCCTTGCTTTTTCCTACACCCAAAATGGAAATAAAGAGATGCAAAAAGTCTTACAATTTGAACCTATCTATAAAAAGCTGGTCTGGGGGGGGTCTAAACTTAAAACCTTACTGGGGCGAAATATTCCTTCCGAAAACATCGGAGAATCCTGGGAGATTTCTGACTACGGAAATGATATATCCATTATAAAAAATGGAAACTGGAAAGGAATGAGCCTGAGGGAATGTTATACAAAATATCCGGATTTATTTTTTGATTTTGACTATGAACTCAAAAAAGGCTTTCCTCTCCTTATCAAACTGATAGATGCCAGGGACAAGCTTTCTGTTCAGGTTCATCCGGATGCCGACTATGTACTCAAGCATGATCCAAAGAGTTCAGAAAAGAAAGAGTCCTGGTTAATTCTTCAATCAGACCCAAAAGCCAGTATTTACTGTGGCTTTTCAAAATCCAGCAGTCGAAGCTCCTATTTAAAGAAAATAAATAGCTTAAGAGCTGAAGAGGACCTACAAAAATATTTCACAAAACCAGGTGACGCATTTTTAATAAAACCCGGTACTTTGCATTCTATCGGAGCCGGAAATTTCCTCTTAGAAGTTCAACAATCCTCAGATTCTACCTACAGGGTATACGATTACGGAAGGCCGGGCTTAGATGGAAAACCCAGAGAGTTGCACCTTGAAAAGGCCCTTTCTGTAATTAATTATAACTCATCCAGTCAAAAAGACTTATTAGCGTACAGAGAAATTCCCTGCAACTTTGGAAAGCGTTTTTTACTTACACATAATCAGGCGTTTTTTCTTGACTTCATAGAAACCGGAACTGAATTTGCAGCTTCTCAACTCTCCGATAAAACGGGATTTCTGGTTCTGCATATTATTGAAGGAGAAATATCTATACCGGAAGAAGGTCTTTTTTTTAAAAAAGGAGATACATTTCTTTTGACAAATGAAGCAATAAAATCAAATCTTCTTATAAAGCCGGAAAAGGAAGTAAAATTTGCCCTTGCAGGCATGGGCAGAAGGGAGTAATTCGAATGGAAAGGTTAATTAAGAAAATACTGGTACCGGTAGATGGTTCTGATAGTTCAAAAAAAGCTATAGACTATGCTATTGCCACTGCGAAACAAATTAGTGCCCATCTAACTATTTTAGAAGTAGTGGAAGATTTTGGACCGCTTCCCGGTTATTATGAAAAGGCTCCGGAAGGAGTAAATCGTGTGAACTGGATCTCAGAACAACGCTTTGAAAAATTACATCCCGATTTGGAACATGCGGGTATTAAATGGGATAGAAGAGTTTCGGAAGGTTATCCGGCTGATATAATTTGTGAGCTTGCAGAACAAGGTGAATACGATCTGATTATTATTGGAAGCAGGGGCTTAAGTCCTCTCGGACGATTTCTTATGGGTTCCGTTTCTGATAGAGTGGTTCATCATGCCCATTGTTCTGTTCTGGTAGTCAAATAAATTTCTGTATATTAACCTTTCATCATATTTTACGCAGGTGCTTTAGATAAATTCTTTCCCGAGGGCGTGGCCTGAAGAGAGGCAAGGAGTCTACCGGATTACCACAGCTTAAGGAAAGCTTCACAGGCTTTTTTGGAGAGATGTATTTTTTTTAAACTTGCCCTGCAAAAAAGATAATCCATGTTTGTCTTTCATTAAGTAAGGGAGATAAGTGATGTTTTTTAAACGAAAAAGTTTGTTTTATTTAATTTTATCCATAGTTTTATTGGGTTTCAGTGCCTGTTTTCCAAAACTAAAGTCCAATAATGACCTACTTTTAGCTCTGGCAGCGACTTCCACTCAGGTCTACACCCTTCAGGGACAGTTGAATGAATCCGGTTCTCCGCTGCAAAATGCTATGCTCTACTTCCCGGAGCCGAGTTCCGGAACCACTGCGAGTTCTATTCGATTACAAACCCAGGACAGTAGCAGTACCTCAGGTACAGATAGTACGAGCAGTACAGCCAATCAGGGGGAAGCCACTCCAACAGGTGAAGAATACATGACTTCAAGTTCCACAGACTCAGAAGGAAATTTCACCGTTACCTTAAAGATTGGAACTTACGAGGTAGTGGTAACTACTACAAAAAATACCAGCCATGTCTTTAAAATTAAAATCGAACTGGATGAAGCCTCATCAAACGGAGTAAAAGCCACTGTCGTAAATGAAGAAGGCATTAGTGTTACCATTAAAGTTATAGGTCCCGCAGCGGGAAATCCTCCCATTTCTAAAGCCAAGCCTTTCGTCTGTGGTTTTAATTCGAAAGGAGACACGGCTCCTCCCTATGTGAAAAAAATGACTCTTACCCCCAGCTTACAATCTGCCGGAGATGTGGCGGTAAGTGCAGAAATTCTGGAAGGAGACGATGGCGTCAACCCCATTTCCGGTGTAAGTGAAGTATTCATTCGCCTCTTTAGCCCCAAGATGTTTAGCGGAAAAGGCGGAAGTAGTATTTATGCCAAGTTAAGTTTAAATTCCGAAACCGGTTTATTCGAAGGAAAGGGAAAGGTTCATGATTACCAGGAATCCGGAAAATGGTATGTTTCCCATATTATCCTGAAAGATAAGGTAGGTAATAAGCGGGAATACAGGAAAAATTCAAAAGTAAGTGTTTACAATTTTGCTTATTATGCCTGCGGAAGAGATATTGATAGTAAATTACCTCTTCCTTATGTAGAAGTTTCCGGTACTCACCCGGATGAAACAGCTCCTACACTCATCAGTTCAGAACTTACCCGTACCGATACCTCTCTGGTTCTGGATGGACCTGAAGATACGGTAGATGTAAGTTCAGCCGAAGTTTCTCTCAAGTTAAGCCTTACGGTAGATAAGGGAACAGGAGAGAATGATACAGATATCAATACAGTAGAAGCCAAACTTATCAGTCCTTCTCGTTATGCTGATCCATTTGATAAAAGTAAGCCCGGTAATGAACTTAAAATAAAACTCAGCTATGTCTCCGATGGAACTAGCAGTTCACAAAAGAAATATGAGGGAACTGTGACAGTGAACTCTTCTAACGAAAATGGACTCTGGCTTTTAAGTTCTGTTTCTGTTTCTGACCTGGCCGGTAATTCCATGACCTATGCACGTTCCACTGATAATTCGGTATTTACCGATACAAGTATAACTGTATCCAAGTTTACTCTCAGTGGAGGAAGTGCTGCGGCTGAGGTTGATTTTTTCCCTCCTTACCTGAAAAGTCTCAGTGTAGATAAAGAATCCGTAGGTAATGATAGTATTACCATCACAGCCGAGCTTGATGATCCGAGTTCTATTACTACTACAACTGCAAGCACCGATACCACAACAACTACAGATAGTAGCACAGCCAGTACTACAACTACAGACACTACGCTTACACTGGTAAAAAGCGGGGCGCAGAAAGTAGTAATCCTTCTTTATAGTCCACTCAAGCTTTTAGATAATAAAGTAGGAAGCTTTAACAGCATTACTCTTACTTATAATGCAACAAGTCAAAAGTTTGAGGGAAGTTTTACATTCACAGAATATCATGAACAGGGGACCTGGAAAGCAGCTGTCGTCCGTGTATATGATAAAGCCGGAAATAGCCGGGAATACAACCTCGAAGATGGTTTTCCGAGCTATAAGTATAATAAAGAAGAAATAGAAGGAAACAGCACTGAAAAAGCTGATTCCGGTATTGCTATTCTTCAGGTTTCAAAAACCGAATAATCTCCGTCTATTCGGACCCTTTATAAAAAGTGTTTTCTTCTTCTTTACTTTTTATAAGGGTCCCTTTCTTTTTATAGATGCCTTTTTCTTTCCCTGAGTTCTTTAATATTGTTATCCCTATATCCCTTCCAGATGAGTGGAATAAGACCTAATAGGGGAATATAATAAAACAATGAAAAAGGGTTAAATAAGATTCCCTTTAAGAAACTTCCGAAACCTACTTTAAATTTTAGCTGTTCTTTCTTTTTTTTATACTGTCGTAAAAATTCCATGAATAGAATAGGCCATCCCGAGGGAGACACCAGGGGGATTTTATTCAAATTTTTTAGACTCAAAAGAAAGTAACGTTTGAATTCAAAGGGTTTTTGCCCGTAGGTTTCCACACTCTCGTCGAGGTGTTCCTGGAAAATAGAAAGAACCTTATCTCGTAATTCCCTGAGTTCAGGTTTGCGGATTTTCTCCAGGGGCTTGTCCAGCATTTCGTAAGGTTTGATTCTCGGCCCCATTACATAGGTGAGATTAGCCGGTAGACCGATATAAAAAAACCAGGGTTGCAGAGGGATGAAAAGAGTAAGAAGACCCAGGGGTAAAAAGGGTAAACCCATTTTTTGAACTAATTTATTGATGGTATGATTATTATAGCTGTAAGGATTAATATATTCAGCATTTACGGTAGACACAACGATGATGTCTGTTTTATACTTAATACTCATCCGGAGAAAAGAAGTTGAAAATTTCTGTAATTGATAACGTCGATTAAAACCCTTTCCAATGCCCGGAACACCTTCCGGATATATGAGTATATTAGAATCTTTTTGATGCATCATGGTTTCGAAATTTTCCAGTGTGGCATCGATTCCTCCTACACGCTTCCAAAAATTTGGAATCATATATGGACACATTAAATTGGAGGCAGATAGCATTGGAGCTGCTAATGCTCTCATATTATTCTTAAAACTAAAACCACATTTAAGGTAGTACGAACCTACAAAAACCATTGCATCCCAGGGAAAAGCCATCCCTGAATGATTGCTGATAAAAATAAGAGGCCTATCCGGATTATTTCTTTCCGGTAAAGTGTCAAAGCCGATCATGCGAGTTCGAAAGTAATAGTCATTTAAAGGGGCTACCACATTTTCAATGAGGCTTTTAGTAAAATCCTTATCAAAGTATTCTTCATATATTTTTTGATTATCTTTTAGAAAGGAAGGAATTTCATCCATGACTCATCTCCCCAATAAACTCCATATCTTCTTTGCTGAGCTTGTTTTCAAATTTCAAATTGAGTCTGTAAACAAAATCCATGTTTTTAGCAATTTGCAGGATGTGCTGTCGTTTCTCTGAAATCTCTTTGTGGGAAATACAGTGTGCATTCAAGAAAAATTCCCTTTCCTGTCGTATAAATTGAATTCGTAACCTTTCATTTTCTACGGGACGATAGGAAGAAAAGACCATAGCCCCTCCACTTCCGATATTTTCTATATAAATGCTTAAAGGTTTCCCTTCTAACTCCCCATTCATTTCACCATAGGTTTCAAATAAAAACCGGGGGCTTTTTCTTCTTTCTATTCCATCATATCCCATTACAATGAATCATTTTCGACTTTCTTTTTTTTGGAAAATGTTTTTTTCTAATACGAGAAAAAAACTATCCTTATTTCTTTACCCGATGAATGCTTGTTTCCATGAGCCAATCATTTGACCTTTATAATCCTACAGAAGCTCACCTTGAGCTAAGAAATAATATTGCGCGTTTTTCGAAAGCTCGCCTCGATGAACAGGCAAAAGAAAACGATGAACAGGAAAGTTTTAATCACAAGCTCTTCAGTCAGTTAGCCGGAGAACTGGGGCTTTTAGGAGTAACCGTTCCGGAAAAAGATGGGGGGCTTGGCCTGGATCCTGTTGCAGCTGTAATTATTCATGAAGAAATGTCTAAATACGATCCGGGTTTCACTTTATCCTATCTTGCCCATGAAGTTTTATTTGTAAACAATCTGAATAATAGTGCCAATGCAGAACAAAAAAAGCGTTATTTACCCAGAGTGATTTCCGGGGAATGGATAGCCGGGATGGGCATGACAGAACCCGGAGCCGGTACTGATGTTCTGGGAATGAGCACCCTTGCTGTTAAAAAAGGAAATAAATACATACTGAATGGCACCAAACAATATATTACAAATGGAAATATTGGTTCGGTATTCCTGGTCTATGCAAAAATGGACAGTAAGGATAACAAAAAAACCACAGCCTTTATTGTGGAATCAGGTTTCCCCGGTTTCAGTGTAGGAAAGAAAGAAGAAAAACTGGGAATGCGAGCTTCTCCAACCACTCAGCTCATTTTTGAGGACATGGAAGTTCCCGAAGAAAATTTAATCGGGGAAGAAAATGGAGCTATCGGTCACATGATGCGCAACCTGGAAATCGAGAGGGTTACTCTTGCGGCTCAGTCTCTGGGTATCGCTCTTCGTTCCATTGAGATTATGTGTGATTATGCGATTCGACACAGGGAAGCCTTCGGGAAAAAGTTAAGTGAGTTCGGGCAAATGCAACGTTTAATTGCAGAATCTTATGCTGATTGTTCTGCGGCCAGGGCCCTGGTTTATGAGGTAGCTTCCAAAATCCATCCTTCTTCTCGTAATTCTCTTGGGGCGGCTTCTGCAAAATTAGTAGCCACACGTATGGCCGAAACTGTATCGAGAAATGCAATTCAAGTCTTAGGTGGTTATGGTTATTGCCGGGAATATCCGATTGAAAGGCTGCATAGAGATTCGATACTTCTATCCATAGGGGGTGGAACGAATGAAGCTATGCAGAAAAATATTATTGCTGATTTAAAAAAAATTTATTCCTGAGATGGGACTCAAAGTAGAAGAATATCTTGAAATTCAGGGTGGAAAACTCTATCTTCGTTTCCTGAACCGTAATCTCATGGATCCGGAAAAGCCCTTCCTGCTTTTTTTGCATGAAGGACTGGGTTCAGTAGAACAATGGAAAACCTTCCCGGAGAGGCTATGCGAAGAAGCCTGCCTTCCCGGAGTTTTATACGATAGATTCGGTCATGGAAAATCAGCTCCGTTTTTAAAGAAGAGAGAGATTGATTATCTCGAAATAGAAGCTTTTGAAATTTTACCCCAGGTTTTAAATCAACTTCCATCTAGGGAAGTAATTTTTATAGGTCACAGTGATGGAGCGAGTATTGCTTTATTATTCGCTTCAAGGTTTCCGGATAGAGTCAGGGCTGTTATTTCAGAGTCAGCCCATATTTATTGTGAAGAGCTTACTCGTTCTGCTATACGAGAAGTTGGTTTTGCTTATCTTATGACCGATCTGGGAAGTAGGCTGGAAAGATACCATGGAGATAAGACTGTAGATCTGTTTCATGCCTGGCATGACACCTGGTTAACCGAGGAGTTTAAATACTGGAGTATTGAATCCTTTATGGAAAATGTGGTATGTCCGGTTCTTCTTATGCAGGGAAAAAATGATCAATATTTTGCATCAAGTCATTTGGAGGATCTTGCCCTTGAGCTAAAAAATGCGAAGGTGCAAAAAAAACTCATCGATAAATGTCAGCATGTTCCCCATTTTGAAAAACGTAAGGAAGTCCTTGATATAATCTTACATTTTTTGGAATCGGAAAACTTGTTTCCAAAGAAAAAGCCTTGTTAAATGCAAGGGGTCTAAACATAATCAGTGCAATCCAATGCTTCTAAAAAATAGTTTTCGAATTCATCTGAAAAAAGAAAGTGTAGAGCCCCCTGTTTCTAAAACTCTTTTATTTAGCGAGGGGAATCTGGCAATATATTCCCGTATTCCTAAAGATAGTGTATCTTTCTTTTTTAGAAAATTAGAAAACTATGTTATATGCCTTCAGGGGAATTTTTATCTTGATTCGGCTCTTAGTATAGATACTGCAAAAAACCTTGATGAATTCTCTGAAAAATTGAACCAGATTGGAGTCGAGGCCGCCATTAGCTGCATACGGGGCGGACTTTTTTCTCTTGCTGTTTATGATAAGAAGTCCTTAAATCTATACCTGAAAACGGATAATATGGGGATTAACCCTTTATTTTACAGGGTAGATGATGAGGAAATCGAGATTAGCGACAACCAATTCTCTATATCTTCAAAAGAGAACGTGTCTTATCTCGCCTGTATTGAGTATTTGAAATTTGGTTATCTACCCTTTTCTCCTTCTCTGTTTGAGAATATACAGAGACTAATGCCGGAAGAATTTATTTGTATTCATACCCAAAGCAGACAATTAACCAAAACTGATAAAATGTGGTATAAATACGTATCTGTAGGAGAAAGGCACTGCGACATCATAGAAAGTACCGAACGCATACATATAGCCCTGGAATCCTATTTCTCTCTTATGCCGGAAAAAAAGTATATGCTGGGATTGTCAGGGGGTTACGATTCCAGACTCATCCTTGCTTTTTTGTCCTATCGGAACCCTGAACTTTTACATTTTCAGAACCGTGACAATAGCAGGGATACAAACCTGGCAAAAAAAGCGGCAGAACTGGCCGGGCTTAGTTTAAATGTTATGGGTTTTCCCCAGAATGCTCTCGCTCTATTCCACACAAATCTCAGGCATACATTTCGAAACTTAAATAGTCTGGAATACTCCCACCTGCTTTTTTTACATTATCTGATAAACGAGCAAAAACCGGCATACTATGTAGATGGATGCGCCGGGGATACCATCTTAGGTGGAACCTACTATTTTGAGGGTGGCAAAGATCCAATTTCCGTTTTAAAATACATCTATATGCAGGGAAATTATAATCATCCTTTCCAAAGTATGAGATCCTATGAAGAAAGACTCTATTCTCAAAGAGAATCGGTTACAGATTTTTATATGCAGGAGCTAATTGGAAAAGATGAGAAAGTGGAAATACGCAAAAAAATGCGAGCGATTGTTCAGTTTCTGAAAGCTTATAGTCAAACACATGAAGATCTCCTCGAAGCAATAGGACATTATACCCGAACCCGTTGTCTGCTTTCTACAGGTCCTACAGGAAGTCTATCTACTGTACCCTGCCTGGTTCCCTTTCTGGATAGGGAAATAAAAAAAGCTGCCCTCGATACTTCCAAAGATCTGAGAAGCATGGACAGGTTATACAATCATTACTGGAACCAGTATCACCCGGAATTTAGTCGTATAAGGCGTTCGGGTACGGGAGGAAAGGCCAGCAGCGGAAATGTTTTATACCGCCTTCAGCATGTAATCAATTATACCATGAAAAAACTTCAGTATCTTCCCGATAATTCCTTTTTAAAAAGGAGAGAATATATCAGTGTAGCTTCCTACTTAAATAATATGGAAAATAAGAGCTTTATTGAGAGTTCTTTGAGAAATATTTCCAGGAAGATACCGGAACGAATCAGCCATTTCATTCTCCAAAAACATGAGGATCATGTTTTACTCTCCCGTCTTTTAATTCGTTTTATCAGTTTAAATGAACTATTGCATTGAGGTTTACACGGGAACAAAAGAAATATTGCTGATACAAAATCTGGCAGTCTGAAAGTAAATACTGAGTATTAATTACTACTGTTAGACTTTCTTAAAAAATCTCTCCAAATAGGCTTCCGGAAGTTCTACAATACGGGAAATGAATTTCAGCTCAGCTCCTTCTTTCTTCACATTAATTGCAGTCCTTAGCTTACTTTTATGCTCTGCTCGTTTTTCGCACTTTTGAGTCAGAAGTATACCTTTTTGAATTCCCTCCTGAATGCTTTTTTCCCGGATTCCAAACTCTTCAGCTAGTTCCCAAACTCTTTCTTCTATGGCCGTCATGTTCTTTCCCATTTCCTTTAGTATAAACTCTACTTCTTCTCTGTAAAGTAAAAAACTGTCTTTCAAGTTCTCTCCGAAGCCTTTTTCTATGGCTTCCCGGATTATCTCTTCTCTCTGTTTCTTTGCTTTAAATATTTGCAAGAACTCCAGTTCCCGGTCAGTCTTTTTCTCCAGTTCAGAAACTACGATGCAATGTATCTTTGTTATTCCTGGATTCTCCATGACAAAAAGTCCTTTTCTCTTCTCTAAGAAATGATATGTCTCTAAAAATCGTTGGGGTTTTTGGGTTGTGATAAGAGTAAAGCTTAAGCTTACCTTCTCTTTTTTCCGTAGGACAAAAGCCGAGATATAATACAAAGTTTTGTAAATATCCTGTAGTTTCACCCCCTGGCTTTCAGACTTGAATTCGATGATATTAAATTCCTGAAAATAATTCATTAAGTCAAGGTGCTTCCCTATAGGTTTATCACTCTCTATCACAAGGACATCGAGTTTTCTCGGAAGCCTGTGCAATTCAAATTCTGTTTCTACCTTTGCGAACCTGGAGAAAAAGGCTATAGCTCTTTTTTTAAACACTTCATCAAAGGTTTTTTGGGTTCATGTGACCCTCTACTATAAAGGGTTTGAAAAATGAAGTTTGGACTCTATTTTTAGAAAAAAAATTAAAATCTGAGATTTTTTTAAAACGGACATAATTCTGAGTAAAGCGAGTGTGCACATAAGTATAAAGTCCCTTGCCGTTTCTAAAGTTGATAAGCATGCTTTATGATCTTTATCAGTCTAAAAGAACTATTGCATTGAGCTGCCCTGTAAATATCTGTTTTCAAAGCTATAATATCTGTTTTAATTGACAGCGATGGAAATACACGAAAACTAGAGAAATACATGTTGTATTTTAAGTATCATTACCTGAGATTTTGGAATTAGCTCTAAAAAGCGAAAACGCATGTTTTTTTGTCTAATAAGCATTCCAGAAGCATAGCGCGGAAAAAACAAGCAAGAGGTATAAACATGAAGAAATGGCAAATAAATAAATTTATTATTGGGATCCTATTTTTTAGCCTCCTACTCAGCTCTGTTCTAATCGGACAGATGAAAAGAGGAGCAGAGATTCTGAAGGATAGTGATTCTGATTCCATACCCGATGCGGTTGAAAACCTTTCCACAAGTTTAAACGCAGGTGAAGATGAATGCAAATATACGAAATTTAGCTCACAATGTAAAGATGTCTCCCTGAACGGTCTGGAAGGAAATGAGCATTTTATTTACCTGATCGATCAGAGTAGTAGTATGCAGGAGAAGCTGGGAGACAAGTCTCGAATGGAAGTAGCAAAAGAAATTCTAAGTGATTATATTAAAAATCTTCCAGAACAATTTAGTAGTGCCTACGAAGAAAACCCCATGCGTTTTGGAGTTTATGTATACGGACACAACGCCTGCGAAGATCTCAAAGAGTTACAGTCACCTTTTAAAAGACTAAAGCGTAAAACCCTTCAGGAACAAATTCAAACATTAAATCCGAGTGGTGCGACTCCCATTGCCCGTTCTCTAGAAATCCTGGCTGAGAAAATTCAGAAAAAAAAGGGAAAATTTACTATTATGTTGGTCACCGATGGAGTGGAAAGTTGTCAGGGCGACCCAATTGCAAAAGCAAGAGAACTGGTGGCTCTAAATTCCCTGGAACGTTCCGTTAAACTTTCGGTTATCGGTCTCGGTGTTCCAAAGAATATAGAGGCAGAATTGAAAAAAATTGCGGAAGCTTCCGATGGCTCTTATAATACGGTAAATAGTGCCGCAGAATTTAAACAGGTTTTTGTGAGTCCATTTCGCGAAATGGTGCAGAATTTGCTTGGTTTAGTTTGTATGCAATCAGTAACAGACAAGATCATCCGCTGTGAAGAACGTCGCTATAGTTATGTAGAAAAAGCCTATCTTAAAATTAGTAATCCGTTTTCTTCCGGTTTAAAGAAAGAAGAACGGGAGATTCTCCTTGAAGAGAGAAAAGAAATTACTTCAAAGAAAAATAAAAGACTGACCTTGTATAATAATTTAAAAACAAAAGGCTCCAAGATATTTAAAGCGAAAGCCGATAACCTCGTGAAGTTTGTAGGAAAAATACAGGAATATAATAATAAATCTAAATGAGAATTTTACATACTACTGCTGAACTCTTTCCTTACGTGAAAGTTGGAGGCCTGTCTGATATGCTGGCCTCCTTATCCAAAACCCAGGCGAAAGAAAACGAAGTATTCATTGCACTTCCCCTAATTCGAAATATTAGGGGACATATCGAGTTTACAGGAAGAGAACTTTCTTGCATTTCTCCTCATGACTCTTATGGTTCTAATGCTTCTAATATTCTTGAGAATTCAAAATTCAGAGAAGCAAAAGCGGGAGATGTAAAGCTTTATTTCTTTGATTCTCCTATTTTTCGGGATTTATATACCATTTATGAAAATGCAAATGAGCACTACAACTTTGCAGTTTTCTCTTATGCCTGCTTCCATTTAGCCGAACAGCTTGAGGTTAGCTTAATCCACTCTCATGACTGGCATACTGCACTTTGCTCAGTAATCAGTTCTACCAGACCGGAAGGTTTTCCCACCTGTTTTACCATTCATAATATGTCCCATCAGGGGGATCACCCCTTTGAAATGACCGGTTTTCTTCGTTCGGATCCTTTCTTTTTGATACCGGAAAATCTAGAGCATCTGGGTAAAGTGAATTACATGAGAGGAGCCCTGCAACATGCCCAGGAGATAACCACGGTAAGTCCGGGGTATCGGGATGAAATCCTTTCTGAGCCCAATGGATATTTTCTTTCCTGGCTTTTGCAACAAAGACAGGATTCCCTTACCGGTATATTAAATGGAATCGATGAGAAAGAATGGAACCCGGAACTGGATAAAAAGATCTACTTCAATTACAATAAAGAAACTGTAAAAGAAGGAAAACACCGTAATAAACTGGCACTTTACCAGGAATACGGTTTACATATAGATATAAACCGCCCCCTTATTGGTTCTGTGGGTCGCCTGTCCTACCAGAAGGGAATTGCAACTTTTTTAAATTCCTTCTTCTGGAAATGGCAATTACCTTTTTATTATTTTGTTTTAGGAACCGGGGATGTAAATCTGGAAAATGCCCTATTTGAGCAATCCCACCATAACCATCAGAGACTTTATTTTTATAGGGGTTTTTCGGAGGATCTGGCCAGAAAAGTAGAAGCTGCTTCTGATTTCTTTATCATGCCCTCTCTTTTTGAACCCTGCGGATTAAACCAGCTTTATAGTCATGCTTATGGAACCATTCCTATTGTTTCGAGAGTGGGAGGTCTGAAAGATACAGTCCATGAAAGCTATGAGATTGAACATCAGACCGGACTTGTCTTTGAACCGGGACAGGATCATTCCCTGAATTATGCCATGGAAAGAGCTAACTCCCTCTATTACGATAAACCAAAGTTCGATAGGGTTAGACAAAATGTAATGTCTCAGGATTGGACCTGGACAAATCGGGTGAAAGAATACCGGGTGGTCTATGAAAGAGCTATTTCTAAGAAAATTCGAGTAAAACCTTTTGAGTGAAAGTTTAGCAGGCGAGCCGAGAGCCGCCCTTCGGCTCTCTGCGTTCGCTCAGGGGTCGTGAATTATCACGTCTCTACTGTCTCTGCGTGTTTTTGTGCCCATTTTTTTACTGCCACAGATTTTTTCATATTTTCTATAAACTCGATGGTTATGCTCTGGTTGAGTTCATTTAGCTCTTCATCTTTGGCTCCTTCATTAATCTCATCGATAATGAGGTCCACGAGGTCTTCAATCGCACGCTTGGAATTTTTATCTCGAACGATATTGGAGATAGTAAGAGAAACCGAGTGAAAAATAGCAATGCCGATTTCGGTTACTATTTTCTCAGGGAAGAGTCCTCCGAGTTTTTGAGAAACAGTCGAGGTAATTTTTGAAAGTAATTCCCGTGTATTTTTCTCAACCCTATCATTACTTGCCGAACTAGCCAGCTTATTCACCACAACTTTTTTTATCTCATCGCGTTTATTATTCAGGGTGTCGGTAACAATTTCCATGGAATTACCCGAACGAACTTCCGCCTGGGCTTCTGTCAGGATCTGAATGGTAACCATATCTGAAAGTTCTTCTTTAATAATCTCGGAGTAAGCTTTGATGGTTTTCGTAACAACATCATCTCCTACATTAGTGAATTCACTTTCTTTCAGAATTTTATAAGCTGTATATACCCTGACCAGCCTGAAGATTCGAAAATAAGCAAAAGGAATTAAACCTACAACATCGTACCAGTGATAAAGAGGATAAAGAAACCAGGCGATATATTCTTTTCGGCGAACCGAATGAAACCAGCTAATCAGAAATTCCAGGATGAAAAAAATGAAAAAAGGAGTGTCTAAAACCATGAATCTGTCTACAGGTTTCCCTGACATATCTAATTGTCGAAAATAGTTGATAGCCAATCTGGGACGAATCTCTGTATTAAAAACTTTAAATTTCTCCTGTAAGTTGATACTATCCGTTTTCCAAAACCAGTGAAACGCAACTGCTGTAGAGGGTATATGAGTTCCGGGATTCGCAGCACCAATAGCCGCTCTTAATTCCTTATCCAGTTTATTGGTTTTAACCTTATCATATCTCGATTTTCCAATATGCTGAATTTCTTTAAATAAATGATTCTGACCCGAACTTTCAAAGGGATTTTCAGACGTAATCCGAATCATTTGGGAATCGAGCTTGGCTAAAACCTTATCCAGCTCCTTTTGAGATCCTTTTTCATTTCCCATATTTCCATATTTTTCATAATTATCAAGGAGTTCGTAATAGGATTCCGTATCTTTATTTTTAATGATTCCATCGATATGGATATTCAGACGGGTGAAGATCCCCTGAAGATTTCTATCTTTCAGGTCCCCCGGTTCTAATACGATAGTTTTTGAAAAATCTTCCCTGGCTTTTTGAAATTCATTGGATGATTTTACAGAAAGAATTTTGGGTAAAAGGAGATTCATTTTCTTTAAGATTTCCTCTCGTTCTTTATTTCTTTCCGTAGGATCCTGAAGTTTTAAGAGTTTCTTATATTCTTCGACAAAGCGGATATAATAATCCGTAGTTCTGTGAGGTTCCATGCCAAAGACTGCTTCTTCAAACGACATTTTACGGTTTGCGTCATCCGGATCCTTACTGAAGTATTTGGCAGATAATAACTTTTCCTTAAATAAAAAACTATTAGGAAAGAAATTAAAATAAAACGGGCGAAGCCAGAAATAGGTAAGTCCGAATAAAATAAGGCTTATATTCACAAGGACGACTGTGACCATGAATAAATCCCAGGCAAATTTAAAGTATCTGTACATGCCTTTGGGTTTTTCCGCTTCTAAATTCTTATAACTGTCCATATAAACTCCCCGATTCAGCATATTTTTAGGGGCTATTCTTTCAACCACTTCTCTTGGAACAGAATTAATGTTTAAAATAGAACATAGCCGTACCTGTCATAAAATGTATGATCAAGACTCCTACGAGAGATTCAGATTTTCTGTAAAAGTAACCGAGAATAATTGAAAAAAGAAAGGCAAGACCTGCCAGTATGAATCCATACATCAGGTGCATTATTCCAAAAATAATTGAAGACAAAAATATCGCTACAAATTCATTTTTTTTACTACCATCAAATAAGGAGATAAAATAGGATTGTAAATAGCCTCGAATCATTGTTTCCTGAGCCATTACGCTAAATGGGTAAAGGAAGAACTCCCACTCGGGAATGGCTCGAAACCGAAATTCCAATCTTCCCGATTTTACAAGGCTAATACGGATAAGAACCGCCAGTATAAGTCCTATTAAACCCAGAAGGCTTCCCATTTTGAGATTATATATTAACTTTTTCCTATTCAGCCCATAGTGTTTGAGTTTATAAGGTAGATAAAAAACTCCTAAAAGAACGGTAAGGCAGGTATAAGCAAATAAAATTTTTACATAAGTTTCGCTCCTAATAAGCCCGTCTCTAAATAATACCATGCAGCTGAGACTGATAATATAGGAACCATTCAGACTTAGCATAAAAAAGACAGACTCTCTAACCCTATTTTTATAAATGAATTTCTTTTTCAGTTTCTTCTTTTTTGATTTATTCTTTCTCGAATAGTCATAAGCATTCTTCGTTGTCAGGTGAAGTTTTTCTAACAATTCTTCCAGCATATATTCTCCTTTAAAAATGCAAAGCCATACACCTTCCTATTTTAAGTAGAGAGGGTTTACAAGAAATTCCTATAGGTTTATTTTTTCATTTGTGTTAAAAGTATATGTTTTCAAAATGTGAATATCCTTCTTTCTGAAAATAGTATTTGCCATGTTAAACTTGGATGGGCAAAGTTGAAAAATATAGAACAATAACGGGACGGGTATGATGGAGTTTTTAGCCAAGCACAGAGAACTGATAAGCGTATTAATGATGCCATTTACATATGGTTTTGTTGGATGGTTTACCAACTGGGTAGCCTTAAAAATGACTTTTTACCCTTTGAAGTTTTGGGGGATTCCTCCTTATATTGGATGGCAGGGGATCATCCCCAGAAAGGCCCATAAAATGGCCAGTAAGTCTGTAGATATTATTACAACCAGACTTTTAAAGATTGAAGAGGTATTCGATAGAGTAGAACCGGAAGGTATTGAAAGTGAATTAAAGCCTATCCTTTCCAAGATGATACGAGAAGTGACCCAGGATATAGTAAACGACATAAACCCTAACCTCTGGTCTATACTTCCGGATAGAGTGAAGCAGGAAATTTATACAACAGCAGAAGCCCAAATTCCTGGTGGCATTCGTACTATCATCATGAATGTTCGTAAGAATATCTACCAGGTTTTTGATATAAAAGGGCTGGTCTTGAAAAGCCTCACCGGGGACAATGTGACGCTTATTGTAGAAATGTTTCAGAGTATTGGTGCTCCCGAATTCAAATTTATAGAAAGAAGTGGTTTTTACTTTGGGTTTCTTCTCGGTCTGATTCAAATGATATTCTGGTTATTCTTTCCAATCTGGTGGACTCTTCCTATCCAGGGAATTATTGTGGGATATTTAACGAACTGGCTGGCAATTAATATGATTTTCAGACCTCTCTATGAAAAGAAATATCTTGGTTTTATTAAATACCAGGGACTTTTCTTAAAACGTCAGGATGAGGTAGCCAAGCAATATGCACACATGGTAGCCACAAGGATATTAACTGCCAGAGCGGTTCTGAAAGAAATTTTCTATGGTAAAGCTGCTGATGAGGTGTACAATATTGTTCAGAGTGCGGCTATTAAAGCCGTAGAAAACACAGCCACTTCTGCACAACCGATAATCTCCTTAACCATCGGACCTGCGAAATACCAGAATGTGAAGAAGCAAATTATCGACAGAATGATGGAGATTGCACCCCGTTCTATAGAAACTATTGAAGAGTATGTAAGTGCGGCTCTGGATTTTGAAAAGACCATGTATGAAAAAATGCGTTATCTGGATCCTCCCGAATTTGAAAGTGTTCTTCGTTCAGCTTTTCAGGAAGACGAACTTCTACTCATTCTTATCGGGGCGGTTTTGGGTGCTATGGTCGGTCTGGGTCAGGCCATATCTATGGTGATGTAGTTTTACTTTACGGAAGGGCTGTATACCATCGGAGACTGGGTAGATCGAAGTCCCGATGGTGCTTGACAGCTTATTTTCTCTTTCTTAATCTTTTCGCAGAATACGCGATTCCCATTGCATTCATCTTGATATCCATCCCCACCAGTTCCTGTTCGGTTTCGTTCAATTTGATTTCCCTTCTTAAAACTTCTTCTTCCATAAATTGGTAAACCTTTTCCAGGCAAAAGTTATCCACTTCGTCTTCTTTTACTTTATCCGGTGAGGATGCCTCCTTTAATATATCCGAATATTCAGCTAAAGCAAATTTCATTTGCCTTGCTCCTTCTTCTATGTCTTCCCAGATTCCGAAATGTGTCAGATAAGCTTTATCGGCCCCGGTCTCCAGTATCTTATCAACGGAGAGAAGAGCTTCCTGTGGATCAAAGTCTGTAGGAGTACTGGTAGGAAAGAGAAAATTTGAGTTTCCTTTTTGTAAGGCAGGATAGGCTATACCGAAAGAATCTCCGGTAAAAATTCCGTTTGTTTTTGAATCGTGAATCACAAAATGATGATTGGCATGTCCTTTTGTGTAAATAAAACTTAAGTTTCTTTCTCCTAATTTTAATACTTCTCCATCCTGCATAATGCGAACTCGTTTTTCATCGACAGCCTGAATGGTTCCATACAATTCGTTAAATGATTCTTCACCGTAGACCATTTTAGCACTCTGTATCAACCTGTTAGGATTAATGATATGGGGTGCTGCTCTTGGGTGAGCTAAAACTGTAGCATTAGGAAAACGGGAGAGTAGTTCAGAAGTTCCGCCTGCATGATCTAAGTGAACGTGGGTAATAATTAAGAAACGAACATCTTCCGGTTTTCTCCCTGCTTTTTCCAATTCATCATAAAGAATCGGAGCTGCTTTCGCTGTATTATTCTCCACAAAAGCAACTTCCTCTCCTTCCATCATCATATACGCACAGGCAAGTTGAGGATAGATATAATTACAATCAATGCATTTGATAGATTCTTCCATGTTTTCTCCTTTTCTTGTTTTAAGATTAAATCCACTTCTTCCATTTGAAGAAAGATACCATACTCAAAGCCAGTGCAGCCATAGCAGTCAGGGTTATGGGGTAGGCATATTTAACTTCTAATTCCGGCATGTATCTAAAATTCATTCCATAAATTCCTGCAATAAAAGTTAGAGGAATAAAGATGGTAGATATTAAAGTTAAAACTTTCATTACCTCGTTTAGCTTCATACTAATCCGGGTTAAATAAATTTCAAGAATAACATTTAATTCTTCTTTTAAACTATCCAAATTTGAAAGTACTATGGATACATGGTCCAGTATATCCCGAAAATATACTGTATTTTCTTTTTTTATATAAGACGCTCCGAGTCTGGATAGTTCCGGTAAAACGTTTTCCAGGGGTTGAATCATTCTTCGAACTTGAACCAGAAGTTTTTTCAATCGGTTGATTTCATTTAAATCGGATTCTTTAGGTTGTTTTAAAATACTATCCTGCAAGAACCGAATTTCTTCTTCTATACTTTCTATCAGGTTAAAATAATTATCCACAACAAAGTCGATCAAAGAATAAAGGAGATAATCAATTCCTTTTTTTCGGATTTGTCCCCGACTATTTTTGATCCTGTCCTGAATAATCGCAAAATAGCTCTCTTTAGAGGAGTCTTCAAAAGAAAGCAGAACATGGTCCGACAAGACAAAGCTAATCTGTTTTTTTTGTAAATAATTCTTCACAGGATCATAATTGATCATATTTACTACAACAAATAGACTCTGGTCATAATCTTCCAACTTGACCCTCTGTTCCGTATTGGCTATATCTTCTAAAATAAGATGGTGTAGAGAAAATGCTTTTCCTATATTTTCTAACATTATAGGATTTTGTGTATCCTCGATACAGCACCAATTAACAAGTCCTTCTGCATGTTGTTTCGGTATACTTTGAGAAGTATATTGTTCTTCCAAAAATTCAACAGGATTGTAAGAAATAATTTTAAACTCATCCCTGGTGCTAATTTCTCCACTCGGTATAATGGTTCCGGGAGGCAGGCCGGCTTTCTTGGGTCGTTTTTTTGCAATTTCCATATATAATATTTATAGAATATATTTGAATTATACTACTTCGGGAGTTTCGCTTTTCTCTTCTTTTTCAATTTGTTCCACTACATTTTTCGCAGGTTTAACTAATTTGGCTTCCAGTTTACATTTGGGATAATAACCTTTTTCCATACGCTTTCCTATATATCCGAAAGGATTTAATGGATTCACAATATTTATATCCCTACCCCGAATACTTAAAGGACATTTCTCTAACTTCTTCTGGCAGAGAACCTGAGTAGAACGGGGTTTCGGATAGGCCCAGGCAGATTCAAAAGGACAGGATTTTTCTATTTCTGCAATCCGTTTTATATTGTCCAAAAGTTCGCTATATTGTTTGAAACGTGAAACTACTTTTTTAGGAAGTTGTCCTTCAAAAAAACCTTTCTCAATATTGTAAGAAAACATAGTAAGAATTTTGGAACCCGGGTCTTTATCCTCACCGAGTCTCCGATTCATCTCTTTAATGAATCTGGCTATTTTCATAGCTTCCAATACATGACGAATGACTTCTTCGGAAAACTCATCTCTCTGAGAAGGAGCGGTTCGACTCACTTCTCTAAAAAACACATTTTCTTTCAAATTATCCATATTTATGTGAACGGGCTTTGCATCATCAACAATGGTTATTACCGGTGTCTCTACTATTGAGACTACTTCGTAAGGAAGGTTTATCTTGTCACAAAAATGTGCCGAGATAGAAGAAAGCTCTTTGAATTGTGCTTCGGTAAAATTCTGAATCTTATAAAAATTACTACCGGCCATAGATAGATCACAGAAAAGACCTGATAAAAAAGAGTAACGGGTTAAGAATTTGAAATACTCCGGATTTTGCAGGGTAATCGACATGGTGAGAAGTCCCATGTCAGCCATATAGTTAAAGAACTCCGGCTCAGTGGTATAAAAATATAGAAGAGCTAAGGAAATCGCAGGATCGGTAAAGGCATTCTCTATAAGACTGAGTATATCCACCTTCCTTTCTGAATTATTTAATAAGAAATTAGCTATTGTATTATCCTGAACATCAATTCTTTTATAGATTTTTTTAGCCAGAATAGGGTTCAAACGGTTTTGAAGATCACGGTTAATAAGAATTTTAAAGGTAGGCTCAAAATCTTCCTGTATAGAAATCAGGCGTTTTAAGATGGCATCACTGATCAGGGAATGAGATTTAACCATAACGGTTCCCGAATTATCGATTAATTGGTTTGCCAGTTGAAAACAGTTATTCAGATGAAACCTTTCTATAAAGGTTATCAGCTCTCCGATATCATAAAACTCGAGGCAATTTGGTTTAAGCTTCATGTGTATCCCCTTTTTATTCTTCTATCATAAAGGCCAAATTAAGTTAGCCCTGGTGTTTTATGATACATTAGACGTTAACTTCTTTTTTTTCTTTTTCTAATAGATAATATAATAAAATATCCACATCAGAAGGATCTACCCCGGAAATCTGGGCTGCCCTTTCAAGATTTACCGGCCTGTGCTTTTGTAGTTTTAGTAATGCTTCCGTCTTTAAACCTGTAAGGATGGAATAATCAAAGTTCTCCGGAATTTCTTTGCTATAGTGTTTTTTCCTGTAATCAATTGCTTCCAGTTCTTTTTTTATATATCCTTCATATTTGATTTCCATATTCAGAACCTGGATATCTTCGTCGGGCAAGCTTGCTAAACCTTCTATAAATTCTTTGCATTCTATGAGTTGAATTTCCGGACGTTTTATGAAAGCATCGATTTTCGCACCGTATTTTATGGAATGCAAGTTTTTCTTATCCAGAAGTGTTTGTAGTTCAGGTGAGGGCTTTAAACCGGTAGAATAAATTTTCTGTCGCATTCCCTCGATTCTTTCGTATTTATCCTCCATTTTCTTATAATCCTCTTTGGAAACCAGTTCCATCCGGTAGGCATATTTCATCAGTCGCTTATCCGCATTGTCCTGACGGAGTAATAAACGATGTTCTGCCCGGCTTGTAAACATTCGATAAGGGTCTTCAACTCCCTTATATACCAGGTCGTCAACCAATACTCCTATATAGGACTCACTGCGACTGAAATACAGGGGAGCTTCTTTTCTATGTGCTAAAATAACATTATAGGCAGCAACCAGTCCCTGGGCAGCAGCTTCCTCGTAACCCGTAGTTCCATTGATTTGTCCGGCATGGTATAAGCCTTTTATTTTATGGGTTTCGAGGCTCGGTTTCAATTCGGTTGGATCTACATAGTCATACTCTACAGCATAGCCGGGTCGAATGATTTCCGCTTTTTCCAGACCCTTAATACTTCTTACCAGTTTCCACTGTACCTCTTCGGGTAAACTGGTAGATATTCCATTGGCATAAATTTCTTTTGTATGATACCCTTCCGGTTCGAGAAAAATCTGGTGTCTCTGCCTTTCAGCAAAACGTACGATTTTATCTTCTATGGAGGGACAGTACCTCGGTCCGGTAGATTTAATTTGTCCGGAATACATAGGGGACAGGTTAAGCTTTTCCTCTATAAGCTTATGAGTCTCTAAATTCGTATAGGTAATATAACAGGGAACCTGTCTTCGGGTGATCGTTTCTGTTGAAAAAGAAAAAGGAACAGGAGGTTCGTCACCATGCTGAGCTTCCAGTATAGAAAAATCCAGGGTATCGGCGTGCAGTCTCGGAGGAGTTCCGGTTTTTAACCTTCCGAGACGAAACTCAAACTTCGCCAGAGAAGAAGAAAGGCCCATAGCTGCGGCATCTCCGAGTCGTCCCGACTCCTTCTGAAAGGTACCGATATGGATAAGACCCTTTAAAAAGGTTCCCGTTGTCAGAATAACAGCCGGGGCATAAATGGTAAAACCCCTGCCGGTTTTAACTCCCCGTATTTGTTTATCTTCAATCAGGAACTCTTCGACTGTATCCTGCCTGAGGGAAAGATTTTTTGTTTTTTCAAGGGTATGCTTTACGCAGAGCTGGTATTCTTTTTTCTCAGCCTGGGCTCTCGGTGCCCAGACCGAGGGGCCTTTAGAGGTATTGAGCATTTTGAACTGTATTCCGGTTGCATCAATCACCTTTCCCATGAGTCCACCCAGTGCATCTACTTCCCGCACCATATGTCCTTTCGCGATACCACCTATAGCCGGGTTACAACTCATCTGCCCGATAGTATCGAGGTTCATAGTAATTAGAAGAGTTTTAAGCCCCCCTCTCGCTGCAATATAAGAGGCTTCTGCACCGGCATGACCGCCTCCCACAACGATACAATCAAATTGATCGGGAAAAAAAGAATCCATAGTCATTTATAACCTAAATTTTTTGAATCACATCCATGACTGCATCGAGTTTGGCCGGAAGCTGAATAATTTCATTGGCCATCCTCGAAGAAACTCCATTTAACTCATGTTTATGGTATTTAACTTTAAACTCCGTAAATTTTAAACCGGAAGCGGTAGAAATCACGACTACAGACTGTCCTTTCTGTATAACTCCCTTTTCGATAAGCTTGAGCATGGAAGCAAGAGCAACCCCCGTATGCGGGTCATTGTACATGCCGTAGAGGTCACCTCTCGCAGCCGCATCGGCCAGTTCTTCTTCGCTTGCCTGCTCGACCACTCCTTGAAAGGTTTTCAAAGTTTTAATGGCTTTTCGCACGGAAACCGGGTCTCCTATCCGAATAGCGGAGGCTTCCGTAGCTTTGGCCTGAACGGGTTCAAAAGTCTGAAATTCCTTGAGATAAGAACGATAAAGAGGATTGGCATTCTCTGCCTGAGCTAGAGCTATACGGGGAAGTTTATCAATAATGCCGATTTCTTTCATGAGTAAAAAACCATTTCCGAGGGCTGATACATTTCCGAGGTTTCCACCCGGTATCACTATCCAATCCGGAACCTGCCACTCTAATTGCTGGGTAATTTCGGCAGAAATACTTTTCTGGCCTTCCACCCGGAGTGAATTCATAGAATTGGCCAGGTAAATATTACTTTCTTTGGTTACTTCCTGAACGATTTTCATACAACCATCAAAATCGGTATCCAGAGAAATCACTTTTGCTCCATTAGATACCGGCTGAATGAGCTGTGCAGTAGAAACCTTATCTCCGGGAAGAAAAATAATCGAAGGAATGCCGGCTTTAGCAGCATAGGCCGCAAGAGCTGCTGAAGTATCACCCGTACTGGCACAGGCCACCGCCCGGATAGAAACTCCTTCGGAAAGCATTTGCTTCACCTGACTGACCAGAACCGTCATGCCGAGGTCTTTAAAAGAGCCTGTATGAGAAACCCCGCATTGTTTGATATGTAGAGACTTTAAACCCAGATCTTTTGCAAATCTATCGGCTACAAAAAGGTGGGTTTTACCTTCTCCGATACTTACAATATTGTTCTCATTGATGCCGGGCAAAATCCATTCTTTTTTATTCCATACACCGGAGGTATTCGGAAAGCGAACCGAACCCAGACGGCCATCAAAGGTCGCTTTCCATTCTTCGGCAGAAACTTTTTTTAAAGCCTCTGTGTTATGGCTGACCTGTAAAAGTTCTCCGCACTTTTTACAGCGATATACAATTTCATTTAATTCGTAGGTTTCTTTACAATTCTCATTGAAACAGGTAAAATGGGCATGAAAATTCTTTTGACTCACGGGTCTTTTCCTCCGGCCTTTATGGCAGAATGCAAGAGGCTATTTTTTGGAAAACAGGTTTTTTTTGAAAATTTGATTTCGCTTTCCTTTTGTGTTAATAGTATAACTGTAAAAACTATTCAACGTCCGGCTGAACGGAAAGCAAAACTCGCCAAATAAGACCTCCCTCTGCCCTGTGAATGAGCGAAGCGAGAGAACGAATTAGGGAAGGGGGAATGAGGGGCTTAGGTAAAAAGCTAATAGCTGAAGGCTTTTTTAAAAAAATTTACCAGATAAGCTTCGGGAAGTTCAGTCATTTCTGAAATGAAATCAAGAGAGGAACCTGCGTGTTTCATTTTTATCGCGGTTCGGAGGGCTTTTTTATGCTCAGCTCTTTTTTCACGAATACTCACAAGACGCTGTGTCTTCTCTATCTCTTGAGTTAGATAGCGTTCCTTTTCGATGCCCTGTTCCACTCCTTTTTTGAGTCCTTCCTCGAAAGCATACTCGATGGTGGCTTCGTGGTCTCTTTCTGTTTTCAGACGCATCTCGTAGTAGTTTCGGGTTTTTCTGTCCAGAGAAATATCCTGAAGGGCTTCAACCGCTTCACGAATTACAGGGTTCTTGATTTTGAGCTCTTTCACGTCCTCTTCCTTTAATTTCTCGGCTTTTTGGATGAGATATATCCAATCTTCTAAATTAGACTCCTGAGTTCCGGATGTATTCAGGAATTTCTTCAGTTCTAAAATGTGGATTTCGAGGTCTTTCGTCAAGGCTATTTCTCTGCCTGATGTTTCCAGAACCCGGAAAATGGAATGATAGTTTTCTGTTTCCAGAAGCTTGAAATTTAAAAAAGAAACGGAATAAACCGGTTTTAAGTCCGAATATTTTTTTCCTCGAACTATCTGCTGGGAATAAAGCTTTGCCCAGTAATATAGAATTCGTTTTCCATAAAATTTCTGGGGAAAGGCCTGCATTTCAATTCCGAAATATTGTTTGTTTTTATTCTTTGCATGTATATCGAGAACCGACAACTTATCACTCATAAGGTCTCCGGGAATTTCCGGGTTTAGTATTTTTAGCCGGGTGATTTTTTGATTGCCTTCAAAGCCCAGAACCGAGTTTAAAAGGTCAGCCAGCAAATGCGGATACTTTATGCAAAATATCTTAAATACAATATCGTTATGTAAGGGTAGAAGTCCGTTCTGTTTTTCCGTATCTTTCTGTTTCATTTTATGATCTCCTACTATAAAGGGTTTAAAAATGCACAAATGGAACAAAAATTTTCTATGGAATAGGAAGCCAAACTGGACTTTTGGGATAATTTTTGGAATTTTTTTTAAGCCGAAATCTGGCTCCCTTTTCCCCAGCCGGATGTGGTTGCAGAGCGTAAGCCAAAGCACATCCGGCTGAACGGGGGCCGGGGGATAAATAATCTTACTTACCTTTATTCTTTGAAATATTACACTTATTTTGAAGATATAAAAATTCCTTTTTATTCCTGTCGTTTTCGGTAGATATAGCTGTATCGAGACATTTTTTCATCCAATCGGCAGCCTCACAGGGATTATCAAATTGCCGGTATTCGAGAACTGCAAGGTCTCTATATAATCTTTGATGGTACCGGCTATTTTTAAATTTCGTATTTTGAAACACGGTATCTGAGGTTAAAAAGTAGTCTTTCGCATCCTCAAATTGTTTTTCCTTTACATATATAAGACCTATATGACGTAAGGTACTCGCATAAAACAATGTATAATGATAATTATAATCTTCTAATTTTTCCTTTAGCTTTAAATAATATTCCAGATCTTTTAAATTTTCAGCTTCATAATCAATGGTTTTGGGATCTAAATTTTTTTCTATTTCTTTCGTTTCTTTATTTTTTTCCTCTTCTGTTTTTTCCGGACTCAAGCTGACTTTATTAATTTTTTCTTGAATGACTTCTTTTCCTTTAACTTCCTTCTGTCCGATTCTTACCCTATACTTATATAAGATTTCTTCCGAAAAAATCAGGCTACTAAGAGTAATTAAGAAAAAAAATAAGCGTATAAAAAACATTACTTTAACCTTTCTATAGCTTTTTGCACTTTTTCTTCTTCTGATTTATAGCCCGATTTTTTATACGCCAGTATACTTTTTTCAAAATGGTCTAATGCAATTTGTTTTTGGTTTTCTGAAACATACAATTGACCCAGAGTAAAAAGAGTATCCGCATAATTTCGAGTATTTTGCATTTTATTTTTTTCATACGAATCTTTGCAGAAAAGATAATAATTTTTAGCTGCTTTATAATCTTTATCCAGGATTTTCAAATATCCAAGACCGAACATAAGATCAGCATATCCGCTATTGGACGACATTTTCTTTGCATCATAAATCTTTTTTGCATCGAGATACAATTTCCGGGCTCCGGGACTATCACTCTGCATCAGGGTAACCGAAGCTAAAGAATATAATACATTTGCATAGCTTGTACTTTTGCTTTGCCCTATTTTTTCAAAAACCTTTTGTGATTCCAAAAAGAAAGGTATGGCATCCATAAACAAACCCTGTTGATATCTGGCCGAACCCGCTAAATTTAGAAGTTCCGCATAATCTAATGTGTTCTGCTTGTCTTTAGCTTTAAAGAGTTTTATAGCTTTATTGTAATAAAAGATAGCTTTATCTAATTTACCCATCAGGGCAGAAGCATAACCCGCATACATAAAAGCTTTATCATGCGAAGCATCCACTTCAATGGCTTTATCGAAAAAATGTAAAGCCGTATTATTATTCACATATAAATTTTCCAGTCCTTTGGAGAAATAATCAAAAACCTTTAAGTCTACCTTCTTTTCATCCTGTGATTTACTTTCCTGTTTTTGTATTTTATTCTGAATCGAAGTTAAAGAATACTTCTTCCCGCTGAGTAGATTATGAACTACTTTATCCTGTAGTTCATGAATTTGCGTTAGCTCTCCTCGAAGTTTCACACTGGATTCGGTTGTCGCTGTTTTTAAATCCACATAAAAAGCGATGATCTTAATTTTATCACCCAGCACCTGGTAAGAACCCCGGATAATTTTCTCAGCACCGGCAAACTCTCCTAATTGCAGGGCTGAATTTTCTTTTATAATTCCCTGCTGAGCAAGACTCACCTCTTTTAAAGCGTTTTCTCTATCTGTTTTGGTTATAACCGTAATTTCCTGAATCATACAAAGATCCGCGATAATAGATTCCTGTATTGCAAAAGAATAGGAAGAATGTTCTTTACTGCTGCCGCTTAACATGGTAAAAGGTTCTACCATGATATGAGTTTTAGAGGAAGAAAAAATAGCAGGTGTATAGATTAAAAAAAAAATTGCAAGTTTTAAGATAGGTTTCATACCTGTAGGAGTATAAAAAATCTTTAAAATAAATCAAGTAAATTTCCAGTATGAACCTTTTATTAAACTACCAAAACTATTTCAGACCTCAGTTGAAAGTATATCATCTTCTCATTCTGAGCCTTAGCATTCTTTTTTCCTGTAAATCCTTTCATCTTTCCCAGACGGATAAGAAATACTTACAGAACAATAAAAAAGTCGGAATACATGGTTTTCAAGTTCAAATCGAAACCCAGGAAACGCTGGGAGCAAGACTCAGTCGGGGAGTAGTTCAACTTGTTTTTCCTGATAGCAAAGATGGAAAACCAGATAAAGAAAAACTTAAAGATCTGGCAATGGACACCATACTGAAAAACTTTTTAGATAAAGGTTTCTATCCGGTAGAGCGAGAACAACTCAGGCAAATTCTAAAAGAGTATTCTCTTCGACAGGCAGGTGTCATCGATGATTTGAAAGAGTTAAAACTCTCAGGGATTGATAGTATTTTTACTGCTCATTTACAAATACGAATAGTAAGTAGCTTCTGGAAAACAAAGGCAATTCTATCTTTTTCGGGAAGACTTATGGACATCAAAACAGGTATGATACTTGCTTCCGGTTCTATCTCAAAAGAGTTTGAGGAAATTCGGGAAAAAAATATTACCTCTATGATCGATTCCTGGTTTTCGGATATGTATAACGTAAGAGAATGAAAGCATTATTTTTAGATATGGATGGGCTCATGGTAGATACAGAAAAATTATACCAGGCCGCACAAAATGAAATATTTGGTAAATATAATATACTCATAGATGAATCTATTCTAAACAAAATAATGGGTCAAAAACCTATAGACTCCTGTCGAATTCTTGTAGAAGAAACCGGCATTCCCCTTCAGCCTGAAGACTTATTACATAAGAGAAACCAAATTATGGAACAAAAACTTCACTCCGAATTAAAAATGATGCCCGGACTCATGGAATTTTTATTGGAATTTCAGGGCATATACCGGATGGCTGTTGTCACCGGTGCTTCAAAAAAATTTTTAGATAGTATTCTTGCTTCTTTGAATATTCGATATTTCTTTTCAAGTTTCATAAGTTCGGATGAAATTAAAAAGGGAAAGCCCGAACCGGAAATTTATGAAAAAGCTATGGAATCTCTCTGTGTATCCAAGGAGCATGGCATCGCATTAGAAGATTCTTCTAATGGGGCTCTTTCGGCTAAAAGAGCGGGCCTGTATGTAATTGCCATTCCCAATGTTTATACCTCAGGGCAGAACTTTAGTTTTGTAGATTATATGGCTAAAGATTTATACGAAGCTAAGGAACATATAAAAAATCTAATATTATAAGATAGGAACGGGGAAATTATCAAAAAATAAATATCACTTGACAGAGTCTTACTTTTTTTACAAAAAAAGAACTATAGAGCTAAAATTATAAATGGAGTTATGTATGAGTTTAATGGATTCTTTTAAAAGCATGGTGGGAAAGGGTCTTCCTAAGGTAGAAGTAAAGCTTAAAAAAACCGAAGCTGCTGTTCTTGAAAGTGTGAAAGGCATGGCAACTATCACCGGCGGCGAATACCCGGTAGAAATTGAAAAAATCGTATTATATATGCAGACTCTCGAAGAAAATGTAGAAACAAGCAAAACCCACGAGTCTTCCTCGAAAGTAGGTACCATTACCTTTAATGACTATGCTCTTGAAGTTGGAGAAACCATTGAACTCCCTTTTCAAATCAAAATCCCCAAAAGCAATCTTTTAACTTCTACTGCCATAAAAAACTTTGTAAAGGTTCATCTCTCAATAAGCGGTCAGGATACATTTGGAGTTTGTGAAATTAAAATCATCTGATAACATCCGCCAGGTTAAACACAGGTACTTATAAAGAAAAAAAACCGGTATTGCACCGGGTGGCCTTTCAATGATTTGAGAGGGAATAGTTAAGCATGAAATAGGAATAATAAGAGCTATTCAAGTCCGGACTTTTTTTCCGAATTTTTATTTACCAGAAGGGGTTTGGAGGGAGTTTTTTCCTCCAATGAGTAATTCATCTGATAAGACTTGCTATCAGCGTATTCCCTATCGCTTTTTATACTGTTCGGGTGAGGGTTGAATAAAAAAAGTGCAGATAGAACCACTCCCACAACTAAAAAAGAACTCACGAAAAGGAATTTAGTAATCGTAAACATATCTCTTGCTGACCCCTATAAATAATTTATTGATAGATAGTAATTTAGACGTAAAAAGAAAGAATTGCAATAAATAAATTTATGAAAAAATAAAAAATTCAGATTTATTTCTCGCTGCCCTTCCGTAAGTTTGAACCAAACTTTTCAGGAAATCACTATGACTACAGCTTTTATTCTTCGAAAGGAATTCTGGAAGCATGATACGGGTCTGTATCATCCGGAAAACAGCCAGAGACTGACAGCCATACAGGAAAGGCTCGAAAGCACCTCCTATTTTAGCAAATTAAACCGCTTACAGGGAAGAGAAGCCACTGAAGAGGATTTAAAACTCATTCATGATTCAGATTATGTTTCGAAGGCCCTGAAACGACTTAGTCTGGGTTCGGGAAGCTTTGATGCGGATACTCCCTATTCGGAAGGCAGCTACTCAGCAGCTTTATTAGCTGCTGGTGCCGGTTTAGAACTGGCAGATGCAATTCTCGAAGGTAAGGCCCAAAATGGCTTTGCCCTGGTTCGACCTCCCGGCCACCACGCGGAAACCAACAGGGCTATGGGATTTTGTTTTTTTAATAATGTAGCGATAACCGCTCGTTATCTACAAAAAAGCCTGAAAAAAATATTCATAATAGATTGGGATGTGCACCACGGAAATGGAACTCAAAGTTCTTTTTATGAAGATGATACGGTTTTCTTTTTTTCCAGTCATCAATACCCTTTCTACCCGGGTACAGGCTCTTTTCAGGAAATCGGTCTGGGAAAAGGGAAAGATTTTACAAAAAATCATCCCCTGCAAAGAGGAAGTGGAGAAGATAAAATTTTAGAAATTTTTTCTGAAAGCCTTTTGAAAGAAATTGAAAAATTTCAACCGGAGTTTATACTTATTTCTGCGGGATTTGATGCCCACAAAAAGGATCCGCTGGGAGGGTTGGAATTCAGTACATCTACCTTTGAAAAAATGACCATCCTTGTAAAAAAGGCTGCCGAAGAGTTTTGTAAAGGCAGAATCATTTCATTTCTTGAGGGTGGGTATGATGTTTCCGCCCTATCTGAATCTGTAGAAGCACACCTGGCTGTGTTAAACTCTTAAGCCAGAAAGGAGGCAGCCATCTATTTTACCCAGAAATTAGCTGATTTAAAAGCAAAGGTAGACAATCTGGAAGATTTTGTAAGTCTTGTTCGCCAGCAAATGAAGAAAAAAAGAGAGGAACGAAATTCCTGGTCGAGCTGGCACAAAGAATGGAAAGAGGCCTGGTTAAAAAAATCAGAAGACAGGGAATCTGAAGAAGAACTGGAAAAAAGACGAAAAGAAACCAGTATCACACGCCGTTACCCAACCCTTCCCTGAGTGTTTAAAAAGTGGTCGCTTGAGTACCTTCGGATATCGAAGCGACCACCCTTTGATTAAAGTTCCCGGCTTCGAAGGAAGGCAAACACCTTTTCTTCTAAAAATTCTTCTACTCGGTGAATACGGCTGGTATCGATAGATTGATGAATAGATTCAGGTTTTTTCCAGATGAACTGGGTTTCCATAAAAACTTTCTTCGGATCGTTCAAAAAAGATTCGATTCGAACTTCTACAATAGGTTCTTCGTTTTGTCTGGGTTCCTGGTTGTTTAAAACAAGACGCAAACCCCCTCCCTGAACCTGCTTTCCGAGAACCGATAATTTTTCAGGTTTTTGCCCCAATAGCGACTCCCAGATTTCCTGAAAGGCATGTTCCCGAATCGAATCGGCAAGAATCCGAAAAGTAATATCACTCGATAGGATTTGTTTTCCTTCTAAGGGCCATACTTCTTGAAAGGCTAAGAGGATCCTTTCGATTTCCTCTTCCAGAAGCTCAAGGGAATAGGAAGGCTCCGGCACAATAATTAATAACTGACCGAGATTCTGCCCCGGATTCATAAGCTTTATTTCGAGAGGAGAAGTCCCCTGTCGTAAAAGATTAATCTGAGCCACATTATAGTTTGCTACAGTAATTTCCACTTTTTGCTCTTCCAGTTTGGCCTGAAATTGCAGGGACTGTGCTTTATCGAATAGGGGTAAAGGAGCAAAGATGTAATTCACTCCCGTGTGGATAATTTTCTTTCCCTGGATAATCATACTTTTTCCAGACAAGCCTTTCAGACTCCCTTCTTCCGTCAAATTGGATTCCTCATATTTATTTTTAAAGGAAGAAACTTTGTTTGGTCGATAAGTACAATGACTTTAGATAATGACAAAGTTTAAACCTAAAAACGGAGGTTTGGGTTTATGGATCCTTTGGCAATTAACACGGATGTAAGTCGCATGGAGAGGACGGGTTTACCCGCACATCAGTATCAGGAAGATCTGATTGCTTCTCCTAAAGAAAGCGCAGTAGAACTCAAGCATGTAGCTCCTGAGCCCATACAGGATGTATATGAATCACAAAAAGCCCGGGAAGAAAAACATCAGCCCAGGCACCAGGTGATAAGTGCAGAAGAAATCACCAACCTGATTCATATGCTGGTTCTTAGAACCCCTATGGAATGGAAAGGAGAAGAACGATTGCTTGATATAAAAAGTTAAGAGGTGGTTTCTGATACTTTTAGGACTTATCATACAGGATGGATGGCTATATTTTTTAGGGTTTATACTTACCCTTTTAATTCTGGCCGTACTCTGGATTCTCTATATCCAGTTTATAATTCCGTATTTAAAGCTTCGTTCCGCTGAAATTATTCCTCCTCCAGAAAAAGGAGCTAGTTTTGAATTCGTAGTAAAAGAAACGGAAAGAATGAGTAATTTTGTTATAGGCAGAAAAGTGGGACATTTAGCAACCAAATGTGATGCCATCTCAGAAAACCATCTTGTCTTTCAATTTAAGCGAATGAGGGATTCGGAGGAATACGATATTCTGGTGAAGCGGGGCGGGGCTACCATGGTAAAACCACCTCGCATGTCGGTTTATACAAAAATGGATTCCAACTTAAAATTAGAAAGCCATGAAGTTATCGGTAAGACTGCTGACTTCCGGATTTCAGATGGAATGATAAAAGACCGGATGACAAGTTATATTGAAATTAAGCTTACCTCCCAATTTTTTGTAGATCACAAGGGAGCGGAAAGGATGAAGTTTATTTTTACCGTCAATCGGATTCATCCGGGAATGCTCTTTAAGAATCCATCCAAACCCTATTTCTACAGCCTGGGTAAACCTAAAGGGGAAGAACAGGAAGATATTCCGGATGAGGATTAGTTTTATTGGAAGCAAGCGAGCCACCGATGGCTCGCATACGATTTAACCCCTGTTATCTGGAATATTTAATTATCTCGTCGGTTTCTTCTGCATCCTCAGAAAGTCTGTCTGTTGTAAAGCTAAAACCTTCTTCAGGAATGATATTAAACATTACGGTATCGATTACATTCTGGTCATGAACAATATTTAAGCGGTATTTCCCTTCTGCCAGATTCTCAAACTTTCCTTTCAGGTAGTTGGTATCTTTTTCTACAGATTTTGTTTTCACTTCTATCTCTACGAAACCGAGAGACTCTTTTTCGAGGGTGACAATAAAACTTTTTCCGGAACCCGGACTTCGATCGAACATATACATGAAGTGGATAGTATCTTTCGGGGAGAAAAAAAGATTCTCACGGGTAACAGTATACTCTGTTACCACAAAAAGCTCTTTTTCGAGCAGATCGATTTCTCTTTCATCGCTGACATGCCATCCAAAATTTCCGGAGGGAACTCCACAATGACTAAAAAGAAGTAGAAGGAAGAATACAAAAAAATAATTCAATATTTTCATCGTTTACCGGCTTACTAAATAATACTTCGGAAAAAAAAAGAATTTCAGTAAGAAATCTTACTCTTTTATAACCCTTCCCTTATCGGTAACATCAATTTCTCCGGGACGATGAGTTTCCGAAAAAGGATTCCTCTCTTCACCGGAACTCGTGTGAACATAAAAATTCGCATTTAGTTTCTTAAGCAGGTAACGACCCAGTAATTTCAGGCCAAAATAAAAAACTAAGAAAAATAGAATGATTTTGATAAGCATAATGACCCAGTCTATAATCGTTTAGACCAGAGGTCAAATGCTTTTGGTAGAAAGAAAAGGAAGACCTCCTTTTTTCAGAGAAAAAAAACTTGATTCAAATTTTATATAGTATCTGGTTAGCCACTTATAAACCCCGATTGTTTGGAGCTTTATAAATAAAAGCCCTAACCACTAGTACCCAGAGCATACACCTGAGATACAACTTTCAGGTTGCTGTAAAGGTCAGTATACTACCCGCTATACTATTCCAGTATACGTACAGGTAGGCGAAAAAGCTATAATTACGTATACCGGCAGCTAATCCCGTACCTATACTTGACTGCCTGAGAACCTGAAAGGTATACTGTAGTTGTAAGCTTTTTGTAAAACCGGTGTTTTGGTTTATTTAATGAGCGAGTCAAAGCACCGAAGGATAGATTATTTATTTTCTGTTTTTCAAAGACTCCGGATTTCTCCTGTCATGCCAGACAGCTACTATCGAAATCAGGGTTTCTTTGAGAACGTAGTAGAGGGAGAAAGGAAAACGCTTTAGTCTTGTTTTCATTTTTCATGATAAACCCCCTGAAGACTCCCAGTTTTAAAATGCTGAAAGCTGATCGCTGACGGCTGAAAGCTAAACATGTAATGCCTCCAAATCTCTTTCTACTTCTTCCCTTGAAAAACCGGGATGCGGGTTTTCTTCCATACGCTTTAAGCGGATGGACAGATCATGTTCTCTGGACAGATCATGTTCTGTCCCTACAGCAGGGATGGTGATGTCCTCAAAAACTACAACGACGGTGTAAGTTCCCCCTTCTACAGCCTCTGGTAGCCTGGTGGTGAGGGTTCCATCCTCGGCGACTGTGGCTTCTACTTCGTAGTGTTGCATAACTATGCTCCTTTGTTGTTTAACTACCCAGCGATTCTGCTTGACGGCATGGCCGAAGGAGAGAAATGCTTGGTTAGTTGGTGTTTACCAGAATGTTATACTATATCGCACAAGTCAATAAAAAAGCGAAAAAATATAATTATGGATAAAGAAAAATACAAAGAGCTATTTACATACCTTGGCATGAAGCAGAAAGATTTTGCTCAAAAGTATGGTGTCCAAGCTTCCAATTTAAGTGATATTGTTAATGGTAGAGCTAAACATCTCCCAATCGATGTTATTCTTAAACTAAATGAAGAGCATGGGTTTAGTATTAAATGGCTAATACAGGGAACCGGACAAATGCTGGATGTGAAAAGCAGTAATTCTCTTAGTGAAGAAGAAGAAATCATCCTTAATGAAGTCCGAAAAGATCCGAAACTATTGCGTATTTTAAAAGATTTGATTGTTTCCCTTAAAAAAAATCTGTAAATATCCTGCGTCATTTTTAGCAAAGCAAAGAAAGTAGAACAATTTTGTCTGTAGGATCGATATAATACTTAAAGAAGTAAGAGAATATTCATGAACAGAAATGACGGAAAAACAGTAATAGAACAAAAAGTAGAAGATTTTTATAAAAACCAATCAGTATATTTGAGCAAAAAGTTTCAGGAAGCTGAAGCAAGATCAAGATTTATCGACCCGTTATTTGAAGCACTTGGTTGGAAGATGGATCAAACAGGGATTCCTCACTCACAATGGGATGTTCATCGTGAGTTTACCCAAAAAGACAATTCCAGAACAAAGAAACCGGACTATGCATTTCGGATTAACGGCAAGGTAAAGTTCTTTACAGAAGCCAAGGCTCCCTGGGTTCCTCTGACCGACAAAGAACCTGTTTTTCAAGCTAAAAGATATGCTTATTCTACTTCAGGAAAAGCCCCTATTGTTATCCTTACAGACTTTGAAGAGTTTAGGGTTTTTAATGCCATAGAAAGACCTATATTCGATAATCCTTCACATGGAGTTATTAAAAAGTTAGATCTACATTATGAGAAGTATATAGATAACTGGGACTTATTATATGATACTTTTTCTAAAGAAGCTGTATTAAATGGAAGTATTGAGAGTCTACAGGGGAAAATTACTAAGAATACCAGAACTTTAGATAAAGAGTTTTTATCTGATTTGGTAGAGTGGAGAGAAAATGTAGCAAGAAATCTTGCGATACGAAATGAAAAATTAACTGTAGATGAAATCAATGAATGCGTGCAAAGAATCTTAGATAGATTAATCTTTATTAGAAACTTAGAGGATAGAGAAATCTTTCATGATACAATATTAGACTTAGCTTCTACAAAAGATGGTATCTATAAAAGACTCATTCCCAAGTTTCGAGAAATTGATAAACAATACAATGGTGAACTATTCAAAGAACATTTAAGTGAAAAGATTGTTATTGATGATAAAGTATTATACGATATTATAATAAACTTATACCCTTCTTATTCTCCTTTTCAATTTGATTTAATTGAACCGGAAATCCTCGGACGGATTTATGAAAAGTTCCTTGGTTCAAAAATTCGCTTAACAGATAGCCACAGAGCAAAAGTAGAAGAAAAAGATGAAGTGCGTCACGCAGGTGGTGTTTACTATACTCCGGAATGGATTGTGAATCATATTGTTGAAAATACAGTTGGAAAGCTAATAGAGGGAAAATCTCCAGAAGAAATTTCGGGTGAAAAAAATAATAGTTTACCACTTTCCATATTAGATCCGGCCTGCGGCTCCGGTAGCTTTTTATTGGGAGCATATCAATATTTAATAGACTATCATAAGAAGTGGTATGCTGAAAATGCCGGAAAGTCCAAGAAATATGAAAAGGACTATTATAAAGCCCAGGATGGTGAAATTCGCCTAACGCTTTCCAAGAGAAAGTCTCTATTGAAAAATCATATCTTTGGAGTGGATATTGATAGGGAAGCAACCGAAGTTGCTATCATGAGCCTTTGTTTAAAAATGCTCGAAGATGGAATCGATGAACTTCAATTTGGTGAAAGAATTCTTCCCGATTTATCGGGTAATATCAAATGTGGAAATAGCCTGATCGATAGAGATGCACTGTTTCAACATAATATGTTCGGTAAAACCGGAATTCAAGCCTTTGACTGGAAAGATGAAGAGGATGGATTTGGAGAAATTTTTAAAACAAAAGGCGGCTTCGATGCGATTATCGGAAATCCTCCATATATAAGAATTCAAGAAATGCAAAAATGGGCAGAAACAGAGGTAAAGCTATATAAGGAAATATATGAATCAGGAAAGAAAGGTAACTTTGATATATACATTTTGTTTATAGAAAAATCCTTATATTTGATTAATTCAAAAGGTTTATGTGGTTTTATTCTCCCTCATAAATTTTTTAATGCTACGTACGGAACAAAATTAAGAGAGATAATATCTTCAAATAAAAATTTAATTAAAATTATACATTTTGGAGATTTACAAATTTTTGATGGTCCCACTACTTATACTTGTCTTTTATTTCTTTCTAAGGCTCCAATAGATTTTATTTCTGTAACTAAAATAAAATCTATAGAAGAATGGAGAAGAAATGGTTCTGCTGAAATTGGTACAATAAATTCGGAAGAGCTTTCTTCCGGTGAATGGATTTTTCAAGTCGGTGATAAAGCAAGTATTTACCAGAAGCTAGAGAAATGGCCAATAAAACTTTCAGAAATAGTTAATATTTTTGTAGGATTACAAACTGACGGCGATAGTATATTCATATTAGAAGAAATCAGTCAAGATCAAGATTCGGTTATCTGTAACTCAAAACAAACAGGGGAAGATCATATATTTGAACAAAATCATTTAAAATATCTTATAAAAGGTTCTTTAAATATTAAACCATATTCTTTAGTGGATGTTTCTAAAAGATTGATTTTTCCATACTATACATCAGGAAATAAATCTCTACTCATAGACGTAAAAACATATAAAGAAAAATACCCTAAAACATGGAGTTACTTAGAGTTAAATAAAAAAACTCTATCCAAGAGAAATAAAGGAAATATGGGAAATGATTGGTATGGTTATGTTTATAGAAAAAATCATACAAAATTTGATCAAACAAAAATATTAGTACCTTCGATTGCCTCAAGAGCAAGTTTTGCTCTTGATAGAGAGGGGAAATATTATTTTGTTGGTTCTGGCGGAGGTGGTGGTGGCGGTTATGGAATCACAATAAAAGAAGAATTTCAAATATCTTATGAATATTTATTAGGTTTATTAAATTCAAAACTATTAGATTCTTATTTACAATCTTATAGCAGTCCTTTCCGTGGTGGATACTTTGCATATAATCGCCAATATATCGAAAAACTTCCTATCTATATTCCCGACCCTGCTGACAGGGAAAAGTTTGCTATGTGCAAGCAGATTGAAGACTACGTAAAAACCATCCTACAATTGAAAGCAGAGGGCAAAGACAAAGACGCTTCCTTTCTCGAAAAGAAGATTGATAGTCTGGTTGAGAAGATTTATGAAGTGGAGTTATAGATTTTACAAACTACATATATGATTAGTTGTTATTCTTGACAAGATTTTTAGGTAAAATACAAAGGCAGTAGGCTATAAAAATGAGCAAATCTAAAATTGAATGGACTGAAGACACATGGAATCCAACAACTGGATGCAATAAAGTTTCTCCGGGATGCAAAAATTGTTATGCGGAAACAATGGCATTTCGTTTAAGAGCAATGGGGGTCAAGGGGTATGAAGATGGTTTTGATTTGACCCTGCATGAAAACCGAATTACACAGCCATTAAGAAAAAGAAAACCTACTACTTACTTTGTAAATTCAATGAGTGATCTATTTCATAAAAATGTTCCTTTTGAATTTTTAGATAAAGTATTCGAAACAATCGAAAATAGCGAGAAGCATAGGTTTCAAATTCTAACCAAACGACCGGAACGGATGGCTAAATATTTCTCGATAAGAACAATTCCGGATAATGTTTGGTTGGGAGTCAGTGTGGAGGATAAAAAACATGGTTTACCAAGAATAGATATTCTCAGGGAACTAGGAGCCTCTATAAAATTTCTATCCTGCGAACCCCTTTTAGAAGATTTGGAAAAGATTAATTTATCCGGTATCGATTGGGTAATTGTTGGTGGCGAATCCGGTCATAGAGCAAGACCCATGCAAAAAGAATGGGTAGAGAATATAAAAATGCAATGTGAAAGACAGGATGTTCCGTTCTTCTTTAAACAATGGGGACAATGGGGAAGTGATGGAATCCGCAGAAATAAAAAAGAAAACGGCAGAAAACTAAACGGAAAAATATTCAATGGAGTACCAATTGGAAAGTAGAAGTTTTACATGGAAAGGTTGGGAGAAAGGAAGTATTACTGAGCTCAAAGAGCATAGCAAAGCTAAATTAGATATTTTAAGAGATTACATTCAGGATTATCTTGAAATCATTATAGGTCATAGTACTGGAGGAAGCGAAACTACTTTTTACTTTATTGATGGTTTTGCAGGTGGAGGACAATATGACGGTGGTGAGTTAGGCTCTCCATTTGTTTTTTTACAAGCAATAAAAGAAACCGAATTCAAGTTAAATCAAAATAGAAACAAAAAGATAAAAATAAAATATAAGCTTTTTTGCATAGAAAAAGATAAAAATCATTTTGATGCATTAAACTTTACTTTTGAAAGCTCTGAATATAAATCAGAGTTACAAAAAAATGTCTTTTTATGTAAGGGAACTTTTACAAACAATATACCTTCAATCATTCAAATTATAAAAAAAAATCATCCAAGAGGTGGAGGAAACACTTTTTTATTCTTAGACCAATGTGGATATGCTAAAGTTCCTGTAGATATTTTAAAAGGCATCTCAGTTGACTTAAATAACAAAGTCGAATTTTTAATTAATTTTAATGTGTATTCTTTCATAACTTATATGGAAGATGGTAAGCTAACAAACAAAAGAATCGAAAATCTCGGTCTTGAGAATTATGTTGATCCAAAAGTAATTACTCATAATAAGATGAACGAAGGAAAGTTCTGGAGACACAATGTCGAAAAAATTATTGGCAATGCTTTAAAATCAGCTATAGGCTTAGATTATTTTTCTCCTTTTTATATTTTCACAACAAAACATAATCAACAGGGATATTGGTTGATTCATATTGCCTGTCACGAAAGAGCAAGATCAGCAATGATGGATGTTTATTGGAAATATGGAACTAACATGAGGCATTTTGGAAGTAATGGATTGAATATTTTTGAACGAAGATATTCAGACAATGAATCGAATTATATTGAGGGACTTGATTTTGTTGAAACTAATAAAATAGATACGATAGAAAAGATTAAAGAAGATTTAATCCACAATAAATTTGCAAAAGGAGTATTTAAACCGAGAAGTGTACAAGATTTATATTCTGAAATTTGTAATAATACAATTGCAAATCGTGAAATTCTTGGAAAAGCCTTACAGGGTTTATATGAGGAAAGATTTATTGAAATTACCGGAAAAAGTGGTGGAAGAAAAAGAAGTAACCAGGTAAAGCCGGAACATATTATTCATATTAATCAACCTTCCTTATTTGAGTATAAAGATTTTTATAACCATTAACCGTCTCACTCAAAAGTGAAAATATGAAATTGGAACAAAAAATTACTTTTGTCGATTATGATAGGATTGATTATTACAAAAAATATCCTCTTATCTATTCCGATACTTTGTGCTGCGTAGGTTGTAAGTTGTATCGAAGCATCCTGACCATCTCATTAATCCTGCCTATCCTGTTCAAGACAGGGGAGGGAAAATGAATTTAAAATATTCTGATTTAACAGGAAATATTATTGGGGCTGCTATGGAAGTGCATTCGTATTTAGGTAGCGGTTTTCAAGAAGTAATTTACCAGAGAGCATTATCTTATGAAATGCAACTTCGTAAAATACCTCATCGACGAGAAGTGGAAATGGAAATTTTTTATAAAGAAAAAAACGTGGGAACAAGAAGAGTCGATTTTTTAGTCTATGATAAAATTAGTGTGGAAATAAAAGCAGTGAGTCAAATGGAACCAGCCCATATGACACAGGCGATTAATTATTTGGAAGCATATAATTTAGAAATTGGACTTCTTATTAATTTTGGAGAAACAAAATTAAAATTTCACAGGGTAGAAAATAGGAAACTGTCTTGAACAGGATGATCAGGATGTATGGGATGATCAGGATTAGGAATATAAAATGAATAACTTACAGGAAAAAATAGAATTACTACCGGAGCCGATACAAAATAAAGTATCAGGGTTATTAGATATACTTGTCCATAATTATACAGTGGAAAAAGAAGTCAAAAACTTTGAGCAAGAACAATTTCTTATAAAAAAAATAATATTATAAAGAGTATCCTTTTAAATAACAACCTTGAAGAATTAGACAAAATCGAAATAGCTCTAAACTCTGGTAATAACCTTATGACAGTTGGAAAAAGAAAAATTAAATGTATTACCTATTAGGATTATTATTCATTATTGTATTGCTTGTTTATATAAATGGAAATGTGGGTAGATTTGCTATTAATTTCCTGAAAGCCCTGTTTGTATTTATCACGGGTGGTATTTTCCATACTTATATTTTTGATAATACAGAATCTATTTGGTCATGGTTGTTTCTGGTTTGTTTTTCCTTTATAGGACTTCATTATCTTACCAATAAGAAACTGTTTGATTGAACTTAGACTTTTAAAAGGCATGGATCTATACAAAATATTTAAAAATTATTTAAGAACATATTTGAGGTAATAAAAATGGGAATCGAGGAAGAACAAAAAGACAAATTCAAATTTGATAATTCAACCTGGAACGAGTGGAAAGAAAAAATGGGAAATAAATGTATCAATATACATGACATTGAGCTTCCTTATGCAAAAGGTCCAACTGACATACCTGTTTTTGATAAATGTAATTTCACTAATATGAATTTTAATAATATTTCCATTCGAGATGCTGAATTTTATAAATGCGATTTTACCGGTTCGACTATGCACTATGCAGAGTTTATATATGTAACTTTTAGCTCATGCAATTTTTCCAAAGTAAGTTTACGTGCAAGTAATATTCCATCTACAACATTTGAGAAATGTTTCTTTATTGATTCAGATCTGGCTCATTCGAATGCCGAGGAAACAAGCTTCACCGGTAGCCTTATTCTTAACTCGAATTTGGAAAAACTAAATTTAACTTCAAGTGAAATCAGGAATTGTAAAATAAAGAATTGTAAAATTAATAAGATTGGAATCTCGGACATAAGTGTTATAAATTCAATGCAACAAAATCTATTAATAGAGGACAATAATAAATTATCTCTATATACCGATGATCTGGAATTTTCACAATTTTTAAATATGAACATAAAAAATGATAAATTTAATAGCTTAATTAATCGTGATGTTTCAAGGTATATTTTATATATTTATCATATATCGTCAGATAAGGCGTTTGTAAGGAATATGAAAAAGAGATTTAAAAATAAAAATTTCATTCCTATTGCTCTTGAATTGAAATCAGCAGCTTTAAATAATATTGATGAAGTTTTATTAGGTCTCCTTTCGGTAGTAAAATATGTAGTAATAGATAAGGCCTGTATTTCAGAAGGAATTATATCATTTATTAATACATTAGAATATTATGAATATTCTCCGATTCAATTAAAAGATGAATATAGTTACATTATGTATAAGTATAAAAAATGAACTTTTTCAAAGAAATTTGTTTTGAGAGGATGGGAGCTTTTCTCGCTTTTCTACCATCAGCAATTCTCGGTGAAAAACAAAGAGCATTCAAATGGTCGTTTAGCTGTATAAAACATCACCTTCAGGAATATGTCAAAAATAATTTCGTAAAGGAATTACAAAATTATTGTAGGGAACCTCTAAAAACCTGCATAAAAAAAGGTAAACAAAAAAGGAGCTATTATGGATGCAGCTATTATAGAAGTTCCGATTCAACGAAATACAAAAGAAGAGAATGCACAAATAAAGAATGATGAAGTTCCTGAAGATTGGAAAAATAACCAGAGTAAGTTTTCTCAAAAAGACACTGATTGAGCTAGTTACGGATTTTTTACCCTTTATAAATATTTTATTTTGATAAGGGAAATATCATCGACCAGGCTTCCCCTACTCACGATGGATTTATAAATATATTTCAATTCTCCTCTCCCTTCTTCCACTGCTTTGAGAAACAAAAGAGGGTCACTATTTATCCTGTATTCTCTCCCATAAGACTCATCTATATCATCTCTTCCATCTGAACCTAATATAAGAATATCCGATTTTTTTAATTGTAGAGTTTGTATATAATAGACTTCTCCCTGCATAAAGCTCGAAGGAAAACCAATTTTTAATGATGTGGTATTTTCATCCTCAATATAGCCCGCTTTTCCGTCCCGATATAAAACTGTCCAGGGATGTTCTGCATTCAAATAATAAACCATACCGGATTTTTCCTCAATAAGACCAAAGCCGATAGAAATCAACATTGAACAATCAAAACTCTCAAAGATAGTTTGTAATTTACTTACAGCATCAATTAACCAGGATTTAGGCGAAATATTTGTTGTGTTTAAACTTTTTGTTTGAGTTATAATCGAACGAAAAACAGAACCAAAAACCAGTGCTCCCCCGGCTCCCTGTAAGGATTTTCCCATGGCATCTCCATTTACAAAAACAATAAATTTCTTGCCACCCAGTTCAATTTCATCGGCAATAGAAATGTCACCTCCGATTCTATGTGATTTTCTATTAAATTCAAACTGTTTTTTTTGCCTGGTGAAAAAAGAAACTTTTACTCTCTTACTATTGATATTTAATTTTGCAAGTGGTTTGATGATAAGGGAAGTTAAAAAATAGTCTCCATCCTGAGCATATTTTAATTGCTTAATCTCTTCATAACTATCTTTGAGCTTTCGGGTTCGATTTTCCACTTTCTCTTCAAGAGTATTTTTTGCATATTCCAACTCTCTGGAGTATAATTCTAGTTTCTTATGGGTTTCCGAAAAACGTTTTTCCAGAAGATAAACAATACTCATGATGAATATGAAGAAGGCTTTTGAGCCAATTACCAGGTCGTAAGGAAGAAGAGAGAAATTGCGCATAATGTCATGAATGCCGGCAAGGAAATTAATTCCTAAAGCAATAAGGAGAATTCTTGCTTCCATGTTCTTTTTTGTCGTTTCATAGCTCAGACATAAAAAGCCAATAAAAATGCTTGCAGAGGAAAGAATATAGAAGTATATAAGATTTTGATAGGGAGGAAAAAAGAAGAGCATTAGAATTATATAAATATCAAATATAATATGAATTCTCAATAATAAAAGGATTAGTTTCTTTGTATTTTGAACCAGTATATATAATAACCAGAAAACAAAAACCGGAATACTATTCAAACTCACAACTGCTATATACATCCAGTTAAAAGCTGAGTAAATTAGGAGCTGTTGAATACCGGTGGCTCTACTGGAAATATAAAAAAAGCCAATACAGAGTGCCAGTAGACCGAAGGCCAGGTATTCCTTTAACTTCCTACGAAAATACAGAATGGAAGAGAACATACCAATAAAAATGTATAATATACCGGAAACAAAGCGTTCGATATCTTTCTTGAGTATATACAAAATCAGATCTTTCCCTTCTCCAAATACTATATCTTCCTTGATGCCTACCCTGGAAATATCCGAGGAAATTCTCATATAAAAATATCTATCTTCGTTTTTAGGAAATTCAATCAGATGTATGGGAGAGCCCCAATACTCTCCTCCTACAACTCCGAATTGGTAGAGCTTGTTTTTGGAATAATAAATTTCAAAGTTTTGATATACAGTTTGCAGGTATAAAACCGGGTCTTTTAGATTCAGGTTCGGAAGTTTAATCTTTAATAGGAGGTGCTTCGTTTTTTGGTTTGAGAATAGTTTCACATTTTTTTTGTCAGGCCTCTTCCATTCTACATTTTTAAATCCTTTAAGTTCGCTTTGTACAGAATACCAGGAATATTCAATTTCCGATTGCAGATTAAATACTTTTTCCTCGGAAAATAATAAACTGAAAGGAGATAAAAATAAAACTATTAGAAAAAGTTTCAAACTTAAAAATTAAGCCCTGAGACAGACATCGCAATGATCGCAGCCCGAAAAAGGAGCTGAAAAGTAATTGTGTAAGAATGCCCTGCGACAACTTCCTTTTTTTATATACTGAAGAATTTCGTATAACCTTTTTTTCTCATATAACATTTTTTCCTGAATTCTTTCCTCAGATAAAAGCTCAGAACTTAAATCATTTACAAGTGTAAAATTTTTTAATTCTATACTTCCTTCACTGATTCCGTAATAGTCAAACAGCTTTAATACTGTTTGCAGTCTGTGATCTCCTTTATTCTTATGTACAAGTTTTTCCTGTAAGTCCTCGTAAGACAAAGCATATAAATGTTCCTGATTCTTTTTTAATAAATGGTAGGCTTTCTTTATAAACGCGGGTTTTGGATTTTTCCAATTTAAAAATTCTAATTGAACTCCCAGATCCGATTCTAAGTAGTATAGAATACACTCGGAAGGTTTTCCGTCTCTACCGGCCCTGCCTATTTCCTGATAATAGGCTTCCGGTGAATCCGGGATTTCTGCGTGCAAAATATAGCGTATGTCCGGCTTGTCTATTCCCATTCCAAAAGCATTGGTTGCAAGAATAATGCAGTTATTTTCTTTCATGAAAGTATTTTGATTACGTTTTCTTTGTGAAGCTGAGAGTTTTCCGTGATAACTAAGGTAAGGTATTTTTTTTAGATCCAAAAAATAAGCAAACTTTTCTAAATTTTGTATCAGGCTGAAATAAACAATCTTACTTCCTTTTTCTTCCTTTAATTTTTTATAGATTTTTTCAAACTTCTCTGTTTCATCAATCGGCTCTTCTACTGAAAGATAAAGATTTGGCCTACAAACCCCTTCATTAAAAATTTGAATTTCATTTTCCTGTAATCCTATTTGTTTAATAATATCTTTCTGAACTTCGGTAGTTGCTGTTGCTGTAAGAGCCAGAACTACAGGGTCTTTCAATAGTTTTCGAAATTCCTGTATCTTCTTATAGTAAGGTCGAAAATCGTGCCCCCACTGGCTGATACAATGGGCTTCATCTATACACAAGAAAGAAACAGGAGAATTGTCTAATGCTTTAAGAAATTCAGGTTTAGCAAAACGTTCCGGAGCTACAAGAACAATTTTGTATTCACCCCGACTTAAAGCTTTATATCTCGCTTCCCTTTCCATTTTACTAAGAGAGGAATTGATATAGGTGGCAGACATGCCTGTAGCTTTTATTTTATCTACCTGGTCCTTCATTAAGGAAATAAGCGGACTTATGACAAGGCTGAGACCCGGAAACATGCTTGCAGGAAGCTGGTAACAGAGAGATTTTCCCATGCCGGTAGGCATAAGTGCGAGGGTATGTTGTCCGGAAAGGATATGTTGGATAATTTCTTTTTGGGAATTACGAAATTCTTGAAAGCCAAATAATTTCCCTAATTGAGAATAGATAAGTTCCGCTTGCATTTATGTAAGTTTTTAGAGTAAAAGTTTATTCGTAAACCAGTTTTTAGAGATACATGGTGCTCAACTTGGTTTTATTCAAAATATGAAAAAAGGAAGTGCTTTTTGCTTGAATCCTTCCCCGAGCAAAACCTTTCAGGATAAAAAACCTACTTAAAATGACTGTGATTTAGCGATTATTGCCTATTTGAAATACCCTTTTAAATTTGCTTGACCTTCACTCGAAATTTCATATACTGCTAAAGTTATAAGAGCCTGTCTGAAAATGAAGCTGCAGGCTCTTGCAGCTTGCTTTTCTTTAATAGATAAGTCTGTTTTAAGACACGCTGTAAACATTTCATTAAAAAACCCAATAAGGAGGGTATTGTATGGCATTAGCCGAGATTAATGATTCAACTTTCAAATCCGAAACTTCTTCCGGTCTGGTACTTGTAGACTGCTGGGCTGAATGGTGTGGACCCTGCAGGATGGTAGCCCCGGTTCTGGCCGATTTATCCAAAGAATACGAAGGCAAAGTGAGTATTAAAAAACTCAATGTCGATGATAACCAGACAACGGCTCAAAAACTGGGAATTCAATCTATCCCGACCCTTCTTCTTTATAAAGATGGGAAACTGGTAGATAAGTTAATCGGTGCTTTACCCAAGCCTCAGTTAAAATCGTTTATTGAAAAACACCTGATATAATAAAGTGAAGACTACGAGCTCGAAACAGTATATTGAATTACCCAGAGGTGGATATCTGGTGGATACCAGTATAGGTTATATTCAATTTGGTTCTCCTCCCGAAACAATCAAAGACACCATGCGCATGGAAAAAAGCACTCCCTGTGTATTTGTTCTTCCCGGAAAATTTTTCCATGTAGATAAAGGAATTAGTATAGCAGAACTGGAATTTCCCCTTTATTTTAATTTTTATATACGAAATAAAAAAACCCGGATAGTCTGCACCGAAAAACAGAAGAAACAGCTAATCGTTGTTTTACAGGAGTCTGTTTTCGGTCCGGAACACGTAAATTTAAGTTCTGAGTTTATCCACGGGGAAAATACTTTCGGTTATCCCGACATGAAAGCGGAAATGAATCATTTTGCCGGGAATAAAAAAATAGAGGATCTGGTAGAATTTCACCTGTTTAAAAATGGAAAAGTGGAGCTGGATTCGGTTGTTATCGAAAGAACTAAAAGCGGGGATTTCCTTCTGCAGGATGGAGAAAGTTCCGTACAGATTCCGGGTGAAGTAGGTTTCAATATAAAATATGCTATCGGTCAGAGACTCAGTGAACCCTTTCAGGCCCCTCTGCTTGGAGTTACCTGTCTCGGCCCATCGCACGGCTTTGATCCGGATGATAACACTTCGGGCTTTATTATCTGGTTAAACCATAAAGGGATTATGGTAGATCCACCGGTCAATAGTACCGAATGGCTACGGGAATCCAATGTAAATCCAAGGCTTATTAACCACGTAATTCTGACGCATTGTCACGCAGACCATGATGCCGGAACTTTGCAAAAAATTCTCGAAGAGTCCAAGGTAACGATTCATACCACCACTACGATTCTCGAAAGCTTTCTGCGTAAATACTGTAGCCTGACCGATATTCCTCGAAAAGAATTAGTGAACCTATTCGAATTCCAGCCTGCGATTATAGGAAAGCCCTCTTATATCAACGGGGCCCAGTTTAACTTTTTTTATGCCCTGCATTCGATTCCGGCTCTCGGATTCGAGTTTTTCTTTCAGGATCAGTCTTTTATTTATTCTTCAGACCATAAAAACGACCCGGAAACTTTTGAAGATCTTTATCAGAAGAAGATTCTTCCGGAAAGCAGATACCGTTTTTTAAAAAATTTTCCCTGGCACAGGCGGATTATCTATCACGAAGCCGGTGTTCCTCCCCTGCACACCAAAATTAGCTATCTCGCTTCTTTACCGGAAGAAATACAAAAGAAGATAACGGTTTATCATATCTCAAAAAAGGATATGCCGGAAAATTCCAAAATGACTCTCGCAAAATTCGGGATGGAAAATACCTTTTACCCGGAGACTACCCCTCCCCGGTATATTGAGGCATACAACCTCCTGGATATTATGAGCCAAATAGATATTTTCGCTGATTTTTCCGTAGAGAAAGCCAAGGAATTTTTATTAATTGCGAACGAAGAAACCTATCCCAAGGGAACGAGAATTATCGAAAAAGGCACCTTCGGAGATAAATTTTACATTATTGTTTCCGGACAGGTAAGTTTCTTAAAACGGAACAACGAAACAGAAGGCTCTCCTATCAAGCGTTCCGGTACCTATGAATACTTCGGAGAAGCCTCACTTCTTCTGGATATCCCGAGATCCTCGGACGTTTTTGCAGAAACAGATGTACTCGCTCTAACGATTCAGAAAGACCAATTTTTACAATTCATCCGGGATTCGGATTTACTTCAGAATTTAAAACGTCTGCATGACATCCGAGAAAGTAATTCCTGGGAAGTTTTCAGTAAATCGAGGCATTTTCAATCCATAACCAGCTATCAGTTTACCCAGTTAGAACTGGTTCTAAACTTACAATCCTTTCGTGCCGGGGAATATTTAATCCGGGAAAGTGAAGTACCCAGAGCTATGTTTATCCTTCGCAGTGGAAAGGTTGAAATTAATCGGCACGATAAAAAAATTGGAGAACTGGGAGTTGGTGACATCATTGGAGAGATTTATATTATTTCAAATGGTCTTCCTTCCCATTATAGTTTTAAAAGTCTCGAGCCAATCGAAGTATACTGTATTCACAAAGAAGATCTCATTCATTATATTAAAAAGAATCCGGGCGTATACATGAGATTAAGCGCCATTTATTCATAGGAGAATAGCTTGAAAAGAACACTTCCATTTACTGATGAGCATGAAGAATTCAGAACCTCCGTGCGTAGATTTTTTGAATCTGAAGTAAAACCGCATCATGAAGCCTGGGAAAAAGAGGGAATTGTGCCGAGAGAGATCTGGTTAAAAGCCGGAAGAAATGGTCTTCTTTGTCCGGATGTTCCGGAAGAATACGGTGGAGCGGGTGCCGATTTCCTTTATAATCTTATTATTATCGAAGAATCCACAAGAGTAGGAAACACGGGCTTTTTCGTTTCCCTGCATAATGACATTATTGCTCCCTATATCGTGGAATACGGGGATGAAGAACAAAAACAGCGCTGGTTACCCGGTTGTGTCAGCGGAGAAAAAATTCTCGCGATTGCTATGACAGAACCGGATGCAGGTTCCGATCTAAAATCTATCCGCACAACCGCGGAGGACAAAGGAGATTATTTCCTGGTGAATGGTTCGAAAACCTTTATCAGTAACGGCCAGCTTGCAGACTATGTTATAACGGCAGTTAAAACCGGCGATAGTTCCATGAGTCTATTGATGATCGAAGAGGGAATGGAAGGTTTTGTAAGGGGCAGAAGACTCGATAAAATTGGCTTAAAGGCCCAGGACACTTCCGAGCTTCACTTTGAAAATGTAAAGGTTCCTAAAAATAATCTCCTCGGAAAAAAAGGTCAGGGTTTTCGTTACCTGATGAACAAACTCGCCAAGGAAAGACTTTCTCTTGCGATTGCTGCGGTAGAAGCGTCCTATACCGTTCAAAATATGACCCTGCAATACTTAAGAGAAAGAAAAGCTTTCGGTCAGAAATTAGGAAGTTTTCAACATATTCGTTTTCGGATGGCGGAAATGGCTACCGAGGTAGAAGTGGCCAGGGCGTTTTGCGACAATGCTGTGGCAGCCTTAATGGAAGGTTCTTTAAGTGCAGCTGAGGCTTCTATGGCAAAGTATTATACGACAGAAATGCAAAAACGTCATACCGATGATTGCCTGCAATTTTTCGGTGGTTACGGTTATATGATGGAATATCCGATAGCAAGAGCCTATTTAGATGCAAGAATACAAACCATATATGCGGGAACTACCGAAATCATGAAAGAAATCATCAGCAGAAGTCTCGGAATTTAAAAAATACTTGCAGAGCCTGTGATTTATATCTTTCTAGGTTTCTCAAAAAATCCTTTACAAGAGTGAAGTACTGAGTAATAACTATAAAATCAGGGATTGTGACAAAGGCCTTATGAAAATTAAAGTAATACAAAAAAACAATGTAAACATCATTCGACTGGAAGGCCCTATCAAGGCCGGTAACGAGTTTGAGCTTGGAGAAGAAGTAGAAAAGCATATCAAAGAGGGTGAAGCACCCAAGTTTATTATTGATATGAAAAAAGTTCCTTTTGTGAATTCAGCAGGACTCGGAGCGTTTTTAAATATTTTTAAGCATGTGGACAACCTGAAGGGTCGAATGGTATTTGCGAACCTGAATGGAGACATTGAAAATTTAATGGAGATTACAAAGTTAACCAGTGTATTTGAAATATTCAAAACAGCAGATGAAGCACTGGAGTCCTTTGATTTTTAGAACTTTGTGGAGGGAAAGGAAAAGTTAAAAAAGTTTACGGGCTTCTTTCGAAAGAAACTTTTTCTTTTTTTTCTTTTCTTGTTTCTTTTTTATAAAGCAATATTTAACTCCTACACCGCCAAACAACTTGTCCTTTTTATATTTCCAAAAGTTTCTACCGGGAAAATAAGTCTCGAAGTTCAACAGTTCTCCCTGTTTTATGGTTTAGATATTCGTAATATAAAAATTATCTCCAACCAGGACTTTGATAATGAAACCTTTTTCGAAGCCGATAGACTGGCCCTTTTATACAGGCTTCCATCTGTTTTTTGGGGTAGACTTGAAGTAGATGGCCTCTTTTTGATTCGACCTCGAATTCTTTTACATAAAAAAAAGGAAATCTGGAATTTCGAATCTCTTTTCCCTTCAGAACCTTCTACAGAAAAAAAAGAAGAGAAAAAGGATAAGCAAACACCTGAAGATAATAAAGAAATTTCAACCTTTATTTCCGTTTCTACTTTACTGCATATTCTAATAGACGATCTACATTTTCAAATGAAAATAGAAGGCAAGGAACCTGTAGAACTCAAAGCTTTCCCAATTTACCTCGAAACCTTATTAGAAACAAAAGAAAGTTCTAAAATTCCCAAAGACCTTTCTGCTTTAGAACTTATAAAGCGTTTTTTCCTGCGCTTAAATCCATCTAAAAAACTGGATCTGAGCTTTCAGGATAAAACCTATACTATCAAGGAAAAGTTGGATATAAATCTGATATTTGAAAAAGAAGAAGCAAAAGATAAAAAGCTCAAGTTGCTGTCATCTTTAAAACTCGGAGGAGAAAATATTCAGATTCAGGTTAAAGGCAAAAAAGCTTACCCCTTAACCGCTCTGGCTTCCTATTCCTTAAATTACAGTCCCTCCCAAGATACCCTTTCTCTAAATGATTTAAGCCTGGTTTTTCAGAAAAATCCCTGGCTTCGTGTCAAGGGAAACTTGAATCATGTTTTAAAAGATACAAGAGAATTTGATGCAGAAGTATTTGAGTCGGATATTAATTTGGATGTCTTATCCTCTTTTTTGTCCGGTCTGCCCGGCATGGAACTTCCTATAGGTGGAAACTTGAAACTTCTACCTGTAAAAGCAAAAGGTCCACTTTCAGATCTAAACCTGAATCTTGAACTTAAAGGTAAGAATGTTTTTTATGGCAGCGGTAAACAGAGACATTCTGTGCCTTCCCTGCACTTAAAAGCAGATGGAGTCTTCGATTTTGTTTCAAAAAAAGAAGGTACGGCAAAAGACCCTCTCCCCTTCATGAAGAAACTTAATATAGAGGATCTGAGTTTATACTATAACCAAATTTTTCTATCTCTAAATGGTTTCATTCGTGACACAGATGGAATACAACTCGGTTTGCAGGTTAAGAATGTAAATTTGGGAGCTTTCACTTCAGCAGTAAGCGGGGTCACGGCTGCAAGACTACAGGTAAAGGCTAAAGATTTTTCTCTATTAAATGCACGTTTGCAAGCCGGTTTAGCGGGTTTCCGTTATAGTATAGGGAAAAGTAAATCTCCTATTGGTAGTATCGATCTTGACTTGAACGCTGCAATTTCCTTTTTAAAAGGTTTTAAACCGGATACTCTACAGATTCATTCTATTCAAATTCCATATAAAAACAGTGCAGGAAAACAGGCTCTGGGTCTTTCCTTGCAAAAAGGAAGTATTCAATTCCCGGGGGAGTTAAGTATTAAGGCGGATAATTTAAGCTTACAAACACATATAAAAAATCTCTTAAGTGCTCTACCGCTTTCTTTAAAAGAAACCATATCTCCTCTCAGAAGTATTATTGGAGATAAGCAGGTTTTAGAACTGAAAAGTTTTCAATACAAACTCGGAAAAGAAAAAGATATTATCGGAGGAAACCTGCTCTTGCAGATTCCGGCACTGGCCTTAAACGATTTAGAAAGTCGAATTCGCATCTCTCTATCAAAAAATTATACGAAAGCCATTCACATACAATCTTTCCAGATTACGGCCTTAAATCAGAAACTTACAGGAGAAATAGAAGGAAAGCTCTTTAAAAATCCCGCAGAGAAGAAAGCTCCCCTCGGAGATTTTTTCCCGGACCTTCGAATATCTTTTAAACTAGATGCTCCTGATATGATTCGCCTGATTAAGAATGTGAATTTTAAAGGAAATTATGAGGCAAATTTTGAGCTTAAAGATTTCCTAATAAAGGGTTTGATAAAAATTGAAAAATCCATACTTCATGTAATGATTGGGGATTGCGAAGGAAAAAATTCCTGTGATAAATATGAACTCGAAGCAATCGAGCTAAAACTTCCCATAGAACATAATCTTGCGCTTGATGGACATAAAAGCTTGATCGAAGGAAATAAATCTAGATATGTGAAGACCTATGGAAAAACCCCGGAGGATAACTTTAAGATCGGAGCTATTTACGGTCCCCACATTTCTAATAAAAAGAAGCGCTTTCCTTTTGTTGCAGGACAGATAGAAGGAGAACCGGGTTTAAGTGCCAGGATAGATTATAGGGCCAACTACTTCAGTATGGATAACCTGAGGATTCGTATGCTGGATGGAATTGTATATGGAAAAGATATTCTTTTCAATGTTGGTACAGCAGAGCCTTTACACATGGAATATTCGGCTACCCTTCAAGTAAAAGATATAGACTTGAAAAAGCTTCTACCAGATAATATTCAGAATAGATTTGACGACGGAAAAATAAAAGCAGACGTAAACCTCTCCGGTAAAAATCTTACAGACCCCCTGGGTAATCTTGAATTGTTTTTTAGTGTCTATCAAATAGGAAAAGACTTTGGAAAAAGTGCTATTAATGTCGTAAGCCCCCAGAACCGTTTTACAGATTTTCTTATTGGTTCTTATTCGGTGGATAAACTCGAAGTAGAGCTTTCCAAGGGCTTAGTTTATGCAAAAATATTATTTAAACGTTCTATTCTTTCTTCTATTATAAGTATTGAAGATAACAAAATTAGTCAGGAAAGAGTTCCTCTTGCCAACTTTTTAAATAGGGCAAAATCTGAAATTTCAAGCTACCAGTAAAGGAGAGAAAATGCGTTCTATCATCTTCGTCCTGAGTTTATTTAGTTTTATTTCCTGTTCGATAAAGCCTCCTCCCATCACTTTCACCCAGTCCCAAACTGCAGCCGAAAGACAGATGATAGGAAGTGATAAACAACTCGAATCGGATGGCTGGCTTATTTCTTCCATTAAAACTTCTTCATCCGGATCGGAAGATTGGAAGAAAGATGCAGAAGTAAGCCTCGGAACCAAAGAAGAAAGTCGAGATTTTTTTATTATCTTGCGAAGTCTGGCCTATTTTACACCAGAAATTCGGCGTTTAAAACAGTTGGGAATTGCAGGAGAAGCTCTGAACGGTCATTTTAGCCAGAATCCTCTAATAAATATTCTTGCAACTGAAAGTGAATATGCAAATGAAGAAGGAACAAAAAGAGTAAAAGAAGTCATTGAGCAGGTTAATTCTTTTCGAGATCAAGTTTATATGCGGAAAATCCATCTCTTAGAAAAGGAATCCAAACTTCCTCCTTTAGAATTGGAACATAAGAAAAATGAAATAAAACTCCTGTATTATAATCAAGTAGAAGAAGGAGAGTTTTATGAAATTGAAAAAGGAAAATGGATAAAAAAAGAGTGAGATATTTATGAGTACTGTTATAGCAAAAAAAATCTTTTTAGCCATCCTTCTCCTTTTCTTAATCCATACAGGTAATTGTCGTTTTTTACAAAAGCGAGAAAAAACCCTTCCCCTTACTTTTGATTATGCTAAAATTTCTACGAACTATTTTTCTCCGGCGAATGAAGACCCTTACCCTCTTACCATACAAAGAGGAGATAACCTGTATAACTCCACCACTTCTGATGGAAAAACACTTTTTTATACAACCAATAACCGGGGGAATTATGATATCTGGTTTCGGGATTTAAAAAGTTCAATTATCGTTCCGGTTACTTCTCACCCGGCACCGGAATACAAACCGGCTATCAGTCCGGATGGAACCAAATTAGCTTTTGTATCCGAACAATACGATTCAGAGGGAGATATTTTCTTTTTGGAGATGAACCCTAAAAAATGGAAAGAAGCCTATTTGAAAGGAGAACGTTTTATTAATACAGATTTTAAAAATATTAGTAATCCGAATTACTCTGATCCAAAAAATGCCAGGCGATATATTGACACAGATCCCTGCTGGTCTCCTGATGGAAAATTCCTGGCTTATTCCACAGAGAGCCTTAGTCCGGGACTTCAAAATATTGTTATCTATGAACTGAAAACCAAAAAAATCATTAAACAAATCACCTCTGAAGGTGGTACCTCTCCATATTGGGCCCTGGATGGCAGGTATATAAGTTATATCTCTTACAAAAACCATTCGAATGGAGAAATCTATCGATACGATTTGCAGACCAATACGCATGAACGATTAACCCATAACGAGTATATCGAATATTCTCCTTCCTTATCTCCCAATGGAAACATTTTGTTTTATACCTCCGTACGAAATCCGCAAAAAAAAGAAAAAGGTAAAGAGATAACAGATAATGGAATGATTATTCGATACAATGTATCTCAGAAAAAGGAACAACACCTGAGTTCGGAAACCTTTCCCGTTTTTGATACTCGCTATTCCCGTTTTGGCTGTGCTGATGAACTTGAACAGTTTATGAACCCGGTTCAAAAACAGAAGTACAGGGAAGAATGCGGAAGTATCCTTTTTTCAGCCTCTCTTTATAATACAATCAATGTTTATTTTATCCCGGCAGAAGGCTCTATCCCCAAACAAGCAACAATAGAAGAACAATTCAATTTTGCACTACGTTATCAAAAGTATCAGAGTTATGAAGGAGTTGTTCTGGCTCTGGATTCTATTAAACTCTTCTTTGAGGAGGATCCCCTATATCCTATTTTTAAAGCTAAGGCCGAAATGTTTAAAGCCCAATTAAATGAAAACTCAGGTCGACATGATAAAGCGAAACAAATTATAGAAGAGCAGTTGAAGCAAAAGAATCAGAAAGATGGTTTTTATCCCTATGCCCTGGCCAGTATTTTTCATAAAGAGGGAAAACGAGGAACTCTTGAAACCTTAGAGCAATATTATGATTCCGTAAAAGCTGAGAAGCTTATCCCTCTACAGCAAAAGTATGCAATACTGGAATTGATAGGAGAGGAAAGAGAAGCAATCAATAAAAGGGCTTTGAGTATTGAAGCTTATGCCCGGATTTTGAATGAATTTCCGGAGTATTATAACACAAATACTATCAAACAAAAAATTAGCCGTTTGAAATTTTACTCTGAACAGGAGATAATTCCCGCCTATTACCTGGAGCTTATTAATAACCCGGCGATTAAGCGTTCCAGACTAAACACAATTCAAAATGATATAGAAAAAAACATCTGGAAGAATCGAAACTATGTAGAAGTTAATCAACTAATAGATAAACTGAATCAAAAAGAAGAGTTACAAAAACAATGCGCCGGGCTTCACAGACTACTTATATACATAAAGGCAAAAGCCTTATATGAGGGTAAAGATTTTCAAAATAGCCTGGGTTTAATAAATTCTTATATAGGAGTTTATGAAGCAAAGCCAATTATAGACCCTGCGAATAAGGCTTCTGTGTTCGATCGGAAGTTCGATTTTGATGATCCGCTTTATTTGAAAAGCCTCTGGCTTCGTGCAAAAAATTACGAGGGACTCGGTACCTTACAGGGCGATAATGGAGAGGGCTTTTTTAACCAGATGAAATTTTTTCTTGTGAATTATGACGATACATTTGGTGTTGAAATCGCCGAGGAAGAAATTGAGAAGAGTTTTCGCTATTATGAAAACCAGGCCAGAAAATACACCAACCAATATTTTGAGACAAAAAGAAAATTGGCTTCCGCAAAAAATATCCCCGATAAAGAAAAAAAGATTCAGGATAATCTGAAAATTCTGAGGTCTGCTGCCATTCACTATTTTTATAATACTGAAAATATGTTTCTTTTAAAATCTAAAAACTTATATCTGAATACTTTATATTCTCAATATGCGATATATTATTATAAGAAAATGATAGACTCTGCCTTTATTTATGGAAAAGAAATACGGGAACATAATAGTAAAGCCGTTCTGGATTTTTTAAATACAAATATCGTAGGGACTTCCACAAACTTTCTTTCTAAAGTAGCTACCAATACCTATACATCAAAAGTTACAGATAAACTTAAAGTACTCGGGGATTTTCGAGATTTAAAAATAGAAGAAGTACTGGGAGAAGACGCCTTATTTATCATCAATCAACATTTTAAAGAGGGAATTCCCAGAGCCAGGAATTATTTGTATCTCGCTGCTATCTACGGCTATGCCTATTATCTCATAGGAAAAGCCATTATTTATGAAGATTTTTATAATCAAACGGGTATGATGACCCCGAACCGTAAAGAAAAAATTCTGAATGATTTAAAAAAAGCCGAATTAGAATTGAAGTGGGCTATTTTTGCAAATCCTCAGTTTGCCGATGCCTACCAATTACTCGGCTGGCTATATCAGTATGTTGATGTTTCCAAAACACAAAAGCTTTATTCAGATTCTGTAAGTGTAGGAGAAGAATATGAATCCGAATATAATATTCACTTTCCCGGTAGACACCTTGAAGAAAATGTGGAACTATACAGACAGATCCTGGATTTTTTAGGAGAAGCTCCTGACAAGAAACTATTATCCGACTTAAATTTGAACCTGGCAAATAATTATCTTTTGTTAAATAGTTATCCGAAAGCAAAAGAACACTACGCGAAAGTAGAAGAATATGGTAAAAGCATTATAGACACCTCCCGTTTTGAAAACTATCGCCAAAAAGCTCTATTCCATTATAACTACGCAAGAACCCTGCTATACCTCGGAAATTACGAACAGTCCTCGGAGGAATTCGGTAAAGTTGCTGATATCTATTTAAATAATGAATTTTATAAAGCGTATGCACTTGGAGAAGCAAATCCCGGAACTCAATCGGAAAGCATTCATTACGTAGCAAAGAAGTTGGTCTTGATAAATGCACTTGGTGGTTTAGCAGAAATGGAAGGTGGAAACTTCCGACAGGCCATACGTTCCTTAAGAAGAGCTGTTTCGTATAATGCTGAAGTTCATCTCATCCCTGATTATTCTTTATATAATTTTTTAGCTATTTGCTATCAACAGGTAGAAGATTACAGCACTGCAAATTATTTTGTTAAACTGGCGATAGAAAAAAATACAGATAAAAATGAGAAAGAAAAAACAGAAAGTTACTTTTGGGAATTGATTCTGCCCAGAAAAAATAGGGTGCATGGTGATAGTCGTTTTCCGGGAGGTTTTCCGCCGATTTATCAGTATCTTCTGTCTAAAGGAATCGAGATTAAGAATTTTGAAGAACAAAGAGAATATTCAGAAACTCTTAAACTCTTAAATGAAAGGGAAGCCTTTATTAAAAAAAATGAACTCGATAGTATGCCCAGCGGTCAGAGTATTCTTTCTAATACGATTTCCAGAAAAGCCTACAATGAGTATAAGCAGGGAGAATTTATTAACTCCGCCAAAACCTATAAGGAATCTTATGAGTATTTTTTAAAAAAACAGGATTATAAATTATTCAGAATTCATTTTGAAAGCTATAATTATGCTTTGTTCAAAACTATAGAAATTGCAGTTATTCCCAGGGAAGAAGCCATCCTGGCATTAAATGAAAATTTAAAACTTCTAAAAAATGAAAAAAAGAGAGCCATATCAGAGTGTATGATTCCTTTTACAACTACGGAAATAGATCTAAACAACTCTAAACAAAAAGAAAAGTGTGAAATTGAGTTTTTTAAGGAATGGAAATATTATGAACCCCTAATGGGTATGAACTATAACTATCTCGGTGATGCCTACTCCTTTGCAAAAGAACCACAAAAAGCATACTATTATTACGGACAGAGTTTCGCTTTTCTGAAAAATCCGGGTAGAGTTCCGGAAGATCTCATAGGTTTAAAAGGAGATCTATATTCAAAAAAAGAACGCCTGAAACTTCTGATTAACCTGGCAAGGTTGCATTATAAATTAAAAGAAGATAAAGCTTTTATTAAAACCATCCAGGCAGCATCTGACTTTGCAGTAGAATTTGAAGCATTAGAAGAACAGGCTAAGATTAACCTCTTATATGCAGATTATCTTTTACAGCTTCCGGAAGATAAACGTAACTATCAATTAGCTTTATCCAAACTTTTGGAGTCCGAAAAGTTAATTTTAAATAACTATACAATTTTACTTGATACGAATGTATCTTTTTTTACAAATCTTTACAATGCTATTAAAGACGTTAGGTTTCACTTAAAAGATTATGATTCACTTTATTTATATGATGAAAAACTTCAAAATATCATCCTTTTTAAGAATTTAAACTATAACAAATTTTCCTTCGAAAATCCAAAATTTCAGTCTGCTTATTCCCATTTAAAAACTATGCTAAAAAAACAGGAGGAACTGGAAGAAGAAATCGGTAAGCGAATTAATAAAAGAGAAGCAGTAGCCAAATACATAGAAGAACGAAAAAATTTCAATGAAAAGGTAAAGAAATACGTTTCTTCTCTTGCTGAATCCTTTCCTGAAAAAAGTGACTTCTTTAATTTCACAGTTAAGGATGATATACAAAATAAACTTTCCAATAAAGATGTTGTTTTACGTTTTTTGACAGTTGAAGACCATCTTTTATACTGGATAATCTCTTCCAGATCGAAGAAAAGGGGCTTTGTTGATTTAGAAAAAGGTAAATTTATTATACAATTAACCGAGATCATTCAATCGAATTGGAATAGTTTGAAAAATTTTTCCAACCTTATTATTATTCCTGACGACAAAACTGTTTCTTATGACTTCAAAACATTTCCCTTAAACGGAAAAAATTTAATTGATTTTATTCAGATACATTATGCTTTTCGTAGTTCTCATATAACCTTTAAACCAGAAATGGAATCTCTTCGTTTTAAAGATTATACCAATATAACAAAGAACGAATCTCTCAGTGAAACTTCTTTAGAGGATAAACTTTACAATACAGATATACTTGAAGGTAATATTCTTTTTAAAAGTAGTAATATTTACAATGAATCTTTAAAAGGTTATATAAACTTAAAAGAACTATTTCAAAAGGAACATAAGGTTTCGATGTTAGTTCTTCCATCGATTTCTTATAAAAAAGATAACTATCAAAAATTAGTCTCTATAATTGATATTGTCCGCTCCTCAGGAATTCCTCTTGTTGCTCTCTTTGATAAGGATCATACCGATATTCAAGAAGAACTTCAAAATAAAAAATTATCTATATATGAGTTTCCTAAAAAAATATCACTTAAAACAATCGGTTTTCATTCTATTCCGAAAGGAAATACTCTCTCCTACAGAAGTTTGAGACTTAGAGCGAGATTAAAAGAAAATGAAGGAAAAATAAAAGAAGCTCTCGATATATTTTATTCTGCTGATTCCCTTTTAGCCGAGACAGATAAAAATAGTTTACAATCACAAATTGATCTGGCGAGAATCAAATCAAAATATTTCAAGAAAACTAAACCTTTTTTATTTTATGAAGCATTACTTGGAAAATATAAAGACAATAGTAATTTCCGCGTAAAAAGTCTCTTAGCTCTTGTAAAGTATTGTTATACATATTACCCCAGTTCTTCTTGTAAGAACTATGTAGCTGAGCTTACAACTGCTAAAAACGATGCAAAACTTAGTTTAAGTGAAAAGAAAGCAATCATTGCCAGTTTAAATTTTTATAAGAGTCTTGATAAAGGGAAATTAGCTTTTCTAGAAAAGCGGATTGAGCTATTTGAACAATTTGCGAAACCCGGCACTGACTTTTTATCACGGTACGAATTGGCTCTTATCTTTTTTCAAAATTATATACCTGAGAAAGCCATTTATTATGCAAAAGAAGCTTTAAAAAAAGCAAATACTCCTTCACAGAGTAAATTGGTCTACTCCCTTCTCGATGAAGTGAAAGTCAATATGGAACTCTTAGAGCTTCAAATGGAAGGTCTATCTCGAAATTTCAATAAAGAGAGTATATATGTTCATGGTCTAAATAGGGATTGGAAAAAGTATAATTCTGAATTGTCTTTAATGGATGAAAGAATCATAAATTCAAAAGATCTATATAGAAAAAAAGTTTTCGAAATTTGGAAAAAAATAGAAACCGGAGAAGATTATGAACCCTTATATCTTGTTCCGGATAAAACCTCTACAGGTAAATCTATGTTTTTTATTCTGGATCAAACAGATAAAAGTCTGGTCTTTTACCTTTTAAAAAACTCTCTCTCACTGCAGGTAGAGAATGAAGTAAACCAAATCTTTGATTTATTAGTGAATTCAGAAATCGAATTGGGAAATCAAAATATAGTATATCACATGACAATTTCCTGGGCATCAACTCTATATTCCCAGGGAGACTATGAATCCGCTTTTAAATACCTAAAAACATTTGAGGATAAGTACCTAAACTATGTAGGCAGTGAGGCAAGTCTAACAGAATATTATCTTCTGAAATATAAGCTTTCTTTTATAAAGAAAGAACTTGTCCTCTCAGAGAAAGACGATCCGTCTTCATCTCGCTGGTTTCAATACTATCAGTATGTTGCTTCTTTTAAAGGTAATGAATATTTATCTTACCTTCAAAGAGTAATCAAAGAAAACGCAAATCAATATCTGGATCATAGAAATACGAGAGAACTGTTAGATTTCATTACCTTTTTATTAGAAAAGTCAAATAAAGATCAAAATGTTGGAGGAGATGTTTCTACAGATCTTATCTTCTATCGAGATAGGGTTTTATCTATTAATGAAAGACTTTTAGGTAGAATTCCTAAATTTCAGGATTTACCTCCGGTGGAAGAATTAACAGCAGACATACAGAAGAAGATTCCGGCTAATCAAACCTTTATAGTAGTAACCCAGCAGGGTTTACGTAATCGCTACATTCTTATTCGCAATAAACAGGCAATTGCTTCTGATATTTTATTTCAAAATGGTGCTTATGAGGATGCCAGGAAATTCAAAAAACTTATTTTTGATTATCACCGAACCGTAAAAGAAACCGGTAGCAATTTGTTGCAGAAAGAGTTTATAGAAAGTCTTTTTCGGAATGCGATTTTTTCTAAGGAGAACTGGGAGAAAATTAATTATGTATATTTGAGCTCTTACCTGATAAAAACTCCTCTGGAATTGCATGAAAATGACAACTTTTACCTGGTTCAAAATCCGAGAACTCTTATCGAAAATCGACCGCACTCCCTAAAAAGTGATTTTGAGAAGGGATTCAGGATAAGCAGGTATTTACCTTCAAAAATACAAAGACCCTGGTTTAAGCATCTTCTGGAAGTAGAAAGCCTCGAAGTCAAAACCGGCGGAAATTCCCGTAGTACTGTCAGCATTTCTTCTGAGGAGTTACGACTATTTGAAGAAAGAGAAATATTATTTGGTAATGCAAACCTTCTTAGCCTGAAGTCTTATTCTAAACGCCCCGGTCCCTGGATAATCAACTATTCCAGTTTATATAATACTTCCTTTATAACTGACGATATTAATTATTCCTTATATTATATTAGCACTATGTTTGAAGGACCCGGTGTATTTTCTATAGGGCAACAAAATGACCTGCACCAAATTATGTTTTTAAAAACATTAACGGCAAGAAAAGAAATTCGGCAGGATTTGAAGTTTCGGTATATCCAGGCTATGGATGAATTAAAAAAACGTTACCCTCAGGAGAACTATTGGAATGGATACAGGTTGTATACTACATCTTTTGTTATTCCCTAAGTTTCCGGGGTGAATCCTCATAGTAGGATAAAACTACTGATTTATCTCATATTGCATTTTATATAAAAGTATGCGAAAAATAGTCTAATATTAATAGTAAATTTTTCATTTTAAGTGAAGAATTTAAAAGGAGGCTCCCATGATACCGGAAAATCAGAATAAAAGTAATAAGACCAGAATTACAATAGGTCTTAATTCCGTATCGGCAAACGAGCTTGAAGCGGAATGGTATGAACAAGCAAAACAATATTTGAAAACCTATGAATTATTATATGAGGCTCTTCCGGAAGTAATACTCAATAGCGAGGCCCAGAGCAGGGTTTTAATTGCTTATTCCCTTGGAGAATCATTTTCAAAACATTTTCATTCTTTTTTTGATGATGCAGCCACACGTTACCACCATATGCTTTTGCTTTTAGAAGATGAACCCTTTAAAAGTTTATCCATAAGCATTGAGAAGAGACTAAAAAAAGAATTTTTATAAACTTGAAAATTCTTGGAATCGATCCGGGTTCGCATCGCCTGGGCTATGCGATACTGGAACAGGGCAAAAAAAACACGAGACCCCTTATTTTAGAATACGGGGTTCTTGAGGTAAAAGCAAATACGCCCTCTCCCGAAAATTTACTCATATTAAAGAATGGCCTGTCCCGGCTGATTCAAAAATTCGAACCTGAACTTGCTTCTATAGAAAAACTGTTCTTTCATAAGAACGCAAAAACGGCAGTAAATGTTTACGAAGCAAGAGGGGTTGTCCTTTTACAGCTTCATGAGGCAGGAATTAAGATTCTCCAGCCAACCGTAAGCCAGATAAAAAAAGGAATTACCGGAAAGGGAACAGCATCCAAAAAAGATTTAAAATCAGCCCTCGAATTCATACTCGGAGAAAAACTGGAAAATATAGATGATTCCTGGGATGCAATAGCAGCTGCGTTTGTAGGTCTTTCTATGGATCGATAATACCTTCCGGAACTCCTAAAAGTTTTGCTCTTTCTTTTATGGATAAACTTTTCAGCTTTCTCATATTTTCATGGAAACGCGAAAAATTTTTTCCCACTTTTTTAAACTCATCTTGAAAAAAGTCGTTTCCGGAGTGATAGCGTAAAACTCCTATAAAGTCCTCATTATTCAATTCTCTCTCTCGGAACTTTTGCAATCTCTCTCCTTCCGGTTCAAGAATCTGGATTACCTTTTCTTTAAATTCTGTAATAATTCTCTTTTTATTTTTCTCTTTTTCTAAATTGGAAAGATCGGTTTTATAGGTAGCATCCAGCTTTAGAGCGTATTCCTGTAAAAGCTTTATGAGCCTATCCCTTTCTTTTTGTTTTTTCTGCCTTTCCAGTAATATCTTAGCAGACTCTTCCGAACTTTCTTCTACATAATATAACCTGGTCCCTTCCTCCTCCACAAAAGAGGCATAGGATTCATTAAAACGGGCATCTCCATCAAAATAAACGGTAGCATGTGCCATTTCATGAAACACGAGGGCAATTATTTCGTCTTCAGAAGCTCGAAGCTGGCTTGAAAAAACAGGATCAGAAAACCAGCCCAGGGTAGAATAGCCCGCAGTAATTCGAAGCCGGGTATCCAGACCTTTCTTTTTCAGCTCAGCTTCTTCTGTTTCAGCCAATTCCTTGAAAAAATACCCCTTATACGGCACGGACCCCACTATAGGAAACCACCAGGTATACGATTTAAACTCCAGCGGATAGGAAGCGGTTACATGCCAGCCAATTTCTTCCCTGTCCAACTCAACATAGTAAAGAAATCCCCCTTCCGAATTAAGTCCGAGTCTTTTAACTGCAAACTGCCTTGCTTTTTGACTTAACTCAAGACCCTTCTTCTTTTTCTCATCCAGATCTTGTTTTTGGAGAATCTCCGCAATAGGAACCCTCGAGTGTAATATTCGAGCCTGCTCTTTTCCGAGGTGAAATAAATATGAGATACAGCGATTCAGGCTGAGAAGAAGTAAAAAACTAAAGAAAAGAAATATATATTTTTTTTTAATTGGCATATACTTAGCAGCGAGAGTAAATAGGAGTACTGGCTTGTAAAGAAGAAAGGGAGAATTCATTGGACTTTCCACTCAGAAATGCAGAAACAAAAGAAGAGCTTATAGCTTTAAATCGGGATATCCAGAAACAAATTGGAGATTTCTTCAAGAGTCTTCCTGAAGAGCAATTTTTTAGTCATGCTTATGGAGGTTGGTCTGCTGCTGAAAATATGATTCATATTTCCTTTACTACAAATGTTTTAGGTATTGCTCTTCGATTGCCTGTTTTTTTATTTCAACTTTTTTTTGGGAAATACGAGAAGATAAGTTCAAGAGAAATGCTGGAATTAAAGGACGAATATTTCCTGGAGTTAGCTAAGGTCAAAGATTCCGGTATCTACACACCCAAACATGAGAAATACCCGGGTAACCCGAAAAAAAGGCGAGAGCATTTGTTAGAAGACTGGGACAAATCTATGGAGGGACTTATAGAAGGAGTCCAAACCTGGGAACTTAAAGATATGCTTAACTGTAGTATGCCCCACCCGGTAATGGATAAGGTAACGATCAAAGAAATGATTTATCTCTCCCTATTACATTCCATTCATCATAGCAAAATCATGGAAAAAAAGATATTTAAGTAAGTGATTAAGTTTCATATCTGAAACTTTTATTCTTCCTTCTTCTTTCTGAGATTTTTCAATGACTGAAGTTTTTGCTTCATAAGTAAAATCAAATCTTTTACATCCATATTAGCTTTTAGTTTTACTTCCCCGCTATCCTCGGTTTGCTTTTCTTTTGATATAGACAGCCTATCTTCTTTTTGTTCTTTAGGTTGTTCGGGAGGAAGGGCTTCTAAGTCCAGGTCAATCCGTAAATATTTCTTATTAATAAGACCTATCTCATATTTCCCACCTAAAAGTCTCAGGGTTTCTTTTATAATTTCCCAACGTATTGATTGAATATCTTCTTTATTACTATCCAATAATTCCTTGTAAAGCTTCTGGGTGAGTTGTGGATTTTTATTATATAGCATAAAACGAAAGTGGATATTATGCTTCAAGTCATTCGTAATAATCAGATCTATATTTTCAAAATCTTTAAAACCGGAAAAATCAATTAAACGGATGATTAAAGAATTAATTAGTTCTAAATTATTCTCAATTTGGTATTCCGGACCTACTTTGATAGAATAAGTAATCTGTCCCTCCGGAATAACAACCCTGATGAAATCTACGAAATCTATCTTTTCGATATAAATCAATTCTGATGTAGTTTCGAGTCTGGATAATTCTTGAATGTCATCCATAGAAGCCTGTAGATTTTTATAAATCAGTTCAATCTGTAAAACATTTTCGCGGAATATTTTTTTGTCTTTCGTTTCTCGAATAAGCTCCAAACGATTTTTAGCCTCATTTAAGGAGGAACCCAAAATCTTATCCATATAAACAAAGAGCTTTACACGCATATTATCAATTTCTTTTAATTGACTATAGCGCTTCAGAATTCCCCGTTTCAAACCTATGAATCTAAGTCGTAAAGCAAGAGTAGTTGTGAGGATAAAAAACAAAAAGGAACCATCTATTAAAGATTCATTCTTTACAAATCCCTTTTCGATGAGTATCTCAACAATCACCGCGTATGTAAAATAACTGAGAGAAACTAAAAGTATAATCCCATCTTTATTTTTTTCAAATATCTTCTTATAGGTTCTATATACCGAATATCCGAGGATAAGAATTAAGTGAACCGCCCAGATAGCGATGAAATCGTGCCAGAATGTGGGCTTTCGTATAAAAATAAAAATAATGGGGATAAGGAAATTAAAAAGGTAATAATAATTAAAATACTTATTTTCCTCGTAATGAAAAAAGGCATGTAAGAAACGAACATAAAAGTAAGGAAGATTTAGAAAAAGAAAATATTCTAAGTATTTAAATAAGATAAAATTATCATACAATTCCAGCCTGATTTCATTTTTGCAAAATTGATAAAGACCAAAAACGATGATGAAAAAAGAAAAAGATAGGTATTCTTTCAGATCCTTTTTCTTTAAATATTGAATTATGAAAAAGATTCCAATAAAAAGATAAAGAGCGATATAAATCATCTCGTTGGTTGAACGATAGACAATGGACTCAGTAGCATCCTCAATGGGACGGATAGAAACGGGTTCTGCTATAATACCTGCAACATTTCTAAAATTTGATTCAATTCGAATGGCAATTAGATTTTCACCCGGAAGAATCAATTTATTAGAAATTGAATAGACTCTTTCCTCATCGAAATAATAATCTATTTTTCTCTCTATATCCGGATGATGACCGTTCACCCCTATTAATACACCATTTATATATACCCTATCTTCTCCGAAAGTTCTCCCTAAATGTAAAGCAACCGATTGAAGGTTCGAAAGACTGTCAGAATCAAAAGCCCTCCGTAACCAGAATCCCCCTGTATGTGTTCTGTTTAATAATTTGATATTCACAGGAAGATTTATCTTCTCCCACTTCTCATGAGAAACATTGCGGGATGAGAAGTTCTTATCATCCTTATAGGAGATATACCAATCACCTGCACTTAAATCAATTGAGTTATGACTTGTATCTTTTTTGCCTCCTCCACAGGAAATTAGGAAGAGAAGAAGGATTAGGGATTTTTTTATGACTTTCATATTTACTTCTTATTTGGAAATTGAATTTCAAAAGAAAGGCCTTTTCCTTTTTTTGAAATAAGCTTCATTTCGCCTTTCATATACCGAATAGATTCTCGGGCAATACTTAAACCGATACCTGTTCCCGGAATTTCCTTGATTACTTTCGTATTCCCTCTAACAAACTTATCAAATAGACTTTCCGGATCTTCAAGATCTACCCCCGGTCCTTTGTCTGTAATTTTCATCTCAAGAGTATCTGTATTTTGCTTAGTGTCTATTCGCATTGAAGTATCTTCAGAAGTATATTTATAATAATTATCCAGTATATGAAAAATCGCGGTCATCAATAATTCTTTGGATTGGAATACAATTATATCACCTGATTCAATATTTAATGTAATATTTTGCCTGTTTTGTTCTAAGCGTTTATCCAATTGCTTGCAAAGTTCCTCAATACTATCTTTAAGTGAAAAGCGCTCCGGTTTAGGAATATATAGTTTCGACTCAAGTTTATCCAAAAAGACTGCGTCTTTAATCATAAGCTGGATAGCTTCATTATTCAGATAAGCGTGTTTTCCTAATTCCTCTTTCCACTCCTCTGATTTACTTAATATCGAAATATTTTTAAGAACCATCTCGCTATAAGAACGAAACTCAGAAGAGATGTTCATTAAAAAATTTGTCTTGAGTCTCTCCATTTTCATTAATTCTTTTTCCAATTTAATGAAGTTATTATAACTCTCAACTGCTTCTTCAGAAAGTTGAATGGATATAATAATTAAGAAAAACATAAAACCAAAATGCAAGGATTCCGGAAGGTGGGTCAGGTTTAAAGCATTCAAAGCATCAATCAGGGCCGCTGGAATGATCGCCAGAATACCTATCAAGAGGTATTTCAATCGGGTCTTCTGTCCGGAATAGTTCGTATAAATTAAATAAATCAAATAAATTAGGGGTAAAAGCATTAGATAAATATTATATTTAATAATCAAATCCCAATGCGAAGGTTCATGAGAATACATAGCGAATAAAAACAGAATTAAAACAGGAATCTCATAAGCTAAAAAATAAATCTTCCTCTCTTTTTGTAGATAGAAGGTCAGAAAATATGCAAAAAGCAGAGGTAAAGGAATTAAGCTTAAAAGCTCAAATTTCATTGTATAGACGAAATCATTCACAAGAACAAAGCGATAATTAGATCGAAACAGAATATAAAAACCTAAGAAAATTGAGAAAAGTGAGAAAAAAAGATTACTCAGGCGGTTACTCGATTTCACGGTAGATGCAAGAATAAAATAAAGTCCCATCATAATGAAAACAAAACCAAACATAATTTTTACTACATCGTGTTTGCCTCTGGACCATACAAGACTCATAATATTCGATATTTCAGGTACTACAGCTATCCCCTGGTAATTAGTAGAAGAATACAGTCGAATGGCTATCAGGTTATTACCGGAATGAAAAAGGTTTGCAGGCAGATAATAAACTCTGCGTAATTCCTGATTTGGTACGAGACCCGGCAGGAGTTTACCGGTTTGCGCAATTAAAGTTCCATTTAAATAAACCTCATCTACATCTCTGAGTTTACCAAGGCTTATACCTAAAAAATCTTTTCCCTTGATGGCATCGGGTCCAAGTTGTAGCTGACATCGATACCAACTATACCCAAAAATCTTAGTATCTGAAACAATTTTTATATCAGGAAGTAAGCGATTTTCCCAGCCTCCGGTACTGGCAAGTTGTACATTTTTGTATTCCTGATTATCCCCCTTTTTAAACAACCAGCCTTTTTTTAATTGGATAGGTTTATCAAAGGAAGGTATCGTCACCGAGCAATCAGCATATAAGCTCGAAAAAATTCCTATAAATAGCAATGCAATAAGAAAGAAATATTTCATATCGTCTCGACTTTTGATAATTCTTCATTAAGTTCAACCATAGCGGTCTGGGAATCCACCGGGATTGATTCTCCCGGAACCAATTTGGTATAAGAACCATCAGGATTCAGTAAGCGTGCTTTCACATTATCTTTAAGTTGCAATTCCATAATATTTAGAATCTTGCTTTGAATGCCTTTATCAAGGATAGGGAACATAGTTTCGAATCGTTTATTGAAATTTCTTGGCATACAATCTGCTGATGCAAGAAATATTCGATGATCTCCTCCATTCCAGAATATATAAATTCTCGAATGTTCTAAAAGCCTTCCGACAATAGACCTTACACTAATGTTTTCAGATAAACCCGGTATTCCCGGTTTCAAACAGCAGATGCCCCTGATAACTAACTCAATTTTAACTCCCTCTACACTGGCCTGATAAAGAGCTACTATTAAATCCGGATCAACCAACGAGTTCATCTTCATGATGATCCTCGCTTCTTTCCCTTCCTTTGCATTCTCCATTTCCTGCTTCACAAAGCGGAGCATATCATCCTTCAAATAATAAGGAGCCACAGAAAGCTGTTTTAATCTCGGAAGTTTTGCAAAACCGGTGATAGCATTAAATAAAAAACCGGCATCTTCTGTAATTTCTTCGTTATTAGTAAATAAGGATATATCTGTGTAAAATCTTGCTGTGGTAGAATTATAATTTCCTGTACTTAAGTGCACATAACGATTTATTTTCATATCCTCTCTTCGAACCACAAGAATCAGTTTACAATGGATCTTTAAACCGATAAAACCGTATACTACGTGAACACCTGAATCCTCTAATTTCTGAGCCCATTGTATATTTCTTTCTTCGTCAAAACGAGCCTTTAATTCCACAAGTACAGTAACCTGTTTCCCATTTTCTGCAGCCTGTTTTAAGTATTCAATAATAGGAGAACCTCCGCTGGTTCTATAAAGGGTCATTTTAATCCCCAGAACCTTGGGATCGGTACTTGCCATTTTTAAAAAGTTTTCCACTTCCTGAAATGAATCATAAGGATGATGTAACATTATATCTTCCTTGCGAATCATGCGGAAAATTTTATTCATAGATTCAAACTTAAGTCCGGTTCTTGGTTTTAGATAATTAAATTTCAAGTTAGCAGTATCACTTAAATCATAAAAATACATCAAGTCACTGAGACTTAAAAGATGCGGTATTGGAAAAATTTCATGTTCTTTTATTTTCAATGAGAATTGGAGAATCTGTCTTAAAATCTGACTGGCATTATGGTTTATATCGAGCCTTACCGCTTCTCCCCAGATACGGTTTTTCAATTCCAATTTAACACTGGAAAGAAGGTCATCGGTAACATCATCGCTCAAATCCATATCAGAATCCCGGATGATCTTAAAGGGATGAACCTCATGTACAATCATTCCATAGAAAAGATCCCCCAAATGGAGTTTGATTATTCCTTCCAGGGGAAAGAATCTCCTGTCTCCATTATTCTGTGGAAGTTGCAAAAATCTCGGTAAAACGGAAGGAACCTGAACTACTGCCAGGGACTTTCTTGCTTCTCTGGGGTCGTTTTCATTGCTAAGAGATATTGCGAGATTTAAAGTTTTGTTTAAAATATGAGGAAAGGGATGAGAAGTATCAATCGCCAGGGGGGTGAGGACGCTGGAAACCTGCTCTTTGTAATATCTTTGAATATGATGAATTTCCTCTTCTAAGAGTAAAGCGGGATCCTCAATAATATTAATTCGTTTTTCTTTCAATTCCGGAAGAATAGAGTTAATCAAAATCTCATACTGCGCTTCTACAAATTGAGAAACTTTTTTAGAAATGCGCTGAAACACTTCAGAGTAACGCATACCATTCAGGCTTTTTCCATCGTTTCCACTCATGAGAATTCCACGAAGTCCGGCCACCCGGACCATATAAAATTCATCGAGGTTGGATTCTGTTATGCAAAGAAATTTGAGTCGTTCCAGGATGGGATTTACCGGGTCTGCTGCTTCTTCTAAAACCCTGTAGTTGAAGTCGAGCCAGGAAAGCTCTCTATCAAAAAAAATTTCAGGATTATCAATACTTAACTGCTTATTCATAGAAACTCCCGACCCCTATTGATTTACAAAGGAACACAGGTAAACGATTATCAAAAAAGCCCCCTGTGGATCTATAAGAAAAAAAAGTCCGAATTTCTTTTTAGAAAGGAAAACAGGCGAACTCGGTGAATCGCTTACATTTAAGAAGAAGTTCCCTGATTTTTTGAGTGGATGCCTTTCAGTCTATTTAAGTTTCTTCTTCTTAGTTTTTTCAGACTCAATTGTATCAATCTTATTATTCAGAGATTCTATCAAAGTCTTGGTTTTATCAAGGTCGTCTCGAATACCGGTTATCTGGTAAATCATCTTCAAAATTTCTAACATAATAACCGACTTACGAAGATCGGCAGTTTCACTTGTAGATAAGTCAAATTTGGTACGGTATTCCTGGGCAGCGTAGTTGCAAAGCTCAATAATCAGGTTGAAATGTTCTTTGCGAACATAGTAGTGCATATTATTTATGTCTCTTTCTTTTTCGTAAGCTTTGAAATCAAAGAGGTTCTTGGAAAGAATGGCGAGCTTATAGTAGATTTCCGGCCAGCTCCATTTCCATTTACTGTAAGGACCTGAGGGTTTTTGGTCTCCGTAGGCATCCACAATTCCCTCAATAGCAGCTCGAAATCCATGAATGAAGTTGAGCCTTTGAGAAGGACTGAAAAGATCCAGTTTTTCGAGGTATTCCGAATTCTCAGCGAGACTTCCATCAAAATTCATGGAAACTACTTTTTCCATGTTTGTAAATACGCTATAAATCTCTTTACGCCCTAAATTCAAGTAGAACTCACTTTTCAGCCGTAATTTATGCTGAGAAAGCTTATTAATTTCGATGCAGGTGTTGATAAAACGGATAGAATTGAGGACGAGGCCGATGATATAGTACGGCTCTGCATCCTTATTCTTCTTCATCTGAGATTTATAAAGGATAACTTCTTTTTTAAGTTCCTCTATATAGGACTTAAACTCTTTTAAACTTTCGTTATACTCTAATTTCTGCTGTTTTGTTAATGCCATTCTTATACAAAAACATCAACCAGTAGAGCTTCTGCAATATCATGCACTTCTTCTACAGGGTTGGTATTGTCCACCTCACTGACTTTATTATCGTCAGCAGGAGTCTTTAAAATAGCATAATTATACACAGAACTAGTCGTGCTAATATAATAATTGTCTACGGGCCTGATTTCCATGTTTAGCTCCTTTTTGTCTCCGGGTGTTTGCCTACTATCTTATTAGACTACTACCCAAGCCTTTGTTTAGTACAATTATTCTAATTTTAAAATTCTGTCACGAGATTTTTTTGCTTTGTCAAAAAATTTTTTCCAAAAACCCGAAACCTCCGAATTCGAGCCTAAAACCCCTATTAGAACGTTTAGCCTATCTCGAAAATCTATCAAAGATTGCCGAATTGGCTCCCGATTGGTTTCAATAATGGCATCCCACATTTCCGGATTTGAACCGGCAATTCGCGACATATCCCGAAAACCTCCTCCGGTAAGGGGAATCGGAGATAAACCTGTTTTTTCGCTTACGGTGGGATTTTCCCAGCACCAATTCGTCATAATCGAAGAAAGAATATGCGGTGAATGGGAAATATAAGCCAGGGCTTTATCATGCTCTTCAGCTTCGATTTTCAGGGTATACATACCGATTTTTTCCCAGAAATCCCGGATGAAGTCTTCCACTCCCTCCTCTACTCTTTTTGGAGGAGTCAAAATACAGAGCCTTGCCTCATACAAATCCGCCTGTGCATATTTAAGTCCGGAATGCTCCGAACCTGCCATCGGATGAGAAGAATAATAGCGATGGGAAGAGGAATATTTCTTCTCGACAGCTTCAATGATTTCCCGTTTTGTTGAGCCCAGATCGGTAACGATCCCCCTGTAAGAAAGGGGAAGCTCTGCAATTTTTTCACAGGTCAGGTTTACCGGTAAGGAATAAATAATAAGACCGTAGTCATTCCAGAGATCCTTTTCTTTAAACTCGGACTCAAGAAATATACTGTCTGCAACTTTTAATTTCAAACCTTCGTCCCGGCTTGAAACGCTCCGAACCACTCCATCAATACGACCGAATGGCAAATTCTTCTGACGAATCGCGAGAGATAGAGAGGCCCCCATAAGACCCAGACCATAAATGAGTACATTCATAAGCTCTTAAAAACTCTCCGCAGATGGATAAGAACCGAGTACCCTGAGAACCGTTGTTTTCTCTTCGAGTTCCAATAAAAGCTGACTGATGAGGGGATCTTTTCTATGACCTTCAAAATCCAAAAAGAAATTATATTCCCAGGAGTTTTTTCGGGTAGGTCTCGACTCAATTTTCGTCAGGTTTATATTATTATCATAAAAGGGTTTCAAAATCGAAAAAAGAGCCCCCGGCCTATCTGAGGTAGAAAAATAAAGAGAGGTTTTATCCTTGCCTGTTGGCTCACACTCGGCATTTCCAATAATTAAAAAACGGGTAGAGTTATTCGGCATATCCTCAATGGAACGTTGAATAATTTCAAGGCCGTATAGCTCTGCTGCAATAGTAGAAGCGATAGCCAGACCATCCTTTCTTTCGGCTACAAGCTGAGCCGCCCTGGCCGTAGAAGAAGTTTCAACAATTTCACAATGGGGAAGATTTCGAGCAATCCATTCCTTACACTGGGAATTTGCAATTTTTATCCCGTAAAGTTTTTTGGCTTTGGAAAGATCTTTATCAAAACCCAGAAGGTGTAGAGAAATTTTCATGTAGGTTTCAGCATAGATTTTCAAATCAGAATACACAAAAACGTCAAGAGTAGAATTCACCAGGCCTTCGCTGGAATTTTCCACAGGAACTACCCCATAATCGCACTTTCCGGCTTCTACTACCCGAAAAATTTCGGGAATAGAACTTACCGGCTCTACTTCGATCGAATCACCAAATTTTTCAACCGTAGCCTGATGGGAAAATGAACCCTTCGGGCCTAAAAAAGCGACATGCAAACCTTTTTCTATAGAAATAGCCCCGGACATGATTTCTCTATAAATGGCAAATAAGTGGGAATCAGAAAGAGGACCTTTATTTAAATTTTTCACTTTCCGGTATACTTCTCTTTCTCTGTCCGGACGATAGATAGGCTCTCCCCTGGTCCGTTTTACTTCGCCGATTTTTCCGGCAAGTTTGGCTCTTTCCTGGATACAGTCTATAATCTCTTTATCCAATTCATCGATACGGTTTCGGTATTGCAGCAGGTCTTCGTTCATAATCCTACTTTCAAATTCAAGAAAGGATAAGAAGAGTCAAGTGAAATATAGTTCGAAAGTATTTCCCAAATGAGAAATAAACTTTTCATTTTCTAACAGGAAGTTTTTACTGTTATTAAGCAAAAAGAAAGAAATTGCAGGAGATTATTGTGGAAGATAGTAAAAAAAGCGACTCGAAAAATCCACTATTCGTTTATCGTAATTTTAAAACTCGATATTGGCTTTATACAGAAGGCTTTGGCTTTTTAGTAACCATCCCTATTGTTTTTTTCTTTGTTGTATTTTTTGGTGAATTCTCTTATGAAACGATTCTTCTTTTAATAAAGTGTACAGTAATTTCAGCCCCTGTGAATTTTACAGTCGGATTTATTACCAATCATCGTCTATTGAAACCCTTAGAAGTTTACTTTCGAGAACTTGATTCGGGAAGAACCGTTCATAAAGATATTTATGAAAAAGCTCTGCATCGTTATTCTAATTTAGCTTCTTTACATGCTATTTCACCGGCTTTAGAATACCTATTCAGTTTATTATTTATCGTAATTGTTTTTTCTTTTGAACCGGAAGTAACCATAACCCAATATTATAACCTGGTAGGTTCTATCCTGGCTGCTGTTTTTATCTGCTTGTTTGTATATTACAATATAACAGAATTTTTACTGTCTGATTTTTTAAAAAAAGGTTTTCTGGTAATTCCTTTGGAGAAAGAAAAATTATACAAGAAAAAACTCATATATTCCCTCTCCGGGAATATCATGTTAATCATTATTATCTTTTCCATTTTAACCAACCTGATTATTTATAACATTAACTATCAATCATTGAAGAAATCACAAATTTCTCAGATCTTAACTATAAATAAAAATAATGTATCTATAATCGATGAATTCCTGAAGGGCTATAAAGAACAGCTCATTCAATTTTCCGAGCGTCCGGAAACTAAAAGTGCAGTTACACAAAAAGATAAGAAATGGTTTAAAAAAGAACTTATTATCAACCATTTCAAGGGAAAACAATTTTTAGAAGAAATATTGCTTATGTCATCAGATGGGAATATTCTATATTCCAGTGGAGATAGAGAACAACTGGATTTTCCATGCAGAAGAGAAATGGAAAGGGTTCTGAAAAATTCCGGTTCTGAAAATTTTTTGGTAAGCACAGCTTTCAGTTCTTCTATTTCTAAAGAAGTATTGGTACTGCTTACATACCCTGTTCGAGAAAATGATATACTTATAGGACTTATAGGTTTTTCAATAGAAATACATAAGTTTACATCCCAGTTTTTAAATAAAGTTCCGGTAGGAGAAAACGGATACTCAATAATTGTGGATAAGGATTTTACAGTAGTAAGCCATCCGGACCCCAAGTTGATTCTATTTGATTCAAAAAAATTTCCTTTTGGAAAGAGGATGGTAGAAGCAGGGACGGGTGATATTGTAAAATATACATTTAGAGGTAAGAATAAAATTCTACTCAAAGACAATTCTTCGAAATATCTTAGCCTCATTTCCTTAACTACCCTGGAAATAGATGATATCGAATTACCGGTTTTGAAAACCTCCCTGTATATGATCATTTTAATTGTGATAGGTGCGGTCTTATCCGGACTTTTTATCTTCCTGATTTTTTCCAACAAGTTAAACAGCCTTGTGTATAATTCCAATTTAATTAAATCAATGTCAGAAGGAAAATTGACTAAAAAAATAAATTATCCGAGTAGCCTGGATGAAGTAGGACTCATATCTTTTAGCTTACATTCTTTTACAGAAAAATTTGTGGATATTGTAGAAAATAATCAACAAGTATCATCTAATATGGAAACGGCTTCAGAAAGCATGAGTCAGTCAGCAGAACTCGTACTGGGTAATAGTCAAGATCAGTCATCTACATTAGAAGAAATTTCAGCAGCTATTGAGCAAATCAATGCCGGGGCCAACACAATTGATCAAAAAACAAATCATCAGACTGAAAATGTGACAATGCTTTCAGGAAAAGTAAATGAACTATCCGGGATAATAGAAGAAAGAAATTTACAAATTATAGAAACATCTAATAAAATTACAAAAATGTCTAAAGATGCAAGTGAAGGAAAAGATTCTTTAGATAAAATGAATATTAGTATTCAGAATATAAAGCTCAGCTCCAAAAAAATCACTGGTGTAGTTGAAATCATTAACGGGATTTCCAAGCAGATTAATTTATTGGCTCTCAATGCCGCAATTGAAGCGGCCAGGGCAGGTGATTCCGGAAGAGGATTTGCTGTGGTTGCCGATGAAATTGGGCGTCTGGCTGCCAGGACCGGTTCGAGTATCCATAATATTAACACTATTATCCAACAAAATGAAGAGGAAATTGAATTAGGAAGTACTATTATTTCTAATACGATTCAGTTGATTAAAAGAATTATAGAAGCTTTTCAGGATATCTATTTATCTATGGAAACATTGCGAAACCGCATGAATTCCGAAATAGAAATAAACACTACGGTTGATTCAGAAACAAAGAAGATGAAGCTGGCAACGGACTCCATTCAATTGGCGATGACAGAACAAAAAATGGCACTCAAGGAAATTTCAGAGGCTATATATAATATTAGTTCAGTTATACAAACCAATGTTTCACATATTAGCGAGCTAAATGATTCTTCTAAGAGAGTAGCCAATATGGCAAAACTTTTAAAAACCCAGGTAGATTACTTTCATATAGAAACAAATCGTTCTGACAAGGAATTTCACCATTACCAATAAACTCTGTTAGCTTATTATAATTCTTTAAAAAGTCAGATATCGTTTAGGCCGCGCAGTTTTTGTCGCTTGCTTGCCAGTTCTTGATATGTTCTTCCCAGTTTTGTGCTGCCTTCATGAAACTGGTATAGCATACTTCCCGGAATTTGAAAAGGTGGGTTTACCGGAGGCTTACAAGGAGTTTTTGTATTGGATAGGGAGGGAAAAGCAGAGACGAATCGATGCGATGATGTGGGCATATTCATACTGCGCAAGCAGTTTTGTTCAACGTTCCGCCAGTAAGGGAAGGTTTTGCCAGCGTGTATCACTGAAAAATGTTACTTTACTAGCAAGTTATAACTTTTCAATTTCTTCTATAGTTAGCCCTGTAGCAGTAGAAATAGTTTTATTATCAATACCAGCTAATTTAAAATTCTTAGCTATTTCTAGTGTATTAGTTTTTTTTGCTTTTATCATTCATCAAAAACACCAGCAATTCTCGGTGAAGCTACCTCGGCACCATTTTGAATTGTTCCGGGTCGAACACAAAGAGCAGAAGATTTTTCCATGACTGAAAGTAGATCATATTTACAGCAAAAGTAATTTTTCCATCCCCATCCAATATTTTTAATGATACATAATTGCAGAACTTCATATCTTTCTTGCCTGTTAAAGGAACATCTTCCATCCATTCATAAATGAAAGTCTTCTTGGACTTTGCAGCATATTCAGTAAATGTTTTTAACTCTTTCTTATTTAGATTTACATATTCAAATAAAGTTTGATGAGATGATTCTTTCGCTGTTAAAATGTAGTCCCATCCAGAGGCAAAAGATATTTTTTACTCCTAATATAGGGGATATATTACTTTGAGAAGTTCCTTCCTGCATTTTTAGCTGATATTGTAAGAAAGAAGGCTCCTGAAAGTAAAAACAGCCAAATGCTGAGCTTAGAATTTCCTCCATACTGTATTTTACTTTTCCGGCTTGCCTGCTATCACTTACTTTGCTAAAAGTTTCTTTCATGTAAGAAAATAATGATTCAAAGTTTAGATGTTTTCTTTCTTTTATTCCGGTATCCATGCTATTCCCCTAAATAAGCTTTTGGATACTATGAAAAAACCGTTTATATGTACAATAATTTTGTAATTCCTTTACGAAATTATTTTTGACATATCCCTGAAGGTGATGATTTATGCAGCTAAAAGACCATCTGAAAGCTCTTTATTTTTCACCGAGAATTGCTGGCGTCCGGCTGTTTAGATATTAGGGATTATTACTAATACTATGAGGTATAGTAGCTAGCGTAAGGAACGGTCGTGACCGTTCCATTTTAGATGACGGGCTATACTTCGCGCTTGGCTTCGGCTTCGTGCGGCACGAGCACCGGTAGTCAGTAAGAGTTTCCCGGAAAAATTGATCGGATTTCGGCAATCATAAAATATTTTAAAAATCAAATATTAGAATGTTTTAATCTTTTTACCTCCCTGTCGATCTGACGAAAAAGCCTTAAGCCTTCTAAGGCTATATTTCGATTGTGTTCTATGCGGTTCTCCCAGCTCGGAGTTTCTCCTTCGAGGAATTTTACCATATCATGAAGTGCAAAATCATGCTCCATTCGCCAGCTATTCAGATCATGGTTCAAAAGTTCTTTTAGTGTTTCATCATTTTCTTCGAGACTTAAAGTTTGGATAAGGTTTTCTAAAGTACGAAAACCGGAATCGTCACCACTGATTTGCTGAAGCCTGCTTTCTAGTCTGTCAGAAATTAAGCTACCTTCAAGAGAAATAGCTTCCATGTAATACTGTCGGTCTATTGCATTTTGTAACCACTCAATCGCATTGCGGTAGAGTTCATAACGCATTTTGCCGACCCGGTTTTGTGAAGTATTTCTGGCTCTTTTTTTTGCTGTTGCATTCATATACTAATTATATGATAAGTATATACAAAAAGCAAGCTTTTTTCCTCTAAAAAGGAAAATAAATTCTTCTTGGAACTACAAACGGCTTTAAAAAGCTGGTCTTTGAAACGCGGATGAAAGAACAGGGAAAGTTTTACGTAGTATCCACACCCATAGGAAACCTCGAAGATATGACGTACAGGGCGGTCCGGGTGCTTCAGGAAGTGGATCTTATTCTCTGTGAAAACCAGAAAAATTCTTTAAAATTATTGAACCATTTTGGAATAAAAATTCCCGCAAAAACTTTATATAAAAATAATACAGACGATAATTCTCTTGGATGGATTTACCGGGAGCTAAAGTCCGGGAAAAACCTTGCATATATTTCAGATGCAGGGACTCCGGGGGTTTCCGATCCGGGTTCTGTTCTCGTCAAGTACCTGCGGGACTGTGATGTAGACATTGTTCCGATTCCGGGAGCGAGTGCTTTAAGCACCCTTCTTTCCGTAAGCGGAGCACAGGCGAATCCTTCCGTTTTTTTGGGTTTTTTGCCCCCAAAAGAAGGGAAGAAAAGAAAACTCCTGGAGGGATACCAAAAAGAGGAGTTGGTTCTGGTTTGCTTTGAATCTGTCCACCGGGTAGAGGCAACTCTATCTTTGATACGGGAAATTTTTCCTTTATCCGAGATTTTAGTGGGTAGGGAAATGACAAAAGTACACGAGGAATACATTTTTATCCCTTCCGGTGATGAACCGGGGAAATTTACGACGAAGGGTGAATTTGCAATCCTGGTGAATAATCGTGTCAAAAAAATAACTAAAGGCAGAAAACTTAAAACCGATATACAGAAGAAAGAGAGGTAGCGTTCGATGGCAATAGAAAGGATCAACAACATAGGTTATGGGTACACCCAGAAACCTACTGCTCTGAAGAAACAGGTTAACCAATCTGCTGCCGATAATATCCAGATTTCTGAAGCCGCTAGGGAACGTGCAGAAGAAGTGAAACTTCAAAATGAAATTGAATTTTTTACTAAAATTACGGTTTCCAGGCCAGAAGACTCTGATAGGGTCCAGAAATTAAAGGAAGTTAAAGAAAAACTTAAAAATGGGTATTATGATAACCCCGGCCCGGAAATGATAGATAGGGTAGCGGAAAAGATGGTGGGGGTATTTTTTGGAGGAATCCAAAACCTTTAAGATCGGTAAACCGAGCACTATATGCCAGTATTAACCGATTGGGTCAGTTTTCACTTCCCTCCCAAGATTCATCTGGAAGTTGATTGTGGGTATAAGATTGGGAATTTTATTAGAGAAATTTCCAATCGAGTCATCATTATCAATTCCCAGGCGGAAATGGAGAATCCAGCCGAGCTTTCTCTTATTAAATCCAGCATAGAGAATAGCACGGATGGAGTGATTCTATACGATGATATAGAAACAGAAACCACCTATAAAAACCTCGATACAGCCGCTTATTTCGCCAGACAGGCCCAGGCAAATTGCATAGTAGCCTACGGAGGCTACGAGTCAATTAATGCAGCCAAAGCTGTTTCTGTGCTGGCTACTAATGACTTTGAAGCAGAAGAGATGATCCGGGGGAAAAAGCCGGTTAAAAGAAAAGCTCTTCCGGTGGTAATAATTCCGACAATGCCTTTAATGGGTCTTGAATGTTCCCCTTTTATTACGGTGATGGATCAAAGAGAGAAAAAGCGACAGTATTTCTCCCATATCAGTCTATTTCCTGAACTGGTCATCGCGGATGCAAAAATCAGCCTCTACATGACCCAGACCGAGATAGCTAAAATGGGAACCGCCATTCTCGCAGCATCGGTAGACACTATGCTTTCCAAATATGCTAACGAAATTACCAGTGCCTCTACGCTCCGAGCCATAGAATTAACCACTAAGAATTTACTGCTTTCTTATCGAGACCCTAAAAACCTTGCTGCGAAAAATATGCTGTATGCAGCCAGTTTGCTTACCGGTATTTCCCAGTCCGTGAGTTCTTTGAGTCTTTGCTTTGCTCTTTCTCTCGCAGCTTCCAGTCTTACCCGGCTCGATGTCTTCCAGTCCATGTCGATTCTTTTAACCCATGTAATGGACTATAATCTAACCTCTTCTGCCAATAAATACGTGATGATAGCGAGGGCTCTGGATGAAGATATTTCTGATATCTCCATAATTGAAGCTGCCATTAAAGCCGTTGACCACATCCGTAAAATCTACAAGGAAATCAAAGTTCCTTTAAAGCTCTCCGAGTTCGAGGTAAAAAAAATCGGACTTCCGGCCATAGCCAGCCTTGCTTCGAGTTATAAATTTCTCGAAAATATGCCCAGAGAGCTTCCTAAAAACGAAATCGAAACAATTTTACTGGCTGCATTTTAAGAAAATTCTGGTTATTTTTATAGTATTCCTGTACTCTGGTTTTCTCAGGAGAGGCTATGAACGAGGATAGAATCGACACAATTATCGGAGATGATATCGTTTTTAAAGGAAGTTTAAAATTTAGTAATTCTCTTAAAGTTAAAGGTCAATTTAAAGGAACCATAGAGTCCGACGGGGAATTATACATTGGTGAAACCGGAGAAGTTGAAGCGGATATACTGATAGGGACCCTGGGTGTAAGCGGAAGCCTCAGGGGAAATGTAGAAGCCAAAGGTCGTGTGGATATTACGAAATCGGCAGTAATAGTGGGAGACATCAAAACTCCGATGATTTCGATTGAACCGGGTGGTAAGTTTACAGGCAACTGTGTAATGAACCAGGTTTCCTGATACTATTTGATGGAATACGAACACGGAGTTGCTTTTAGTAGTTTACCTCCTTCCCCTTATAAAGATCTGAGTCGTTTTCAGGCTTTCATTTTTCAAAAATTGGTACCGGAAGGAGTTTCTGGGGAAGAGTTTTTAGGAGATAGTTATCGCTTTCTCCATTCTCCCTTTCTCCTACCCGACATCATCGGTGCTATTGAATTAATCAAAGATTCTATAAATCAAAAAAAACATATTCTCCTGTATGGGGACAGAGACACAGACGGAGTATCTTCTACTTCTCTGTTGTATTGTTTTTTAAGAGGCATACATGCAAAAAGTGGAGGAAAGCTCAGTGTTAAAACTTCTTCTGCAAATGATGATTACGGCCTCTGTGATGCAGCCGTTCAAAATGTAAAAAAAATAAAACCCGACCTTTTAATTACTCTTGATTTTGGGAGTACAAACTACGATGAAATCAATTCCCTGGTAAAAGAAAAAATTTCTGTTATAGTCTTAGATCACCATGAAATCCCTCTAAAACTTCCCGACTGTTTTTTAGTAAATCCTAAAAGAGAAGATTCGGTTTATCCGGAGAAGAGAATCTGTACTTCTGTATTAGCTATGAAGCTTATACAGGCTTACCTGGCCTATGATTATTTGCAGAAAGAAAATGGGGCCTATTATGAGAATGCTTTGGGTCTCAAACCGGATTATACAGGCCTGGATTTTTATTCTCTTTATGAGCGTTTTCCTGATTTGCAAAAAAAGACGGAAGCTCTTTTTGATCTTGCTGCCATAGGTACGATTACCGATATGATGCCCCTGCAGGGAGAAAACCGTGTTATAGTTAAGAATGGCTTAAAGACACTTCAGGGACTTATGAAAGAAGCGAAGCCGGAACGCTATGGTCTATCTTATCTTTTAAAAGAGTTAAACTTAAATCCGGAGAAAATTGTAACAAAAGATCTGGGCTGGAGTATCGGGCCGGTTTTAAATGCTGCCGGGAGAATGGGAAAAACCGAAGTAGCCTTAGAACTTCTATTAGAAGAAGACAGTAAGAAAGCACAAACTATAGCTTTAAATCTAATTAAATTAAACGAAAGTAGAAAAGACAGGACAAAACGCAACATCGATAGGGTGGAGCGCTATTTTAAGCGGAAACCCGAACGTACTCAAGCAAAGGTATTATTCTGTTATGAACCCGATATGGAACCGGGTGTTTCCGGTATTGTGGCTACCAGACTTGTTCAGGAATATAAGCGACCCGTTGTATTTGTGACCCCCGACCATGGAAATGCAAGGGGAAGTATTCGTTCCTATGGTACTGAAAATGTGATTGAACTCATGAAGATGCTGGAGGATCTTTTTATTCACTACGGAGGTCATCCGGAAGCCGGTGGATTTTCAATAGAAATTCCAAAAATTCCTGTTTTGGAAAAAAGGCTACAGGAAGTGGCTATCCCCTGGTTAGATCTTCCGAGGGAAGACAAAAAGGAAGAATTGAAGAGTATCGTTTCTTTTGAACCGAAAGAATTGAATGAAAAAGTATATTATGATATTACGATGTTTGAGCCATTTGGACAGGAAAATCCCCAACCCTTATTATCTTTGGGAAATGTAAAAGTCATTAGTTACAGGCCTATGGGAAATGGGACTCATGCTCGATTTGGTATTCTGGGAGCGGATATATCTCTTAAAGCCGTTATCTGGGGGAGGGCAAAAGAGTTTGAAGCAGTTCTTTCTAAAAAGTCTTTCCTGGAACTCTGGGGTCGGATGGAAGAAAATTATTTTAATGGAAATGTTACTATTCAATTTATAGTGGAGCATTTCAGGTGAATTCAATGAAACGGGCCAAAATAATTGCTAAAGGGAAAGTGCAGGGAGTAGGGTTTCGCTTTTTTGTTATGGATAATGCAAAAAAACTCGGTCTCTGCGGTTATACCCGAAACCTTCCGGACGGAACCGTTGAAACAGTTGTGGAAGGTAAGGACGCTCAACTTGATAGGCTAATAGAGAAAATAAAAGAAGGCCCCATAGCCGCCCGCGTTTCTTCTGTCGAAGTAAAAATGGGAGAAGCTTTTGGGGATTATAAAGAATTTGAAATAAGAAGATAGTATCCCTTCAAAAAAAGCCGGAAAAAATTTCATTTGTAAAAAAGAAGCCATGAAATAATTTAATCTTAATCTCTTTTCGGATGGTTTTATATGGCACTCAAGTTAGATATGAATAAACGGTTTGAAAGGATTCTTGCCATCAGTCGCTCGGTTCCTTCCGGGAAGCAAATAGCAAGGCAGTTAACGTATATCGTAGATAGTGCTATTGCCAATATTTATAAAGAAGACGAAATTAAATATGAAACCCAGTCGAAACTCAGCATCGTAGCCCTTGGTGGTTACGGAAGAATGGAACTCTGCCCCGGTTCGGACATCGATCTTTTATATCTGCACGATGAGCTCGATGATGAGGTTCTTTCTGCGATTATTTCTCACATTAACACCTACTTGTATGATTCAGGAAAGCAGGTAGGTCATGCCTGTAGGACTATAGAAGAAAGTATTAGCTATACTAATTACATGGAGAGTTTTTTTGCTGTTTTAGATTCTCGCTATATTGCTGGTTCGGAAAGTCTTTTTCAAAAATACTGTGAAGAGTTTTTATATAAGTTACCGAAAGATTATGTAGAAAAATTTAGTAAACTAAAAGTTGAATATTTAGAAAGGCAGTTACAACTCCCGGCTCCTTATCTGGTATCAGAACCCAATCTAAAAACCTCACCTTTTACCATGAGGGATATACAAACATTTTACTGGCTTGAAAAGCTTCAGTCTCTCATCCCCCCGTTTCGCTTGCCAGGTGTTCGACATGGCTTCAGGCCGGCTGAAATTCGGATAATAGAAAATGCCTATGACTACCTACTAAAACTTCGGATAAGTCTGCATAGCCTGAGTCATTCCAAGCAGGATAGGTTGGATTTGACTTTTCAACCGGAGCTTGCTGAGTTTATGGGCTATGGTCCTAAAAATGACATTTCTTCTGTAGATAGGCTTATGAATCATCTTTACAGCCATCAAAAACATGCTTATTTTTTTATAGCCTCTTATCTTGATTTTGCCAGGATACAAAAGAAGAAAGAACGCATTCCTTTTGAATTAGAAGGTTTGAAACTAATCCGAATCGGGAATGGATTGTATCCACCTCTCATTGGAAACTTCAGTCAACATCCGGAAAATATAAACAAGGATATCCTTAAAATTTTCTCTATAAGTCAAGATCAGGACTTAGAAATCTCTCCCCTGTTATTAGAAGAACTACGTTCTGCTTCCCGTTTTTTAGATGAAGATTTTAAGAATTCAAGAGAAGCTATCGAAATCTTTTTGAATATTTTAAAACGCAAGAGGAAAATAGGAAAAATCCTGAGTCTTATGCACCACTGTAATATATTAGGGAAGTTCATTCCTGAATTTGGTGCCTGTAAGTATTTTTCTTTATTTAGCTATCACCATGAGTATCCAGTAGATGAGCACACGCTATATATCTTGCGAGAACTGGATAAACTCTGTGAAGGACAATTTGAAGATCCGGAAGTTCAGGAAATTTTTAATTCGAGTTCCGACATAGAAATATTAGTTCTTTCTATTTTATTACATGATGCCGGAAAAGTAAAAGAAGGGGATCATTGTTTATATGGAAAAGAACTGGCCGAATCGGTAGGACAGAGGTTTCACTTGCCGGAAGAGCAACTGGATTTGTTTAAATACCTTGTAGAAGCACATATTGATATGTCTGAACTTTCTACTAAAAGAGATATTAGCGATCCGGTTCTGATTCAGGATTTTGCTTCTGCCGTAAGAACTGTAGATCGATTGAAATTATTATATGTATTCACTATAATCGATACACGTTCCGTCGGACCCGGGATTCTCACCAATTGGAAAAAAGATATTTTATACAACTTATATAAGAAAACTTTAAATTTTTTACAGGATCGCTTAGACAGTCAGCATAATGTTACCGAACAAAACTTACATTCCTTAAAACAGTATTTTATACATAAGCAGCATATACCCGAAAAATTTATGGATGGTATATTAGAATATATTAATTCTGTAGTTCCCCAAACCTATATACGCTACTATACGCCTATTCGAATTTTTAACCACTTTATCCATTACCAGGAGTTTATCAAAAAGAAACTAAGTTTCCCGGTTGTGGAAATTGAAACGGAGCCTGCCTACATCACCCTTGTTATATATTGTGAGGATTACTCACTTCTTAGTTCGGATATAACCGGTACAGTTTCTTCAGAAGGTTTAAGTGTTGTGGGTATGCGATCCTTTCGAACAAAAGACAAATTTAGTATTCAGCATATACAACTTACAGATAAATTTGGAAGCGGAGAAGTTCATAAGGAAAAGCTGGAACGCTTGAAGCGAAACCTTACTTTAGTTTTAAGCGGACAACTAGCGGTTGAATCTCTACTTTCATCACCCACTGAATTTTTATTCTTTAATCAAATCCCTATGGGTATGATTGAAGAGAAGGTGGAGTTTGATAATAAATCTTTACCGGAATATACTGTTTTGGAGATATGTTTTCCGGATGCATTGGGCCTTCTGCACAGGCTTTTAAAAGCCATACTTTCCTGCGGAGTAATCGTAGACTTTGTACGGGTGGCCACAAGTGCGGACTATGCCTATGACTCTTTTTACCTGAAAACAGCCGAAGGACGGAAAATAAATGACGAGAATCTTTTGAAAAAAATAGAGGCTGAAATTATTCAGGCGGTGAAAAAGCCCGTAGAAAAACAGGTAACCGCTGCAATTTTGTTTTAGAGAGGTTTATATGGCCTGGTGGCAGTACGGAGTTATTTACCAGATATATCCGAGGAGTTTCAAAGATTCTAAAGGGGATGGAATCGGCGATCTCATGGGAATCATTGAAAAATTAGACTATTTAAATGGTAGAGAGGACTCTCTGGGAATCGATGCTATCTGGCTTTCTCCGGTCAATAATTCTCCCATGGTCGATTTCGGATATGACGTCTCAGACTATTACGGCATAGACCCCGTCTACGGAGATATGCAAACCTTTGAACTTCTGATTAAAGAAGCGGCAAAACGAAATATTAAAATAATTATGGACCTGGTGGTGAACCATAGTTCGGATAAGCACCCCTGGTTTATTGAGTCTCGCTCTTCCAAAGACAAGCCGAAAAGTGATTGGTACATCTGGAAAGACCCGGTAAATGGAAAAGAGCCCAATGGCTGGCTTTCTGCTTTTGGAGGAAAAGCCTGGACTTTTGATGAAAACCGCGGACAGTATTACCTGCATTCTTTTGCCCCGGAACAACCCGACCTGAACTGGAGAAACCCGGAACTAAAAAAAGCTGTATTTGATGTGGTGCGCTTCTGGTTGGATAAGGGAGTAGCCGGATTCCGACTGGACGTAGTTAATTGTTTTGTTAAAGATTCAGAGTTTCGAGATAATCCCAAAAGAAGGATGAAACTCAGCCTGAGAGGGATGCGTGCCTACGACCGGCAGGTTCATGTCTATGACAGAGATAGACCCGAAACCCATGAAATATTGAAAGAGCTTCGAAAGATCCTCGATTCTTACCCGGGTGAGAGGATGATGGTAGGAGAGGTTATGCAGGAACCGCCGGGAGTTGCTTCTTTACCTGCGAGTTACTACGGGAATAACGACGAGTTAAACTTGAGTTTTAACTTCTCTGTGTTTTTTGTAAAATGGAAGCTGGAATCATTTAGACAAATCATTGCAGACTGGGAAGCCGAGCTCGGAGAAAATCGCTGGCCCTGCAATGTTTTTAGTAACCATGATTTTGTTCGGCATATTACCCGTTTTGGAAGTAAACGAAACCGACTGCCGAGAGCAAGACTTCTTGCTCTTCTGCTTTTAAGCCTTCGGGGAACCCCTTTTTTGTATTATGGAGAGGAATTGGGAATGCTGAGTGAGAATGTTCCGAGAAAACTGATTCACGATCCTCCCGGCAAGAAATATTGGCCTTTCTACAAAGGCAGAGATAATGCCAGACTTCCGATGTGCTGGGATGATAGTAAGTATGCAGGTTTTTCTATTACCGAACCCTGGCTTCCTTTAAATCAGGATTTTAAAACGGTAAATGTTTATGAGCAGCAGAAAGATCCTCAGAGCTTATTTCATACCTATCAGAAATTAATTCGTTTAAGAAAAGAGAAGGAAGTTCTCCGAAGTGGGAAGATCCAAATACTTGAAAAAAATCATAAAAGCATTTTAAGTTTTTTAAGATACACAGAGAAGGAAAGCTTTTTAGTTCTCATAAACTTTTCTAAGAAAAAACAGTCCTATCCTATAAAAAAGGCTACTTCCGCTCAGAAAGCGGCTATCCTATTTTCAAGTCACAGAAAAGAAGGAGTAGTCCTTGTGGGAGAAGAACTGGAATTAGATGGATATGAGGGTGGAATATTCGCCCTTTCTTGAGAACAATGAATGAAGATTTGGATAATAATAATTGCTTTTATTTCAGTTTGAGTATAGCCTTTCGTTCGGTGAACAGGGTTATGGAACATACTCTCAAAAAAGTTGGCTTAACTCCCGTACAGTTTTTAGCCCTGAAAGGTTTGTATGATAGGGACGGTATGACTATAAAAGAGCTTTCCGAGATGCTCGTGCAGGATTCTACATCTATAACGAGACTTGTAGATAGATTAGAAAAAGCCGGTCTTGTGATACGAAAGACAGATTCCAATGACAAACGTTCTATTAACGTCTTTCTCTCAGAAAAAGCAAAGTCTTATGCACCCAAAGCAAAGAAGATATGGAGAAGGGTAAATCGACTTCTGGAAAGGAATTTTCAGGAACAGGATTTGATAGGCTTTTTTAATGTTATGGAAAAAATGAGAGGCTTATCCTACCTCAAAGAAAATGCAAACAAAAAAATAGGAGAGTTTGATGGAAGAAATTGAACTAATTCGAGTCTTTCGCTTTGATGCGGCTCATTTACTGCCTAAGGTACCGGACGGGCATAAATGTAAGCGCTTACACGGACATACTTTTAAATTCAAGGTTCATCTGAAAGGAAGCATAGACCCGGATAGCGGTTGGCTTATGGACTTTGGTGATATAAAAGAAGTAGTAAAACCCCTGATTGATAATTACCTGGACCACTATTATCTGAATGAAATAGAAGGATTGGAAAATCCAACCAGTGAAAATCTGGCTGTCTGGATTTGGAATAAACTAAAACCCTCTCTTCCTCTTCTCTACAGGATTACGGTTTATGAGACCTGTAATTCCGCCTGCATTTATATGGGAAAAAGGGAGATCAAGTAAGATATGGCAAGGGCTTTAGTTCTCTTTTCCGGTGGACTCGATTCTACTACCTGCCTGTATAAGGCTCTGAGCGAAAATGAATACGTAGAAGCTGTATCCTTTGATTATTCTCAAAAGCATAAAATTGAATTAAAGAAAGCTAAGAAAATTTGTAGCAAGTTAAATATTCATCAAACTATTGTAAAAATTCAAACCGGTATTTTTCTTGCATCCTCCCTTACCGATGCGAATATTCGGGTTCCCAAAAAAAGAAAAAACATGGAGGAAGGAATTCCAAATACCTATGTGCCGGGTAGGAATATATTATTTTTATCTTATGCAGTTTCCATGGCAGAAGGGAAAGGTCTCGATACAATTTATATAGGAGTGAATTCCCTCGATTATTCGGGCTATCCCGATTGCAGGCCGCAGTTTATCCGGGCTTTTCAAAAAGCGATTCAGCTCGGAACTAAAACCGGTGTAGAATCAAGCGGAATTCAGATAAAAACTCCTCTTCTCAAACTCTCCAAGAAAGATATAGTGCTACTCGGGAAACGTTTCGGAGTTCCCTTTGGACTAACTCATTCCTGTTATAGTCCTATAGCGGATAAGCCCTGCGGAGTCTGTGATTCCTGCATTCTCAGGAAGAAAGGTTTTGAAGAAGCCGGAGTAGAAGACAGGTAAGCCTCTTTTCTTTGCGAAGCTTTTACCTGCGAATTCTTAAATAATATCAAAAACAACCAGGGTCATATCATCGTCGTATTTTCCTCCGGAAAATGTAAGGATTTGAGAACTGACCTCATCACAGAATTTTTCTACAGAGAGGTCCTTATAAGAATCAAAGATTTGAAAAAGTCTCTTTTCACCTAAAATTTCTCTATCGCTTTTTGAACGGGCTTCTAAAAAACCATCTGTATAAAAAATGATTCTGTCACCTTCGAATATATCCATACTCTTATTCTCCAGTTTTATTTCCGGAAAAACACCGATTACCCTGCCTTTTGTATTTACAGAAAAAGAAGATTTATCTTTCTTTCTAATGACATAAGCCGGGAAATGACCTGCACTACTGTAGTGCATAACCCCTCTGGGACAAAAGCAGTCTTCCGATAAAAGCTTTGGTTCATGTAAATTCTGAGTATAGATATCAAATATAGCTAAAAAAGCTGTGAGAAAATTTCCAATACTTAAGGGTAAAAGTCCTGTATTCATTTTCTTTAATATACCCGCCGGATGTTCCTGTGAAGAAAAACTATTCTGCCAGATTATTTTTGTCATGGATGCAATAAAAGCAGATGGTATTCCGTGACCTGATACATCTGCAATGATGAATCCTATCCTCTGTACAAAATCATGCTCGTATTGCAAATTAATCACATCGTAAAAGTCGCCTCCCACGCTTTCTACCGGGATATAGCGAAATCCGATATTCAGAAGATTAGCCAGATTTTTTGGTTGAGGAAGTAGATTTAATTGTATTTTTCTTGCTTTCTTCAAAGCTTCTTCTATATACTTATGCCTTTGTGCTAATTCTTGTTTTAATAGTTTTTCTTTTTCTAAGCTTTCTGTGAGTCGTTCGATAACTAATTCATTAATAAGATTCGTTACCCTTGCTGATTGGGTTTCGAGAAGATAGTAACTGGTATTTAAAAACTCAGACTCTATCTCAAATTCTTCTTTAACTGACTCTTTCAATTTCTGCAATAAGGCCATTTCCTGAAGGTTAAATCTATTAATAAATCCCTCGTTTTGCTGAATTCGATCTAAAATAATAGAATAAATTTTCCTTGCATCTTCTATAGAAAAGAAAGCTTCTTCTTTAATGGCATTGAAACGAAAGAAATACGATAGGATTAAGTTTTTCGCACTAACATTTTCAAAACCGATGCCTCCTATACTTTCTAAATACAGGTCTTTTAAGAAGGAAGGTCCGTCTTCAATAGGTCCTGTAATTTCTAATATTCTATTCAGTAGGTTTTCTAAAAAGTCTTTGTAGGTATTCCCTTCTGACATGCGCGAAGCAAGCACTGTTTGGTTTTTATTCAATTCTTCTTTTAGAACCAGTGCAAGCTTTCTTAATAAAAATTTGTAGAGTCTTGTGCGAATTTCCTGCTTTATTTCTTTTTTAAACGGCAAGTTTATCTTCCTTCTTCAATTCCTTTATACTCCAGAATGATGAGGCTTGAGTCATCAATAATTTTTGTTGTTCCCATAAATTCCCTCCATTCCTTTAGTATATAGTCTCTTGTTTCATAGACTGTTTTATCTTTTACCTGTAAATATGCATGGATTAAATTTTCTTCTCCCCATCTGTCTTCAGTAGAGTTACAGGCATCAATAATACCATCGGTATATAAAAGAATTCGATCACCTGCGTAAAGTTGCATTTCTTTTTCTCGGAAAAAATCTCCTTCTTTTTGCAGGATACCCAGAAACAGCCCTTCCGTCCTGAGTTCTTCAAAAGTATCCGTTCTTTTTTTAAAAATAATCGGAGGCCTGTGTCCTGCTGAACTGTAAAACATTCTACCATCCGGATGAATCACCAATAAAAATGCAGTTAAGTAGTTCTGGGTTGTAATAATCCCGGCAATATTTGCATCCACTTCTCGAAAAACTTCTACAGGCGAACTTGTCTTAGATAAGGAGTTCATAAAACTAATTTTTGCCATTGTGGTTAAAAGGGCCGCCGGGATTCCATGACCCGATACATCAGCAATTAAAATTCCATAGGCTCCGTTGCTTAGAGGAAACACGTCATAGTAGTCTCCTCCCACCTGTGTATAAAACTGATAGTAAGCAGCCAGTTCAATGCCGGGAAGAATAATTTCTGTAGCGGGCATGATACATTTTTGTACATCAGAAGCCAATTCTAATTCAGATTCAATGCTGGCATTTTTTTTCTGTAACTCTTTCAGTACTCCTGTCAATTCCATAGTTCTTTCAATTACCTTTTCTTCCAATCTGGCATTAAGAAAAGCCAACTCATTTTTCATAGTGTTAATTCTATCAGCAAGAGCAATAGAAAGTAGTACCATTTCAATAGTGCTGCCAATTTGCAGACTGTAAGTTGTAAGGAAATTGGGAGGTAATATGCCGAAATTCCTGAGAGTAAGGATTATTCCTCCCAGGAAAAATGTAATCCAGGTTAAAAGAAAAAAGAGAGCCGTCCGGTTCCCCTGTAAAACTCTTTTGGATGTAAGGCTTACGGAAGATAGCATATATAGAATTCCGAGAGCATTTAAAGGTTGGATAAAGAAAGAATACTCTAAAAAAGCAATAGCGAGTGTAAAAAGAACCAGCAAAGATAAAAGAAGATTTACAAGCGCATTATCGAGCTTATCTTTAGAGTTTATATTCAAAACATTTTTAAATAATAATAAAAGGCAGAACTGTAAGAACATCTGAGAAATCGGCAGAAATAATTTGTTCCATATTGGGTAATCCGGCCAGTATTGAAAAATAATTCCGTTAATCGAAAGCTGGTAGAGCCCGAGGGCAATTACATAAAAAAGATATATCAGGTAGTTTTTATCCCTGAGAGAAAGGTAGATGAAAAGATTATAGAAAAACATCACGAGGACAATGCCGTAATAGATTCCCAGGATAAATTCTTCTTTTCTATCTTTTTGATGAAATTCTACAGTATCATGAATCAGAATTGGAAAAATTAAAGTTTCATCTGAACGAACCTTTATATAAACGTTAAACTCTTCTGTAGAAAATGGAATTTCAAATACAAAGTTTTTGTGTTTTACAATTCGTTCATTATAAGGAATTAAACGACCGCTGCGGTAAGCAAGAATTTGTTGTTTTCCTATAATGTATAAGTCCAAATAGTCGATGTGGGGCCAGGGAATTTCTAAATTCACCGGGTCGGAACGTCCCACGTATTTCATTTTCAGCTTGAACCAGTAGGTGTTGGTGGTAAATCCAAAGTTGATAGTATGTTTTGTGTTTTGAATGAAGCGTGATTCGACTTCGGGTTCAGTCAGGTTTTCGAGTTCGATTTCCCCTTTCGTATCTATCAGATAAGCAGAATAGGAAGTTACATTGTAAAAATCTTTATCCGGGACAAGTTCAATTATATCCTGGGCATAGGAAGATATACTTAAAAAGAAGAAAACAATCGTAAAGAAAAGGGAATTCTTCTTTTGTCTCATTTAAAAAATTCCGGGAATAAACCTTTTCTTTGATGAAAAATGGGTAGCATAAGCCGGGTTTCGGAAAAGAGCTTTCTCTTCGGTGCGAATCCTGTAAAAAAGAATAATAAAATTAGCAATAGAAAAAATGATAAAAGAATAAAACGCGGAATGAAACAAAGAAAGCCCTATAATTTCTAAAATTACGACAAGATAATTCGGATGACGTATATAGGAATAAATTCCTTCTGTTACTATACTATCGGTTTTTTCAGGATTCACAATTACCCGCACATTCCAATTCTCCCTCATGATATACAAAACATGGAATCTCAAAATAAAAGCAAGGCATAAAATTCCGGTACTCAGAGCAAGTAAAATTATAGAAAGTTCTCTTTGGAAATAAAAGACTTCTAAAGGGACTGCGATTAAAAACGAGCTGTGGAGTAAAAAGAAAAAGGGAAAGTAGAATTCTTTTTCTTCTGTTAATACTTCATTTTCCTGTCTTTTACGAAGATTTCTCCTTGCCAGAACAAGTTCTGAAAGCCTCATAATGGCGGTAATACAAAAAAGAAGTAAAAGGATTTTATATGAAGTTGACATATTCAAAGATTCCTATATTCGGATAACCATTAATCAAATAATTTTTGATCTGAGACTGTTATGTTACAGGTGCCTTTTCCTGCCGTTAAAAAAAATTGAAACGTATTCGGCCTTCGACTACTTCGATTAATTAAAATTGAACTCGGCTTATAGACCAGAGTATCATTAGCACTGGTCTGACAACTATCTCCAAATTGTTTTACACTGAATATGGTAGCACAGGCTATATTGATATATAGAACCTCTTCTAAGGGAAGTTCTACCCTGAATGCTTTTGTATCAACAAGGTTTTCATAGGTAATTTCATAGCCTTTAGAAGCTTCTAATAAATTTTCTTCTCCAAATTGGTTTTTATACGGTTTATAACAATCTATATAAATATCTTCTGCTGCGCAAAAAAATCCACTACGGAAAGCACCACAATCCCCATCGGGTTTCAATACATATAAAAGACCGGAATAGGCCCCGGTCGGAACTTTCACCAGAAGATCTTTTGATGTCCATTTCTGGATAAGCTCGTAGTTTTCCTGTATTTCTGTAGAGCTTAATTTATTTCCATAGTCATTCACAATTTCAGCGCTGAGAGTATTGATTTTGACCGTATTATTTTCAGCAATGGGTTCGAAGTTTTTTCCTTTTATCAGGATAACCGAAGCAGTAAAATAGGTAGGAATGGTAGCCAGACCGGAAAAATTAAGCCCTCCGGAACTACTCTGACGCGTACTGGCCCTTACACTTTCGGAAGTAGGAAAGAGATACTGGTCGGTCGTAATGGCAGGATATACCCTCTGTGGCTCAATAGACGTTATTTCTACGTTATTGACCGGGATACGAACTCCAAGAATTCCGGATTCCAAAATCACATTCTTCATAAAATCACCCTTTGGATTCGGGTCATCCTTACAGGCTCCGAAGATAAATAGGATGAAAAGGAATAATAAGTTTTTCATAATGACAGTCCTATTCAATTTACTAATCTGTTGTAATTTTAAGCCCTGATTTTTATTATGCAAGAAAATAATAACTATGCCCGTTATTTTAAAAAAAATCCAGAACAATCACGTAGAGCTAAGATTTAACCGGCCTGAACTGAGAAACGCCATCAGCCGGGACTTATTAAACGAATTTCAATCCGCTCTTCTCGAACTCAAAAGTAGGGAGGAAATCCGTTCTTTAGTCCTTACCGGCGAGGGCGACAGGGCTTTTTGTGCCGGTGCCGACCTGAAAGAGAGAAAGCAGATGTCTCCGGAAGAGGTACGAAGCTTTTTGCGTGATTTTCGAGACAGTCTCGGACTTTTAGAATCTTTACCCTTCCCAACTATAGCCGTTTTAAATGGGGATGCATTCGGAGGGGGTTTGGAGATTGCCCTGGCCTGTGATATACGACTCGCAGTAGAACACGCTATAATGGCTTTACCCGAAACAAAATTAGGAATCATTCCCGGTGCCGGGGGAACCCAGAGGCTTGCAAGGCTTATTGGCCTGTCAGGGGCAAAAGACATGATTTTCACAGGTAGATTTTTAAATGCAGGAGAAGGAAAAGAATACGGAGTAATTAACCGGGTTTTATCCTCAGCCAATACGGAGAAAGAGCTGGAATCATACCTATCCGGGATTTATGAGGCAGCTCCTCTTTCTTTAAAGTTTGCTAAAAAAGCTATAGAAATAGGTTTTGAGACCTCCCTGGAGAAGGGTCTGGATATAGAAAAAGAGTTTTATGAGAAAACTCTCGGGACAAAAGATAGACTGGAAGGTCTCGAGGCCTTTGCCGAAAAGCGAAAACCGGTTTACAGGGGAGAATAATGATACTCACAGGAAATGAAATAAAAGACAGGCTAAATAAAGATATTTTCATCCAGCCTTATGATGAAAAACTTCTGAATCCCAATTCGTATAACCTTCGTTTATACGAGGAATTAATGGTTTATACCCAGACTCCACTCGACATGAAAAAACCCAACCCGACGAAACTCCTTAAAATTCCGGCGGAAGGTTTGATTCTGGAACCGGGACGACTTTATCTCGGAAGAACCCTTGAATATACAGAAACTCATAATTTAGTTCCCATGCTGGAAGGTCGTTCTTCTATCGGCAGACTCGGCATGTTTGTACATATTACTGCCGGTTTTGGAGATGTCGGTTTTAAGGGTTTTTGGACCTTAGAAATATCCGTTATTCAGCCCCTTATTATTTATCCCGGCATTCCTATCTGCCAGATTTTTTATCACACCGTTACCGGCAATATTACTGAATACGATTCCGGAAAATACCAGGGAAATACAGGAATCCAGCCTTCTTATTTGTATAAGGATTTTGAGTGAAAGATAGATGCGAGTTTTTTTTCGTCATCTGAAGAAACCGGCTCGATTGCTCTCTTTCTGCATTATCTTTGTTTCTATTTTCCCCTTTCCGCTTTTCTCCAAATCTCCCTCGATTCTTGGTTTTTGGAGGACGATAGATGAAAAAGGAAATCAAAAATCTATAGTAAAAATTTTCCAACAGAACGGAAAACTCTACGGTAAAATCGTAGGACTCACGGAACCCTACGACAAAGATGGAAAACAAAAAGTCTGTACGAAATGCAAAGGTGAGGAGAAAAATATGCCTCTTATTGGTCTTACCATTATCAAAGGTTTAAGACATAATGGCGAAGCCTATGTGGGAGGAACCATTCTCGATCCCATTTTCGGAGAAGAATATGATTGTCGGCTCAAAATGAAAGGGGAAAACCTCGAAGTCTACGGTTTCATCTACTCGAATCTTGTAGCTCGAATGCAAATTTGGATAAGATAAAAAAGAAAAAATTAAAAGATCTCTTATTAGAAAGAGGTCTCTGTGATAACGAACAAAAAGCACGTTCTTTGATTCTCTCCGGTTCGGTACTGGTGAATGAAATAAAGGTGAACGGTGAAAACCGCTTATTTAAAGAGGACGTCCAAATTCGTCTACTTCATGTAATTCCGGAATACGTCAGCCGTGGTGCCTATAAACTCTTAGGGGGTTTTGAAGCGTTTCCGGTGAATGTCCAGGATAAAATTTGCCTTGACCTGGGAGCTTCCACAGGTGGCTTTACGGAAATCCTCTTAGCTAATGGTGCAAGAAAAGTTTATGCTTTTGACGTGGGTTACGGACAACTGGCCGGAAAATTACGAAACGATCCGAGAGTAGTGGTTCATGATAGATTCCATATAAAGAATCTGAGTCTTTCCTGTCTGGACGAGAAAGATATATCCGAGCTTTTCATAGTAATGGATTTAAGTTTTATTTCCCTGAAACGAGTATTTCCAACTATTCAAAATCTTAAATTAGAATATTCGGAATTACTAATGGAAGGAATCAGCCTTTTAAAACCTCAATTTGAATGCAAGGGACAGGAATTAGAAAAAGGTATTGTAAGAGATCCCCGTGTTCACTTTAAAGTCATACGGAAAATCTGGCGGTTTTTAAAGAACCATGCAGGTGTGCGGCATCTTCAAATTGCCGATTCCCCGATACGGGGAAATTCCGGGAACCGGGAGTTTTTACTTTATTGGAAAATGTAAACCCTTGTCGACCTATGAGTGGAGATTTGGTAAGAATAGGCCACCGAATCTTCTCTCGTTGGCACAGCAGCTACTCTATTGTACAACTAAGTCTAAATCAAACTTCAAGAGCATCTTTTAAATACTCCTGCAAACGCCCGGTATTTTTATTATTCTTTTTTCTTATAGTAGGGTCTATAATTTGTAAAAGCCAGTCTGATTTTTGACCGCTATAGTGTTCTATTAATCTTTTTTCGACAGCGGCAGGTTGCCAGACAGAAAGTCTTTCCAGTCCCATACACTCTTCTATTGTTGCTTTTCTTCTATTGCCACTTTGGACAATTTCAAAGACTTCCGGATTTAGAGTATCCTGAGCAAAGCGGGGTGGCTCTATTAGTAGCGATTCTTCCAGAGGAATTTTTCCAATTTTTGTAACCCTCCGGTAAACCCACCTTCACAAGCTCCAGGAAGTGTGCTACGCTTGGAGCATGAAAACATCACCAAACTGGGAAGAAAGAATTGGCAATTTTCCTATTCTCCCAGTGGTGCAAGGGCAAGTGCAATTTATTATACTCTGATTGAAAATGCAAAACTATGCGGTCTGGATCCTTACCAATATCTTAAAATCGTTTTTGATGAGATAGTGAGAAATCCCAATTTCGATCCGAAAGATTTGACTCCTCAGGCTATCGCAAAAAAACTAAAAGAAGACTCAGCAGCTACAACTTAAATTCTACCTCCGGGGCCCGGTGCAACCGGGGGGTGGGTTCATGATACGCTTACTTTTTCCATATCATTTAAACGGGAATAAAACGGATGGAAAGTATATTTGGCTACCTAAACCAATCTCGGTAGCTAATGTTTCTTTGTTATATAAATTATGCTTTTGTAATTTTTTCTCCTATATATACAATGTAGATTTGTTTATTCCCTTCATCATCTTCAATTCTATCCGGCCAGGTAAAGTGGATTCGGTATTGATCATTAAAAGCTCTCGCTTTTCCGTGCCAGGGGCAGAAAACTTGAGTTCCATTAATATCAAAAGTTAATCCAGTTTGAAACTTATTTTTATTTGTTTGTGACTCATCTGAAAAATCTGCTTTTTCTCCCTGAAAATATTGTTTTATGATTTCAAGTCCTCTTTGGTTTAATCCACCCAGAAAATCAAAACAAGAAGATAGTTCATTTAAAATTGATAATAGGCTGGATAATTTTTTCATTAATGCTGAATTGAAAGGAAACTTTTTAATAGGCTCAAATGTATTTTCAGTATATTTTACTTCTGTATTATGTTGTTTCATTTGACTTTCCCATTTTTCCCAGGAGTCAGGTTGAACTTCAGGGTAAGCGATTTTTACCTGAGGTAAGTTCCAATAATTTTCTATATTTATTTTAGAACTTTTAGTGCTATTTAGATGATGGGTAACTTCGATAGGTGTAAAATTATATTTTGAAGGTTTAAAAGATACCGTAGAGGAATCAATACCATCCTCATTTTTAAAAGCTACCTGTGCCAATGAAAAATCTGTAATAATGCCAGAAATATTATCTTCATAATATTCATCAGGGTTGTGAATAGGAGGATTAGATTCCCAAAAATGACCGGATTTTTGTAGCCAATTTAAAATTACTCTTTTAAAGTTTTTGTCATTATAAGCTGAAATTGCTTGTAAAAAATTCATTGAATTTGAAATTTGCCTGTTTTGTAATTTTAAACTAATGTATACAGCAAAACTATGATTTCTTAAATAAGAGTTCATATTGTATAGATTTCTTAAACTTATAATAAAATCATTTTCATTAGAAAATTGACCGTGTAAAGAAAGTTCATTGATATAAAAGTCCATATCTATTCTCCCCAATCAGTAAAGTATTCAAGATCTTTATCAAACTGGTCAAAAAAGCCTTCCGGCCAAAAATCTAAATTTCCTTTTTGATCTACAGAAGGGTTTGTAATTTCTGCATTTCCTTCTTCATTGGTTTGGAAAAAATAAAACAGCACATCTTGAGCTTTAATTTTTTCCTGTTTTAAGGCTTTTCTCACTCCGTTTAGTACATGATCGCTATGTGTCTCAAAGATAACTTGAATTCCTGCTGATGCAATTATTGCGAGAAAATAGCCTACCATAGATTGTCCTTCAGGATGGAGATGTGATTCAGGATTTTGAATTAGGACTACATTTTTTTCTTTCTGTCCGATGCAAGCGGTAATGATAGGTAGTAGGTGTGTAATCCCAAAACCAACATTTTGCGGTCGATGAAACCTGCTGGTTCGGTTGGTTCGGATTCCCATAGTAACCACATTCGCATCATTTACAACATTGATCTGCATTTCAAATCCCGGAAAAAAATCATTCATCCAGCCTTCTACCTGACGAATCAACTTATTATCATATTCTTTTTTTTGTATCTTTGTTGAAATCTTTTCATTTCCAAATTCATGTAAATACCATGGAGTATACTCACCCATAGAACCGATTGTTTTAGTCGAAGTTGTTGGATATGAATAAACTTCTCTGGGACCTATTCTTTCAGCAGATAAAAAAAATAAGTTTCTCAATTTTTCTAATATATTAGAATCATCTTTATATTTTTCTATAGGTAAAAGATAAGAAAGCAAATCATTAGACTTATACCTATATTGAATATTATTGGAATGAGCTTCTTTCAATTGGAAAAAGGGTTTATTCTTTTCATCAGGTATATCAAATTTCCAATGGATAAACTTATCATCTTTTGTTTCAATCTTTATTCCAATTTCATTTCTTCCATAAATATCATTCACAATACTACCGGCAGTTCCTAAAGAAACATTTCTACCTTCTAAGAGTAATCGGTCGTTTGATCTATCATCAAGAAATGTTTGGTTTAATAAAGCCAAAGATTGCAGAATAGAAGACTTTCCGGAAGAGTTTAAACCTGATATTAACGTAAGTGGTGCAAATGGCACTTTTACATTTTTAAAACATTTAAAATATTCCAGCTCTAAAGAACTTATCATAAATACTCCTTGTAGGCTTCTTCTACTATTTTAAATCTGGTAGTAATATTTTTGGTACTATTTGTAGATATGGTAATTGTATTTACGAATTCTTGATTTTCCATTAACTGATAAAATATTTTTCTTAAACTCTCTTCTCTTCCGGAAATTTTATCTTTTTGAATTTTCGTAAATAGTATTGAGAATACATCAAAAAGAGCAACGTTAATTGGATTTTTTCTATTCTCTCCTTCTATGCGTTTACGAAAAGTAAACTGTCCGAAAACCTTATAATTTAATTCCATACTAATTTTAAATATAGATGAAAGTTTTTCTTGCTCTTTTGGATTTTCAAAAAGAGTATTAAGATGATCTAACGTTTCCGCTAAAAAGGAATCCATATCTCCTTTATATTTTTCTATTCCAAAAATATAGAAACCAGCAAACCGATTTACAATTTCCCTGTCCCTCATTGTTTTAGGATTGATACTTTGACCTGTAGCTTTTTGAAAGACTTCCGTTTTTACCTGTTCTCTTAACCATTGGGTAGCAGAACCTACATAAATACAGTTTCTCATCTGTTGTCTTGTTAATGGTTCTCCACTGTTTACCCTTTCAAAAATATCCAACTGGGCTTTTGGAGGAACTTTGGAATCTATTAAGTAGATAATTAAATTTGTATCTTCTATCCTGTTTTGAAAGATAGGAGATAGGTCTTTAAAGAATTTACCATTTAATTCAGGTCGATGTTCTAAACCTATTAATTTGAATTCATTATTCAAATATTGTTCAAATGTTGTAAGTCTCTGCAAACCATCAACGATAGCAGTGGTTCCGTCGATTTTTTCAGCAAGATAAAAAACAGGTAATGGAATTCTTAGTAAAGTAGATTCGATTAGTTTACTTTGCTTTTTCTGATCCCAGACAAAATCTCTCTGGTAATCAGGAATCGTTAGGTATTGACCACTTTTTATTCTTCTAACAATTTCAAAAACACTACGTGATTCCTGACGGATTAAAAAGCTATCAATAGGATAATCGCTTTTCTCATCCGGGTTCTCTTCCGGTTCTTCATACTTGTTTTCATCTATTTGCATATTTTACTCTCTTATTATTTCTCTCTATTTTTCAAATTTTAAACCGAATATAATTGAATTAAATATTTATCCTTTTTGTAAATTTTATAATTGGATTAAAACCATATTCAATAACTTTTTGGTTCCAAAACTCTAAAGCCAGTAGTATTTGTATTGAGTTTATTTCTAAAATTTCATTAAATTCGTGACCTTCATCTACAATAAACCATAATCCAATATTCTTAACATCGTAGGAATTATCTAAAATATTATCCTGTACAATAAACTCTAATGCTATTTTTGATTGTTCAATATTGTATATTATTTTTTCTTTTTCATCTCTTTTAAAAAATTTAACTGACCATATCGTGTTATCTTTATATAAGTCTGCAACTTCTAATCTATAGTTACGTCTGACTTGGAGTAAAGATTCTATTTGTGTTAGTTCTCTGTCCATAAGTATATAGCCATTTCTAACTTGTGAACCATTAAAGTAATACTCCCTATAGGTTATTCTATCACCTATGTAACCTGGAGCATTAATTTGTCTTTCTTTTTCTTGCTTCCATTGTAGGTAATTTTGTTCATTAAAATCATTTTGTTCTCTTTCAAGTGTAATGTTATTAATTGACCTTTTAAGATATTCCATGAAAGTATTATTAAATTTTAACCACTCTCCTTCTTTTAAAAAGTAGTTTACACCATCAATATCCATAAAACAATCTAAAACTTCCTTGATGGGAATAGTAAACCCTCTACTTTCATTAGTGAATAGTTTTAACTTTACTTTATCTATATCATAGTTTTCATCAATAGAATTTAAAAAATCTCGAACATGTCTAATCGTAAGTTCTCCTTCTATTACTTCTCTTATATAACGATTATCCTGACGTCTATAGCTAAGTTGAAATTTGGATGAAAGATAATTAAAGCAAAAATACACTCCATAAACAGTAAACTCTTCAATAATTGTTTGTAAATTTTCATTTAATATCTGTTCGAGAAGATTATTATTTAATTCATTTATAATATCTTCCTCTATTACTTTTTCTAATTTTGGGATTTCAATAGTTGGTTGATTTTCTAATTGCTCTTCAATATTATTTAAAAGCTCAGTTAAGCCAAGAGGGTTAAGGTTACTAGTAATTTGTATTGAATCTGCGAATATGATATTACTTTCTCCCCACTGCTCTATATCAGCAGATTTCATTTTTAAATGTTCTATTGACTCCCCTGGTTTATAGTTCCCTAAACTGAATTCATTATAAGAAGTAATTTCTTGACGCTTACCTCCTACGAAGTACCTGCTTTTTTTTAATACCATTGTTTCTTCAGAAGCTATCCTGACAGCAACATTAATGCCAAAATTTCTTTCAATATATTTATTAATGTAAAAATGTGCTTTTCCAAGACTAACTATATATATATTCTCATTGTTTTCGTCTTCTATCTTTGAGATCAGTAGTAGAGCAAAATAAGATTTTGTTTCAGGTATTTCTACATCTTCTTCAAAAAATTCTACAAATGTTTCATACCATGATAATGGCTTACTATGTGGAGTAACAGAATAGTAAAATTCAAATGAATATCCTTCATTTTCTCTTGTCTGTTGTAACTCCATACCAACACTTTCTATTTTTTCAATCAGATCATCTTTACAGCCTTGTTTTAATTTATAAATATTATAATTATTAGACATAATTCTCCCCCTCCTCACACCAGCATCTCCGGTAGTACGTTCACAATCTTCATTGTTTCCAGACTAACTGTAATCACCCGCTGGAATAGTTCCAGTGGATATTTGGGGTTGTTCTCTGTCTCTATGCCCCAGAGGTTTGCGTCGTTGGTGATGCCGCTTGCTTTGTCGGTTTTAACGCAGTAGCGTTCGACAATCCAGTCAAGTGCGGGTTTGCCATTGACAATGTAGTCGTAGGCTTCAAGAGGAATTTCACTCAGGCTGATGTATTCGTTGTAGATTAACCTGGTTCTGTCTTCTTTCTTACCGGTTTTACCATATTTCATCTGGGTTACATAATAATGCTCCGGCTTGAGGGCCAAAGCTCGCAGACCTTTGGCTACATGAATGGAAACCGGATACGGTTTGACCGTTTCATAACCAATATGCAGTTTCGCTAAATCCCTACCGGCTTTTGAGAAAGCTTGGAAATCCTCGATTCTTTTCACACAGGGAATGCGGGGTAATTCTTTGGAAAGGTTGTCGGCATATTTCTCGCGGTAAGTGGGAGAATGCAGGAGTCCGTAGATGTAATAGAAAATATCCTCTTTGCTGATTTTCTCTTTGGGATAAGCTTTCTGAAAATGAGCTAGACCCTCGTCGGTGATTGCATAACGCTTATTAGATTTAGAAGAAGATTTAGAGAACAAATTATCTTCCTTAGCTTCTGCTTTGTCGTAGAGGTAGAGAGGAAAGCCCTGTCCACCGGAATGTTGCATATTCAAATCAGGAATTGTATCGACCATTACAACAGAAAAATCTTTGCCACTATTTCCCAAACCACTCATGTACATCACTAAATTCTCCGAATCTGCTTCGGGAAAGATTTGTGGCATTTGGTAGACCATATCATTAAATATTCTTGAGTAATACATATTTTGTTTAAAAAAAGGTCTGTAATATGATTTCACCAAACTGCTTTTTTCATAATTTCGTTTATTAAATTTAGCTAAATCATTTTTAGTGCTCCGCACCCAACTAAGTTTTGTAGTGTTGGTATTTATAAAATCATCGACTTTTGGGTATTTATCTTTTTGCTTTCCTTTACAGGCTTTGCTATACCTATCTACTTCTGAATTATAGAAATCTATCATTTCTTTTACAGAATGTATTAACTCTTTTTGAGAAGAATTATAAACCCAGGGATCGCGATTGGTTTTAACACCTGCTGAATAATTCTCAAATAATACTGTTTGTGTTTTATCTTTTTTATTCCCAAGAGAAATGTATTCATAAAAGCTATCGTCTCTCTGGTTGAGCCAGTCGTTGTATTTATCGGGTGTGATTTTTTTCCATAGCTTTTGCTTTGTGATTCCTTCTATGCTTTGCAGATCTTTGATTTTATCCAGCTTTTCTTGCTGGCTAAGATAGTCGCCTATGTCATGGAGATAGATATTTCCTTGTTTTTTAGCCTTCGGATTTTTAACTAAGATTGTGATAGCAATAGGAGTGCGAGTACCCTGTCCAAATACATTGTCCTTTTCTTTTCTTCTTAATTCTCCTGATGTTCTGGCATTGCCCCTTAAATGAAATATATAGATACTACTAAACTCATCCTGCAAACATTTTCTTACTCCACTCATGGCATTTGATTCAGTAAATCCTGCATTGGTGATAAAGCCCATGACTCCGCCATTGTTGCCGATTCTATCACTTGCCCAGCGGATAGCACGGATGTAGGAATCATAGAGTGCGTTTTTGTTTGTGGAAGTAGAATGTCTTACATAAGTCTCTTCTATCCTCGCATCTAATGCCGGGTATTTGATGTTCTGGTTGTTGTCATTAGCACTGCTCTGCCCTGCTGAGTATGGTGGATTGCAGATGATTACTTTTATCGGTAAAGACTTTTGTCTTTTTCTCCTTTCGCTATTATCCACCAGAACCCGACTGATTAGATCCTCTTTCTCATACAACTGAAAAGTATCGGTTAGTAGTATGCCTTCAAAGGGAATGTAATCGTCCTGCAAGCTATGCAAGCTGGAAGCTTGCGATACAATGTCGTGGTAGGTGGCTTCGATGTTGATAGCTGCTATGTAATAGGCGAGGAGAACTATCTCATTCGCGTGAATCTGGTTTTTATATTTCTTCTTTAGTTCCGCAGGGCTGATTAACCCGCTTTGCATTAACCTTGTAATAAAAGTTCCTGTGCCTGTGAACGGATCCAGAATATGCACCTTATCCGAACCGAGAGTTTGGCCAAATTCCTGTTTTAAAACATCATTCACACTGTGGATGATAAAGTCTACCGCCTCTACCGGAGTATAAACAATGCCCAGTCTATCCGTCAATCGTGGAAAAGCATTACGAAAAAATTTATCATACAGTTCTAATATAATCTTTTGTTTGCCTTCTGCATTGTCTATTCCTTCCGCACGAAGTTTCACAGAAGCATAAAAACGTTCGAGAGTGTCCGCTTCTTTTTGAATATTATGCTTTTCTAATTGCTTTAACACCTTATCCATTGCCATAGAAACCGGATTCTGTTTGGCAAACTCATAACTGCTAAAGAGAGCATCAAAGACCGGTTTGGTGATAAGATGTTGAGCCAGCATTTCTACGACTTCATCACGGCTGATACTATCATTCAAATCATCCCGCAATTCTTCTACAAACTCATCAAAGGCTTTTATCTCTTTCGTATTTTCCTTCTTACCAATAATCGTTTTGATTCTTGTAATATGAGTATTGGCAATTCTGGCAATATCATTTGCCCAATCTTCCCAGTGGTGACGATTTCCACATTTCTCAACTACTCTGGCATAGATCGCAATTTCAATTTCACCAATATCAAACTTTAAAGTTTGCTGTTTGTCTTCTTTTGCAGTAGAAACTGAAGACTTTGTTTTCCCCAGATTGTCTTTACCTCTGGCTATATTTTGCTTGTCTGAACTGCTTTTTGTTTTCTTACCTATCTTATCTGTTACCGCAATGACTTCCATCTTGCTTTTATCAGGGCCAACCAGTTCCATTTTGTTGATCATAGCATCAAAACGGTCATCATGAGAACGAAGAGCCTGTAAAACCTGCCAGACGACTTTATAGGTCTTGTTGTCATTAAGAGCCTCATGCGGTTGTACACCAGAAGGAATCACTACAGGCAAAATCACATAACCCTTATTTTTACCGGGTGACTTACGCATAACTCGACCCACCGATTGTACAACATCCACCTGAGAACTACGGGGAGTTAAGAATAAAACAGCATCCAGAGCCGGTACATCCACACCTTCAGAAAGACAGCGGACATTGCTTAGTATACGACATGTGTTGTCATCGCTACTTTCTTTAAGCCATTGAATTCTGGACTCTTTTTCTGTAGCATTCATACTTCCATCCACATGCTCGGCTATACAATTTAAACCATTGGGAAAAGGATCTTTTTCTTTATAGGCTTCTACAACTTCCTGAAACATTCCTGCAATAGTTTTGGAACTGACCTTATGAGTTCTGGCATTTTTATTATATTCAATAACCTGACAGAAGGCGACTGCTCGCTTCATTGGCTCTGCATCATCAAGAAGCTCATCATTTGCTCCCTGTTTATTCAATGCTTTCCAGCAGCCAATGATTTTTGCAGCATCGTCAACTTTTATATTATTGTCTTCATCCGCCAAAAGGGTCTGTAATCTATGGCTGATATGGGCTTCGTCCACAGCAAGAACAATCACTTTATAGTCCACGAGAAGATCCTGACTTACAGCATCAGAAAAAGTTAAGACATAAAGTTGTTTGCCATAAATGCTTTCATCATCCATTGAACAGAGAGTTACATTTTCTCTTTCAGCACTGACTTTAGCAATGTCAGCATAAATTCGAGGAGTGGCTGTCATATATAAGCGTTTGGCAGCTTTGATATATTTTGCATCGTGGATTTTTACAAAATTACTTTCATCCTGATCGGCAAAGGTTGCACCGGTTGTTCTATGGGCTTCATCACAAATAACCAGATCAAACTCACCTAACTTATGCTTCCTCTGAGCTTCATGAATTACATCTATAGAATGATAGGTAGAGAAGACTACACTCATGTGCTCACTGTCATGACGTTTCTTCATTTCAAAAGCCAGTCTGTCGGGATTAGTGTTGGCAGGATAGCGCAGTTCATGGGAAAATGTTTCGACTAATTCTTCGTTTTTCTTTCTTTTCTTACCAATTTCACTATCCGAACAAACTGCAAAGCTATGCAGCGGGACTTCACTTTCCTGTGTCCACTCTGTTAGAGTTTGGGATAATAACGCAAGACTCGGCACAAGAAACAAAACCCATTTACCTTTACCGGCTTCTTTTTCAGCAATTTTTAAACTGGTAAAAGTCTTACCTGTGCCGCAGGCCATAATAAGCTTGCCCCGATCTGAAGTTTTTAAACCTTCGATTACTGAATTTACTGCGAGTTTCTGATGGTTGCGCAGTTTCTTTTTTTCTTTTAAAACAGGCTTTTTATCTGGATGGAATTTTGTCCAATCAATCTGGCTACTCTTTAGATCATGAAGATCTATTTTTGTTACCGGTGGATTTTGTCCAATAAGGGCGTCTTCCGCATGTTCACTCCAATTATTTGTTGTAGCAATAATGATTCTATGCGTAAAGGGTTTCTTACCCGAAGCAGTAAAAAAGCTATCAATATCCGATTTTTGAACCCTGTGATTTTCTGCATAAAACTTGCATTGAATGGCATGATACTCTTCTGTGCCTTTTGTTTTTGCTACCAGATCAATACCTGTATCCATCCCGGAAATGCCGCTCTCCTTCGCCCAATCTGCATATTTCCAGACTTTTTCATAGAGATCACTATAGGTTGGCTCATATCGAAAATACGCAAGGGCCAGCTCTTCAAAATATGTTCCTTTTTCCCGTTCGGTTCTGGAAACAGTTCTATAATTGTGTAGAAGCACATCCAGATTGGAAGTATATAAGTTTGATGAATTTGAAGTCATTATAATAAGCCGATTCAACCTTTTGATTCACAAATTTAGAGTAATAAGATAGGATTTACAAATATCTTCATACTAAAAAATGCCATAATCTTTCAAAATCATAGCAAATAACAAATAAGTCCAAGCTGCAACTAAAAAAATAATCAGGAAGCTAAAAATGACGCAGGATACTTACAGAATTTTTTTAAGGGAAACAATCAAATCTTTTAAAATATGCAATAGTTTCGGATCTTTTCGGACTTCATTAAGAATGATTTCTTCTTCTTCACTAAGAGAATTGCTGCTTTTCACATCCAACATTTGTCCGGTTCCCTGTATTAGCCATTTAATGCTAAATCCATGCTCTTCATTTAGTTTAAGAATAACATCGATTGGGAGGTGTTTGGCTCTACCATTAATAATATCACTTAAAAACGTATGGAAGAAAACCCGCATCCCGGTTTTTCAAGGGAAGAAGTGGAAAGGGATCTGGAGGCATTACATGTTTAGCTTTCAGCGATCAGCACGCTCAAGGCTTAGCTATTAGTTTTTAGATATTAGGGATTAGTAATAGTTCCAGAGCTTGTTTTCCTTTTGGAAAGCCATACTTTCAAGCAAAACCACTAATTTTACGCTATCAGCTCTTAGATAGTTAAGCATCCCTTTTATAAGAAAAAGCTTATCTATCACAAAAGCTGATGGCTGTTTAGCTGATCGCTGACAGCTAAAACCAAACCTCTAATCCCTAAGCACTTTTTTGAAAAACTTTTCAAGATAGGCTTTCGGAAGTTCAGTCATTTCTGAAATGAAATCAAGAGAGGAACCTGCATGTTTCATTTTTATCGCGGTTCGGAGGGCTTTTTTATGCTCAGCTCTTTTTCTCTCTTTCTCAATTACTTTCTCTGCCAGCAGGCGTTCTTGTTCGATGCCCTGTTCCACTCCTTTTTTGAGTCCTTCATGGTAGGCATAATGCCTCATCGCCATAAAATCCCTTTCCGATTTCAGGCGCATCTCGTAATAAGCCCTGGTCTTATCGTCGAGGGATATATCTTTCAAAGCTTCTATCGCTTCTTCCATGACCGGGTTTCTTTCTTGCAACTCTTTCATCTCTTTTTCCTGCAAATGCTCGGCTTTTCCAAGGAAATACAACCAGTTTTCCAGCTCAGTATCGAGTTCCTCTACCTGTTTCAGAAATTTGGGTAGTTCTATTATATGGATTTCCAGATCTTTCGTCAAGGCTATTTCCGGATTCTCTTTTTCTAATAGCTGGAAAGTAGAATGAAAGTTGTCTATTTGCAGCAGGTTAAAATTCAAGAAAGAAACGGAATACACAGGTTGCAGCTGAACATATGTAGCTCCTTTTTTAATTTGCTGTGAATAGAGCTTAGCCCAGTAATACAATACCCTTTTTCCAAAATAATCCTGGGGGAAGCCCTGCATTTCTACTCCAAAATGCTCATTGCGTTTATTTACAGCATGTATATCCAGAATAGATAATTTATCATTCCGGGTGTTACCGGGTATTTCCGGATTGAGTATTTGTAGACTTTCGATCCTATTCCTTCCCTTAAATCCGAGAACAGCATCTAAGAGTTTTGCTAAGAGATTAGGTTTCTTTATGCAAAATATCTTAAATACAATATCACTATATAAGGGTAAAAGCCTGTTCTGTTTTTCCGTATCTTTCTGTTTCATTTTATGATCCCCTACTATAAAGGGTTTGAAAATGCACAAATGGAACAAAAAATTTTTATAGAAGGGAAGCCGAAACTGGACTTTTGGGATACTTTTTGAGATTTTTTTCAAAATAGCTTGTATCTGGCTACTTCTGACTTGCTCGAAGCTCGCTTCTGGCTTATTAACGTTTAGGGAAGAACAAAAAAATTATCAGTGGATATTTTCCCTAATTATTTAAAAAAAAGGAATATTCTAAATTCTTTATCTTCATTTTTTGTTTGATTCCTTTTTTAATAAAAACGAAATTATTTAAGAACAATAAAGTTCAATTAATATAAAAGGATATTTTATGAAAACTGTATATATGAAAATACTATATATTTCTGAACTTATAAATACCCACATATTAAAAAACATTCTGCGTTTTTTCGATGTCTTTGGTTCCGGTTCCTATAATTCTACGAATGGGAACAGGAAGAATAAAAGTGTAGATTTTATCTGTATTCCGGGAGCTTGTGTCCCTAACTCCTTTTACCTTACCTTGAACCAGGAAGTCAAACTATAGCGATTTACATAACAGACTGAAACTTCATGTTCTAGTTCCCGTGATAAAAATAAAACCAGAGTTCCGGGTGAAGGGGGAACCTCTATTATTGTTTCCTTATACTCTTTTTCTTTTTTATAAATTTTTAAAAGTCCTCCATGAAACTCTTCCCAAAATTTATTCAAATAAAGAACCGCTGTTAGCATACGTTTATTGGAGTTTAAAAAATTATCCAGATGTCGTAAGTAGAAACTTCCGGGTGGATAGATGGCATAATGCAGTTCTACCGAAAAAAGACCCATGAAGAAATACCGATTCACCCTTTCTTTAATTTCTTCTAATTTCTGCAAATAGAGTTTTTGAACGGGGCTAGGAGAGTTCTCTTCTATCCAATAGATTTTGTCTCCCCGAATGTCTTTTCGTAAATCCTGACCCCTTCCGATTCCGGCAGGTTTAAAACAGGCTCTTTTTTCTAATTCAGAAATTTCGTATCGAAACATCCTGACTTCTTCCGGACTTATGTAATTCTCAATAACACAGTAGGAATCTTGTTGCAGTTTCTCTAAGTGAGCAAGAAACGGATCCTCTTCGTATCTTTCGGTAAGCATATAATCCTAGGAATTAGGATTTTCTGCCTGATTTTGTGGCAAGTATAATTTAATCTTTCATAAGGGAGTCCGGTAAATTTTTTGAAGCTTTTGCTCCCAAATCCTTAATTTTTTCGGCACTACGAATCAAGTTACCCTGTCCTTCCGAAAGACGTTTGAGGGCTGAATCATAAGCTTTTTGCCCCTGTTCAAGGGAGGTTCCTATACGCTGTAAGTCTTCCACAAAATTTACAAATTTATCATATAGTAATCCACCCTGTTTGGCAATCTCTAATACGTTTTTAGACTGATTTTCCTGCTTCCAGATATTACTTATAATACGAAGAGTAGCAAGTAAAGTAGAGACGGTAACTATAACAACATTTTTTTCAAGTGCAAATTGATATAAATCCGAATTCTCTTTGAGTGCCAGACTAAAGGAAGGTTCTATGGGTATAAACATTAATACAAAGTCCGGTGATTGGATATTGTATAGACTTTGATAATTTTTTTTGCTAAGAGAGCTAATATGGTTTTTTATGGACTGTATATGTTCGGATAAATATTTTAGTCTTTCCGCATCCTCCTCCGTACTCATATATCTTTCATAAGCTAATAAGGAAAGTTTAGAATCTACAATAATAGAGCGGGAAGCGGGAAGATGGACAATGAAATCAGGTTGAAGCCTCTGGCCCGTTTCACTTTCCATACTTACCTGTTTGCTGAAATGTATTTCTCTCATGAGTCCGGAATTTTCAAAAACCTGTTCCAGAAGATACTCTCCCCAATCACCCCTGATCTTGCTATTCCCTTTGAGAGCAGCACTTAAATTAGCGGCTTCTTTGGCCAGGTTAAAGTTCAGGCTTTCCAGTTTACTGATCTGGGTCTTTAAAGAAACCGTTTCATGAAGTTGCTTTTCTCGATTTAAATCAATTTTCTTCTCAAAGCGTTCGAGCTTTTCTCCGAGGGGCTGTAAAATTGTAGCCAGGGTTTCTCCGGTTTTTTGATTTAATTGTAGAGAACTATCAAGTAAAACCTGGTTTGCTATATGTTTAAAATCCAGTTTTAATTTTTCTCTTATATTTTCTTTTTCCTCTTTTACTGAAATTAGCTGCTCTTTTAAAGAATTCGTTTCTGCTGTTTTATAAGCCAGATTTTGTGAATAACGATTTAATAATTCTTTATTCTTCTCTCCTTCTTCTTTACAATATCGCAGTTCTTTTTCGAGGTTTTCTATTTTTTCTTCTTTTATGATAAGCTCTGTTTTTTTTGATTCTAATTCTTCCAGGGATATAGTTTTATTTAGTTTTTTAGAAAGATACCAGACCGTAAGAAAAAAAAACGGAAACAGAAGACTTAAGAAAATATATCCTTCCATCAGGGAAATGCCTTTTTTGCATATTCATACAATCTAAAAGTGCCGGCGATGAGAATGTTTTCTTTTTCGTTTTGAAGAACCGTGACAAGATCGCTAAGTTGTATGTTCTGTAAGTTATAGAATCCCGGTATCTCTTTTTGAAAATCCGGACCCAGAACCAATTTGATTTCTTTTATTTTTTTATATTGTAATGCTTCTTCCAACATTGCTCTTCCATCCTTATCTTTCAGGCAGGCAAAATAAAACACCCAATCTTTTTGTGGATAGCGAAGGGATACTGAGTGTAAAAACATCTTTATCCCGGCGGGGTTGTGTCCTATATCAAAAATAACAGATGCGTCTTCTCGTAAGGTTTCAATTCGTCCGGGGGGAGGTATTAAGTTTTCTGAATAAGTTTTGTTTCTGCTTTCCGGTATTTTTTCCATTTTTAGTATTTTATTAAATGCAAAATAAGCTAACTTTTTATTATTATCGAGATAATCTCTGGAATTAACTAATCGATAGTAACTGGGTTCTACCCGATTATTCTTGCAGAACTTTTCCAATACAGGAAATATAGGGTCTGTTTTATCGATGGTATGAATAATATGCTTTGTATAATCGCTGATAATATTTAGTTTTTCGATTAGAATTTTTTCACGACTGCTACCTAAAATTTCCGTGTGATCTAAACCCACATTCGTAAGCACTACATAATCGGAAGATACTAATTTCGTTGCATCAAGTCTTCCGCCCAGTCCTGCCTCATAAACTTCTATATCGCATTTAGATTCATGAAAAAATAAAATACTCATCAGGGTTAAAAGCTCAAAATAAGAAAGTTCTCCTATTAAACTTTTTTCTTGCCTGGATAAATTTTTTAATTTGTTATCCAGCCAGTTTTCCGAAATGAATTCAGAATTTATTTGGATTCGTTCCAGATAAGATTCAAGGTGCGGAGAGGTATATAAGCCAACATTTTTAAATTTTCCCGACATAAGCGCCAGTTGGCTAATAAAATGAGAGGTTGAACCTTTTCCGTTTGTTCCTACAACCGAAATGCGGATTAACTTTTCTCGATTGATTTCGTCTCGATTTAGCTTAAAATAATCCAGAACCTCTTCGAGTTTCGTCAATGTGTAGTTTTGAAATGCATTAAAAAACCGGGTTTTTTCGAGGTTAGTAAGTTTCTGGAGGAAGCTCGTAAAAGAAGGATCTTCTGCCATGTAAGGTTTTTATTCCTATTTTTCGTTTTTATGGACAGGGTATTTTCAGGCCTTTTTCCTGAAATCATTTTTATTAAAAATTTTGTTCTGAATTTTTGCAAAAAAAATAAGAAGAGTAGAAAAAAATGCTTTACTAACTATACATATAATACGTATATATGTATATAGATAAAGGAGTGATGAATGTCAAAAGTTGATGATACTATATTTTTCATAACCAAAGATGATGCGAATGCTATCGCTACCCGCTTACTCGGCAGGCGGCTCAGCCGTCATGAGCTAAAAAGTGTTACAGAACGACTGGAAGAAGGTTTAAAGCAATGGGAAGAAATCTTACGTACTGCGGTTCTTTCAACGGTTAGCTAATTTTATTTCTACTTTAATCATGCCCTAATTTCGGGTCGATAGGATAGTTTTTTCCGGGACGAAAAGACAAGAGCTTTATCTATATCAGAAGATACTAAGTTCGTATTACGGGAAATAACTTTACTCCTATCGGCCTTTTTTTGAAAAATTCACTACTTTAACATATATTCAAATTGTAATGTTTTCTTCTTCAAAACCTAACACTTTATATTTTTCCATAAATTTTTCATTTGGTGTTTTTCCTCTTTTTGATAAAGAAAGATTTGGGTGTATGCCTTTTACAAAATACATTTCTATCCAGCCTTTGTTCTTTGCATATAGTTTACCTCTCGGTTCACATACAAAGAAATCTTTTACCAGCTCATAGGTAGAGTCAGAAATGTTAATTTCTCCACTCTCACCGGTCGATTCCATACGGCTGGCAGTATTTACCGTGTCTCCCCATACATCATAAGCGAATTTTTTTTGACCGATTACTCCTGCAACTAAAGGCCCAGAATGAATTCCAATTCTGAGTTCCCAAAAATTCTTCCCCTGTTTTATCCTGATTTTTTTTAATCTTCTGGAAAATTCGACAATCTTTAATGCCAGTAAAATACAATCTACCGCGTGACTTGGAGAGGGATTTGGGATTCCGGCAGCACACATATAGGCGTCACCTATAGTTTTTAATTTTTCGATTCCATATTCTTCAAGAATACTGTCTATTTTGCTAAAAAAATCATCAAGCTCACTGACCAGGTCTTCCGGACTAAGCTTTTGTGAGACACGGGTAAAACCAACAAAATCAGTAAACAAAACACTTGCATAATCATAACGTCTTGGTTTAGATCTCTTTCCTTCTTTTAATTCTATAGCCAGCTCTCTGGGTAAAATATTTAGAAGAAGTTCTTCTGACTTTTCCTGTTCGAATTGAAGGGCTTCTTCTGCCCGGAAGGTTTCTAAAAAGAATTGATAAGAGCAAATGGAAATGGTACTCAGGTTAAAAAGTATTGCTATAAAAAAAATGCTTCCATCAAAGATAGGAGGAAGAGGATACAGGGCACTGGTTTTGTAGTAGAAAAAAAAGATTAAACCTAAGAAAAAACTACTGATTAAAATTCCCGCTATAATAAAAAACTTATTCTCCCTATCCATCACAAAATATGGAAGGGGTAATAAGCTAAAGATGAGCATTTCAATTCTTGGACCGGGACCGGAATACAAACAAAGAATAACAATATAAATATGGGCAAGTATATAGGCCAAAATTTTAAAGATATGGGAAGGACTTTTGTTGTTGAATCTATACAGCAAGGCTAAAAAGAACATCAGAATACAGGATGTTAAGATATAGGCCAGAAGATGTTCTGTATACAGGATATTGAGATATAAATAGGCAATGAGTCCTATAACTAAACTTGCAAGAATGACAAGGACTAATTGTGAGATTCCAATGAATAAGAGTTTATTAAAGATAATCTCTCTCTTAGCCAGAACGGTATGATGTAAGTTCTGAATTTTTTCTGTAAAGACTAACTTTTTCCAGATCCTGCGTATTAACATAAAACTAAAATAAGATACAGAATCCCTGAAATAAAATCCAGCATAATTAATATCCCAAAGGAGTTTATGCCTGTATGGGTTTAGTAATTAGAGTAGAGGCTTAGAGTTTCGTGCTTTCTTCCAGTATCTTTAGAAGTTCTAAGTCCTCTATTTGCTTTGCCAGATCCAGAACGCTCAAACCCTTCTCATCCGGTATATCCGGATTGGCTCCTTTAACAAGCAGGCTTCTAATAATCCAGAAATAGTTTTCTTTTTCTCCGTGATGAATACTTTTTTTAATAAACTCGGGTAAAAGCTGTAAAGAGGGATTCGTCTTCAGAAAGTCTATAAAAAGGGATTCATGTAAACCCAGACAGGCCAGGTGTAAGGGAGTTTTCCCATCATCACCTTTTATATTGACCGAAACCCCGGCCTGTAAAAGCAAGCGCACAGAGGCGTATTCTCCATTCAAGCTCGCCCAGAAGATAGGAGTCCACCAGTTATAGGCCAGAGATTCTCTGTCTGCATTCTGTTTTAGAAGCCAATCAACCTGCCCCGTTTGACCTTTCAAGATACAGTAAGATAAAAGAGAAAGTCCGAAACTGTCTTCCTTTTCGTCTATTGCCTGTTTTAATTTTGGATTGGTTTTAACCTCGCAAAAACGAAGAAAGCTCTCTGTAGGTAAGGGACTTGTACTAAAATTTGAAAAAATGGTAAGAAACAGGAAAAATAAAAT